>JACKAW010000001.1 GCA_020634885.1 Anaerolineales bacterium
TTCAAGCCGATTTCCAGGTGGTGCAAGTAAATCTTGTAAATCTTCTGCGTCGTCAAGATAAATTAATTTTCGGCGGGCGGTTCGTTGAATATCTTTCGGGAACTTTTTTGAAACTTGACCGCGAAAGATTTTTTCGGTTTCATCGGATGCGAAAGACTCTATCATAGCCCGATATTATCACGAAGCGATAATGTTTTCAAGACTCAATTTCGGAAAGGGGCGTGTCAACGGTTTGCGTTACCTGCGCTGGGGCGGGGACGGCGAAGCCGTCCGACTGGAAAAATGAAAAGGCGTAGGAAACTGCTTGAGATGGCGGCAGAATCCCCAGCGTCAGGTGCACGCTTTGTTAGGCGTTTTTATGGTTGGGGTATGACGGCTCACGATTACGTCATCATACCCCATCAGTTTACTTGTATTCTGGTTTCACATTAAGCTCTTGATAATCATACTGTGGATTTTCAGGGTCTGAAAAATCAGTAATTAACGTGTAGTAATATTCAATTTCCTCTGGTTGGTTACTATACAGAGCCTGAACTAAAGATGGTTCTGACAGTTCAATCAATACACCACCGTTGCTGTAGGAAAAACTGATATTGGTGAAATTTGTTGAGGATGTTTCATAACTTCCATCACTTTGAATATTTTCTACAAGCATAATGCTTGCTTCGCATGTTTTCAGCATTTGGTCTGCGCTCCCTGTTTGCGGGGATTCATTTCCTTTATTTGCACACTTAACGTCTATATCATATGGTTTATCGGCGTTAACTCTCACCGACCAAACACGTTCTGTTTTGTAACTTGTTAGGGTGCAAGTTCCGCAATTTTCTACAGTTGAACTAGAGGACAAAACAAACCATTCCCATTCTTCTTGTTGGGGAAGAGGGAAATAGAACTCTGCTTTGTCAGTTGAAATTGTTGCATATGGGTCAAGTATTTCAGGTGTCGCTGTGACTTCAATTGTGGGTGGAGTTTCGGGCGTAACAGCAACTTCAACTGTATTTGTGGCAATAGGGACTACGGTTTCTTCAGATGGAGAAGTTTTTGCTGATTGACTACATGCAGTCAGGATTATTGAAAATACGAAAGTTAATGCTAATAATTTTTTCATTTTTTTCCTCTAAATTTGGATTTGTTGATTTTTTTATTGGGAATTAATAATATTATCGAAGAGTTTACCTCCCTGTACATAAAATGGGTAAATTATTTTAGTGACAAACGCCTAACGGTTTGCGTTACCTGCGCTGGGGCGGGGACGGCGAAGCCGTCCAGCCAGAAAAATGATAAGGCGTAGGAAACTGCTTGAAGTGTGCGCAGAATCCCCAGCGTCAGGTGCACGCTTTGTTGGCTGGCGTTTTGGAAAGCGCGTTACTTTTGTTTTGTGAATGCTCCTAATTTATACCCTGCAAGAAATCCAGACAAGGTTTCCCGAGTTTCGGTTTTTTCTCCATCGTGCATACGACTAATCGTTACTCCTACCAAGATGGCTGTAAGCGATATCGAACCAACAATAAGAGAAACTCCCCATTCAATGAAATTCTGGGTGATAAGCCATGTTCCCCAACTCAATCCCGTTAATCCCCAAATTATAAGAGGGGAAATCAAATTTCGTCTGAATAGCGCTACATTACGTTGTCGATCAACTCGTTGAGCAACCAACGGCATTTTTTCTGTAACCAACATAAGGCATATTCGATAATGACTTCGTGACCAATTGATTTTTTCGTCCTTCGCAATGCCCATAACTTCTCGAAAACCTTTTATGATTTCATCGGGGAAAAGGTCTGATGGAATAACATTTTGATTGCTCTTGAATTTTTTCCATTTTTCAAAAAACTTGACTACCCAGCTGGAAAATGGCGACAGGATTACTCCAATGATGTAACTGAAAATCAAAAAAACTAGACCTGTTGTTATATCAAACGAAACACCGACTAAAAATTTTTGCGCTGGAGATAAAATTAATAAAAAATACAGCCCCACTGCGGCAAACGAGCCAGGAAAAAAATATGCAAGAAAATCTGTGAACGAAAATTGCTTGCTTAAGTCCATGTTCTTATCCTTTGTGTTGGAGTGAAGCCAGCCAACGGTTTGCGTTACCTGCGCTGGGGCAGGGACGGCGAAGCCGTCCAACCAGAAAAATGCTCAGGCGTAGGAAACTGCCTGTAAAGCGGCGCAGAATCCCCAGCGTCGGGTGCACGCTTTGTTAGCCCGCTTTTGATTTTACAATACTTCTCTTTCAATCTGGACCACCATTACAACCAGAAATTGGGTCACAATTTCCACCACCATCGCCGCCATCACTTCCACCATTGCCACCGTTTTCGTTATTTTTGGGCGGCTTATAAGTGGGCTTATCAAACTTGGCGATTTCACTTACGCAAATCTCACTGCCATCTTTGCTTTGTGCAACCACTTGCCATTGATATTCACCACCAGCGCCAAACGCTTCCATGTAACGATCACGAAAAGTTTGGTCAGTTTCAAATGGGACAATTTCGCCTGAAGGAAGAATGATGTTCAAAACATACTTTCCTACTTCATCCATCGCTGTCCATGAAAAAGTGACTTTACCAACAGGCGGAATTTCTACACCATTAATGGGCGTTAACAGAATGACACAAGCAATTGGTGTTTCTGTCGGTTCTTCAATTGGTGGTTCTGTTGCAACTGGTTCTTCGGTGATAATAGATTCTTGCGCCGCTGGAACTTCGGTAACTGGTGCTTGCGTTGTAATTTCAACAACATCATCTTGGCTTTCCTGCGTAGGAGTTTCTGGAGCGCAAGAAACAAGAAGAATACTGATGAAAATAAAAATTGAAACTTTTGTTTTCATAGAACTAATATTTCGGACTGCGGGCTAACGGTTTGCGTTACCTGCGCTGGGGCGGGGATGGCGAAGCCGTCCAACCAGAAAAAGGCTAAGGCGTAAAAAACTGCTTGGGATGTGCGCAGAATCCCCAGCGTCAGGTGCACGCTTTGTTAGACCCCGTTTTATTTTTCAGATAACCAATTGGATAAATTTTTCTTGACACGGCTTAAGCGTTCACTTGAAATTTCACCAATTGCGCCAAGAAGAATTTCGCCTGACACAACTGCTAACCGCCCAACTCGAATCACGCTTGTAACTTTTAACCCACTCTGTTTGAAATCTTCATCGCTGTCTTGAACAATCTCATCAAAACCCGTAATGTACTGGCGAGTTTGTGAGGAAATCATGCAAATTAGCCAATCATCATACTCCCCAGGTAACTTTTCCAATAAAAGAGCAGGACGTAATTTGCCTTCTTCAAGGTCAGTTTGAGGAAATCGAAAGACAACGACCTGCCCCGACTTTTTCATGCAAAGCTCACCTGAATATCTGAAATACTGTACAGAACGGGTTCATCTTCTATATCCCGCATTGCTGATGTCAATGATAAAGAAGCCCATTCTTGTTTTTCTTGTTGTTCTGCCTTCATAAGTAAATACTGAACAAAATCGAACAATTCTTCCTGAAATGAGTACGGAAGTTTTTGTGCATATCGGTGAATTTTCTCATCAAGTGTCATGGCTATTTACTCCATTATTTGCTAAAAGCGGATTACCTGAATTTATTTTACACCAATAGCAGGAAGGTTTTAAGACTATATTTTGCAAGGAAGGGGTCTAACGGTTTGCGTTACCTGCGCTGGGGCGGGGACGGCGAAGCCGTCCAGCCAGAAAAATGCTAAGGCGTGAAAAAGGCTTGGGATGTGCGCAGAATCCCCAGCGTCAGGTGCACGCTTTGTTCGGCGGCGTTATTGAGAACGATACTTTAAGATGCAGAAGTATCCCTTTTTTCAATTGCTTTGCGACTACTGTCTGGCAACTGACCATATAATTGTTCGATTTCTCTTGGATGTGTAATTCTGTCCTCAACAATATAATTAACCATCTTGAATAGGTTTAGTGCAATTTCTGGCGTATCCTCTATTTTAATTTCACCTGGGTGTACAGCATTGTTGCCAACAACGCGGCAATAATCAAGGGCTTTTTGAACAAGCGGCGGTAATCCTTTTATTACAAGCGCCTTAATATCATCATTGATATTTTCGCCCTTTTCCCCAAGATGCCGCATTAATTTTTGAATACATAATCGTAATAGTGCTCCTGAAGAACGCGGTGATTGCACAAAGACATTTTGGGCTTCAATGTAGTCTATTTTGCAGTCATCAGGAAGGTCAGGGTGTGGTGGCTCAATGGGAGAAGTTGCTGGGACAGCCATCTTCTCGGCATACCAATAAGATGGCTTTTGACAATGACTGCACACAGACATGCGAATTGTGGTCTTTATAAAACCACCCCTTGGTCCTTGATAAAAGGTGTCTAACCATTCTTGGCTAGCGAATACACCACAGTGAATACAATGAAATTGTTCTTCGTTAAATTTTGGGGGATAATATTTGTCTTTCATAATTTGTAAACCACCTTTGTTTTTATGTAAGCCGCCGAACGGTTTGCGTTACCTGCGCTGGGGCGGGGACGGCGAAGCCGTCCAGCCAGAAAATGATAAGGCGTAGGAAACTGCTTGGGATGTGCGCAGAATCCCCAGCGTCAGGTGCACGCTTTGTTGGGCTGCATTTTCAAGAATAAAACGTCTCCAAATTTTTATTACATTCACTTGCAGGGTCAAATAATCTCATCTCTTCCTCCGTTGGAACTTGAATTATCTCAGCCCATCGCAAAACATCTTCATATTTTATGGGCGGATCTTCCATACCTCTACGCTGAATGCGCTCGAAAAGAACTTCAGAAGTAGCGGACAAGTAATGCAATTCAACAGCAGCGCCGAGTTTGCGCGCGCCCTCACGCAATGTGTCTCGCTCGGATTTTCCCCATGTCCCCCATTCGATAATGACCACGAGACCGAGTTTGAGTAATTTTTGACCTAACTTCCATTGTAGTGCTTCAATCCTTGCTCGACTTTCTTCATCGTAAAGATTGATAGAAAGCGTGTCCATCCAATCATCTGGAGAAAGGCGAACAGCATCTAGGCTTTCCTCAAGGCATTTTGCTAAAGTTGTTTTTCCTGAGCCTGGTAGACCGCAAACGATAATTAATCTAGCGTTATTATTTAACTTTTTCATTATGTTTTCAAGACTTGATTCACATTTACGCCAGCAGCCCAACGGCTTGCGTTACCTGCGTGTGGGCGGGCGTGGATTCGCTTTGGGAGCAGGAAAAACCCGAAGCCAGAAAAATGCTCGAAAATGCCGCAGACTCCCACACGTCAGGTGCACGCTTTGTTAGCCGCCGTTTTTGTTAATGGACTACTTTGCAATTTGCAATATACGATATGCGCCACGCGCCACAATAATAAATACGATTGCGCCTACAACCAAATCGGGAATTTTGGAGTTTGTTACAAACACCAATACACCAGCAAGAATAACGCCAAGATTGATAATGACATCATTGGATGTAAAAATCATGCTGGCTTGCATATGGGCTTCTGTGTTTTTACTTTTTTGAAGTAAATACAAACTGGTTGCATTTCCAATCAATGCAAGTCCTGAAATTACAATCATTGTTTGGAAAGCGGGAACATCGCCAAGCCCAAGAAAACGCCTAATGACTTCGGTTATGCCAAAGATTGCCAGAACAATTTGGAAATATCCACTTGCTTTGGCGATATTCTTTTTCTTAGCAACCGTTCCACCAATTGCAAAAAGAGCAAGCCCGTACACAAGGCTGTCTGCAAGCATATCTAAACTATCTGCAACAAGCCCCATTGAATTGGAGATGAACCCCGTCAATATTTCAAGTGCAAAAAAGAAAAAGTTAATAGATAGAACCTGCCACAATAATTTCTGCTCTAGATTAGCATTGTCAACTGGCGCAGACTCACTCGTTGTGCTACTTTCAACTAAAGTTGTATCGAGTTGTAAACTGTTAAGTGCTTCAAAAATTAATTGATAATCGCCCGTGTGGAAAACATCTAATTTGCGATTGGACAAATCAAACTGCAAAGAGGATATATTGCTGACTTCTTGAAGTTTCAGCCGTACTAATTGTTCTTCAGATGCACAGTCCATTTGCTGGACAGCGAAGGTTGTTTTTTGCATACTTTACTCCAATTTTTATTTTGCAGGACAGGCGGCTAACGGTTTGCGTTACCTGCGCTGGGGCGGGGACGGCGAAGCCGTCCAGCCAGAAAAAGGCTCAGGCGTAGAAAACTGCTTGAAGTGTGCGCAGAATCCCCAGCGTCAGGTGCACGCTTTGTTGGGCAACCTGCTGGCTGACTACAACCTTTGCTGAAAAAAAAGACATTGTTGTAAATAAATTTGTGTTTTGCAGTAACCTTTACAACTATCAAAAATTCTACTTCCCTTTAAGCAATGAGGCAATCGTATTCCACAATCCAATAATTCCACCAAGAATCATGCCTATTCCTATAAATACCATCCGAGTTGAAAGCCGATTGCCGCTACCATCGTGGTCTATGATTGAAATACCAAACACTATTGAGCCAAGCCCAACGACTAACAAGCCAACACTAAAGATGATTAGCAAAGGACTTTGGCGGACTGCAATTTCTTGACCATGAGTTGATTGCACATGCCGTACAAGTTTTTCGGCGTCTGACCAAGGCATTTTTGTTTTTTCGCACAAAGTTAAAGCGATATCTTTGGGGTTATGGTGTTTTGCAAGTTCTTTGACGATATAAGCGGTAATTTCTTCTTGTTGCATAAGTATCTCCTCGGTGTTAGAAATATGAAAATTTGTTTGATAGTTACTAAAAACCTATGACCTTATAAACAATGATGCAATTCAAAGATGACTTTATTTTGCACGGGTTGCCCAACGGTTTGCGTTACCTGCGTGTGGGTGGGCGTGGACTCTGCCTGGGAGCAGGGAAAACTCGAAGCCAGAAAAATGCCTGAAAATGCCGCAGAATCCCACACGTCAGGTGCACGTTTTGTTGGGCGCTGGGATTGAACATAACACCTTTTCTCAAAATCAATGTTTCTCAAAATTTCTTTCTCTGAGAATATACTGACCGAATCTCGGTCGTCCTTTGGCTGCAACCTGTTCAGGAATAGTATTGGCTATTCCTCCTATCAACTCGACGACTTCTTCATTATCTTCAGTAGGTAAATGTTTTATCCATTTTTCTGCTGGTTCGTTCGGTTTGAACCACCAATAACCTTTTCCTGCTACGCAAAAAACAGGTATTGCAGGATTCTTATCCGAATCCTTGTCCAGATTTCTATACCGCTCTAGTTCATCTTTACCAGATGAAGATAAATCGCTACTAAATGCAAAAAGTAAAGGAATTACAGGTGGGGTCATTCCGCCAGTTGGTTGATACAGGTGATTAAGTATTGGAGGCAAATAAGACAAATCTTGCAAGCGTTTAAATTTCTCAATAGTTGATTGGATTTCGCTGGTTGTTAATTTGCTTTTTACTTCGATTGCATAAATACACGCTTCAACAGGATATAAACCAAAATTGGCTTCAAACAAGAGGGGCGGTAATGTTTGTTTACTGTAAATTATGATGTCTGTTTCTGCTGATAGATTGCCCTTTGAATCTGCTATTTTCCCTGACCCAAACTCTACATAGGGAGGAAGAATTGGTTGTAACATCTTTTGCAAGAAAATTTCTCTTGACCGTCCCCTAATACCAGCATGGTCAATTTCTGATACATTTCTCGCACTCACTATTGCTGAGTGAACACGATTTAGAAATTCTTGCCTAATAATTTCGTTTGCCATTTTATATGAATATTTTACCGATGTTTTTGACTAAGCGCCCAACGGTTTGCGTTACCTGCGCTGGGGTGGGGACGGCGAAGCCGTCCAGCCCGAAAAATGATAAGGCGTAGAAAACTGCTTGAGATTGCCGCAGAATCCCCAGCGTCAGGTGCACGCTTTGTTAGGTGCGGTTGAATTTTACGTGACATTTGCTTTCACAGATTCTACAACCTGACGTATAGAATCTATCACAAGTTCAGGTTCTGAGTTCTGAATGAAGTGGTCATTATGTTTTGAAAAATATTGCTTGCTTTTTGCGGATAACTTCAAAAATTCAGCCTGTAAATCTGTCTCGATTTTACTCAATTCATCGGAATCTGCGGCTCGTGTCAAGACAATCAATGGAAAATCAAAAATAATTTGCTTACTCCGAACTTGCTCGAAACTCGCTATTCGATCAATGTTTTCATCATTTTTGGATGGGTCTTTGACAAATAACCACATACGACTTGCTTTTTCTTCCGAAAGCACTTTTTCAAATTGTTCGTATTTATCTTCATGAACAGCATCAACAAGAACCATTCCTGCAATTTCATCGGGATATTGATTTGCAAACCAGCGGGCGTTAATTCCGCTCCATGAATGTGCAATCAAAATGTAGGGCGGATTCAAATGTGCTGCCGATAAGAGACTTCTCAGGTCTTCGATAATGTCTTTGCAAGTTCTTGGGGTGGGAGCCTTTTCACTTTTTCCCAGACCTGCTCGGCTATAACTAAAGACTTTTGCAAAGGTTGCTACTTCTGGCTGTACTTTTGCCCAATCTTCAGAAGTTCCACCTAATCCAGCGTCAAGAATTACAGTAGTTTCACCTTCACCAGAAAGCAAACCGAATAAACGATGCCCATTTACTTCTGAGTTGATTTCAATGATAGTCAATTATTTTCTCCCAATGCTATTTTTTAGGACAAGCACCTAACGGTTTGCGTTACCTGCGCTGGGGTGGGGACGGCGAAGCCGTCCAGCCAGAAAAAGGCTAAGGCGTAGGAAACTGCTTGAGATTGCCGCAGAATCCCCAGCGTCAGGTGCACGCTTTGTTGGGCGCGATGTCTTGGAATAAGTAAAAGGGAATTTTTTACTTATGTTTTCATTAATATAAGAATAGACTACCATGATACCTTAATCTAGTGAGCGTTGTTTTTTGGGTATAGTACTCGAAAGCGTTGAAAGACAATGGGCATGGTTTTGTTTGGTTCGCGTCCAATCTCAACACACTCATGTGAAAGAAAATCCCAGTTGTCACTTAGCCAGAAAGCGAGAGTGCGATCGCCCTCACCGTATTCAAAGGCAAATTGTTCATCCACAGCGTTGAATGGTTTGATTTCCACTTCAATCAACTCGGTAATGCAAAGAGGGTCGCCATTGCCATCTACGATAAGTTCGATCATACCCACTTTTGGGAGCGGTTCGCCGATGTGTTCCAGTCCCCATAAAAGTGTACTGGTTGTGGTCTTGACCCCGTCGCGGACGAGTATGCCGACTGAAGTGGCTGCTTCAGGTGTATTAGCAAATTGACTGACAACGTATGCTGACGTATTCATTTGATCTACTTCTGATAGTGTTGAAAGATAACTTTTCCAGAAGATCTCGGTTTTGGATAATTTATTCATTGTTCATTCCATTTATCTATTGCCAGCGCCCAACGGTTTGCGTTAGCGGCGGCGGGGGCGGGACGAGACAAAACTTCAAGAGCAGAAAAATGTTCGGGCGTATGAAACTGCCCCTCGAAGCCGCAGACTCCCTGCCGTCCGCTGCACGCTTTGTTAGGCGGGCATGTTTTTGTTAATCACTTAAATTGTAAGCATCTTTTAACCATTTGAGCAACTCTACGTCAATCTCTTTCGGCGCTTCAAGTTTAATGAGGAGATGAAAGCGATTTCGAGAAACCTGCTCGGTTTTTGTGACTCTTGAACTTTTAATCGGGCGGTCTGTTTTGATAGTTAACAATAAATAATCTTTGCGTGTTGCAACGCCCGCAAAGGTGGTTTGATTTAGCAGATGAATTGATGTCTTGTGTGGTTCTTCCTGAACTTTGCCAAACGATTTTATCTTCTTGATGAGACTATCGTAGATTTCTCGTACGAGGGGGGATTTGTTTTCAAAATGATGATCGACAAAATACTCAGTAGTCATAGTAGCCTCTCTAAACCCCAAAAGCCCCAATCGCCAATCCGCACAGTATTCCGCCAATTGCTCCCAATGTCATAATCGGTATCCAAGACTTTGTAATGATTGCATCAGGCAGGCTGAGGAGTAATCCAAATAATAAACCACTTGCCCACATAGGTAACGGCAAAGTGGTTGCACCAATGACAAAACCGACTGCAAACCGATTGGCGAACGCTCCTGTCATTGCGGCTTTCTTATCTTCAAACTTGAGGGGAATCATTGTTGCTACCGAGATTATCCCAAAGACGATACCGCATATAACACCGAGTAAGATTCTGGACATGGCTAATGTAGCTCCTTTACTTCGATTGTAACCAACATTTCACGACATTTAGAAAGAAGCCCGCCTAACGGTTTGCGTTACCTGCGCTGGGGCTGGGACGGCGAAGCCGTCCAACCAGAAAAATGATAAGGCGTAGGAAACTGCTTGAGATTGCCGCAGAATCCCCAGCGTCAGGTGCACGCTTTGTTCGGCGGCTTTTGATTTTACAGACTCGTTTTTGTCCATTTTCTCCAGACCGCTGGTATGTTATGTAATGCAATTATTGA
Source organism: Anaerolineales bacterium (assembly GCA_020634885.1). GTDB lineage: Bacteria > Chloroflexota > Anaerolineae > Anaerolineales > Villigracilaceae > Villigracilis. Next base: position 10,492 of record JACKAW010000001.1, read on the forward strand.
TCCAATGATAAATGAAATTGCTCCAAATGGAAAAGCCAAAATAAACAATCCTGTGCCTTGCAAATCGGTAGTGCTACTATCCCAAACCCAAATACTTCCATCGTTTAGTAAAGCATAATTTGTTTGTGATGCCCCACCTGAGCCACAGTCATTTGTTACTATACTTTGTATAGTGGTGGGCGGAAGACTCTTGACTGGAAATTCATACCAACAAGATACAACTTCTGGCTCTTCAATAAGCATTGCGTCTACCTGTTCCCAGCACGATTGAGCTACTTCTTCACCACAAATATAGGAATTGAACATGTAGACGTTATTGCTTTCAGTTTCCACGCAAACTTCTTCCTCGCATAACCCCGCAATTTTGATGATTTTCTCTGGAGGGCTACCTAAAGAATGCCATTTTACAAAAGTGCTATTGCTATAAAGATTGCCAATGAAAAACATGATTAGCACTGTAATAAGTGTGCATGTAATAGGAATAAGAAGACCTATGACAAAAACAATAACGCCTTTTGTGAATTTCATGCTCCCTTTATGCAGCGTGCCGCCGAACGGTTTGCGTTACCTGCGCTGGGGCGGGGACGGCGAAGCCGTCCAGCCAGAAAAAAGCTAAGGCGTAGGAAACTGCTTGGGATGTGCGCAGAATCCCCAGCGTCAGGTGCACGCTTTGTTGGGCAGTTTTCATTGTACACGACATTATGGCGTTGGAGTTTGTGATGGCATTGGGGTGCGAGGGCAACCTCCAGTAATTCCATAATATTCAAATTGTTGTTTGTCAACATTGACAGCAAAGATTTTAGCTGTTGCATGGAATTCTTCCACAACAACGAATGTATTTTTATTTATCCAATATAAATGTCCAAGTGGTCGATCTGTTCCTGCTCCAACATCAATCTTATAGAAATTGCCAAGTTTGTTATTCTTGATATAAATTTTACTGCAATCTCCAGTCTGACAAATAATAAATGCTGTAACGCTATTATCAATATTGTCGGCGCGTTCACCCCAATAATTTGGACTGGGTTCTGGTAATGTGGATATTTCGGAAAATATTAGCGGCGGGACTAACAGCATTGGCTCGTATTGTGCAACTAGTGTCGGGTTGGCTTTTAGAAGATTTTGGTTGTCCTTAATGCAATTGCCAGGAAACAATTCGTCAATTACTAAAATTATCTCATCGTTGCTTGTATCGTATGACAGATTTAATGGAGTTGCATAGATTATCCATTCGACTGTAGGGGTGGAAGTTTGCAAAATAGGAGTGAATGTTAGTGAAGGAGTCGCCGTTTCTGTTGGATTAGTAATAGCTTTTGGGGCACAAGCAATTAAGACTGATGCTCCGAATAGAATTGCAAAAATCAACTTTGTTTTCATGGCTTATGTTTTGCAAGGAACTGCCCAACGGTTTGCGTTACCTGCGCTGGGGCGGGGACGGCGAAGCCGTCCAACTGGAAAACTGAAAAGGCGTAGGAAACTGCTTGAGATTTGCGCAGACTCCCCAGCGTCAGGTGCACGCTTTGTTGGGCGTTTTTTATTGAACAAGACTCTCTGGCTGAAAAAGATAACTCTGCCATATTTTAACCACAATGTTCAGCGACAATTTCGACTCGTGATGCGGGAGTTTTCATTAGTAAATTCACAAAAGGCGTCGAGCGGAATCTTTCTTCTCCACGTTCAACATCATTAGGAGTTTCAATCCAAAAGCCATCACTGTTTTCTTTTTCTGCTGTTGCCTCGTAACATAATGTTATTCTCATTTGTATTGCGACATCATCAAATTCTACTTCCTTGTCATCGTAATTTGCAAATACTTGGCGAGTAAAGTTTAGATATTGGAATTTTGTATCAGAAAATTTTATTTTTTCGTCGCCAACCCCGCGCAGGTCAGTCGGTTCAATAATGTCAAGAGGTCGAGTGACTCCCCACTGGAGCAATAACATATCTCCATCTTCAATAAGCGACGTGCCAGTTATACGATTTTCTCTATACCACGCAAACAATTCACTCAAAACATTTTCACCAGTAAGCGGTTGCAAGGATTGCAATTGCTGCCCGAGTTTCAAGAAGACGTTGATGGATGTTTCCAAATCAATCGTTTGCATTAATCACCTGTTTTGAAACGCCCAACGGTTTGCGTTACCTGCGTGTGGGCGGGCGTGGATTCTGTTTGGGAGCAGGAAAAACTCGAAGCCAGAAAAATGCTCGAAAAAGCCGCAGAATCCCACACGTCAGGTGCACGCTTTGTTAGGCGCAAGGGATTATCACTCACTGCTACTTTTTCTTTATGACTTGACCTACTACTTTATTCTTTTCTCCGCCCACTGACTGAATAGATTGCTGGCTTACATATGTATCATTTCCAGATTTGATATTAATACCATTATTGCTGGCGGGTATATCTTTTTCTAACAAAACCTGAAGTTTTTGAAAAGCTGTATCAATCTCCTCTGAATACCTCTTTTCGTATTTTGAAAGCGAGTTTTCAAGTGCTGAAACCCAAGCTTCTTCACCGCTTTCGACTTTTGAAAGTGGCAACTGTAATGCTTCTTTTTCATCAATAAACAAACTAGACAATGCAGACTTAAGGTCCTCATACGCTAGTTTTATTACAGGTTCAGATATTTTTGAAAGAGCAGTTATAATCAAACTTGTAATAGCAGTTGCGGTTAATTCCATTTTTACTCCTTTTCATAAAACGACGAGAAACTATGAATATATATGTTATATACGCTTTAGTTGACTTTGAACAAATAAAAGGTGTTATCTCTCAGTTGAGAAACTCAAAAAACCAAGTCTGGTTTGATGATAAGTCACGAGAAAGTCGATTCTCTAATAGTTGGACAAACATTCTTAAACAAAAAATTGAAAGTTCTGACATGGTTTTATTTTTCTTGAGTAAAAATTCTATCATGTCTGAGTACTGCATATGGGAGGCAGAAACAGCCGTATCACAAAAAAAACCAACTGCGATGATACTTGTTGACCAAACTCCTCTTGACGAATACATCTCCGTTCAAGCCGATAAAAAGCCTGCTTTGAATGAAGTACTAAGCAATTTTAAGTCTGGTCATATTTCAGCAGAAAGCAATAATGACACTTATGTCTCAACTATAGCCGCAGAAACCATTTCAGGCGAAGGTAATCAAGTTGTTGGGCAACAGACTATTCATAACGGAACTCCAGTTTGGCTTGTCGGATTAACAACTGCTGGCACTGTAGCTGTTACAGGATATGTAACAATTAAGGTGCTGACACAAGTAACTGAAACTTATAAAGTAATTTTCGAGAACTTAATTAAAGTAATTAAGACTATTGGTGATATTGCCGAACAACATAGCGCAACAGATGCACACGACTCTGTAAATCATAAAATGTCACAAGAATCCTCAGATGACCATTCAATACATACTCATCATACTCATGGGCACGATGAACACAGTAGCAGTGCAGGTGACGACAACGGCGGTGATGAAAATGATGATTTTGACGACGGAAATTCAGATGACAATGATGATACTGAGGATTTAGACGATTATTCTCATCACGCAAATGATGATTTTACACATCTATAAAAGGAAGCCCCACATTATATTGAATCTGAGAAGTCGTCAATTAATCTCAATAAAAGACCAATTGCTATTACAGCGGGTGCGGCTTGCACAATTCCGCCTAGTAATGTACGATACGAAACAACTTTTTTGCAGCTCGGACACCTTAATTTTGTATCAAGAGCATTGCTTTCCATAGTAAGCATTTGCAAGTAGGGCGACTCATCGCAATGCTCACATCTAACCTGAACAAAGACTCTATCACATGATGGACAATGAAGGTGAGTGCTTTCTGGACGCTTTCCTTGATTCTGTACTGAAAGATTGCCGTCTTTACAACGCGGACATATTCCGTAGCTCATCTTGAATCCTTTTATAAAGCCTATTGACAGCCTTTTTCAAATTTATTCTCTATTACTCATAATCCCAAAAAAGAAATTTTATCTTTATTAAGATTTAGGCTTATTCAAATCATTAAAAATTTTCCAAACGGTAGCTATAACTCCTGCTCCAATAGCAATATTTCTTGCTGTCTCAACGCCGCCACCTAATTCTGTTTTCATTTCATCAAACCACCCGCAGTTTTTACACTTAACTGTTTTAGTAAGTCCTAGGTCATTTTCGATTACATAAAGATATGTTTTGGCTGGTTCATGGCAATTTGGGCAATCTTGTGGGATTTTTGATAACATGGTAATTCTCCTTATATTATGTGAATTTTTATTACTTTAGTCATATTTTACTTGTATTCACCCCCTTTTTTCAAGGGCATTTATTTCCCCAATTTATAGCGGGAGATACAACTAGCGCCTAACGGTTTGCGTTACCTGCGCTGGGGCGGGGACGGCGAAGCCGTCCAACCAGAAAAATCCCACGGCGTAGATAAAGCCTAATCAACGGTCAGAATCCCCAGCGTCAGGTGCACGCTTTGTTGGGCGGCGCTCATGGTAACTGAGCACCGCATGACTTACAGTGAACATCGTCAGTCTTGCTTTTTGTTCCGCAATATTCACAACGGGCATTATTTTCTTTTTGCTTTTGCGATGGCTGAACTTTTTGAATTTGCTCGATAGTTACCTCTTTGAAATAGTTAGGGGTTTTCGGCTCGGTATAGTGAATGTTGGTCATTATTTCTTTGTAGAATTTTACAAGTAAAGATATGCCAATAAAAACGCCTGGCAATGTGAAAAATAAATCATTGTTGAAGAGTTCAATCATTTGTTACTCGCTTTCTTGTTGAGCAGGATAGCCGCCCAACGGTTTGCGTTACCTGCGCTGGGGCGGGGGACGGCGAAGCCGTCCAGCCAGAAAAATGAAAAGGCGTAGAAAACTGCTTGAGATTTGCGCAGAATCCCCAGCGTCAGGTGCACGCTTTGTTGGGCAACCGTGTTTTGCAAGACTCGCTTATCTTCAAAAAACATTACTCATTTGTACCAGAAAAATACAGGTAGCAAGACTGAAACAAGAATAGTCCAAACTGCATAATATGGCAAATAACCTGCAATCCAACTTTCCAGTTTTTCGAATGAACTGCCTTTCCAAACGAAACGAATGTAGTTAATGAGAATTCCAAGCAAATGGATAAATACAAGTAAATTTATTCCAAGAATAGTAATTCTATTTGGCGTAAGCCCATAAATGTCACTGATTGTTCTAAAAACCGATGCTGACAATGCGATAATATTAAGAATTATTGTGGCGAATGCAAGTCCAATATTTAGATAATCACTGGCGCTTGGTGGCAATATAGTATTTCTTTCCGCAATTGTGAATATTAGTAAACCCAGTACAACAATCAACAAGATATTTAGTGCCACTAGATATTCACGGTCGCCAAAAGGATTTTTTTGGTAAATAACCATAATTATCAAATAAGCAATTGTAGTGATCAAAAATAATGGAGTAAAAAATTTGGCGATAGTGGGTGCGATATTTAGGCGTTTATCAATAATTTTATCCAATAGAAAAGTTGCAATGATAGGCGCAGCTACAATACCGTACATAATTACATATTCTTCGTACCATGCTGATAACTCATAGGATTTTTCAACAAAACTAAGTAGCATCAAAGTAATGGAAGTTAAAATTGAACCACCAATAACCAGGATTGTGGTGTAGATAATAAGTTCACCGTTATATTTAAGGAATTCCATTCTTGCAAGTGTACTCTTCCATTCTTTTCCCGCAAAAGCAACACCTGCCACTAACCATAGAAATAATGGAATATGTAATTCTGCGTTTGTTAGAGCATCGTCAAAAGCCCCATACATTTTTGAAAATTGATACCATTCATCGCCACGGTTTGGCAATAAATTTAAGTAAATTAGACTCACTGCTACAATGAGGAAAACCGATATTGTAAATTTGGGTGATTTGGTACGTTGAATAAAATAAGCAATGTGTGGAGCAATAAACACTAATGCTAAAATACGAATATAAAATGAATCTTCTATTGACGGGAAGTAGTCTGGCAATTTGAAAATTGTCCCTGAAATTGCAATCAAAAGAAGAAGAAAGAGGATATTATTTAATGACCATGCGGGGACAACTTGCTTTTTTTCTGTTTCAAAACTTAATCGCTCTTGCCACACTTGCAAAATAGTTGATTCGGGATGATTTGCTAAGACAGATGGAAATGCTTTTGAGAATTCATCAGGATTTTCCCGATAAAGAATTTCCAATTCTTTTGGAGATTTCATTGCTTCAATAATTTTTGAGTCCATTAGATATTTTCCCTATTATTGATTGTTTAGGTTGCCCAACGGTTTGCGTTACCTGCGCTGGGGCGGAGGACGGCGAAGCCGTCCGAGCTGACTAGGCTAAGGCGTGAACAAGGCTTGGGATTGGCACTGAATCCCCAGCGTCAGGTGCACGCTTTGTTAGCCCGTTTTTATGGGGGTGAATAAAACAATGCGCGTTCTTCAATTGTGCTTTCAATTTCACTGCGTATTTGCTTTGCTTTTTCAGGCTCGTAGAATTTATCAATAGTTGACCACGCTAAATCTTGTCTGCCTGTATACAAATATTCTAATGCCAAACCACTAACTAAACAAACCGATTCTTCGCTTTGACTGCTAGCGTTAGGTAGTTCAAGCATTTTTGTATACTCATCGATTCTTTCTTGTGCCATATCGGGAAATTCACTTGTGCTAATCTTGAATCCCTTTTCTTTATCACTGTACTTGAAGATGACGAGTGGTTTAGGGGAGGCGGAATGAGGACATTCAAAAGCCCCGTTATATGAACCATCACAAGTAATATATTCATATTTGCCATCTGAATCTAAATCAGAGAATTCCCCAGTACATTCTCTTGTTGGGGTATCAAGCAAAGTTTCTAATTTATTGCCCAGTGAAAATATGGCAACACTGTGACAGCACCCATTCCCCTTTGTGTCTGTTTCTACAATTGCTTCAGGAATGTTGTCGCCAGTAATATCTATACCTGTTAATGGGTTTAGTATTGCAGATTCTATGGTGATTGATTCTTTCCCAATAACTGAAATTGTAATAATGTCGCCGTATGAAGAATTATTTGTTCTCCAATTGCGGATTACATAACTTCCAATGTGCAATTCAGGAATGGAAAGGTACTCTTGATAGTAATTTTGATTAGGAATTTGCGCTGTTGGAAAACCTGCTAGTGAAGTTGGAATTGGAAAAGCAGTTTGATGAACTTCTACGAAAAAAGTTGCTGCGGCTTCGGGTAATAATGTTGGAAAAGAAGTTGGGGTAGGTGAAACATATACTTTGCTAGGTGTAGAAATGGACGTTTGAGTAGTTGCGATGTCTTTGGAAGTACAAGACAATAAGACAAAAGCAAACAAAATGCTACCTAAAAGTTTGATAATTTTGAAAGACATAAATTCTCGGAGGAACGGGCTAACGGTTTGCGTTACCTGCGCTGGGGCGGGGACGGCGAAGCCGTCCAACCAGAAAAAGGCTAAGGCGTAGGAAACTGCTTGAAGTGTGCGCAGAATCCCCAGCGTCAGGTGCACGCTTTGTTAGCCCGCTTTTCGTTTTAAGAGACATTGTAATGGATTTTATCAACAAGTTTTTTAATTGGTGTTTAGTGAATTATCTTTATTCTTATTTTAACTTCCTTGCATAAGGGCATAACTTAAAACGTTGGTAAATAATAGTAAGCCTACGCAGGCTACAATGCAATTCATAATCATCAATATTTTATCTGAGAGCTTTAATGTTTTAAAATCATTGTTCTTAAAATCCTCCCAATTATCGAACGCCTTTGACCAGGCGATTGCGAATACTTGCTTCTTTATGAGTAAAAAGAATACAGGAATCATCCAGTATATAAAAAATGCAAATAATCCGAAAAAAACCAAGGTTGTTCTAAGATTGGCATAGTCAAATTTTGGAAAAAGAATTGTGTTCATCATGAGAAAGATACTCCCCCAGAATGTAAAACGAGAAATACTTCTTATATTTTTGAGGTTATTGTCAAAATAAATAGTCATGAATAGCACCTCAGTCAAAAAATAGTTGATGAAATTATGCTAGGTGTGATTTTGCACGAGCGGGCTAACGGTTTGCGTTACCTGCGCTGGGGTGGGGACGGCGAAGCCGTCCAGCCAGAAAAATGATATGGCGTAGGAAACTGCTTGGGATTGCCGCAGAATCCCCAGCGTCAGGTGCACGCTTTGTTAGCCGCGTTTTTGCTTGCGGCTGCCTTATGCTTATTTCACAAAACACCCTAGGTGATGTACGCATTGTTGCGCAGTATCTTGAAAATATTGGCGACTGGCTTTCATCGTAATTTTTTGCGCTCTTTTCTATTGTATGCATATTTTCACAACATGGACTGCGCATTTTGATTATTGCTCTCGTAACCAATGCTTTGTCGATTTGATAATTTGTAGCATTGCAAAGATGTTTTAAGTGACTTACAAACTTAAAGAGGTTTACTGTATGTTGTAACAAATCTATCAACAAATTACTTTTATGGTCAAGATTCGACAACGCAAATTACCATAAGAAGTTTTGTCAATCAGAAGTGTCCTGTTTACGGGCTTGGTTGATAGCGGTGATTAATGCAACTACCAAAAAAATGCCTCCAGCAAGTTGAAAACCACTATTATCCGTATACGCGCCAACTGTAAAAATTAATATTGCAGTAACAATTAGAGAAATCGTACTTGGTGTAATTTTCTTTAGATTCATACTGCTTTTCTCCTTAAGTATGAAATGAATGGATTCTAAATATCTAAGCGGCTAACGGCTTGCGTTACCTGCGCTGGGGCGGGGACGGCGAAGCCGTCCAACCAGAAAAATGCTAAGGCGTAGGAAACTGCTTGGGATGTGCGCAGAATCCCCAGCGTCAGGTGCACGCTTTGTTGGGCGGGTTTTGTTTTAGATGCAACTTAATTAACTTTTCCAAAGTCGGGCATTTTTGATCGGTCTTCTTTATTTACCCACACGCATTGTTGTGGAAAAAGAGCGTAAAGTTAAACGTAGGTCTTTCAATACGCTGTAGTCTGGGTCATAGGTTTGAATGGTTATTTCCAAATAAGCTTTCCCTGTATTCGCCAAGATATGCGTCATGTAAATGGGGGCGTCTGTTTTGGTCTTGGATTCTATAATAACCATTGGCATCCCATTATCAGAGATTACTTTCCAAACATTTTTAAATTCTAAATTTTCTTCCATATCATGCAAGAAAATGGATGTATACCTATCTAAGGGTATAGCTACTCTTTCAGGTTCGTAAAATTGCGCAGTGTACATAAAAACCGTCTTGCCAGGTTCAAGTTGTTCTACTGTGTTCTTGAAAGCGCATAGAGAATACGCCATATCAGGATATTCTTGTAAAGCAAGTTTAGAGAACCATTCTATAAAATGAGTAACTTCAAGACCGTTCTTGCTTGTTGCCTCATGTAATTTTTCTAAGCTGTCTTTGTCCACAGGTGTGACCACCCAAGTGGAATCAAATGCAAACGAAAAACTTATCTCCTTGAAAACGTATAACCATGTTTCTGCCGTAGCAGGGTTTTCAGATTCGTTCATTGGTAAGTCATAAATAGGTATAGAAATCTGCTCGCCTGTTATAGGATGCGCTTCTGTCTCTTTTGCAGGCTTGGGCGTATAGGATGGAATATTTTCTGTTTCGGGTATAACGCTTTCCTGTGTGGCTGGTGCAGCTACGCATGCAGTAATAAGTATTAAGAGTATAAAATTACTTGCGCTAAAAAATATTTTGGATATTTTCATTTGCTTCTCCTGAAAAAATATGAACCCTGATGCACCCATGATGACCTTCTAATCTTGCCTTCTCTCAACTTTGTTGAGAATGTTTTGCACATACCCGCCCAACGGTTTGCGTTACCTGCGCTGGGGCGGGGACGGCGAAGCCGTCCAGCCAGAAAAATGATAAGGCGTAGAAAACTGCTTGAGATTGCCGCAGAATCCCCAGCGTCAGGTGCACGCTTTGTTGGGCGTTTTATGGTTGCGCAGTACTTTGAAGGTTTGAATTGATTTCCCTTATATAATCCACTTCACTTCGCCAATATGATGGGAGAGAATCCCATGGATTATTCATAACGTCATCTGTTACATAAATGTAATTTATATGTCTTTCCACTGCTTTGTTAATATCGAATTGCATGGTTGTTATGTCTGGGGCAGAGTGAATTAGTGCGGCAGTGTAAGTGTACGGTTCTCCTAAATGTTTTTTATTCGTATAATTGTTTAGCGAATAATCAGCCCATGCTGGGGATGAAACTCCATCAAATATAACTGCAGTGTCAAAGGTGATTTCTGTATAATACTCATTGCTAGGGTTATTCCCTGCGCCCAGAAAAAATAAAGGCTGAGGTACTCTGTCAATGGCACCAGCTGTATGTCGGGTATACCAAAATAGTGCGTAATAATAATTGAAGTTCTCTTTGGTCGCAGCATATTTGCTTTCAATAAAGACACCATTTACATGATAGCAATTTAGGTAAATATCTATATCTGCTTTAACTTGGTTGATATCACGTTTTCCTTCTTGAGTATCAACATACCCTATTGTTTTAACGCCACTATCTAATAACTTTGTAATTGCATCGTTATAGATTGACTCAGGGCAACTCCCTATGCCGCTTGGTAAAGACCATCCTCCTCTTGATGGATTAACTATTACTGTTATGGGCACATTATTGCTTGAATCTATAATTTCATTCCATAAATCAAAGCCGTTGCCGCCTGGATTTACATACAGTGGAACAAGAATATTGAGTGGTGATGAACTAAAGGGAATTGATGATGAGGGAATTGATGGTGCATTATTGTCTGGCTTGAAAAAAGCAACAATATTTGGAACAAAAGTAATTATTGCTGTTATCAATCCTATAAATGCCCCAAGTAAGCCTATTAGCCCGCCAATTATCGCTATATTCTCGACTAATGGTTTCTTGTTATTTTTCTCTGAGTTTGAGTCATTAAATGATTTGTTTTTATTCTGTTCTAAACTTATTGCATCTTTTTTTTTGATTCGTCTTGACATATTTCCTCATCGATTAATACGACATTGATTTAACACGTCTCACATGGTTGGTAACAACGTTTAATAATTGGAGAAACTTGATTAACACATGTTTCGCCTTTGCTTCATACCCATTAATATATTTGTTAAAACGCCCAACGGTTTGCGTTACCTGCGCTGGGGTGGGGACGGCGAAGCCGTCCAACCAGAAAAAGGTTACGGCGTAGGAAACTGCTTGAAGTGTGCGCAGAATCCCCAGCGTCAGGTGCACGCTTTGTTAGGCGTTTTTTGTTGCGCCAGATTCGCTAACTGAAAAAAGCAACTTCGCCAACATGCCAAAATTTTTACACACAATTCAATCTTTGGCAATAACCAAAAATATAACCTGCCAAAACGCTTGCTGAAAAAAGACGGATTTTATACACGAACCAAAACGCCTGCTGAAAAAGGATGGCTTTTACTTTTACCAAAACCTATGACGAAAATAACAAGCCAATTTATAAAACCTGTGAGATTAATGAATTGATAAAACCAGAAAACGAAAGAATTGATTTGAAGGTCACCTCTTGTATTTTTCGTAAAATTCTTTTCTGATTGGACAAGTACATATGTAGTCATAGCCAAACGATATTCTATAACTACAATGTGTTCCGCTTAGACATTTGACGAAATGGACAGTATTGGAAACAGCGTGTTCTACTTTGCACGATGGTTCTAGGTTGTCAGCGAGACATGAAAAAGACTTTTCGCATTTCGTGGTTGCTTTGATAGTATCATCGTCAATTTCAATTTTCATAATTAACTCCGTTTTTTTGGGTCTTGCACAATGCTATGGAAAAATGCCAATTGTGGAGGGTAAACGCCTAACGGTTTGCGTTACCTGCGCTGGGGCGGGGACGGCGAAGCCGTCCAGCCAGAAAAAGGCTAAGGCGTGTGAAACTGCTCGAGATTGCCGCAGAATCCCCAGCGTCAGGTGCACGCTTTGTTGGCACGCTCTATGGTACGGGCGTCACCGTTCCAATTATATTCGGTGTTGGCATGGCTATATCTACTTCTGTTATCTCATTATCTGGTAGAGATATGAATCTGAATATATTGTTAGGAAGCCATTTGTCATACCATAATTCCTCTCTCCAAAATTCAATGATTAATTTTGTGGACAGATTCTTGATATCAAGAAAATACACCTGAATTTGTTCCCAATCTTCACTGAATGTAAGAAACCTAACCTCAGATTCGTTGTACGGTGACCAATCAAATCCACCGATTTCTATACCCTTATTCCATTCTTCTATTGAAACGCTTTGCTCTGCGCCATTACTTGTTTTCCTTATTACTATGCGTCGTGGTATATCTTGACCTCGTGTATATATTAAGTAATCTTGATTTGGGGAAAATGAGAAATCCATATCACCTGTACCTGGTAAAACTTTCTCAATAATCCCTGATTTCACATCTATTCTTTGTAAATCAAATTTATCTAAGAGCGGTTGGTAACCATCGGCAAAATAACGAATATAGAAATAGAGATAGCGGCTATCCCGTGACCATTCAAGAATATAAACGGTGGGATTGGGCTCGCGTTCCCACATTTCCCCTTGTGAAGGGATTTCTATCCAAACATCCCCTTCTCGATCTAAAATTACACCTTCAAACGGAATATTCCAAACGACAGAGCCATTTACATATTGAATTTCTATTCTATCGAGATTTATTGATGACTGCCCTATAAATCTTTTTGCAACCCAAAGTCCATCTGGAGAATAGATAACTTCCTCTGCCTTTTCATTGGATGGCGACTGAAGTGGTATGGCAGTTTTTTCAATGTTTTGATTTGTGCAAGAATATAAAAAACAAGCCAAAATTAGGAAGAACTTTTTTGTTGGAGATTGTCTCATAATCTCTCAGTTGCAAGGGTCGTGCCAACGGTTTGCGTTACCTGCGCTGGGGCGGGGACGGCGAAGCCGTCCAACCAGAAAAATGATAAGGCGTAGAAAACTGCTTGAGATTGCCGCAGAATCCCCAGCGTCAGGTGCACGCTTTGTTAGGCGCGGTTTGATTTTACAATCACCTTTTTTTATATCGAACATTATCATTTTCCTTTATCCTCCTGCCAATACCATTGCTTGATAAAAAACAGAAATAGAAAACCCTGTAAAGATGAAGACAAAACCAACAAGTGAGGGAATTGCCGAAAGCATTCTTGAGAGAATTTTATCTTTGTTTGGTACTGACAGCAATGAAATAGCCGCCGAAAAACAACCTAGAAAACCAGAAATAAATGCTAAAACATATGAGGGGAGAAAATAGAATGGAAATGACTTTGGTGCAAAGTGATACATTGATTCCATTACGTTTGAGTATAACGATTCACTAAAAAGAGATTTACTAAAACCAAACAATCTTAATACAAATATCCAACTACCTTGTTCAATTCCAGTGACTATACCTTGACTTAACGATAGCAAAAATTGAGCAGTTATTATTACCCATATTGTGCAAGCAAAAGCCCCGATTATTGAATAGGAAAATATACTCCTCTTGGGGAAATTCTTCTTTGCTAACGAAAGTGAAATCATTACCAAAATGCTGATAGCAATTGCGCCATTTAATGAGAGTGCAATCCAAACCTCATTAATGCTTGTATTCTCAAACAAACGAAGAAACCAATTTGCCATAACCTTTCCCATTATTTTTGAGACTGATCGCCTTTTTCGGGAAGCGCCTAACGGTTTGCGTTACCTGCGTGTGGGTGGGCGTGGAAAATGCTTGGGAGCAGGAAAAACTCGAAGCCAGAAAAAGGCTTGTAAATGCCGCAGAATCCCACACGTCAGGTGCACGCTTTGTTAGCCAGTAAAATACTTAAGTTAACTCTGCAATGCGTTGAATAACACTATCCTCCATTGCCTCAATCCATGAAACCATCACATTTGCAAGCGAAAATATTCCTTCATTGCCAGAACCTTTTATAAATTCACGGACATTTTCAGACCGCAAATTTGAAGGCGGATGAGTAAGTGGCTCGGGTAGTTGACTTCCATGTAAACGAGCAACCTCTTTTGTTACTCTTGTTACGAGATTATCTAAAGCAAAGAAAATAAGGGGAGCGGCTACAATTCCTTGAACATTTAGCAAGGTTTTCTGTTGACCGAGCGAATAGTCTAATGAAGCAAACATTACATTCACTGCTATAACATCAGCTTCAAATTCCTGCTCCCACTGTTTCGGAATAACTTCTATCTCAACTTCATTAGTGCTTGTTATAAGTGATTGGGAGGTATTTAGATGCCCTCCAATTGCATGACCATATTCATGAGCTAAACAAAACATCTCACAATACTTTAGGAGCAATGCATGCACATTTCCTTTAGCTCCTCCAATAATTGGTAAACGCCTTGCACTATAAGGTGATTGGCAATGAAGGTAGGTCAATACTAATTCTGCAAGAATATCAATGATTTCTTGATGTGAATATCCTGATATTTCACTTTCTGTACCTTCTATTGGATTACCAGTCTCATCAAATTTCGCCGCTACCATAGAAAGAGTCATTATCTTCATCACTTTGTGGAGAAACATCATAAGCCCAGTGTTAAGTAGCAGTAAGGCACCACCTGCTACTGGAACAGCGATAGCATTAAAAGACCCTGTTGGAAATTCGCCAGCATATACGTCAATTTGCAACTCTTGTTTTAGTTCTTTAATGCCTCTCTCAATGGACATAGAAAGTTCACCGATAGCACCTCCTAAGCCTACTTCTTTGCTTTCTAGAAGTTGACGAGCAATGTCTTCAATCGGTTTGCCATCAATCCGATCCCCATATTTGTTTTTCATTTCTGAAACGATTTGCTTATAGACGCTACCAGAAATCTCACTCATCGGTCGAGGTAGTGGCAAGCCGTATCTTGTTAACAGCTTGAAATATTCATTTTCGAGCTTTCTTGGTTGATGCATTGGATTTTGTGTCCTTAAGAGTAAGCGTGAATGTTAATCCGACCTGCGTCTTAACTCCACCAGAAACAGTAGAAACAATTGATACATCTCCGCTGGCGTCTATGCCTAGAGTAAAACTAACCGTATTTGCTTGGTAATTATTTCCGCTTAATGGCAGTTCTGAAATAATATCAACCAAAGTTGCATAAGTCGATGATAATCTCTCGGCAAGTACGCTAGTTTCAAACTCTATAGTTTTACCAAAAGGAGTTCTGACTAATTCTTCTAGCGACGGTCTAGCTGACTTGATTTCTGCTTCAGGATTGTCTACAAGTACTCGAACTTTCTTTTTGTCCATAATTGTTCACTCCATTTTTACTGGCTAACGGTTTGCGTTACCTGCGTGTGGGCGGGCGTGGACAATGTTTGGGAGCAGGAAAAACCCGAAGCCAGAAAAATATCAGAAAAAGCCGCAGACTCCCACACGTCAGGTGCACGCTTTGTTAGTTTTCGTCTCTTGGAGACCTTAGCAATTTCGGCAAGTAATCAAGGGCTAGAGGGTCTCTTTCTTTGAAATATTTTTGTGCATTTTGAGGTATCCAAACTTCATTGATATAACGAATAAATATCGGTAAAGCGTCTATATGATACATAAATGCGTCAACGTCAGGTCTATTATCTGGAAATGAATGTTTGTATGTCTTATGTTGCCCAAAAAATTCAGAATTATTTTTTCTTAGAAACTCTGCAAAGCCTTTTCCTACGCTAATATCTGGCATAAGTTGTTTACCATCTTCGCCTCTATCAGGAATGGAATATCCTACTTTTTCGAGTTCCATATATAGTCGAGCGTACATTTCGCTAATCACAGAAAAATAATCATTCGGCAATTTATGGTAATTATCTTTATAGCGAGTGATAAAGTTCGGTAATGCTGACCTATCAATTTTTCCGTAAAATCCCTTTTTGCGAATTGACGGAACAACTTCTTCAAAAAGCCATTCTTCAAATTTTTCAGCAGACGGTAAAGATGATTTTACAATTAGACGGTAAACATTTGGTTCATTTATAAGTGTTACTTCTTGAGTTCCGCCATTTGTAAGGATGCCCTGTTTCAGGGTACCCTTTGCTTTACAGTGAGTGCTTATGGCATTGGCAGGTTTTACATAGCCGAGAGTTCTCGCTACATCTGATGCTACAAACCAAATCTCCCCGTCAATTTCAACGGTTCTTATTTCTTTGAACATTCTATCTTCTTCTGATTCATATTTGAAAATCTGCAACTGTATCATTGACCGCTACCTCTCTTTGCAAAGATGGAAATATTAATTGAATAATACCATTTTTATAATGAAAAGAAAACTAACGGTTTGCGTTACCTGCGCTGGGGCGGGGACGGCGAAGCCGTCCAGCCAGAAAAATGATAAGGCGTGTGAAACTGCTTGGGATGTGCGCAGAATCCCCAGCGTCAGGTGCACGCTTTGTTGGGCGCGTGCTGATTTGAAGTGACCTTTGCCAAATAAAGAAATGCTTGCTGAAAGACGCGACATAATTTCAATTTCCAAACTTGCATTGATTATAAAAGGAAATAAACTCTTCCCTGCGTTCAGATATATTAAGCGAAGATATTAAATCGTCAAGTGTGCTGACGACTTCAAATTTTATAGGTATATTACTTGGCAACAACTTAAACGTTTCGCTAATTAAATACATACCTTTGCTTTTTGAGAGTGCTACAACCTGCTCTGGCTCAAGTCCTTTTTCGGGTAACTTATCATTGAACTCAATTGCATATTTTATGTCTTGTAATTCAAAATCTGTTTCGACAGAAAGTATGTCAATAATTGTCACCATACCCCATTTACGTAGTTTGTCTTGGGATGCGGCTTCTGCGGCTTTGAAATATTCAGACCCAGTTACTGTTTCTTTCCCAACAAAAAGAACAATATTGAGTTCGGGATTGATGTAATAACGAAATGGCATTTTTGTAATCACACCTTGCAAAAATATTTTTGTGGTTATCGCTTTGCGACAAGCGCCCAACGGTTTGCGTCACCGGCGGGCAGATTTCAAGTGTCGCATACGGAGTGCCAAAAGTCAAGATAATCATCAAGCCGATTGAGACGCACCCAGGCGACTGTTTCCGTCCGGTGCACGCTTTGTTGGGCATGGCAGTTCAGCAAGGCACGCGATCCGAGTGAGAGAAAAAATTTTGATGCACGGACGTGCGGAGTACAGGAAAAATTTTTTATCGAACCCGTGGCGCTCACTTTTTTTCTTTTGTTTTTTTCTTCCGACCTACCGCTGATAAACCATTGCATCTGCCAGCAAGCGGGGTTATCGTGGAGGCTGGATGCTGATTAGCTGTTGCGTGTAGACGGGGCTTGTCTTATATATAAACAAAGGACTTTTTATTTTCTTTTTTTCACTGTCTGCATCCCTCTTTTTTTCTGTCAATTGTAATGCTGAGTGATTGAATAAATCGCTGTGAAATTGCCTGCCCCCTGTTCACTCCGTAGGATGTATTTTTTTGCCTGACGCAGTTTTTACCCGCCGTTGATGGGTCGCCGTGTCAAGGGTGGTTCAAGCGAGGCTGGCGCAATTTCTTTTCGCCGTGCCGAGCGTCCCCCTTGACATGGCGTTCAACGGTGGGTAGCGTCGGGCAGGCAAAAAAATAATCACTGTGTAAATGCTGTCAAAACATGCTGAAGCATTGCAATTGATACTTCTCGGTGTGGAGATTGGCTTGTGTGATTTTCTTTCGTTGTGGGGTTTCTGTGGGGGATATAAAGCAGATGCCCAACGGCTTGCGTTACCTGCGTGTGGGCGGGCGTGGATTCTGTTTGGGAGCAGGAAAAACTTGAAGCCAGAAAAATGCTTGAAAGTGCCGCAGAATCCCACACGTCAGGTGCACGCTATGTTAGCCCGTTCTTATTTAATCAATAAACTCATTATAAAGTTTATTATGACCGATGAAATAACGCCAAGGAAGAAACCAAAAAAGCAGTCAAGATTTTTTTCTCTTTTTACGACTTTTTCATTTGTTGTTTGAATAGATTGAGAAATTCCTTCCTCAATTTTTTCAAGCCTTTTATCGATGCCCTCAAAGTTCGATGTTATCAATTCTAAGTTTAATCCGCCAGTATTTTTATCTATCAAGGATAATGGCTTTCTAAGCTTCTCAAGAAATATGTAAATTCCACTAATTAAAGTGGAGAACGCT
Organism: Anaerolineales bacterium; assembly: GCA_020634885.1. Taxonomy (GTDB): domain Bacteria; phylum Chloroflexota; class Anaerolineae; order Anaerolineales; family Villigracilaceae; genus Villigracilis. Next base: position 28,681 of record JACKAW010000001.1, read on the forward strand.
AAAAATATACCAGAATGGACCCAAAGTGTTGGACCTAATTTTACGCCTATATCTGTAACAACATTATTTGTTAATGAGAGATATATTGACAGTCCAGTAAAAGTGCAATTGACTAAATAATGAATAAAGCCATGTATCTTATTTTTTTCAAAAATGAAGTGTGCCATTAAAAAGAAGATAATGGAAAATGTGACAGATAGATAGACAAAGGCTGGTGGATATATGTAAAAAAGACTTATTAAAGGTATTGCGGAAATAATTATAGTAAAACCAACAAAATATTTTTTCATGAAATTCACTTAATCTATTTTCCCTGCTTTTGAAAGACTAGTTTGTTTGCAGAAAACGGGCTAACGGTTTGCGTTACCTGCGCTGGGGTGGGGACGGCGAAGCCGTCCAACCAGAAAATGATAAGGCGTAGAAAACTGCTTGAGATTGCCGCAGAATCCCCAGCGTCAGGTGCACGCTTTGTTGGCACGCTTTTGTTGTGCAAGACTCTACATGCTTTGAAGTTACTCACGAATTAAGGTACTTAATTTCTTGATGACTTCATTAAACTGTTCTGGTGGTAACTTACAACTAAACTTTGCTTTTCTTGCTTTCCAATCAAGGCTTTTTACTTGGTCAGATAAAATTGCGCCTTTTGCTTCTAATCCTTCAGGTATCAAAACTTCAAAAGGATACCCTTTGACCTGGCTTGTGATGGGGCAGAGGATTGCTAAACCAACTTTTCCGTTATAAGCCTTTGGAGACAAAACCAATGCGGGTCTATGTCCCGCTTGTTCGTGCCCTGCTTGTGGATTGAACATTATCCAAACAATGTCGCCGCTATCAGGAATATATGCCATAGGTTCACCAAACTTCGTTTCCTACAGCAAGACCCGTATCAACTTCATTATGAAGATTATCTTTTGTGATACCTGCAAGCAATTCATCAAGTGTCCAACTTGGTGCTGGAACTGGCGTAACAATAATTTTGCCTTTTACGATGCTTATTTCCACGAAAGAATCATTTTCTAATTGAGCGTCAACCGCAAAGGCTTTTGGTATTCGGAGGGCAAGACTATTGCCCCATTTCTGAACTTTTGTGAGCATAAGGTTATCTCCTGTTTGTTTCTACAACAAAGATACACCTTTTTGCGGAATTTTTCAAGTGCTTATTTGTGCAAGGGGCGTGCCAACGGCTTGCGTTACCTGCGCTGGGGAGTTGGCTGAGTCCGCTTGGGGTATAGAAAAAACTCGACAGCGGGGAAAATGCTTGGGATGCCGCAGAATCCCCAGCGTCAGGTGCACGCTTTGTTAGCCCGTTTTTGTTTTTGGAATACCTTACTCGTGTTTTCATTGCTTAAATTTCACCTTATGGATTTCCTATAGAAACTCCATCCAATATTTCTCAGATGATTTCGCAATATCTATACCACGCAAGTTTACCCTTAAATCTTCTATAAAGGCATTTACTGATGAGTGACCAATATAATGCTCAATACAAGCAATCGCGGTTATAGATGCAAACTTTGCTGATACGCTTAAATTTCCAATAAAAGTGTCGAGATTAATGTTTTCGCCATAGTCGTAGGATAAGTAAATAGAGTCCCTATAATTTGCTTTTGTTCTTTGCCTATAAGCGCAATGTAAAAAACCTATTTCTGATATCAAGCGACTGTCTCTTATTTTTCGAGCATTTTTACTGCGGAAATTTTCAATATTTTTATTGTCGCGCAATATGTTGCTTTTCGTTTTCTCTACATTCCAAGTTGCTGTTCCTTGAAGATATTGCGCTAACATCCCTTGAGCCACAGTGTCCATAGAAATAAAAGTACGATTTAAATCATAATGCACAGGCTGAGTCCCATTAATAAAAACCGCATAGTCTTCGCCTTCTGTTCTTTGTGCCAGCATGTCAAACGGATATGGAAGATGTGTCCGAAATGTGGATGAGACAAACTTTGCAGTTTTGGAATGGTCTTCAGGTATTTTGTGACCAAAAATCGGCAACATTGAACGAATGGAGAAGTAGGTGGCGTAATACCAATCTACTATGGCTGTAGGACGAATCCAAGGGATTTGACTCAATTCAAGCGCAAATCTATCTACAGTCATGGCATAGATGACCGAAAAAGTTAAATGTTCAAACACATCACTATGCGGGAATGCATGAATTGGTTTGTTTAATTTGTCTTTTCTATAAAAATCTCTACAAGATTCGATTTGTTCAGTAGTGCTTTTCCCATGCTTACTTTCAATTTCAAATTTTAAGGCTTTATACCAATTGCTAACTGCCTGCACAGAAAATGATGGCTTGCGGCTATTATCTTGAATTGAAATTTGTTCGTAAAGCCAATGATTCATATTTTTATCCCAACATCATTAAGCAGGCGTTGTTTTTACAATTGTTGTGCAAGGGACGGGCTAACGGTTTGCGTCACCGGCGGGCAGATTTCAAGTGTCGCATACGGAGTGCCAAAAGTCAAGATAATCATCAAGCCGATTGAGACGCACCCAGGCGACTGTTTCCGTCCGGTGCACGCTTTGTTGGGCATGGCAGTTCAGCAAGGCACGCGATCCGAGTGAGAGAAAAAATTTTGATGCACGGACGTGCGGAGTACAGGAAAAATTTTTTATCGAACCCGTGGCGCTCACTTTTTTTCTTTTGTTTTTTTCTTCCGACCTACCGCTGATAAACCATTGCATCTGCCAGCAAGCGGGGTTATCGTGGAGGCTGGATGCTGATTAGCTGTTGCGTGTAGACGGGGCTTGTCTTATATATAAACAAAGGACTTTTTATTTTCTTTTTTTCACTGTCTGCATCCCTCTTTTTTTCTGTCAATTGTAATGCTGAGTGATTGAATAAATCGCTGTGAAATTGCCTGCCCCCTGTTCACTCCGTAGGATGTATTTTTTTGCCTGACGCAGTTTTTACCCGCCGTTGATGGGTCGCCGTGTCAAGGGTGGTTCAAGCGAGGCTGGCGCAATTTCTTTTCGCCGTGCCGAGCGTCCCCCTTGACATGGCGTTCAACGGTGGGTAGCGTCGGGCAGGCAAAAAAATAATCACTGTGTAAATGCTGTCAAAACATGCTGAAGCATTGCAATTGATACTTCTCGGTGTGGAGATTGGCTTGTGTGATTTTCTTTCGTTGTGGGGTTTCTGTGGGGGATATAAAGCAGATGCCCAACGGTGTGCGTTACCTGCGCTGGGGCGGGGACGGCGAAGCCGTCCAACCAGAAAAAGGCTCAGGTGTAGAAAATGCCTGAAAACGGCGCAGAATCCCCAGCGTCAGGTGCACGCTTTGTTGGGCAGATAGAGGGATGCAATGCTCTCTGAGAAATAAAACACACTTGACCATAAGACTTAATTTTATTCATCTTCAAAAAAGTCTGCTTGTAACGAATGGTTTCGTGAAGTCGTTATTGTCAATAATAATATCTGCCTTTTCTTTCGGGCTTTCAAGTTCAAAATATATTTTTTGACCAGGGATATACCGTTCCTGATACCTTTTTAGAATTTCTTCTTCATTGCCAAATAGATAAATATCTCGTTCTAATGCTCTCTTGATGCTCGTTTGAAAATCAATCTCCATAAAAATTTTCAAGTCCCAATAATGCTCGATTTCATGCCGCAAAAGAAACACGCCTTCAAAAATAAGAATATGGGCATTTGTTACTCTCAATTCATCAGTGAGTATTTCTGTTTCTGTTTTGAAATCAAATGCCTTGAGACGGCATAATCTGCTACCTTCGGGTTCTAGTGGCTCAAGTAAGCATTTTTTCAAGAGTTCGTAATTGAACGAATCGAAATAATATCCTTTGGGTGAATAACTTCCACGTTGATGCCGAATTTGTCGAGGATTGTGAAAGCCATCTATTGACGCACGAATAATAGTGTATCCGTTTTTCGTCAAAAATGCGGCTAGATTATCTGCGAAAAACGTTTTTCCTGCGGCATCAATACCATCAACCCCAACACAAAAAGGCGATGAGTATCTCTTTTTCTCTGAAATCTTACTTGCAATTTCTTTTAAAACTTGTTCATACATTAGACTGTTTTTTTGCTTACTAATGGTTTGTGGTACTAGGCACTGGGCAGGGACTGTGCATTGCGATTCATCTAAAATGCAATACTATCTGCTGTTTTTACTTCCGCTATGGCTCTCATTTCACTATTTACTCTGCTAATTTCATCTTCGGCATTCAAATCATCAAAATTAAAGGTGCTATGTCCATCTTCTACCAAGATTACCTTATATCCAAGTTCAACTGCTCGACGGGAACTTGATTCTACGCACATTTCCGTTTGCATTCCTGCGATTACAAGATTATCTATGCCTTGTTTTTTAAGTGTCTTTTCCAAGTTGGTGTTGTCGAATGCGTCAGGACCTTGCTTATCAATCACAACATCATTGGTTTGAGGGATTATGGATGGATGGATTTCCCATCCAGGAGTTCCTGACTCATCTGGCTCGCCTTCACCGCCATTGTTGCGAATATAAATTACTGGAACATCTTTCGCATGAGCCTTGTTAATCAGGTTAGACAGCACATTAATTATTCTATCGCCGTCAAAGATTGAGAACTTTTCATCAAACATATTTACTTGAGCGTCAACTATTACCAATGCTTGTCGTGAGTTCATTTATAATCTCCTTGTTTGGGGTTACTAATATTGGGTCTTTCTAATTTGACAATGAACTATCTGCCCAACTATGGTTTATACAGCCTGCCGGATAAACACCCAAAACAGGGTGTATAACAGCAATTTCGCTGTATAATACCCTTTATTCAATAACAATCATTATACATTCACCCACAGGAGGGGGCAAGCCGTGCAACAAAAACCGAAAAAACTGTTAGACCAATACCGCGACCACATCCGCCTCAAACAATACTCACCACGAACCGAAAAAACCTACATCCACTGGGTGAGGCAATACATCCTCTTTCACAACAAACGCCACCCAAAAGAAATGAGCGTCGCCGAAATCAACCAATTCATCACACACCTCGTCGTAGACCGCAAAGCCTCAGCCTCCACCCAAAACCAAGCCATCAGCGCCATCATATTCCTCTACAAAAACGTACTTCGCATCGAACTGGACGAAACCACCCTCAACTTCGTCCGCCCCAAAAGAGGCAAACGCGTACCCACCGTACTCTCCAAAGAAGAAGCCCGCAGCATCATCATCAACCTGAACGGATCATACAAACTCATGGTGCAAATCCTATATGGAAGCGGACTTCGCATCATGGAATGCCTGCGCCTGCGCATCAAAGACATAGATTTCGACAACCACCGCATCATCGTCTTCGACGGCAAAGGCGGCGACGACCGCGTCACCATGCTCCCCGATTCCATAATTCCCGCCCTCAGAACACAAATAGCATACGTCACAGACCTCCACAAAAAAGACATTGCCAACGGCTTCGGCTCCGTGGTTATGCCCTTCGGACTCGCCAAAAAATACCCAGCCGCACACCAACAAACCAACTGGCAATTTCTCTTCCCCGCCTCAGTTATCACCGCCCCACAGCCCAACGAAGAAGACCAAACCCCGCGCCGACACCATATTCACGAAACCGCCCTCCAACGCGCCATCCGCGAAGCCACAAACAGTGCTAAGATAACAAAAAGAGTCACCCCGCACACCTTCCGGCACTCCTTTGCCACCCACCTCCTCCAAGCCGGATACGACATCCGCACCGTACAAGAACTCCTCGGACACAAAGACGTCAAAACCACCATGATCTACACCCACGTCCTCCAACGCGGAGCCAACGCCGTCCGCTCACCCCTAGACGGCTAACCCAAAAAACACCCAACCCCATGAAACTAGTAACCACCACCCAAATGCGTGCCATCGAAAAAGAAGCCGACTCCAAAGGCACAACCTACGCCCAACTCATGCAAAACGCCGGACGCAGCCTCGCAGAGATCATCCACGCCACAGGGCAGGAAAATGACCTTCACACCATCACCGCCATTGTCGGCACAGGCAACAACGGCGGCGACGCACTCGTCGCACTCACATGGCTGGCACAGGCAGGCTGGCAAACCCACGCCTACCTCGTCAATCGCAAAAGCGCCGGAGATCAACTCATAACAACCTACCTCGAAGCAGGCGGCGAAGTCGAATCCTTTGCAAGCGATACCGGCTTCAATGTCCTTCGCACTTTTTTAGAAGAATCAGACCTATTGCTGGATGGACTGCTTGGAACCGGAATCAAACTCCCCCTTAGGCAAGAAGCGGCACACGTCCTCCAGGGCACAGCGCTCATCCTCGCAGAACTCGAAATCCAACCCCTCATCATCGCCGTCGATTGTCCCTCCGGAGTCGATTGCGATACCGGCGCATGTGCCGAAGAAACCCTGCCCGCCGACCTCACCGTCACCATGGCAGCGGTCAAACAAGGCTTGCTCAAAATGCCCGCCTATGAATATATTGGCGCCCTCGAAGTGGGGGAGATCGGCTTGCCCGAAAAACTGGATGCGTGGGATGCGCTGCGTATGGAAGTAGCAGATGCGGCGATGGTCTCAGCCGTACTGCCCGAACGAACCCCCGCTTCACACAAAGGGACGTTTGGTACAGCCCTCGTGATAGCTGGGTCTGCATCCTATACCGGAGCAGCCCTGCTCGCCGGCGAAGCAGCCTACCGCATCGGCGCTGGCTTGGTGACGATGGCAGTGCCTGAACCCTTGCATCCCATCCTCGCCGGACACCTGCCCGAAGCCACCTGGCTCTTGCTCACGCACGAAAAAGGATTCATCTCAGACAAAGCCATTCACCACCTGCTCAACAACCTGGGACGCACCACCGCCATACTCATCGGACCCGGCATCGGCGACAAACACACCACCAAATTATTCATCGACCACATCCTCCCAAACCTAAACCTGCCCCTCGTAATAGATGCCGACGGCTTGCGCCATCTTGCAGGCATAAAGAACTGGCACAAAAAAATAACACAGCCCGCCGTGCTCACCCCGCACCCGGGAGAAATGTCTGCACTCACCGGTCTTACCGTGGAAGAAATTCAAGAGAACCGCGAAGAGCTTGCCTCAAAATTCGCGCAAGCGTGGGGGCATGTCGTGGTACTCAAAGGCGCCTTCACCGTGATCGCAAACCCCGATGGATACTCAACCATCATCCCCGTAGCCACGCCCGCGCTTGCCCGCGCTGGTACAGGTGATGTTCTCGCCGGAACCATCGTCGGTTTGCGCGCTCAGGGACTTCCCCCGTACCAAGCCGCCGTAGCGGGCGCATACATCCACGCCCAAGCCGGGCTTCACGCCGCCGAAATACTAGGCACCACCGCATCTGTCCTCGCCACCGATGTACTCGATTCCATTCCCGATATTCTCGCCGAATTGGAATAGCTTTTCGGGCAACAGAGATGTACACAGGGCGAAAAGCACGAAGTAGGTGAACTTCGCTAAAATACTTTTTTATTCGCGTTATTTGCCCATTCGCATCATTCGCGTTAAGATGGCTCTTTGGGTTTTGGTGGGTTAAAACCTTTTGAGGGCACGGATTTTTCTTTGTCCTTTTCCGTGTAAATCCGTCAATCCGTGAAATCCGTGTATCGTAGTTTAACTAAAAAAAAGAGACTCTCCTCAACGGAAAGCCTCTTTTTATTTACTACCCAACTACCAAACTACTACTCACTCATGAACGCTTCGAGATTGTCCTTGCTAATACGGAACGCCTTGCCGATCTTCTTGGCTTTCAGGCTGCCGTCTTGAATGGCGGCTAACACATCATCTTCGGTCACCTTCATGAATTGAGCCGCTTCAGCAGGGGTCATAATATCCGGCATTTTTGCTCCGCCGCCTGCTGCTGCACCGCCGCCGCTGGGCTGCATTCCGCCTTGCAAAGCCTGACCCATCAAATTGCCAATACCCATACCAGCGCCAATACCTGCGGTAAGACCGGCGCCGCCATTTGCATTATTCGCGGCTTCGCGCATCGCATCTGCCGCCTGAAGCTGGGCATACATTTGCGGGTCGAGCAAACCGGCATCGCGCAATTCCTGCGCCGACTTGGTGCTCGGCTTGAGGTTGCCAATGTAGAAGGTCTTAAGCGTTAATCCAAGCGCATCAAAATCATCCTTGCCCTTGGCACGGACAGCCGCACCGAGTTCCTCGTTCATGCCGCTGATCTTTGCCGCAAGGCTTTGGGTGGTCTGGCTAAATTCACCCAGCACATCGGTCAACTTGGAGATGAGCATGGTCTTCAAACGTTCTTCGATTTCCGAAGTACGGAACGAACCAGAAGCGCCCACGATCTGAGTAACGAACTGGTTCGGGTCCTTCACCTGAAAAGAGAAAGTACCAAAACCCTGAATGAACAGGTAGCCCAACCCTTTGCCCGGGGTTTCCACGAGGATCGGCTGGGAAGTGCCCCATTTCTTATTCGCAAATTCCTTCATCGCAACGAAGTACACTTCAGCAGGGAAGGGGGTGCGGTCGTTGAATGCCTTGCCAATGAAGTCGATCAGTTTCGGGATGTTCGCCGTGGCAATGGTATGCCGACCCGGCTTGAACACATCCAGAGCGTTCCCATCACGGAAAAAGACCGCGTTCTGGCTCTCACGCACGATCACCTGTGAACCGATGCGATAATCCCCAATTCCCGATTCGGGAAAGCGGTGGACGATCTCATCCGCCATTTCGTTTGCATATTCAATGACATCAAAAATTCTAGCCATGGTTCTCTCCTCTATAGTTGTTATTTCCGTCATCGCGAGCCGCGTTTTTTTCACGGCAAAGCGACCTCGTTTCCTGTTACCAATGGGTTGGATTATAGCCCAACCAAATTCTCGGTCAAGAACCGTTTTTCCTATCTTTCTACGGAGCAGACCGGTTTTCGTTTCAGCCTTTCATCTGTTTGCCGCTGCCTTTGTCTCGCACCATTAGCACCTCTGCCATAATGCTCACCGCAATTTCTTCCGGTGTTTCGGCTTGCAGTTCCAGCCCCATGGGTGAGTGAACTTTTGCGATCAGCTCATCGTTCACACCTTTTTCTTTCAAAGCGGCGGCGGTGGTTGCCCAGCGTCTTCTTGAACCGATCACGCCGATATACGCCGCTTCACTTTCCAATATGGATGGAAGCCCTTCCGCATCCACCCCCGACCCCCGGCTTGTCACCACAATAAATGACCGATTCGTGATCTTGAGCTTTTCTGGCAAAATGCCCATCGCCACAGGGAAGTATTCATCCGCGCCCGGGGTGGCTTCGGGGGTGCAAAACTCTTTTCTGTCATCACAAACCGCCACATGGAAACCAAGCCACTTTGCAAGGTGAACCACCGCCTTGCCCACATGCCCTGCGCCGATCACCACCAAACTTGCCGCCGGAAGAATCGGCTCCACGAACACCTCCACCTGACCTCCACACACGCCCGGGTCGCCGCGTGAGGGGTCAGACATCTTATAAAAAAGGGTCTGCGCCTCAAAACTCGCCAGCGATTCCAAAGCCGCCTTGATCACGCGGTTTTCCAACTCGCCGCCACCAACTGTCCCCTCAAATGAACCATCCGGGTAGACGAGCATCTTGCTGCCGACATGCCTTGGCGTGGAACCTTCGCTTTTGGTCACAGTGCAAAGTGCGGCGGCTGCATTATTTTTTTCGAGTTCGGCTAGGGCTTGGTAAATGGATGTCATTAAATTTATATACATGTAGGTCGCATTTTAAACGTGACCTGCGAATTTATTTTATTTTTCCCAGCGCCTTCAAAACTCGCTCTGGCGTGAACGGAAATTCATCGATCCATACTCCGGTGGCATCGTAAATGGCAGCCGCAATGGCAGGAGCCACAGGCAGGTAGGGCAGTTCACCCATGCCGCGCGCTCCCCAGGGTCCATTCGGGTCTGGCACTTCTACGATGACGGATTCCACTTTTTCGGGAATATCAAGAATGGTGGGTAGCAGGTAGGTGCTGAACTGGTCGGTGAGCACGCGCCCGTCTTTGGTTTTGTATTCTTCCAATACGGCGTATCCATGTGCCTGAACTACCGCGCCTTCGATCTGTGCGGCAACGAGGTCTGGGTTGATCGCTTTGCCAACATCATCGGCTGAAACGATGCGCTTCACATGTACATGACCGGTTTCAGTGTCCACTTCCACCTCTGCGGCTTGTGCCACATATGCATATTGGAAGTTCGGCATAGAGTAACCGGTATCATGATTCATCGGGGTAGTGGGCGGCGCAAAATAGGAAAACTCTGCAATGGCGGGGCGTTCTTCTGAATTCCATTTTGCCAGCGCCGCTTCGGCTGCACCTTTGACGGAATTGCCCGCCATAAAAGTGAGACGGGATGCAGAAGCCGAGCCGGGGTTGCCCTGCGTGGCAGTATCCGAGGTGTGCATTTCAACCATTTCAAGCGGTACGCCCACAACTTCTGCCGCCATTTGCGACATCACAGTCTGAAAGCCCTGCCCAACTTCAGCGCCGGCGTGGTGCAATACCACCCGTTCGATCTTGCCGTTGCCGTGAATTTCAACCTTTGCCCAGCAGTTCTCTTTGTAGCCAAAAGAAAAGCCGACATTCTTAAACCCTGCTGCAAATCCTCGTCCACGCACTATGGCAGATTTCTTTGCAACAGGCTTTTTCTTCCAATTCATTTTCTTCCATTTGAAAGAGTCGCGCGCCGCTTCGATACATTCGGTAATGCTGACGGGGTTTGGGGTGGGGGTTCCCACGCTCATGGTGTCGCCGGTTTTGAGCGCATTCTTCAAGCGAAATTCCACCGGATCCATGCCAAGTTTTTCGGCGAGTTTGTTCATTTGGCTTTCTGCCATAAAGAGCGCCTGTGGTGCGCCAAACCCACGGAAGGCGGCGCCGGGCACATTGTTGGTATACACACCGTACACATCTGTTTTGACATTGGGTACGTTATAGGGTCCGCTGGAGGTAATGGTGGCATTGCCAAGCACTTTGTTGGTGGTGTACATATACGCGCCGCCATCGCCGATCAATTCATTTTGCACTGCCACAAGTTTGCCGTCTTTTGTTGCGCCCCATTTTGCGCGAAGTAGAACGGCGTGGCGTTTGCCGTGCCCAATGATCGATTCGCGGCGAGACCAGACGATCTTCACCGGTCGTTTCAGATTCATGGCTGCAAGCGCCAGCACAACCTGAACAGAAAGATCTTCGCGTCCGCCAAATGCGCCGCCGATGGCGGGATAGATGATGCGTACCTGTTCGTTGGGGATTCCTAATGAGTGCGCCACTGTCTCACGGTCGGCATGGGTCCACTGACCGGCGCTTTCGACGACGATGCGTCCTTCTTCATCCAGATAGGCAAGCCCCGCCTCAGGCTGGAGATAGGCATGTTCCTGCACCGGTGTTTGGTACTCGCCTTCAACGATCACATCTGCCTGGGCGAATCCCGCGTCCACATCCCCTTTGCGGATTTTGTAATGAACGCAGACGTTGCTCTCGCCACGGTCTGGGTGTAGGATGGCGGCTTCGGGCTGCATGGCAAGCACCGGGTCGAGCAGAGGCGGAAGGTCTTCGTAATCCACCTCGATCAATTTTATGGCGGCGGCGGCTTGGGCTTCTGTCTCAGCCACGACCACGGCAATTTGATCACCTACAAAGCGGACAATATCGGTGTAGGGTTTGCTGGCTCCGGGTCCGCATAATACAGGCTGATCGGGAATTTGCAAACCGTATTCGTTAACGGGAATATCCTTGGCGGTATAAACTGCCGCTACGCCCGGGGAGGCGAGCGCTTTTTCTATGTGAATGTTCAATACCCGCGCATGAGGTCGCTCTGCCATGAGAATTTTCATGTGGAGCATATTTTGTTTGTGCAGGTCGCCGGGGTATTGGGTTTCGCCCGTTACTTTTCCTCGGGCATCAATACGTGTGGGAGATGAGCCAACAGAGTGATTTGACATGGGTTTATCTTTTATAAGGTTTTACTTTTACCTTGGGGGGTGGGGCATCCAGTGGTCCATATTGCGAGGGTCTTATCATGCGGTACATGATGGCGTAGAACATCGAAAGCGTTGAGCCAAGCAGGATGGTGTAGAACACGCCAGCCAAAAAATAGGCGTAAAAATGCTGGGTTTTTGCAATGGGCGCCAGAAGCATCATTAACCCGTTGGATTGGTAAAACAAGTTGGGAAAGCGGGGGTAACCAAGCAGTTCATACGGCAGCGCCATGCGGTTGCTGATCGCAAATTTGACCGTTTCGACACCGGCGGCATACGAGATGATCGGGATCAAGATCATCATCACGCAGCCGATGCCGCGCCAGGCGTAGTGGGGCTGGTTGCTTTTTTCTTTTACTTTCTTGCGGGTGCTATGGTATTTACTCATCAGGGTCTCTCAAAATTAGGAGTTGCTTGCCTCTTCAATGGCTTTGACGATCTTGTAATAGCCTGTGCAGCGGCACAGATTTCCTGTAATGGCTTGTTCGATCTCATTGCGGGTGGGGTTTGGTTTTTCTTCGAGCAATTTTGTGCCAGACATGATGAAGCCGGGGATGCAGTACCCGCACTGTACGGCGTTTTGTTCGATGAATTTCGCCTGCACCGGATTGAGCGAAGCGCCTTCTGCCAGCCCTTCAATGGTGATGATCTCTGCGCCGTGAGCGCGCGGGGCAGGGACGAGGCAGGACATGACGGCTTTCCCATCCAGGAATACGGTACACGCGCCGCATTCGCCTTCGGCACAGCCTTCTTTTGTGCCGACCATTACCCCTTCTTCTCTCAGCAGACGCAGGAGGGTTTTTTCATGCCCGCTGTTGAAGGTGTATTTTTTGCCGTTGACGGTTGTTTCAATGGGGGCGGTTGGGAATTCTGAATTTTGAATTCCTGTTTCGGGTTTGGTGGTTGCCAACAGAATGGGTTTCTTGGGCATGCCCGCCTGTTCTTTTCCGTCACGGATGGCGGTTAATCCGCGTTGGGTGATGACCCGTACCATTTCTTTGCGGTAACTGGCGCTGCTGCGTACATCCGAGATCGGTTTGGCTGATTTGACGGCGAGTTCTGCGGCGGCGGCGATGTTATTATCGTTGAGTTTTTTGCCAACGAGGAATTTTTCAGCTTGCAACGCGTGGGTGATGATGGGCGTTACCGCTCCCAGTGTGATGGAGGCTGATTTAACGGTATCCCCTTTGAGGTCCAGAATGAGAGCCGCATTGACGAGGGAGATGGCTTGCGCGCGGCGCAGCGCCAGTTTGATGAATGTCCCGCGCTGGGTTTTGGTCATGGCAGGGAAGGAGATATCCACGAGCATTTCATCGGGTTCCATCACAGTCTTGCGAACACCGAGATAGAATTTTTTTAACGGCACGGTACGCGTCTTGCGTGTAGATACTAGCGTGACGTTTGCGCCCAACGCCATAAGCGGCGCGATGGTGTCGTTGGCGGGTGAGCCGGTAATGAGGTTGCCCGCCACGGTGCCGCGGTTGCGGATCTGCGGCGCACCGACTTCCCACGCGGCTCTGGCGAGTGGGTAGGCTCGGCTGCGAAGTAGTTTGGAGGAAGCGCAATCATTGTGGGTAACCAATGCGCCAAGATGAATGACTTCATCTTCGTCCATGGTGATCTGGTTTAACTGGGGGATGCGGGTGATATCGATGAGCGTTTCAACGCCTTTGCGAGCGCCGCGCTCAAGCTCGAGGATGAGGTCTGTGCCTCCGGCAACAACACGGGCGCTTTCACGTTTTTCAGAAAGCAGGCGCGTTACTTCCTCGATGGATTCTGCGTTTATATAATTTTGCCACATGTGTATAACCTACAGGGGCACGATATTATCGTGCCCCTGTAAAAATTACTGATTTCCCGTTACGACTTCGGAACGGCGGTCAAATGTTTCCACGGCAAGGCGTGCAAGCGTGGTGATGTTGCGAATGGCTGCGGGCAGTGCGGCTTCGTCGCCCAGGCTGGCTTCTACATTATCCAGCGCGCTTTTTATTTGCTCTGCAAGGTCAAAGAAGGCGGCATCGAATTGATAGATGGACTCAAGTTCTTTTTCGTTGATCTTGACCGCATCGAACATGCCGGAATAGCCACGGGCTGCCTTGCTGATCTTGTCGATGAAGGTTCGCAGGGCGAGGGCGGCTTTTTCCATGTCATCTACATGAGAGTACAAGCTTTGTGAAACCATGTCTGCCTGTAAGTTTGAGGCACGGCTCCATTGTTCTTCAAAACGACGAGCCACGGTTTCCCTTAGCAATTTATCTGCATCACGGCGGTTCTGTCTTTCAACATAGCCGCTAAAACCGGGGATGTAGGACAATAACTTCTTGAACGGGTCTACCTGACTACTTACTTTTTCAAAAAAATCGCTCATTTGAGCCTCCTGCCAAAGTATACGGATTGTTCCAATAAATCGTTTCTTTTGCCTTGATTATTATATCGTTTAATACCAGTTATAATCAAGAAATAATTTTTTTAGGAGATTTCAATGTCTGACCATGTGAAAGAATTACTCGATTTAGTCGAGAACAGTATTGCGGTTGAAGGTGCGAATGTTCGCGTAGTGGACGCCGAAAAATTCAGGAAGAATGTTGGCAAACTGGTGGAACGCTCTGCGCTCGCTTCAGACTCATCTGCGGGCTGGGCTCGGTTTCTGGTACGTGCTGCTGCGCTGGAGCTTGGTGTGTACCCCGCTTCAATTCACGAACTGTATATGGCTCGCGGGCGCGAAGATGCCCCCATGACCTTTAGCACTCCGGCTTTCAATTTGCGGGCGTTATCTCACCATGCAGCCCGTGCCATGTTCCGCGCGGCAAACAAGATCAACGCTGGGGCATTCATTTTTGAATTGGCTCGCTCTGAAATGAGCTATACATTCCAGCGCCCTTCGGAATATTCCACAAATATTCTTGGTGCGGCAGTAGCAGAAGGCTATAAAGGACCGGTTTTCATTCAGGGCGATCATTTTCAGGTTTCCGCAAAAAAATATAAAACCGACTCCGAAGCTGAATTGCAAGCTGTGCGCGATCTGTGCGTAGAAGCAATGGCGGCTGGATTCTATAATATTGATGTGGATACTTCCACTTTGGTGGATATTCATCTGCCCACCGTGGAAGCACAGCAGGAATTGAACAGCAAACTATCTGCTGAACTTTCTGCATTTATTCGCAAGAACGAACCGGCTGGTGTGACCATTTCCATTGGCGGTGAGATCGGCGAAGTGGGCACTGAAAATTCCACTGAACCCGAATTGCGCGCTTATATGGATGCCTACAATGCCAACTTGCAGAAGTTAGCCCCCGGCAAGGCTGGTTTGAGCAAGATCAGTGTGCTGACGGGCACTTCTCATGGCGGTACGGTACTGCCAGATGGCTCCATTGCTGAAGTAAGTATTGCTTTTGATGTTCTTCGTGACCTAAGCCGTGTTGCCCGCAAAGATTATGGCATGGGCGGCACTGTTCAGCACGGCGCTTCCACGGTTCCTGAAGAAAACTTTAATAAGTTCGTGCAAAACGAAGCGATTGAAGTTCACCTCGCCACGAATTTTGCAACCATGTTTTTTGAAAATATTCCTGACGGTTTCAGGCAGGAAATGTACGCATGGTTGGATACGAACTCGGCGGCAGACCGCAAGCCCGGCATGACCGACGAGCAGTTCTACTACAAGGTTCGTAAGAATGCAATCGGTCCCTTTAAAGCCCAATCGTATGGCTTGCCCGCCGAAGTTCATGCGAAGTTGGGCGCTGCATGGGAGGCGCAGTTTGACAAACTCTTTAATTTACTCGGTTTGAAAGACACAAAAAAATTCACCGATAAGTTCATTACACCGGTGAAGGTTGCTCCTGTGCTCGCGGATTATGTCAAGGAAGATGTTGCGGCTGAGGATGTAAGCGACCTTTCAGATTAAAATCCATGCCTGTTTCAGACCAGGGTATTACGAACGACCGATATACACTCATTCCCCGCACGGCGATTTTCGTCCGGCGCGGGGATGAGTATTTATTGCTCAAAGGCGCTCCCACAAAAAGGCTTTGGGCAGGTAAATACAACGGCTTGGGCGGTCATGTGGATAGGGGCGAGGATGTTCTCTCGTCTGCGCATCGTGAGTTGCTGGAAGAGGCTGGTGTTACGGCTGACCTTTGGCTCGCGGGAACGATGATCGTAGACGCCGGGGATGTGGGCGTTTGTCTGTTTGTTGTGGTGGGGGAGAACGCTCAAGGCGAAGTGACAGACTCTATAGAGGGGAAACCAGAATGGGTTAGGTATGAAGCGTTGAGGCTGTTGCCGGTTGTATCTGATCTGCCAATCCTGCTTGAACGAATCCATTCCATGCGGCGTGGTGATTCCCCTTTTTCTGCCCGCTCTTTTTATAAGGATGATGAATTAGTAGTTGAGTTCGCAAAAAAATAACCGCGTTCAAGCGGTTATTTTTTTGCGAAATTTGCAGGATTTTACGGGATACTGTACGTTTGTAATTCAGTGGTGGAAGTGAACGAAGAGCCGCTGAAATCTATGTTTTCAATGGATTTGACATACCCAACCCCCGGCGCATACCAGACGATGCTTGTGCCGTTGACCATGTATGGAACCTGACTGCCTTGAAAATCTACGCTGATCTGGGCGTTGAATGTGGCTTGAATACGGGTTGCATTGAAAGTTCCGGCAGGGACGGTTATTGTCTCGGATCCTAGTTCCTGCATTTCCAAGTCGAAAGTTCCGGGTGATTGCGTTGCGCCTTCGGGGGTTGCCACTGAACCTTCCATTGTGAGTTTGTAGTTCCATGTTTGTCCTGGGGCAATGGATGCAGGTAGACTGAGACCGGAGACTTCAAGGGTCTTGAAACCCGAGATCATGTTTTGCATGGAAACGCTGGCTGTGGTTCCGCCGCCAAGTTGGTAGGCGACCAATCCTTCAGGTGTGCATATCCATGCTTGTTCTACTTTTTGATTTGGAAAATTGGAGGTAAGTGTAAAGCCGCCCGGGCGGGTTTCAGTAATAGTATCTGAGTATGTGAAATCGCCATTGGGTCCGCCTGTGCTGCTGTAAACCCAAGCCGCCCCCTTTGCAACCGGGAGAAGATTATTCTCACATGAGCCATCAGAAGCCTGTTCTGAATTTGCTTGTGCCGTATTGGGGAGCATGACGGGAAGGACGGGGGCGCTGTTGGAACTGCAAGCGCTGATGATCAGAATACCAGTGAGGAGGATGGGTAGCAGTTTTTGCATGGTGTCCGTTTTGTGTTGGCATGATAATACTGATTTAAAGAAATAACTGTTGCAATTCAGTGCCATTTCAATAACGAAATTGTGAACGTACTGCCGGAGCCCGGTTGGCTGTCTACTTCAAGGGTTCCACGGTGCTGTTTGATGACCTGACGGGTGATGGAAAGACCGATACCAAGCCCGCTGTATAGTTCTTCGTCGCTTTTTTCAAGATGGAAGAAACGGTCGAAAATACGCGGGCGGATCTGCGGGTCGATACCGATACCATAGTCCACTACACTGAGGGTGACGTGGTTGGGCTGCTCAAAAAAGCGGATTTCCACAATTCCATTGGGACGGCTGAATTTGATGGCGTTATCCAGCAAACCAGTAATGGCGCGTTCAAGAGATGTTTCATCTCCGGGAATGGTGGGGATTTTGATGCCGCTCCTGATTTTAATTGTAACCCCGCGTACTTTTGCTTTATTTGCGAGTTTTTCGATAATTTTGGTTACGAGATTGATCAGGTCAACAGGTTGAAAATCACGAAGGACAAGTTCTTGCTCTTGTAAAAAAAGGAGGTCGTTCGTCAGGTTTACGATCTGGTCTACATTACGGCTGACCACGTCAATGGCAGATTGGAGCTGGTCTCCGCTGAGTTTGCCTTGTTTGATGGTGTGTAAATATCCGCTTGCCGCCATAAGCGGAGTTCGCAGCTCATGGGCAATGGAAGTTAGGAATTCATTTCTTGCCAGGTCTTGTTCGGCAAGTTTTTGATACGCGTTGGCAAGTTCGCTTGCCCGCAGCCGCAGGTCTTCAATGGCGAGTTGGTCATTCTGCCTCAAGCGGTTGCTGATCTCGGAGATCATGGCTGTGGATACGCTCGGGCTATGTTTTAGTACGCGGTCGAAACCCTGTTTATCGAGTTCGAGGACAACGCACGGGGTTGTTGAACTGACGGTGGCTGCACGCGGCGCATTGTGGATGAGCGCCATTTCGCCAAAAAAATCTCCCGCTCGAAGCGTGATAAGAAGACGTTTATCTGCATTGTTGATCGTTTTGGTGACTTCAAATTCGCCTTCGAGGATCATGTAAAACGTATGCTCGATCTCATCTTCCTTGCAGAGTACAGTTCCTGTCGGGTAGGATTTGATCTGACTGTTGATGATGATCTCCTGTACTTCCTCAGGTTTGATACCGGGGAATGCACGGGGGATGATTCTTGCGGGGGTTCGAATGGTGGTCATAGGATCAATTTATTTTAGCATGTTCGCTTTATATTTATTTCACCCATTAGGGCTATATCTTGCCGCGCCTTTGTGTTTTGATATTTGAACCGGCGGATTTATCCTTTGTTTCGTCTTTAAGTTCGGTAATTTCTTTTAAAGTTTGCTCGAACCAATCGGTGATTTGCTTTTGCTTGGGTGGTCTGTGACCTTTTAGATAACGAATAAAGGCAATGATATCAAGCAGGCGCATTTCGTCAAAGGATTCTATTTCTTCCAAGATGATCTTTTCGAGTTCGCGCATGTCGTCTCCTGTGAATTGCTGCATCACTAAATTTATTTTACGACTATTTTGATGTAGGTGGTAAGAAAGCGTATTGTGTTTTCATCGTAAAATAGCCCGATCATTCCCC
This sequence comes from Anaerolineales bacterium, assembly GCA_020634885.1. Taxonomy (GTDB): domain Bacteria; phylum Chloroflexota; class Anaerolineae; order Anaerolineales; family Villigracilaceae; genus Villigracilis. Next base: position 47,448 of record JACKAW010000001.1, read on the forward strand.
TGCTTAGGAGCCATCTTGGAAAAACCTATTGAACGTCCTACTCTAATCAACACATACACCCGCAGCTTTGAGCCTCTGAAGAATCGCAACTTGCGTATTTACCTTGGTGGGCAAGCGGTTTCGCTGCTTGGAACATGGATGCAATCCACCGCGCAAAGCTGGGTGGTGTGGGAGCTGACCCAATCTGAAAGCTCGCTTGGCATTGTGGTTATGCTCAACAGCTTGCCTCTCTTTTTGCTTGCACCCTGGGCGGGTGGTTTTGCCGATCGCTTCAATCGCCGCATGATTTTGCTTGTTACACAGTCTATTGCAATGATGCTGGCGTTTGCGCTGGCATTCCTCGTACAAACGAACCTCGTGCAAATTTGGCATATTTACGTGTTTGCTTTTGTTCTTGGCGCAATCGCCGCACTTGATTTCCCGGCTCAGCAAGCCTTTATTGGCGATCTTTCCGGCATGACACAAATTCGGCAGGCGGTGACGCTTAATATCATGGGCTTGCAGGTTGCCCGTATGGTTGGTCCGGCGTTGGCAGGGATTTTGCTGAAAGCGGTCGGCTCTGCGGCAGCTTTTTGGATCAATGGGGCAAGTTTTCTTGTGGTGTTATTGAGCATCTTCATGGTCAAATCGCACAAGCAGGAAGTGAACAAAATAGGCGGTGGACGCGGGCAATTCCGTGAAGTAGTAGATTACGTCCGCGCACAGCCGCGCATGATCGATTTATTGATCTTCGCCTCTATCGTGACCTTTTTTGGTCTCTCCATTATGAACATTCTCCCCGCTGTAGCCGATGACGTGCTCAATGGCGACTCGCAGACTTTTGGTTTACTTATGGGGTCGTCAGGTGCGGGGGCGTTAATCTCCACGCTGTTCCTGCTTCCGCTTTCACAGCAGGCAAAACGCATCGGGCGTATCGTTGGCGCTGCGGCAACGTGGATGGGTGTTTTTTATTTTCTTCTTTCCCGTTCCTCCTTCCTGCCGCTTTCCATGCTTTCCATATTTTTTGTCAGTCTGGGTGCGCCGCTGGTTCTCACCACAGGGTTGGGAGTGATGCAGTTAATGGCGCCCGGTAATATGCGAGCCCGCATTATCAGTCTTTTTACCATGGTCTCATTTGGATTGCAGCCAATATCATCTTTGTTTATTGGCTATGCCGCTGAATTTGTCGGCACACAGACCATCATCATGTTTAATGCTGCGTGCCTTTTGGCGGGTAGTGTATTAATGCTCGCCTTTCGCAAGGGGCTTGCCCAATGGGAATTGAAACCCCTTGCCGAGCCGATCTTGTCTGAAAGTGAAAAACATCAAGCATAATAAAAAAAGCGGATCGCTCTTTTGAAGCGATCCGCTTTTTTTGATGAATCTATCCGCACCCACCGCCAGATTTATCGCGCTTTAACTGAAGTTCGATCTTGGCTTCAAAATCGAGCTCTTCATATTCCTGGGGATTCGGAGAACAAGATTCGTACCGATTACCCAATGCCACAGGGAAGATATACCCCAGTTCGTCCTCTCCAGCATTCGGGTTGGGTTGGAACGCTTCTTCACTTCCAAAAAAAGCGATCCAGTTGTTTATCCCGCCTTCAAGGATGTATACATTCAAGACACTGGAAGCAGAGAGATACTTCCACGCCTGAACGGCATCTGATTCGTCGTTGCTCATCACGACAAAAACCGTATTCGTGGGAGGTTCAGTGAGTAGAACAGAGACCACCTCGCCAAGGCGGTCAAGCGGCACATTAACCGCATCTTCAATATGATACAGGTTGTAGTCCGCTTCAGGGCGTACGTCAATGTACACCGGGTTCATGGACTGATTGTATTTTGCCGCGAAAGCTTCTGCTGGAGAAATAAAGACCAGGCGGTTTTCAAGCATTTCATCGGCAGTATATGTGACCGTATTTACAATCGGATCTGCATCCGCTTGTTCAATGGTTTCGGTGCGCGTGAACTTGAGAGCGTTGTACTTATTGGTAAGTGAAGGAGACCCAATGAACACAACTGCAAGAGCGGCGGCAAAGAGAACGCCCGCGCCCGCAATGCGCATCTTTGGTTCCTTGCTCAGATCTTTTTTGCCGAAGATACGTTCAAGCTGTTCTGCACCCCAGAACATGAAGAGCGCCATGAGCACAACCAAAAGGACAACCACGCCAAGCGGAAGATTGAAAACCTGGTCAAGTGTCACCCGACCAAAATAACCGGAATAGGTATACCAGTTATCAAAAAGGGATTCGGTTTCACCAAAAAGGAAGGCGCCCACAAAACCGCCAAGCATGAACAACATGCCGTCGATCTTGCCGGTAGATGCAGAGGCGAGCGAAGTTGTTGGGCAGAACCCGCCGATAATGAAGCCGACGCCCATGATCAGACCGCCGAGAATGCCGGAGGAAAGATAGGTGGGGTTGACCCAAACCTGATTAAAGTTGAGGATGCCCAATCCCACCGAGCCGAATAACAACACCATGGCAGTGACAATGGCAGTGAACATCACCTTGAGCACGGTCATTTCGGTAAAGTAGAACTGCGCCGCAAGTTTGCGAGAATCACCAAAACCAGACATTTCGAGAGTAAAGCCAAAAGCAAAGCCGATCAACCCAAAAACAACGTACGTCCACGGGTTACTTGCACTGACTGCTACAAATTCAGGGAGAGGAAAGTTCATGATAATTCTCCTTTAGTTCCACAATTTACGGACGAAATACGCCAGCCCGTACGCGCCGCCAAAGATGGCGAACATCACTACCCATGAGCCTGCCGAGAGTGTAGTACCGCCCGTCAGTGCCTGCCCAGAGGTACATCCGCGAGCCATACGTGCGCCATACAGAAAGATCACGCCGCCAAGGAAGGACATCAGCCAGCGGGTCTGATTTGAGATGTTGGGTCCCTTTGTGGTTTCAAACTTCAAACGTCCGCTAAATAGACCAGATGAAAACCCGCCAAGCAGCGCCCCAAAATAAACAGGCACGATCCAATCATCAAGCGGATTTTTATCACCACCTGCCATCTTGAGTAAATATGGGGTTCTATCCACATGCGTTGGATTAAACAAATCAGTCACTGCCGTAACAAAACGGCTGGTCGCGCCGGAAGAGCCCAGCCCATTGCCTGTTAATAAAAGGGCAAGGAAGAGCACAATTCCCAGTATCATGCCGCCAAAGTAGGGGTGTACGAACGGCTTGGGTGAAGTGGGGAATAAGGTTTTTTTTGTTTGTGCGGTCATAAGATCTCCTTTGGTAATTCCCATGAATTACCAATGACTAATTACTCGTTACTTTTTACCTTTTTTCTCTTTCTTTTCTTTCTTCGGCTTATCATGGCTCACATGTTCTTCGTGAACTTCCACTTCTTCGTACCCGGTCACCATGGCTCGCATGGCTTCGAGCGGAGTTGCACCGGTGGTGGTCATGTACACATGGACAAGGATGAACGTTGCAAAGAGCCAAGCCACCAAGGAGTGGAACGGAGCAAGGAAAGGCAATCCGCCGAGGGCATTGGCAATAGCAGGGAACTTCTGTACACCCCACATCAATGCACCGGTCAGCATTTGTAATGGAAGCAATATATTGAGGATGCCGAAGTATGTAAAGTGCTGAATGGGATTCATGCGGCGGGTCGGCGTCTTTTCAAAGGGATGTCCCTCGCCTTTGAAAATGCCGTTGATGTAATACTTTGCCTGCACCATGGCATCATCGAAGAAGCCGTATGGGCGGGGGATGTATTCCTGCATACGATCTGTGGCAATATGATAAAAGACCGATAGCAAGGCATTTACAACCAGAACCACAGCCACAACATTATGAACGGTCACCATGCCGACGAAGGAGAATGCCCCAAAGATATCGGGTCTATGGATGATCAAGCCTGTAAACAGGAGGATGAGGATGGCAGCGGTCTGAAGCCAATGCCAGAAGCGTCGATAGGCATCATACATATAGATGCGTTCGGTTCGTGCATGACCTTTGGGCTGTTTCCGCGCTGCGAGCATTCTCAGCGTTCCGTGCCCAAACACACCTAAAAGCGACCCGACGAATGCCAGCGCACCGAACCAATCAATGAGACTGATACGACTGGAGCCAAAAATGTACATACCGTCGTTGGCAGGGACAGGCTGATAATACAAAGCGCCGTCATCACCGACCACAAATTCACCAGAACCACTGACGTTATTATCAAGATCGAACTTTGGAGTAACAGGGGCGAAGTCGGCAAGTTTAATGGGCTGTGAAATAAGCGAGTCTGCATCATGACAGGTTTTGCAGTCGTTCACAGCGAATTCACCACGGGTCACATTGTGGTTGATGCTGTAGGGCTGTACCATGCCTTCCATGCGGACGTTGTTCAACCCCAATGCGGTCAATCGAGCTTTGACGGTTTCTTCTTTGCTGGATTTATCAATAACCAATTCGTCATTGCTGAGCTGTCCGTTGCCATTGCCATCGAATGCAGCCACAATTGCGGCAGCGTATGAGCCGTTCTCAAGGTACGCCGCTTCAAGGTCTACCAGCCGAACCGGGCGGCTGTTGCCATTAGCATCGTCGTATACCCAATAGAAGGAGGTGATCAGGTTGTATGGGGCAAGCAGTTGCTGTCCATCCACATTGGTGCGGTTGAGCAAAACAGGTTTGTACCCAGTGACCAGAGAGGTTATATCGTTGGGCGTACCTTCAACCCCACGGCAGTTTTCAACCGCGCCGCCATCTGTCGTGATGACGGTCCAATCATAGGACTCGATTGCCGGGGCGTACATCTGCGGAATATGGCAGGTTTCGCAGGCGACTGCATCCATATGGGTTTCAATGTAAGGCAGCCAACTTGCGTGACCTTTGTTAAAGTCGTGGCAGTTCTCACAGCGGCGCATGGTGCCTTTGTATTCGGGTGCTACATTAAATTGGGCGCTATCGCCACGGGCGAAGTTGTGATCGGGTCGTTTGAGGTATTCGCTGATCTCAAGCAGGCGCGGGTCATAGAGCAGGTGATCTGGGTTGGCGCTTTGCACTTCGCTGGCGTGGGCGGGGTTGTTGAGTGCAAAGTGACAGTCGGTGCATTGCAGTTGACGTTCGGCGTGAATATCCCATGAGCGGGAAAGGTCGTTTTTGTCTTCAAGGTTTACGCCCGAGGTGTTGATGCGCTGTGCCGAGATGACTTGACCCGTGGTTGCGGTCTGCGGATAGTTCAGATCACAGGCGTTGAAGGTCAGCGGTTCGTTGGAGGTGTGAACTTCTCCGTGGCAGTTTGCACAGTTTGAATTTGTGGGGTCTTGAATGCCGAGCCGGTTGTCTTTCAGTTCGCCGCTTTCGTTGAAAACTTCGGGGTTGTATGCCCAGTCGCCATTTTCTTCATTGACAATGTTGAGTCCAAGTAATGTGGCGGTGACGGCATTGCCGAATTCGCCGGATTTTATGGCTTCAACCCTTGCCGTATTATTTGGGTTTTCAAGATGGCAGAGGAAGCAGTTCATTTCCATGGTGCCAGATCGATCCCAATTCCATGTTGAAACGCTGCCATCTTTATTGAGGATGGCGGTTTCAGGGTTCGATTTGTTGAGGGCTAAATCAGTGAGAGGGCTGCCTTCACGTGAGGTTTCAGCAGGTCCGCCGCCGACTACGCGTTCGCCATTAAGCATCAACCATTCGGCAGTGCCCAGGTCGAGGCGTTCGTCATCGGTAGTGGAGAGAAAGCGGTAGGTAAGTGGATCCCATGAGCCGAAGAGACCGTTGCCGGTATCGAAGGTCTGGCTGTTGGGGTAGTAATCGCTTAAGCCTAAGTCTGAATGGAAGGCGTGTGTTTGGATGAACTCGGTGTCGTGGCACTGCCCGCAGGTGTTCATGGTGGAGATGGCGCCATTGCTTTCAAGGACATTCGTGCCGTTTGCGTCGAGCAGGGCAAAGTCTGGGTGTAGACCTGAGGCTTGAGGGGTCGCTTCAGCTTTGGGCGCGGCGAGAGCGGCATTGATCCCAAAGGCGAGGGCAGTGAGGAGAAGTCCGGTAAGAAATAGGTATCGTTTCATGGTTGTATCCTGTTGGTAATTAGTGATTGGTAATTGGAGATTGAATCTCCAATCTCTAATCTCCAATTACTTCCGCCCTCCCCATTCGATAGGGTCGCCGGGGTAGCCTAATGCTTCCCAGTCCATGCGTCCGTTTTCGCCGTGGCAGGATTCGCATTGCAGGGCTTCGTCGGCAGATTGCACCATGTGAGTGGTGGGCCAATACATGTACGTGGTGGTGAAGCCGTATTCGCCGCTGTAATTAAGACCGGTTTTTTCTTGTGCAAGCTCGAATGCGGTGTCCCAATTGAACTCGCTCCAGAAACCGCCTTCCCCAGAGGTGATGGGTTGCAGTAGGTAGTTGTTCTTTACATCATAGGGCTGCTCGGCGATATGAAGTTTGAAGGGGAATATCTTGGCGGTGCTGTCTTCAATGCTTCCGGCGGGTTTGTTGATGTAGGTAATGCCGTCTTCGCCAATGGGGTCGCCAAGTAGGTAACGGTATTCGTTGTTGCCGTTGAACCACAAGTAGGTGGGGGCGAAGTTTTTGTCGTAGACGAATTCGCCTTTGATCTTCAAGTAAGTGAAGTGGTCATCTTTGCGTCCGTCTTCACCGGCTTGCGACCAGTCCCATGTGACCTTGGTGGGGTCTTCGAGCGCGATGGCAGGGATGTGGCAGGTTTGGCAGGCGACAGATGAAAGATGGGTGTTGATGCGTTCATCTTCATGTTTTTGATCTACGTGGCACTGTTCGCAGGAGACTTGTTCTTGCGGGTCAATGGTGTAGTTATCTGCCAGCAAACGCCCGAGGATTTGATGATCTTCCGTCCAGTGGCAGTCGGTGCAGAGCATGTCATTCTCGCCGCCCATGTGGACATCCAACTCTTCAGAGGGGAAGTAGAGGCTTTCGTCGAGATCGCCGTGTTTTACGCCATTACCGCCGCCGCCGTCGAAGTGACATTTGCCACAGTTCTCACGGGTGGGGGCTTTTACAGAACGAGCTGCTGCGAGCAGGTCAACGCCTTCGGCGGGGTTGCCAAAAGGTCCTTTGCCATAGGTTCCGGGGTCTGCATGACAGGCGAGGCAGTCTACATTTTCTTCGCCAGCTTGTTGGGTTTCACGTCCTTCTTCCCAACCGTAGCCAGTGTGGCAAGACATACATTTATTCTCATTCCCTTGTGTGCCGATACAGAAGTTGTTGATCTGGTTGACTTTGCCGATGGTGGCGGGCTCGTCGCGCCAGGGAACGTCGAATTCTTTTGATTCCCACGTCCAATGTGTGGTTGCCATGACCTTGGTGGCGGCATCTTCGTGGCATTCGAGGCAGGCGCGGGTGACTTCCTGCCCGGTGGTGAATTCGCCTTTGATGATGTCGGCGTGATCTACATGCACGGCTTGTTCTGGCAGGTAGGCAGCAGGGTTATTTTTGCTTTGCGCACGCGGTAGGAAATAAAGGACAGGGACGAGGATCAGCAATAGAATGCCGACCAGACCCAAAGTCCAGGATGGGAAGCGTTTTTTCATACATTCTCCTGTATGGTTTCATTGATCAGGCTGGCTTGATAGGCGAGCCGCTCGCGCATGATGCTTCGCAGCAAGTCAAGCGCCTGAATTAGGCGAGGATCAGAAAGTCGATAGGTGATCGTGGTTCCACTGCGCAGGGTTTCAACCAGTCCGCGCTCACGCAGGATTTTGAGATGACGTGATGTGGTGGGTTGGTTGAGTTCAAGCTCGGTGGAAAGTTCGGTCACATTACGAGGTGATTCATTTAGGGTGTAAAGAATTAAGAGGCGAATGGGGTCAGAAAGCGCAGCGCAGAAATTGGCTTCGATCTGTGTAATTTCCTGTTTTAGGATGGAATTGATCATACTTACCTTCTTATATGCGAATAAACGAATATATCGATTGAATAATAATATTGTGATAGAAAGTACAATAGTGCAGAGTGTCATATTAATTTTCGTTTAATGTCATATATTACAGGTATAATTTTGAGGGTTAATTGCAATAATTTCTAATAAGTTGCACACAGCGGGCAGTGAGTTTTTAGATGCCCAGGGTGTACTACACTTGGAGCAGGTATGGTCTCTTATCAACGAGAAGCAATTTCTATAGATGTTTCGAATCGGCTGCGTGAATTACGAGAAGCCAGGGGAGTTTCCATGCGAACCCTTGCTTCGCAAAGTGGGCTTTCGGCAAATGCCCTTTCCATGATCGAACGAGGGAAAACCTCACCGTCGGTCAGTACACTATACAAATTGGCGGGTGCATTGGGTGTATCTATCACCGCATTTTTTAGTACAGAAAATGAAAAGAAACAAGTTGTTTTTCTAAAACACGACGAGCGCACACGATTGCCCTTTACACGCGGCATTGTTGAGGCGCTGGGCGGTGAAGGGTTTGTGGGCAACGTGGAACCATTTGTGTTGACGATGGAAACCGGCGCATCGTGCGGTCCTCACGATATTGTTCATTCTGGACACGAATTTGTTTTTTGTTTGCGTGGAAAACTGGAATATACAGTGGAAAGGGAGACCTTCCGCCTCGAACCCGGTGATAGCCTGCTCTTTGCTTCAAAGCTTCGCCACCGCTGGAGGAATCCTGGCAACACAGTGGCGAATGCGTTGTTCATCATCTCGGGGTTTGAAGAGGGTGAAGAGCCACAAGCGATGCACATCTCTAAAAAATAGAGAATCAAAAAAACGTCGTCCATGCGGACGACGTTTTTTTGATTCTCAGACTACGAGTACATGCCCCAATCTAACGCGGAGGGGTCTTCCATCATGGAAAAATCCCAGACATCCATGCCCATTTCTACGGTGACGGGCATATTCAAACCTTCGGTGGCTTTTGCTTTGGTCATTTCGATCATGGCAGGTCCATACGGGCAGAAGGGAGTGGTGAGGATCATCTTGAGGCGTGCCATGCCATTTTCCACTTCAATGTCACGCACAAGACCCAGTTGAATGATGTTCATCCCGATCTCGGGGTCAACCACCTCTGAAAGGCTTGCGCGGGCTTGTGCAACCAACTCAGGGTTGGTGGTGTGAATCGTCCACTGAATTTCGTTAATTTGAGAGTCGCTCATAAAATCCTCTTTATTTTGATTTGACTACGGGATCAACCACGTAGGTGCAGTGGGCGCCGCCACTAAGGATGCACTGTACTTTATTAGCAGGCAGCGCCAGCATTTTGGAGATCAGGGTTTGGTCTACTGTGCAGACCTCGGGGTGAGTTACGCCGATCTGGTAGTACGGGCAGGAGATTTCGTGTATCTGATATTGCCCGTCTTTCTTTTCCCATTCCACTGTGAAACCTTCTTGAGCCAGCAATTCTTTGACGAGGTCAAGGCGCTCTTCCATACTTAAGCCTTTAATATCATTCGCATATTCACTGGCAAGGTCTTCAGCGATCTGCCCAAAGAGTTTGCTCACCATTTGCGGCGGAATATTCTCTTTCATCTGGGCGATGAGGCGGGTGGTCAGGCGCAGGTATCGGGTGGGGAAGCGTTCCATACCTTCATCAGTAAGCACGTAAACGAGGCGCGGACGTCCTACCCCGTGTCGTTCCTCTTGCGATTCGACCAATCCCTCCATTTGAAGGTTGGTGAGGTGGTGACGCACAGAAATTGGGTTAATACCCACGGCTTCTGCCAGGTCGTTGATGGTGGATTTTGGCTTCTTTAATAAAGTTTGTAAAATCTTATCTCGCGTTGATTTCATGAGGGGCAGTATAACTGCCAAGGGGTGTCTTGTCAATATATTATATAAATATCATAAAAATTAATTTCTTACTTTGCGCAACGTATCCAGAGCGTTGAATTTACGGACTGTTATTTTCACTTCACCTTGAAAACGAATGGTTGAGACCATTCGCCCCAAGTTCCACTTGAATCCAAGGCGCGTACCCGCCAGTAATGCGGGCGCGAGAGCAGGGTCTTGCTTGACCATAAATTTGTTTTATTGGTTGTGGCAGTTAAGATAAGAGTTGAAAAATCTTCATTTCGTGAAATCTGCACCTCATATTTAATGGCACCATCCACAGCCTGCCAATACAACCATGGACGTCTCGCCGCATCCAGCCCATTTTTTGGGATAAGCAAAACAGGCGCAGGGAGAAGAGTCGTATGAACGCTAAACGAGTAAACATCGCTCCACCTGCCGGGGCTGAGGGTAGGGTCATATGCACGAACCTGCACAAAATATGCACCCTCTTCCAATGGGAAGGGAGGCGAAATCCTTGTGTTTTCCAAAACTTGAGCAAATACAATATCTGAAAAAGACGCATCACGAGCCATGATAATCTCGTATGCTTTGGCACCTTGAACCTGCACCCATGATATGGGCAGTGATGGATCGTTGGTTCTTGCATCCTTATTTATTATGGTTGGCGCTGAAAAATCAATGGGCGTTTTAGCTATGCTGAAACTTTCACCTAAAGTGAAATTATTGTTTGCAAGTAAATTCCCAGCCAGATCGGTAATATTGCCATTATCGATCAGATCCAGACGAATGCTGCCCGAGCCCGCCCCTGTGCTTGTGGTAACCCAATAGAACGGGTTCTCATTTCTTACATTCAAAACAGATGAAAGAATTACGTTGTTTTGATGGATGAAAAAATCACCATTCTCCAAGCCGTTCACAGGCTCAGAAAAAGTGACGATAAAATCTGCGGTGGGAGAGATCGAAGGGTTTCCGCCCGCCCGAATGATCGAAGTCACTTGCGGCGGCGTACGGTCAATGATAAAACTTTCGCCGGTGATGAAGTTGGCATTCTCCATCCCTTGACCGCCCAATGGAACGCCCTGCAAATTGAGAATACTATCATCGTCACGAAGCTCCAATTTCACTTCGCCTTCGTTGGGCGTCAGCACAGTGACAATATAAAACGGGTTCGAATTGACAATATTCGAAATGCTTGCCCCGCTCGTAAGCATGAAATCACCCGCGTCCAAACCGCTAACCGGTTCTGAAAACGTAACAATAAAATCCACACTGCCCGCATTGGTTGGGTTTGCGCTGGCACGGATGATGGATGTGGCAATGGGCGTCTCAATGGCAATATTAAACGTCCCGCCGATGAAATTCCCATTCAAAGGATTGCCAACAGAATCCAAAATGCTGCCATTGGCATTCACATCCAACCGCACACTATCTCTGCCTGGTTGTAAGTTTATGAAAATGGAATAAAGATTCCCCGCGCCTGTGATATTGGCAATGCTCGCGCCATTGATGGTAGACAGGCTAAAATCGCCTCCATCCACGCCGGTGACTGCCTCTGAAAAACTGACGGTGTACACCACGCTGGAAGCATCTGGCTGCCCCGCCGGTGCGACAGAAGTTACTACCGGCGCAGACCGATCTACCGCGTAAATTCCACCGTTCGAAAATCCCGCTGTTGTAAAGTTCCCCGCCGTATCCAAAACGGTATGATTATCCAAAAAATCCAAACGTAGAGCATCATCACCGACACCTGTTGCAACGCTAACCGTATAGTTCGACCCAGAGCCAGAAATATTTATCAGTGTTGCCCCAGCGGATGTACTCAGCGAAAAATCATCCAACCCTACGCCTGTGACAGATTCTGAAAAACTCACGCCAAAGTCTATGCTTGTCGAGTTGGTGGGGCTTGCTCCAAGCGGCATGATGGATGTAACCATTGGCGGGGTTTTATCAAGCGAGTATGTTGTACCGGACGAGAAATTTCCGTTCGCAGCGCCGATTCCGCCCAGGGGTATGCCAAGGCTGTTTAAGACCGAGTCGTCATCGGTCAGGTCGAGCCGCAGGGTTCCATCCCCAGAACCAGTATGGACGGCAACGGTATACAAATTTCCAGCGCCGCTCACATTTGCAATGCCTGCATCAGAGATATTTGTGGCGAGGCTGAAATCTGAAACATCCACACCGGTGACAGGCTCGGAAAATGCAACTTGAAAATTAAGAAGTGAGGCGTTGCCTGGGCTTGTTTCAACGCTGTTGATGGATGTAACAATGGGCGTTGTGCCGCCAAGGATATATTCATCCACAAGCAAGCCGGTGCGTGTGAACATCTGAATTTTCATGGTGGTATCGTTAGCTTCCACACGCATGGCGCCGTAGTCATCACTAAAACGCACCTGACTCTCCGGGAGAATATTCCAAAATGGATACAACTCCGCGCCGCCGATCCCATTTACAAAATACGGCAGTCCATCCACCAGCAAACGTTCATAAGTGTGATCGTGCCCGGCAATCACAACATCTGCCCCCCATTCTTTGAAAGGCCAGCGCATGTATTCGGTGGAACCGTGCTTGCCTGATGAGTATGGCGCATGATGAAGGATGACCACATTAAACTCAGAGGTGGAGGCAGGCAGGCTTTTGCGCAGCCAATTCCATTGGGGTGAATTTGCAGTCACGCCATCTGGCTCTTTGCGGTCGCTGTCTAAAACAAAAAAGTGAACAGGTCCTTGAACAAAATCATAATAGGTGACCGGGTTGTAATACCCAAAATATTTAAAATAATAACTTGTAGCGGCAACCCAATCGTGATTCCCCAGTGCAGGGTAAAACCGACGTGTATCTGAACCGCTGCCGTATTTACCGTCATACCGGATCAAATACTCATGAAAATACTGCCCCACATTTTTATCAAGCGTTTCTGCGGCTCCATCAGGGTAGTTGTTATCGCCAACCGTGACAATAAAATCGGGGTTCCAACTTTTGATGAGATTTGAAACATCCAATAGCGGCTGCCCAGCCAACCCAAAATCACCGATCACTGCAAAGACAATGCGCTCACTTTGGGCGCCCGCTTTGGGCGTTTTACCGCCAGAGATGAAAACACAAAGGATGATCAGGACAATGACGAAACGCTTCCACAATGAACTCATGCGATACTCCTGTTTCATCATCATTATATTTTCATGCGCCGCCCGCTTTTTTGAATGGCATGTTTTTAACATGCTTTTGTTCCTGATGTACAATATTTCAACATGAAACGATTTATTTATTTTCCACTTTCTTTATTGATCATTGCCTGCAATTTGCCCGTGCCAGCGGATGCTGCGCCACCCACAGCATTAATGGATACAAATACCCCGCCTCCTTCCACGCCGACGCTTGCTCCTGTTTCAACAGATTTACCCACGCTGCCGCCTGCTCCTACACCAACGGTCACGCCCATTCCCTGCGACCCAATCACCACCGACTATTGCATCAGCGCTTGGGTATTTCCTTTTCAACGCCCCATCCTTCCGCCGGATATGGATCGCGTGGATATGTCTTATATGTATGCTTCAACCCAAAACAGAAAACGTGATCCGCACCACGGGGTGGAGTTTCAGAACGCATTTGGTACACCCGTCCATGCCGCTGGCAATGGTGTGGTGGTATTTGCCGATTCAGATAAAGCTACAAAATTTGCCCCATGGAATAATTTTTACGGCAATTTGGTTGTCATTCAACATGCTGACGAGATGTACACGTTGTACGCGCACCTTTCCAGCATTTTGGTTCAAGTGGGAGATGAAGTGGCAGTGGGGGATGTGATCGGTCAGGTCGGGGCGACAGGCGGAGCTACGGGACCGCACCTCCACTTTGAAGTCCGTGCAGGCAGCGATTACACAGAATATTTTTCCACCCAGAACCCTGAACTTTGGCTTGCTCCACCGTATGGAATGGGGGCGTTATCCATTACTTTTAAAGCCGGTAATGAAAAAAACTATGAACGTCCAATGGTGATTTCAAAATATGCGGATGATAGTGAGACCCTTCAATTTACATACTATGTTTCAAGTTACGCCAAAGGCTTTGAGTATCACCCTGAAGATTGCGTACTAAACAGTTTGCAGGCAGGGCGGTATAAGATCGCATTCAGTGATGTAGGCGGCTTGCACGAACGCTTTGTCGTGGTGGCAGAGGGCAGGTTGACAGAGGTTGTCTTTGAAGTGAAATAAAAAAGGAGCGCGCCAATCGAGGCGCGCTCCTTTTTTGTCAAAGAAATTACATTGCAATTGTGGGAACGAGCAAAACATATACGATTAACCCTACGATGAGGGCGATGCTTCCAGCGATTGAGAAGAAAACACGCATGTTACTTTCGGCGCCGAGTAGGGACGCCCAAGCCACAAATGCCAAGCCAAGCGCCGCGATCAGCATGACAAGCTGAAGTTGGTCGCCGCGTTCATCGTATTGAGACCCGGTCTCAAAATTGGTATCGGAGCTATCCCAGTATGCGTAAGCGTCAGCATACATTGCGTCATAGTAGGCTTCGCCCCACAAACCATCTTCACTTTCCATAGAGGTGGTCAATGCTTCGGAGAAGTTCTCCTCGTAATAGTCGGCAATGTCCTGGCGGTCGGTTCCGTCGTTGATGTACCAGTTATCAAAATAATTGTAATCCTGGGTGATGTCTTGATTGGCGCGCAGGTATTCGGCGTTACCATCGTTCAGGTCTTTCATGCCTTGAATTTCATACTCGTTCTGTTTCGAATCTGCCATGGCTCCTTGATAGCTTACATACGCTGTAAAGACAGATAGAACGGCGATCATGGTCCCCAAAAATAATTCGTTGCTAAAAATCTTTTTCATCTCTTTTCTCCTTGAGTTGATGTAAAACTGGGTGGATTATATGGAAGTTTTGATTCTTGGCAATACTCAAAATAAGGTCAAAAAAATCCCTTGCCAGAATAGCAAGGGATTTTTTTGACCTTTTCAAGTTATTACTCTTCCAACGTACTCACATCACCTTCAGGTAGACCCTGCGCGCGAGCCTTTAGTACACGCCGCATGATCTTGCCAGAGCGGGTCTTTGGAAGTTTATCGATGATCTTCACTTCCTCGGGGCGGGCAATGGCTCCCATGCTGTGAGCCACATGCTGGCGGAGTTCTTCTGCCAGTTCGGCGGATGGCGCTACGCCTGAGCGAAGGATCACGAAACAGTGAATGCCCTGTCCCTTCATTTCATGTGGCAGACCAATCGCTGCCGCCTCTGCCACTGCTGAGTGACTAACCAAAGCAGATTCGACTTCTGCAGTTCCGAGGCGATGACCAGATACTTTGATCACATCGTCTACGCGCCCGATGATCCAGTAATAGCCGTCTTTGTCACGTTTGGCAGAATCGCCGGTGGTGTATTTGCCCGGGTTCTTTGTCCAATATTGTTTTACATAGCGTTCATCATCGCCGTAAATAGTCCGCAGCATGGATGGCCACGGATTCTTCAGAACGAGGTAGCCTTCGTTACCATCTTCGACCGGTTTGCCTTCTTCGTCTACGATCTCGGCAGTTTGACCGAAGAATGGACGTGTGCCCGAGCCGGGTTTGAGAGGCACTGTGGGGGTGGGCGTGATCATGAACATACCGGTTTCAGTCTGCCACCAGGTATCCATGATGGGGCACTTTTCCTTGCCAATGACACGGTGATACCACTTCCACGCTTCGGGGTTGATGGGTTCGCCCACGGAGCCGAGCAGACGAAGTGAAGAGAGATCATGTTTGTTGGGCCAAGCCTCACCGAAGCGCATCAAGCCGCGGATTGCGGTCGGAGCCGTGTAGAGGATGGTGATCCCGTATTTTTCAATGCATTGCCACCATCGGTTGGGGTAGGGATAGGTGGGTCCACCTTCAAACATAAAAGAAGTGGTGCCGTTGATCAATGGTCCGTAAACGATGTAGGAATGCCCAGTTACCCAGCCTGGGTCTGCCGCGCACCAATAGCGATCTTCATCTTGAACGTCAAAAACATATTTTAGGGTGGCGTATGTACCAACCATGTACCCGCCGTGGGTGTGCAAAATGGCTTTGGGCTTGCCGGTAGAGCCGGATGTGTAAAGAATATAAAGCGGGTCTTCCGCGTCAAGTTCTTCGGTTGGACATTTGCCATTGGCAATAGGAAGCGTAAGCAGGTCATGATACCAATGGTCTCGACCGGCTTCCATTGGGATGTCTTCGTCCACGCGTTTGACGACGATCACATTTTCAACTGTAGGGCAGCGTTTGAGCGCTTCGTCTACGGTTTGTTTGAGGGGGATGACCTTGCCGTTGTTAAAACTGCGGTCCATGGTGATGACGAGTTTTGACTGGCTATCGTCAATGCGACCTTGTAAAGCATCCACAGAGAAACCGCCAAATACAACGGAATGGATGGCGCCGATCTTGGCGCACGCCAGCATGGCAAAAGCAATTTCAGGGATACGCCCCATGTAAATCGTCACGCGGTCGCCTTTTTTAACGCCCATGGATTTAATGACATTTGCCATACGCGAGACCTCGCGGTTCATGGCGTAGTAGGAGAATGTGCGCTCTTCTTTGCCGTCTTCAGACTCCCAAATAAGCGCCAGTTGATTTTTACGGTGTGTTTTGAGGTGGCGATCAATTGCGTTATGAACAATATTTGTCCGTGCGCCGACGAACCATTTAAAAAACGGCGGATTGGAACGGTCAAGTACCTTGTCCCACTTTTTATACCATTCCAATTCAGAAGCTTCTGCTTCCCAAAAACCTTCCAAGTCTTTTTCGGCTTTGGACGCAAGCGCTTCCCAATCTTTCACTCGTGCCTGCGTTACAACCTGCTCGGAGGGATAATAGACTTCGCCTTCCATTTCCTTCTTGCTGGTCTTTGCCATTGCAGTCTCTCCTTATATGAAATTTAGACAATTCTAATACTATTTTGAAGGTTATTCAATCAAATCCAAAATCTTGTAATACAACCCCGCAAACGGCAAGAACCACGGGTTGCCGTTGTACAATCCCAGCGGCGCAGAGGGAAAATTAAACTTCGCAAACGGATGATCTTTGATCGTCCCTTTCATCATCGCTTCGGCAACGGTTGCGCCCAAATACGTCGCCATTGCCACGCCATGCCCGGCGTAGCCCAGTGCATAAAAGATCCCATCCTCTTCGCCCACATGTGTCATCTGGTCAAACGCAAAATCAAGCGTGCCGCCCCAGGCATACTCCACTTTCACATCTTTCAACTGCGGGTAAATCTTAATCATCTCGTTGCGTAAAATTTCGCCGCTTTGCGCCACCGTATTTTCATTTTCAGGGAAGAACGCCGCCCGTCCGCCAAAGATCATGCGGTTATCCCACAGCCGAAAATAATTCAAGAAATGTTTGTAATCAAAGATCATCCTATTTTTTGGGCTAAGCTCATGAGCCAATTCGTCTGAGAGCTGTTCCGTCGCAATGATGAACGAACCAATTGGAATAATCTTCTTTTGCAGCCTCTTTGTCACCCTGCCCGTATAACCGGATGTCGCCACCAAAACGGATTCAGCTTCCAAACTCCCTCTTTCGGTTTGGATGACACTTGCACCTGCACTTGTGCCAGTTGCAAGTGCAGGTGAGAACCGGTTCTCTCTCCGCTCAAGCCTGTTGACACGCGCTCGCGCGCAAAGCGTTGCCCCCGCCTTCTCTGCCGCACCCGCCAACCCTGCCACATATTGAGCCGGGTTCAACCCGCCACTGACCTCATCTACCAACGCGCCATGATACACGTCCGTGCCGATCTCGGAGCGTAAATCTTTCGGTGAAACCAGCCGCACATTGTGATTGAACTCCTTCGCCATAAAATCCACTTCGCCTTGCAGGGAGTCATAATGCTTTGGTTTGTTCGCTGTCAGTAAATGACCATATCTTGAAAAGCCGCAATCAATAGTTTCTTCTTTAACGATTTGTTCAACAATATCCACTGAATCCAGCGAACATTGAAATAATTCTTTTGCCAAGTTCCGCCCGTAGTTTTTGATGACTGTTTGCATGGCAGGCTTGAGTCCGGTCAACGTCATGCCACCGTTACGGGAACTCGCACCCCAACCGATGGTCTCTGCTTCGAGCACAACCACGCTCACACCCTGCTTTGCCAATGTCCGCGCCGCGCTTAAGCCCGTGTACCCACCGCCGATGATCGCTACATCCACTTTGGAGGGGATGGGGGTGAGGTCTTTGTCATCGGGCATTTGGACGGTGGTGTGCCAGTAGATGTGTTGTTTCATAATAGTTGCTCCAGCCGCCGTCCCCGGCGGCATATTTGAAATAAATCGCCGAGGACGGCGATTTGAGCGGGTTTATTCCAAAATTTCTTCCCAATTTAATTCTTTGAACGCTTCCTGTAAACGATGACCATCGTCCACGACGATGTATTTTAGGTCTGTGAAGAATTTTTCGGCATATTCGCGTGTTTCGTCGAGCGGAACGACGTCGTCCGCTGTCCCGTGGATAACGGCTGTGGGTACAGAGACAGGCTCGAGATTAAGATAGGAGTCGAAGGGATTTTTCATCAAAGCTGGGGCGAGCAGAATCAGCTTGCGGACGTAAGTCGGCTTTTGACAAGTGAAGACTGTCCCCATTAATCCGCCCAGAGACGAACCGATGATCGTCCAGCCTTTTTTGCGACCGATGATCTTTTTGAGTTGCGCCATGCGTTCGTCGAAGTCGCCGGTGAAATCGGGCGTGACCATGCCGGGGAACTTCTCAGCGAATTGACGGGCTTTGCCGCTTTGGCTGTTGCTGTCTGAGCCGTGGAGGTAGATGATGCGGGAATTGTCCATTTTCTTTTTTCTCGGCTTGCGCGCTGGTTTGGGTTTGAGTTCAAGTGGCGCGTTTTCGTCGATGAAATCGTCGGGCTCGGCGGGTTTGGCGCTGACCATTGATTGTGGGCGAAGCAGATCGCGCAGTTCTTTTTGCAGTGGCGGCGGAAAATCTGGCGAGATGCGCCGCATAGTGACGGCGGTCATCGGGTTCTCGGTGGTGCCAAGAATATGCTTGAGCATGAAGATAGTCTCACTGGCTGACGCGCGATAAAGTGTGACGATGAGATCAGTGAGATCGCCTTGCAAGGTGGAAGGTGCTTCTTCGACGATGGGTTCAACCAGGTCGAAGATGGCGGGCAGGTTTTCAAAGTCTGAGTCTGCGATCATAGGGATGAGCGCTTGAATGCCGTTCGACCAGGTGCGAGATCGTTCGGGGTGCAGATACTCGCGCACGAGTGCAAGAAATTGATTAGGTGTTTCTTTGCGCATACGTGTGAGACTTGTAGTGAGTAGCGCCACGCGCACTTCCGGGTCGCGGATCTGTTGCGTCCATGCGGTGATGCGGGGAAGCAGGCGTTCTTCCTGCGGCGGGATGCGCCCTAGTAAATATGAAGCGAGCAGACGCGTTTCAAGTGCGCCTTCATCCCAGAGCAGGTCGGCGAGTTCGAGCGCGAAGTGTGGATTCTCTTCGGCTTTGAGACGCAGTTCGTTTTGAATTTGAGTTAAGACAGCGGGGGGCGTGCGGTAGGTTTTGAGGTTTGAGCCCGGTGCGACGTTTTCCACGGTTCGCAATGTGTAATTTACATAGAACTCAAGAATCTCGCGCAAATGCTTCATGAACTCGTCTGGCAGGAAGAAAAAATCTGCGAGGCGAGCGGCTTGTTTGCGGAGGCGGGTTAAGTCAATGGCGGGCATAAGGACAATGGGTCGTGTATGGTGGGTAGTTGGTAGTGAGTATAAATTAAAAAGTAGTGTTCAGTGGTTGTTTTTACTTTCCACTGAACACTACCCACTATCAACTTTTTAATACGCTTTCGCGAAATACACCTTGCGCTTGCTGGGCTTGCCACAGACTATGCATTTGCCTTCCGCGTCTGGCTGGTGGAAGGGGATATTGCGGGTGGTGGCTTTGGTATCTTCCTTGACTTTCTTTTCACATTCGGTTGATTCGCACCAGTAAGCAAATGCCCAGGCATCCTGAACGACCTTCTTCAGGTCTTCGTAGTTGTCTACGTTGTGGATGTTCGCGTCGCGGTATTCGGTGGCGCGTTTGAGGAGCGAGGCTTGCACATCGGTCAACAGATTCTTGACTGTGCCGGCGATGCCTTCTTGTGAGACAAAGGTTTTGCCTTCTTTGCCGGGCTTATCACGGCGGGCGAGGGCAACAGTTCCTTTTTCCACGTCCTTGGGACCGATCTCCACGCGGACGGGTACGCCGCGCATTTCCCAGTCGTTGAACTTGAAGCCAGAGGAAACGTTGTCGCGGTCGTCAAACTTCACGCGCACGCCCGCAGCTTTGATGTCAGCAAAGAGGCGGTCGGCTACTTCCATCACCTTTTCTTTTTCCGCGTCGTTCTTGAAAATGGGAACAACCACAGCCTGAATAGGAGCAAGGCGGGGCGGCAGGACGAGACCGTTATCATCGCCATGCACCATGATCATCGCGCCAATGATGCGGGAAGAGATCGCCCACGAGGTGGTTTGGGCAAAGGTCAGTTTGTTATCTTTGTTCAAGAACTGGATCTCGAACGCCTTGGCGAAGTTATCGCCAAAGTAATGGGATGTGCCCGATTGCAACGCGCGCTTATCCCACATCATCGCTTCAATGGATGTGGTGATCTGTGCGCCAGCAAAACGCTCGGTTTCGGACTTGGTGCCTTTGAGCACGGGGATGGCGGCTTCTTCGAGGCAAAAGCGTTCGTAGATGTCGAGAATGCGATACATCTCTTCCTTAGCTTCTTCTTCACTGGCGTGCGCGGTGTGACCTTCGTGCCAGTAGAATTCCGCCGTGCGCAGGAAGAGCTTGGTGCGCAATTCCCAGCGCATCACCGAACCCCATTGCACGATCAACAACGGCAGGTCGCGCCAAGACTTGACCCATTTGGAATACATGTGACCGATGATGGTCTCGGAGGTGGGGCGCACCGCGAGTTTTTCTTCAAGCTCTTGTCCGCCGCCGTGGGTGACGACCGCCAACTCTGGCGCAAAGCCTTCCACGTGTTCCTTTTCTTTTTCAAAGAACGACATCGGGATGAGGGTAGGGAATGCCGCGTTGACGTGTCCAGTCTTCTTGAATTCTGCGTCGAGCCAGGATGTGATGTTTTCCCACAATGCCCAACCGTACGGTTTGACCACCATGCATCCGCGCACGGGGGCGTAGTCTGCCATGTCGGAACGCACAACCAACTGGTTGTACCATTCGGAAAAGTCTTCTGCTCGGGTGGGTAATTTTTCTTCTGCCATTTTGTCCTCTTTGGTTTACAGGTTGCATATTGAACGTCGAAGGTTTTGAACCTGCGACGTTCAATTATCTAACGTTTTAACAGCTTCTTTCACATCTTCGGCAAAGTATAACAAGTCTCTGTGCTCGGGTGACATGTAACTTTCAAATTCAATAAAATAATTGTCGAAAATAAAATCCCAGCCTTGTCCGATCAAGATCAAGGGTTTCTTGGGTAACGACTCGATGATCATCAAATTCCACATCAGCGTGATCTCGGTCAGCGTGCCGGGTCCGCCGGGCAGGGCGATGGCTGCGTCACAACCTTCGATCAATGCCATGAGGCGGTCAGAAAGCGTTTTCTTCTTGCGTTCCTCTTTCACAAAGGCATTTGCCCGCGAGCCGCGCCAGTCTTCAATGTCGCTGCAGGTCACACCGATGACATGTCCGCCTGCTTCGTTCGCTCCGCGTGAGATGGCTTCCATTGTACCCATGTAACCGCCGGTGAGTACGGTGTGTCCACGCTCAGCGAGGAGGCTGCCCAATTCACGAGCTTCTTCGTATGCGGGTGTTCCTTCTTTCGGCTGTGCGCCGCCAAAAACAGTGATGTTCATTTATTCTCCGTAGGGCGGGTCATCCCGCTTCGGGCAACAGGACGTCGCCTCTACATTATTGATCCCAAGTTCTCGTTTTATTCTTCTCGATCTTTTTCAATACCGCATTTTCCAAATCAATTTCAGAAACAGAAGCCAACTGCAAAAGATACAACATCACATCTGCCAATTCACTGCCCAGTTCATCACGATCTTTGATCTCATCTGTAAATTGAAAGTGTTCCAAAATTTCTGCCGCCTCTATCGAAAGTGATACCGCCAAATTGCGCGGAGTCTGCGGACGTTTGCTATCAGCCTCGTACCAGCCCTTCGACTTGACCAGCGCGTGCATTTGTTCTGTCAATTCTTTGATCGTCAAATCGCTCATACTCACCATCCAATAAAAAACGGCTCGCCAAGTCTGGGAGCCGTTTGGGCGCAATTAAGCGAACCTAGCCAGACCTGGAGGATATACAACTTCGAGGGGACGGGTTCGGGTTCATTAACATGCGCCGATTATACGTGTAAAATTGAATTTATGCAAAAGGATGACCTGCTTCGCCTCATGCGTGACCCAAACCTGATTCCGTCCGAAAAACAGACTCTACTCTCGAACATTGCCAGCCAAGCCGCATCCTTGAACATGCCTTGCTATGTGGTGGGGGGCTTCGTCCGTGACCTTTTGCTGGGTAAGCCCATTAACGATCTGGATATTATCGTAGAAGGTGACGCGATAAAACTTGGCAAAAAACTTGTTGAGGTATATGGCGGCAAGTTGACGCCGCACTTCAAATTCCACACTGCCATCTGGCACCTGCCCGAAAACTTCAACCTACAGCCTGCAACCCTAGACCTTATCACTGCCCGCAAAGAAACCTACGAAAAACCCGGCGCATTGCCAACGGTCACACCAGCCACCATTGAAGATGATCTTCGCCGCCGCGACTTTACCATTAATGCAATGGCTATTCGTTTGGACGGGGAAGCCTTCGGTGAAATTCACGACCCACTGGAAGGGCAGGCAGACCTAAAACAAAGAGTGATCCGGGTTCTTCATCCACAATCATTCATAGATGACCCAACCCGCATTTTTCGCGCCATCCGCTATGAAGTGCGTTATGGCTTTTCGATGGATGCAATGACGTTGGATTTGGTCAATTCTGAAGCATTGAAAATTTTGCATTCACTCAGTGGAGAACGTCTGCGCCATGAGCTGGATCTGTTTTTTGACGAAGACCAAGCTGTCGAAATGATCTGGCGGGCTGGTGGTTTGGGGCTGCTGCATTCTATTCACCCCAAAATGCCAGAGTTCACTCAAGAGTATGTTGAATTTCTTGAAATGGATATGACATTGGATGTTCAGGCTGATCGTCAAACGACAGGCTTTATTCTTTGGTTTATGAGCCTTTCAGAAGAAGATGTGATTTTGCTTTCCAACCGTCTGAGTTTTACAAATGAGTTGACCCTGGCTGTATGGGCTGGCGCGCAATTAAAACGAGGTCTGCCGCACCTGATAGATTTGAAACCAAGCGAGTGGGTATATACATTGGAGAAGTTGCCGCTGCTTTCGATCTATGCGGTGTACCTGGTTTCAGGTGAGAATGCTTTGTTGAGTTATATTTCCATTTGGCGGCATGTAAAGCCCCATACAACAGGAAACGACCTGAAGGAGTTGGGCTTGCCTGCGGGTCCACGTTTTGGAGAGATCTTACTTCGGCTGCGTTCTGCGTGGCTGGATGGTGAAGTAAGCAATGAATCTCAGGAAAAGGAATTGCTCACCAAGCTTCTATGAACCTTCAACCCTATCTCGAATTCGCTACTTCCCTTGCGTATCACGCGGGGAAGATTACTTTAAGGTACTTCAACACGGGTGTAGTGCCAGATCGTAAAGAGAATAACGACCCAGTAACCATTGCCGACCGAGAGGCTGAAGCCTATGTGCGGGCACAAGTAGAGAAGCATTATCCGGATCATGCCATTGTAGGGGAAGAATACGGCGAGCGTGAAGGAAAATTGCCATTTCGTTGGATCGTTGACCCCATTGACGGCACCATCTCTTTTGTGCGCGGCGTGCCATTATATGGAGTTCTGATTGCGCTGGAAGTTGAAGGCGTGGTGAAAGTTGGCGCGGCATACTTCCCTCCATTGGATGAGATGTTGACCGCTGGAGAGGGTCTTGGCTGCTGGTGGAATGGTCGCCGCGCTCGTGTTTCGAGCGTGAGCAAACTTTCAGAAGCCTGTGTGGTCACTTCAGACTTTCAACATTTGTCAGCCAAAATGAGTGATGTAGTGCAGCGCTTTGAAAAACGAAGGGCGTTGTTGCGTACCTGGGGTGACGCCTATGGCTATTTGCTGGTGGCAACGGGGCGCGCAGAGGTGGCGCTGGATCCGCGCATGGATGTGTACGACTGCGGTCCCTATCCGGTGATTATGAAAGAGGCGGGTGGCTTCTTTGGCGCATGGAATGGGATAGAAGGACACGCACACGGTGAAGGGCTTGCTTGCAACGCCGCACTCCAGCACGAGGTTTTGAGTTTGATGCGCGATGGATGAAATCAGTTAAATTTCTGTACGAAGAGTCAAACCTAACGTATAATCGAATCATGAGCGAAGACAAAAGCAGCCGACTCCCTTACCGCCTTCGAGAGCCCTTCCTAAGTGCAACGGAAGCGGCTCTTTTTCGTCTATTGAATGAGTTGATGGGGAAGCGTTATATCATTTGCCCCAAAGTGGCTTTGTCTGATCTGTTCATGATCGTGCGCCCTAATGAGAATGTTCATTTCTTCAACAAGATATTCCGCAAACATGTAGATTTTGTACTTTGCGACCCCAATACATACGCACCCGCCTTCGGGGTTGAAATGGTGAAATCCATTGCAAAATCTGGGATGAGGGAGTCGGATAAATTTCTTTCAGAAATTTTCGCAGATGCAGGGCTTCCGCTTGTGCATGTCCCGGTCAATGATTCGTATGTGGCGGCAGACTTGATTGCTTTGTTCCAATTGGCGGTGGTAAAGGCAGGCAAGATACCCCCAAATCTGGAGGCAGATTCGGTTCCAAATTGCCCTGTGTGCGGCAAGATGATGGTGCTGCGAATGCATCGCTCTGGTGCAAGTGAGGGGAAAAAATATTACGGTTGTATGGATAGCCCCACTTGCAACGGTGTGGTTCCAATTGATTAGATTTCAGAAATTTCGGGGGAGATCCTTTGTAAACTGATTTTGCCGCGCTGCTGAAGTATTTTGAAAATTCCAAAAGCAATCCCAACACAAAAGTAACCAAATACCAGGCTAAGCCCGCCAAGAAATGCGGAGTATGCAAGTACGTTTTCTACAAACCCGGCAAGATCGTTCGTAGCAATAAATAAAAATCCCATTTCAGCGACCATTAAGAATGCCAGAAGAATTGGTGAGATCAGCCCCATTTTACGCAGCACGTCTAGAGGTTTGTTCCTGCTCCATACCCACAAAATAATTGCCAGGATCGTGTATGGGAAAAACCATAGCAAAATTCCGAGCAGGTAGAACATGGCGGGCATAAAAACAATATCCCATACTGGCGGAATATCTACATTGAGCTGTGTGATAGGGAAGATTATCAATGCGCACAACACCCAAAGAATGTAGGGAATGAACAGGGCTGAGCGGAAAAAACTTTGAGGTTTCATGAGAAATGCTTCTTTATTTCAGAGGCGTAGCGAGCGCCAGTGGTTGCTTTATTTTCGTTGAGCCAATCTTTGAAAACGGTTTTGGCAAGGGCAGGATGTTTGGAAACAAGCAAGTTCCCCATTAATCCGTCCACTTCTTCCGGGGTCAAAATGACATCGCTTACAAAAAGGCTGAGGAATTGAGCCGCAAGTAACGCCAGGCGCGGAGGCACTGAAATGAGCGGACGTTTTGCGCCAATGGTTTCGCCAACTACATTAACCAATTCCTTGAATGTGTATGCGTCAGGACCAACCGCATCGACAATATAATTGTCCTTGCTGTACACACCTTCAACTGCCAGCTTCGCCAGGTCATCTACATGGACGGGTTGAATACCATACGAACCATCACCGGGGATCAGGAAGAAGGGCAGCCTGCGCAAAAGAAATGCAATGTTGTTGATGAGAATATCCTCGCCGCCGCCATATAGAACGGTGGGGCGTAAGATCGCATACGACATCCCCGACTCGGTCACTGCTTTTTCATTTGCCGCCTTGCCCCAATAGTAGGGCAGGTGTGAGTCCTCAGAGGGATTTGCAATGCTGACGTGAACCATGCGTTTGACGCCTGCTTTCACCGCTGCGTTTACCAGCGCTTTTGTATTTTCAACGGCTTGGGGTTGGGTATTTGTTCCCTTGTCGAAACGGATCCAGTACGTGTTTATAAGAACGTCCACGCCCCGCAGGCTTTCGGTCAACTCTGTTTCATTTGCAAAATTTAGTGGGAAGCTTTTTATTTTGCCTTCAAAAGAATTTGGACGATTGGGGTGATTTGTAAGAGTAATAACTTCATCCCCTCGTTCTAAAAGATGCTTGGTAATGTATTTGCCTGAATAACTAAAAGCACCAGTCACTGCGATTTTCATTTAAGAACTCCTAAAATGGTTTTGACATTGCCCAGACCAAGTCTTTCCAACTTTATGACAGCATTCGTCAGACTATCAATCGCATCGAAGAAATCTTGCAGGGCTTGAACTCTTTCGATTAAGAATTGAATTTCCGCTTCATCGCCAGATGTTGAGCCTGATTCGAGTTTCTCAAGCGTTTCCCTCACTCCACGCAGTGCCCTGTCAAATTCACTGTTCTGGCGTTCTTTCAATATCGAGCGGATGGATGTGTAGAAGTCTGTTTCGGCTTCGTAATAATCTTTACGGTCGCCAAGTTTGCTGGATCGGTGTACCAGACCCATACGCGCTAATGTTCGTACTTCGGTGCTGACGGCGCCTTTGGTTAAACCAGTTTGAGCTGTTATTTCATCCAAGGCAAGCGGGGTGGGGGAAAGGTATAAGACCGCAAAGATCGTCCCCATGCCTTTTGGGAACCCCCAAAAACGGCTGATCTGGCTTAGGCTTTCAGTGAAGTCTTGTTTGAGTTGGGAAATTTTGGTTGCCATGGTTATCCTTGTTTTAGAACGTTTAGTAATTACTAAACGAAATATACAACTGTTCCGCTTCTGTGTCAAGGATAAAAAAAGCCGCCAAACTGGCGGCTCGTGAGGTTTTCTTTTAGGGCGGGGAGTAGAACGTATTGAATAACTCAACCCCAACTTTGCCTCTTGCTTCATCCATATATTTTTGAATGGGGATGCGCAGGACAAGCCGTTCTGTTTCGTTTTTCTCAAACATAAATTCGACAAAACCGTAATTTGGACCCTCCATTGCTTCACGCGGAATTTGTGTAACGGCTTCCATAACTTGCGCCGCAAAATTTCCAAATTCTTCCGTTTGCGAGATGTCATCCACGGGTAGGCGGACGTAGAAATCGGTTTCCATCGCGCCAAAGGTTACCGAGCCGTCACTGCGTAGGCAGTCTTCGCCAAAGAATTGGACGCTTCCTTCGGCTTTGGAGTTGAGGTTCTTAACTTCGGTGTTAAATTGCGCCGTTAATTCAGGCGCATCTTTGTATGCCCAAACATAGGCACATTCGTCAGCAGATTCGGTGAAAGAAGCTGGGGCGTTGTCGTCTGCTTGAAGCGCTGAATCAGGTTCGGGCGGAGTGGGAGCCGCAAGTACAGCGATGGCTGTCGCTGTGCTTAGGATAATCCCAATTGCCAGGTTTCTTTTTGTGCTCACGTCTGTTTATTTGCTTTTCAACAGATCGGCGGCGGCAGATGCCATGAGTGCCACGCCGTTGATGAGTGCGCTTTCGTCAAAATCAAATTTGGGGTGGTGGTGGTTGTAGTTGAGATTTTTTTCAGCGTTGGCTGAGCCAATGAAGAAATAGCAGCCGTCTACCTTTTCCTGCATCCAGCCCATGTCTTCGGCTCCCATGGTAAGGTATTGGCTGTTCTCAATGGCAGTTTGCGGGAAGAGTGCATGGGCGGTGGCGTACACACTTTCGGCAACTTCATTATTGTTGATGACGGGGGCGGTGATCTGTTTGATCATAATTTCGGCTTCGCATCCCATGGCGGTGGCGGTGCTGCGTACCACGGCTTCGAGGCGTTCATGTACTTTTTTGCGGATTTCCGGCTCGAAGGTGCGGATGGTGCCGCCGAGTTCTGCGGTTTGCGGGATGATGTTGAATGCGGTGCCGGAGTGAATGGTAGTGACGCTAATGACGGCGGGCTTGAGCGGCTCGATGTTGCGGGCGACGATGCTTTGAATGGCTGTCACCATTTGCGCCGCACAAACAATGGGGTCTATGGTGGTTTCGGGGGCTGCGCCGTGACCGCCTTTGCCGGTGATTTTGATGTTGAATAGATCGGCGCCTGCCATGACGGGACCTTCGGCGGCGTGGATCCAGCCGAGGGGTCTATCGTTCCAGAGGTGAAGGGAGAGGGTTTTTTCTACTTTTGGTCCTTCGAGTACGCCATCTCGCATCATCATTAATGCGCCGCCCACTTCTTCGCCGTTGGTGCCTTCTTCAGAGGGTTGGAAGCAGAATTTGATATTGCCTGCAAGTTGATCTTTTTGTTCGTTGAGAATTTTTGCCACGGTCAAACCAATGGCAGTGTGACCGTCGTGTCCGCAGGCGTGCATGACGCCAGGGTTTTGCGAGGTGTATTCTGCGCCGGTATCTTCGGTGATGGGCAGGGCGTCCATGTCGAAGCGCAGGAGGATGGTGGGACCGGGTTTGGAGCCTTCCAGGTAGCCGACTACGCCGGTCTTGCCGACGCCTTTGGTCACTTCGATGCCAAGGGCTTCAAGTTCTTTGGCAACAATTCCGCCGGTGCGGATTTCGTTGTAGCCAAGTTCGGGGTGCATGTGAAAATCACGGCGCATGGCTTGGGTGTAGGGGAAGAGTTCTTTGGCTTTTTCGAGAAAGGGGTTCATTGCGGCTCCATTTGTTGATGTTCGAACGTTGCGAGTTAGAGGTTGTTAATTTTGTTTGAGATTTATCCGTACTTTATCACACGAAAACTTTCTTCGTAGCGTGGATTTTCTTCGGTGCTATCTGTGGTGCGACGGGATTTCATGCGTTCGATGAGTTTATCTACATCTTGAACCTGGGTTTTGTGTTGTAAGATGCCTTGCATTTTTACTTCCCATGTATCGGTGACATCTACTGTGGTGTTTGGCTGTTGAGTGAGGGAACACCAGATTTCACGCGGCATGTGAGGCTGGAAGCCCTCTTCAAGCAATTCGGGGAAGTAGGTGAGGTTTCCAGCGGCGGGGAAAACGGCATCCAGCACTACTTGTCCGCAAGCACGGTGGTCGGGGTGGTTGATGCCGTAAGTGGCGAAAAGGTTTTGGGGGTCGCAAGTGACGAGGATATCAGGCTTGTGTCTGCGAATTTCGCGGACGACGTCTCGGCGTAGGCTGAGGTCTGGGGTGAGGTAGCCGTCAGGCAGATCCATGAAAAGAGGCGGTTCGGCTCCGATGACGTTGGCTGCTTCAGCTTGTTCGCGGTGGCGTATCCCGCAGAGTTTTTCCGGCGTCATGTCTGGTGCGGTGGTGGGGTTGAAGCCTTTGTCGCCACAGGTGAGCAGGAGGTATTGAACGCTGTGTCCTTCACGTGCCCATTTGGCAAGTGTTGCACCGCAAAAAAATTCTGGATCATCTGGGTGAGCCAGAATGACCAGAATTTTTTGTTTTGTTTCCCATTTATTATTTTGCTGGTCTGTCATTTTTCTTTTTCTTCGCCTTGCCGCAATTACAAGCGCCGCCTTCGTGACGTTCACATGGAGCTTCGGATTTTTTCCGCAAGGCTTCCAGTTCATCCCAAGGCTGTATCTCTTCGCGGGTAAAGGTATGGTATTGCGGACGCTCGCCCTCGACTTCGACCAATACAGTCACTCTCTCGCTCATGGGTTGAATATCAATGACTTTTCCCTCGCCCTTGGGCGTGACCACGCGTTTGTTGCGTTTGGGTAATTTTTTGCGGGCTTCAACATATTGCTCATATTCGTAGATGAGACAGCAGCGCAAACGTCCGCACATGCCGGTGATCTCATCGGGCGTGAGGGAGATACCCTGTTCTTTTGCCATTTTGATGGAGATGGGCGAGAAGTCAGTGAGGAATTTGGAGCAGCAGCGGGTTTCGATTCCGCAGGCGCCCATGCCGCCAATGAGTTTTGCCACATCACGCGGACCGATCTGGCGCATTTCGATATGAGAGTGAGGGTGTTGATCCTGCATATCTTTGCGCAGGGATTTGAGATCGACCTTTTCTTCCTGTTCTGTGCTGTAAAGAAAGGTGAGGCGTGAGCCGTCGTAATTGTATTCGGCGGCGACGACTTTGATCGTTTTTAGCAGCCCCAACTCAGAAGCGCGGGCGCGGCAGTTGATCATGGCTTCGGTCTGTTTGTTACGCCAGGATTGCTGCAAGAGCAGGTCGCGCGGGGTTGCGCGCCGTTCGACGGATTTCCAGCCGCCTTCAGGCTTGGCAGGGGCTTCTTCGAGGATTTGAATGATTTCGCCGAGGTGATACCCTCGGGAGGTATCCACGATCACATGCTCGCCAACTGTAAGGTCGGGCAGGGCGGAGGAGTCAAAATGATAAACCTTGCCGATGGGATTAAATCGTACACCGATAATGTTTTTGATGTCTGTTTGCATGGGCGCAATTATACTAGATGGGATCGCCCTCTCTCAAAAGTATATGGCTGGGGAGTCGTCCTCTGCTGCCAGTAATTTATTATCGAAAAGCAATTGTTATGAAGCATACGCCAGGGGTATACTCTCTTTATGAAAGAGATCGAAGAAAAGATTTCACTGTTGCGCCTTGCCTTTGGCGGACTTACCGACGCCGAGTTAGAGGAAGTGGCGGCATTAACCGAACTGCGCGACTATCCTGCGGATCACATCTTGTGCCAGGAAGGTGCCTACGAAGAGGTGTTTTACATTATTGCCGAGGGGTCTGCGGCGATCAGTAAGCATATAGGTGAAGCAGAGGGAGATCGAGTTTTGCGTATGGCAGGGAAAGGCGATCTTGTGGGCGAAATGGCGCTTATTCAAAATGCGCCGCGCGCGGCAACCGTCCGCACAGTAGGGGTTTGCCGCGTTTTGGAAATGGACAAACTCCATTTTGAAACCATGCTCAAGCGCAGTCCACAGGTGGCGTTGGATATTGTCCGCATCACATTGAACCGTTTGCGTGAAAATGATCAGACGATGATCGCCGACCTGCAAAGGTCGAACGAGGTGCTGCGACAGTTAGACCGAAATAAATTGGAGTTCATTCAAGTGGCGGCACACGAACTTCGTACCCCCATGACAGTTCTAAAAGGATATACCAACCTGCTTGCTGCTTCGCCCGAGCTGCAAAAAGATTCTGCCTTGAGTGCAGTGGTGGATGGAATTCTCAAAGGCACAGATCGTATGCATTCCGTTGTCAATACCATGTTGGATGTAACCCGCATTGATGGGGAAAAACTTGAAATACGTTTCACCCCGATCTTATTGAAGCAACTTGTGCGGGAGGTGATCGGAAAATTACAAAAGCCCGCCTCAGAGCGAACCATTGAGCTGCTCTACTTTCAGGAGGAGGATACACCCCTCATCCACGGCGACCCGGACTTGATCTCAAAAGCTCTTTATCACCTGATCGTCAACGCCATCAAATACACGCCCGATGGGGGCAATATAACGATCTCAGTGAAACCAGAAATTCTCGGTAACGATACGCCTGCGATCCTGATCAGCGTGCAAGATACAGGCATCGGTTTGGATTCCGAACACCATGAACTGGTTTTCGAGAAGTTCTATCAAACGGGTGATGCCGCCATCCACTCTTCGGGGACAACCTCTTTCAAGGGTGGTGGACCAGGGCTTGGGCTTGCCATTGTTCGCGGGGTGGCGCGTGCGCATGGCGGCAAAGTATGGGTGGAAAGCGCCGGACATGACGAAACGAATTTTCCCGGCAGTGTGTTTTATCTGCATTTGCCAGTGAAGTTTTGGTAATTTTACTGCCCTGCTTGTGTGTATCTAAAACATACGGGGAGTACATTATCCCCCCCCAATATCCTACTGCCAAGGTTAATTATCTTTGTTATATTCGCCACGTTGTTAGCAACAGTTTTTATTAATTGGACTTGTGCAGAATTTACCGTGATAAATGGAGATAAACAGACGGATAAAGTATCTTTATGCGTCTGTTTTAAATTCTGACAAGGACATGATTTTGCTGACTACATAAACTTTCCCTTAGAGGAGCATGTATGAAAAATAATAAACGGCTGGTGCTTTTTCTGATTTTTTCTGCTTTTTCCACCATGGTGTGCCGCTGTACGTTTGATAGAGGCGAAGCGACAACCCTTATCCTATCAGACGGAGCCACTCTTGATTGTCGTGAATTCTACGAAAGCAATCCCACATGGAAAACCATCTTCTATTTTTATACCTACGATTGCAGTATTCCCTGTCCTGACGGCAGCCAGGTGACTGCCAAGGAAATGAGCCTGCCAAATATTGAGGGCAAATACAACGGCGTGGATATTGTTGACCTTGACCTTGCAACTCTTCAGAATCAATATTGTATGGCTGCAACCCCGACACCTACTGCCACTCCATTAGCACAAGACCCTTCTGCCGGGGTGCCGGTTGCAATTCCGCTTTTAACCGAACGTGTCACTGCTTGTAATTATAAAGAGGGATTTGTCAATTTTGAGTTAGCCGACCCTGCTCGCGAGTACGACTCCATGCAAGTTCAACTATATCTAAACAACACTCAAACTAAGTGTGATGTTCCCAGCACCAATAATGGTGTTCTTTCCTGTACTTTACCAGCCAATATCCGTTTTCCAGTAAACATTCAGGCGCAGGTAAATAACGTCGAAGTCAACAACTTCAACTTTGACGGTTCTTACTGTGGTTACAAAGACCCCAGCACCTCCGGCGATAGCGACAGCGATAACGACAATCCATCAGGTGACTCTGGCGCACCCGATGTTGTACCCACTGCAACTGATTTTGGTGGGTAACCTCGCATAACACAAAACGTCCGCAAGCTAAAAGGCTCGCGGACGTTTTGTGTTTCTTCCAAACTTCGTGTTTACTCAATCCATAATTCTTCTTTAAATCGTTTTTTATCTCGCAGCCATCCCACCGCATCGCCAAGGAATGGGAGGGTGAACGTCCACGAAACGGTGAAGGGGGTCATGATCTTGAAGTAATCCCAGTAGGCTGCCAGGGGACCATTTAAACCCCATTCCCAGTATCGCCAATGCCAGCGCCAAAGGATGTAATAACTGAGGATGCTGTATTCCACGGTTAGGCTGAAAAGGAAGGTGCGCCAAAAGGTGCGCGAATTAAGATTAAGCGCGGCAAATGGAATAGCCCATAATGGATACCACAAGCGAAAGGCATTGGTGAGATAGATCATTACAAAGTAGGCGAAGAAGCCCGCTTCAAGCAGGGTCAATTTACGGCGCAGGAATTGGATCGTGATGTAGGTGTAGATCAAGAGAAAAATGTAGCGTGTGTTCGGCAGAATGAGCTTACTTGCATCTGGAGAAATTTCACGGACGATGACGTAGATGGCATATGCGGGAGAAAAACTGCGCCGCCCAAAGGAACTGGCAATTCCAGAGAACACTTGCGTAAATGGACCCATGAGTCGGTACGAGAGGAGGAAAAGGCTGAGGACGATCACCCCAAGCCCAAATCCACGAATGAGGCGCTCTCGCCATGTGGGGGCATCCATCAAAATCGAAAGTCCAAATAATGGGATGATGACCAATGCCGGGAGTTTGATCAAGGCGGCGAGAGTCAATGCAATGGCTGCCCAAACCCATTTGCCGCGCTGCCATAGGATTAGCCCAAGTGTGACGAAGGCTGCCATCATCATATCGTTGTGTGCGTTGCCCACCGCTTCAAGCAAGACGAGGGGGTTGAGTGCAAAAAACGCCATTGCCGTGGTTTGGCTGACGGAGTATCCTTCTTCTTGCTGGTGAGATCTCCAGCCGATCAGCCATGCCATGCCAGCGTATGCCAGCAGGCTGATGAACTTAAATGCGATGACACCTGCACCAATATCTCGAATGCCGAGTTGGATTGGGATGCGCCCGATCCACTCCCATACGGGACCGTAAGGTGAGGTGCTGTCTGTATATTCTCCGGCGAGTTGGCTGTATGGGTCAGCAGGAAATGCGCCCGGTGGGATGATGAGCGGGTTGGCATTGTACAAGACCCAGTTGCGGGCGTTAACCACATAGACAGAGACATCCAGCGCGGTGATGGGGTATAAGCCGAGCAGGATCACACCGCATAACAAGCCAATGCCCAGGGTTAGTTTTCGCAGACGGGTTGCCTGTGCAGGGAATTCTTTTGAAAGACTATGCAGGGTTTTTACCATGTGCCAGAAAGCGTAGAATAGCAGCCCCAAACCTAAAATGTAAACCCAGATCAACCCGCGTATGCCATTGCGAAGGATGATTTCAAGATCGAGCATTTTGCCTTCGGCGTAAATATGTGGAAAGAGCGGGAATATCAAAACAAAGGCAAGATAAATGCCAGCCGTGACTGCTCCCCAACGAATGAGTTTTCTTTGTGCGTTTTGGTAGGCGGGGTATTCGTTATTAGGCATGTGTCTGTTTTATTTTCCGATCAGTTTTTGCCATGTCAATATATCGACTGTGCCGTTTTCGGTCAGCCCTTGTTTGGATTGAAAGTCTTTTATGGCGTCTTCGGTGAGGGGACCAAAGATACCATCTATTTCAAGTTCGTAGCCGAATTTGGTTTTGAGTAAATATTGCACAGCGTTTACGGTTTTGCCGTTACTGCCTTTTGCAACTTGCACAACGATGGTTTCCCAGGTTTCTGGGTCTACCATGCCGGTTTCTTCAAGCCCTTTGCGCTTTTGAAAAATCTTTATCTGTTTTTTTGTGTCTGCTCCAAATACTCCGTCTACCAGTGTGGTCAGGTCGTAGTGATCGAGCAGGGATTGAATTGCATACACCTCGGCGCCGTTAGCTCCCTGTTGTAATTCCTTCCAGGCAATGATGCTGCCGCGTTTTGTCTTGATTTGCACCCAGAAAGGACCGGATGAAAGGGCGAAGGTTTCACCTGAAGGGGCTTGTATTTTCCAACTACTGCGGAAGGTTCCCGCCACGGCAGGGGCGATCAGGTCAACTGAGATTTCCACTGATTCGCCGGGTGCGATGCTGATATTTGTGAGCGGTTGCGTAGGCGCTGCGCTCATGCGGGTATCTGAATCAAAGACCAGCTTGTATTCGGGAGTCCATGCACAGGTTCCGATATTTTTGAGTCGCCAGATCTTTGTGAATGGTTTTTCAATGAACATGACCGTATCGTCGGGGATGGTCACATCGGCAACGAAAGCGGCAACATTGCAGGTTGGGTCGCTGGGGGTTCCGCTGGTTAATTGCGGCGTTGGGGTTGTTTCGGGTTCTGGTGTCTGCTCTGTTTGTGCATTGCCGCCTGCTGCCACGGTTTGAGCGGCAAAAGTGGAGACTTGGTCAAAGTCATACTTTTGATCGTTGGACGGCATGGTGCATGAAACAAGCAGTATGGTGAGTGAGAGAAGCGTTAGATTACGAATGCGCATAAAAAATTCCTTTGTTCTTTATTCGCCTTTGGCATACTCATCCAAGATCACCCCCAACCCGTCTGCCACGCGGTTGACGTAGGCGTAGTAGGCTGTGGTTTGGTTGATGTCTAAAATGGCGCGGTCATCCCAGCCGGTTTCGCGCAGGGGGATGAGATCGGCTTCGGTCATATCCCAGGGTGTGCGGGTGAGTTTTTCGGCGTAGTGGAGCATGGCTATTTGACGGGGTTTTAATTCCGCTTTTCGATAATCTTCCTGTAAGGTTTTTACAAATTGGACATCTTTTACGAATCGCAGCAAACCGCGCGAGTGATGAATAATTCAATACTGACATTTGTTAATGACGCTGACCACCACGGCGATCATTTCACGCTCAGACCTGCTCAGTGGACTTTTAGCGTGCATTACGCTGTGGTATAGGTCGGCATGTGCTCGCAGCGTGGGCGGGTTGAGGGAATGGACGGCGAGGATGTTATCCACCCCTTGTTTTTCTTCGTCCCATTCCTGCTTGTAGTAATTGGCAAGTTCCCCTTCCGCTTCACTTTCAGGGATGACGTGTATCCAGGCTCGTTTCTCTGTCATTGGATTCTCCGCAAGTTTTCCCAATCATACCTTTTCAATAGCAAAAATTAAAAGAAAAAACGGGAAGCAAAATTTCGCTTCCCGTTTTGTGAATCTTGCCTTATTCGACGATGTTGATCGGAAGGGTGTTGTTCGTGCCCAGCGCCGCCACGGAGGATTTTTGTGCGATTTTTTGGGCGATCTCTGTAAGGGCTTTGGCAACCGGTGATTCGGGGTAGGCATCTACAATGGGTTTGCCAGTATCGCCGCCAATGCGGACGTTCGGGTCGATGGGAATTTGCCCGAGGAACGTGCTTTCGGTTGCTTTGGCAAGTTCTTCACCGCCGCCCGAGCCGAACAAATCCATTTTTGAGCCGTCGGGCATTTCAAGGAAGGACATGTTTTCAACGACCCCAAGGATGGGCACTTCGAGGGTCTTAAACATGTTCAAGCCGCGCCCGGCATCTTCGAGCGAGACCAACTGCGGTAGGGTAACGACCACTGCGCCGCTGAGGGGCAGGGCTTGAGCGAGGGAAAGAGCCGCGTCGCCGGTTCCGGGTGGAAGGTCTACGATGAGGTAGTCGAGTTCGCCCCACTCCACATCACCGAGAAATTGACGAATGGCAGAGTTGAGCATGGGTCCACGCCAGATGAGCGGCTGCCCCGGCTTGACGAGCAATCCCATTGAAACCATTTTCACGCCATAGGCTTCGGCAGGGATAATGCGCGGTCCGTTTGGTGGGGGGAGTTTTTCAACGCCCAACATGGTAGGGGTGTTGGGCCCGTAGATATCGGCATCCATCAAGCCGACGCGTGCGCCAGATTTTGCAAGCGCCACAGCCACATTAACAGAGACGGTAGATTTGCCCACGCCGCCTTTGCCAGAACCAATGGCGATGGCGTTGCGGATGGGCGTTTCAACCAGTCCGCGCATACGACCGTCGTTGGGCACGTCAGAGTCCATTTTGACTTCTACGCTGCCAATGCCTTCAATGGATTTAAGCGCGTTACGGCAGTCTGCCTCGATCTTGCCTTTGAGCGGGCAGGCGGGGGTGGTGAGCATAACAGTAAAGGAGACTTTATCTCCGCTCACTTCAAGGTTGCGGATCATGTTCAGGGTGACAAGGTCCTGCCCGAGGTCAGGTTCTTGAACCGTGCCTAGAGCTTTGAGTACAGCTTCTTTAGTTGGTGCCATTGAGTAATCCTATAAAGAGATTTTTTATATAAAAAGCAGACAAGTAGACAGGTGGTGATTCTTACCCGTCTACTTGTTCTCGTTCAAACTTGCAGCATTATGCGGCGGGAGTTGCGGCAGCATTTGCCTTGGCGGCTTTTGCGGCTTCTTTTGCTTTGCGGGCGTCTTCTTCCTTTTGATAGTTCAGCGGGCGGATTTCCGCATAGTAAGAAGCGGGCTTGAGTAATTTATCGAGGTTGTACACATTGCGCCCGTATGAAGCAATGGCGAAATCATGATCCATCTTGATGGCATCGAAGGGGCAGTATTCGGCGCAGAAACCGCAATTCATACAGACATCCATATCAATGTAGAATTCCGCGGGTTGGGGTACGGGTTTGCCGGTGTTGGGGTCGTTGGTGCGTACGATCCAGATGCATTGCGGCGGGCAAACCTTGGCGCAGATGCCGCAGGAAGTGCAACGCACATCTTTCTTGTCATCACCATCGTGAACAAGGAACGGTACAAAGCGGAATTCTTCCGGCTGGATCAACTGCTCTTCAGGATATTGCACAGTGAAAATGCCGCGCGTGTTTTTAGATGAACGATGCGCCACGCCTTCAGTGGTGAAATAGCGTTTCTTGCCCTGCATCCACCAGGAGATGTCATCAAGATAGGTGTCTGCAAAGCGTTTGAGGGTGACGCCCAACCCTTTAAGTATGCCTTTTCCGTACATCGGTAAGTTCTCCTATCTATCCACTTCGCCCATCACAATGTCGAGCATTGCGAGCAGGGCTACGAAGTCAGCGATCTTGGTGCCTTTGCACATCGTTTCTACAGCGGTCAGATTAACGAACGAAGGGGCGCGGACGTGATAGCGGTAGGGGTTTGGTTTCCCGTTCGAGACGACGTAGAAGGCGAGTTCACCCTTGGGTGATTCGACCCGTCCGTACGCTTCACCAGCCGGGACGCGAACCTGGTATTGCGGTTTCTGCGAGTTGATCGGTCCTTCGGGGATTTGCTTGAGAGCCTGCTCCAAAATGCGGAGCGACTGGCGAATCTCGTCAAAACGGATGAGGTAGTTATCGTACATATCGCCGTTGTAGCGCACAGCCACATCGAAATCGAAGCGGTCGTATACCGAATAGGGGTCGGCACGGCGCAGGTCATATGGAACACCGGCAGCACGGAGCACAGGTCCGGTTACCGAGTTGCGAATCGCTTCTTCAGCATTGAGAACATGGACACCCTTGAGACGCCCGACCAGCACTTCATTCTCGTTGAGGAAGCGTTCCATTTCATCTGTCTTGGCAGGCAGGCGGTCGTGGACGAGGTCCTTGATCTTCTGCATGGCATCTGCGGGGATATCGCGTACCACGCCGCCAAAGCGGAAGTAATTGCACATCATGCGGGCGCCGGAGACAGCTTCAAAAATATCGAGGATCAGTTCACGCTCTTCAAATGCGTACAGCGAAGGCGTGTACATGGAGCCGAGGTCGTTGATGAGCATACCAATGAAGATAAGATGGTTCTGAATGCGGCTCAACTCTGCCATGATCACGCGGATGTATTCAGCGCGTTCTGCCACAGGGATGTTCATCAATTTTTCAACGGTTACAGCGTACCCGAAGTTATTTGCCATCGAGTTGAAGTAATCGAGGCGGTCAGTGAACGGCATGATCTGCAAATAGGTATTGCGTTCGCCGATCTTATCGTGATTGCGGTGCAGGTAGCCCATGACTGGTTTGAGGCTGGTGATGGTTTCGCCGTTTAACTCCACTGCCACACGCAGCACGCCGTGAGTGGAGGGGTGGTGCGGTCCCATATTCACGACCATGTGGTCGGTTCCCATCTGGTTTTCGCTGGTGTGTTTCATGCTTGATTTTTCAAGCGAGAAGTACAACTGGTCTTCATTTTCGGGTTGGTAATTATCCAGCTTGAAGTTTTCAGGGAGTTTGATGTTATCTCGGAAGGGGTTCTTGAATTCCGCATAGGTATGGTGACCTTCGGGCCAGCGGCTCTTGAACGGTTTGGTTTCTTCTTCAAAGAAGGCTTCTTGATAATCTTTGCGCAGCGGGTGACCTTCATAGCCTTCCCATAAAAGGATGCGGCGCAGGTCGGGATGACCGGTGAATTTGATTCCCAGTAGATCCCAGGCTTCGCGTTCCTGAAAATCGGCGCCAGCCCACACATCAATGAGAGAGGGAACTTCCATTGGGTCTACGCGGTCTACTTGAGTTTTGAAGACGATGCCGGGCCCGCCGGTGGTGCGGTGAAGGTGATAGACCACTTCCATTTTGTTGTCGGCGATATAGTCTACGCCAGTAACAGAGGAGAGCAGGTCAAAGTTGAATTCGTCGCGCAGGGCGGTGGCAACTTCAACGAGATTTTCTTTTTTGACGATAAAGCCAGAGAACCCGGGGCGGGTATCAGCGGTGACAAATTCTGGGAAACGAGAGACCAAATCAATGGTCGTAGTAGAGGCGGGAGCAGTCATTATGCACCTTCCTTTTTCACTGCCGCAGCTTCAATTTCTTCTGCGCGGCGTACATCAATGAGATCAGGTCCAAGAATAGGCATGGGCACGTAGTTCGAATCCACTTTGCCTTTTTCGTACCAACGAACTTTTTTGATGGATTGCTTGTCGATCTTTTCTTGCAGTTTCATCATGCCTGCGATAAGTGCCTGCGGGGTGGGAGGGCAGCCAGGGATGTACACATCCACAGGCAGGAATTTATCAATACCTGCCACCACGTTATAACCTTCCTTGAAAGGTCCGCCGCTGGAGGCGCAAGCGCCCATTGCCACCACATACTTGGGTTCGGGCATTTGGTTGTACAAGCGGATGATGGACGGCAGCATCTTCTTGGTGACGGTGCCAGAGACTAGCATCATATCTGCCTGACGCGGGGTGGGGCGCATCACTTCCATGCCGAAGCGTGCCATGTCGTAACGTGCGGTTTGCGCGGCGATCATTTCGATGGCGCAGCAAGCCAGACCGAACATCAGGGGCCATACAGACCAGCGGCGTCCCCAGTTGTAAAGGCGGTCTATCGTTGTCACCGAAACAACATTCTGAATATCTTCAGGGATGTTGTAGTTCGGCAGGTTCAATCCTTCGTATTTATTTTCTTCCATGAATGAGCTCCTCGTACCAGTCTTGGTAGATTGCATATAGGATGTCGTCGTTCACAAGAGCGGGGTCATCCTCAAATTCCGAAAGTGCCAACGTCCAGTCGTATATTTGTTGAAGGGTTACTTCTTCGATATTCACATCTTTGTATCTTCGCTTCAACTCAAGAGCTATGGCGTATGTAGACTCCCAATTTAGCGACATGGATTTTGGTGTTTTCCTTCACAAACAGGGCGATTATAGCACTGGGGGAAAATAAGTCAATTGAATTATGTAAAAATATACTTGCATAAATAAGAATGTGAGTATAATCACCTTGATCGGATGACATAACCGCCTCAAACTTAATTTAGGCTTGTTTCGGTTTTCTGATAGTTACTTTTTAACTGAAAGTTTCGCTCAGTGAAAATGCGTATAGTCACTATGAATACTTCCCGCCAAAAAATCCTTTCTCATCTTCAAAAGACTCGTTCTGCTTCGGCGCGCGAGATTGCCCGCGCGTTAAAACTTTCTGCGCCAAATGTGCGGCATCATCTATCCGTCCTATGCTCGGATGGGCGCGTGGAGATGACGTCCACCCATAACCGCGAGGGGAGGGGCAGACCTGAAAAGGTGTACTCACTCTCGCAAGCGGCGTTGGGAGATAACCTGTCGGTGTTGCTTCAGGCTGTTTTATCGGCGGCAGGTTCAACGTTAAGTATGGAGGCGGTGGCGCATCTCGTTTTGGACGAGAGTCAATTTACAGGTCTTTCCATCAACCGGCGGCTGGCACTCCTTGTCGAAAAACTGAATGAGATGCATTACCAGGCACGCTGGGAGGCGGGAGGCAGTGGTCCCAGGGTGGTCTTTGGGCGCTGCCCGTATGTACAGGTGCTCGAAGGGCATTCTGAGATATGTAAAATGGATGAAATTTTATTAAAAAAGGCTTTGGAAAGGGATATTTCAGCTCTAAGAAAAGTGGAACCGCCTGGAAAAGATATCTGTCCATTTATTTTTCAAGTTGGATGAATCGTAATAGCAGGCTGGCAAAAACCATATCGGGAAATGGTTTGCCACGACTTTTTGGCAGGTTTGAGCCTTCGGTAGTTTCTTTTACGTAAAGCATTGTGCTTCAAAAAAAAACGCGAAACTTAAGTTTCGCGTTTTTTTTTGAAATTATCCTATTGGTCGGTGATGATCGGCGTAAAGGTTGGCGGCACGGGTGTGGGCGTTGGGGTGGCTGTGTTGTTTGGTGTCGGTGTACGCGTTGGCGTGCGTGTCGGTGTACGTGACGGCGTGAGAGTGATGGTTGGCGTATTTGTAGGCGTACGCGTGGGGGTAATGGTTGCTGTATTTGTAGGCGTGCGCGTTGGCGTGCGTGTTGGTGTGCGTGACGGCGTGGGTGTAATGGTTGCCGTGGGCGTGCGCGACGGCGTAAGCGTGATGGTTGCCGTGGGGGTACGCGACGGCGTGAGCGTAATAGTTGGCGTATTTGTAGCCGTACGCGTGGGTGTGCGTGATGGCGTGAGTGTGATGGTAGGTGTGCGCGTAATCGTAGGCGTATTTGACGGCGTGGGTGTACGCGATGGCGTGAGTGTAATGGTAGGTGTGCGCGTAATGGTTGGCGTACGCGATGCTGTAGGTGTACGAGATGGCGTGGGCGTACGAGATGGTGTGGGGGTGCCTGTGGCAGTGCGCGTTGGTGTAAGTGTACGCGTGGAAGTTGGTGTGGAAGTATAGTTGTTGTATGTAGCAGTAACGGGACATGTACCCCAATTTGGGTATGTGAACGTTAGCTCTACAGAGAATACAACAGTATCTGTCCAGGTTGATGTGTTGGTGTCAGCGTCCCAAGTTAGCTGCTCGCCGTTATCTATTCTGTAGGCATCAGACATACTAATTGAACTTACTATATTGGGCG
Organism: Anaerolineales bacterium; assembly: GCA_020634885.1. Taxonomy (GTDB): domain Bacteria; phylum Chloroflexota; class Anaerolineae; order Anaerolineales; family Villigracilaceae; genus Villigracilis. The sequence goes on from JACKAW010000001.1 coordinate 89,403, forward strand.
AAATCGTAATGCCGTTCCCGGAACTTCCAGACCCGTTCCAGTATCTGCCGCCACTGCCATTAAATTGAATGTAGTCAAAGTAGAAGCTAGTCAAGGGAGAAGGTGACCAGTTGAAGGTTGATGCCGTCAAATAGGCTGACGCTTGGTTGTTGTTGATGACTCGAACTGTAAAACTATCGCCACTTTTTCGAACCAAATTTGCGAAAATTAAGCCGCATTGAGGTACCGGGGTGCTGGTGGGTGAAGGCGTATTACTCGGAGTCGAAGTAATGCTTGGGGTTAAGGTGGGTGTAGGGGTATCGGTGTTGGTTGCTGTGGGGGTGCTGCTTTCTTCCACAAAGTTACCGCCGCCGCCTTCGGGGTTAGGCATGGGGAAGTTTGCGATTTGAGCAGTTTCAAAGGTTTCGTTTCTACCCGTTCGATAAGAGGCAAGGTGGATCATCGGTTCAAAGCCAAAAATGGGCAGGACGATAAAAGTAAAGTTGTAATCTGCCGCCACGATCACCATATCGCCCGGGTTGCCTGCGCTTTCTGTGCCGCTGGTACATTGTGCGTATTTGGTGGCGCTGCCCATTTGAGGGCGGGTGAAATACAAGCCGATGGCATCTGCTACACTTCCGTCGGGCTCTGGACCGGCGCAAACAGTCACATTAAGATATTCGTTATCTGCCTGTGAGAGACCCTCATTGTAAGCAAAACCGAGGATTACACGGCGGGTTTCATCTTCGATGGAAGGCAGACGGGCTGCGGTAATTTCGGCTTCGCGGTTATCGCCGGCGCAGGGGGTATCACTTGTGCAATACCCAAGATCGTATGACCCGGCAGATGCATAGCGAACCCCAAAACGGGTGGAATTTTCAAGAACCAACCATGCATAGAATAAACGCCCAAACTCAATCACCCCCACCAGGAGGAGGACGAGAATGGGGATAATGAGCATGAATTCCACCATGGCTTGCGCATTTTTGGAATGCGGTACCTTATGTGCTCTTTGCGCGTTCATAATCAATAAAGTCTCCGTTATTTTATTCTGAGATTTTGGTGGAAATGTTTTGTGCGATGATCTCAAAGATGTTTTGTAGGGTCAGGTTATTTGGCGCAAAGAAATACTCGCCATGGTTGATGGTTGGGTTGAGGTCATTTCCGGCGTCTCGCGCAATATAGCGAAGTAAGTATTCTGCTTCGCCGCACTGGCGATCTCCTGTTGTTGTTTCGACAACACAGGGGGTTGTGGGAGTTCCGTTTGATTGTGTTCTAACGCCGTTACCCAGCCCAATCGTATATATTGTAACGCCATCGCCGCTTTTTAAGGCGGCTAGTTGGTCTGCCATATCACGCGCAAAATCGTCGGCATCGTAAATGTTAACAACTTCGACCACCTCGCTGAGTGGGTTTGTGTAGGAGGCTGTATCACCAGGATCATGGCGTGTATCCGGATAGGGGTCGCGGCAGAGTTTTGGCAATGGTGGGCTCAGAGGGGCTTTTACATGCTCGACGTCGTCCATGTTAAGCGAACCCAGCCAGGTATTTTCAGGACAGAACCCGTTCGGAAATTCATCGGTTGCAGTTGTGGAGTTAGCTGCTCCACTGGCTAATAATACAGAGACCCACAAAGACTCGGTGCGTTGGTTGCTTTCGTCACCGCTCCCAGAGTATGCATTTTGTGCGAGTTGGAGCATTCCTCCGATATTACTGGAGGGGCAGGAAGATGGATCGGAATTGGGATCGTAAGCATTTATCTGAAGCTGAAAGATCTGACAGATGGGACGATTGAAGACGGGTGGGTCGCCGAAGTACTCAAGGCATTCGCCGGGTGTGTACGTTTTATCACAGATACGCGGCTGAAACACCTTCAAATCATCGATGGCATTGATGATATTTGCTTCATTAAAAGATAATGGCAAAACCGGATATGGAACACGGGTAACAGCAGAGGAGATGTCAGTTGCCTGTCCGGTCATAGCAACCACCGCGACACGGTCGTAGCCAAAGTAAATCAATGATTCTACGAAGTCTATTGCGACATCCTTGACGGCGCGCAGAGGTTGGCAGTTGTCCGCGGCGTTACACACCCGTGGGTCATCGCCTGTATCTGGGGTGGGTGAGTTACTGGAGTCGCCATCGGCATCGGTTGTTTCATATGCCATCGAACCGGAGGTGTCGATCATCAATACCAGGTCTATGGTGGCTGCTTCGCCGATGGATGTGACGGTCAACGATGTGCCGTTGATCCCCATCACTCTCATGAATGCAAATTGAACATCTGCCGTTGCGGTTACTTCCACAAGTTTTCTGTTTTCAATGGGATTGCCTGTAGGGTCTGGGTTACACAGCGCAGGTCGGTCCGTTGTATCTTCGCATGTGCGAATAACAACATCGCTTACGTTGCTGATCTGGTTGATGCTTAAGAAACTCCAAACGGCGTTTTCCATGGCTTGTACGTTCAGGTCGCCTGTGTTGGGATCGGGACGGAATTCCTGTGCCGCGGCTACAGCGGCGGCATCTACGCTTCGCTTGAGTTTGCCGTATTCGATCATTAATACACCGGTATCAAGAACCAGCCCTGCTGCGGCGACCAGCCCAATAAATGCGACCGTAATTAAGACGATGGCTTGTCCACGTTCTTTCTTGCTGGAATTTGTTTTCTTGAATAATGGTTTCATAAGCGGTTAATTTTGGTCGAAAGGTTTTGCGTAAATGGTGGGCATGACAACTGAAACGTATACCATACTGGGGTTTCCAGGAGAGAAGAGGGGCTGTGTCCAGGGGAGGTTGAGCGTGCCTTCGTAACCGTAATATAGCTCAATGATCAAAAGACCCGCATCGGAGGGTTCTTGTCCATTTGAGACAATAAAACTCTCAATGTTCTCATCGGAGTAATTGGTGGGGGGATTGGTGGCGCCAAAGTGCTTGTAGTAAAGCCCGTCGGAAAACCTGGTAATACTTACGATCGAATCGGGATCGGTGCTTTCGTCTACTTCCACGCCGATCAACGAGATCAATATGTTGTCACGATCTGCAAGCATGACGATCTGCCTGCTTTCTATATCTCCTGGAGGCGCAAGCAGCTCAACGATATAGGCGGCTGCGTCTTGAAAAAAAACCAGATTGGGCGCGCCATCTGCGTCAAATGGGTTAACTGTGCTGTATCTGCGTGACGCCGTTCGGGCGGCATCTTGGAGTGATAGGTACGTATTGAGCATAAAGCCAAATTCCACCATGCCGGTGAATAATAAAATGATCACAGGCAGAGAAATGGCAAACTCAACCAAACTCTGGGCGCGCGTTTTTTTGTTTGTGTTGAAAAAAGAGGAGAATTTCTTAAAAAAAAGTTTCATTTTAACGATTAGGGCACCTTGATAAAAATTTTACGATGGTTATGAAAAATGGGATTTGGTGCAGGGCGGTGGTGGGGGTGTTGTGTTTGCCGTATTGCTTGGGTACACACGAATCCAAAAATAAAATCCTTAATTATTATAAGCTATTTTTAATTTACAAGAAATACGCAAGAATTTTGCAATATTATCATTTTTGTAAGAAATTTACCCGGGGGCAGCCTGTTAGTTTGCTCTAAAATCCAGTTGAATCGCCTCGACTTTTGCGGCTGCCAGGAAGTTGACCGCGTTTTCGTCGGTGCGATAGGCAACATTGTAAACAATGCGGGTGACGCCTGCGTTAATGAGCGCTTTGGTGCAATTGATGCAAGGCAGGTGGGTGACGTAGCATGTCGCTCCACGGGTCGAAACGCCATGAAGCGCTGCCTGAATGATGGCGTTCGTTTCGGCATGAATGGTGCGGACGCAATGCCCCTCCACCATTAAATGCCCGATCTCGTCACAATGTTCCTGTCCGGCGGGTGAGCCGTTGAAACCGGTGGTGAGGATGCGTTTCTCGCGCACCAGTACACAGCCTACAAAGGCGCGGTCACAGGTGCTGCGTTCAGAAACTGCGAAAGCGATTTTCATAAAGTACGAATCCCAGTCAGGGCGCATGGGGTTCCTCCAGAATTTTGTCGATTTTCATGGGTTTGGATACGGGCGAATCTCCAAATTGGAGGATTCTCTTTCAGTGTAGCCCAAGGTTTGGAGCGTTGAGGCAAGCCCCCGCTTCGTGTGAGGCGGGGGCTTGCCTTTTTCCTATCTATTCCACTGTAACTGATTTTGCGAGGTTGCGCGGCTGGTCTACATCCAAGCCACGGGTGGTGGCAATGTGGTATGCCAGCAATTGCAACGGTAGGACGGTTGCCACTGGCGAGAGCATCCATGGTGCATCTGGGATCCAGAGCACATGGTCTGCCATGCTGCGGACGAGTTCGTCTCCTTCTGTTGCTACTGCCACTACAATTCCGCCGCGAGCCTTGGCTTGTTGTATTTGCGAGATCATTTTTTCATGCCAGGGGTCTTTGGGGGCGATGCAAATTACTGGCATTTCTTCGTCAATAAGCGCAATGGGACCGTGCTTCATTTCGCCCGCAGGATACCCCTCTGCGTGGATGTACGAAATTTCTTTGAGCTTTAACGCGCCTTCGTATGCAATTGGCATATTAATGCCGCGACCGAGATATAAACAGCCTTTGATGTCTTTGAGCGCGTGCGCCACTTTTTCGATCTCTGCCTCAGAGTCCAATACCCGTCCGGCGAGATCAGGTACAAGGCGAAGGTCTGCGACCAGTTCATGGCGGGTCTTTTCATCGATGACGCCGCGCAGGTCTGCAAGCAGAATGGCGAGCATGTACTGGTCTACAAGCGGGGCAGAAAATGCCTTTGTAGAAGCCACGCCAATTTCGGGTCCGGTTTGCATGGAGATGTATCCATCTGCGACCCGCATGGCTTGCGACCCAATGGCATTGACGATGCTCCAGATAATGCCGCCTTTTTTGCGTCCTTCTTCCATGGCGGCGAGGGTATCTGCGGTTTCGCCAGATTGAGAGATGGCGAGGATGACAGTGTTCTCGTCCACAATCGGATCGCTGTAGCGGAATTCTGAACCGATGACAACTTCCACCGGTATGCGTGCAATTTTTTCAATGAGATACTTGCCGACCATACCGGCATACGCCGCCGTGCCGCAGGCTGTGATGTAAATGCGTTGAATTCTTTTTGCGAGTTCTGGTGTGAGGTTTAGCTCAGGGAGTCGAATGCGCCCTTCGTTAAAATCCACGCGTCCGGCGAGGGTGTCGGTCAACGCGCGGACTTGCTCGTGAATTTCCTTCTGCATAAAGTGGCGGTATTCGCCTTTTTCGGCTGAGACGGCATCGAACGCAATGGTGTGAATTTCAGGCTCAACCGGCTCACCGTCAATGGTCTCAATGCGAATGCTGTCTTTTGTCAGCACAACCATCTGCCTGGATTCAAGAAAGATCATCTTGCGGGTGTGTTCCAAAATGGCAGGGGTATCTGAAGCGAGGAAGTTTTCGCCTTCTCCGATACCCACCACTACGCCGCCGGCATTGCCGATACGGGCTGCAATGATTTTATCCGGCTCGTCTGGGGTGATTAATAAAACCACGTTTGCGCCTTCGATCTGTTTGAACGTGCGCCGCGCTGCTTCCTCAAATGAAATACCCGAAGATTTATGATTTTCGGCAAGGTGGACGATGGTCTCTGTATCGGTATCGGAGTTAAAGGTTACGCCTTCTGCGCCAAGTTCATCCTTCAGTTCCAAAAAATTTTCGACAATGCCGTTGTGAACCACGACCATTTTGCCGGTATTGCTGATATGCGGGTGGGCATTGCGCGCAGAAGGCGCTCCATGCGTTGCCCAGCGGGTGTGCCCAATACCAGGCGCGCCGTTCAAAGGCGACTTGCTTACGAGATCTACTAGCTGCTGCAATTTGCCTGCATCACGTCTTACATCGATTTTGCCGTTATTAACCACAGCAACACCTGCCGAGTCATAGCCGCGATATTCCAGGCGTTTCAAGCCATTAAGAATGATCGGAGTCGCATCACGCGGTCCGACATATCCAACGATTCCACACATAGGGGATTCCTCCAAATTAATTTGAAAATACAGGATGAAGAACCGGGCGGCTCAAACCAAGCCGAACCCTGCTCTTACAGCCCAAGGTTTTGCCACGCCTTGAGTTTTACTCCACGGTTGCCCATGGTTTTTGTGCTCAAGATTTCATTAGGAGGGAAAGAATGACGGGTTATGGCGAACCCGGAAGGCTTCCGCTGAACTTTCGATTTTCGGATATTTTCATATCCTTGGCTCCATCTCGCAATGGAGAACCTTCATCCTCGTCAACCCGATGCTATATCGGGTTCATGCGCTGACTTTCCCTTAATCCAATTTATTTCTTGCACCTCCTTTGCTTATCTTCGGTAACGGGCGAAGATTATATCGTAAAAAGTGAGACAAATTATTTGACGAGAACGACCTCCGGCATACTAAGGGTGTCCCAGTTTTGTTCATCCTTATAATTGACTTCGACAACGTCTATTCCATCCACCTCAACGTAATACCCTATGATCTGGCTGTGATATGCCGCCCCTTTGATGTTGTTCATCCCTTTAATGCGGACGTCACCCGACGGGGCAAGGATGGTGCCGACAAATTTTGAAGTATCGCTTCCGTTTAGTTGAATGATGCCATGGTTATCTGGGGGCATGTAAATTAGCAAGCCTGCAAAGCCGCCTGCGTGAGGAGCGCTCAGGTCGATTTCAGCATTGGCGCCATCTACCTTGAAGTTTCCACCTTCCATAATGATGGTGATGTTATTTCCTTCCAATGCCCCTTTTATGATGAAATCATCTTGAAGGCAGTACACACCCGACCCTAGTTCTGAAACTCCTTCAGGTGGAAACACGCCATCTTCCCATGTTCCGGATGTTACAGTCATGGTTTCTTCATCGAAAGTGGCAATTTTGGTTCCACAACCTCCCTTTGGTAATTGGTAAGGTAATGGGTATGGGATGGGCGCCATGCCGGTTTCTATCGGGTATGGTGTGATAAGTTTTGGCTTTTGAATATCTGCACCGCCAACGACAGTTATCCGTCCGCCGTCCAAAGAGCGTATACTGCCGCTCCCAAATGAGATAAAGGCGCATTTAGGATTGCTCGAATTTACGAACAGCCCCCCGCCTACAAGGCTTAGAGTTGCTTCTGAATGGACCCAAAAAGCAATATTTTTATCGCACTTTGATTTTGGCGCCAGGCTGACGAGTGCATATCCGGGGAACATTTCACCCATTTGAGAAGGCTTCGACTGCGAAACGACATTTGCAACACTGGTAATGGTTGGAACCCCAACCAGCCTTGCAAAATAAGTTGGCATCCGTGAGGTAATAATAACTTCAATATATTCTGAATTACCCGCGTATGGACCTGCGATGGGCGGAGTATTTAGCTCCACGGTATTGGTCTCGCCATTATTGTCATATCCATTCGCGGCGGCTGTGGCAAGCGCGGCGGCGCGCCAATTTCCGCCTTCAATGCGTGTTAATGCGGCAGTTAATGCGGCGGCTGAAGCTGCTGTATCTGCGCGGCGACTGTCAATGTATGCGCTGGTTCCGTCAATGGCAAGGGCAGAGGCGCTAAGCAGACCAACGATGGCTAAAACGACAAATACGATGGCTTGCCCGCTTTCGCTGGGTCTTTTTGTTGTTTTGGTTTTCATTTGCATGGTGGTTGAAGAATTACATTTGAAGCAGTGGCGCTCATACGGAGAGTATCAGAACCGGAGAAGGTTTCAATAAAAGGCATAAGGAAAGGATAGTCATAAACAACTTTTATTTCAGCATAATTTGCCGTGCCTTTTGTAGTGCCCTGACATTCCTTCCCTTTAATATTGATCTCTATTTGAACAGCATCCTTGTCTTGCAGATCAATGGGCGATGAGAAAACTTCGTCTTCACTGCGAATGAGGATGTTTCTAGCGCGGCTTTCGATACCGGCTTTGTTTCCCGGAGCAAAGGATGCGTACAGTGCGCCTTCCTGCGCTGCATCTCTCATGATCGAGTATGAAAAAAGTGCCATGCCAAAGTCAAATGACCCAAGCAGGATGAGCACAATAACTGGAAGACTGATCGCCAGTTCTACCAGACTTTGCCCCTTTTCCTTGGATTTGATGGTTTGTTTTTTCATTTTTTAATGTCTTGAATCTACTGGATAATTTGTACAGCCGGGATTGCCGATATTGATAATGATGCGTTCTGTTCCATCTTGGAGCGTGTACGTTTCATCAAAGATAAATTCGATACGCGATGTACCCGTAGGGATGAATGGATAAAAAGAAGTGATATAGGTGGAAGGCGCAAATAAACTGCCGGACCACGTCTGTTTTGCAAACCGAACCTGACCAAGCCGTAGAGAAGGGTTGCCGCCTGCGTCATGATTCCATTCAACGTAAATGGAAGCGGTGGTTAATACATGCTCCGTGTTGTTGAAAATATCCATGTACATTATGTTTTTGTCAAATACCAAGGGGCCGTGTCCAACCGCAAAGTCTCCCGCGCATTGGATGGGCGTAGAAGTGGGGGAAGCTGTAATAGTACGCGTTGGAGTAATGGAAGGAGTAAATGTTATTGTTGGCGGCAGGGTATTGGTTGGCGTACGGGGGAATGCCGTTCGAATCGCTTCGTAGGTTGCATTTGTCGTTGGTTGTAAGGTAAAGGTGCGAATGGGTATGGGCGTATTGAAGGGTTCAAAAGGTGTGAATGTCACAGGCTTGGATGGTGTTGCCGTCTCCGCTTTGAAACCGGTTGGAAAAGCAGAACCGTAAATTGGAACCGCGATCAAGAACGTACGTGCATTTGCTGAAACTACTTCCAATGGCTCTATATTAATAATCGACAAAATAGGTTCGTATGCAACGGTTACTTGTACGATAATCCTATCGCCATTGCTAATGATGTCATCCCCAATGGGGCATGTATCTGCATCTGGGTTAGGGTCAACATTTGGAATGGGGATTTGTTCACCGCTTGGTGTTACTCCACGATCGTATGTAATGTTGATGCTTTCAAACTCAGCAAGGATGGCAGAACGGTTGGCGGCATCGCGTATGCCTTCACAGTCCTGATAATAAGCAAAATCACCCTCCGGTTGACCGCTTCCAGCCCCGTAACGCGCCGCCTGTCGTGAAGCATTTGCCGCCGAAGCGAAGATAAAGACCAGGCGAGAAACCTCAAGCACTCCGTAAATTAAGGCAATTAATACAGGAAGTGCAAGCATGAATTCAACCATGGCTTGCGCGCGTTTCAGGCGGGGATTTCGGTAATCTGTACTGCTCATGTATTAGTTGACTGGCAAAAGAGCGCGAAGAACTTCTGGAAAATAGACGATCATGGATGTTCCTAAAATAAAATAAGGACCGTATGCTGTAAAAACCATCAGGGCGTTCGAACTGTAGCGGCGGTTGATAATCAATCCTACGACCATTAATAGGCTAAAAATGCCGCCGAATAAGACACTGATAATGACCATGAACCATACCAGGTCTTTACCAATAAGAAGCCCTAAAATAGTAACAAGAATCACATCGCCTTGTCCAAGAGCCTCCTCGTCATCTGCTTCATTGCCCAGGTCTTGCAACCGTTTTGCTCGAAATTTTGTAAAAAGCACGCCAAAGAAATAAAAAACAAGCATAATGAGCAGACCGAATAAACCACCCAGAAGAGAGTTGACGAATCCATGCGATATGGAACCGATTAATAACGTAACTATAGAGCCGACAATACTGGTTTCATGGAGAATGAGACGGTGCTCCATATCAACAATAAAAACCACTCCGAAGTAGATCAGGAGCAGCATCCCTATCCAGTACCCGCCGTATTTAGAAGGTGGGTTGAGATAAATGTATACAGTAAGTGCGATTATGACAGCTTGAGTTATCCAAACTCGGTAACTTCGTTTGTGACCATTAGGACAGGGTCGGAATAATAAATAATCTTTTAGCGTATAGTTTTCACCGCAAGATAAGCAGACGGGTTTACTGAACCTGCGTGTGATTGGGAGGATGTCGGAGAGGTAATTTACCAGCCATCCTGTGAGCCAGCCGATAAAAATGGGAAATATCCAATTTATAACCATAGATTCATTATAATTCCAAATATTCACGCGGGTAAAATGTCATTATATGCAAGCAGTTTGCAATGTTGTTGGCGAATCTTCAAAAACAACATTACAATTTTACAAACAGGAGATAAACCAATGGAAGAATTTGTAATTGAAGGTGGAGTGCCACTCAATGGAGAAGTAACACCCTCTGGAAACAAGAATGCCGCCTTACCCTTGCTTGCAGCCTGCCTTCTTACTGCAAAACCTGTGGTTATGCGGAATGTCCCCCAAATTCGAGACGTGCGCGCCATGCGAAAGTTGATCGAAAGCCTCGGCGCTGTTGTGGAAGATCTGGATGAGCACACCTGGCGCATTACTACAAAAGAACTACTCGCCTCTCATTTGGACCCGGACCTGTGTCGGAAAATTCGGGCTTCGATTCTCGTTGCAGGTCCTGTTCTCGCTCGAGCTGGCGGGTTAACCCTCCCGCCCCCAGGAGGCGACGTGATTGGGCGTCGCAGGTTGGACACCCATATTCTTGCATTGCGCGCGCTAGGCGCCGATATTACCTACGACCGCGTATTTAATATAAAAACATCAGGGTTGCACGGGGCTGATATTCTTCTGGATGAAGCGAGTGTGACCGCTACAGAGAACGCAGTGATGGCAGCCGTTTTAGCAAAAGGGGTAACCCACATCCGAAATGCGGCGTCCGAACCGCATGTGCAGGAATTATGTAATTTCCTGAAATCATTAGGCGCAAAAATAGAGGGTGTAGGCTCTAACTCTTTGCAGATCACAGGAGTTTCTGAATTAAACGGCGGAGAATACACCATTGGTCCAGACCTTCTTGAAGTAATTAGTTATGTTGGCGCTGCGGTGGTTACCCATGGCAATGTATTAATTCACAATGCTGGCGTCCAACATCTTGGCATGGTCGAGCAGGTATTCCGGCGCATGGGCATTCATTGGGAAGTGCAAGGCAACAACATATTTGTTCCTGAAAATCAGGGGCTGAATATCACATCCGATCTCGATGGCGCGGTGCCCGAGATCAAGACCAATGTCTGGCCTGCTTTCCCAACAGACCTGACAAGTATTGCCATTACAGTCGCCACCCAAACTTCAGGCTCTGTATTATTTCATGATTGGATGTTCTCTGGTCGTATGTATTTCACAGATAAATTGGTTGGAATGGGGGCAAGGATAATCCTTTGTGATCCATACCGTTGTTTGGTGCAAGGCCCCACTCCACTCTATGGGGAAAACCTCGAAAGTCCTGATATCCGTGCCGGAATGGCTATGTTAATTGCGGCGCTTTCAGCCAATGGAATCTCAACAATTAGGAATATTGGTCAAATTGAACGGGGATACGAGAAAGTTGAAGAGAAATTAAAAAAACTGGGCGCAAAGATAAGACGAGAGGTTGAATAGAAACTTCTTCTGTTAACAAAAAACACCCCTTAATCACAAGGGGTGTTTTTTATTATTGTTATTTGATAATTACTGCTTGTTTACAACATTAACATCATTTACGATGACTCTAAAAAGATGATCGTCCGCAACTTTGTTAAGGAAGTAGCCAGTCGCAGTGACTTGTCTTCCGTCAGGGTAGGTGATCCATGCGTATACAAAATAATCACCCTTTGGGATCGAAATAGTAGCGCTGCCCTTCGGCGCAAGGGTTATGGGGTTGGTCGGAAGGCTGCCACATTGAGCAAAGGCATTTTGGGTGGTTAGCTTGAGGCTTACAGAAACCGTTCCCTTGGTTGTTTCGTTGACAAGCCGAATGTTCGATTGAGGTCCAGCTTCTGCAACATTAAGTAAGCCATCACAAGGATTGCTAGAGGTGGTGCTTGGCGCTTGGGTTGCGGTCGGTATTACGGAAAAATCAACCGTAGGGCTTGGCTCCAATGTAAATGTGGGCAAAGGAGTAGGGGAGGGCGTTTCTGTAGGAGGAAGCGGGGTAGCAGTGGGAATTGCCGCCTGGGTTTCGGCGACGATAGTTAGAGCACCGGCAATGGCGGTTCCTTGTACTTCCTCAGGTGACATCGTCGGCGCTGCTGGTTGGGCAGCGCAGGCAGTAGCAAGTACGGCAATGATTGCCATAACAGGGATTATTTTTTTGATCATTTATATCTCTCCAGTATAAAAAATTACTTTTCGTTTGTTACTTGAACTTTGTCTTTATAGAAAGTGATCGTTCGCGATTTATCCACCGAAAGGGAAAAGCCGCCAGAGAATTGCCTTCCACCGACCCAAGCCGTATAAATGCACTCACCTGCAGGGGCTGAAATACTGAAGTTCTTTTTTACAGGATACTCAAGATATGTAACATATCCTTCTTTTGTTACACATCGGAAAGAAACATAAGCCTCTGCGTGTGATTTGTTAAACAATATAATTCTGCCGGATGGCAAATTGGGCGGAAGAGTCCCATGTGTTATCGGTTGAGGATTGCCGATTGTCGCAGTGACGCTTGGAGTGATGCTGCCTTGTTGAATATCAACTTCTTCTGATAAAGTACCAATCGCCTCGGTGATGGCAGGGGTATCTTCTGAAGTGATGTTCAAGGCTAGGAGGGTGGCAGTCAGAGTCTCAAGCGCAGGGTTTGAAGTTTCGGTTGCAGTCGCTGCAAAAGTTGCAGATGGGGTATTAACAATTGGTGTTTCGCTGGGCGAGATGGTATTGGTCGGCAGAGATTGAAGTGTTTGCTGCGAAAGCACCGCCGCTGTTAACTGAAGATCTGCCTCAGAGATGGGCGACGGATATACCTGGGATGGCGTCAACGCGGGCATACACGCGCCGATCACTGCAGAAAATAATAGTGAAACGAATACAAGCCGCTTCATACCCGCAAACCCATCTCCAGCGTCAAACACGTTACGCTTGCTGACCCGCAACTTCCATGAATTGCGTAACAACATCCCGCAACATGCGTTCAGGAAGAGCACCGACCTGACGATGAACAACCTTGCCATTGGAAACAAAAAGCAGAGTGGGAATACCTTGAATGCCAAACTTCTGCATCCATTCAGCATGATCGTCAGTATTTACTTTAGCAACAATAAGTTTGCCATCCAACTCTTTAGCGAGTTTATCAAGTGTGGGGGCGATCATTTTGCAAGGATTGCACCAAGGCGCCCAAAAATCCACAACTACCGGAAGGCTTGATTGCATAACAACCTTCTCAAAAGTTTCGTCAGATATATGAAGCGGTTCTCCAGACATTATGTTTTACCTATCCTTTTCTTTCTCCATCAGTTAACTACTTTGTCTTATTTAGCCAAATGAGTATAACATAATTCCAGAACACATAAGCTCAAGCAGATGAGCGGTAGGGTATAATCGCCGCCCATGAACATATTTTCACGATGGCGCGAAGGACTTTCGCGCACAAGCAAAGCCTCATTTGGACAGATCGTAACTCTGCTTGGGCAATCTGAAATAACAGAAGAAACCTGGGACGATCTGGAAGCCCTACTTATCCAAGCCGACTTGGGAGTGGAGACTACAACATCTATTTTGGAGGAATTAAAACGCCTCACCCAAACCGAGGGCTGGATACGCTCCGAACAGCTTTCTTCTTCGCTGAAGACTGAACTGCGCTCGCGCTTAATATCTCCTCCCGAAATATCTTTTTCAAATAAACCGACAGTGATTCTTGTTGTCGGCGTAAATGGCTCAGGAAAAACCACCACCATAGCGAAACTCTCTTCAAAATTCACAGGCGAAGGCAGAAAAGTCTTATTAGGCGCAGCCGACACATTCCGTGCCGCCGCCGTGGATCAGCTTCAGGTCTGGGGAGACAGGCTCAGCGTCAAAGTGATAGCCGGAGCACCAGAAAGCGACCCCGGTGCAGTGGCATTTAATGCCATTCAAGCAGGCATCGCCAACGAAGTGGATGTTGTCATGGTAGATACAGCAGGGCGATTGCACACTCGCTTTAATTTAATGGAAGAGTTGAAAAAGGTTAACCGTGTGGTCGGCAAGGCAATGCCAGATGCGCCTCATCATGTTTGGCTGGTTCTAGACGCTACAACAGGGCAAAACGCTCTTCACCAAGCCCGTTCATTCAAGGACGCTGTGAATGTATCTGGTGTAATACTAACCAAATTGGATTCTTCTGCACGTGGCGGCATGGCGTTCGCTATTCAACATGAACTGAATTTGCCGATCCTCTTTGCAGGACTGGGCGAAAAGCCCGAAGACCTGACCCCATTTGACCCCGATGCCTTTGTAGACGGAATCTTAACAACTAAGTAGGAGTAACAATGCAAGATTTATTAAATCGCCTAAACATTGCAAATGAGACCGTTCAGCAATTACTGGAGCGTCTTTGACTTCGTTGGAAAACAAAACCAACTTTCTCAGCTTGAAAAAGATGTAGAGCACCCCGATTTCTGGAATGATTCGACCACTGCACAAAAGCTGATGAAAGACCTTTCCAATTTACGGGATGAAGTTGGAGCATGGACAAAAATAAAACAACAAATCCATGATTTGACCGAGCTTGTGAAACTCGGCGACGACTCTTTGTATTCAGATCTTGAGAGCGAGATCGCAGGTCTTGAAGCAGCCCTTGAAAAACGTTCTTTTGCCGCCATGTTTTCCGGTCCCTTTGATCATGATGATGCCATCCTTGCAATTCATGCCGGAGCAGGGGGAACTGATTCGCAGGATTGGGCTGGAATGCTGGAGCGAATGTACTTGCGTTGGATCGAGAGCGCCGGATTTACCGCCGAGATCGTTGATATGACCCCCGGCGAAGAAGCCGGAATAAAAAGTGTAACCATATCCGTTAGTGGGCAGAATGCTTTTGGCTATTTACGATCTGAAAAAGGTGTTCATCGCCTGGTGCGACTTTCGCCTTTTGACGCCGCGCATCGCAGGCACACTTCATTCTCTCTGGTTGAAATTTTGCCTCAATTATCAATGGGTGAAGCAGACGTTGATATAAATCCCGGTGACGTAAAAATGGATGTCTTCCGTTCTTCTGGTGCAGGTGGACAGAATGTGCAAAAGAATGCCACTGCTGTACGCCTTACGCATCTCCCCACTGGTATTGTCGTAACCTGCCAGAACGAACGTTCGCAAACCCAAAACCGTGAATTTGCCATGCGTATTTTACGTGCTCGTCTCACAGAATTGAAACGGGCAGAAAAAGAGGAAGAACGCGCAGTGTTGCGTGGTGAATATACAAAAGCGGAGTGGGGCAGTCAGATCCGCTCGTATGTGCTTCACCCATACCAAATGGTAAAAGATCACCGTACAGACTTTCAAGTTGGGAATGCGCAGGCTGTTTTGGATGGCGACTTGGACGCTTTTATGGAAGATTATCTCAAAAGCAACGAAATAAAATAGACTTCTTGCAAAATGCCATTTTTTACCCTGCTCAAGGCGCGGGTTACCCACATCTGGGCATACATCCCGCCGCCAAGGAAGCCTATTCTTAAACAAAAAGAGCGGACACCTGCCCGCTCTTTTTGTTTTTTCTTTATTTATCCACCGGTTGGAATACGTTTTTCGAGAGTGTTGTTGAACAGACTCTCTTGTTCCTGAGATGTAGACTTAATGGATTTGGCGCGGACATTCTTTTTGCCATTTGCCTTTTCCAATGCCTGTTGCCAGGCGATCTGCATTGCAGTGTACTGAGGTTCGTTGGAAACCTCTTCTTCCATTTGGAAGGTCTCTTCCTGTTTCTTGCCTTTACGTTTGCCCTTACCTCTGTTTTCAGTGTACTCAGTTGCTTCTTCTTCGATGGGGGCATCCTGAAGGGCTTTGACGCTTAATCGGATCTGGCGTTTGCGGCGGTCCACATCAAGGACTTTAGCTTCTACTTCATCGCCTTCCTTGACAACATCGCCTGCCGTCTTAACATAACCATGGGCAAGCTCGCTAACGTGGATCAAGCCTGGGCGTTCTGCGCCGAAATCTACAAATGCTCCGTAGCTTTCAAGGCGGGTAACTTTGCCTTTGACGACCAGATCTGCTTTGAGTTCTTTCCATTCGTAGGCGAGAGGTTCGATCATGGTAAGTTCAACGCGGTCTTTACGAACGCGCTTAACCCATACAGATACTTCCTGCCCTTCATTGAGGACATCTTCCACCTTGTTAACGGGTGTTTCGCTGATCTGTGAAATGTGTAGTACGCCGGGAAGAGATTGTCCAATATCCACTAATGCCCCCGCAAGTGTGGTCTTCAAAACTTTGCCGCTTAACTTGGTTTTTGGTTCGAGTGCCACGGCGGGCACGTTGTCGGGTGTAGTCATAGTATGCTCCTGCTAGTTGAAATAATGCCGAGGGACGATTATACCTGTCTGACATGAAGCCGTCAATACAAATTATGAGGGATTAAATGAATACTTGTCATGCGAATCTATCTTTCGATTGCGGCAGCGCCGCCAGATTGCCATACTCGTGCCGGTTTGCAAAAGTACCCAATTAGTATGAAGATACAGGGACAAAAAATAATGAATTTCAAGGCTGTACACCACCCGGTAAGTTGTTTGCGCTGTAGCGCATTGCAGTGAAACTTGGATAACGCTTATAATTGAAGACAATAAGGTGTGTATCAAACCCATAAATCATAACCAGAGAGAATAAAGTAGAAGCAACCATGACAAACCAACTCATTGAATGCATTCCAAATTTTTCTGAGGCGCGCCGACCTGAAGTAATAGATCAAATTGTCGCGGTAATTCAATCAGTAAAAGAAGTTAAATTACTCGATCGATCCTCTGATCTTGATCACAACCGAACTGTGCTAACTTTTGCGGGGTCTCCCCAAGGCGTGGAAGAAGCCGCATTTAGGGCAATAAAAACCGCCTCTGAGTTGATCGACCTTGACCAACACACTGGTGAACACCCGCGTATTGGAGCGACGGATGTCGTTCCATTCGTCCCGCTCAGTGGCGCAACAATGGAGGAGTGCATTGCCATTGCCAGACGGCTTGGGGAGCGCGTAGCCAGTAATTTAAGCATTCCAGTTTATCTCTACGAATCTGCAGCAACACGCCCTGAACGAACCAACTTGGAAACCATTCGTAAAGGGCAATATGAAGGACTGAAATCTGAGATTGAAAAGCCAGAACGCCAGCCCGATTTTGGACCAGCCGTACTGCCCAAAGCAGGCGCTACTGTAATTGGTGCGCGCAATCCACTGATCGCATTTAATGTCTACCTCACTAGCGACGATGTCAGTATTGCCAAAAAGATCGCCAAAGCCGTACGGCAATCTTCGGGTGGTCTGCGATATGTCAAAGGGCTGGGTTTATTGGTGGACGGACGCGCTCAGGTTTCGATGAACCTTACCAACTTCCGCGAAACACCGATTGCTCGCGTAGTTGAGTTCATTCGGCGCGAGGCAGAGCGGTATGGGGTGGGTATTCATCACAGCGAACTCGTGGGCTTGATCCCTCAAGAGGCTTTGGTGGATGCTGCGGTTTGGTACACCCAGTTGGATGCGTTTTCTCCTGAGCAGATTCTTGAATCCAGACTTTTTTCTTCTCCCACCGCAGACGCCTCAGAGACACCCGTGCGGGTTACCTTTGTCGAGCAGTTGGCTGCGCCGACGCCTACTCCGGGCGGCGGTTCGGCTGGCGCGTACGCCGGTGCGATGGGGGCGGCGCTTGTTGCCATGGTTGCAGGCGTAACCATTGGCAAAAAGAAATACGCAGAAGTAGAAGCCGAAATGCAGGCGATCCGCGTGGTTGCTGAAAATTTACGCAAAGAACTTTCTCTTGCTGTGGACGATGACGCCGGTGCCTTTGAGGCACTGATGGCAACCTTTAAACTTCCCAAGGCTACAGAAGAAGAACAGGCAACCCGCAATGCTGCCATTGCGAATGCCACCTTGAATGCTGCGCATGTTCCACTGCATGTTGCTGAACACGCCGTCAAAGTGATGGAATTGTCCTTGAAATGTGCCAGACACGGCTTGCAGAGCGCCATCAGTGATGCCGCTTCAGGGTTTGCGATGGCGCGCGCTTCGTTAACTGCCGCCGCTTACAATGTGCGAATCAATGTCAACTCGCTTGCCGATCCATCTCTTGGTGATAGGATGATCGCTGAGTTGACAGAATTGGAAAAGGCGGCGAATCTACTGGATGGGGAGATTCAACTTGTGATGAAAGATCGAGGCGGGATTTGATCTTCATCTTTAGTTGACCATTCGCTGGCGCTTGTGTATAATCCGCCTATTCAAGTGCGTAGATGGGAACGAGTAAACCGTTCAAGACGAACAGCGAGTCCGTGAAATGGTGTGAGGCGGATGCGGGAAGACGGTTGAAAATCCTCCCGGAGCTGTGAACTGAAATCAGGTCTCTGAGAGTAGGGAAACCGGAGTTGTGCTTCGTTATCAAAACAAGGCGATGGTTGTCGCCTATGAGTGTTCACCTTCGGGTGAAAATCAGAGTGGTACCGCGTGAGCTTTGCTCTCGTCTCTGTCAAGAGACGAGAGTTTTTTATTTTCTGGAGGCATGAATGTTTAAGTCAGTTAATCCAAAGTTGGATGTCCCTGCAATGGAAGATAATGTCCTGAAGTTCTGGACTGAGCAGGAGATCTTCAAGAAAACTGTAGACCAGCGGCAGGGCAAACCCGATTATGTATTTTATGAAGGTCCGCCTACTGCCAATGGGCGCCCGGGTGTGCATCATGTACTTGCCCGCGCTTTCAAAGATATGTTCCCGCGTTACAAGATCATGCGCGGATATCACGTCTCGCGCCGTGGCGGTTGGGATACGCATGGTTTGCCGGTAGAGATCGAGGTGGAGAAGCAGCTTGGTTTTACCAACAAGCAGCAGATCGAAGAGTACGGCGTTGATAAATTTAATGAACTGTGCAAAAAATCGGTGTTCAACTACATTCAAGAATGGGAAAAGCTGACCGACCGCATCGGCTTTTGGGTAGACCTCGAAACTGCTTATGTGACTTACACCAACGACTACATCGAGTCGGTGTGGTGGATATTGAAGAATTTCTGGGAGAAGGACCTGCTCTTCAAGGGCTACAAGATCGTGCCGTATTGCCCTCGCTGCGGTACGCCTCTTTCTGACCATGAAGTTGCACTCGGTTACGAAGATGCTGAAGACCCTTCGGTCTTTGTACGCTTTCCGTTGGTGGATAAGCCCGATACGTATCTCTTGGTGTGGACGACCACTCCGTGGACGCTCCCTTCCAATGTGGCAGTTGCGGCTCACCCCGATGTGGATTATGTGACCGTTGAGCATGATAACAACGGCGTAACCGAAAAACTGATCCTTGCCAAATCTCTACTGGAGAAGGTCTTCCGGGGAGAAGAGGTGAAGGTGTTGGATACCTACAAGGGCAAAAAACTTGATGGTTTGAAATACCAGCCTTTGTATACGTTTATGCCGGTAGACAAGCCCGCCTATTATGTTGTGATGGGTGATTACGTTACCACTGAAGATGGTACAGGTTTGGTTCACACTGCCCCTGCTTTTGGGCAGGAAGATATGGAAACCGGCAAAAAGTATGACTTGCCAGTTTTGCTTACGGTTCAGCCGGATGGTGCATTTATCCCTGAGATCACCCCGTGGCGCGGAATCTTCGTCAAGGAAGCCGACCCGCTCATCATTCAGGAACTTGAGGCGCGTGGTCTCATGTTCCGTTCGGAACGCTTTACGCACACTTATCCCTTCTGCTGGCGTTGCAAAACTCCGCTGTTGTACTATGCGCGTGAGTCGTGGTACATCCGCACCAGCGCGAAGAAGGATAGTTTGGTCGGTTTGAACAAGACCATCCATTGGGTTCCAGACCATATTCAAAATGGGCGCTTCGGGAACTGGCTTGAGAATAATATCGATTGGTCGCTTTCGCGTGAACGCTATTGGGGCACGCCGCTGCCAGTTTGGGAATGTGATGGTTGCCACGACCGTGAATGTGTTGGTTCTGTGGCTGAACTTTCTGAAAAAGCCGGCAAAGATTTAACTGAGCTAGACCTGCACCGCCCGCATGTGGATAACATTCACTGGGGCTGCGCCAAGTGCGGCGGACAGATGACCCGCGTGAAAGACCTGATTGATGTGTGGTTCGACTCTGGCTCGATGCCGTATGCACAGTGGCATTATCCGTTTGAGAACAAGGATAAGTTCGAGGCGCAGTATCCCGCTGATTATATCTGCGAGGCTGTCGATCAAACGCGCGGATGGTTCTATTCGCTTCACGCTATTTCGACCTTGCTCAACGATCAAGTTTCATTCAAAAATGTGATCTGCCTTGGGCATATTCAAGATGAAAAAGGACGCAAGATGTCCAAGTCGCTGGGTAATATCGTCCAGCCTTGGGATGTGATCAACCTGCATGGCGCCGATGCGCTGCGTTGGTATCTCTATACCGCCACACCGCCCGGACAGGAACGCCGCTTCTCCTCTGATCTGGTTGGAGAGGTGATCCGCAACTTTACGCTTACTCTGTGGAATGTGTACTCGTTTTTTGTGACGTATGCAAACCTTGATAAGCCACAGGCATTGAACATTACTGCGCCCGCCAACGACCTAGACCGCTGGCTGCTCTCTGAATTGAATGTGCTTGTGCGTGATGTGACCAAAGCTTACGAAGAATACGATGTGACCAATGCCACCCGTCCGGTGGAGAAGTTCGTTGAAACACTCTCTACCTGGTATGTGCGCCGTTCCCGCCGCCGTTTCTGGAAGAACGACTCGCCTGCCGATAAGCAGTCGGCATATTCAACGCTGTATACGGCGCTTGTAACGGTTGCCAAACTGATCGCGCCTGCCATGCCCTTCCTTGCCGAAGAGCTGTATCAGAACCTCGTCTGCTCGGTGGATGAGGGGGCGCCAGAGTCTATTCACCTTGCCGAGTGGCCCGTTGTGATGGAAGAATTCATCGACGAGTCGCTTAACCGTGAAATGAATTTGGTGATGAAGCTCGTCTCACTCGGGCATTCTGCCCGCCAAAAGGCGAATCGCAAAGTGCGCCAGCCATTGGCTGAAGCGGCTTTCTCGGTTGGGAATGTGTTTGAGCGTGATGCTTTGCTCAAAAATGTAGAAGTGGTGCAAGATGAGTTGAATGTGAAGCAGGTACGCTTGCTTGATGCTGCGACTGAGGCGGTCTCTCATACCGTCAAGCCGCTGCCCAAGCAGCTCGGGCAAAAATATGGCAACAAGTTCCCGGTCATTCAGAAGGCGATCTTGGCGATGAATGCTGAGGAAGTGGCAAAAGCCCTCCTAAGCGGCAACCCGCTTGAAGTTAAAGCCGGAGGCGAGACCTTCCACATCATCTCAGAAGAGGTGGAAGTCAAAGCGATGGCAAAAGAAGGCTTTGCCGTCGCTGAAGATGGTGCGTATGTGGCGGCGCTTGTTACCACGCTCACGCCAGAACTTGTGGCAGAAGGTTTGGCGCGCGAGTTTGTGCGCCGCGTGCAGGACTTGCGCAAGACCGCCAACTTGGATGTTGCCGACCGCATTGAACTTTTTGTAGAAGCCAGTGTTGGACTGAAATCTGCGGTGGAAACTCATGCCGACTATATCAAGGCTGAGACCCTGACGGTGAAGTTCTCTTTTGCTGCCGCGCCAGCGAATGCTTCTGTAGTGGAAGATGCCTTTGAAGGTGAGACTTTGAAAGTGGGCTTGATAAAGAATTAGGAAGTAGTACTGAATAAAAAATGACTTCCGTGGCGTTCACGGAAGTCATTTTTTATTGTTGGTAAAAGTTTATGATGTGATGGCTGCGTACATCATCCACAGGTTGAGGAGAGCGATGATGAAATAAATTACGCCCCCAAAAACTGATTTCCATGATGGACCCGGGTTCCCTTGTTCGAGGATGGACCAGCCCGGGTTGACCGGGTCGTAATAGACTTGTACTGCCTGCCCGACTTGGTATTTTTCAACTCTTTTGAGTGCCTGATTTCTCGTAGCATACAGGTTGAGATGGTCGTTAAACGCGTAATGGTCGCATGCGTAGCTTTTACCATCTACTGTGTAGGAGCTTTGCACCCACGGACGGAAGTAGGTTTGGTATTGACTGCGTCTTCCATTTGCTGTTTCCCGGCGTTTGAACTTTTCGGCTTCCATCACTGCATTGACGATGGTGATCGTACCTGAGGTAGATGCCCAATTCCGGCTGGCGTTGGCGTCTATAAATCCGCGTATGCCGCGACGGGTTAGTCGATAGGTTTGCCAGAGACATATTGCAGCAATTATTCCAAAAAACAATAAAGTTATGATGAGTTTCATTGGGGTATTTCCTCTGTTTATTGGCAATTGCTGGTTTCAACATGGAGCTTGCTTGTTGACTCGCCTTCCTTGTTGAAGGCTGCCACGACGTATTGATATGAGCCGGGGGCGGCGGTGGTATCTTCAAACGTTGTGGTTCCGGCTGGCAGATCTACCAACGCGACCCCATCACGGTAGATGCGGTAGCCGCTTTCGTTATCTGCCAGGTCTTGCCAGGTGATGTTGATACGAGTTGCGCCGCCGCTGCAATCGTACGAGTAGCGCAGTTCGCCAGGAGCCGATAACCCGTTGACCCGGCTGGTCTCTTTGCCAACTGTGGTGATGATGCCAACAAACAGCACGCGTTCTCCGTTGGAACTATCCATACGAAAGGTGGTTTCAAATGTGCCAGTTTGTGATGGAGCAGCCATGGGAACGCTGAATGCCATTTCTGAACCCGGGAGGACGATTTCCCCAAGGGGAATGGGATTGAAGGAATCAGTGGGGGTAAGCCGTTCACCAGAATCAAAGTTCATGGTGTAGGCATCTGTCCATGTACAAGTGCCGGTGTTTTTGATAACCCACGACATTTCAAAGCCCTCATTGGGATCAAGTGGTTTATCTACTTCGGCTTTATCGTAGGTTATGCCATTCCGCTCCCAACGAACGATGTTGAAGTTTTCTTCGCAGACAGGAGAGGGGGTGACAGCAAAGCCGGGCGCTCCGGCAGGTGGACCGTCTTGTGTGGGTGTGGTTAAAACGGCTTCTACTGTCAGTGCGGCAGCCGTGGCTAGTTCGCTTTCTTGTGGTGCGCTGACGCCGAGGTTGCAAGCGGCAAGTATAAAACTGAACAGAATAACGAATAGGGAATGCAGTTTCACTAGATGGGTTTCCTTGATAGTTGATATGTCCAAAATTATAGCTTTTGTTA
Organism: Anaerolineales bacterium; assembly: GCA_020634885.1. Taxonomy (GTDB): domain Bacteria; phylum Chloroflexota; class Anaerolineae; order Anaerolineales; family Villigracilaceae; genus Villigracilis. The sequence continues at coordinate 112,537 of JACKAW010000001.1, forward strand.
TTTTTGATCCAAGGGGACAATGGTCATGTTGATGGGAATAAAGTGATACCAGCGAAGAAATGCTTTGGGTGGATCTCGCAAGCTCAAGGTGAGTATGAAGCGCAGCTCCCACTCATCCTTCTACTCCCCTAAATGGGTGGGCGTTTCCCAACCTTTGCACACACCGAACAAAAGTACTAATTCGTACCGAACTCCTCCTATTTGGTGTTCCATCAGACACTATATTATGTAAACCCTTCCAGGTTTCCCACTCCCAATTCCCGATCTGTTCTCTAATAGGAGCTCCTGTGAACTTCAAAAAATATCCCCGTCTAATCCTTATTTTTACCTCAATATTCGTCCTATTTTTCCGCTGTACTACTGCAGATGTACCCGCCCCAACCACCGCCGACGGCAGAGCCCTTAGCGGATGTACCGGGTACCTCGAAAGCACCAGATCTACAACCCCCATAAAAGGCATTGCTTGTAATGTAGAATGTTCATCCCTTTCAGAAAAAAAGATCTTCGTGCCTGAAACCAGTCAATTTAAGTTCGAAGACATTACCTACGCCCAACTACAAGAACTGGTTTGTCTCGCTAGTGGTGACGTTGTCCTTACAGACCCTGCCCCAGCACCCTCAGGCGCCACGTCTGGTCTATTCGGTGATGGCGGCGCAGGGGGGACCGGTGGCACAGGCGCAACAGGAGGAGATGGTGGCACAGGCAGCACCGGCGGTTCTACAAGTGGTGCGGTAGGCGGAGCCGGTGGAGATGGTGGCACCAGCGGTTCTACAAGTGGTGCCGGAGGCGTGGGTGGTAACGGCGGCAATGGCGGTACATTGTTTGGCAGTGGCGGCGCAGGTGATGAAGGGAACACCGGTGCGGTAGGCGGAGATGGTGGTACGGGCGGCACAGGCATAACAGGAGGGGATGGCGGAGCCGGTGGAGATGGTGGTACAGGCGGCACCAGTGGTTCTACAAGTGGTGCCGGAGGCGTGGGTGGTAATGGCGGCAATGGCGGTACATTGGTTGGCAGTGGCGGCGCAGGTGATGAAGGCAACACCGGTGCGGTAGGCGGAGATGGCGGTACGGGCGGCACAGGCACAACAGGAGGAGATGGTGGCGTAGGTGGAGCAGGTGGCAATGCTTGTGATCCATACATTGACAATAGTTGTCCGTTAGATTGTTCCAACCCCGCCAACGCTAGTCTGTGCTATTGATTTCAACCGCCATCCTGAGCGACCTTATCCGTGCCGCTCAGGACGGCGATATATCCATACGCCTGTCTTCCATAACAAAAAGGCTTCGTGCCGTCCATTCTGTTGGGCGTGTTCCCTCAACAGAATGGATGGCATAAAATCAATGCAGATTCCAACACGGTTCCCCTTATCAAACCCCTAGACCCACATTGGAATAAATTCGCAACTTAGTTTAAACAAACATTATTTTCTCCAGGAGAATCCATGAAGACCCATCGAAAGCATATTTTACTTTTAGCCTTCATGCTCATTTTCGTAATGGCATGTCGTTTGTATAGTTGTGATAGTAAAAAGGTTGCAACCTTGGATAATCAATTTATCGATTGTAAAAGCTATTCGGAAAACTTTACAGGCTTTGGGTACACATGCACATTTGCTTGCCCCGATGGAGAGTTGATCTCTGTAGATGTTCCCGATTCTTCGATTAGAGGCAGCTCCTCATCGCTTAACCTTGATGTCTTGCAAAAACAAAATTGCACGGCTGCTCTCTCCGCTACCGAAGAACCCACCGAAGAACCTACTGAAGAACCCACTGAGGCGCCGACGGAAGCTCTCACGGAAGAAGCCGCGACCGATCCTCTACTACAACCCTACCTGACGGGGGATGCCACCTTCTGCAACCTGACCGATAGTTTCATAAACTTCACCATCGCCGAGAATGCCCCCGTTGTGTCCGCCTCCAGCCTCAACGTCACTTTGGGCGGGCAACCCCTCAAATGCAATGTCCCTGCGAGTAATCTGGGCATTCTCACCTGTGTTTTTCAACCGGGCACCAGTTTCCCTGCGCAGGTTAGTCTCAGTATAGATGGCTCCGAGGTCAACAACTTCTCCTTTGACGGTGGCATCTGCGTTTACAGTGACCCTCCTCCGCCTCCTACGGATGATGAAGTTGAACCGCCGCTCGACCCCTGTGCAGGCGTCTTAACACCAACACCAAGCTGTCCATAAAACTTATTCCTTGCCGGTTTATAGACAGTCTATTTGATCAGTAATCATGAGAATTTCTCTAAAATTATGCTTGCCGGCAAGATTGGCGGGCATAATTTTAATTGCCAGAGAGTTTTGTTAATTATCTTATACATCTACGGTATAAATTCAACTGCTGACCCCTATTGCGATCAATTACCTTTATAATTGCTTTTGTAATTACCACTTTACCCAACTCAAAGGAGAGTAAAAAAATGGATAACAAGGTTTTGCAAGTCATCGTGGCGCTGTTCATCCCCCCGCTTGCCGTTTATATGAAGACCGGCAAGATTGATAACGATTTCTGGATCAACATCGTTGCCACCCTGTTGGGCGGCTTCCCCGGCGTGCTTCACGCATTGTGGGTTATTCTGCGTTAATTATCAGTTCAATAAGAAAAATAACCTGCTTTGGAAACGGAGCAGGTTATTTTTCTTATTAAGGGTAGGCGGGTGAACTTAAAATAGACAGCTTGTTAACCGCATTTTGCTCTCAATATTTGCAATCCTTTTATAATATGAAGTGTTATTACCTGAAACCAACTAAAAGGAATGTACATGAAAGAGACCCAACCCAACCTTCTTCGAACTGCACTTGCCTATGGTGTGCATCTATTCACCGCCACAGGCGCCATTTGGGGCTTGCTCGGTATTTTTGCCGTATTCGAAGGTAATTATAAAATGATGATCGTGTGGATGATCGTCGCCATGCTCGTAGACGGTTTTGATGGAATGCTCGCCCGCTGGGCAGACGTTAAAACCTACGCCAGCGGCGTAGATGGCGCCCTGCTCGATAACATCCTTGACTATCTCAACTATGTCCTCGTCCCTGCCATCTTCATGATTAAAACCGACCTGCTGCCCGAGCCGGTCAAGTGGCTTACGGCTTGTCTCATCCTTCTCACTTCTGCCTACCAATTTACCCAATCTGATGCCAAGACCGACGACCACCACTTCAAAGGATTTCCCTCTTATTGGAACGTCGCCGCGCTTTATATGCTTCTCATGAACCTTCCACCCTGGGTCAATTTTGGTTTTCTGATGCTCTTCAACATTATGGTCTTCATTCCGGTCAAATATATTTACCCCAGCCGTAATAGTTATCTGCGCACGCTTACGCTTGCGCTCACCTATCTGTATGGCGCCATTGGCATTTGGGGCTTGCTGCAATATCCGAACCATCCCAACTGGGTGGCATGGGCATCCCTGATCTATGTCGGATATTATCTCGTCCTCAGCCTTGTTCCAAAAAATAAGAACACCCTTGCTCATGCAAATTGAAATCGTATATCAAGCGGACGACGAACTCTACGAAGCCTTTCAACGCCTTGTACCTCAACTCACCTCAAACAACCCGCCTCCCACTCACGAGGAACTGAAGGCGCTTATCAATGAGCCTTCTTCTACGCTGCTGATTGCTCGAAACGAACTTGGGCAAATTATCGGCGCCCTCAACCTCACAATATACCGCGTCCCAACCGGCGTCCGATCCATCATCGAAGACGTCATTGTTGACCTTTCTGCCCGTGGGCAGGGTATCGGCGAAGCGCTGATGTTCCGTGCTATTGAAATTGCCAAAGAAAAAGGCGTCAGTGGCATCTCGCTCACATCCAACCCTATGCGCGTGGCTGCAAATGCACTTTACCTAAAACTTGGTTTCCAAAAACGCGAGACGAATGCCTATCAATTGAAATTGTAATACTGACCCCGCACCTTTGAATATTACAAAAAAGAACCTGTCGAAGCAGACAGGTTCTTTTTTGTGTGTGTTGTTCATATTGTTATGAAACGAAGTATTTCCCGCTTGCCTTGCTCAAATCGCTGTATACACCGCGATATTGTTCCGGCATCAACTCGGCTATTTTGTACATCATATCATCCACAACTTCCTGACGAACTTCAGCGGTCACTTTTCCTTCTGTCTTGATATAAAAAGGTTCGCCAATTTTTATATAAAAATCGGTTTTCTTGAAACTCTTAAGATTTTTCATATAAACTTCGCCGCCCCAATGACTTAATGGCAATACAGGCGCGCCAGATTTCATGGCAAGGATCGCCGCGCCCGGCAGTCCGCGCCGCAGGATGCCGTTGTAGTTACGTGTGCCTTCAGGGGCTACACCAAAGATACGTCCCTCTTCAAGCATACGAAAGGCAGATTTCAAAGCCGCCATATCCATTTCGCCGCGATGAACAGGGATGATATCCCATGAGCCAAATACCCACTTGAGAAACGGGTTTTCAAACGCTTCTGCTTTTGCCCAACCAGTGATCTTGCGCGGTTGGAGCAGGGTTGCCACAACCGGAACTTCCACCTGCCCGGTGTGGTTGGTAATAATGATCAAGGGACCATTAAGTGGAATCTTCTCCATCCCTCCCGAAACCAGATGAATCCGAAGCGTTAACCAAAAATAGATGCGTAGTAAAAATGTGATAAGCCAGAGAGAAAGTTTTTTCATGCGCAAATGATTTCCAGTTCTTGAGGAAGTAATTCCAGTGCAAGCTGCCTGCCTTCAAGACAAATAAACTCACCATCAGCATGAGCGGGAAAGGTCATATCCAACGAACGGATCGAAACCTTCTTTGCCCGCTTCATTTGGATTTCAGGCAGTGATTTTTGCGTCCCTCCAATAAAATGGGGGATCATCGCAAGAATACGTCCCTTTGATGCTGTCTCAGCAATGCACAAATCAAACAAACCATCATCTGGTTTTGATTCGGGCGCCATTTGAAAACCGCCGCCCATCCGTCTGCCGTTCATCACGGAGATCATCAATGAACGCTGGTTTATAGTCTCTTTGTCATCCAGAACGATTTCCATTTGTGCAGGGTTGTAATAAAGAAAAACGGTTTTGATCACACCAATAAGATACGCCAGCAAGCCGCGAGTCCAACGGACCTTAATCGCTTCATTCCCAACGGCGGCATCAAACCCCACCCCAATACCATTGCCAAAATACCGCCCGTCAGGATAATCTCCACCGGTTACCAAACCAATATCGATCTGCTTGCGTTTGTCGGCTTTTAACGAAGTTAATCCTTCAGCAAGGTTTGTGGGAATACCAGTGCCGCCGGCAAAGTCATTGCCAGTGCCAATGCTCAACACGGTAAACGCTGTCTTGCTAAATCCGGCTTTACGGGCACGCATCAACCCATTAAGCCCTTCGTTTACAGTGCCATCGCCCCCGGCACAAACTACCACATCGTACCCCTCCGTGGCGGCACGTTCAGCCAATTCTGCTGCGTGCCAGACACCCGTAGTGCGTTCAAGTGTGAATTCGAACTTGTTGTCTTTCAAAAAGGATTCGATTTCAGGGATGGACCTTTCCCCAAGCCCACGCCCTGACGTAGGATTTACGATCACAAAATATCTCATGCCTGCTCCCATAATAAAGTGGTGCGAGTTTATCACACGCTCGGTTTATATTTCAAGTAATCTTCCGGGGTGTCCAAGTCTTGCAAAATGGCGGGCGAGGTTACTTTTACATACTCGATCTCGCTCGCATATAAACCTAGAAAATCCCTGAGAGTTTTTCCGCTTGCCATCGCTTTTATTTCTGTCCACATCACCCGCGCCGCCAACCACGGATGTCCCCGCCGCATGTTGTAACTTGGCACCACCAAATTTGCCCTGCTTTTTAGGAATGCTTCGCTGACGCTTCGCACGCTTCTTTCCTCCATTTGGGGCTGGTCACCCAGACAAATTAATACTGCCTCGGCTGACGGCTGTATTCCACTTAACCCCGCTTTTAGAGATTCCAGCATATCTCCCTCTTCGTTGATCTCTATTTTTACTTCATCAATTATGAGTTCTCCGGCTATTTTTGAATTTGTAACTAGTATGATCTCTTCAACCTCTGCGGATCGTAATGTGTCAATCACCCTGCCGAGAACTGTGGTATCTCCCCATGACATTAGCATTTTTTGTTCTCCCATTCGGGTGGATCTTCCCGCTGCAAGAACAATGGCTGAAATGTTTTTCATTGAAAATCCTTCAAGCGTTGATAGTCTTCAGGCTTGTCCACGTCAAAGAGCAGAATGTCATCGTGCCAGGGTAAGTATGAGACGCGATGTTTGTCGAAGATGCCGCGTCCGCCGATATCTCCTTGTAATCCCATAAGGTCTGGGAAGGTGACTCGGTCAAACAGTACGGGGTTTGCGCGGCGTTCTTCCAAAACAAGCGGCGCAAGGATGGCTTGCCCTTCGCTTGCATGAGACTCTGTCAATGCACGAATGACCTCTACAGGAATTTGGGGTTGATCTGCAAGTAGAAATACAGCCCCTCCTGCATGGCGGGGGAGCGCTTGAAGCCCTGCTTTAATCGATGTGCTTTGCCCCTGCTCATATGCTGCGTTGTAGATGACATGTACGGGCAGGTCTCTTAATTGCGATTCAACTTCAGCGTGGTGAGAGCCTGTAACGATCACTACAGGCTCAAGTCCGGCTTGAAGCGCGGTTTCTGCTACCTGTCGAATAAAGGTCTTGCCTTTCCAGTCCAGTAGCTGTTTGGTTTCACCGAATCGTTTTGATGCACCTGCCGCCAGAATAATACCTGCTGTTTTTTCTACACGATACAATTTGTCTGTTTGGAGTGAGCCGACTAGAACGGCATCATACACATTGATCAGTTTTTCCGCCATTTGGCTGCCTATAGATTGAAGTTGAGGAGTATCTGCCTGGTTGAGAAGCGCAATTTTTTTTGCAGAAGAGGGGATGTTTTTTAAAGCGCCTTGTGGATGTACCAGATAATTAATGAGTTTCTCAGGCGAGACCGCTTTGTTGAGGGCTAGACCAGTGAGTTTTGAAAATATTTCGGGGCGGTGAATGTTGTCTTTGTCTAAGGGTTTTTGAAGACCTGAAAGCCCTGCGACATAAATGACCATGTCTGCAAAATCAGGAATGGGCGGCTCGTGTTCGGCGGGAGCTTTAATTGGCTTTTGACGTGACCCATCTGCTTCAATCAAGAGTCTGACATTATTCTTTTTTGATATTTCGCGTAGCCAATACAGGGTGTTGTTGGAGATGGGCAAGGTTCTGTTATCTTTGATCTCCCCTGTAATAAGAACTACGCCTTGTTCTGGGAGTTGTATGGATGATGCATTTTGATCGACAATAATATGATGATCTGCAAGGGCGGTTTGCCATTTACCCATGTGTGTTGTGGCGGTTGCCAGGATCAGTTTCTCTTTACTTTGGCGCGCAAGCTGGAAAAGCGCTGTTGTTTTTCCGCCTGCACCAGTGAAGCAGATGGAGGAGGCGGGGGGATTTTCTTTGAGGCGTAGGGAATGTGGTAGTTGCATGAGGTTGAGGATTTTGAGACTGTTATTATTGTAATTGTATGATAAAACCATAATTAACGGACGCGGAATGAGTGGTGTCGGTCGTATAATTATGGTAGTTGTTTTTTATTAGGCAGGTGGTTCAAATGAATAAACCGATTGCGTTAATAGTTGAGGATGACCGTGACATTGTGGCTTTATTTCGCCATGTGTTGGATATAGCTGGCTATCAGACTGAAATTGTGTTGGATGGTAAAGATGCCATGGAGCGCCTGGCAACGATGCGCCCCCATATTGTATTGCTGGATTTGCAGCTTCCGCGTGTTTCTGGACTCGAAATCATGGAGTATATGCGAAGTGACGAGCGATTGAAGCGGGTACCCGTGGTTGTTATTACTGCATACGCTCCTTTATCTGAAAGTTTGCCGGTAGAGCCTGATCTTTTATTGTTAAAGCCGGTCGATATTGCCCAACTCAGTAATTTGGTTCAAAGGCTTCAGACTACACAGGGCTCTTTGGATGAACCTACGCGCGATCCTGTAACTGGATTGTACACACTTTCGTTTTTTAAACTCCGCGCAACTTTTTCTCTTGAACGGATTAAGCAAAGTTCGTTTCGCCGTTTTGGCGTGTTATTTGCAAATGTTTTGGACATGAACTCTTTGAGCAGCAGTTTGGAGAAGAGGGAGTTGCAAGTATTCCTGCGACGACTTACCGACCAATTCCGCCCAACTGATACCATGGTCTGGTCGTCTGAGTATCAGATGTTTTTAACACTTATTGAAGAGATTACCTCACCTGAGGCGCCATTAAGGATTGCTATTAGGGTTCGCGAATCGATGAATCGGTTTCTAGGCGAAAACGGATATGGTTTGGGAGTGCGGGTAAATTTTGGGGTTTTATTATGCGACTCGGAATATTCAGATAGTGAGGCAATCTTTAGAGATATAGAATTGGCACGCGAGAGATTAATGGCAGGAGAGTATACAAGTCCCGCGATATTTGATCGGGAAATGCTGGATCAGTATCGTTAGGGCATGGTAGACCGACTGGCTTACTTTATTCGTAAGGACCGAATGTATCTTTGGGAAGGGTTGGAGGGCGAATCCACGAAAGCCACCCCGCCTTGCCGGTAGTGACTGGTTGTATTGGCTTTTCGTACATAACCAGGGTTAGGCTAACACCAAGCCCAAAGACACCGAGCCATTGAAGGAGAGAAAGACTCTCTCCAAGCCAAAGATTGCTGAAGAAAATGGCAATGAGTAACTCTGCCAAACCTAATAAGGCGGTTTGCATACCGCCGATCTTTTTTACTCCAAGAAATAATGCCACACGCGAGAACATGGTTACCGAGGTCAGACCGATAATGGGTGCCCATGGTGTATTTCCGGCGGGCCAAGTGCGATCAAATATCAAATAGGCAGGGATGACGACTGCACTCATGGACAGCAAGGTATACAATGCTACAGTGGGTGCGGGAACTTCGAAAAGAACGCGCTGGTTGATAGGCAGGTGCATGGCATATAAAAGAGCGGCTACGACCATCATGATCACGCCAACTGTATCCATGGGGCGGCTCGGAACATTGGTTAGTAATAAGACTGCGATGGTGGCAAGTGAAATGCGAAAGATCGTAAGCTGGCTGGGGGGCTGCTTGTCAAGTACCAACCACAATGCGACAAAGAACGGATAGAGAGAATACAGAAGCTGTCCGAGGCTGGCATCCAGTCTTTGCAAGGCAAGATAGTAAAAGAGTGACCCTACCCCATTAATTGCTCCAGCAAGAACGCATCCTATTAACCCAACAGGAAATATATACAGATATTCGCGGTAAAAGAGCAGCATGACAAGCAGCAATATTGTAGCGGCAAAACCGGTTCGCAATGCAACCACTGCAAATGGGCTAAAGCCCTGATTGATGGCAAGTTTGCCGAAGACAGGCGCAAGCCCTAAAAAGAGCGCAGAGCTAAAAGCTGCAACTATTCCTGCTGACTGTTTCTTTTTCAATGTACCAGCCTTTTTCTTACATACCTATTTCAATAAAGCTTTAACCTCGTTCAGGAATTCGTCATTGAGAAAATCGCCTTTTTGCATAAGCGCCTGGATGTGTCCACTGAGACGTTTCTTTTCATCAGGTGTAAGCTCTTTTGCGGTTACAACAATTACAGGGATGGTGGCGGTTTCAGAATGTGTACGCAGGGTTTCGACCACAGAGAAACCATCCAACTCTGGCATCATTAGATCAGTGATAACAAGGTCTGGAAGTTCATGTTTTACAAGGTCCAGCCCTTCCCTGCCGTTTTCAGCCTCAAGAATGGTGAAATTACCCTGCGATTGTAGAATACGACGGATCAATATACGTGCTTCGAGGGTGTCTTCAATAATAACGATTTTCGGAAAGCGTTCAGGTGCGACCTGTGTGAGCGCAGAAAGCAGACCTTCTTCCTGCGGGGTTTGGGTAAGAGTGGGGAATTTAACATCGCGCGACCAGTTTTCGCCAAGGACGCCAGGTTCAGCGGGCATGGTATGACCTGTGCAATTAACAACGACGGTATCGCTGGGCTTGATTATGCCTGCGCGAATTAACTTAAACAATCCTGCAAATGCAGTTGCTGCCGCAGGTTCAGCAGAGATACCTTCCATTTTTGCAAGAACATGCATTGCCCTAAATGCTTCTTCATCTGTTACGCTTTCAAAGACCCCGTTGGTATTGTCTACATAGTTCTTAAGGAATTCATACGCCCGCCCGGGGTCTCCAGTGGCAAGGGTTTCTATTCTCGTTTTGGGATTATTAACAGGCTCTGCCTTTTCGAGACCTTTTTTCCAGCTATGCACCATGGGCGCACACCCGTCTGCTTGAATCGGAGCAAATGCCGGCATTTTGTCCACCCATCCCATTTGTTTCATTTCACGGAAACCTTTATATACACCAATGGGTCCCATTCCGCCACTGATAGCCTGTACATACCAATCTGGTGTACGCAGGGGGGTATTATCGCCTTCACCAAGTTCAACGGTAAGCTGCTCCGCAATTTCAAAGGCGATGGTTTTCATGGCTTCGATGGATGTAATGGTTCGTGCCCCCATATCCAGATAGAGCTTGCGTTGATGGGCAAACTCCGCAGCTACTTGTTTGCATTGATCGTACGAACCGGTGATCTTAATAACCTGACTCCCGTACAAAGCGATTTCGCGCATCTTAACTGCGGGAACAAGGCTGGTAACAAATGCCCAAAGTTTCATCCCTGCCCGGGATGCATATGCAGAATATGAAATTGCCACATTTCCGGTAGATGCTGCTACCATCTCTGTGAAGCCTGCTTCTTTAAGTGCTGCAATGGTGACAGATGCCTGTCTGTCTTTGAAAGAAGAAGTGGGACCCTGTCGTTCATCTTTGATGAATAGGTTGGGGCATCCAAGCATCATCCCCAAGTTTACTGCACGCACAAGCGGTGTATACCCCTCTCCCAATGAGAGGGTGGTGTTCGGATTGTTAACAGGCAACAACTCACGATAGCGCCAGAGGTTTTGCTCTCGCATCTTGAGTTTTCCAAGGAGTGTCCTGCCAACAAGTTCGTAGTCATATTCTGCCTCACGCCATTGACTGCCGCACTTTGGGCAAGTGGTTGAACTTGGAAAATAGGGCGCACTATGCCCGCAATCCAAACATTTAATAACGAACGTCACAAAATTCTCCTACTATTAGTTCCTGTTATGGTGTATTCTTTCAAGCGAACGCTGGATTGAAGTGAGAAGCTCACTCTCAGTAAAAGACCCTTTGTTAAGAATACGCTGGCTGAACTCCCTCAACTGATCTTTTTGTTCGAGGGTGATATCCATACCGCTGATAACAATAATTGGAATATCACGCAGCGATGGTTCTGTTTGCATCTTTTCCAAAATCTGAAAACCATCCATCTCTGGCATAAAAAGGTCTAGAATGACGGCTTGTGGGGGCTTGTTTGAAGAGATGATCGCCCAACCGCTGCGACCACCCTCCGCAAGGACGGGTTTATAGCGACCATCATCAGTAAGCATTTTACCTATTAAGCGTAAATCACTGGGGTTATCATCTATGACCAGAACTTCATAAATGGAACTGTCGGAATTTAAACGGTCAAGAGAATTGACAATATCTTCTTCCAGGATGGGTTTAATAAGATAGTCAGAGGCGCCGAGATTGAAACCTTTTTCAGTATCCTCAACAATACTACATATAATAACCGGCACACTGCGAGTCTCGGAGTCTACTTTGAGAGCATCAAGGACGCTCCAGCCATCGGTACCGGGCATCATAATATCCAGGGTGACGGCAAACGGCTTTACTTGTTTTACAACCTCAACGGCACGAGCGGGCTCTGTAAGTGGAACAACTTTATACCCCTGGGGCTCAAGATAGCGTTTGTATAAACCGATAACCTGCATATCATCATCAATCGTAAGAATGACCTTTTCTTCGTTGCCATCAGTTTGGTCTGTTTCCTTATGAAATAATGGCAGGGTAAAGTTGAAGGTGCTGCCTTTGCCTTCTTCGCTTTCCACCCAAATTTCACCGCCATGCATGTTAATCAGTTGTTTACAGATCGAAAGTCCCAACCCTGTGCCGCCGCTTTTGCGCGTTGGAGAGGCATCAACTTGTGAAAACGCCTGGAATAATTTTTCCTGATCTTCGGCTGAAATACCGGGTCCTGTATCTGTAACGCTGATCTTGACCATCTTTTTGCCATCCTCCACACGGAAGGGGTCAACTCCAATGGTAATGAAACCTTCTTCGGTGAATTTGGCTGCATTTGAAATCAAATTGATCATGACCTGGCGTATGCGAATTGTGTCTGCGCGTACGGTTGGGGTCTCTTCATCCACAACCTTTCGCATCTCAATTGGTTTGTCTTTGACCAAACCACTCATGGTGGACATGACGCTGTGAGTCAGATCCAAAATATTAACTTCATCAAAAGCAAGTTCCATTTTACCGGCTTCGATCTTTGCCGAATCGAGGATATCATTGATCAGCCCCAATAAGTGCTGTCCTGAATTGTAAATTGCAGTCAGGTCTTGCTGCATTAACTCAGTTACAGGTCCATCTATTCCTTTTAAAATAACGCGCGAAAAACCGATGATGGAGTTAAGTGGTGTGCGAAGCTCGTGACTCATATTCGCCAAAAATTGACTTTTGAGTCTGTCTGCTTCGCGCATTTCCATTACCGCTTGTTGAGATAATTCAAATGACCTGGCGTTGTCGATGGCTACAGCCACCTGATCTGCAAGAGTCTGAAGAACAGAAATTTCATCTTCATTAAAGGCGTTCAGTGTTCGCGATTGAATATCGATCACTCCGATGACACGAGTACCAATACGAAGTGGAATGGCAGCCTCTGCACGGGTCTCCGGGAGCAGCGGGTTAAGTAAAAACAAGGGATTTTCCCCCACATTATTTGCAACAATGACCTCCCCTTTTGCTGCGGTTACGCTGACAATTGACTGACTATTTAGTGAAATGGAATGCTGTTGTTTTTTTAGCTCTGCACCAGCGTCGCCCGTACCTTCTTTAAAAATGGCGTTGAAGCCCGTTTCTTCTACGATATAGATTGCAGCATGATACAGACGGAAGCGTTCGGCGATAAGGTTAACCGTACGGGCAAAGATCGTGTTGAGGTCAAGCGTGGATGTGACCAATTTACCGATCTCTGCCGAAACGGCGAGATATTCATTGCGGCGACGGATATTTTCTTCTGCAATCTTACGTTCGGTAATATCTCTTGCCACCCAAAAAACACGGTTTTCATCCAGACGGCTGAGGCTGGCAAGGAACCAGAAATGGTTGTTCCCAATCTCAAGTTCGTATTCGAACTGAACCTTTTCAGAAGAATTCAGTGCTTCTTGCACTTTTTCAAGAAACTCGTTTGCAACATCCACAGGTAGAACTTCATGAAATGTTTTTCCGATCATTTCATGAGGAGTGCGTACAAGGAGAGAGGGATTGGTAGGGGCGATTTGTTCGTAACGCCCTTCGTGGTTGATGACCAGCACTACATCTTCCATGGAACTGAAAAGAGTACGCAGATTTTGTTCCGAGTATTCCATGCGTTCAAAAAGATTGATTTTTTGAATGGCAGTGGAGGTTTGCAGGATGATCGTTTCAAGCAAGCGTAGTTCAGTTTGAGTGACAACCCGATCTGGGTTTTGGAATGCCACGCCGATGGTTCCGATCACTTCCTGCTCTGAGAGCAAAGGGAGGATAAGAAGGTTTTTAATACTCCGCTCTGTGAGCGCATCTCGAACAGGTTCTGCCTGCGGGTTATGGTCGGTATCTCGAATGAATACCGGCTTTTTGGTGCGGATCACTTCCATTGTTGCAGGATTACCTTCAATGGGGAGTAACATTCCAATACTGGTGGAGCGTTCGAGAGAAAGAAATGCTTCTGCCGCCAGGGTTAAGTTATTTTTATCAGGTGTGATCAGCGCGATACCAACATTATCAGAGGATAACAACTCTACCAAATTCTCTGCAACATTTTGCAGGGTGCTCTTAAGATCAAGTGAGCCTGCCACTGAGGTTACGACCTGATTAACAATAGAGAGTTCTTGAGCGCGGCGCTGGGTTTCCTGAAACAGACGTGCATTTTCAAGTGCGAGTGATAGTTGATCGGTTACCTGACGAATGAGTAATTGCTCATCCGTTGAAAAACTTCTGCTTTCATCTTCATCCACCAAACGCAATGTTGCCCAGTCTTCGTCACTGAGTTGGAATGAGGTTGAATATGTAGCCCCAGATACATGATTTACCGTGTCTTCAAATAGATGCGGCGGGAGATTTAAAGTTCCAGTTTGGAGGGCAGAAACCGCTTTCGGCGTGGTTCTCGCTTTGGGGATGGAAGCAGGCTCAGGAGTAGATGGAGGCGCTGTTTTCGCTTCCTGCTTTAATTTGGGCTTGGTTGCTGATCCCTTTGCATTTTCTTCAGGTTGAACATCCTTGAAGAGATCATCAAGACGTTTGTTGATTTTCGGTTTCTTTGGCATATTCTATAAGTTCCTGGGCGAGAATGCGGTATTGCGTAGAACCGCGTGCGGCAGCTTTGTAGTGTGTAATGGGCTGCCCCGCGATGGGGCTTTCGCGAAGTTTGGTGTCCATTTCGATCACGGTATTGAAGACGCCCGATCCAAATGTGGAACGAAGCTGGTCGTGGATGTTTCGGTGGGTGCGGTTTCGACGATCGAGCATGGTAACGAGGATACGATAAGAGAGGTTGGGGTTGTCTGATTCGCGTGTACGGCGGATAAGTCCCATCATGTTTCGCAAGGCATAGGCAGAGAAATATTCTGCTTGTGTGGGGATTAGTAGGAGGTTGGCGGCTGCGAGGGCGTTGCGTGTGATGGCTCCAAGGGCGGGGGGGCAGTCCAGGATGATGTAATCGTATGGCAGGCTGCTTTGCCTGATGGCTTGTTGGAGGATGTTTGTGTAATTTGTTCGTACCGGCAGATACTGTTCAGAGGTTTCGATGCGCGAACTGGAGGGGATGAGGTCGAGGTTTTCAATATCTGTTTTTCGGCAAACGTTTATTATTTTTTCAGCGTCAAGCATGATGCTGCTTGACGTTAATTCAGCTTCGCCGGGTTCCAATCCAAGAGAGAGGGTTAGGTTTGCCTGGGCGTCCAGATCGATCAGTAGGACTCGGTTGCCAAGTTCTACCAACGCGGCTCCAAGCGAAAGAGCGGTGGTTGTTTTGGCAACCCCGCCTTTTTCATTTGAGACTGCGATCACTTTGCTCATGGTTTCCTCTTTAATCGGGTAGTTTTTTCTTTTTTGAAACTATTTCAATGCGTGATATTTTGAGCGCTTCACGAAGTTCGTTGATTGCTGTTTCGATCATGGTTTGCGGGTCGTTTGTGGTGCGAATTTTGGTTGTTATATCTGTGACAAGTCTTTCGCGTTCGGCGCGGCGTGTGGTTTCATCAAAGAGGCGGGCATTTTCTGCGATGACTGCAACCCGATCTGCGACTGCCCGTATCAGATCCATTTGATCTGCCTTGATTTTTTCAGTTTCAGGAATACTGATGGATAATTCGCCAATTTCTTCGCCGCGAATTGAGATTGGAACCACAACTTCCTTTTGACTTGCTATTTTTTCTTGTTCTTCGGTATTTGTGATAATTTGGGCTCCGCGTGCAGTATAACTGTAACCTGCAACTTTATATTCATTTGTAAGGCGATTCCAATTTTCTCTAAAGTATTGCCGTGAAGCTGCCTCTGCTTCTGCCAGGGATCGATCCATTTTTTCGTATAGTCTTGCGTTTTGGATGGCGATTCCTACCAGTTCTGCTAGAATGGTTAGGGCTTCCAGGTCTTTGTCAGTAAAGGCGTTTGGTTCGGTGCTTTGAACATCCAATGCGCCTAGTACGGTGTCGGCTTCCAGCAGGGGGAGTGCGACTTCAGATTGGGTGTCAGGTAGATCGGGGTTATTGAAGAATACAGCATCTTTTCCTACGCTAAGAGCGATGCGTGCTTTTTTTCTGCTGGTGACGTACCCTACAATGCCTTGTGCGCCGATACGGAGCTGATGCCGGCGGTTAAGCATACGACGCCCTCCCTCGCTATTTGCGGCAGCGAGTACGGCATATGAGTTTGTTGGGTCATTAAGAAATATGCCAACATGATAGAAGTTGAACTGCTCACTGATAACGCGCGTGATTTCAGGGAGAAGTTCTGTAAGGCTCTTTTGGGTTGTAATGGCTCGGGCTACTTTGGCTATTGCTTCGTACTGGCTCTTGCTGCGTTCGCCTTCAAGAATTACTTGTTCCAGTTTTTGGGTACGCTCAGAGACTCTGTCTTCCAATGATGAAACCAGGTCTTTGATGGTATCTGTCATTGTATTAAGGGTGGAGCTGAGTGTTTCAAGTTCATCACCCGAGTTAAGTTGTATTCTTGTATTGAAATTGCCATGGATGATTTCAGTTGCTGCATTGTTTAATGTTGAAAGAGGCTCGGTTAGATTATTACTCACCCTGAAGGTGATCAATGCTGCAAAAGCGAAGACGGCAACAACCAGAAGAATGCTGAAAAGTACCGTGGTTCTTGTTTCTCCTTGAATTTGTTCAGATATTGCGGTTTTATCAGCAAAGATTTCTTCTGCCGGGAGTATTGAGATTAATTTATAGTTGACTTGTGTAATGGTGTAAAAAGCGATCTTTTTCTCTTTATTTCCAATTGTGAGGGTGAAAATTCCTTCTGGCTCTTGGGAAACTTTTTCAAGCAGGTCGTAGAATTCAGGGGTTGCGCTGCTTAATGCCGCGGGATCTATAATTTCGCTTAGTAATGCATTTTCATCTGTTATTCCGAAATCCATGGCGCCTGTAGGAGGTAAAGAAATAACCCGATTCGAATTATCTAGAAGAAAGGCGTATCCCGTTTCACCAATTTTTGCGTTTGAAACAAGTTTGATGAGTCTGGTAATCTGGATATCCATGGCGGTGACGCCCTGGAAGCGCTGATTGTCATCATAAACGGGTGTACTTGCGGTAATTACTAATCCATTCAGTGCAGCATCTTCATATGGGGCGGACCAAATGACAAGTTTGTTGGGATTGTTTTCCGGCTTTGCTGAGATGTACCATTGTCTGCCAGTTACATCAAAATCGGCAGGTACGATATTTGCAAGGTCGATATTTGGGTAGTAGTAGGTTTCTTTGGTGCTCCCGCCAAAATAGATGGCAACGATATCTGGGTTTCCTTCCAGGATGGAGGGAAATATCAATTCAGAGTGTTTTAGGCGGTTTAATTTGGATGTGAAGACAGGTGAAAAATTGACGCCGGTTGGGATAAAGATGGATGGAATCTCTTCGTTTGCATTGTCCCAACTGCCGGAAGGTAATTGTGTCAGTGCGGTGTTTGCATCCCAATAGGTGGAAGAGGAGAGTTCTTGATTGCTCAAAATAGATTCTATGGATGCGCCGGCTATTACGGTGTTACGACTCATGTTTTCAAAGAAACTATCCAGTAAGACGGCTTGTTCACGGGTGGTGGTGTAGAGATCATCTTCTGCTTTTATCTGGGCATTGGTTTCCACGCTGTTAATCAATTGTTGACTGGCTGCCTGAATGCGCAGGTAAATATAAATACCCATGATAAGCACCACTGCGAGGGTGATTAAGAGATTGGCAACTGTGATCTTGCCGCGTAATTTGGTCCTACCCAATATACTGTCGGAAATGATTTCCTGAAGCGTCCTTCGGGATCGTTTCATGGTTATTCCTTATCTGCCTTTTTCCCGGTATTTTCATTTTTCTTCAGTTTGATTGATATTTCTGAACCAGGAATATTTCGCCCAAGCTCTTCGACTGCTGTAAGCAACACATTCTCAAGATTGGTCGATGAACTGATACGGGTTGTGATTTCGCCGATAGTTTGTTCTTTGATCGCCTGTCTCTGTGACTCTTGAATGAGACGTGCGTTTTCCAGCGCCAATGATAAGCGCTCGGAAACAGTTTCTGTAAGATTGATTTCACTGCTGGTCCACTGTCTTTCTTCAGACGGCGCTTTTACATGGATCACACCGATGATCTGTTCGCGGAGTTTTATGGGAATGACCATGGTTGGTTTATCTGTTTTTCCATCTGCGTGAAATACAAGAGATTCGCCTCTGTGCATTGCTTGATTGATCTCATCTGAATTGAACGGTTTTGCCAGTTTCTTGCTGTTGGAAATGCCTTGTTGATAACCAATGGCGCTTTCTTCTAGAATGAAATTTTGCCAGCCTTCTCGAATATTTTGTTGGTAGGCAATTCTTGCTTCATCAAGTGCTGCCTGAGTTTGTTCAAATAACTTCGAATTTTCAATGGCAATTGCCACTTGATCAGCAAGAATATTCAGGATGCTTATATCTTCCTGTGTAAATGCACCTGGCTTATCGCTTTGGACATCCAATACGCCAATGATTTTTTCACGGGCTGTGAGAGGCAGCGCCATTTCTGAGCGGGTATTTGGCAGATCAGGATTATTGAAAAAAACAGCATCCTGTCCAACATCCAAGGCAATACGCGGTGTGCCCGAATTGGCAACATAACCAACAATGCCGCTTTCTCCAATTTTGAGTCGGTGACCTCGTTGAAGCATAATTTGACCGCCAGTGCTGTTGGAAGCATGTAAAACCGCGTATTGTTTCGTTTCATCAATGAGGAATATGCCTGTGTGATAGAAATTGAGTCTTTCACTTGCCAGCTGTGTAATTAGGGGTAATAGAACATCTATTTTTTGCTCGGAGTTAATGATTTTTGATATTTCACCAATGGCTATGAGTTGTTTTGCTCGTTCTTCAGTTTGCCGCCGCGAGATTTCGAGATCTACGGTTCGTTCGGTGATACGCATTTCGAGATTGTCCAGAGTGTCTCTTAATTGTGCGGTCATTCTGTTCATTGCTACAGCTAAAATTCCGACTTCATCGTGAGATTTGATATTTGCAACTATATCCAGGTTTCCATCTGTAATTTCTTCAGCAACTTTTGTTAATTGACGTAATGGTTGAATGGCAGTAGTGGTGAAATAAAAAATTACAAACCCAAAGATGAATGCGAGTAACAGGCTGTACCCAGTTAGCGTCCTTTGAATCTGGCTTGTTTGTTGATTTACTTCTTCGCGAGGATATACGGTTGCAAAAGACCAGCCTGTGTTTAACCCGATGGGTTGATAGGCGATATACAAGGGGACATTATTTTGATCCCACACTTCCATGAAACCTGTATCTCCCCTAACCATGTTGTTTGTTAATTCACGCCAGTTGGTTGCTGTGCCAGAATCTATAATTGTGGTCATCGAATCAGTAAATGGACGAAGCTCAGTATCTTTTTGCCCGGTGCCAAGTATTGTTCCTTTTGTATCAATTAGAAAGGCATATCCGGTTTTTCCAAAAGTAAGATTCGTGAAGATATCTTGAATAATTTCAAATTCACTATCAATAGCAACTGCGCCAATGAAACTACCCGCATCATCTTTGATTGGGACAACCCACGTAAATATCCAGGTGTCGCCGCGCGTAGGATCGAGGTAAGGTCCGAGAAGGAGAGGGGCATTGGAAACCTTTGTGAGCGAATACCAACCTTGTTGAGGGTAATTGAATTGAGAGAGGTCTATAAAGGCGAGGGTGCCATCGCGCGTTGTGTTGTAATAGGGCGCCCAAAACTCTTTTTCCGGTTGATATTGATAGGGTTCATACCCTGCTGTTATTCCAAATACCTGCTCATTGTTAAGAATAATATTCTGAAGGCTGTTCTTGAATTCTTGTTCAGAAAAATTCCCGTTTTCAAGAATGCTGGCGAAGTTTATGGCTAAAGAACGGGTTTCAAGTAACCTTTTTTGTATCAGGCTGGCTCCATCGTTGGTGCTTTTTTGCATGTTTTCTTTAACATTATTTAGAAGACTACCCTGCCCGATTCGAACACTAATGATGGAGTATATGATAAATCCAAACAAAAGCATTCCGACCGAGATTAAAGTTAACTTCAAGCCAATACTTGTGTATTGACCGGGGGTTGAAACTTTTTCAGGTCGCGTCGTTTCTTGGTGTTGGTTCATAATAATTTCTCTGCAAATCCTTAGGTATACATTTTTAATGCGGCAGGTTCGATCTGTACCAGTACTTCTGAACCTCCAAGGGCTTTGCTTAATTCTTGGGCAGCCGTTTGCAGGATATTTTCAAATCGGGAGGACGAGCTAACTCGTGTTGTGATTTCTGCTGTGATCTTTTCGATATCTGCGCGATGTTGGGTGGATTGGAGAAGGGTTGCTGTTTCGATGGCAAGAGATAAACGTTCGGCAACGGCGCTTGCAATATCCGCTTCGTCTTCGGTAAGGATGTTGGCATTGCGGGATTTTAGCTGCATTACGCCAATGACTTGCCCGCGCAGCCGAATGGGAACTGCCAATATTTGTCCATTTTTGTCGTCGTTTTTTTTCAGCAGGACTTTACCTTTTGTGATTACCTCGTTTATTTCTTCGTTATTTAGAGGTTTTTCCAATGGTTTGATGCCGATATCTGAATAGGTAAATCCCAGCCCTAGTTTCGAGGGGCGAAGGACTTTCCAGGCTTCCTGGGTGATTTGTCCAATGGCGCTTTGAGCTTCTGCAAGGGCGCGTTGAGCATCTTCGATTGTTAAGGCATTGTTGATCGCCACAGCTACTTGATTGGAGAGTGTTGAGAAGACTGCCAGATCGTCTGGTTGGAATGCCTCTGGTTTTTCGCTTTGCACATCGAGGACGCCGATGATCCTTCCAGCATACCGGAGTGGAAGAGCTACTGCTGATCGGGTGTTGGGAAGCTCTGGGTTGTAAGAATCAGCCTCAATGTTTGGCATGATGCGAGGTTGTCCCGTGCTGGTGACGTATCCAATAATTCCTGTTTGTTTCATGGGCAGGCTGTATTTGTTATCCATCATTTTTTGCCCGCCTGTGCTGTTGGCGGCGCGTAAGATAACGATCTCGCCCTGGTTATCTAAGAGAAAAATGCCTACATGGTAGACATTGAATTGTTCGCTGATTACTTGCGTGATAAGTGGCAAAAGTGAATCAAGCGTTTGTACTGATGAAATCACATTTGTAACTCTTGCCAATGCTTGAAACTGACTGGCTTGTTTTTCGGCAATCTGGTTTGCGGTTTCGAGTTCACTTGTTCTAAACTGAATACGCTCTTCAAGATTTGCGCGGAGGGCGGTTAATTCTGCATTCTCTTGCTTTTCCAGCGCTTCGCTTTCCTTGGCTCGTGAAATATTTTCGTTTAATCGTTGGATTAGTAAATGTGTAATTCCTGAACTTGCTGCCACCAATACTGGAACGATGACAGCGTCATCAATTCCTACGGGGGTTGCGATTTTTTTTGCATAGATGCTCTGAATTGCAACGATTGTTGTGAGGATAACTGCAATTGGCGTGGTGATATAAAGGGCGTTCTTGCCAAGCATGATCGCAGAAATGATGATGACAACGGGGATGGCAAGGATGGATACATCTCGAAGCCCATTGGTTGTCATGGCAATTACACTGATCCCGATCAATAGGCTTAGAGGTACTGTAATTTTGGCAAACAAGATATTGCCGCGTGAAAGCCTTATGTACGCAAGAATTTCTACGAGCAGTGAAATGCTGAGGACTAGTACAGCGCTTGGGTTGTATCCAACTCCTGTAACTCCTGATGTCATAACCAGGATAACGGCTGTAGCGATCATTACAACGATTAACAACCTGCGCGTCAATTTGATAAAGGAAAGATTTTGATCATCTTCACTTGTTAGGAGGTTTGTTATGCGCTCAATCATTAAGTGTGTGCTCCTGGGTATTTATGGTTACCCGGACTGTCCTGTTGTAAATTGAATGGCAACGTCTGTTCCTGGCAAGGTATCACCCAATTCTTGAATTGTGGTTTGAACAATGTTTTCAATATTGACTAAGCTCCCGATCTTGGATGATATATCACCAATGACACGTTCTTTTGCGGCTTGCTTCTGTGCATCCTGCAAAAGGCGTGCTGTTTCAATTGCAAGCGCTGCGCGTTGCGCGGTTGCTTGTGTGATGGCAATTTCGTTATCATCCCATATTCTTTTTCCATCGGGTGCGCTTAGTTTGATGGTTCCAATTTGGGCGCCTCGCAATAAAATTGGAATTATTAGATTGTTCTGTTGAACTTTGGTTTCCGGTTGGACTTCTGCTGTGTTTGTGCCGTCATAGTGAAATGCAAGGGCGGCTTTTTGTTTAAGAAATTCGCTCCATTGTGATGCGCTGAGCTGAGCCGCGGCATGTTCTGCTTTTTGGAGCGCTTCCCTGCTTTGCTCAAAAGAATTGGCGTTTTGAATTGCAATACTTACCTGGTCTGCCAACACTGAAAGGATGTTTACATCTTCGTCAGAGAAGGCATTGGTTAATTTGCTTTGAACATCTAATGCGCCGATGATCTCGGTTCCGCTTCTAAGCGGCAAGGCAACCTCAGAATGAGTTTCAGGAAGATCAGGGTTATTGAAAAATATTGCGTCTTGACCAACGTCCAGTGCTATACGTGGAGTGCCGGAGTGAGTGACATACCCCACAATGCCTGTTTCGCCAACGCGGAGGCGGTGATTTCGGGCAAGCATTACCTTGCCTCCCTCACTGTTTGCTGCTTTGAGAATTGCATATTCAGACTGTGTATCCAGTAGAAAGATACCTACATGGTAGTAGCCCAATTGGTCTGAAATAGTTTCTGCGATCTGGGGCAGTAGTTGTTCCAGGGTTTTGGTTGTATTAATGATTCTGGATATTCGAGCGATAGATTCAAACAGGGATGCGCGATATATACTATTTTCATTAAGCGCTTCCAATTCGCTTGTGCGTTCAGAAATTCGATCTTCAAGTCCTTGTAGCGTCTGGGAAAGCCGGTCTGCCATTAAGTTGAAAGATTTTGCCAGCATACCGCTCTCGTCGCCAGTTTCCACACTGGCGCGTGATGAGAGATTTCCTGCCGCAATTTGTTCGACTGTTTCTATAAGGCGTGTTAAAGGACGGGTAATTACCTGCCCAACAAGAAGACTGACCAGGAACGCACTTATAAATAGGAGAGCAAGAATAACAGCTGCGCTTTGGAAAGATTGTCTTATCTGGTTATCTACTTCGGCACGCGAAATTACGATCTCGCTTTCAAGATCGCTTGCCGGAGCAATATATGCCAGTTTATATCCTGTTGTGTCCAATGTAGAAACTGCGACGTAGGTTTCTACGCCATTGATATTAAATTTTGAAATACCCGAATCTGTAGACACAATTTGAAGCGCTAAATTTTGAATATCTTCAGACGGACTATCTAGAATGTTTTGGGATGGACTTTGATTGTCTTCCAGCGTTTCGGAGTTGAGACCTAAAAAGTCGTAGCCCCCCTCGGACATGGCGATGATCACTCCGCTCTCATCTACTAATAGGGGTATTCCCGATTCTGTAATATTGATACTGGATACAAGGTTAACCACATTTGAGAGTTTAATATCCGCACCCATTACACCCATAAAAGAATCGTCGTGGTATACAGGGATCGAAATTGTGACAATTAGCCCGGCTCCGGCAGGGTCTTCGTATGGAGGCGTCCAACGAGGTTCTCGACTGGGATTATTTGAGGGTGATGCAATGGTGTAAAACAATTCTTGTGTTGGATCAAAACCCGGGTCTATATTGTTTGCGAGATCAATGTTTGGATAATAAATGGTGTACCCAAATTTGCTGATGTAATATACCCCGGGAAATTCCGGGTGCGCCTCAATCACATTGGGAACAACAAGGTTAAGATAGATTGAAGTATTCAGGTTGTTTATGAGTTGATCAGAGAGTGTATATCTGTTAGGAATGAATACCGCGCCGGGGTCTGAGTTTGAATTGTCATACTGCCCGCCAGGCTGGCGCACCATCTCAACTTGGGCATTCCAGTAAGTAGCATTTACTTCCTCTATACCGTTCGTTTCAAGAGAAGAACGAAAACCAGCTATTTCTTTCAAATCGTCTTCTGCGCCGGATAAAAGATTATTGATATCCTTTGCCCTGTCGATTATTTTTGTCGATAGTTCGGTTTCGGTTTGTTTTCGAACACTATTTTCATACCGATCTGCAAGCGTATTGCCGATAAAATTTGCCCTGTTTACTCCGTATGCAATAATGACGAACACTGTCAACCCGCCGGTGATCAAAATACCGAGGGATATTTTGACTTGCAGTTTGAAGCGGTTGAATTCTCTAAAAAAAACAAAAATAATTGGCGTTGATATGAGGATGAAAATGTAAGGCGAAAGCATCAACAGTGCAGGTAGTTGAATGCGGTCTACCTCAAGATATATATCAAAGAAATAGAGCGCTATACCTAAAACAAAAGAAATGATAATGCCCGGATGAGTATAGCGAGTGGAAACAGCCAACCCCAAAATTGCTATTGAAACGATGGCTGTTGTCGCAGCAAAGACCACCCCCAAACCACTGATAGTGATGGTGAGTACGATCATATTGATAACAAATGAAGATAACAATAAACCCATGGCGAGGTTTTGCTTGTTATTTTTGATCAATTGAATTATGACAAAATCCAGTAGAACTGCTGCGCCAAGAAAAATGGCGGGGGTAAATAATGGCGGTAAATTTTGAGTAACTCCGTAGAAAACAAGGAGGAAGATTGAAATTATCGCGGAGACCATTAACCCTGCAATGATAAAGAAAGCATTACGCTTGGTGTCTTTTTCACTGAGTTCTTTTGGGTTGTACGGAGCGGAATATTTATTCAGCATTAACTGCCGGAGATTAAATGTCTCCGCCTCCAATCTCAACTGTGATTTGAGTGCCGCTTAGTTGGGCTCCCAACTCACGCGCGACTGTTTTTAAAATCTGCTCGATCTGAGTGTCGGAACCAATTTTGGTGGAAATATCACTGATGGCATGTTCACGTTCGGCAATCAGTCTGCTGTCTTCCAGTAGGCGAGCATTTTCAATGGATAGCGCTGCTCGCTCCATGATTGCTGAAATAATATCCATTTCATCCTCTGTCCAAGTTTGGTTATCATCTGATTTGATATGTAATACCCCAAGAGTACGTTCTCTTAGTTTGATAGGGATGGTAAGCATTGAAGGAGAGTTTATATTACTCTGATAAACTCTTCCAGAACGTATAGCTTCCATTGCACCCGGTATTTCCATGGGGGCAGCGAGTAGGGTGTTTCTCATATTTCGACGGTTGATACCTGAAATGTTTTGTGTGCGCATAAATCGTGCCCAACCGGATTTAAAATCTCGGCTGTAGATGGCTTGAGTTTCTCTTAGTATTCGCTCCTGTTCGGCAAATAATTGGGCATTTTGAATCGCAATTGCCACTTGATCGGCAAGTGTGGAAAGCGTTCGAATATCTTCTTGATTGAAGGCGTTTTGTTCCATGCTTTGAAC
The DNA here is from genome assembly GCA_020634885.1 of Anaerolineales bacterium. Classification (GTDB taxonomy): domain Bacteria; phylum Chloroflexota; class Anaerolineae; order Anaerolineales; family Villigracilaceae; genus Villigracilis. The sequence goes on from JACKAW010000001.1 coordinate 137,939, forward strand.
ATCCAATACGCCAATTACTTCATTTCCTCTGCGTGTGAGTGGGAGGGCTATTTCAGAACGAGTTTCAGGGAGGTCTGGATTATTGAAATATATAGCATCGGCTCCTGTATCCAGCGCAATGCGGGGCAGCCCGGTCCCTGCAACATAGCCTACGATACCGGTTTGACCGATCTTGAGTTTGTGATTCCTGGCAAGCATTTTTTTGCCGCCCGGGCTATTTGATGCGATCAAGACGGCATTTCCAGAAGTGTAATCCAGGAAGAAAACCCCGATGTGGTAATAACCAAATTGCTGGCTGATCAGTTCGGTTAATTGAGACAGCAGAGTATCAAGGTCTTGTGATTGGTTAATAGTTCGTGCAATTTTTGTAATAGCCTCAAATTGTCTTGCGCGACGTTCGTTACCTTTATTTGCTTCTTCGAGTTCTCTTGTGCGTGAAGAGATTGTTTTTTCGAGGGATGATGCAAAAGTTTGCATTTCCATGTTCTTTTGCTTGACTTCTTGTTCAGATTTGTACAGATTGCGAAGCACTTTTTCAATACTTCGAGATGAACCTTGGAGCAATGCAGCTATAAAGAATAAATAAACAAGCAGAGAGGAGAAGAATGTAAAAGGCGTTTGGGGAATTAATGGACTGGGTAGTTTCTCTTGATAGACGAGAAAGACAATGCCTATTGTTGTATTGATGCCGGTCATTACAAAAGCGCCTCGACCACGCAGTAAAACGCCAGCCATAACCGTAGTGAGAACAAGGCTATTAAAACTTGCGCCGAGTACCCCACCAGATACAAATATGGATAGTACGAGAATCAAATCCATTACAGCAAGAATTATTATTGATGCTGCATTAATATATCCCCGTACCATTAATTGATGCGCAATAACACCAACGACAACCAGAGTGCCTGTTAGTATTGCAGAAAAATACTGCCCTAAAAGAAATGGAGCTGCAATAGTGTAGAGCAATCCCATGAGAATAATTGCCCATAAGATTGTATTTAAGAGACTTGCAATTCGGTTCTTCTCCACATCTTCAAAAATGGGAGGCGAGAATAACCTCTGTAAATTACTCAGCATCTCGCTCCTCCTGTTCTACATCGTACTCCCTATCTGTAAATTGAATTGTGATCTCAGATCCACTTAATACCTTCCCCAACTCTTCTGCCGTGGTCTGAAGAATGTTTTCCATACTAACAGCATTTCCTATACGACGGGTTGCGGAAAAAATAGTGCTTTCCTTGTTTGCGCGTCGGTTGCTTTCTTCAAACAATCTTGCATTTTCCAGTGTCAGAGCGGCTCTGTTTGCGGCTGCTTGCGCTATGGATATTTGTTCTTCGTTCCAGGTTTTTTGTGGGTTTTCTTGCACAAGCCCAATCACCCCAATGACCTCTCTCAGAACGGTTAGTGGAACATATAGGGTGTTTACACCAGCTTCTGAAACTGTGATTGGACTACCGTTTTCTAATTGAGTTATTAGGTCTGGTTTCAATTCATTTGGTATCGGATGAATTTGTAAACCATCATACTCAAAGGCAGGCACTTCTTTTCTTTTAACAGTATTTTGCCATACTAATTTTGTGTTTAATTGATTTACTTTTGAAAGCTCAGAGACTGTTAATTCTAATTTTTGCGCCAATTCTGCATTTTCGATTGCTGCGGTGAGATGGTCCGCAAGGATTTGTAGAGTTTGCATATCCCGCTCATCAAAGCTATTGGGAATGGTAGATTGAATATCCAATGCGCCGATGGTGATGTTATAACTGCGCAGCGGTAAGACGATTTCTGAGTGGGTGTTGGGCAGGTACGGATTTATCAAATGGACAGAATCAATGTCCACATCCTGCGCGATATATGCATACCCTGTGCGTATGACGTTTGCAACAAGACCGGTTTGTTCAATGCTCAGTTTATAGTTATTTGCCAGCATTTCTTCTGCTGCGTTACTGCTGGCTCCGCGCAAAAGAGCGAATTCTCCTTTGTCATCAACAAGGAAAATCCCAACATGATAATATCCAAGACGTTCACGTATTAAGTTTGCAGAAACGTTCATCAAGGTTTTTTGGTCACGAATAATTGCAAGCTCACGATTTACCTCTGCAATTGTTTGAAGTTCAATTGTCAGACGGGTAAGGTCTTTTGTTCTCGATTCTACTTTTTCTTCAAGAGTGCCAAATGCTTCACGTAAATTGTTAGACATTTGATTGAAAGCGTTCCCAAGATCTTCTAATTCATCTTGTGTCTTGATTTCAATATTGACTGGAGAATTTTCTTCTGTGCGACTAAGGGTCTCGCTTGAAACCTTTCCTGCAAATTCACGAAGCTGTTGGAGAGGCTCTGTAATGGATCGTGTAACAGCAAAAAGTAATACTGAAAACACGATCAATACGCCAAAGCTGTAGCCTAATAAAGTATTTCTTAGCTGATTTGTTGATGATACGAGTTCAGATTTTGGGTATGCAAGCGCTAAAGACCAACCTGTTTCCAGCCCGATTGGAGAGTAGGCAACAAGCATTTGTTCCCCGCGCGGGTCGGTGGCTTCGATAAAGCCGGTTTTTCCCTCTCTCATCTCTGCTACAAGTTCGATCCAGCGCTCGGTTTTTTCGGTATATGCAGCAATTACCATGGAGTCTGACATTGCTTTATATTCTCCGCCATTGCTGCCTATACCTAACAGGATACCGTTTTTATCCATTAGAAATGCGTATCCATTTTTGCCCACTTCAATGGAGTTGACAATTTCCTGGGTTTGCAGGAACGCAATATCAGCAGTGGCTATGCCTTTAACCGCTCCTTTTTCGTCGAAGAACGGGGTGCTCCATGTAACCATCCAAATGTCGCCACCACCTGCGTCGAAATAGGGTGCTGAGAGTACCGATGTTTGTCGATCTTTTGGAAGTTTGTACCAGCTTTTGTTCAGGTAGTCATATTCAGGCGTTCCGAGATCGGTAAATATTAATATATTGTTGGATGACCGGCTAAAGTAGGGGGCATAGTAATACTGTGCTTCCTTGAATTGATAAGACTCAAATGCGATTGTTGAACCAAATATTCTTTCATTCCTTTTCAGCGTGTTTCTGATCATTTGGATCAAATCAGCTTCTTCGACACTTTCAGTTTCAGCAAAAGACGCAAGTTGAAGAGAAACAGATTGTGCTATGAGCAGATCAGATTGTATGACCTCGACTTTGGCAGCAGCCTTGTCTTGTAATTCAAGATTGAGCGTATCGGTGAGAGCCTTTTGGGAAAGGCGGATACTAAGAACTGTAAAAATACTTCCTGCTATAAAGAGCAACCCAATAACCGATAAAGGAAGTTTAATACCAAGGCTTATCCTGCGGTTTTTTTGGCTATCGAGGGGAGATTGAATGGGTTCGTTCATTGATTTTCTTCCTCATCTGTTGCTGACGAGGTTCCGATTTGTATGAAGGTTCGAGATGCTCCCAACGCTAAACCAAGTTCTTGAATGGTTGTTTGCATGATACGCTCAAAGTCAGTAGATGAACCGATTTTGGTTGTAATGGCTGAAATAGTTTCTTCTTGTTCGGCACGTCGGGTCGCATCCTCAAAAAGGCGGGCGTTTTCCAGCGCCAGCGCAGCGCGATCTGAAATAGATTGAACAAGACCGATCTCGTCTTCTGTCCAATTTCTGTTCGTTTCGGCTGCCTCGATTTGAATGACGCCGATAATTTGTTCGCGAAATTTAACGGGTACTGCAAGAACCGGTACCCCATCGGATGTTGATACAGGTATCGACATTGTTTCGCCTGATGAGATAACCTTGTTTAAAATGGGTGTGATGCTGGAGGTATTAATCGCTGTAATTCCGCTATCTGGACGGAATGAATAGCCAGTTTGTGTGCCGGCTATAAACGAGCGGGCAGAGCGTCGCTCGCCCCTCTGAGCCGGGTTTGAAGCTGAGGTATCACCTTGTGTATACAGAATGAGCGCCAATTGATTGGCGATTGTTGTGAGATTGGTTACGTCGTCATCGGTGAATGCGGCAGGCTGCGTACTTTGCACATCCAAGACGCCAATTGTATTGTTCGAATATTTAATAGGCAGGGATAATTCTGAACGTGTTTCACGGAGATAGGGGTTGTTGAAGTACACTGCATCCACACCGGTATCGAGGGCGATCCTGTAACGCCCGCTTTGTGAGACGTATCCTACAACCCCTGCGCCGCCTACTTTTAATTGATGTCTTTTTGCGAGCATTTCCTGCCCGCCTTTACTGTTGGCTGCGCGCAATACGGCAAAGCCCCTATCGCTGTCAATTGTAAAAATGCCAACATGGTAATATCCAAATTTTTGGCTGATTAATTTGGCTGTGCGAGTTAGTATTTCATCTGTATTCCCATGTATATATTCAATCAACTCTTTTGAAATCTCAGAAGCAGCCAGGAGTGCGGCGTTTTTTGCCATTAGGCTTTCATTGACGTTTCGCAATTCTTCTGTGCGCGATTTCACTTGCTCTTCAAGAGCATGATTTGCCATTTCTATTTGTTCACTTAAACTTCTTTGAGTATTTTCCTTTTCGATCGAGGTGACGAGGAGTCTTCTGTGGTTGTGAAACACTGTAAGCATGGCGCCCATAATGCCAAATAGAATGGACGCGTTGATGAATAGATATTTCACATCTGTTTCATACGGATTGGGCAGTATGTTATTTATTTCAAGTACACCCATGCCTATGAATATCCCCAACATAACAAAACCAATGATAAAAATTGAGCGAGTGCTGCCTATGTTGTAAATGTTGGCAAGCATAAAAACACCCAGTGCTGCCGCCCAAATCAAATCATGAAGCCCTTTTCCCTCTAAAATCGAAATATTTACGATGGTAACAAAAAACGCTAAGGAAGTAACAACGGGATATCCCCGCTTTCCTTGTGTGACTTGAACGATGGAGTAACCCGCAATAATAGCGGTAATAATCGCAGATATTTTGATTTGAACATTTTGATATAAAAATGCCCAAAAGATAGCCACCGCAATACCAATAAGAAGTGTAGTGGTGATTTCAGCCTTTTTTCCAGGCTCTTCTCCTGCGCGATCTTTGAATAAATGATCTTTAAGGTTGAATTTCATAATAGTTACTCGTATCAAACCCGTTGATTTTTACTGTTTGCTGGATTTTCATCATTGGCATTGCCCAATAGGTGGAATGTAATTGCCACATTACCCATGGATTGACCCAGCTCCTGTACAGTTTCACGAATGATCGCATCTCTTGTTGCGGATGCGTTGATTCGTGCGGAAATATCTGATACTAGCGATTCGCGTGATGCTCGTTGTTGAGATTCACGATAAAGACGGGCGCTTTCCAATGCGCCGCTTAACTGGTCTGAAAGTGCGATTGCAAGATTGGTTTCGTCTGTGCTCCAAGCTTCGCTGATTTCAGATTTTTTCAAACGAATGGCTCCTATCACTTGTCCTCGGATTTTAACGGGAACGATGATGCTGAAGCCATCAGGACTGTGGATCAAGTCTCCAGTTTCAATGGCTTTGGCAATATTGCTTTCTACGGGGGAATTAATATCAAGCTCTGACGTGGCTGGAGTGGTCGCTAAATAGCCGATCTTTGGCTGGTTGCGTAGTATTTTCCCCCAGGCTTCTCTGCTGAGTTGTCCATAGGTTAAGCGCGCTGCTTCCAGGGCTTTAGCGGTTTCTTCAAAGAGATTTGCATTTTGAATGGCTACTGCAAGTTGCTCTGCCAAAATCTGTAACGTTTCAATGTCATCTTCAACGAATGCCTGCATTTCTGTACTTTGAACATCTAGAACTCCTAAATTTTGACCACTGGCAACAAGCGGGAGCGCCATCTCTGATCTGGTTTCTGGGAGGTCGGGATTGTTGAAGTAAGTAGCATCCGCTCCAACGTCCAGGGCGATGCGCGCTTGCAGGTTTTCTGCAACATATCCTACAATGCCAGTTTCGCCAACTTTCAGGAAATGTTTTTTTTCCAACATCCGTTTGCCACCTTCACTGTTAGCGGCTGTAAGAATTGCATATTCCTTTCGGTCTTCCAATAAGAAGATGCCTACATGATAGTATCCAAAGTTTTCGGAAATGAGAATACATGCTTGCTGAAGTAGTTCCGAAAGGTTTCGGTAGGATGTGATTGATTTGCCAACATCTGCTACCGCTTGGAATTGCGCGGTTCTTCTGTCCAATGCAGAGGTGCGTTCCTGGATACGGTTTTCCAGATTTTCTCTTTCGTGTATGAGTTGATTGAGAGATGAGCGCGCAAACTCTTGTGAATTTATGTATTCAGATTGTGTTAAACGGATGCTGTTGATAATTAAAACGGAGAGCATTAGCATTCCTGTAATATCTGAGACCCAGGAGATAAGAGTGCCTGTGTTACTGCTTTGGCTGGTTATTTCGTAGCCGCCATAAAAAAACATCCAGCCGGCAAGCCCGTATGTGCCAATTGATATGGCTAACATGATGTAGCCTGCCCGCCATGAAAAAAGGAGACATGCCAGTGTGACGGCGCCAAGCATAAACAATCTTCCGTCGCCTTGAACTCCAGTTTCAGAAATACCTAAAACTGCAATAAGATACGCAAGGGCAATAAGCGTTGCCGCTTTAAAATTTTCGGGAAGCGGGAGAAAAGTGACGAGCAAGATGATGGCATACAGCAGTATATAAATAGTTATATAGAAAGGCGTATTCTCAAAAAGGGTGCTGGCCAGGGTAATTAACCCGAAGATACAGGCTGCGATCAAGGTGGCACGCAGAAAATTTGAACGCCATTTTTGATATTTAATTTCAAAATTAACCTGTTGTGTCATGTGAAGGCGCCTGGTGTCCTGTTGTTATTGTCTTTCTGAAGAAGATATATCTGTGTGTGCTGATCCAATAATGATCTCTGCTTCTTTTAGATCGAACACTTTGCGAAGCTCTGTTGCGGCTGTTCGAACAACAGCATCCAAGTCAAGAGTTTCTCGAACATATGTAGAGAAGTTTGCGATCATCTGATTTCGAAGGGCATTTTTTTGAGCTTCGTCCACGAGGCGGCTGTTTTCCAAGGCAAGAGCTACCTGTACAGATATTTTTTCTACGATGTCTTGTTCGCGCTCCGACCACTCGTTTGAAATTCCTTTACGTTTCTTTAGTTTGATTTTTCCGATCGTTTGTCCATGTAACACGATGGGGATTACATACCCGTCTGTTGACTCAATTCTGTTTTTTGCGAAAATTGGGCGGACGCCAGCTGGCGTGTATTGGTAACCACTTTTATGGCGTCCAGTTAATTTTGACCAGGTCTTTTTTGTTTGAGCCGTTGCGCTGTTTTCAAGCTGGGCAAGTAGGTTTTTTGTGTCATTTAGTAACCGTACATTATCAAATAGGATGGCTGTCAAGTCTGCCATGTTCTGTAGTATTTCGGCATCTTGTTTTGAAAATGTATTTGGCTGATCTGAATGTATGTCAATTAATCCGAAAATATTTCCACGGATGTTAAGTGGCAAAACAGCCCGTGATCGTGTAAATGGGTGGGCGGTATCTTGAAAGAAATTATTTTCAAGGTCTGATGAAAGAAATACCTGCTCTTTTGCCGCCGCAATTGTTAATGGATTTTTTTTGTTTGACTCTAAGCGAATGATTTGTCCAATTATTGTCTGATCTGCATCTTTTGATGAGGCTTGAAGATATGCCGTCTTTTTGTTGTCATCAAGTATGAATATCTTCACTTGATAATATTCAAAGTTGCTTGCAATGAGGTTTGCCGCTTCTGCCAATAAAGATGATGTGTCTTCTACTTCAGCAATTGCCCTTGTAGTAATGGCTGAAGTACGCAATTGATTCATATGAGACTCAAGGTCAGAGGTTCTTTCCCGTACTTTTTGTTCTAGATTTAAACGTTCTTTATCAAGTTCTTGTATGGCATTTTCTATGTCTTTGACTGATTTGAAAAAGGCACTTTTGAGCATATTTGCCGCAGTTGTAATGATTGCTCCTGAAACCAGAAAATTAATAATGTAGTTTCTCCATACTGGCAGTGTGGGTACAGGAGTATTAGGGGCAGATAAACTATGAATTCCCGTTAAATTCAAAAATCCTATAACTGTGGTGACAATTAATGCTGTAACAAGAAGGGCGGCATCTGTTTTATTGTCTAATAATAACGAGGCAAGAATTATGGAAGATAATAAAAATATATTGCCATCTGCCCAGGGACCCCATGAGGCAATTGCATTAATGCCTATACTTAATGTTGCAGCAAGGAGAAAATATGCTCTGATTGAGTATGGAGCCGGTAAAAGCGCCAACCCTAGTAATAAGGCGTATAGTGATATGAATAAAATTTTATCGGTGGGTGAGGCGGTTGGGAAGGTTGCACCCAGTAATACAATACCGAACACTGCTACGATGCGCAAAATGGATCGAATAAATTGTTCCCGCCAGGTACTCAGGTCAAAAGTGGAAGCTGCTTTATTCATCGTTGTCCAGCCCTTCCATTGATACTTCAATCTCGACTTCGGCTGCTTCAAGATTTCGCCCAATCTCGCGGACAGTAGTTTGCAGAATGCCGTCCATATTTTGCGCAGACCAAATCTTTGAAATGATCTCATTTGTCAGGCGTTCTTGCGAGGCAGTTACTTGACTGTTCTCGACAAGGCGAGCATTTTCTAGCGCCAGACTTGCTTGCGCTGCTATGGCTTCAATAAGGTTTTTTTGCTCGGTTGTCCACTCAACATGCCCGGCAGCCTGAACCTGACCAATGATTTGCCTCCTTAATGTGAGGGGGATCTCAAGTATGTTTTGATCCGATTCTTCGTTATCGCCAATGGCATAATTTAAAGATTTTTCAGAGGTGACTGCGCTCCATGCAGATTCAAGATATTGCCTTTGAGTTGCTCTCATTTCAGCAATGCTTTTTTGAGCCTCTTGATACAAACGTGAGTTTTCGATGGCAATGGCAATCCCATTTGCCATGTTTTGATAAGCGTCCAGGTCTTGAGGAAGGAACTCGTGCTCTTTTGAGGAATGCATTTCCACAACACCCAGAGCAAAATCACCAACAACAAGAGGCACTACGATCAATGAACGGGTGTATGGAAACATCGGGTTTTCAAGTTTGATCAGGTCTTGATTATTGATGATCTGACCTGCTTTTGAACGTATTACTTGGGCTACTATATTCTTGCTGTTTATTATATTGTGGCGGATTCTCCGCTCTTTTAGCACTTTGCTGATCTCGCCAATGGCTTCCTTGAGCTCCACCCACTGCCCAGACGAGTCTGTGAGGTAAATTGCGGTGTAATAAAAGTCAAATTCAAATTGAATAAACTTAGCTGCAAAAGGAAGAATGTCATTAACATCAAGGATTGCAGAAACTGCGCGCCCAACCTCATTGATTCTCCGTAGTTGAACTGTGCGCTCTTCAACTCTTCGCTCAAGAGTAGTACTTTGTTCTTCGAGCGTTTTTAAGATTACATCCGCATTTTTTTGAGTTTCTGAGAATTGATTTTCAAGCTGCCGAAACCCGAATATTATTACACTGCCGAACATAATCAATGCAACGATGGCGCTGATCCAATCCTGAATGGTGGCAGGCGTTGCAAATTTATTCAGTGTTACAAACTGCCCGCTTAACATAAGCCAACCAATCAACACATACGTAACGATGCTGAATCCGATTGAGACAATACCCGCCCGTGGCGAATGCAGCATGGTGGAAAAAACCACAAGCGCGAGAAAGAAGAAGAGGCTGTCACCAAGAACGCCAAGGCTGATAAGCTCACCGAAAGCGAGTACGAAAACACTAAGTAGAAACACCGATATCCGTATGGTGTATGAAAAACTAAGAACGGTTACAACACCAACTAATAAATAAGTTGAGACAAAAATACCATCGATCAAGGCGCTGCTTGAAGCGATGATCGCGGGGAATAACGCGATACCGCCGAATACCAGGATGCCCAAAAGTAATGGAACAATAAATTTTTCACGCCATAGCCTGTAAACATTTTCGGTTTCAATCTGTTGCAGGGATGAGGGAGTTGGAGTTTGATATTTCATTTTTTACCCTTCCTCGTCCGTCAACTTGGCGGTATTCGGTTTGATTTGAATTTTTGTGTGTTTGGCGCCTGTCACTCGTACGATTTCGCTTACGGTTGTATGTAAAATGGATTGAATATCTGTAGAGCGGCGTATTTTGGTGGAGATTTCGTTAATGAGACGTTCACGCTCTGACTGCGCCCTGATTTGTTCCAATAACCGGGCATTGGCAATGATCGCAGCAAGACTGCCACCAAGAGTTCCCAGCATTTCTTCATCGTTTTCAGAGTATGCGTCAGTTTGCTCACTTTCTACATTTATTACGCCCAAAATCTCGTTGCGATAGACTAAAGGGATTGCAAGTTCAGATTTTGTATTCGGACTGGTTTCAATATACCGTGGATCTTCATGTACATCGCGCAGGCGAAGCGGACGTCTATGAGCTGCAGCCCAACCTGTAACACCTTGCCCGATTTCAACTCTCATTTTGCTGATATCTTCTGCGTAACCAATGGATGCTTTAACTTCAAGTGTTTTTTTATCGTGATCTAAAAGCATGATGATTACACGGTCTCCACCTAATGTCACTTGAAGTCCGCTAACCGCGCTTTCCAAAGCTTCTTCCAGCGTAGTGCCTGATGCAGCAGATGAAGTAATATGGTGAAGCAGGCGGTGCTGAGAAAGATGTTCTTGCGTTTCTGCAAATAACTCTGAATTTTCTACAGCAATTGCAAGTTGGTCCGCCAATATTCCCAGGCTTTTCATATTATCTTCTGTGAAGGCGTAGGGGGTTGTACTTTGTACGTCTAGAATTCCCAATACACGGTCGGAAACCTTTAGAGGGATGGCGGCTTCTGCTTTGGTTTCGGGGAGAAGCGGGTTTGGGTAGTAGGTTACATCTTTGGTTGTATCGCTGATAATGAGCGCTTCGCCTTTTCCACTGGCGTAACCAACAATGGACTTTGAACCAACACCGATCTTATATCCTTGCCGCTTCATTTGAATGCCGGCTTCACCAGTCGCTTCACGGATTACTGCGAACTCCCGGGGTTGATCCAAAAGGAAAATACCTGCATGATAGAAATTAAAATGCTCACGGATAAGGTTCACTGCTTTATAAAGCAATTCATCAAGGTTTAGGTATCCGTTAATGTCGCGGGCAATTTCGGCGGCTGCTTCAACTTGAATGGCTTTTTTCTTGGTTTCTTCAATGAGTTGGGTATTTTTAATAACACCAGCTACTTGCCCTGTGATGGTCGTGAAGAATTTCAGGTCATCTTCATCAAATGCGCCTTCGTTTTCTACATCTTGAATGATTAAAGCGCCGATAACCTCACCCTGAACAATCAAGGGGGCACCCAACCAGGATTTTGCCGGTTTTCCTACGATCTTTGCGCCTAATTCTGCCGACTTTTTTTCTGTATCTTTTACCAACATCAATGGTTGGCGGGTTTTCAATAAAATAGATGTTAACCCTTCACCAAGTGGGAATGGCGGGATGGATTGTATTTTTCCGAGTTCGTAGCTGAATGGAATGTGGATGGTGTTGTCATTAACGTTATATAGGGCAACGATCAAGTTGTAGTCGCCAATGATTTGCTGAATCTTACTGTGCAGTGAACTATAGAACACAGTGACATCCGAAGCTGAAGCCGTCAATTCATTTATGGATGCAATCGCTTCGACTTCTTTCAAGTGTTTTTCTGTTTCTGATAGAGCCTGTACCCTTTGCAGGGTAACTGACATAAGATCAGCAAGGTTTTCATATGGCTGAAGTTCAATCGCCGAAAGGCTTTTCTGCCGCGAGCCAATGAATAATACGGCTTCTAAAACATTTACGCTTTGTACTGGGATGAAAACGCCATTCAGCATCCCCAATCCTCTCAAAAGGTCTTTTAGCTCTTTCGGGGCGTCTGCGCTTGTGCTTGATATTGTTATCGTCCCATGTGCCAGATAGGAAGCGATATCTTGGGTGTTGGCGTGAATACCGTGTCTTATCATATGATCTGGCACTTCATTTTGAAATGCCCCGGCAATAGCTGTCACGCTTAATTGATCTTCATGCGGCTCTAATAATAAGACAGGGTAGGGGGCTCCTTTAACTATTTGCTCACTAACCCGTAATGTTTCTTCTTTTGTCCTGGCATCAGCAATTAAACGACTGGATCGATAGAGACGATCCAGTTCTTTAAAATTGACCTGGCTGGTTTCGACCAACAAGTTGGTTTGCATGGCTGTTGCCAGTTGACTCGCCAACGTTTGCAGCATAATCAAGGAGTCTGGTCCGAAATCTCCGGGCTGGGTGCTTTGAATATCTAATACGCCAAGTACATAGTCTCCCAGCGCGATCGGGACGCAGGCTTCAGAACGCGTTTCAGGGAGAATTTCGTCGGTAAGGTGAAGTTCTTCTTCTGTGAGGTCAGATGCAATACGAGGTTTATTGTGTATTGCAACCCACCCGATCAGAGAATCAGATGTGACTGGTTGGCTGTATTTTTGTTCGGGCTGTCTTTGGCTGACTGAACCATACCTGCATTTCAATTCAATATTTTTGCCGCTTCTATCTAATAGAAAAATGCTGCTTTGATAAAAGTTAAACTGTTGGACAAGAAGTTCAACAGTTTTTTGCATCATTTCGTCTATGTTGGAAATATTATTAATGCTTTGCGCCACTTCGGCAGCGGTGCGGACCTGGAGTGTGCGTTCTTCCACTTTTTGTTCAAGTAAGTGGTATTGACCTTCTATTTGCTCTGCCAGCCTATTAAAAGCTTTGCCAAGCAAATAGATCTCATTGTTGGAATTGAGCTCACTTGCACGGGCTTCTCTGTCGCCTTCAGAAAACTTTTTAGTGACCACTAAGAGCGATTGTAAGGGGCGTACAACTTGCTGTACTCCAAAATACAAGACGATACCCATTGCGATCAAGGATCCTGCAAAAAGCGCAATGGTGAATGGCGCAAGGCTGTTTATATCGGCGTAAACAATTTCAGAACTAACGGCTAATATAACTACGCCTTGAAGCGCTGGGACCCATTCCCCTTGGGCAAGGTACCTTTCACCATCAATAAGTGACAGGTTGAGTTTTACAGGCGAATCTGTTTTTTTTGTGAAAATTGAACCGATTTTTTCTGTTGAGCTATTTTCTGCTTCAACAGATATATATTCACCGGTTTCTTTTATCAGGATAAGCTCACCCTCTGAAGAGGCGATAAATGCCTGGGAATAGGGATCAAGCCCAACGAAAGGTTGAACCGTGTTTTTTAACTCATCCCCACTTGTTAATCCGATGAGCATTCCTGTTTTTTTGCCGTCGTCTGAGGCGTATCTGATGTATGAAACAAGAACGGGTTCGTTCTCAATAAATGGAGGAAAACTGCCCAGCAAAATACTTTCAGATGCAGACCCGTCAACTGGGCTGAACTCAATTTGGGCGCCCTGCCATGAACGCTCACTGGCAAGTAACACATCGCCAGCATTGGAGAGGACTATATAGTGACTAAAACCGTTCGCTCCTCCTTCATTGTTTGCCAGAAGGCTGCTGTCGAGCAGGGAGGGGGTTGCCAAAAAGTTTTCACTGTTCGGGTTTGACAATTGATCTTGCAAAAGCTGGTGTTTGTACAGTATATGTTGTTCAATCAGACCCGCCTGATTTGACAAGAGGCTCTTGAGATGCCTGTCAGATTGTTGTTCAAGCAACCCGCGTGCCCGGATATACGCCCCTCCCGCCATGAGTGCAAGCGGAATTAACGTAAAGAGCAAGAGGGTTCTTACCAATGACCTTGTGAGGCTGCCCTTGATCTTCGCTGTTTTTTTTTCATGTTCGAACGGCGATACGGTGTTTGCCATTAGTCGTTATAAGCGTGAATTAACTGAATTCCCAAACCGGTTCACTGTTTAAAATTCTACGGATCTGGTCAGGGAAACGATCAGGGTCGAGTGGTTTGCCGAGAAATCCATCAAACCCCGAATCCTTTGCTTTTTTCATTTGCTCCTGGCTGGCTTCAGCCGTTACTGCAATGATGGGGACTGATTTAAATCGCTCTGATGCGCGGATCTTTTTTAATGCGCCATATCCATCTTCGTATGGAAGGCGGATATCCATTAATATCAAGTCAAGGCGGGGGAGGGTGTCTGCATATTCGACAACTTCATACCCTGAAGTTTTCCACTCGCAATGAATACCAAGGTAGCCAAGCATGCGGGCAATTAAAACAAAATTGGAGACGTTATCTTCAACAACCAGCACAGCCGCATCTTTTGGTATTGTTGGCTTGCGAATGGGTTGGGTATCAGAAACGGCAGGGGGGTGTTCTTGATCAGACATTTGATCTCCTCGTGATGAAACGTGCGATCTGTTGTGCCAATGTGTCAATATCGATGGGTTTTTGAATGTAACCGTCACATCCGGCTTGAAGGGATTTCTCCCTATCGCCGCGCATTACATTCGCTGTTACTGCCACAATAGGGATGTTCTTAAAGCGCTCATTTTGTTTGATTTTTGCGGTCAAGGTGTAACCGTCCATTTCAGGCATGTTGATATCCATCAAAATCAAATCGACCTGCTCAGATTCCAATTTTTGAAAAGCCTGATTGGCGTGTGCTGCCTCGATAACATCAAACCCTTCCGCGTTTAAAACGCGGCGAATTAAATTACGATTATCCGGGTTATCTTCAACGTACAAAATAGTGATTCTATCCGGCATTTCCAATATTCTCCAGCCAGAATTTTACTTTAGTGTCGCTACAGGTTCGCATGACAGGTACCTTACAAACGTTTGGCAAGTATAGCATAACAAAAAGCCGAGGCATCTTTCTTCCTCGGCTTAGAGCGGGTGGCGGGAATCGAACCCGCGCGTCTTGCTTGGGAAGCAAGCGTTCTACCACTGAACTACACCCGCACAACGCGCTGATTATACGTCACGCCGAAATGGCATGTCAAGCCCGTCATCAAATATTAGTACGACTATGGATTTTTGAGGAATTTGCCTAATTCGCATCCTCTTCAAGCGGATAAGTGCCGGCTCAACCCATCATTTCTATTGCTTGCGTTTCAGGAGCATGTTTGCCAATCCGCGAATCGCCTCTCCGGCTTCACCTTGAGGGGCTGCTTGATCCAGATACCCAAGCGCTTTTGCTGTTAGATCAGCAGATGTTTTTTCTGCGTAGGCTTTTCCACCTTCTTTTTCAAGTAAGGCGGCAAGGTCATTGACCTCATCTTGAGTAATCGGTCCTTCTTGCCAGCGTTTGGCAAACTTCCCGTTTTGCTCAAGGGCAAACAGCACTGGCAAAGAATTCTTTCCTTCAACCAGGTCACTGGCAACTGATTTTCCGGTTATGGTCTCGTCCCCCCAAATTCCAAGAATATCATCCTGTACTTGAAACGCGAGACCAAGATGATATCCAAAATGCCGATAAAGCTCCACCCTCTCTTCCTTCGCGTAGCCAAGATATGCGCCTGCCTGAGTGCATAAAGAGAGTAGGGCAGAGGTTTTACCGCCGATCATTGGCCAATAGTTTTCCATCTTCAAATCGTTACGCTCTTCATAAGACATATCCAAATATTGACCTTGAGTTAGTTGAAGACATACTTCATTTAACATCCCAGATGCACGGACAACCATTTCGGCTGGGTAGTATTTGAGCAGATCCAGGATAGATTGGTTAGCCATGACAAATAATGCATCGCCTGCATTGATCGCCATGGGAGCGCCCCAATTGACCCAAACAGTTTTTCGCCCGCGTCGTAAGGGTGAATTATCCTGTATATCATCGTGAACAAGCGAAAAATTATGGACGAGTTCGATGGCAGCAGAAAAAGAAACTGCGCGTAGCCATTCTAAAGCATTGTCATTCCCATCGACAGATGAAAGAGACAAAAGTGAAAGGAGCGGACGGATCCGCTTCCCTGCTGCTTGTGAACCCGCGCCTTCACCTGTCCACCCCATATGATAGGTCAACATTTCATAGAAGGGTTTTGTATGTGGCTGATCCAACCGGCTCACCTGCTTTTTGAGTTCTTCTTCAATGGCTTCGAACATGGTTTGTTGCAATTTTTCGCTCATGGCTGTATTCCTTTAATTCCAAAATTTAAAAGTTGCGTCTTTAGTTGAGTGGGGGAGTTGAAATGAATTGTCTTGAAACCTAACCTTTGAGCTGTTTCAATGTTTGGCAGAGAATCATCAATAAACAGGCAATTTTCGGGCTTGTATCCAATCCGTTCGATCAAAATGTGAAATATCTTCTCTTCAGGTTTTACTGTGCCGTGCTCACCTGAAATTATTTTATCTTTGAACCACCCGAGAAACGAATGCTTGGGTTCAATGAGTTTATATTTTTCAAGGGAAAAATTACTCAACAAGTATAGCGCCCACCCTGCATCCTTTAAAGCACGGACGATCTCGACGCTTTCAGAATATGGTTCTGTGATGCTTTTTTCCCAATGGGTGTCATAGGCTTGAATGAGTTCTGCGTGGTGAGGGAACTTGTTTGATAGTTCTTCCACGCCCTCGGCGAATGGACGTCCTGCATCTTGCTTTGCGTTCCACTCTAGAAAGCCGACTTCTTCCAGAAAATGATCTACAGACTCGCGGTTTGGAAAATATTCTTTGTAGAGTAAATGGGCGTCCCACCCAATGAGGACATTTCCAAGGTCAAAAATGATGGCATGTATTGAGTTCGTCATGGTTGCCGCGCTATTTTATCCGATGCGGGCTGAATCTGGCGGTATAATCGCGCGGTCATCAAAACAAATGGAGAAGAATCTTGAGCCGAGTAATTAACCCTGACTCTGTTGGAAAAGAACGCACTCGTTTAACAAAATCCATCGTACTTTGTATCCGTGAATTGGCGAAACAGAATGATGTTACACCTGAGACAAAAGACCAGGCAGCATATATTGCACTTGCCCTTCAGGCGATCTCCGAAGGAATTGACAGTTCTGTAGCGGCGTGGGAGAAACGAGATTATTGGGTCAAAGCAGATAAATTCCGCATGGAGTGGCTGTGGGCTGGGCAATACGCTTCGAAATTAAAGGAAGCCGTGTTGTCGGATGATTGGGCAACGATTGCGACCATGCTTCCCTCTATTGCGCAAAAATTCAACAAAATAGAGATCGCGCAAAATCATCGTCTGGGCACGCCTTGGACCAACGCTTACAAATTACTTGCTTTGCACCAAAAGTTATAAGAATCAGTGAACAACAAAAGAGAAACGCCAAACCTCTGGTTTTGGCGTTTCTCTTTTAAACTTTTTTAAAAATTACTTGATCTTAATCAGGTTGTTTTTTGTATTCTTGACCAATTCCACCATGTAATCACGAATGTGAGAGTTGAGATAATGGCGCTCCAGGGTCGAAAGAGGGAGGAAGCGTGCGCCCGCTACGACATTGATGCAATTGGCAGACCCACAAAGACAAATGAACGGGGCGTCCATTTCCCACTCAGTGGAAGGGTAGAAAAAGAAAAGCTCATCTCCTTTTTCGATTTCACGGGCGGCGACCATTTCCATATGCTGGGTATCGAGAAATACGTTAGGGTCACAGGAATGATTGAGCGCTGCCAGCTTGCCCACATGAGTATGTTTGTCGTGAGCGATCTGAACTGTATAGCGATTCGGTTTTTCGCGTATATCTTCACTGGGTATGGCGCAAATGACCTCGCCTTTTTTGTAAGCGCGTTTCGATACAAGCGTTCTAAATTTATTTTCAGTTTTTATCGAAAGTGATTCCATGATTGTTGTCATACCGTTTCTCCTTTATTTATAAACACTTTCAAATAGTATATCCATATAAAATAATTATTCAATACATAATGAACGTTTTATTCATATTTTAAGGTTAAAAAAAGAAAACAAAAAGACGGTGATTCTTCACCGTCTTTTTGTTTTCTAATCGTAAAAAAATCTTAGTAACAGCTACAGACGTTTACGCCCAAAAATGTATCATAATAACAATATAATGTTGTCCCAACCGGACAAGATGGACCAGTCCCGCCTGAATCGCCGGTCGGCTCTTGCGGTTCTGGCTCTTCTGTTTCCGCAACGCAGATTCCCGTTGTGATGACTACTGTCTCACAGTTACCGGGGATGGTAGTTGTGCCTCCACCCTGGTTTATATGTGGGATACAACCAACAGAAGAGGAAAACTCGCCAGGTCGACAACCAGGATATGTATTGGTGGGGGAAGTGCAGCACCCATTTGCGGAATCGTATTCAAACCCCGCAAGACAGGTGTCTCCGGGTTCGTCGCCGCCAAAGCACATCTCTGCCAAGGTGTCAAAATATGTGCCAGGCGGACAAAACGGCGCTTCGCCTTCTTCGCCGTATGTTGGCTCAATGCACACTCCACCACCGCATGAAGAGGGCGGAAAACTGTCGAAGCGACAGGAGTAATCACCAAAATCGGAGGCGTAACCAGGTCCGCAAATACCACCTGCGGTAGGAAGGCTGCTTGTGTCTACAGGAACCTCCACCCCTTCGCGGCAGACGGTCACAGTTTGCTCAGTTGCGGCGGGACCAATGCAACGCACACGATTATCTATCACTTCACATTCCAACCCTCCGCTTGTTTCAATGCTGTCTACACTTGTTTCAAAATCAATATATCCGTAACTACACCCACTGCCCGTTTGAGGCGTGGTGGATGTAGGATATGGGTATTCGGGGTTGGAAAATTCAGGAATATCGCTGGTTGAAATGTATTGGCTTGTAACGCAGTAGGGAGCACGCGGGGTAACATCCTGCACCACACAACGAAAACCAATATCTGGGCGGGATTTTTGAGGATCATCTGAAAAGCGCACGGCAGAAGGCAGGTGGTAATCGGGGCTGGCGAACCCGCCGCCACGATAAACCCGCTCAACACCTGAGGCTGGACCTTGCGGGTCAAATTCTGGGGAATTTTCGTAGTAAAGCGGGTCGTACCAATCAAGCACCCATTCTGATACATTTCCTGCCAGCCCTAACGCTTCGTAGAACGATTTGCCCTCAAGGTGAGCCCGAACCTTGGTTGTCTTGTTTTGACAGTCGCCGTAATTTGCACGATCGCAGGAAGCCTCTCCATTGCCCCAAGGAAAGACATTACCCTCTTCGCCACGGGCAGATTTTTCCCATTCGGCTTCGGTGGGCAACCTGCCTTCGATCCACTCGCAATAGGCAGCCGCCTGTTCCCAGCGAATGCCTGTGACTGGATTTTCCTGTTTCAATGAGTTAGAGAGGTCGGCAAGTGATTGTTCATTTTCAGGCGGAAGGCATTTCCCCATGGCAACACACAGGGAATACATAGAGTTTGTTACCTCTGTGCGTTGTATCCAGAAAGGGGAAAGGGTGATGGTATGCTGCGGGTTATCGTTGCCATTTCCACCCATAATAAATTCTCCACCAGGGATAAATACCAGCTCGCTATTGTCGGACCAAACAACAATTGTGCCAATCTGCGGACCGACCAGGTCTACAGATATATTGACTGTCTCTGGGGGCACTCCTCCGTTATTGGAGGAATCTTCGATGGGGGTGTCTTCATTTCCCTGTGGCAGTTGTTCACTTGAAGGGAATGAACAACCTGCGACAAGAAGAATGACAACGAGAGCGAAGGTAAAAAGTCGAGGCGTTTTTTTAGGGGACATGATTAATTTAAATCTCCTTTCAGAGTTCATTATAAAAAAAATCATGAGGGTCGCAATGGTTCTTTGGTCTTATGCCCAGCGCGGTCACAATTTGTGACCGCGCTGGGCATAAGATATAGATAACACAAGGAGTAGAAAAATACGTTAGAACATCGCCAGTTGACTCGCCGGACGTTTCCCATCCATTAAGATGAAGGGCGCTGCGCGGTCGGCGAGGACGCCGAGCTTTTTCAAAGCGGAGAGCTCGCGCAATTTTGTTGTGCGACGAATATTCAAGATGGCATCTGCGCCCTTGATGCCAATGCCAGGAATTTTTAGCAGGTCGCGCTTGTCGGCGCGGTTGAGTTCAATGGGGGCGTGGGTCAAGTTCTGGGTTGCCCACGCCAGTTTCGGGTCGGTGTGAAGCGGGAGGTTTTCATCCGCTGTGAAGGGCAGGTCTTCCAGGTCGAAGCCATAATCGCGCAGGAGAAAAGATGCCTGATATAAGCGATGCTCGCGCATGGGGTTCACTGCGGTTTTATTTTCGAGCGGGGTATCGAGAATGGGATGAAATGCCGAAAAGTAAGCACGCTTGAGGCGAAGGTTCTTCATCAGCCATTGGGTGGTGTTGAGCAGTTCAAGGTCGCTTTCGTCGGAACCGCCGGCGACGAATTGAGTGACCGAAGAAGGGTATTTCCCTTTCCAAAATTTATGGGCGGGCGTAGTGCGGCGGATCTCCTCCACCCATTTGAGCGAGCGCAGCAACTCATCAAAATAAACTTTGCGCGGGGCAAGACGGGCAAGCCGATCTGCGCTGGGCGCTTCGAGGTTGACCGAGACGCGATCTGCCAACTGCATGGCGCGGAAGACCTGATCTTTCTCTGCCCCGGGCATGAGTTTGAGATGCAGGTATCCTTTGAATTGATGCTTGTTGCGCAGGATGTCGGCGGTATCGAGCAGCTTATCCATGGTGCGGACTCCGCCTCCGGCTAGACCGGAACTGAGAAATACACCCTCAGCCATTCCGCCCCGATGCATTTTACTGAACAGCCCTGCGAACTCATCGGGTTTGAAGGTGGCACGGCGAAAATCGCGCCCGGCACGGAAGGGGCAGTAGAAACAATCCCTTTCACACGCCGAAGAAAGCAGGGTTTTGAGCAGGACGATCTTTTGCCCGTTGGGCATTTTGGCAGAGTGGGTAAAGGCGTTGTCATCCTCTTTTGGGGAGAAGCAGGCTGGAGCGTGAGGGTTGAGGCGCGGCGAAGCCGGATCGCCCTTCGACACGGCTCCGCCAGTCAGGACATCGCCATCTGCCTCGAATTGCATTTGAGAGGATAACTCTTTCAGGGTTTCAAGTGCGTTCATACACTCATTATAGAATATATGTTCTATTTATTCAAGCGTTTTCGGCAATACAAATGTTTTTCGCCCCATTCGCGTAATTCGCATTAATTCTTTTGTTCTTTGTTTATGAGTTTTTAGCAACCTGTACTGGGGTGGGGGATGGGGTCAGGGACGGTTCCCGATGGTTTGGACATTATAATAACCGCACATTGATTACGCAGTGAATTGTGAAAGACGCCCAAGATAATAGGAGGCAGAATGGCTGGGAGATCGCAAGTAATGGAAACCAGACCCGTACGGGAGGAGGAAAACCTGCTGCGCAAGAAATACTATGAGAGCATCGCCGCTCAAAGCGACCTGATGGATAAACTCGCCGAGCATTTGCTGACGCTTGAATTAGGCATTCCGGGTTTGTTTGCCACTGTGCTCAAATTGACCCGTGGTGACGCCGCGACCTTGCCCATCACCAACTCACTCAATATTGCATTCGGATTTTGGCTGGCTGCGCTGGCGTTGACTTTGTGGGCATTGACGCCCCGAAAATGGAAAGTGGACGTGGGGATGATGAAACAAGACCCCGCAAAATTTGATGAAGGTCTGGGCATCGAAGACTTCTTCAACCAGTCTGCATTGCATAAGCGCAGGCTGTTGATCGCTTCGAGCATCTTGTTCTTTGCCGGAATTGCTTCTGCAGCATTGACCCTGGGATAGACAAACATGAAAACTACAAAACAGCGTTTCACCTTTAGGTGCTGGAATTGCCACAAGACCTACACTCTGTACCGTGAGATCACCATGAAACAGCAACTGCTGGTTGCCTGTCCGTTCTGTGAAAAGGAAGCCGTGGTGGAATTAGCGCCGTTCAAGCGAGAGATCAAATCTACCCTCAAGAAAGTTACACTGCGCGGTGACGGTGACGATGGGGAATCTGCCGGCTTTGAGTATGACTTTCCCGATGAATTGCCGACCGAGGAACGCAAAGAAGCAGAATAAAGGCTTTCCTGTGAAGATGTGCTATGTAGGGGAGGGGGTAGGGCAAACTCAGAAGGCAGAAGGCAGGATGCAGAAGTGAAGTCTTTTTTCTCCATTGTGTTTCGTTCTGGGTTCTGCATTCATCATTCCGCATTTCAATACCAGCAGGGGAGGTTGAGAATGACTGAATTCTATCAAATCTTCTTTATGTTTTCGATAAGTATTATTATCGAAAACATTGACAATCTACTTGAAATTCGTATAATGAAGGCATGGTAGATGCCTCTCAGCAAAATTCTCCCGTAATTTCTGATGTAATGAATGCCTATTTGCGCCTGGTGGAACGTTCACGCAGTAAACACACAAAACTTTCTTATAAGAACGCGTTGAAGGTTTTCAGTGAGGTTTTGAGAAAACAGTCGATGGACCCCGCCTCCACCCCAATTGAAAAAATGACAGAAGATCTTTTGGTGCCTCTGGTAGATTATCTCAATGTGTTCTCGCCCGCCACAGAGCAGCTTTACCTACAGGCGGTCAAAGGATTCTTTTTGTATGTAGATTCAGAACGCCTGGCGCCTGTAAACCAATCTCGTGTAGCCGTGTTGATCAAACAACGTTCAAGACGCCCGGGCGTCCGCTACCCACAATTTCCTGCCAATGATATTGAATCCCTTCTCGCAAAAGTCGAAGATGTTGAGAATTTGATCACTGCTTCGGCGGAAGAGAATTTGTCTGACATTAAGTTACGCGCATACCGCGACCGCGCCTTTTTACTCACCTTAGCTGATACAGGCTTTCGTGTCCACGAGGCTTGTAATCTACGGCGCGGGGATATTGACTGGAACGAACAAAGGGCTCTTATCATCGGTAAAGGCGATAAACAAGCCGTGGTTCGATTTACTTCCCGCTCACTTCAAGCCATTAAAGATTATCTTTCCCAACGCGCTGTCTTAGATGGAAATTCAGGCAGGCAACTAAGTTCACTCCCCCTCTTTGCCCGACACGACAAAGGCGCAGGCAAAAAGGTCAAGCCAATAACACCAACAACTGGAAGAAATATAGTCGTAGAACGGGTGGAACAGTTTTTGGGTAAGGATATGGTTGGCAAGATCACACCACATTCATTTCGGCATTACTTTGTCACAACCGTATTGCGCGGTACAGGAAATCTCAAAGTAGCCCAGGAACTAGCTCGGCATAAAAATATTCAAGTCACACAACGCTACACCCACCTGTCTGACGATGAACTTGATAAAGCCTATTATGATGTTTTTGAAAACAAGGTGAAACCAACGCCTAAAGAATGAACAAAAAAAGCCGCTGACGTAGATCAGCGGCTTTTTTTGTCACGAATAAAATCTTCTATTTTCCTGTATTGCTTTCCGCAAGTCCACTACCTCGCCTGTTGCAAGTGCGCGTGTGGTGCTCAATGCAACCGTTTCTCCGTGATGACTCTTACCGTTGTACTCGCCGGCCAAGCCAACTTCATTGATCAACTCACCGCCAATCGCCTTGTACGCGGCAGGCACTTCATCTTCCGGGTAAATGGCATGGAACGGGCACTCTGGTACACAGGCGCCGCAATCAATGCATGTGCTGGCGTCAATGTAATAGGTCGGGAACTCTTCAACAGGCGTGCCGGCATTGATCGATTCCACCGGGCAGACATCCGAACAGCCATTGTCGCGCAAACACAAACTTGTAATGATATGGGTCACGAGAAAATCTCCTTTGACTTGGTTTACAAAGAAGTCGTATCTCGCCCTGAAAAGTTACGGTCTATCTGGATGAATTGCTTCGCTTCTTTCTGTGACGTATGCCTGATACGCTAAAGAGAGAGTTTTCGTCCACGCCCCCACCCTCCCCTGCCCCACCGGCTTGCCATCGATCATCACAATTGGCACCACGCCGCGCGAACTGGATGTAAGGAAGGCTTCGTTGAAATTTTCGTCTATTTGGGGAGAACGGTACTCAATCGACATCCCCTCCCCTCGTGCGAGTCGCAGCACGGCTCGGCGTGTGACACCCAGCAAAATTCCGCGCTGGGCGGTGACGAGGGTTGCGTCAGCTTTGGGAGATTGCTTCACCGCAGAATCAAGAGCGCGGCTCGCAATAACAGAGTGGATAACATAAAAATTCGATGTCATGCCCTCCAGTATCTGCCCGTTCTTCACCATCAGAATCTCATAGACATCACCCTTCACCAATTTGCGCTGTTCGGCGCTTTGAGTAATGAAGTCTGTACCTTTAATGCGGGGGTCGTGTCGCACCATTTCGGCGGTGATCACGTGGACGCCGTCTCGATACACTTCTGGAGCAATTGGGATGAGGGGCTGAATGCCGATGTACACATTCCCTGTGTCTTTGGTGAGGATCAGGCGAATGCGTGACTCTCGCGGTAAAAGCGAATGGGCTAAATCTGCGATCTGCTTGCGTAAATCTGCTTCGGCAACGGATGGTTTCAGGTGCATGGCTCGGGCGGGCTTGTAGAGCCTGTCAAGGTGGGCTTGAAGTCCCAGCACACGTAGACCGCTCTGCAAGGTGCTAAAGGTGGTGTAAAAGCCATCTGAAAGCCGACCCGTTAACTCGTCGAGGGTTGAGGCGTGAAATTTCAACGGAATACGTTCTTTGTCGGTGATATGAAAACTTTGGAGGTCCATGCTTCCATTATAATTTCAACCCATGCGCTTCGATACATCCGTCACCAAAGCCTCTGAGCTAACCGCCGCAAACTTGCGAAATGTAGCAAAGACTCTCTCTGTACAGCAGCTTTCACGCCTTACCCTGCCAGAGATCGAAGCCGTGGTGCAGGCGGTTTCAAAGGTGATTCCAGCGGGGAATGTGCCCGGCATGATCTTAAGCGGACTCGCGCGCCTGCCTGGGCGGCGCATTCCCATGCAGAAAATGAAGCAGGACGTCACCGCCCTTTTTAGCGGGTTGGATCATGTGATGGATCAAGCCGTCTACGGGGCGTTCTTTGCCGGACCCGCCGCCGTGTTGTGGGGCTATCAAAATCTGTTGAAGCTGGCTGGTAAAGACCCTGAGTCGGCGTTCCCTGAGGGAACCTGGCAATTCTATGCCGACTACGCTTTGCGGGAAGACACAGCCAGACATGTGAACGAAACCCACGGCTTTGACTCGATCTTAAAAGACCATAACCTAAACCTCTCTAAAACAGACCGCCTGACAGCATGGTTTATGGCATCTGTTACCTGCCTGCACCAATACAACGCCCTGCTTCAAAACGAATGGCGCGAGCGTGTTGCCATCTCACTACTTGAAAAGCATTTACGCCAGGAAAATGAAACCCAGCGAGCCAAACGAATTCTGCGCGAATGGGAATTGCAGCGCCCGTATAAACGCAGTGAAGAGGGTGCGCAGTACGATTACCCCACGTATCGCCGAAAAAAATTTGAAGCGTTCATTCAAAGCCGTTTGCAGACCATGCCCGAAGGTTTATTGAGTGCATGGAAAGCAGACCTGCATACCAATGAATTACAGGAACTCGCCGCCTACCAACAGCAAATGTCGATTCTGGCATATCTCGAACCGGGTCCTTACGGCGAAACGCGCATCCCCTTCCGCTTCGCCGATGCAAAGATCGGGGTAATCCATCACGACAGCTATTACATGCTGCCCGTCGTCGATGAGATGGGCGATCCGCTTGATGTTTTAACCGCACGGGCGCAGATCGCCGCATTGTTGACTTCGCCGTTCTCTTCGCCTTCGCAGATCGCATCACTGGCAAAAGTTAAACGCACTGCATTGGCAGAACTACGCTCCAAATTAAACCCCGTATTGGTGAACGAACTTGACAACTTGAAATTCGCGCCGATCCTGCTTTCCACCGATATTCGTTCGCGCGCGTTGCCGCTTTCAGAACTGCGCCACACAGAACGCGGCGTCGGCTCACATGCCCTCACGATCTTCGATACCAGCGAAACCTTTGTCTTTGACCAATCGCACATCTTTTTTGATGGGGCATGGGGAACCGCGCTGGCGGAGATCATGACGAATGAAGCGCTTTCGTGGGCGCGCTATTTGAGCCTGCTCCCGCCTCCAACCCCGACCGATAGCCGGGTATACACAACCCTGACCTTGCAACTCTCCGCAGCCGACTTGGACCTCGTGCAACAAGCTCCTAAGGTTTCACCCGAAGCTGCCGCCGAAACCGATAAAGTAGATTTGAAAGCCTGTCTTTCATTGCGCAAGCTGTTCAAACAGCGCAATGAACGCATTGAGTTGACCATCAACGACCTGTTGGTGCTTTACCGCGCCATACACGCCGCCACCTACACCCCCACGCGCGAGGTGGTCAACGAGATCAACGCTCTCTCATCTGTAAACCCAGACCTATCTGCCTCATTAAAGCAATTGGTAATGGAAGGAAGCCGCATCAACCCTGCCATCCTAATCCCCATGGACGCCAGCTTGAAATCGCCGCGCGACCGCATCTTTCCGCTCAACATCGAAGTGCCGCTTGCCGACCTTAATCTCTTTGCCATGCACAGCCAGGCATTGAGCATTCTAAGTGTATACGAATCTGCTGCCCGAGCCGAACAGGATGTGCTATTTGCCTCCTTCAAAAAAATTCAAAAGGCTTATCTTTCCACCCTGGCGGGGTTCGGTGTTTATCTTTCGCGCGCCAAAGAGATGGCATCACAAGGAGACAGTACGCCGGCAGGAGCCATCAAGCTATTGGCACACCTGCCCCTCCCAATTCAGCGCCTTTTGGATAAAATACCCGAAAAATTTGAAGTTCTTAATCACATTATCAAAGGGCGTGAAGTGCTCTCAAATGTCGGTGCAGTGGCAGCTACCAGCACATTGACCCGCTTTATGACCGCCAAGGACGATAATAACCAAAAACAACTTGCATGGGGTATCATCACAGATGCAAATGCCATTCTGCGAATTCACCTGCGCGATTTTCGCCCCCATGTGCAAACGCTAATGGATATTGGGCGCAGAGATCTTGCGAACCTGATCACTCAGGATTACCTCAATGCCTACGCCGAAGGGCTAAACCGTTACGTCCGCGAACTTTCGCAAATAGCTTCAGCAAGCCACGAAACCATGACCAAACCACACACCGCCAAAGGAAGAAATATCCAATGAAAGACCCGCTGATCGGAATGCAGTTCGCCAACTTCAAAGTTGAGCGCCTGATCGGACAGGGCGGCATGGCGGTTGTCTATTACGGCGAGGATATTAAACTTCACCGTGCGGTTGCCATTAAAGTTCTTGATAAGCGCTTCAAGAATCACCCAGCTTATGCAAGCCGCTTTGTGAACGAAGCCCGTATGATGGCAAAGTGGCACCATGAAAATATTATTCAGATCTACTATGCCGACGACGCTCAGGGTTTCCCCTACTACGTCATGGAATATGTCGATGGACAAGACCTTGGCGAAATCATGGAGGCGTACCATGAAGAACGCAAACAGATGCCGCTTGCCGAGGCTTTGCGGATTGGGAAAGCTGTTGCAAACGCGTTGGACTATGCCCACCGCCACGGGGTGGTTCACCGCGACGTAAAGCCTGCTAACATCCTGCTCTCCAAAGACGGGCGTGTGCTGCTTGGTGATTTTGGCATGGCGCTTGAGGTCCGCGAGGGGTCGCAGGGACAAATTTTCGGGACGCCCCACTATATATCGCCCGAGCAGGCTAAAAATTCTGCCGATGCGGTTCCTCAATCTGATATCTACTCACTGGGTGTGATCATGTACGAGATATTGACCGGCTCTGTGCCGTTTAATGATCCATCCCCGGTAAATATTGCGATCCAACATATTTCAGAAAAGCCGCCCGCACCGCGCAGCCTCAATCCAAACCTTTCAGACGAAGTGGAAAAAGTTCTATTGAAAGTTTTGGAGAAAAACACTAAAGAACGCCATCAATCCAGCATCAAATTTATGGAAGAACTTGAACGGGCTCTTAATTCTGCGGGGGCTGCCAAAAAGGCATCTTTGCCGCCGCTGCCAATTGGTGTCCCCACCATTCAGCGCAGTGAAGAAGAAGCTCAAAATCACCCTGCACCAAAAAACGCAAGAAATGGCGAAAAGGAAATTATTGAGTATCCGGCGACAGTTCGTGTGGGAATATCCAATCGTAAATGGAATTATTGGCTGGCTGGAGTACTTCTCTTTTTAGGGCTGGCTGGAGTTTTTCTATTCAATAAATTCAATTCGCGTGCCATCAACATAGCGCCTGTTGAAAATACTCCTGTGATTTACCCCTCGGCAACCTCAACAGAAACGCCCCCGCCCTCCCCCACTTTTACGAGTGCGCCTACAAATCTCCCCCCAACCGCAACCCTTGAGCCGACAGCCACTGTTGTTTTAATTCCAACCATTCTTTACCCCGAGGGGGCGCACTACACCTTGTTCTACAATGAAACCAGCCTTTTTATATACAATCATTCCTACGAGCGGCGGAGTATCTCGGGTTTCACTTTTCAGGGGCTGGATGAAAATGGCGTTCCCACTGAAGATATCTTTGAAGGATATCGTTGGGAGACGCTTTCAATAGATTATCTGCCTCGCAATTTCTGTGCAAACATTACCATTTATGGCGATCAGGATCCGCCATACCTGAACCCTGAAGAATGCAAGCTCTATGGATTAACAAGAACGGTTCAGACCCGCTTTGACCGACCGGAAAAAATTCTTTTTTGGCTTGCGAAAAACGGGTCGGCCCAATTCGGAGTGTATTGGCTTAAAGAAGAAGTAGCCCGTTGTGATATCCCTGCCGGTCAATGTGAAATTTACATTCCATAACATTCGCATTGACATTCAGCCTTTCAATAAATTTCCCTTATAATTCCCTCTCACGTCTTATTAAACTTTTGCGGCTATGATATGCCGAACTCTTAATATGTAGTTTAAACCCAACAGACACAAGGTGTACTCGATGAATTCAAAACAAAATTGGCTGGTCCGGCCCATTCATCCCGGACTTCCGGCAATAACAAATGAGGTCGTTATTTTCATATTCGTCATGATTGCGGCGATCATTACCCGTTTTTACGATCTTGAAGCGCGCGTAATGAGTCATGATGAAAGCCTGCATACATACTTCTCATGGCTTCTTTATCTTGGACAGGGGTATCGGCACGACCCCATGATGCATGGTCCCTTGCAGTTTCATTTGATCGCTTTATCTTACTTTTTATTCGGCGTTAGCGACCTTACCGCGCGTATTCCATCCGTCATTTTCAGTTTGGCTACCATCTGGATGGTTTGGTATTGGCGGAATTATATAGGCAAGTGGGGAGCGATCATTTCCGGCGTCCTTTTGGTGATTTCTCCCTACATGTTGTACTATGGGCGCTATGTCCGAAATGAGTCTTTCGCTGGATTCTCCGGCGTTTTGATGCTGTATGCGGTGCTGCGTCACCTTGAATTTGGGGGCAAAAAATATCTTTACATGCTGGCATTTGCCTTGATGATCCACTTTACGGCAAAAGAGACAGCCTTCATTTATGCCGCACAGCTTTTGATCTATCTGGCAGTCTATTTTATTATTCAGGTTTCACGGACGCCTTGGCGCGGCGCATTTAAAGATTATCGCGCTTTTATTATTTCCCTTTGTGTAACCATCTTGTTCGCCGGGTCGGCAGTAGGATATGGAATCATTTCCTCTTCAGATAAAGACACCTTATCTGCCATGGAGACTGCCGTTCCCGTTGACCCAAATTCAGCGCATCTTTCTACACCTGAAGCAGCCTCGTCTTCCCTTACTTTGATACTCGCTGTGATCGCGATTGCAGCCCTGCTCGTAACCGCTTATTTTCTCATCCGTGGCTATACATGGAAGCGCCTGCGCTCAAACCGCGCTTTTGAATTGTTATTCATCACCGGCACAATCGTTCTGCCTCAGCTTTCTCCATTTGTGGTTGATCTCACCAACATTTCAATGCCAACCACTGCAGCCGAGTTGAATGCACTATCAGGAGATTTCCGATCCATCATCATTATTGGGGCAAGTCTGCTGATTACCTTTGCGGCTGCAATTACTGCCGGTTTGATCTGGAACGCTGAGAAGTGGGGCAAGGCGTCCCTCTTCTTTTGGGTGCCTTTTGCACTTTTATACACAACCATTTTTACCAACTCAGGCGGTTTTGTAACCGGAACGATTGGTTCCCTTGGGTACTGGCTTGTTCAACATGGAGTCGAACGGGGCAGTCAGCCGCCGTATTACTACCTGCTAATTCAAATACCGGTTTACGAATTCCTGCCAGCATTGGGTTTGTTATTAGCCATTTTTGTGGGACTTCGGCGAAAGGTGTCCTTGCCGCCTGCGTGGGAAGAGGATATGCTGGATGGCAGCTTCGATGGTAACTGGACACCGGAAGAAGAAGGTGCTTCCTTCGAGTCTGCCGTCATTGCAGTCGATCCAGAACCTGATCCGATCAAAGCCTCACCATCCCAGGAAGAGCGCGAAACATACACCCGTGAAATGAACTTTGTCAACATGTTCAGCCTGCTTGCCTGGTGGAGTGTTATTAGCATTATTGCCTTCACTGTTGCCGGGGAAAGAATGCCATGGCTCACATACCACATGGCTTGGCCCATGATTTTGATCACAGGTTGGGTCTTGGGATATTTGATTGACACCATGAATTGGGAACAAGTTGCCAATAATAAATCAGGCGCTACATTTGCGGCAATAGCCATCTTCCTGCTCAGTGCCGGAAGAGTGTTCTTCCTTCTTAATAGCCCCATGCAACCCTTTATGGGTTCAAGCCTGGACGAATTGCAAGCAACGTATCAAATTTTATTGCCAGCCGCAGTCATGCTCATTAGTGCATTTGGGGCAATCTACCTGCTGCGTGAATGGACTTTCCGTAACTTTCGCAGGGCTTTCGTTTTGGTCGCCTTTACCTTCCTGGCGATCCTAACCATGCGTGCTTCTTTCCGCGCGGCATATATCACCTACGATCAGGCGCGGGAATTTCTTGTCTACGCACATGGGGCGACCGGCATCAAGGAAGTAATTGCACAAGTAACTGAAATTTCTGAACGCACAACCGGCGGAATGGATATTGCCCTTGCATATGATGCTTCAGCGCCAGATACGGGTGTTTCATGGCCGTTTGTTTGGTACTTGCGAGACTTCAAAAACCAACGTTCCTTCGACCAGCCCACCCGTACATTGCGCGAATCGGTCGTCATCATTGTGGATGAAAAGAACTTTGACAAGATCGAGCCTGCCATTGGTCCCGGTTACTACCGCATGGATTACATTCGCATGTGGTGGCCTATGCAGGACTATTTCGGTTTGGTCGGCGATCGCGATCCAGACATCCCTTTTGATGATAACTATGCCTGTAAGGGCGCAGTGGGATTCTTCAAACTATTCAAATCGAAAGATTACTCACGCTTCTGCGAAGGATTTACCGACCCAGCCATCCGCGCCGGTATCTTCCAGATCTGGCTAAATCGTGATTACACTCTGTACGCGCAGGCAAAGGGACGCTCTGACTTGACACTTTCCACCTGGCAGCCTGCGGATCAAATGAGATTGTACGTTCGCAAAGATGTAGCCGCACAAATTTGGAATTATGGTGTTGCCCCCTCTGAAGATGCATTAATACAAGACCCCACCGAAGGTAAATATATCGTCCTAAACGCAGACAGGATCCTGGATGGGGCACAGGCAAGCCCTGCATTATTCAATGCACCCCGTTCACTCGCTTTCTCTTCAGATGGCACACTCTACGTTGCCGACTCTCGCAATCATCGCATTCTGCACCTTGACCCGCAAGGTAATGTTTTACATCAATGGGGCACATATGCCGACGGTGTAGTGACGCCCATTGGTGATGGAACATTCAATGAACCTTGGGGCATTGCAGTTGCGCCAGATGGTTTTGTTTATGTTGCTGATACTTGGAATCACCGTATTGAGAAATTCACCGCTGAAGGAAGATTCGTCAAAGCATGGGGAACCTTTGGGCAGGGCTCCGCGCCAGATGCATTTTACGGTCCGCGCGGATTGGCAGTAGACGAACAAGGGCGAGTATACGTTACCGATACCGGAAACAAGCGCATCGTAGTGTTTGATGCGGACGGGAACTACATCACAGAGTTTGGTTCGGCAGGCTTTGAGCCGGGTCAATTCGATGAGCCGACTTCCGTCGCCATTGATAAGAACGGTACGGTCTATGTCACAGATGCTTGGAATCAACGCATTCAAACCTTTACCCGCTTTGAAACAGAAGGTGAACTGACCTTCATCCCCGACAAACAGTGGGATGTCTTTGGCTGGTTTGGACAATCGCTGGAAAATAAACCTTTTATTGCGGTGGATGATGATCTGCATGTCTTCATCACCGACCCCGAAAGTTACCGTGTGATCGAGTTTGACCCCAATGGAGAAATTGTGCGTGTTTGGGGTGATTACGGAAATACGCCATCTGGTTTCGCACTTGCTTCTGGAGTTGCAGTTGACCCAGAGGGTAATATTTGGGTAACGGATGGAAGTTTCAACCGAATTATGCGGTTCACTCTCCCATAAATAAAAGAGCCTCAGCTTACACAGGCTGAGGCTCTTTTTACTTAAGTTATTGTAACTGTCACGTAATTTATAGGTGGTATAATGCCGATGCTTTCGAGCCAAATACACTCTCCGAGGGAGAATAATGAAACTCCACGAATACCAATCTAAAAATATTTTTTCAAAATACGGCATCCCCATCCCAAAGGGGCGGGTGACAACGACTGCGCAAGAAGCAAAACAAATTGCTGAAGAGCTTGGCGGGTTGGTTGTTATCAAGTCTCAAGTTTTGGTTGGCGGACGCGGTAAAGCCGGCGGCGTAAAGCTTGCCAAAGACCCGAATGAAGCGGAGCAACTTGCTACCCAGATCCTTGGCATGGAAATCAAAGGACTTCCTGTTCGCAAAGTGCTTGTAGATGAAGCCTCTGCCATTGACCAGGAAATCTACTTCGCCATCACTGATGATCGCGCCTCCAAAAAACCGATCATGATCGCCTCTGCCGCCGGTGGTGTGGATATTGAAGAAGTAGCCGCCAAGACACCCGAAAAGATCGTCAAGGTGAATATTGATCCCTTGCTCGGTCTGCGCGAATATCAGGCACGTGATATTGCCGTTGCCATTGATCTCCCCCGCGACTACTGGCGTGACTTTACCAAAATTGCGATGGGTCTTTGGGAGGTATATAAGAATACCGACGCCTCACTTGCCGAGATCAATCCGCTTGTTATTACCAAAGACAAGAAACTCATCGCGCTCGATGGGAAAATGATGATCGACGACAACGCGCTCTTCCGACATCCCGACCTTGCTGAAATGCGGGATACCGACGAAGACGCCCCTGCCGAGATCGAAGCCCGAAAATACGGTCTTTCCTTCATCAAGTTGGACGGCAATATCGGCTGTATGGTCAATGGCGCTGGTCTGGCAATGACCAGCATGGATGTGATCAAACTCTTTGGCGGTGACCCCGCCAACTTCCTTGATGTTGGCGGGGGCGCAGGCGCAGAAAAAGTCGCAGCCGCCATGCGCATCATCCTCACCGACCCGAATGTGAAGGCAGTCCTCTTCAACATTTTCGGCGGAATCACCCGCTGTGACGAAGTTGCCAAAGGTATTCTCGTCGCGATGGATGAAGTCAAGCCAAAGGTCCCCATGGTTGTCCGCCTTGTTGGAACCAACGCAGAAGAAGGTCGCCGTTTGTTGGAAAATGCCAACATGATCACCGCTGAAACTCTCGCGGATGCAGCCAAGAAGGCTGTTGCTGCGGCAAAGGGATAAGAAATGAGCATTTTAGTAGATAAAAATACCCGCCTTCTCGTACAGGGCATCACCGGAAACGAAGGCTTATTTCACACCACTCAGATGGTTGCCTACTCCAATATTGTTGTTGGCGGCGTGACCCCCGGCAAGGGCGGCGAATGGGTTTTGGACGGCAAAATTCCTGTTTTTGACTCGGTTAAATCTGCCAAAGAAGCAACCGATGCAAATGCCACCATCATCTTCGTCCCCGCCCGTTTTGCACCCGATGCCATGTTCGAAGCCGCAGATGCCGGCATCCCCCTCATCATCTGCATTACCGAAGGCGTTGCCATTCACGATATGATGCGCGTGCGCAACTACCTCGACCAGAAAAAAGTCCGCCTCATTGGACCGAACTGCCCGGGTCTATTGACCCCTGGTGAGGCAAAAGTTGGCATCATCCCCGGCAATATTGCCATCCCCGGAAATATCGGCGTGGTTTCCCGCTCTGGCACACTGACCTATGAAGTGCTCTACGCCATGAAGAACCTTGGCATGGGCGCCTCCACCTGTGTTGGCATCGGCGGCGATCCAGTTAACGGAACCAACTTCACTGACGTGTTGGAGATGTTCGAACACGACCCCAAAACTGAAAAGGTCATCATGATCGGCGAGATCGGCGGCAACGAAGAAGAAAAAGCCGCAGAATTCATCCGCACCAAAATGACCAAACCCGTCGCATCCTTCATCGCGGGTCAAACCGCCCCTCCCGGAAAACGCATGGGACACGCTGGCGCCATCATCGAAGGCGGCGCAGGCACCGCAGCCGACAAGGTCAAAGCGCTCGAAGCTGCTGGCGTAAAAGTTGCCAAACACCCTGAAGAAATTCCGACCCTTTTACAATAAAAAAAACAGGCAAGGGAAACCTTGCCTGTTTTTTTGCACTTTCATTTTCTATCAGAAATACAAAGAGCCGCTCTGTACAGGGCGGCTCTACGGTTATAATCCCAAAATCAATTACTTGCGGTTTGCGTCAATGTACTTGACAGCTTCGCCCACAGTTGTGATCTTCTGGGCATCTTCATCAGAGATCTCGGCGCCGAACTTATCTTCAAAAGCCATGATCAACTCAACAAGGTCGAGTGAATCAGCTTCAAGGTCTTCACGGAAGCTCGCTTCCATGGTGATCTTCTCTTCATCCGCACCAAGCAAATCCTTGATGATCACTTTCAATTCACTATATGTATCAGACATAACATCCTCCAATTGGAATTTTTCTAAATTGTAATCGTCTGGCTTGCACTGTCAAGCCATTACATCACTCACAGGAACACCCCCTCATGACAAAAGTTGCGCCCATAGACCAGCGAAAAGCCGACCATATTAAAATAAACTTAGAGCAGGATGTACGGTCAACACTGACCACTGGATTTGAAAAATACCACTTCACCCACGAAGCCCTGCCAGAACTGGACTTAAACCGCCTCAACACAAGCCTCAGCCTGTTCGGCAAAACCCTAGCCTCCCCCATTCTGATAAGTTCCATGACCGGCGGGACGAGTGAAGCCGAAACCATCAACCTGCGCCTCGCCGAAGCCGCCCAGGAATGCGGAGTTGCCATGGGGGTGGGAAGTCAACGCGCCGCCATTGAACATCCCGATCAGGCAAAGACCTTTCAAGTCCGTCGCACCGCACCGGATATTCTCCTGTTTGCCAACCTCGGCGCGGTCCAATTCAACTACGGCTACGGCGTGGACGAATGCCGCAAAGCCGTGGAAATGATCGAAGCCGACGCGCTTTATCTGCACATCAACCCATTGCAGGAAGCCGTGCAAGATGCCGGTGATACAGACTGGGTTGGCATCACCAAAAAGATCGCAGAAGTTTGCAAGAAACTTGAAGTACCCGTCATTGCAAAAGAAGTCGGCTGGGGATTTTCTGAAAAGACTGCAAAAGTATTAGCCGAGTGCGGCGTGGCAGCCATCGACGTGGCAGGTGCAGGCGGCACGAGTTGGTCACAAGTAGAAATGTACCGCGCCCCCGATGAGTTCACCCGTCAGCTTGCCGCAACATTTGTCGGCTGGGGCATCTCCACCTCAGAATCAATTTTGAACGTCAAAAAAGCCGCTCCCAATATGACCATCTTCGCCAGCGGCGGCATCAAAGATGGGCTCGACATCGCCAAAAGCATTGCACTCGGCGCCGCGCTTGGCGGCATGGCAGGACAGTTCCTCAAAGCCGCAGCAGTTTCCACAGAAAAAGCTGTTGAAATGATGAAACTGACCAAACGACAGATTGAAGTATCCATGTTTATGACCGGTTCAGCTTCTCTGGGTGATCTTGCAAAAAATATAAAGTTTAAAAGTTAGGGTGGATATTAAACTAATAAAATTTGTGTTCGCCTTATGTCAACAACGATGTGTAGTACCTGTTAATAATAATTTATTTTTGCCAGGGCTTGAAACGCTGCCTATTTCGACGCATCCTTGGACAAAATAACGAGGTGTGACTTGAAAAGAAAAACAAAGCATAAATCCCAAAATGTAATGAGATTTTTCTTGCTCCCAATCGCAACATCGTTGTATGTGTATGGAATAATATCAATTACAGCAATATCTGCAATCTTGGTTGTTTTATTGTTCCAAAGAAATTTATCTATTTTTGATAATGCAACTTGGGATAAAACAATCTTTATTGTTGTTGGGGCTTTAATATTTTTTCCTGCGAGAAAATTTAGAAATAAAATGTTGAGTAATCAATAACCTTCCATAAATTTAATCTTTTTAGTTTTATCTGGTCGGTTATTAACCAATACAAATAGGGAGGTTTCATCACAATTTCCTATCACATCCCTTGCGGTAAAATAAACGCATGGAAGAAGAACCCTTTGAACTTCGCGTCGGAATGTTTTTCTATGTTTTGGGCGGCATCGCTCTTATGCTTTTTGCCATTTCAGACCTTGCCAATCAGGTGGATTTTGATTTCTTCTTTGTTTCATTGATCTTATTCATCATTGGCTATTACTTCCGCCGTGGAATTGCCCCCCCGCCAAAAGTCGAACGATTTATTGGACTTAAGAACATGATCAAAAAAATGCGCGAGGGCAGAAAACCCAAAGATAAAAAAGGATAGAAAAATCCCTATATGTCCAAACTAACTACTCTCAAAAAAGCAGTAAGCGAATTTGTAACCGATGGCGATATCGTCTACGCCGCCGGCTTCACCCACCTCATCCCATTTGCAGCCGGGCATGAGATCATCCGTCAAGGCAAGAAAAACCTCATACTTGCCCGCGCCACCCCAGACCTGATCTACGACCAAATGGTTGCCGCAGGCTGTGCCAAAAAGGTCATCTTCTCATACATGGGAAACCCTGGTGTTGGCTCTTTGCGCATTGTGCGCAGCGCCATTGAACGCGGAGAATTGGAATGGGAAGAGTATTCCCACTTTGGCATGATCACCCGTCTACAAGCGGGCGCATCTGGTTTGCCGTTTTTACCCATGAACCAAACCGGCGGCGAAGACCTTGAAAAAGTAAACCCTAACATCAAACGCATTCCCGATCCCTATGGCGGCAAAGATGTTATCGTCGTCCCCGCGCTCAACCCCGATGTTGCCATTGTCCACGTACAACGAGCAGATAAGAATGGCAACGCCCATCTCTGGGGCATCATTGGAGAGCAGAAAGAAGCCGCTTTTGCCGCGAAAAAAGTCATTCTCACCGCCGAAGAAATTGTGGACGAATCCGTCATCCGCTCTGACCCGAACCGCACCATGATCCCCGGCATCGTTGTCAGCGCCGTGTGTCACGTCCCCTTCGCAAGTCATCCATCCTATTCTCAAGGTTATTACGACCGCGATAATGAGTTCTATCTCGCGTGGGATAAGATCAGCGAATCAAAAGAACTTACCCAACAATATCTCGATGAATGGGTGTACAGTGTCAAAGACCGCAACGCCTATTGGAAAAAACTTGGCGAGAAGACCCACAAACGACTAAAAGTTAAAGCGCAGTATAGCGAAAAGATCAACTACGGCAAATATTAGCAAATGAAATCTTTTGATCTTGGCGGCAATGGCACACCGCTTCACTTCCTCCACGCCAACGGCTACCCGCCCGAATGTTATCAACCGCTGTTTGAACATTTACAAACTCAATATCATGTCTTTGGCATGAAACTGCGCCCGCTTTGGGATGACACCAAGCCGGAAGAGATAAAAGACTGGCACCCATTATCGGATGACTTGCTGCGCTTCTTATCTGACCGAGAGACTGCTCCTGTTATTGGAATTGGTCATTCCATTGGGGCAGTTGTCACCTTGCGAGCCGCCCTGCGCAACCCGGGTAAATTCCGCGCATTGGTATTGATAGACCCCGTCCTCTTCGTGCCGAGCTTTATGATCAACTGGCACATCATCCGCGTTTTGGGGCTGGGCGAACGATTGCACCCCCTAATTCAAGGCGCAAAAAAGAGACGCCGCACCTTTAACGACCTTGAAACTATTTTTCGCGGGTATCGGTCGCGAAAAGTTTTTCAGTATATGAACGATGAAAATTTAAAAATTTACATTGCAGGAATTACGAAAGAAAAAACAGACGGCGGCTACGAGCTTGTTTATTCTCCCGAATGGGAAGCACAGATATACAGAACCGGTATGCACGATTTCGATATCATGCGTGATCTGCCAAAACTTGAGGTGCCCACCCTTATTATTTGCGGAGCAGAGACCGACACCTTTTTGGAAAGCATGGCACGATTGGTAAAGAAGAAAAACTCAAAGATACAAATCCATACTCTGGAAAGATCAACCCACCTCCTGCCCTTGGAATATCCGCAGGAAATAGCAACAATCACAAAATCATTTCTTGCAAACCATTAGAGTTTGCGAAAGGAAATTATGCCTGAACTTAAGTATTCTTCTGCTGAATTGATGATCATCAACGCCTCCCGCTTGTTGCGCGATGGCGATGTCGTCTTCGTTGGTGTTGGTCAGCCTAACCTTGCTTGTAACCTTGCCAAGCGCACACATGCGCCCAACCTTGTGATGATCTACGAAGCCGGGGTCATTGGCGCGGAGCCTGCCCGCCTGCCTCTCTCCATCGGCGACCCGACTTTGGTCAGCGGCGCGCTTTCGGTGGTGAGTATGTACGATATTTTTGCCAACTACCTCCAGCGTGGCAACGTGGACGTAGGTTTTATGGGCGGTGCACAGATCGATAAATATGGCAATATCAACGCCACTGTCATAGGCGGGTACGATACACCAAAGGTCCGCTTGCCTGGCTCGGGCGGTTCACAGGAAATTGCCGCGTGGGCAAATCGCTGCTACATCATGACCCCGCATCAGAAACGCCGCTTCCCAGAAAAAGTGGAATTTATGACCTCGGCGGGTTTCATTGAAGGCAAGGGAGCGCGTGAAGCGCGTGGATTACGCGGGGGTGGCATGTTGGCAGTTGTCACGGATATTGGCGTACTTGAACCAGATGATTCAGGGGAGATGATGCTCACGGCACTGCACACAGGCAGAACGGCGGAAGAAGCGAAAGCCAACACCGGGTGGAATCTCAAGATCGCAGAACACGTCAAAACGACAGAACAAGTCACAAAGAAAGAGTTGAAAATCCTTCGAGAGGAACTTGACCCAACAGGCATTTATCTAAAAGGCGCTGCCTAGCGCCGCTTTATAAAGGAGAACAAAATGAAGCAGGAGAGTTTCAAATCTTTGATCGCGGTTTGTATTGCGTTGGTGACAGTGCTTGGCGCAACCGCTGCTTGCCTTGCCTCTGTTGCGGTTTCAAACGCCGGTGACGCTGATTTTTCTGGTTTGGATGCGTCCATCCGTTCGCAAAGGGAAGAGATCGTTAATTATGCAAATGCCTACCAGCATTATCGGGCATTTACTGCCTACGTGCGGTACAACGAACTTGGCAACCTGCTCTATGACCCTACAGCGGATGAACAAACAAATATTCGTAATGGCGCCCTTCAGCGCGAAGCATGGGGGCTGGCAAGTGGTTTGAGTTCATCGTTCTTTAATCCACGTTACATCAACCCCGATGGGCAGTACGATATTGAACGTGAATTACAAGAAGCCTATGCTGAAGACGATCAAAACGAAGATCTCGATTTTGAGCCCTATTTTGCAGAGTCTGATCAATTTAGAAGGCAATCATCGTTTCTCTCTGCAACCATGATCGTGCTTGCTGTTTCATTCTGGTTCTTTACATTGGCGCAAGCCACTGAAAAACAATTTAAATATATTTGGGCTGGCTTGGGGGTGTTCGCAGGTCTGGTTGGTATTGCGGGGATTATTATTGGGAGTTTATTGGCATGAGCAACGAAACTCAAAAAGAACAGCGTTTTGAAAACATGGTTACCGTCCTGATCGCCTCGGTTGCGATCTGGGTTGCCATTACAGCATATTTTCAAAATTACGCTTCAAACCTTTCAGACCAGGCACGGCGACGCGCCCAGCAATATGCCATCGATTCTACAAAGAGTGAAGTCTCTGGCGTTATTCAATTTAGTTACGATTGGCAGGGAGCTTTTCAAACCTGGAAAGAGTTGGACTGGCAGATCACTGCTGCGATCCAAAATGGTGACAAGGAAGCCGAGGAACGATACCGCAAATTACAGGAAAAAATAGAGCCGCTCAGTCCTATCTTTGGCGCTGAGTACTTCGACCGATTTTATAGCTATCCCGATTCCTACAAGTACGAATCTGACTTGTATTTGGTGGAGTCTACCCGCCTCTCTGAAACGTATCTGGCAGAATCGGAATTAGGTAACTTTACAGACAACGTAGCTGATTCTCTAATCGTTCAATTAACCCTGCTTACTGTCTCGCTTTCGCTTTACGGTCTCTCAATGGCGCTCAGGGGAAAAATTCGCTGGTTGTTTGTGGCGGTAGGCTCAGGAATTGTGGTGGTATGTGTAGCATGGCTGGGGTGGTCTCTCATTCAATTAACGATTCGTCCAGAAGTGAATCATCAAGCTATACAATCCTTTGCCGAAGGAATCGGTTTAGTGCATCAGGCAAGGGATGAAGCAGCCATTGAGAAATTTTCTCTTGCCATTCAAGAAAACCCGCGATATGCAAAAGCCTATTACGAGCGCGGACTTTCCTATTACGTCCTTGGTGATCTGACAACTGCCGTATCTGAAATAGAAAGGGCGCGCATCGAAGGGCTGGACGATATCAGCCTCAATTGGAATTTAGGCTGGCTATATTACCTGACCGGTCAGTACGAGAAAGGACTTGAGGCAAACGAACGCGTTTTAAGCATCCGCCCCGATGTTTTGGGTGTGCGGATGAACAACGCCATCACATATCTTTCGATGGGAGATTTTGAGAATTCTCAAGTGCAATACGATCTGTTGATCGAAGAGGCGTTGCGTCAAGTTAATGAGGCTCGGAGTAAAAATGCAGAGCCATCCGCCTCACTCTGGTATTACATGGACGCTGGTGCGCTCGATCTTCAAAACCTAATCTACGAGATCGATCAAAGTCCCAAAGCGTGGGCGGAAACCCCAAGCGCCGATCAATTACGAGGTGATAAAGCCTCTATTCGTGAATTTGCATATCAGCAAATGAAGCGGCTAAAAGAAACCACCGTGGCGCTTGAATTTACAGGTGGGCTGCCTGGCGGTCAATCAAACTTTCAAGTGGAACCATTTATCTTTGGGAGTGTCACGGTTGCTGATGACAGCGGATTAGTTACTAGTTTTGAGCCAGCCGCAAATGCGGTCATTCCGTATGGCGAAGATTCATTTACTGTAAAATTTACATATACCGGCGCGCCGCCCAAGCAGATCATATGGAAAGTGTACATAAATGGGTATGAAGACCAGGTTCTGCGCAGCATTTCCACTGAAGATATTAGCTCTGGAGATACATGGTATCGCTCTTTTGGTTATTACTATACCAATATATTTATCCTTACCCCCGGAGAATACACGGTAGAAATGTATGCGGATAATACCTTTGTACAAAGCGGCAGTTTTACTGTGAAAGAATAGCGGTCAGGATCAACGATCTTTTCGGAAATAAAAAATGTCCACATCCATTCGTTATCTACTTTTCGACCTGGGCGGCACCCTGATGCACTCACGTTCAGATTGGCAGCCAATCCATAAACAGGCAGATGAGGCGCTTGCGGCATCCCTTCTTCAAAGTCGCATCGAACTAGACCCGAAACTGTTTCGCGCCCGGCTGAGTCAATATTACGAACAACGAGATAAGGATTTTTACGAAACCACCTATCATCTTGTGTTGAGTGAATTGCTCACAGAATTAAATCATGCCGAGGTTCCAGAAGTTGTTATCCGGTCTGCGCTGAATGCATTGTACAAGGTCACGCAAAGCAACTGGCAGATTGAGAGTGACGCAATTGAAACCTTTGAGAAACTAAGGTCTGAGGGTTATAAGCTCGGTATATTTTCAAACGCAGGCGATGACAAAGATGTGCAGGAGTTGATCGACTCTTTCGGCATTCGGCATTACTTTGACTTTGTGCTTACATCGGCGGCATCGTACTATCGCAAGCCGCATCATCGTGCATTTGAGATAGCGCTCGCCCATTGGAACGCACTGCCAGAAGAATCTGCCATGATCGGTGACAGCCTCGAAGCGGATATTTTGGGTGCAAATCAAATGGACATGACATCCATTTGGATCACCCGGCGCGCCGCATTCACGAATGAGTTGCTTCACCGCATCAAGCCGGACTTTAGCATACGCAAACTGCCTGAGCTTTTCCCCGTCCTGAGCTTGCTTTCGGGTTCGTTCGGGTAACTTGCTGCTGTAATAAAAACTGATATTTCAATTAAAAAAGGAACTCTAAATGTTGGAATTTTATACACAAAAAATAAATACCCATGTGCCGATCTCTGTTATTCGTATTGTAGGAGGTATCGATTCGTCCAACTTTAATTTGTTTCAAGAATATATTGACAGTCACCTCAAAGAAGGCGCAACATATATTCTGCTGGATTTTGAGGGCGTTAGTCATATCAGCAGTGCAGGTTTACGTGTGGTTCATAACTTGTTTAATAAGTTGCGCGCATTGCACAAAGATGTAAATGACGATGAACTTCGCAAAAAAATGAGTATGGGCGAATATAAATCGCCATTTCTTAAAATAACAAGTTTGGCGCCAAATATTTCTGAAATATTCAATATTGGCGGGTTTGATATTTATATCGAAATATTTTCTGACAAAACAGCCGCAATAAATTCTTTTCGATAAAGACACAAAAGACACAAAAAAAGCCGTCATGTCATGACGGCTTTTTTTGTGTAGTAACTCTTATCATCCACCAATGTGGGTAACAGAAGGGTGGCTTGAAAAATGGCGTTGGATAGGTTCTCGTGAAGCATTCGGCGTTTGAAGAATAAGGATAAACTTCGCTTCTTCATCAAAAGGGTTTCGCCACAAATGCGGGAGTGTTGCTTCGAAGATCAAAATATCTCCCACTCCCAATTTGTATATCTCGCCATCGATCACATACTCGAATCTTCCTTGAAGGCAATAAACAAACTCATGCCCGGAGTGAACTACCTGGCGTTCTCCCCCGCTTCCGGCTTTGGAGGCAAGAGAAATTGTAAAAGGCTCCAATTCCTGTAAGGGGAGCGTTTTTCCCATGCCTTCAATGACGACTCCAGCATTTTCAATTTTCGGGCGCAAACCAGCCTTGAGCAACAAAACAGATTGAGGCGCCTCTTCTTCAAAAAAGTAGCTCATTCGAACATTTAGGGCGGCGGCAAGGCTTTGCAAGGTTGCCACACTTGGAGATGTCTCGTCTCGTTCGATCAAACTAATCGAATTCGGAGAAAGATTAGCAATGCGTGCGAGATCTCGTTGTGAAATGTTACGTTCACTTCGCAATTGACGAAGTCGTTCACCAAGGGAGAAGTCTTTTTCCATAGCCACTGTTTTACCTATTTAGGGATTTCATATTCACATCATA
Organism: Anaerolineales bacterium; assembly: GCA_020634885.1. GTDB lineage: Bacteria > Chloroflexota > Anaerolineae > Anaerolineales > Villigracilaceae > Villigracilis. The sequence goes on from JACKAW010000001.1 coordinate 181,573, forward strand.
CAGAGTAAATAATACCAGACTGGAGGGAAAAAACACAATTTTTTGTGAATAAATTAGAGACGCAACTATTTAATTTGTTTTCTAATACTAATAAATAGTAACAAAAGGTCTTTTTTTACGGTTTGCATCAATATAATTCCTAATAATGTCAATAAAATTGTTTAATAATAAACAAAATATGACTTATGTTACTAAAATAATTGACACTTTAGTAGAATAATAGGGCGTATCACATTTCGAGACCTCCGTATGCTTAGAACCTCTTCCAAACCTTACGACAAGAAAAAAACTTCAGAAACAAAAAGGCAGGATGCTACTTTTGTTTCTGAGCAGGTAGGTAAAAAAGTTCGTGAATTCCGTAAGAACCAAAGACTTTCCATCAGAGAACTTGCGGGTTTGAGTGGTTTAAGTATCAACACTCTCAGTCTGATCGAAAATGGAAAAACATCTCCCAGCGTTACAACCCTTCAACAGCTTGCGCGCAGCCTCAAAATCTCAATTTCAGAATTTTTTGAAGGAAATAAACCTCAAACCGAGATCGTGTACCAAAAAGCAAGTGATCGTCAGAAAACATCTTTTCCGCAGGGGTACATCGAGAAAATAGAAACAGGGATTTCGCCAACAGATTACGAGCCTTTTATCGTCCGCTTGGAGTTGGGTGCCAATAGTGGAGAAGCGCCTGTCAATTTCCCGTGCCGGCAGTTTATCTATTGCCTTGAGGGGCATATTACTTATTTTATAAAGAACGAGCTTTATCCATTAGCCCCGGGAGATAGCCTGACCTTTGACGCCCATATTCCTCATGTTTGGCGAAACACAGCCAGCACAGGCTCCAGCGCCTTATTTATAGTGTGCCCTGCGTCTGTGCAGGAATACGGCTTTGAACCCATATTTCACGCAATGAAGCTTTGAAAAACCGGAGGTGAGCCATGTTAACCCGAACTAATTACCAGATTTATGCATGGACGATTTTGATCGTTTTCTTATTGGCGGGCATTTTCGCCATACCGGTTGGGGCAAGGATGTCTGCACCCCAACAAGCGGATAATTCCTGCCTGACCTGCCATGAAGATCTGTACTATTTGCACGACACCGGCTGTTGGTACTGTATGTCTGATGCACATAAAGATCGTTGTACAGACTGTCACGAGGGAAATTCTGCCTCATACACTGAAAAAGAGGCGCATCTAGATATGTTAATCCACCCTCAGCAAAATGATGGAGCAAAATGCCTGGAATGCCACACGCCGGAAGAAGCACAGGTACGCATGGCGAAATTTGAAAGCGTACAGGCTTTTGACACCGTCATTTCTGCAAAAGCGTACACGCCCTCCCAACCTGCCAAATTGGGTCTCGTAGAAACAGAAAATACAAATCCGTTCAAAGCTAATTTCGGCTGGCTTACATTTGGAATTTTCGGATTCGGGATTTGGCTCGCCCTGGTGCTAAAAGGTTAAATATAAAAGAACATCATGAACTCAAGCCTTTTCAAGCCGGAAATATCTCAGTTACAGGCGGATATGTGTTCTGTCTTCGCTGACCCCATACGCATACTGATCTTGTACACATTACACGAATCTCCTCGCAATGTGACAGAGTTGGCAAACCGTGTTGGCATCCCTCAACCCACTGCATCGCGCCATCTGAAGATACTCCGTGATCATGGGGCGGTTCAAACCATGCGGAACGGGGTTTCAGTCACTTATTCTCTCGCAGATGATCGGATGATTGAATTTCTTGAGTTATTGCGTGTCGTATTACACGACACGATCACGAACAAGGCAAATTTAATTTCGGAAAAAAATTGAAGTTTTCATAACTTCCATCTTTCTTTTCAGGAGAAAAAAATGCAGCAAAAAAATAAAGCCTTTTATCTTGTGTTTACTGGAACCGCGATCTTGATCGCGTTGGGCGTATTCCTTTTCACCGCCCCCACTGCCAGCGCACAATGTGGTTCACAGGCATCCTCTTGCAAGAACTGCCATGAGGTACAGGGCGAAATGTCCGTAAACAGTGACGGAACGGGATGGCATCAGTCTCATGCCTTTGGTGATTTTTGCTATATCTGCCATGCAGGCAACAACCAGGCTACCGAGAAAGCAGCAGCACATGAAGGTATGGTTGCGCCGCTCGAAGATGTTCAGGCAGCCTGCCAGCAATGCCATGTAGCCGACTTAAATGAACGCGCCCAGGTCTACGCAGACGCTTTGGGCGTAGACATCGGATCGGGGTCTGCGGCTCCTGCCCCGGCGGAGTCTGATGCGGCTCCCATGGCAGTAGATTCCGCTGTCAGCGCTCCCACGTCCAACTCCTGCAACGAAGTCGTGGTGGATGATCCCAATGCCATTGACTATGCCGCCAATTACGATGAGATCGTACTTGGCAAGAAGCCCATCAATTGGGGTAACAATATTTTGCTGGGACTGATCGGTTTATTGGTCGTAGGCGGGGGCGGGTTTGTTGTGACGCGTGAAAAATTCATCAATGTGAAGTTTGGCGACACAAAAGCCGTTGATAATGAATACCCCGCCGATGTAGTGGACATGCTCCCGAAACTCGCCGGGCTTAAAGCAGGCACACGAAAATCTCTAAAGAACGTCTTGGAAAATAAAAAAGTGGACAAGGTTCTTGACCTGATGGACACCATAACAAAAAAGGACGAGGAATAAGCCATGAAATTTATCCTGAACTATATTCGCAAAGATGAATGGTCGCCGTACGTGGCGGGTGTGTTGCTTGGTTTGGTTGGTATCGCTGCTGTATGGGCAAGTGATAGTTTGCTGGGCGCTTCGGGCGCGTTTGAAAACATAGCCGGCATGATCGGAAAAGCCGTTGCACCTGCCGCATTCGATAATATGTATTTCAACTTCATCATGCCGCCCGGCATTACATATGGCGTGATGCTGGTAGTGGGGATCTTCTTTGGCGGGCTGATCGGCGCCGCAACCAGCGGCACCCTCAAATGGGGCAAGAAAGACTCAGCCAATTCAGATGAACAATGGAAGCGTGTGTTTGGTCAACAAACATGGAAGCGCTGGGGGTTGGCGTTCATTGGAGCGATCGTTTTGGAATACGCAGCAGGAATCGCAGGCGGATGCACCAGCGGGCTGGCAATTTCAGGCGGAATGCTTTTAGCCCCGGCTGCATTCCTGTTCATTGCAGGCATGTTTGCGGGCGGCATTCCCACCGCATGGCTGATCTACGGCAAACGCTTTTAGGAGGTTGAAATGTTAAATTTTATTCTCGCTTTGGTTCTAGGTGTGTTTTTTGGGTTCTCGCTTAACAAAGCCGGCTTGACCAAATACAGCAAGATCGTCAATGTGTACCGCTTTACAGATATGACTGTATTAAAGTTTATGATGACGGCGCTGGTGGTTTCCATGAGTGGGCTGTACACCCTGCGCGGGTTGGGTTTGATCACTTTCCCGAACGTCCCTGCTACTTACATTGTCGGTAATCTTGTGGGCGGTGTGATCTTCGGCTTCGGTATGGCACTCAGTGGATACTGCCCCGGCACAGCCGCAGCGGGTGCTGGAGAAGGCAAATTAGATTACCTGATCCCTGGGCTGCTTGGCTTTTTGACCGGCGCAGTGATCTACGGGCTTACCTATGATAAAGTCTTCCCCCAAATTTCCGCGCTTGCAAACTATGGCAACACCATCATCCCCGAAATTTGGAACATCAACCCATTCTTGTTCATTTTGGCATTTTCACTGATATCGCTACTGCTATTCTATTTGATAGAACGGGTTGGATGGCAGAGGGAAGAAAAGGTCATGGAGTAACCCAATGACAAAACTTGTCTCAAGAAGAGATTTTCTAAAGCTATCAGCGGCTGGGGTTGGTGCATTGGCGCTTGGGCAGGCGCTCTCGCCATCCGTGGCTAAGGCAGCAAAAGAAGCCGGCTATCTCAACTCAGAGGGCGATGGATTTATCCCTAGTATGTGTGAAATGTGTGTGTGGCGCTGCGGCTTGATCGCCAAGATTCAAGGCGGGCGTGTCGTCAAACTGGACGGCAATCCTGAGCACCCGCACTCACGCGGCAATTTATGTCCGCGCGGGCAATCGGGGCTGATGAATACTTACGACCCCGACCGTGTGTTGACTCCGCTCATTCGCGTGGGCAAACGTGGTGAAGGCAAATTCCGTCAGGCATCGTGGGAAGAGGCTCTGGATCTGGTCGCCAGCAAAATGACTGAGATCAAGAATAAATACGGCGCCGAAGCGATGGTCTTCTCATCCACGCATAATTTGAGCCAGCCGTTGTTCGAGAACTTGCTGTACGGATTTGGTTCGCCAAACTACGGCACGCAGCGTTCGTTATGCTTCAACGCCATGATCGTTGCCAACACAATGACCTACGGCATGGAAGAACCCGGGCGTATCTACGACGACAAACTCAAATACATTTTGTTGACCGGACGCAACCTGCTCGAAGCGATTTCCACATCCGAGACGCATGACCTGATCGCAGCCATTGACCGCGGCGCGAAGGTGGTCTACCTCGACCCGCGCTTTACCAAGACCGCCGCAAAAGCGACCGAGTGGCTGCCCATCAAACCCGGAAATGATCTCGCCTTTCACCTTGCTTTGCTGAACATCATCATTGGCGAAAAATTGTACAACCGCTCCTTCGTTGAAAAGAACACGGTCGGTTTTGATGAACTCAAAAAAGAAGTTGCACGTTACACCCCCGAATGGGCTTCCCCGTTGACGGGTATCCCTGCAGAGACCATCACGCGCATTGCGCATGAAATTGCTGAAGCCGCGCCGCATGTGTTGATCCATAACGGCTGGCGCACATCGAACTTCGTTAATTCGTTCCACACCCAACGCGCCATTAGCATTATGAATGCCTTGCTTGGTAATTGGAACACCGTGTTGGTTGCAGCGGCTGGAGAAGAAAGCGGCACATTGGGCGCTCCTCCGCAGCCTGCTTATCCGCGTATTTCTGCTTTGCGTCTCGATGGCGTGCCATGGAAGTACCCCGTTGTGCCTTTCAAGATCGGCGTATTTCAGGAACTGCGCGACAACATCGTCAGTGCAGACCCGTATCAGGCGCATGGTTGGTTCATCTCGCGTCAGAATCCGATTCAATCCCTGCCTGATCGCGGCAAGACCATCGAAGCCTTTGGCAAATTGGATTTCATCGTCACCGTGGATATTGTCCTCAACGATACCGCATGGTTCTCGGATGTCGTCCTGCCCGAAGCCTCGTACCTCGAACGCTATGACCCGCTCCTGCCTGTTGGCGACAAAATTTTCCTGCGTCAGCCTGTTGTTGAACCACAGGGCGAAGCCAAATCTGCATTGTGGATTTACAAGCAATTGGGCGAACGCCTCGGGCTTGGCGATTACTTCCAATATGAAGATGAAGAAGATTACATCCGCCAGCAGCTTAAACCGCTCGGCGTTACGTTGGAAGAGGTCAAGGCGAAGGGATATGCCGAAGCGCCAGAATCAAGCCACAGCGAAGAAGGAAGCGAACTGACTTGGAATACTCCAAGTGGAAAAATCGAAATCTACTCCGATACGCTTGCCAAAGTCGGCTTCCCCGGCGTCCCCACTTGGGTGGAACCGCCGCAACCTGCTGAAGGTCAATTCTTCCTGCTGACCGGCAAGATCGCAACCTCCACTCAGTTTGGGACTCAGAACAACCAACTGCTTCATAAATATTCAGAAGAACCGCGCATGTGGATGAACGCTCAAACCGCCGCCGACCTCGGACTTGAAACCGATGACTGGGTGGAAGTGACCAGCGAAGTTGGGAAAATTCACACGCAACTACTGGCGACTCAAGCCATCCGCCCTGATTGTGTTTACATGACCCCAGGCTACGGACATCTCTCGAAGGGGTTGAGTACAGCTTACGGCGTTGGCGCAAGCGACTCGGTTGTGCATGTGACTTACACCGACCCCATCAGCGGCGGGCAGGCATTGAGCCAGACCTTCGTGACAGTGAAAAAGGCTTAGAGGTGAATCATGACTGAAATTAAACATCACGCGTATCTCTTCGACGCCACCCGTTGTATCGACTGCCGCGCCTGCATGGTGGCGTGCAGCGTTGAAAACAATATCGAAATGGATAAGACCCGCATTTGGGTGGCTGGGCTTGGCGTCACAGGCACATTCCCTGACCTGAAACGTAGCACGATGGTCTATCACTGTATGCACTGCGAACATCCCGATTGCATGTCGGCGTGTCCTGTGGGCGCGTACACCAAAGCGGAAGATGGTCCCGTCTCGTACAATCCCGATCTGTGCATCGGCTGCCGTTATTGCATGAACGCCTGTCCATTTGGCGTGCCGCATTTTGACTATGACAAGGGCATCATTGATGGCGCGTTCATTGATAAATGCACCTTCTGCCCACAGCGCATCTACAATGGACAGGAACCTGCCTGTGTGCAAACTTGTCCCACAGATGCACTTGAATACGGCGACCGTGACGAGCTCATCGCCAAAGCACACGAACGCATTGCGGCACATCCTGATAAATATATTCAACACGTGTACGGCGAACACGAAAACGGCGGCACATCATACTTGATCATTTCACATGTTCCATTTAGTGAATTGGGTCTGCCGAATCTCCCAGAAACACCTATCAATGAAGTCAGTGAGAAGGTCATGGAAATGACCATTCCATTTGCGCTTGGCTGGGGTACGGTCTTGAGTGTAGTTGCTGCCGCTGCTGGTAAATACAACCAAAATAAAGGAGCCGACGCAGAAACACAGGCGGAGGAATCTAAATGAAACTAAATCTCACACTTCCCAAATTCCTTCGCATTGGCGTCCTACCCTCGGTGCTGCTCGCACTCATGGGCATTGCCTTCATCAGCGCAATGGCGCGTTACGCCTTCGGCATCGGCGCGATCAGTGACTTAAGCTACTCCTACCCTTGGGGTTTCTGGATCAGCTTCGACCTGTTCACGGGCGTAGTCATCTCCAGCGGCGGATTCCTCATGGCGGGCATGGTCTACATTCTGCGCATCAAAGAATTTGAACCGCTGCTGCGCCCTTCGGTGTTAACCGCTTTCCTTGGCTATATCATGGTGGCCATTGCCTTGCTCGTAGACCTCGGTCAGCCGCTGCGCATCTGGTACATGATGATCCACTGGAATCACACCAGCGTGTTACTTGAGATCGGCATCTGCGTGATGAGTTATCTCACCGTGCTTGCCATCGAGTTCGCGCCTGTGGTCTTGGAAAAATTCCCCAAACTGCACCATGTTACGCATCTCATTCATCGCTTTATCATGCCGTTCGTCATTGCGGGCGTAGTCCTTTCCACCCTGCATCAATCTTCGCTCGGCTCGTTGCTGCTCATCCAACCTACCAAACTACACCCGCTCTGGTGGACGCCCATCCTGCCAGTCATGTTCTTCTTCTCTGCCATCACCGTTGGCATGGCAATGATCATCTTCGAGTCCTCGCTCAGTTCGCGCTATTTCCAACGCGGTCTCGAAACACATCTGCTTACCAAACTAGCCAAAGGTCTACCCATTGCACTCGGCTTCTATGCCTTGCTCAAATTTGGAGAACTCGCCGTGGCAGGTGAACTCGGTCTGCTTTTCACCAGCGGCACCATGAGTGTACTCTTTTGGGCAGAGATTCTCATCGGCGTGGTCACTCCCATCGTCTGGTTCTCCATCGCAAAGAATCGCACCAGCGATAATGCTCTGCTGACAGGCGCCATCATCGTGCTCGTTGGCATGATCCTCAATCGCTTCAACGTTAGTTGGTTCGCGGTCAAGCATCCCGATCCGCTTTTCTACCTGCCAACCTTCATGGGCAACGTGGATTACTTCCCGACCTTCCCCGAAGTCTCCGTCTCCATTGGCATCTTCGCTGCAGGCATCATGGCATTCGGATTGATCGCCAAATACTTCCCCGTTTTCGAGGATGAACATCCCGCAGCCGCGCACGCAGGCGATTAAGAACCCCGCCTCTTTCTTAACCGAAACCTGATTCTGTTTCATCAGGCAGTTATCTACACTGAAAACGCCTCCCGCCCGAATCTCCAGCGGGAGGCGTTTAGTCTGCACGATCTATATCACCCCTTCGGGGTTTGGAAAACACAACCCCGTTGCTATAATCATTTCACCCCTACGGGGTTACAATCCCCTTCACGATTCGCTATTTACCCATTCATCATTCTACATTCTTACTTCTACATTCCCATGCGCCCCTCCTTCTTCCACCACCTCCACCCCCCAACCATCCCAACCGAACAAGCACGCTGGCGGCACACGCTTGGCGCAGGCGGCACCGCCGTTTTTCTCATGCTCATCCTCGGGATGACGGGCATTTTGGAGATGTTTTATTACATCCCAACCCCTGAAGAAGCCGCGCTCTCGGTTCAGACTATCACCTATCACGTCCCATTCGGGGGATTCATCCGCAACCTGCACTATTGGTCTGCGCAATTATTATTGATCGTTTCTGCCGTTCATCTTTTGCGAGTCGTTTTCACCGCCGCCTATAAATCTCCGCGCCGCTTCAACTACCTGCTGGGACTCGCCCTCTTCATCCTTGCCATTCTTTTAGATTTCACTGGCTACATCCTGCGCTGGGACGTGGACATCTGCTATCCGCTGCTGACAGGCACAAATCTACTGAAAACTGTCCCATTCATCGGTGACTTCCTTCATCGTCTCGCCATTGGCGGAGGTGAAGCCTGCACCAATGGCTTATTACGCATGTACGTCTGGCACATCTTCGGCTTGACCTTACCCGTCATCATCCTCGGCATTTGGCACGCCTTCCGCGTCCGCAGAGATGGCGGCATCGCCGTCCCGCCGCCGCAAGTCCGCACGGATAACGCCCGCATCTCTCGCAACGAACTTGTCCGCCGTGAAGTTCTGGCAATGTTCATCGTTGGCATCGCGCTTATTCTTTTATCTATTTTCGTTCCTGCCCCCATCGCCGCCGCCATGACCGAAGGGACAACTCTGGCAGGTGAAGCCAAAGCCCCGTGGTTCTTCCTGTGGGTACAAGAAATGCTCAAGTGGGGTGACCCTTTCATTTTTGGTATTCTCCTCCCGCTTGGCATTCTCGCTCTCATAGCCCTCATCCCCTACATCTTCCCCAAACCCGCAGATTCAGACATCGGCAAATGGTTTCCTAAATCCAACCGCCTTGCGCAGATCACAATTGGATTGGTATCTTTTATCGTTATCCTATTAACCTTACTCGCCAATGCAAACTAAACCTACCACTTTCCACTTTCTACTTTTTATAGTTTCGGGATTACTCCTTGCAACCTTATCTCTCGTTTGGTGGAATTCTTCCCGTCAACCCCAACCTATCGAATTAATACCCACATTGACAGGCGAAACCGAATACTGCCTCACCTGCCATGCAGACTTGCCCGAGATCAGCGCATCTCATCCAGTTGAGACCTTCGGCTGTGTGAGTTGTCACGGTGGCGAACGCCTTGCGCTGAACGCAGACCTGGCTCACAGCACCATGCGCGGCGGAGGGAATCCATCCGCTCTCAGCGTAGTAGAAACCTCGTGCGGTGGGAGCAACTGTCACAGCGGCAGCGAAGCGGATGATCGTCATCACATCCAGCGCGTGACCACCAGCGTTCAATCCACGTATGCGGGCGCGATCTCCAACATCCTCTTCACCTTTGGTGCCCAACCAGACCTGACCGCCCGCTTTGGCATTGCCGCCATCACCGATGAAAACTCAAAGACAGGTATCACGGCGTTACAAGCATTTGATCCACTGAATGCGAATCATCCATCGGTTCAAAAATTTGGCGAAGAATGTCTCACCTGTCATCTGCACGCAGAGCCACGCGAAGGTGAAGCCTTTGCGCGTGAGACAGGCTGTGCGGCGTGTCATACAACGGGCGAACATAATTTAACAACCGCCATTCCCTACACTCAATGCAACGCCTGCCACAATCGCGGAAATTACGACCTTCGCACGATGACTTTTGTGGAACGCACCGATCACCCCACGCAACGCATTGATGATTATTACCAGCCCATCGCGCAGTTCACCCAATGCGAATACACTCTCGACTGTGTGGATTGCCATACCCGCTCTGAAGTGATGGGCGATGGCGACATTCACAACGACCAAGCCTCCATTGAGTATGTGCAATGCAAGACCTGTCACGGCGCGCTCGAAGAACTTCCGCTCACCAAAACGCTGACCGACCCCAATGATATTGCCTTCACCCTCGCCTTCCTCAACCCCGTGGTGGATTTGAAACTCGGCGACACCATCCTCATCACCGAAAAAGGCGAGCCACTTTGGAACACAAAAGTTTTACCCGATGGAACTTATGAAATGATCGGCAAAGCCACCAAACAATATTTCACATTCAAGCCAGTGATGGGAACCGCCTGCGAACAAAAACCTGACGAGCAGGAATCACATTACTGTCACGAATGCCATGCGGTGGAGAAATAACATGACTCAAATTTCGCGCCGCGACTTTCTAAAACTTGCCCGTGAAGGCTTTCTTTATCTGAGCGCCGCGCTCGCCACTGGCAGCTTGTTGCGCTTCCTCTCGTATGCCCCAGCCTCTGAACAAAAAACGGAATTTGACCTCGGCTCCGTGGATAATTACCCTGTTGGCTCGCGTACCTCCATTCCTGAGATACCCGCGCTTCTCATCCACGCCGAAAGCGGATTCACCGCCCTGAGCCTGACCTGTACTCATCTTGGTTGCACCCTCGAACCGAACAACAACGGCTTTGCATGTCCCTGCCACAACTCTGCCTTTGACGCGGAAGGGAATGTAACACAAGGACCCGCAGTGAAACCTTTGCGGTCTCTGCGCATCCAAATAACAGATGAAAATACTATAATCGCATATACAGATTAATATCACGCTCCGAGTCTGATGTCCTGTCAGCCAATGCTTATGGACTTCAGATCGATCATCTCGATGATCCCGGATGGGTTGGAAACGTCCCGTCCCCCCGCCTTTTTGCAGGCATTGGAAAGGAGACGACCTTTCAGTTTTAGGCTGTCTCTTACCCTTGAGACAGCCTATTTCTTTTCTGGAGAACGAAAATGGACATTCAACCCCTACTCGAAAAATCCATGCGAGACCACGACCACCTTTGCCCGCGCCAAATTTTGGGCGTACGGATCGGGTTAGCCGGTATGAAAGTGCTTGGTTTTTCAGAGCCACCAAGTAAGAAGCAATTACTTGTCATTACTGAAACCGATGGCTGTTTTGTAGATGGTGTCATTGCCGCCACAGATTGCACAGTGGGGCATCGCACCCTGCGTGTGGAAGACTACGGCAAAGTCGCAGCCACGTTTGTCGATGTGAAAACAGGCAGAGCAGTCCGTGTTGCGCCACGGTTGGATATCCGTGAACGCGCCGTGGTATTTGCAACCAGCGAAACACGTCATTATTTCGCGCAAATGCAAGCCTATCAATCCATGCCGGATGAAGAGATGTTCACCGTTGCCAAGGTTCAACTGAGTACATCAGTGGAGGAGATCGTTTCACGCGCCGGGGTACGCGTTAATTGTGATATATGTGGGGAAGAGATCATGAATGAACGGGAAGTAAAGATTGAGAATCTCGTTGCTTGCCGCGCTTGTGCCGCCTCTGCCTATTATCAAACCCCTGCTCCGATCTCGGTTTTCTCAAAAACGAATACGCCAAATGCCCGTAATTGACAAATCCCATTCCCTCGTCTATCATCTGTCAAACTTAATTATATAGTTTACAGATACCATTAATAAATTTACACACCATCATGAAGCATCAACTAAATAAAATCTACCAGGAATTGGCTTTTCATTTATGAGCAATTTATTTGATCATGCGATGCAGGAACGCATGAAGAACGAAGCTCCGTTGGCTGCCCGTATGCGTCCGCGCATATTGGAAGAATATATTGGGCAGGAGCACATCATTGGCGAAGGAAAATTATTGCGCCGTGCCATTGAAGCAGACCGACTCTTTTCTTCAATTATTTTATGGGGACCTCCAGGAACAGGGAAGACAACCCTGGCACAGGTCATTGCTAACAGCACTAAAAGTCACTTTGTGACCATTTCTGCCATCCTTGCGGGCAAGGCAGATCTACGCGTTGCGATTGATGAAGCACTGGAACGCAGGCGGTTGCATAACGAGAAAACAATTCTCTTCGTGGACGAGGTTCATCGCTGGAACAAGGCGCAACAGGATGCGCTTCTCCCTCATGTAGAAAACGGTACGTTTACATTAATAGGGGCAACTACTGAAAATCCGTATTTCGAAGTCATTAAAGCTCTTATCTCTCGTTCGCGCGTTTTCCAATTACGTAATTTGAACCAAACCGAAACCGGTATTTTATTAGACCGTGCCCTTGCAGATAAAGAACGCGGGTATGGAAACCGCAGCATTCAACTTGATAGCGATGCCCGCACTCACTTAATTGAAGTTGCCTCAGGAGACGCCCGCAATGCATTAAATGCGTTGGAACTGGCAGTAGAGTCAACCCCCCTAAATAAAGCAGGGATCACTCACATCACAATGGATGTTGCGCAAGAATCCATTCAAAGACGCGCCGTACTTTATGATAAAGATGGCGACGCGCACTACGACACCATTTCGGCATTCATCAAATCGGTGCGCGGCTCAGACCCCGATGCAGCTTTATACTGGCTCGCAAAAATGATCTACGCTGGAGAAGATCCCAAGTTCATCATCCGCCGTCTTATTATTTTGGCGGGTGAAGATATAGGGCTTGCCGACCCCATGGGTTTGGTTGTCGCTTCATCTGCCGCGCAGGCATTCGATTACATTGGCTTGCCGGAAGGGATCTATCCCATTGTTGAGGCAACACTTTATTTGGCTACTGCGCCAAAATCCAATACGGCGGGAGCGTATTTCAAGGCGATGAAAAAGATCGAAGAAGAGGGGCAGGTTTCCGTTCCACGCCACCTGATGGATAGCAACCGCGATGCCGCAGCCATGGGGCATGGAAAAGATTATGTTTATCCGCACGAATTTGAGGGGCACTTTACCCCGCAGCAATACCTACCTAAACGGTTATTAGGAACATATTTTTATTCACCATCACAGGAAGGGTATGAATTACAGGTAAATTCACGACTGGAAATGTGGCGCGAAGCACAACGCAAAGCTCTGGGCATAACCTCAGTGAAAAATGTTCCAGACATGAGTGAAGAGCAAATCTTGGAAATGAAAAGGAAGATCAGGTAATGCCGCTGCTTTTATTAGTTCGTCATGGCGAAAATGAATATGTAAAAACGGGAAAAATGGCAGGACGAATTCCCGGTGTGCATCTAAACGAAAAGGGGCAGAAACAGGCACAGGCGTTGGGTGAGGCGCTGCGCGAGGTGCCGATCAGGGCTGTTTATGCGAGTCCGTTGGAGAGGGCGATGGAAACTGCCGCGCCGATCGCTGAGTCACATAAATTGGTGATCCAGCAGGAATCCGACCTGATGGACACGGACATCGGGAAGTGGCAGGGAAAGTCTTGGAAGCTGCTGGCGCTGAAAAAGGAATGGAAGATCGTGCAGAATGCGCCATCGCGGTTTCGGTTTCCTGAAGGCGAGTCTTTTCCAGAATGTCAGTTGCGTATTGCCAATGTGTTGGAGCGGGTGATCAGAAAACACAATAAGCCGCAGGATATTGTGGCTGTGGTTTTTCATGCAGACCCGATCAAACTTGCAGTGGCGCATTTTCTGGGCATGCCGCTCGATCATTTTCAACGACTGGGATGTGATACGGGCTCATTGACGGCGATCCATGCGGGTGAAGCGGGCGCGCATTTGGTGAAGATGAATTACCGCCCGCCGTTTGACTTTTTGCCGAAGAAAAAATAACACGCTGTGGGTCAAGTAAAATTCCATTGAAGAAGCCAGTGGTTTACAAAAGTTGAAGCATGCTGGTCGGGTATGGTAATTAAAATCAAAAGCGGGCGACCCTATATTGAAGGTCGCCCGCTTTTTTCTACTTCCACAACTTCGCTAACTCATTCAGTGACTTGTAATATGGTTCGATGCTTGGAATGAAGTGCGCTTCGTTCTTTGCATGTGGACCAACACCGGATTGACCCCACACCACGGCTTGACCGCCAGGCGCGAAACGTGCGCTGGTGCCGGGCAGTTTCCTGCCGATGCGCGGTTCGGGATCACCCGCATTTTTGACTGCTTCGATCAGCGCTTTCAACGCTGGGTTATTCGGGTCACACGCCACGCCGTTCTCCATGACAGTGAACTTCACTTCCAGTCCGTTTTCAGCACAATAAGATTCAACAGCAGATCGTAAACCAAGGACATCATCCTGCGGAATTGGGCGAATTTCAACACCTAAGACCCCTTCTGCCGCAGTGACGTTGTAGACCCCGGGCGTACCAACACTGATGAACGGGAACTTAGCTTGCGATTGCCAACCATCTGCGGCTTTGAGAGTAAGGTGTTTGGCAAATAGTTCGTTCAAGGCAATACGAGCGGCAATTAATTTATCACTTAAGTCACCTGTTCCTGCCACCCCACTGTGACCTTTTGCGCCATGTGCGATCACATCGAAACGCATCACGCCGCGATTTTCGATACAGATTTCCCCAAAGAGTTCATTGCCTTTCTCGCCTGTGCGTTCTCCTGCAATAAATAGGGCGGGGTTCAAACCAAGTTCCTTTATAACGTGGGGGGTTCCCCAGGCTTCGGCTTCTCCGTTTTCTTCGTTTCCTACTAATAATAAAGAGATATTTGGGTATTTATCTTTATTGGCTACGCGCATTATATCTTTCATCCAAACAAGATATGTCGCAACAACGGTTTTCATATCGGCTGCACCGCGTCCGTAAAGATAATCTCCTTCGATGCGCGGGGTGAATTGAGAATCATCTGGTTCAGGTTCAACCACGTCGAAGTGACCTGTCAGTAGAATATCCCCTCCCCCATTCTTTTTACCCGGAAAAGTTGCGTATACAGCCGTATACTTTCCGTCAAAGAATTTGACATCCAAGCCTGCATTTTTCAGGTAATCATCGATCAGTGAACCCGCCCGATGGACTTCGTCCAATCGTTCATCTGGGCAAGCCGTAACGGACGGGATGCGAATTAATTGCTGGGCAAGGTCGAGAATTTCAGCGGTCTTGTTCGGGTAAGAGAGTTCGATGGCAGCTTGCGTACGGGTACGAAATTGAATAGGTGCATTCGGCATCTGCCGCGCAGCTTCGCGGCTGCGTTGAATATACTCAGAAATCTTGGAAGCATCGGAGCCAAGCGAAGTGTAATCAGCACAAACTTGTTCCACATCGGCTTTGACCCGCGCTTCATGTTCGTAAAGGAATTCCTTGAGCAATTCCATTGGAACTTCGTTACTTTCGCCAATTTCCATTTTGAAACGCGCGCGGATCTTTTCTGCTGTATTGCGCCCACCTTCAGACATTTCTACAAGTGGGTGCAGGTCATTCCACATATTGAGAGCTTCTGCCAGCGGCTTGATCTCGTTCAGAGACCATTTTAGGAATTCGCGTACTTGAATGGGTTTTCCGGTAAGCGGATTTTCGATCTCGGCTCGCAGACCATGTTTGGCAGCAAGTTCTTCGTTGGTACGAGCGCGGACAATATCTTCGCTATCGTAGCGGAAACCACGTGCAAATTTTGGGTCGGCATAAACCTTCAACATCAACAAATAACGGAAGGTTAAGTTGGCAACATCAAGTTCGAGGCTATGAGCACCTTCGTCCACGCGGATTTCGACGCGCCCCATGGGCAGGTTGATACGCGCCATCAGGTTCTGACGTTCGACCTGACGCGCCATTTCTTCGGGCGGGGTGGATTGACCCGCGGCGAAAAGTCCACGGGCGTAGAGCGATTCGAGTTGTTCGCTCGTAGTGGAGATGATACGTTCGACCGGTTCAGAGAAACTACGGGCGCGGACAGGCGTCCAGTTGTTGTTACCGAAGCGCACCCCACGGCGGACAAGGTCGTAGGAGATTTGCAAGTAGTCGTTGTAGGAGCGGTAAAGGTCGGGCAAATCCACTTCACGCGGATTCGGAAAGGTGAGGTTGCGGATAGAGTCAAAATCTGTGAGGATGACGGCAGCGCGTCCGTCTTTGACCTGAGCCTGCATCGGCGTAGATGCACTCGTCGCAATGAAGAGAGAGGCAAAAGCACGTAAGAGCCGTGTGGCGGTGATGTAAAACTCCGACTTGTAATCATCCAAATGTTTGTCGCCGCGTTCACTTGGAGAGAGATGCATGAAATCCCAGGCAAAGAGCGGATCGGGCAATGAGATGTTGGTGTGAATGCCGGTCGTGGCGAGGGTATCACCATAAAGGTCAACGCATTTTTCGAGATAGCGGCGTTTGGCTAAAGACCAGTTGCCGGGAATAGACTGATGACCGATATCGGTGAGGAAGAGCAGGTTGCCATGCCAATAATGCAGACGCTCGCCAAAGTTCAACCCAGCGTGATGCAGGGCGTTCATGAGCGAGGCTTCCATCAGGCGGGCTTCGTAGATCGCTCCGCGCGGTGTGTAATACGGGCGGGTTGCCCATTCCACCATCCAGTGAAAGACTTCAAGTTGGCTAAACTGTGACTGCCAGGCGGGAATGCTCTCGGCACGCAGATAGTCCACGAATGAATGCTGGCTGGGTCCTGCACCGACAGTCAGTAATGGGCGCAGGTCAGCATCGAGCAAATTCCATTCCTGTTCAAAGCCAGCAAGACCACCTTGTGGCTTGTCTTTCATGGCTTCTTCTAGTGCGAGTTGGTATTTTTCGGCGAATTGTTGAGGCATGGTGATTCCTAATATAAAAGTTTTACGTGCGAAAATTGCTTGATCTAGAATGAAAAAGAAGAAAGAGGAAAGAGGAAAGAAAAATAAATCTTTCTTCTTTCCTCTTTCATGAATTACTTCTTCAATGCGTTCAAACCTTCCAATAAGCGCTTGAAGGCGCCTTCGGTTCGTTCGACTGGAGTGGCATAAGAGAAGCGGATCCAGTCGCCGCCGAAGGGCGAGAAGAAAGCACCCGGGACGACTGCAATACCGTGGTTCTCAGCCAGGTATTGTCCGAGTTGCTCGGTGTCTGTCCAGCCTTCCCCCGACGGGGACTGTGTGGCTTTGATGAACTCACCCACGTTCATAAAGGCATAGTAGCCTTTGCCGATGATGTGCTGAAGCCCACTTTCGCCGAGGAGTTTTTTGAGCGCAACGCGGCTGGCGTTGGTTGGTTCGATGATGGTTTTAGCAGCTTCGTTGAATCCCATTTCGTAGGCAGCCATGGCAACCGCAAGCGAGAAGAACGAAGGGATGACACCATGCGAAGCGCGGGCGGTGATGAACTTGATAACCGCTTCATCCGCGATAAGATGACAGTTGCGGACGTTCGAGCCTCCCAATGATTTGGTAATACCATCAAGGAACATAATGCGTTTGCGTTCTTCAGGGGTGAAGTTCTTGAGGAAGGAGTTTAAATCCATTGGGGATTCATCCGTGACGTAGTGGTACATCCAGTCAAACAACACAAAAGCAACACCTGCTTCGAGCGCAGCTTTGGCAAGCGAGACCTGTTTTTCAACAGCGATAGTCATACCGGTGGGATTATCGGGGTTGGTAATGACCAGACCTGCGATCTTGCGCCCCTTGGATTCAGCAAACTTCACACTCTCACGAATCGCATCTTCAGAATATGCCCAGCCTTGCGCCGGGTCGCCGGGAGTCCACAATACATTCGCGCCAACTCCATACGGACCCCAATTGTAGGATATCCACGGCACGCGCGAGACCATGATGAGGTCTCCCTGGCGCCCATAACCGAGAGCAAGCATGGCTTGATAGGCTTTGTTGAGGGCATCACGTCCACCCGCAGTGCCGAGTACATTAGCGGGTCCCCAGCCAGAAGCAGAGTCTAACTTCCAGTACTGTTCAATGACCGCCTTGCGATAGGCATCGGTGCCGAATGGCATATCGTAAGCTGTACCATGTTCGAGCTGGAGTTGAAGCGCGCGTTCCAGAATCGGCTTTGGTGTTCCAGGCAGGGAAGCGCCTCCGTCGCCTTGAGAAGCATCGAATATTTTGGCTCCGGCATTCTTCTCAAGATACACTTTCAACGACTTGTTAATCAGAAACATACGGGAAGGCGGAATGTCCATCATCTGCTTGAGGTGATCGCTGACAGGCACGAGATATTTTTCGTCTACAGCAAGAACGGGTGTGGTGTTGGAAATCATTTTGGCTCCTTTAGGCAGCAAACATGTAGAGAGCGATTG
Organism: Anaerolineales bacterium; assembly: GCA_020634885.1. GTDB lineage: Bacteria > Chloroflexota > Anaerolineae > Anaerolineales > Villigracilaceae > Villigracilis. The sequence continues at coordinate 199,792 of JACKAW010000001.1, forward strand.
CCACCTTTTCGTAAGATTAAGAAAAATGCCCCGATATCTCGGGGCATTTGGTGTACTTAGTTGGGTTGAACTTGTTGCTGTTCTCCTGACAACCACCAATGCCCCGCCGGGAAACCGGTACGAGTAGTATTGGTGTTGTTGCGATCATTCAGGTTGAACATTCCGCGCAAGCATACCACCTGCATTTGGATGCGTCAAGCAGGGATTTACATGTTCACGCCATGCCCACCCAACACTCTTAATTCTGAACCGCTTGGCGCACCAGCAAGGATCGGCATGGCTTCCGCGATCAAAGCACGGACATTTGCATCGCGCAATGAAGCATCGTGAGATTCTTTATCGTCCCACATTTCAAAAACCACCACAGACGATTCGTCTTGCAGATCCTCAAGGATGATATAAGCGCGGCAGCCTTGCATCTCGGCAACCATTCTGGAAGCGCGTAAAAGGATATCTGCCAGTTGTCCACGTTTACCAGGCTGGGCCAATAACTTTCCCATCATTACATACATTCAATATCTCACTTTCGCATCAAAGCAATTTGATATGGATACAGCTTCGCTGACATAACGCCGTCTGCAATAGCTGGGTCATTCTCCATGATCCTCCGAGCAGCAGTTTCATCCTCTGCTTCAAAGATTGCAATTCCCAGAGTTTCTTCATCATTGTTCTGAGTCCTGCCCACGAGGATCATCACACCCTTGTTCGTCAAGTCGGTTAGATAGGCGAAATGCTGAGAAACGATTTCCGCTTCTGCGGGGGTTGGTCCTTCCGTAACCATGCCTGTGCGGGTTGGACGGAGCAAATAAATAAACTGCTTCATGGATTCAAATTAGTGTAAAGGGCAAGCGCGTTGCCGTTCGGGTCTTGAAAAATTCCAAACCATCCCATACCGGGAATTTCAGTCTTTTCACGCAGCACTTTTCCGCCTAATTCCAACACCTTCTCCAAATCGGCATCAATATCATCACTTGCTATGTAAACAAGCAACTTTTCAGCAGGGTTATCTTCTGAAATCGCAGTGATTCCCCCACCCGAGCCATCTCCTGCTTCCCACATGGTGTAATTCATTTCAGACATGTGATTGATTTTCCAGCCAAACAGATCTGCATAAAACCTACTGGAAGAATCGACATCAACTGCGGGTATTTCTACATGAACGATATTTCTATTAGACATGGTTTTCTCCTTGCTAAAATTGAATGTGATTATCTATTATAGAACATTTTTTCTATTTTACAAGGAGAAAATTATCATTACTCATGTTTTTAGGAATGCCTGTAACCCTTAATGCTGAATTCGTAAAAAAAAGAAAAACGGCTTGACGTAGATAGTCAAGCCGTTTTTCTTAGTAGCAACTACAAGTTACGAGATCAAACTTTTTACCACCCATGATGCGGCACGCATTTTCATCTAACGTACAGCCACCGCCCGGGTTGCCCGGCTCATCACCCGGTTCATCGTCTGGTCTATCAGTTGGTCTGGCACAGGAAGCAAATCCTATTGAGACATGCAGGTTTTCCGGAACCCCTATGGAGTTTGACATACAAGCACCATTACTCATGGAATAACCAGCAGGGCAAGCGCTAATATCTGAACTGGTTCCAGGGATGGCTGTACAACACTGTGAAAGTGAATCATAAGTACTTCCTGGAAGGCATTGTACATTGCCTGTATTGCCTCCATCCCATACACAAGCATCACCTTGCATCGTGTAATATTCCGGGCAAGACGCAGCGCAACTACTTAGGTCTTTACAAGCACCGAAAGCAGATGCTGCCGCACCTAATTCCGGGTCCCCTATTAAATCTGGCTCGCAAAGGTATTTTTTCTCATTTGGTGTATCTTCGATCAATAAACAAAACTGACCATTTGCCCATTGACCGTTATTGGGAGAACCCAAGGTTGGGTCATCGACGCTAACCACAACGATCGTATATGGTGTGTTTGTCAAAGGGTTACAATTTTCTGACACACTGATATTCACATCATTGCATTTGATATCTGGAGTACAGGAACCTGAGGTGCCGTTAAGACCCGTCCCTACATAACCGATCATTTGGCACCAAGGAGCAAAATTATTGATGGGGTCTTCTACTACACAACGGAAACCTAAATCAGGCAAAGTCTGATCTGGTAAAAGCGAATAACGGTGCGCGGCGATGGTGCTGTTAGCTCCATCTGCAAAACTTGCACTACGCACAGAACGCTTTTCTCCAAGGATGGGACCGAGCGGGTCTGTTACAGGATTATCCACGTTATACAAAGGCTCGTACCAATCAGCGACCCACTCACGCACATTGCCGCCCATATCCAACAATTCATAGTAGCTCATACCGTTAGGGTAAGCATCAATAGGCGTCGTCCTATCGTTACAACCACCAAAGTTGGATAGGGAACAATTTGGTGCGCCATCGCCCCAAGGGAAGATATTTCCATCCGGTCCACGCGCGGCTTTTTCCCATTCGGCTTCAGTAGGCAGGCGCCCCTTTACAAAGGCACAATAGTCACTTGCCTGGGTATGGTTGACGCCCGTCACAGGGTAATTGGCAAATTCAAGGCTGCCATAATCGGGCGCTTTCTCATTTTCTGGCGGGGAACATTTACCGGACTGAACACATAAAGCATACTGGCTATTAGTCACCTCGGTGCTGTATATCCAAAAATCGCCAACCGTCACCTCACGCTTGGGGTTATCTGCAAAATTGTAGCCCATGGTAAAAGGACCACCTGGCACAGCAACAAGGACCGTCCCATCAACATATAAATATTTCGAACCAACCTCCATGGGCGGACCAACAAGGTCGATGGCAACAGGCTCAGAAAGCGCTTCTTCTGTAGCTAAAGCCTGCGTAGGCTCTTCGATAACAACCTCTTTAGTCGGCGAAGAACTTCCTAACGTACAAGCAGCCAAAAGCATGGAAAATATTGTTATTCCTGTAAAAAGCATTAACGCTTTTTTCATTTCTTACATCTCCTGATACATAAAGTCTTACTAATGATTATATAAGTGCAAGTTCTTTCTAACATCACCCGTTGGGGGTACCAACACCCTCCCCCAAAAGACCCATAAAAAAACAGGAGTACAAAAAGACCCCGCTCAAACTAAACAGAGCGGGGTCTTTTTTGCATACTTTACAAGTTAAGGTTGAGCACGCAGTTCACAAGCGTCGGCGCCTTCATTCCAGACACAGTTCAGGTTTGCCACACACCGCGACTCAGAATTAATAGGCTTACAAACCTTATCTTCGGGGGTTGAGCATTTCACCGTTGTAATGCGCGCCGCAACACATCCCGTTCCTCCAAGCGCTTCCTCAAATAAAGGAACACACGCGGCGGAAGCATTATCAAAAATAAAGCCCGGAGCACAAACCGGCGCAGACCCGCCACCTGAAGGTTGGCAGCATTGAAAATTTGAATTGTAATTAAATCCAGCTGCGCATCCTGCGTAAGTCTGCTGGGCAAGGGTGGCATTATCAAGCCCGTAGGGAGCATCTACCTGACCATTGGGCGGCACGCAGAAACCCGCCAGATCGTCAAAATACAAACCGATCGGGCAAGAGTTATCTGGACCCGGACCAACGGCGCAGACTTGCTGATCGCCGCGCTGGATAGTAAGGTAGCCAGCCGGACAGCCGCCTGCCGCAGGTTGGGAAAGGATCGGGGTGTATGAGCATTCACCAGTTCCGGCGTTGAGCGTGTATCCCGCATCGCAAAACGCGTTCAAGTTGCTAACATCCGGCTGATTGGTACAGGCTGGGTTACAGATCATCACCTCATTGGTCGACTCGATGCCGACCGGTCCCTTACAAATCAATCTGCGAACGCCATCCGTGATCTGTTCCTGACAGGATATACGCGTACCGCGTTCTTCCCAGGTTGCACCAAAAGAAATCTGCACTACGCCATATCCATCGCCATTCTGGCAGTACTGATCGACCACCACCGCCTCAGGTAAAGTACACGAAGAAGCAGAATCGACTTGATTGGCAGGGACTTGCGCCGTCAATTGACAATAAGGTGCAAAAGGCTGCGGATTCGCGACTGCACAACGGAAACCGATATCACGTCCGGTATCGGTTGGTTCATTAAATCGACGGATCGCAGGCGAAACCTGTGTATCGGCGCTTTCAAAAGAACTCCCGCGTACACTTCGATATTGACCTGTAGCGGGTCCGGCGGGGTTATCAGCAGGAGATTGAGCATAATAAGAAGCATCGTACCAATCTGAAACCCATTCAAATACATTGCCCGCCATATCGTACAAACCAAAGGGGCTCTTCCCGATATCGTAATTATTTACATTGGTAGTGCGCCCGTAACAATTGGCAAAATTCAACAGGTCGCAGGTCGGCTCAGAGTTACCCCAAGGATAGGCATTGCCATTCGAGCCGCGCGCGGCTTTTTCCCATTGGGCTTCGGTGGGCAGGCTGCCTTGAATCCACGAGCAATACATTTGAGCCTGATCCCAGGTGACGCCCACAACAGGGTTGCTTGAAAAGCTGGGGTTGGTAAAAACGGGACCGCCTAGTTCCTGCGTAGGCGAAGAACAAACCCCCGCTTGCACACACAGGTTATACATTTGATTAGTTACCTTGGTTTGCTGTATCCAATACGCATCCAATGAAACGCTGTGAGCGGGAGCATCACCGCCATAGCCCATGGTAAATTGCCCGGCAGGAATGTACACCAAAGCGCTTCCATCGACCCACTTGATCGTCTCTCCGGCTTGCGGTCCACCCAAGGCAACAGGGGCAAGAGATTGGGTTGGTTCTGCCGGTGGAGGCTCAGTAGCAGGCATATCTGTCGCTGTTACAACAACCGTCACCACCTCGGGCGTGGGAGTACCACACGAAGAGAGGATGAAGACCAACAGCAAAAAGATCGCCAGCGCTAAATTTCGAACTTTATTCATTCAGACTCCTTTTCATGCCTAAATGGCAGTCATTTTATTATAAAAGAAAATTGCCTCATGAATTTCTTTGAGTTCACGAGGCAATGAAGTTATTTTACACGCCGTATCTCATCCACTGCCCCCGGGTTCACCAACGACGATGTATCGCCCAACTCCAACCCCAAATACGCCGCGCGAATCATTCGCCGCATCACCTTCGCATTACGCGTTTTAGGCAGGTCACTCACGAATAGGATCGCCTTCGGCGCGAGCGGTTTGCCCATCTCTGCGATCACCATCTCCATTAATGTTTGACGAAGTACCTCGCCTCTTTCTACGCCGGGGCTTGTCACTGCAAAAAGGATCAGTTCACTCCCCTTGACCTCGTGCGGCACCCCAATCGCCGCCGCCTCAACAATCGCCTCATGCCGAACGAGGATCGACTCCACCTCAGCCGGTCCCAGCCGTTTGCCCGCAATTTTGATCGTATCGTCTGAACGCCCAAGGATGTACCAGAGACCATCCTCATCAATGGCGGCAAAATCTCCATGAACCCATACATTCTCCCAGCGGCTCCAATAGGTATCGAGATAACGTTGTTTATCCTTCCAGAATCCGCGCGTCATCCCGATCCACGGCTGCTTGATGACCAATTCACCCACAGCGTTGCGAACCGGTTTACCATCCTCATCCACTACGTCTGCGTCCATGCCCGGGCACGCAGCAGAGAAGGCGCAAGGCTTGAGCGGCAGCAGCGGATTGCCCATCACAATGCCGCCGGAAATCTCCGTCCCGCCGGAGTAGTTGATGATAGGAATTTTCCCGCCGCCGACCTTCTCGAACAACCACAACCACGGCACAGGATTCCATGGTTCACCCGTCGAAGCGAAGCACTTCAAGGACGAAAGATCATGCCTGCGGAATTGCTCCTCCCCGTGTGGGATGAGCGCCCGAATCAACGTAGGCGATACGCCCATCTGATTGATGCGGTGCTTTTCGGCTAACTCCCATAACCGATTCGGCGCGGGGAAATCCGGCGCGCCGTCGTACAGAAACATGGTCGCGCCAAGGATCAAACTGCCAAGCACCAGCCACGGACCCATCATCCAGCCCATATCGGTCATCCAATAGATCACATCGCCGCTGTGTACATCTGTACCAAACGCCATATCCTGAGCCGCTTTCACGGGAAATCCGCAGTGAGTATGCAATGCGCCTTTGGGTTTGCCTGTTGTGCCAGAGGTGTAGATCACCATCAATGGGTCTTCAGCAGCTGTCTTTTCAGTTTCACAGATAGCAGATTGAACACCCATTAAATCATGCCACCAATGATCTCTTTCTTTTTTCATTTTTATTTCTTGCCCAGTTCGCTTCAAAACGATCATATGTTTTAAAGTAGAGATTTGTTCCGCAGCTTCATCGGCAACTGATTTCATATCCACTGCCTTGCCGCGCCGAAAAGCCCCATCCGCTGCGAAGAGGGCTTTGGCATCTGCATCAACCATGCGTGAGGCGATAGCTCCTGCACCGTAACCAGAAAACAGCGGCAAAATAATTCCGCCGATCTTGGCAATGGCAAGTAACGCCACAACGATCTCGGGGGTCATTGGCATAAAAATACCTACAGCGTCACCCTTGCCAAGCCCAAGAGACTTAAGGGCATTGGCGGCTTTATTTACTTCAGCGTTCAATTCTGCATATGTCAGGGCATATGTTCGCCCTTCTTCGCCCTCAAAAATAATTGCAAGGTTTCCCCGCATCTCGGTGTTCAGCGCCCACTTCTCCACACAGTTGTGGACGATGTTCATTTTCCCATCCACACACCACGTGGGGAGTTGGATACCGCCATCAAGATCAACGACCTTTGAGTAAGACTCGTAAAATTCAATATTCAAAAATTTCAATACCGCATCGGTAAACCATGCCACATCCCCCGTAGACCTTGTCATCAACGCGTCAAAGTTTGTCAACTCATGCTGGCGCATAAAGCGCGTCAGGTTTGCCTCTTCGATCTGCTTTGGGCTGGGGCGCCAAACGATCTCACCGCCGAATGTAAATTGCTCGGTCATAACTTCTCCTTGTTGAATGGGGTCCAGGTCGATTCTACCGCAAGCAAATCGTAGTAGTACGAATGGGATATATCTTTCCGAATTGGCTATGCCTATAATGCAACCATCTTCCAAGAGGAGTTTGCGAGATGCCAGAAAACACCATGAGTTTAAAATTGATCAAATGCCCGGGCTGTGGAGGTCCCATTGACCCGCCCGGAAACGAGAGTTCCATAAAATGTCCCTATTGCGGGAGTGCCGTTATCATCCCTGAAAACCTTAGAAAGACCGAGAGCAAAAGCGCTTCCACTTCATCTTCGTCGAATGTCATGTTTGGGATTGATATGAATTCCATGATGGGGTACAGCGCACAATGGTCGCAAGTGGTTCAACTGGCACAAGAGGGAAAAAAGGAAGAAGCGGTTCAGAAGTATTTGAGCTTTTCCAGTATCAGTGAGACAGATGCCCGCCGAACAGTGGAAGGTTTATCAAACTCACAGGTATATGATGCCGGTGCATACTCAGCCAATATAGCCAATGCCTACGCTCCCATCGTAAAGAGCTACACAGATACCGCCAAGACGATCACGTTCTGGTCATTTGGGTTTGGCTGTTTGATCACCGCAATCATCACCATTGTCACCCTGCTTATCGTTGGCGGAAGTCTCTGGGCGGCATTCCAGTCTTTCTAAGCAACTCTGCTGTAAGTTTTCCAAGGGCATTTATAATGGCGGCATGACACAAACTTTTAATTGCACAGCCTGTGGTGGGCCAAACCAAGCCGTACCAGGCGAAAGCCGTATGCCGTGCTCCTATTGCGGCGCGAACTTAACCATCCCCAACGAGTTACGAACACAAAAACAAACTCCACCCGTAGAGTTCAAACCCCTGAAAGGCGCCCCAGCCAAAAGTCCAAAACCTGAGGCGGTGATCGATACACTCCAAAAAGCCGAGCCGCTCCTCATCAAGGCTTGGAATACCTACGCAGCGTGGACGTGGGTCAAATCGCTATTTCCAACCTGCCTGACCCTGTTCATTCTAGGCTGCGTGGCAATGGGAATGATGCTGCTATTCTTTACATTGTCCCGCTAACCCCACACGCACAAATAAACGCTCTTTTGCCAGACGGGTGATGTCTTCTGTATTGGGCTTGCCATTTTCAACCTGCACTTTTAGACCTCTTGCCGCTTGTGGGATTTGCGCCAGGTACACCACCAGCAACTCTGCCACATTTTCCTCGTCGTGTTCGGTTACAGCAAACCCAGATACTTGTTTTCTTTTTAGTAAAAGATCGACAACCGCTCCGCCTTGCAGGTTCCGCCACCAGGTACGGTTGCGGCTGGTGAGAATCCACAGACAGCCATCTTTCCAAAAATATCCGACCGGAATGGTGTATTTTTTGCCGGTCTTCTGCCCCGAAAAAGTAATGAGCATCATGCCATCACTCAAAAATCCATGGAGCGGCGAACGTAAAACCCAGGATATAAAACTATTTCCGTTCATAGGAACTCCTTAATTTTTAGTGTAACGAAAACATTTCTCAAAGTCATGGGACAAACATCACCTTCACGGCTATAATTAGTCAACTCATTTCGGAGAATGAAACCATGTCAAATGTTTACGCATCCAAACACCCCCTTGTTGCCCATAAACTTTCAATATTAAGAGATAAAGAAACCAAGCCCAAAAAGTTTCGCCAGCTTGTGAAAGAAATTGCGGCATTGCTTGCCTATGAAGCCACCGCAGACCTTGCCACCAAGCCAGTGACCATCGAAACCCCGCTCGCCCAAATGGAAGCGCAGGAACTTGAAGAAAAAATCGGCTTGATCCCCATTTTGCGCGCAGGCCTGGGAATGGTGGAGGGAATTTGGGAACTCATGCCCAGCGCCGAGGTTTGGCATATTGGGTTGTATCGTGATGAAAAAACCCTCAAACCCGTGGAGTACTACAACAAGCTACCCATTGCCCCGCGCGTTGGCACCTGCTTGATCCTCGACCCCATGCTCGCCACCGGCGGCTCTGCCACTGCCACCGCTGAAGTGCTCAAAAAATGGGGCGTGAGCAAGATCAAGTTTGTGGGTCTCATCGCTGCGCCAGAAGGCATTAAAGCCATGCAAGACGCCCACCCCGATATTGATATTTACATCGCCGCTATTGACGAGCGACTGAATGAAAAAGCCTACATTGTGCCGGGTCTTGGCGATGCAGGTGACAGGCAATTCGGAACCGGATAAAACCGTGGCGTACGATAGACAATTGGCAGAAAGAATCCGTGCCGAGGTGAATGGGCTGCCGATCATCGAAAAAAAGATGTTCGGCGGCGTCGGCTACATGCTTAATGGCAATATGGCTTGCGGTATTCTGGGCGACGACCTCATCGTACGCGTTGGCGCCGAAAATTACGAAAAACTTCTCAAGCGCACCCACACAAAAATATTCACGATGAAAGGCAGCCCCAAACCCATGAAGGGCTGGTTGATGGTTGAAACCGAAGGCACCACCACAGCCAGCCAACTCAAGGGTTGGATCAAGATCGGCGTGGAATTCGCTGCCACCCTGCCGCCCAAATGAAAGCGATGCTGCTTGAATCTTCTGGGGAAAATTCGCGAGGCTAAAGATAACGAGGTGAAAAATGAGTGAATATGATCTGAAATCTGTAAAGTTACCTTATCTTGCTGGTGGGTTGTTGAAATTATTTGCATCGCTTGTAGAAGGACCCTTGCAGGGATTGTTGATCCCCAGCTTGTTTGAAAGCGCAGGGCTGACATGGCTGCGAAAACAACAATTTGACGATGCCCCAACGTATCTTCCAGTTCACTACACAGGCGAATTACAAACCACCTCAGCCTCTGTGCCAGAATCCGAACTTCCCAAATCCCCATCGCAGGGAAAGGGATTTCGCTTTGCGTCGATCCATGATTACGCAAAAGCTTATCGCGATGGCACAACAAATCCCGAAGAAGTTGCCAAAAAAGTTTTGAAAGCAATCGAAGCAAGCGAAACAACAGATACTCCACTGAGAGCCTTTATTGCCATCAACCGTGAGGATGTGATGAAGCAGGCAAAAGAAGCCACGCAGAGATTCAAAGACGGCAAACCTCTCGGCATCTTCGATGGCGTGCCGGTTGCGGTCAAAGATGAAGTGGATATGATGCCCTACCCCACAACAGTTGGAACATCGTTTTTAGGAAAATCACCCGCAAAAGAAGATTCAACCGTCGTGGCACGTTTACGGGCGGCAGGCGCATTGCTGCTTGGGAAAGCCAATATGCACGAGATCGGGATCAATGTAACAGGCTTAAATCCGAATCATGGCACCACACGCAATCCCTACCATACTGACCATTACACAGGCGGAAGTTCCAGCGGGTCTGCCACTGCTGTAGCCGCGGGTTTCGTACCTGTTGCCATCGGCGCAGATGGCGGCGGGTCTATTCGTATTCCTGCGGCATTTTGCGGCGCAGTTGGCATAAAGCCCACCTTTGGACGTGTAAGTGAATTTGGTGCATTTCCGCTATGCACCAGCGTTGCATATCTTGGTCCCATTGCCGCTTCAGTAACAGATGCCGCATTGACCTACGCCCTCATCGCCGGACCTGACACAAAATATGAGAATTCATTGCGCCAGCCACTACCCACGCTTGAAGGTTGGGATAACACCAACTTAAAGGGGCTCAAGATCGGTATCTACCGCCCGTGGTTTGAACACGCCGAGCCGGAAGTTGTATCCGCATGTAACGCCATGGTACAGAAATACGAAGAAATGGGATGTGAGATCAAAGACATTGTCATCCCCAACCTCGAAGCCAACCGCGTTGCTCATACCGTCACCATCGTCAGCGAGATGGTGCAGGAAATGAACAAAACCTACGACGAACATCACAAAGAACACGGGTTGGACGTGCGTGTCAACCTTGCACTTGGCAGGCATTTCACCACAGAAGATTACGAAAAAGCACAACGCATCCGTACCAGGATCATGCATCATTTTGAAGAAGCCTTCAAGGAAGTGGATGTGATCCTCACCCCCAGCACAGCCATTGCCGCCCCTGAGATCAAAAAAGGCGCATTGCCCAATGGAGATTCTGACCTGAGCATCACCATCGAGATCATGCGCTTTGCTACAGCCTCAAATATGACAGGTCACCCTGCCATTTCGCTCCCTGTTGGATACACGCAAAAAGGTCTGCCTGTCGGGATGCAAGCAATTGGTCGTCCCTGGGATGAGGTTACACTATTTAGAATGGCACTCGCCGCCGAGCAGGTCGTGGAACGCAAAGCACCGCAAATACATTTTAATATTTTGTAATCCACCAGGTATCACCTCAATTTTTGAAGGAGAGACTTTAATGGCTGAGCTTAAGACAAAGAAAAACACTGCAAGCGTAGAAACATTTATCAAATCCATCAAAGATGAACAGATTCAGGAAGATTGCCGTGAGATCATCAAGATGATGAAACAGGCAACCAAAGCCGAACCAAAAATGTGGGGAACAAGCATCGTCGGCTTTGGTGAGTATCATTACAAATACGCCAGCGGACGCGAAGGCGATTGGTTCCTTACCGGCTTCTCGCCCCGCAAACAAAATCTCACACTCTACATCATGTCAGGCTTTGACCAATACAATGAACTGCTGAAAAAGCTTGGCAAATTTTCCACTGGCAAATCCTGCCTGTACATCAAAAAGTTGGAAAATATCGATAAAAAAATACTCAAAGAACTGATAATTAAATCGGTCCAACACATGAGTCAATTAAATAAAGGGGACGCAAACCAATGAGCACATCTGACTTTTGGGATATCTTCGGCGTCATCGCTCTTATTTTTTCCTTTTGCCTGGTGCCGCTTCTAATCACCGGCGTTGCCCTTTACGTCTGGAACACCAACCTAACATTGCGTAAGGCACACCAAAATATCGCCCAGGCACTTGGGTTTCAAGCCCTAAACCAGGCAGAGAACATCCAAAACACCTGGTATGGCGGAACCCATCATGGACGGCGCATCGCTTTTACAACCTTCGCATCCATTGACCAATATAATGACGGCAATAGATCACGAAGAAGCGTCACAATAAACATGCGGATCGTGATGGAAGCAACCCCCACAGAAATAAACGGTTTAAATGTGCAAAGGAAGAACATCTCCATATTCAAGGACATCCCTAAAACGTTTGAAGATATGTTCACCGGCAGCACAGATATGATCCGCGAAAAGGGAATTCGAGATGCCATGCTGGCATTTACCTACCTCGATTCTCCGATAAGAAAATTAACGCTAGTGGAACGAAGCAAGATCACCGACCGCACACTGCGTGAAGAAATTCTCCCCGGCGCAAACGCATTTCTCATTCATGAGCGCCCTGCGTCAGGGTTTTCTCCAGAACAGTTCAATGCTGTTATCAACGAACTGAGCGCCGTAGCACAAGCCATCGATACAGGCATTACCCCCGCCTTATTAACCGGCAAAACCACACCGCCAAAAAGAAAGAACACTCCCTGGATCATTTTCGGAATCATGTTCGTTATCGTACCTATCTGCACATGCCTCTGCGCAGTCGCATACACCATGCTCACATCATGAAAGTACAAAAAGACCCCGAAAACAAAGAAGGCAAAGTTCTTCAGCAATTTGCGGATTTTAAAGACAAGCGCGTCCTTGAAGTTGGATGCGGCGAAGGACGCCTCACCTGGAAGTACGCCTCCGCCTCTTCTCTGACCATTGGAATTGACCCTGACCATTCAGCCTTACGCATCGCCCGAGTAGACGCGCCCTACAACTTGCAACAACACGTCCACTTTGCAGACGCAAGCGCGAACAACATCCCATTTTCAAAAGAAACCTTTGATATCGCCGTCCTCGCCTGGTCACTCTGATGAATGGAACACGAGAGCATGGTTCATGCTCTAAACGAAATACACAGAATACTAAAACCCGGCGGTACCCTCATAGACCTGCGTCCACTTGAAAATTCGTGGGCGGTAGAGGTCGTCGATTCAACGGGCTGGCAAGCCATCGGCAGATTGAAAGACCAAGAGATCGGGCTGGCAGATGACGAGGCAGCAAACCAAGCCATGAAAGCAGCACAAGCAAATGGATGGTTTTCCCAATCAAAAAATACGGAATTCCCATTCTTTTATTACTGGGACACCCCCTCAGACATGAAGAACTTTATTGAAACCGAATGGGAACTTTATGAAAAGATGGACGACAGCCTATTCAAACAGACATCAGCCGTCTGGGCTTCCGCAAATGCAGATGCGCGTGTCCGAGTCCGCGTAAAAATGTGGATCGCCGCCTGGGAAAAAGCCTAAGCCCATCTGCTGTTATACTCTTAATCAAAAAAACAAATTTACATAGGTAGCCATCATGTGCGACACACTTATTGCCACAAAATTTTCAACCGCCGACGGTGTAGCCGTATTCGGAAAAAATTCCGACCGATTGCCAAATGAAGGGCAGCACCTTGCCTCCTTCCCTGCCAGCGATCATGCCCCAAATAGCAAGGTAAAGTGTACCTATATCGAAATTCCGCAAAGCAAGCATACCCACGCCATATTCCTTTCCAAACCGTACTGGATGTGGGGCGCAGAAATGGGCGTCAATGAACATGGGCTTGTCATTGGCAACGAAGCCATCTACTCCAAAATCCCTGCCAATAAAAAGCCCGCGCTGCTCGGCATGGACTTGCTGCGCCTTGCCCTCGAACGCGCCGTCACACCACGCGAAGCCATGCAAGTCATTATTGACCTTTTAGAAGAATTCGGACAAGGCGGTAACTGCGTTCACGAAGGCGAGTTGTATTATCACAACAGCTTCATCATCGCAAACGCAAACGATGCCTGGGTGCTCGAAACCATTGACAAGCAATGGGCAGCAAAACAAGTCAAAGACGTTTACTCAATTTCAAACTGCCTCACCATCGGAAACCAATACGATCTCTCGTCCAGCAATCTGGTGGATTTTGCCATTCAAAAAGGCATCGCCAAATCCAAAAACGAATTTCACCTCGATAAGTTTCACGATTTTCTTTACACAAATTTTGGCAAAGGACAAACCCGCCGCGCCACCACCTTAAATGCACTCGCCTCGCAAAAGAGACACGTCGGCATCGAAAGCATGGCTGCCACCCTACGTCACCACAAGGATGAAAATTTCGATCCAAGCGCAAACCTTGCTGAGCAAGATGTTTGTATGCATGCGGGCTTCGGTCCATTTCGCATCACACAAAGCACCGCTTCACTGGTTGTCTATTTGGATGGAACAAGCCCGATCATCTTCGCCACCGGAACCTCTGCCCCATGCACCAGCCTGTTCAAACCCTTCTGGGTGGATACCGCCTCTTTCCTGACCGATGAGCCTGTTCCCACCCATCTGGCAGACTCCAACACCCTATTCTGGCAGCACGAGCGCCTGCACCGCGCCGTATTAATGGATTACGCTCCACGCCTGCAAGCCTATGCCCCCGAACGAGACGAAATGGAAAAACGATTTATAAATGGCGCATTGAAATTAAAGTCTGCTTCGGTAAAAGAACGCACCGAGTTTAGTAAAGCTTGTTACGCCGAAAGCCGCGCGGCTGAAGCAAAATGGTTAAAACAAGTGGAAAGCATCCCTGCCAGAAACCCGCTCTTTCATAGCATGGCATGGGGTAGTTTCAATAAAAAAGCCCGCTTTTAAAAGCGGGCTTTTTTGCTGGGGATCAAGGATTCGAACCTCAAATTTCGCGTCCAGAGCGCGACGTGATGCCATTTCACCAATCCCCAAAGGGGTATTTCATTTTTCCAGCGGGCGGTATTTTATCACGCACACTCGCAGGATGCAAGTGGGGACAACATCCTTTGTTATAATCGGCGTGGCTGCGATATTCACAGCGCAGGGAAAAATTCCCTGAAACGCTGGCAGGCACCGGCTTGATAACGAAGCGGACATTTCATCCGCAGAAATCCATTGTGAAGGTTAATCCACGAATGAGTCCTGAAGAAAACAATAAACCATCTGATTTTATCCGCGAAGCAGTAGCAGAAGATCTGAATAGCGGGCGATTCAATTATGTCCGCACGCGCCTGCCTCCTGAGCCAAACGGGTATTTGCATATCGGGCATGTGAAGGCGTTTATGATCGATTACCTCATTGCCAAAGAGAACGGCGGTGAGTTGGTCTTGCGCTTCGACGATACAAACCCTGCCAAGGAAGAAACCGAGTTCGTAGAAGCCATTATGGATGATGCCCGCTGGCTTGGGATCGAATGGGTGAAGATCACATACGCATCTGATTATTTTGACCTGCTCTATGATTGGGCAGTGCAACTGGTAAAAAAGGGATTGGCATATGTAGATGACCAAAGCCCTGAAGAAGTAAGCAAGAACCGCGGCACGTTAACACAGCCAGGTGTCAACTCGCCGTTCCGTGACCGACCCATTGAAGAAAACCTAGATCTGCTTGAACGAATGAAAAATGGTGAGTTCCCCGATGGCTCACGTATTTTGCGCGCCAAGATTGATATGACTCATCCCAATATCAATATGCGTGATCCAGCAATGTATCGCATTATTCATAACCCGCCGCACCACCGCACCGGCGACAAGTGGAAGATCTACCCCATGTACGATTGGGCACACGGGCAGAATGATTCAATGGAAGGCATTACACATTCGCTTTGCTCACTTGAGTATGAAAATCATCGCCCATTGTATGAGTGGTTTCCTGAGCAGCTCGGTGTATTCAAGCCACGCCAGATCGAGTTTGCGCGTTTGAATATGAATTACACGGTGATGAGCAAGCGCAAACTACGCCGTCTTGTGGAAGAGGGTCTCGTAAATGGATGGGATGATCCACGTATGCCCACACTCCGAGCCATGCGCCGTCGTGGGTATACAGCCAAAGCCGTTTTGGAGTTCATCCGTCGGGTGGGTGTTGCCAAGAATTACAGCGTGAGCGATGTGGCGTTGTTGGAAGAATGCGTTCGAGATGATCTAAATAAAACATCTCTGCGGCGTATGGCGGTTATCCGCCCGTTGAAGGTGGTCATTGATAACTATCCAGATGATCTGGTTGAAGAAATGGACGCCATCAATAACCCGGAAGACCCGTCGGCTGGCACGCGTAAAGTGCCTTTCTCAAAAGTGATTTACATTGAGCAGGATGATTTCCGCGAAGTGCCACCGCCGAAATATCACCGCCTCTTCCCGGGCAATGAAGTCCGCTTGCGCTATGCCTATTTCATTAAGTGTACGGATGTGGTGAAAGATGCCGATGGGAATATTACCGAAATTCATGCCACCTACGACCCCACCACCCGTGGCGGCGACGCACAGGATGGACGTAAGGTGAAATCCACGATCCATTGGGTTTCGGCTAAACACGCCAAAGAGGTGGAAGTCCGCATGTATGACCGGCTCTTCAACAAGGAAAATCCTGAAGAAGGCGATGAAGGTTTTCTCAATTGTTTGAATCCAAACTCATTGGAAATCCTCACCAGCTATGTAGAACCGGCACTTGGCTCTGCTGAAGCAGGTTCGCGCTTCCAGTTTGAACGCCTTGGATATTTCTGTGTGGATAATCGAGACTCTGCGCCTGCAAAACCCGTATTCAACTTGACAGTTAATTTGAAAGATACCTGGGCAAAAATGGCAAAGAAAGGTTAATGGTTCAATGAAGTTTAGTTTTTCAAGCAAAATTGTATTTGCCTCTTCATTAATCATGGCGTTCACTGCCTGTGCCCCGCAAGCACCTGCCACCCCCACCGTAGACTTGGTCGGTACAACCTCTGCCCAACTTGCCGCAGAAATGATGACAGGTACTGCTGGAGCCGTAACCCCAACATCGCTCCTGCCTACAGAGACGCCTACACCAGAGGCTAGTAATACCCCCGATGTTCCAACAGAGAAGCCGGCAATTAGTCCGCCTCGGCTTATTGCAAATACAGGCTGTTGGACAGGACCTGGCGATAGTTACACACTGATCAGCAATATTGAAACCAGAGAATCAACCGGAAAGCTCCAGGTAACGATTCTTGGGATAGGCAGCGAACCAGGTTGGTATGTGATCAGAAATCCTTATTTCAATAACCCTTGCTGGGTAGCGGCAGAAAATATGGAAGTTGACCCCAACATGGATATGAATCAATTCCGTATGATGACCCCGGGACCATAAAATACAGCAGTGCTATAATTAGCTTGACCAAGGAGTGACCTATGAACGAAGAACAACGCAAGAAAATGCGAGAAAAACTTCCGCCCGAAGCATTGGAACACATGAAAGCTGCCCGTGCCGAAATGCGCAAGAGCATGGAGACGATCCTGCCGCCCGGCTTTTTGGAGCACCGCCGCGCTGCCCGCAAGGAAGCCTTGCTTGCCTTCCGCAGTCTGATCGATGCTGCCATCAAAAAGACAGAAGAAAAATCTTCATAAAGCAAAACTCCCAGCCGTTTGACTGGGAGTTTTTTTGTTCACTGAAATGGACGCTTTCCGCGTGCAAGGAAAAGAGTATAAAACAGCGCAACGCCTGCGCCGCCAAGTAAACCCTGCCCAAGCATGGTATGTGCATCGTACAAAATTGCGCCTGCAACCAACAAGCCAAGAAAAAATATCCCGCCGGTCAGTCGATTCACCGATTTCTCCAGATAGCTCATCTGAATATTCCCCAGCGGGTTTTGAACATTCAACTCGCCGCGCTCAATGCGGGCAAGGACACGTTCTGCCCTGCCGGGAATCTTCACCAAAGTTTTAAATAACCCGCCTGCTTCATCAATAAATGTCTCAAAAACCGAATTGCCTTCACTCTCGGTCAGTTTTTTGGCATAAGGAGCAAGTTGCAGCCAAAGGTTAAAATCGGCATTCAAGCCTGTACACATACCCGATAAAATTCCAATGGTACGCCCAAGTAACAGAAGGTTTTCGGGCAATTGGAACGGCATGGTTTGAAGCAACTCGCGGAACTGCAAGCCGAATTTCATCATATCTCTGTGTTCGATGCTTCGCAGTTCGTTCATGCTCTTGCCCCAAAAGCGATCAAAGACCTGGGCGCTGGCTTCTTCGAGCAGTTTCACATTTGCACTTGGCAGCAATACACCCAAGGTTTGATACGCCCGTATCAGACGCGGCGCATCTTGCAAGCCAATGGAAATCACCACCTCGCGCAGACCTTCGACCAATTTTTCAGGCATTCGCCCCACCATGCCAAAATCAACAAACGTCAGCCGAAATTTGGTTGAGCCATCTTCATTCTTTTCTGGCAGCGGCGAGACGAACAAATTACCCGGGTGCGGGTCGGCATGAAAGAAGCCATCTTCAAATATCTGCTTGAGATAGGTTCCAAGTAATCGTTCAGCAACTTTTTCACGGTTAATACCAGCGGCGGTGATGGATTCATAGTCAGTGATCTTGATGGCGGTGACATCTTCCAACGTCAGCACACGGCGACTGGTGCGACTCCACACCACACGCGGAACATGGACGCCTCCATCGTCTTTGAAGTTGGTTGCAAAAACCTCAGCATTTTTCCCCTCTGAAAGATAATCCAATTCCTCGCGGACGGTGGCAGTGAATTCTTCAAGAATGACCGGCACATTCACCCGTTCGCTGACGGGGCGGTACTTTTGCAGCCACCCACCTGCGACCTTGATGGCAGCCATATCCACTTCGACGATCTGCTCAATGTTTGGACGTAAAATTTTCACTACAACGCAATCGTACCCAAGCGGCTCGGCATCGTGCGGGAACAATCGCGCGCGGTGGACTTGTCCTAACGAGGCGGCGGCAACGGGGGCTTTCTCAAAGGTAAGAAAAAGTTTCTCGATGGCAGAACCAAGCTCCAGTTCGGTTTGGAGGCGAATGGGTTCATAATCCACGGGCGGAACTTCATCCTGCAATCCAGCCAGTTCATCCGTGATCTCGGGCGGCATGACATCCAAACGCGCCGAAAGGAACTGCCCCACTTTGATCATCACACCTCCGAGACGAATTGCCAGGGCGCGAAAACGAATGGCAATATTTCGCAACCTGCGTGGACGGGTGTTTTTTGCCCAGGCACCCAACCCAATACGCCGCAGGAAGATATCCCAAAAAACAATGCTCGCCGTAACGCGGGCAAAGAACAGAACGATGCGCCAATAACGTACACGCAAAATGGTTTTCATGAAGCCTCCATGTGAAATGATTGTAGCCCAAGCATGGATTTAGGATAATATGACAAACTTCCATAAATATTGAAAGCCCAAGGTCAGACCTTGGGCTTTCAATATTTGGAGTGTATTTCTTATTCGTATTTCTTCAATCCATCTCGTGTGATCTCTGCCAGTTCTTTGAGCGGATGGATCAACGCCAGCGCGTACAGAACGAAGGCAATACCATACACAATTCCCTTGGCGGGTCCGCTGAAGATGCTGACCCAGACGAGAACGCTTCCCAGGTTTGCGAGTGCAAGGCTGCCCCAACACCCGCCGAGTTCGGGCGCAGTCTCTTTGAGGAAGAGGCGGCGGGCAATGTATGGGATGAGGGCAATGCCAAATTGCAGCACCCAGCCATAAATTAAGGCTTGAGGCGCGGTCGATTCGATGGGACCCGGCTCAAAGACTCCAAGCAGAATGGTAGGCGCCATCAGCACGGGCAGTAAAATCCAGATGTACGAAGCGACCAAATGCCAGCCGCCAGCGGTTTTCAGTTTGCCGCTTTGGTTCAAACTGCGGATCATGGCGACCAAAAGCACGACCGTGGCTGAGATGTGCAAAACCAAACCTGCCACGGTGGGAGGCAGACTTCCGCCGAGCCACGGACCGAGCACCAGCCCGAATGCGCCGAGGGTCATACCCCAGAAGACATAGTTGATGGAGTTTTTTGTGCCGAGCGCTTTGCCTGTGACCATCGGGATAAAGTCTACGAGTAAGCCAGCAAAGACCAGCGACATGAAACCCCACGAGTTGGCATGGATGTGCGCTTCAAGCGGAACTTTGATGTAGAGTGCTTCGCTCCAGTTGAGGAACAAGCCTGTGCCGATGATGATGCCGACCAGCAGATAGAAAATGCCTGTGATGTAAAACTTGAGGCTGGCGGGGGCGTCACCGCCGCGAATGCCCCAAAGTTGTAACAGCAGCAAAAGCGCAGAAATGAAGATGAGCGTGCCGCCTATGAAGATCATTGGGTGGTTCACGCCTGCAAAACCAGCAACTAACGCCATCAAGCCTGCATTGAGGGTGAGCCAGATATCCCAACGCATGATGGGTTTTTCTTTTTTAGAAAGTGAAGCGATCAAAACGGGCAGCAGACCGAAAACCACCTGAGAGAGAATTCCTAATGTGATGAAGTGAACCCGCACCCAGCGTAAAGCAGGGAAGGCACTGAAGACATTCATGCTGACGAGTGAAGCATCTGCCGCTGCGAGCAAAGCGACGAACGTGTAAAGCAAAGTAGTGAGTAAATATGGGATTTGCATTTTATTTTCCTTTTGTTTCGTTTTTCATTTGCACAACAGCGATACCCAGCAAAACTGTGGCGAGGAAGATGGAAAGTCCACCAACCAGCACAAAATAGTAAGGCAAGCCCAAATACACTTCGCCTAAAATTCCCAGCGGCATGAGCAAGCCAGCCAACGCCAGCCGAGAAGCCCATTTGGCAAGATTGTCATTCAATTGCAGTTTCATCAACAAAAAGCCGAAGACGATGTTAAGCAGTGAGAATAAATTTCCATGCACATGCGCCAGCCGAGCTTCAAAATGCGCGCCCGTATTGTAGGATTCAATCCACGCTGCCTTGTCTGGCGCAAAGTCTCGCAAGTAGATGAGCACAAAGCCATAGATCATAAAAGAAGCCATCACCCATAAACCAACGCCGATATTCCATTTACCAATAGTAGTTTTCATTTTTTTCCTTTTCAGTGCTGCGACATTAATGTCGCCTTACACTATTTTCCGTACCACATGCGGGCAAGCAGATTATCTTTCAGCATAAACTGATGATAGAGCGCCGCGCCCACGTGCAGAATAACAAGCAACAATAAAGCAGGTACGATGAATCCATGCATCATCCGCGCTGTGAACTCGAAGAAGTCTGCAGGCAGCGACGCGCCTGAACCGCCGAAGACAATCGGCACCAAACCCGCCTGCATCGAAAGCGACATGCCGCTGACTGCCGTTAGAAAGACCAGCAGATAAAGCGCGTAATGCACGACCTTGCCGACCCAATCAAAAAAGGCATTGCCTGCGGTGGCGTGTTCAGGTTTGGGGAGTTTCATGCGCGTGATGAAACGAGTCACGATCACAACCAGCGTAAAAATTCCAACGCTCATGTGCAACGCCAGTGGAGCAAGTTTGCCCGCATCGTTCGACAAGCCGCTCATCGATTTGCCTATCACGAACGCGGCAACCACAAGCAAGACAACCAGCCAATGTAATGTGACCTGAACAGGATGATAGCGTTTCGGTGTATTCATTATTGTTCTCCCTTTGCGCCCAAAAACACCACGCGTGTTTTTGCGTTCATGCCGCGCTTCGCCCCGCTCGGTGCAACCACCGTCACACCAGGTTTGATGTCAAAGGTCTCATCGCCCACGGTCATCAAGCCTTCGCCTTCGAGGAAGTGATACATCGCCGCCTCGCCCGGGTGAACGGGAATTTGTCCGCCCGCCTCCAGCCCAACGACCAGCGACTTGAACTTTGGCGTGTCGATCAAAAACTGCGGCTTGGGTCCATCCACGGCAAAGACCGCTTTTGAAATTGTTTCAGAAAAATAGATTTGACTTGTCTCAGACATATCTGCTCCTTTGATATGCCTGACTTTAATGGAAGTCCCCGCTTCACAGCCCGACTTTTGTCGGGTTTTTCAGCCCAAACGTTAATCTCCCCGAATCATGGCTCGCTCCGCCAAGCCCGCACGGTTGAGAATGCGAATTTGCTGTTTGTCCATTTCGATCAACCCTGCCTTGGTCAACTCGCGGATGACACGACTCAACACATCGGGCACGGTTCCCAAATGCGCGGCGAGCTCAGTCTGGTTCGTCCAACGGCGGCGCTCCAGCACATCGCTATCCATTTGAGAAAGTAATAATTTTACAAAGCGTGCCTCAACCGTTTTCAGTGACAGGTCCGCAGCCAGAGAAACCATCCCAATGACTTTATCCGCCATATTCTCGATAATTCTCAATGCCGTTTGTGGATGTGCCAAAATGATCTCTTCCAATGCCTCACGCGGAATCAACCAAACACCCGATTCTTCCAACGCGACCGCCGTTGCGGGGTTGGGCTTTTTCGCCAAAACACCCAACTCGTTGAAAACCTCTCCTTCAGCAATGAAGCGCATGACCTGTTCTCGCCCATCTGGGGAGGAACGTAAAATCTTCAACGAGCCATACTGCAAATAGAACAGCCTGGGCTCCACATCCCCTTCCCAAAAGACGACCGAATCGGGTTCGTATACCTTCCAGATCGAATGCTCCGCCAAATTCAAGAGTACCGTATCATCCAATCCATGCAAAAAGTCCATGGTTTGTAAGCGTTTAAGCAATATCTTTTTATCGGCTGTCATAGAACAAGTTTAACACGAAGCAAAACCCCCAAGCATCTTGACAACTCATCCCACTCTCATGTAAACTGCAATCACTATATTTCAAGAAAGGAGCGCGCTTCAAATGACCTTACATCTTCTGCGTAACAAAGCCAGCCGAATAACAACCTACCTCGAAGTGCGCCAACCATTGACCGTTTAATCACGGCTCAATTACCTGTGTCTTTCCAAAACACGGCGCACCCCGCGCCGTGTTTTTTATTTTTATTCGTGTCCCTTCGTGTCCTTCGTGGACAAAACTGGAATTAACTATGAACCTCTCATTCAAATCCTACTGGAACCTGCTCGCTGACCACATCCGCCCCCAGCGCGGACGGTTTACCCTGCTTGCCGTTTTACTATTTGGCAGCATAGGCTTGCGCATCCTCGCTCCGCAGATCATGCGTCTCTTCATCGACGACGCGCTGGCAGGCGAAGCCCTCTCCACGCTCATGTGGACAGCCGCCTCATTTATCGGTATTGCGTTAGTACAGCAAGTGGTTCACATCGGTGTGACCTGGCTCGGCGAAAACGTGGCATGGACAGCCACCAATGCCCTGCGCGCGGAACTCGCCGAACATGCCCTCAAACTCGGCATGAAGTTCCACAACGACCACACACCCGGCGAGTTAATCGAACGCATCGACGGCGACGTGACTGAACTAGCAACCTTCTTCTCGCAGTTTGCGCTCAACCTCATCGCGAACGGACTGCTGCTCATCGGCATCCTCGTCACCCTTGCCATCGAAGATTGGCGCGTGGGCTTGGCATTTGCGGTTTACTCCGCACTGACCATCGGCATCCTCGGCAGGCTCAAAGACATTGCCGTGCCGCACCAGAAAGCAAGGCGCGAAGCCGAAGGTCAGATGTACGGCTTCATCGAAGAACAACTGGCTGGCACCGAAGATATCCGCTCCAGCGGCGCAGTCGACTTCTCTATCCGCGAACTCTTCCGCCATCAAGCCGAGATTCTCAAGCACAATCGCCGCGCCCACTTCAAGCGCTGGATCATCGAAAACGCGATGGGCTTGGCGCTCACACTCGGCACACTATTGGCTGTCACCAGCGGATACTGGCTCTTCACCGCGGGCATCGTCACCATCGGCACGGTTTATCTCTTCGTCCACTATCTCAACCTGCTCGAAGAACCGTTCTGGGCGATGACGCACGAGATCGAAAGTTTCCAAACGATTGGCGCGTGTGTGGAACGCTTGACCGAGTTCAAGCAGTTCCAATCTGAAACCAAGAATGAGACCGGCAAAGTGATCGACTCGCATCCGCTCGCGTTGGAATTCAAGGATGTGACTTTCTCGTACAACGGCGAAGACTCGGTCATCAAACGCCTCTCTCTGGACCTAAAGCCTGCTTCCGTTTTGGGGTTGCTTGGTCGCACCGGAAGCGGAAAGACCACCCTCGGACGGTTAATCTTCAACCTGTACTCGGTCAACGAAGGCAGCATCAAAGTCAATGGCGAAAACTTGCATAACATTCAACTCGACTCGCTGCGGCAGAACATCGCCATTGTGACGCAGGATGTGCAACTCTTCCGCGCATCTGTCCGCGAGAACTTGACCTTCTTCGACCGTTCTATCCCTGATGACAAGATCATCGCCACGCTCGAAGACCTCGAACTCGGCGACTGGTTCCGAACCCTACCCAACGGTCTGGACACTCAACTGGAAACAGGATCAAGATCCTTGTCCGCGGGTGAGGCGCAATTGCTGGCGTTCACGCGAGTCTTCTTGCGGAATCCCGGTCTGGTCATCCTCGATGAAGCCTCATCCCGGCTTGACCCTGCCACCGAGCAGAAACTCGAACACGCGATAGATAAACTACTGAAAGGACGCACTGCCATCATCATCGCACATCGTCTCGATACTTTACACCGCGCCGACGATGTACTCATCCTCGATAACGGCTCCGTGCTCGAATACGGCAACCGCAAAGAACTGGCAGCGAACCCGAACGCAAGGTTTTATCAATTGCTGCAAACAGGCTTGGAAGAAGTGCTTGCCTAAGAGAATTAACCGCAAAGGACACGAAGGTCACTAAGGAAAACCTTTGTCAAGCCTACTCCTTTTTGTACTTTGCACCCTTCGTGTTTAAGGATTTTTAACTATGACCGAAACAACCCTCAACCCAAAAGACCTCAACATCCCCGCCCTGCCCGCGTGGAAAGTTGTGCTTGAACTCATCCGCTTTCGCACCTGGCTGTGGATCGTTGACTTTGTCAGCGTTGCGCTTGTCCGCTTTTGCTGGCAGGTCGGACCCGCACTCATTATGAAAGCCTTCTTCGACTACCTGACCGGTGAAGCGCAATTGACCTTCGGTATTTGGACTATTGTTGCATTTCTCGTCGCTCTCGTATTTGGACGTTTGCTTTCAACCTACGGTTTCTACTATGCCGATGTTCCCATCTTCGCAGACATGGGCACGCTGCTGCGCAAGAATTTACTCACGCATATTCTCAAACGTCCCGGCGCGTCACAACTCCCAGATTCGGCAGGTGAAGCCATCAGCCGTTTCAAAAATGACGTGCAGGAATTGCCGCTCTTCGTCATCCTTGTCAACGACGTGATGGTCGGCATTGCCATCATCTTCTACTCCATTTACTTGATGGCGCAGATCAGTCCTTCGGTTACGCTCATGGCGCTTATTCCACTGGTCATCGTTGGCATTATCGCCAACATCGCCACCAAGCGCATCGAGCACTACCGCAGTGCGTCGCGTCAATCCGCAGGTAAGGTGACGGGCTTCATCGGCGAATTCTTTGGCGCCGTGCAAGCCGTGAAAATTGCGACCGCTGAAAAGAATATCATCAACCACTTTCACGGCATCAACGATGAACGCCGCAAGTTAACCGTGCGTGACAAGTTGTTTGACGAAGTGCTGCGCTCGCTGTATCGCAACACGTCCACGCTCAGCACAGGCGTGATCCTTCTGCTCGTTGCTCAGTCCATGCGTACAGGCAATTTCACACTCGGCGATTTCTCGCTCTTCGTTTACCTCCTGCAAAGCATGGGCGATCTCACCACTCTCGGCGGCGAACTCTGGGCACGTTACAAACAAATGGATGTCTCTGTCAAGCGCATGTACCGTCTGATGGAAAATGCTCCGCTGGACGCGCTTGTTGAACATGCAAAAATAGACTTGGATCACGAACTGCCCGAAGTGACCTACCCGACGAAAACCGCCTCAGACCGACTGAACGAACTGGTCGCTGACCATCTGACCTTTCACTACCCGAATTCGGTCAATGGCATCGCAGACATTTCGCTCAAAATCAAACGCGGTTCATTGACGGTCATCACCGGTCGCATTGGCTCTGGAAAGACGACACTACTTCGCACATTGCTGGGTCTGCTCCCCGCTGACTCAGGCGAAGTCCGTTGGAACGGGCAAGTCATCACTGACGCTGGCAATTTCTTCGTCCCGCCGCGTGCCGCCTACACTGCTCAAGTGCCACGTCTCTTTAGCAATAGTTTGCGAAATAATATTTTGCTCGGTATGAACAAAAGCGACGACGAGATATATAAATCCACCAAACTCGCCGTCATGGACAGAGACTTGGAAATCCTCGATGACGACCTCGAAACGATGGTCGGCTCACGCGGCGTCAAACTCTCTGGCGGACAAGCCCAACGCACCGCCGCCGCCCGCATGTTCATCCGCGACACTGAACTGGTCGTCTTCGATGACCTCTCAAGTGCGCTGGATGTAGAAACCGAACGTCAACTTTGGGAGCGCATCTTTGAATCAGGCAACGAACTGACTTGTCTCGTTGTCTCCCATCGCCGTCCGCTCTTGAGGCGCGCTGACCATATCATCGTGATGAAAGACGGCAAAGTAGAATCCGAAGGCGCGCTCGATGAACTCTTGGAAAAGAGTCAGGAAATGCGTGAGCTTTGGAAATTGGAAGAACAATAAATAACCACAAAGGAATAAAGGGTCACGAAGGAAACCCATAAAAACCTTCGTGTACCTTTGTGACCCTTCGTGGTTGAAAGAGAGATTTTCATGACCCAACCTACCTCCTCCGACCTCATCCGCGCCGCACGCGAAGCCTTCAACCGCGCAATCGCCGAGAAAGACGCAAGGCGCATCCGCCCGCTGCTGGCAGCGAGTTATCATCTGGTTACCGGTCGCAGCGACCAGTTCCACGGAGCCGACGAGGAAGAAATACGTTGGGCTGATCTTTTCAAACAAGACCCAACCGCCGTCTATCATCGAACCCCGCGCGAGATCACCGCCAATGATTCTTGGGGCATCGCCGAAGAACTCGGCAACTGGCAAGGCGAGTACGCCATAAATGGAGAACTCGTCCGCGCCTCAGGTGTCTACGCCGCCAAATGGCAGCGCACCACACAAGGCAACTGGGTCTTGCAGGCAGAAATTTTCACTACAATTAAGTATGATGAACGTTGTATTCCGCCAGACCCAATCGATTCGCAGGGCGGGCTTGTAGCCCGCCAATAAAGTTTGTCAGGCTAAAAGCCTGACCTACAGAAAGACAACCTCATGGACATCATCACAGGAAAAATCCTGAAACTCAACAACTGGGAAGATGGCAAAGCCATTGGGCTTGCCAAAGAAGCCGGGAACAAAATGATCGCCAACGGCATGGAACGTGACGCGGCTCTTTCCGCGCTCGAGGCGGTTCGCGCCAACCCGGGCCATTATCTCGCCGACACCTTGCTCTCCGACCTCGCCCGCGAATTTCTGCGCAAGAATAAGAACAACGAGCCAACCGAAGAAACCCTGCGCGAGTCACCGCTTCCCTTCCCCATCTGGGGCGTGGACCATATTGACCCTGAAGCCATCAAGCAGATGGAAAACGCCATGCGCCTGCCTGTGACCGTCACCGGCGCGCTCATGCCCGATGCGCATGTTGGCTATGGACTCCCAATCGGCGGCGTACTAGCGACTGAAAATGTCGTCATCCCCTACGCCGTCGGCGTGGACATCGCCTGCCGTATGCGCTTGTCGCTGTATGAAGTCTCACCGATTCTCATCGGTCAGAAGAAAGGCATGTTCGAAAACGCCCTCTGGGACGAAACCGCCTTCGGCATGGGCGCGGCATGGAAAGGCAGCAAACGCGCCCAACATCAAGTATTAGACGATGAAGCCTGGCTTGCGACCAAACAATTGCGGACGTTGAAAGACACCGCCATGAATCAACTTGGCACGAGCGGCACGGGCAATCACTTCGTAGAGTGGGGTTCGTTCCGCTTGCATGAGCCGATGTTCGGCTTGCAGCCCGGCGAATACCTTGCCTTGCTCTCGCACAGCGGTTCCCGTGGAGTCGGCGCGAAGATCGCAGACCGTTTTAGCAAACTTGCAAGAGAAAAGCATCCCGATCTTGATCCCAGCGTCAAACACCTCGCATGGCTCACGCTTGATTCAGAAGACGGTCAGGAATACTGGCTTTCAATGGAACTGGCGGGTCGCTTTGCTTCGGCAAATCACTACATCATCCACAAACGTGTGGCGGCGGCGGTTGGTCTGAAAGAAGTGGCAGTGGTTGAAAATCACCACAACTTTGCATGGCGCGAAAAACTGCCCGATGGACGCGAAGTCATTGTCCACCGCAAGGGAGCCACGCCCGCGGGAGCCGGAGTTCTCGGCGTGATCCCCGGCTCAATGGGAGATGCAGGCTTCGTCGTCAGAGGAAGAGGCGTGAGCGAGTCGCTTGAGTCCGCTTCACATGGGGCTGGTCGCCGTATGAGCCGCAGAGTCGCTGTAAACTCCATCAGCAAACGCGAACGGGACGACTACCTCAAAGAGCGCGGAGTCACCCTGCTCGGCGGCGGTATCGACGAGTCGCCGCAAGCGTACAAAGCGATCGATGAGGTCATCACCGCCCAGCACGATCTGGTGGATGTGATCGGCAAGTTCACCCCACGCATCGTCCGCATGGCAGATGAGCCGGGAGATATTTAATAGAATAACGCGCCGGTCATTTATAAAGTGACCGGCGCATTTACAATAAAGAAGAATGCTTTTGACTACGCGCAAAAAAGAATGGAGGAATTAAGTTTCATACCCCTACCCTACGCCAATCTTAAAATTTTCTCTGCGGACGTTAAAAATTTTCCCACTCCAACATACTGGTTATATAATGCGCAAACTCAATTTGTAGAAAGGCGCCCGCTGATGTCTAAACCTGCTTTCCGTGTCTATTTCAATGACAACAAACAATGGGTCAACATATATGTGGCGAAGAACCCCGCCCACTTTAAGCGCAAGAATCAGTGCCATGCGTATTATATTGCGGCAGAAACCCGCAAACAGCGCGAGGGGCTTTTTGGCTATATTTACCTGAGTGAGTTAAATTTC
Source organism: Anaerolineales bacterium (assembly GCA_020634885.1). Lineage (GTDB taxonomy): Bacteria > Chloroflexota > Anaerolineae > Anaerolineales > Villigracilaceae > Villigracilis. Next base: position 228,604 of record JACKAW010000001.1, read on the forward strand.
TCTCCCATGGCGCACGAGTTGGTGGCGCACGAGGTGCAACACCTTATCTTTGACTGGGTGCTTACACGCAAAGGGATGAAAATGACGGAGCAGAATGAAGAGCGCATCGCCACCATGACCGGGGAAATCTCACGCCGGATTTGGCGAAAATATGAGCGCTGGGAAAATGCCCAAAAAGCAGTTCAATTGCGTGAGGCAAAACGCCTGGCAAATGCCAGAAAACGAAGGGCGCTCCTGACACCCAATCGTAAGACAGCAAATTCCTACGCCCGAGCACGAAGATAAACTGAAATGCAAAAAGACGGACACACTGCAACGTGTCCATCTTTTTTATGCATTTGAACTTCCGATATAATGACTTTATGCATATTCGACCCACCGACCCATATTTTCAAGAAATCTTACTAAAGTACGCACAAGAATCAGACCCCGCCCGACGCAAAGAGGCTGAAAATACGATCTGGCAAAAATACGGTACGGAATGTACTGCCTTTGTGTTGGATATGTCCAGCTTTTCGCTTTTGACACGCAAATACGGAATCGTTCATTACCTTGCGATGATCCGACGAATGCAATTGACAGTTCAGCCCATCATTACTGATCACGGGGGAATGGTTGTCAAATTTGAGGCGGATAATTGCTTTGCGTCCTTTCCCGAACCTGCTTCCGCGGTTCGTGCTGCCACTACCACTCAACACGCCATTGCCGCCGCGAATCTGATCACCCCTGACGATATGGATATTCACGTCAGTATTGGCATTGATTACGGCAAAACCCTTGTGCTTGAAGACGACATGTTCGGCGAAGCCGTCAACCGTGCGTGCAAATTAGGAGAAGATATTGGCAGGGCGAATGAAATTCTCATCACCAAAGAGGCATCGGAATTAATTCCCGATACCAGTCAATTTCAACGCAAGCCGATTGAAGTAAGCATTGGCGGGGTAAATTTTCAGGCGTTTCAAGTTGTTTATCAAAAATAAAAAGAAACGGTGAGCGCCGTTTCTTTTTATTTAGCCAAGTTATAGCTTTTCCAGTATTTCAGCCGCATTCTGAATTCGTTTCAGGCAGATATCCCGCCCGATAATTTCCATGCTTTCAAACAGCGGCGGGCTGACTTTTTGTCCTGTGACGGCAACACGCAGGATTCCAAACACCTGACCCGCGCTAAAGCCGCTCTCTTCTACGTATGCCCGCATAGGCTCTTCGCATCGTTCGTGACTTATATCTGGTTGCGCTGCCAGAATTTGGTACGCCCTTTGAGCGATCTCTGCGCATTGCTTTGCATCCAATCCTTTGGCAATGAGGTCTTCGGGGCTGGGGACTACATCATCTTTGAAGAAGAATGCGCCGAATGAGATGCAATCATCCAAAGTGGTGAGGCGTTCACGAATCAGCGGAATGATTTTCAGCAGAACGTCGTCTTTGACGTTGAGCCCCTCACGGGTAAAGTAAGGCTTGAGGCGGGCTGCCAGGTCTTCGGTTGTCATGAGGCGAATGTGCGTCGCGTTGAAATGATCCAGCCTTTGGAAGTTGATCGCGGCGGGGGAAGGTGTCAACGAATCTATGGAGAAGCGCTCGATCATTTGATCGACGGTCATCACGTCATCTTCTGCAACGCCCCAGCCCATTAAGCCAGACCAATTTAATACGCCTTCAGGAGTGAAGCCAAGTTCTTGCATGTCTTTTATGAAGATGGAGTAGCCGTCTTTCATGGCTTGCGCCGCTTCGCGTTTGGACATTTTGCCTTTGCCGCTCGGTTTGAGAAAGACAGAGAGATGTACCCAGGTGGGTTCGTCCCAGCCGAAAGCGCGGACAATGTTTACATGCAGCGGAAAAGTACCGAGCCACTCCGAGCCGCGCATCACATGAGTAATCTGCATTTCGTGGTCGTCAACGATGGCGGCAAGGTGATACGTTGGCAAGCCGTCTGTTTTGAGAATGACCTGGTCGTTTAGCTGCTTATTCTCAGTGGTGATATCACCGCGCAGGTGATCGTGTGCCACGGTTACGCCTTCCTTCGGCATTTTGAATCGGATGGTATGGGCTTCGCCATTGGCAATGCGTTTGGCGGCTTCATCCGGGTCGAGGTTGCGGCAAGTGCCATCATAATGAGGGTTTTCTTTGCGATCCATCTGTGCCTTGCGGACTTTATCAAGATGTTCTGGTGTGCAGAAACATGGGAAGGCGTGCCCTTTATCCACTAATACTTTGGCGTGTGCTTGATAAATTTCGCGCCGTTCGGTTTGACGGTACGGTCCATAAGGTCCGCCGATATCGGGACCTTCATCGTAGTTCAAGCCCAGCCAACGCAAGCCGTCCATAATTTCCTGCTCTGCGCCGGGGACGGTTCGTTTCAGGTCGGTATCTTCGATGCGCAGAATAAATTGCCCGCCCGTTTTTTTGGCGAGTAGATAGTCATACAATGCAACCCGGGCAGTGCCGAGATGCATGTGTCCGGTTGGCGATGGGGCGATGCGGGTACGAGCGGGTTTGATGGACAATTTTGAGACTCCTTGAAAAGATTAAAATTCCAATTCTTTTTGGCGCATTGCAACAGATTCAACCAAGCCTATACAGATCATTAGAGCCGTCAAACCACTGCCGCCATAGCTTACAAATGGGAGGGGCAAGCCTGATACGGGCAACACGTTCAAGTTCATACCGATGTTCACCGATCCCTGGAAAAAGATGAGTGTTGCCACGCCAAGGGCAAGCATGGAACCTGCCACGTCCCTCGCTTTTTGTGCTGCTCGAATACAACGCCAGATAATAACACCCAGCATCAGGATAATTAGAAGGCTGCCTGCCAGACCAAATTCTTCCGAGCTGGCAGCAAAAATAAAATCGGTGTGGCGAACTTTTAGAAAGCGCAATTGCGTTTGAGTACCGTAGCCATAGCCTTCACCCAGTAAACCGCCTGCACCCACTGCAATTAATGCCTGTTGAACGTTGTATCGGTTGCCGTAGGTATCATTTGGGTCTGGCACAACAAAGTTTACAATGCGTTCCTGTTGATAGGCTTGTAAAAATGGGATGCGAATACCAAGAACAGAGAGTGTGATCACAGTGACGAGGGCTAGCGCCCCCAAACCAGCCGCGATCATAATATGGCGGATTTGAATACCGTTCACAAAAAGCATCACTCCGAGAATCACTGAAAGCACCATTACGTTGCTTAAGTTTGGTTGAAGCAGGATCAGACCAATAATCCACGCAGCGCGTAACACCGCTCCGATCACCCAGCGTAAGTCGCGGGGGTGGTCGCGGGTCGATTCAAAATACCGTGCAAGAATGATGATGGCTACAATTTTGGCAAATTCAGTAGGCTGAAGAAAAAGCACACCCACTTGAAACCAACGTTGTGCGCCAAATGCGGTTTGCCCGAAACCGGTAAGTGTGACGAGAAACCCCAGGATCGCAAGGTGGATCGGGCGATACAATGCCAGCCAGTATCGATAGTCGATGGCGGCAAGGATAAATATTAATACAATGCCAAGCAGGGCAAAATAAACCTGACGAGAGGCTGAAACTGCCAGAACTTCATTACCGGCAATGGCAGAGCGGATCATTACCACACCAAAGGCGGAAGCCAATGTAACTGCGCCAAGCAGGATGAAATCGAAGTTTCTCCAGGAAATTCCACGTATCATAGGTATAAATTAAAACATGGACTGCAACCCTGACGAGTTGAGCCCATGCCCATAATTAGGAGGAGTCAACCCGCCCTATGGCGGGGCATATGTTTCAGGGGAATATCCGCTACCAATCGCTGCTCACGCCCGTCTTTTTCCAACTCGATGCGTACGGCTTCGGGGTCAATTTCGATATATTTTGAGATAGCCTTCAACAGATCGTCTTTCAATTCATCCAATTGTCCGGGAGTCAAGTCTGTGCGGTCGTGAACCAAAACCAGTTGCAATCTTTCCTTTGCGCTGGTTGCGCTGCGTTTTCTCGAAAAAAATCCCATATCACTTTCTCCCGGCAAATCGTTGGATGGCATTCCATAGTCCGCTTTGTGGAGCGAGGTCCATAAAGGGCACTTCTTCTCCCTGCAGGCGTTTGGCGATGTTGCGGAATGCCTGACCTGCCCGACTCTTTGCATCTCCAACAGTTGGGGCTCCACGATTCGATCCGATAATGACGTTTTCATCTTCGGGGACAATACCAATCAGGCGGATGCCCAGTAGATCAAGCACATCTTCGGCTGATAGCATATCGTTGTTTTTGACCAAATTTGGATTTAAGCGATTGATAATTAAGGACGGGGGTCCTTTTTCTTCTGCTTCGAGGAGTCCTACGACGCGGTCGGCATCACGGACTGCGCTCACTTCGGGGTTGGTTACTACGAGTACGCTGTCGGCCGCGGCAATTGCGTTTCGGAAACCACGCTCAATACCCGCAGGGGAATCCACGATCACGAAATCGGTATCAGGTCTAAGGTCATTGCAGATGCGCACCATATCAGACGGGGAGACGGCGTTCTTGTCGCGAGTCTGTGCGGCGGGGATAAGGTACAAATCCGGCAGGTGTTTGTCGCGGATCATGGCTTGTTTGAGTTTACAGCGTCCTTCAATGACATCGACCAGGTCGTACACAATGCGATTCTCGAGTCCCATGACCACGTCCAGGTTGCGAAGCCCGATATCTCCGTCAATACAGACGACGCGCTTCCCGTCCATTGCCAGTGCCGTGGCTAAGTTGGCAACTGCGGTGGTTTTACCTACGCCACCTTTTCCTGAAGTTACTGTAATTACTTTTGCTGTCATATCATTTCCTAATATTGGTTTCACCGGAATGCCAAAGTTCTGCCTGTAATTTACCTTCTTCGTTGATACTGGCGATCTCGGGTTTGGGGTCCTTTTGGGGATTCAGCATGGCTGAAACTTCATCTGCTATTCGTAGTTGATTTGCAGATAAATCTAGAGCGCAGATAAAAACTGAACGGTCGCCCTTTGAGCCTGCATGGATGACACCGCGAACCCGCCCCCACACAATTACGTTTCCTTCTGCGACAATTTCTGCGCCGGGGTTTACATCGCCAAAAACCACAACTGTTCCCGGGTATTCTATTCTTGTTCCAGATCGAATGGTCTTTGAAATAAATAGTGCCTGATCACTAGGAACGCCATCTAAAACATGATGATTTTCTTCCGGGCGCGGTTTTGAAATTCGAGTCGCCAGCCCAAGAAGTTGGGCCGTGTGTTCGGTGGTGGGAGATTCGCTAATCACTGCCCACAAGTTGATCGTTTGCTCCGAAAGCCAATCGCGAAGGTCTACAAGGTCGTTCACTTTCAGAGGTTGATTGCCCACATCAATGGCAAGACGAGCGCCTTGAAAGAAAGAAGCCTTTTCATGAATTTGCTGCATGAGCGCTGCACGCTGCTCTTCCCAGGGAATATCAGCAAATGTGACAAGTAATCCATCACGAATTCCCTTGATCTGAACAACGGGTGGGGTTGATTCCATAGGTTCCATATACGCAGTTGAATATTATACCTGATGGATTTCTAAGCTATGGTGAAGGCGCTCCCTGTGCAATATCGGCTGCTTTTATCTCAAAATAGGCTCGAATTACCCGTTCTACCATGGGTCCCGCAACGCTGGCTCCTTCACCGCCGTTGTAGGCAAATGCAACAACCGCAATTTCAGGGTCGTCGAAAGGCGCATATGCGATTGTCCATGAATGAGTGGGCCAGGCGCCAAAGTTACAGCGGTCTGCCGCACGAGCAACGTCATCACAGTACTCTGCCGTGCCTGTTTTCCCAGCGACGGCAATCGGAAAATCTCCAAACAGCCGGCTCAAGGTACCAAAGGAGTTATCAGTCACGGTTCTACGCGTACCTGCGCGCACAGCGGCTATAGTTTCAGGTTCGACGATCTTAAGATCGTCTGTAAGGGTACAGTATGGACCATCACAAGAATAGCCTTGTATCAACGGCGTAACGGTGATATCCCATTTCATATTGGGGGTGAATGGAGAGATTTGATAACTTCCCTGGGTTGGGAATTCGGTCACTGTGAAATCCTGGGGGTTGAACCACATTTCCACCACATTTCCATCCCCATCGGTTACCTGACGGATAACGGTTGGCTGCATCAATTTACCACTATTGGCAATGGTTGAACCAGACATCAATACTTGCAAAGGAGTTGCAAGCACGTACCCCTGCCCCACGCTGGCAATATAGGTATCACCTGTTGACCAGTTTTCGCCGGTATTGATACGTTTCCATTGCGGGTCGGGAATTAACCCATCTTGTTCACCGGGAAGTTCAATACCCGATGTGTTGTCGTAACCAAGCGCACGGGCATATTGTTGAAGACGTTCAATGCCCAAACCCTGGGGTATCTCGTCTTCAAAACCGCCGCCTAATTTATAAAAGCAAACATTGCTGGAATAGGCAATACATTGAAGGAATGACAATGAACCAAACCCTTCCGGTCTTTGCTCGAAAATATAATCAACAAAGGGGCGGGTATTAAAATCTGTGCATGGATCATTGGGATTAAAGCGCTCACAAAGCAATAATTGCCCCGGGGTCAGTACCACGGTATTCAGGTCTACCACGCCTTCGTTGAAAGCGCCCGTAGCTGTCGAAAGCTTAAATGTAGAGCCTGGTGGATATTCAGCTGAAATCGCATTATTAAGTAAGGGTCTACGCGGATCCTGGCTCAGTTGTTCGTAATAATACGCAGGGATAAAACGGCTCAAGCGATTATTCTCATATCCCGGGTAGGAAACCATCGCAAGGATTTCTCCTGTCTTTGGATTCATAGCAATAATCACACCGCTGGAAATACGCACCTGCCCAAAATAGGTGTTCCAGAAACGAACTTCCTCCATCATGGTGGCTTCTGCAGCTGCCTGCAAACGTGTGTCGATGGTCAAATAAACATTATGCCCTGGAACAGGTGCAATGGGCGGTTCAAGGTTGCGAATTTCCTGACCAGCAACGTCAATTTGCACAACTTTTAACCCATTCCGCCCTGCCAAAATATCCTGCATAGAAGTCTCAACCCCGGCATATCCAATCTTATCGCGATTCGGCACAAAACCTTTTGCGCGAAGTTCTTCCTCCTGTGTTGCAGGAATTGGCCCTAAAAATCCAATAAGATGAGCTGTCAATGAGCCTGTCGGGTAATCGCGGATTGGTTCGATCTCAACTGAGACACCGGGCCAATCCATCTTTTTTTCTTCCACCACCCGGGCTATTTCTTCAGAAACATTGCATCTTACTTTCACAGGGCTGTATGGAGCCAAAGTATCCTGCAATGCTACCATTTGAGCGATACTGGGTCCATCCACACAGGCGGCAAATAATTTAGCTTCTTCAAGAACTTCTTCCATCATCAATCCACCGGGAACCTCTAAAATCAAGCCATCTGTTTCAGTATCCGCCGAAACAAAGTTCCCAGCCGCAATACCTAATAATTCAGAGAGTTCGCGATAAATCCGCTGAATGTCAGAGTCGTCTTCCGGAAGATTGGCAGGGGTTACAACGATGTTATACGCAGCAAGGTTGCGTGCCAGGATATACCCATTACGGTCATAAATGATACCTCGCGGTGCCGGTACGCTAACTTCATTGGTGTAATTATCTACAGCACGCGTGCGGTAAAGGTCTCCATCCAAAATTTGCAAATTAAACAAACGGATTACAAAACCCACAAAAACAAAAAAAATGATAATGTATAACAATCCAAGACGCCACGCTTCAAACTTAACCGGGCGGGATTCTGAACCAGCGCTCATTTACTACTCCTCAACAGGGTAAACCCAATAAGCCAAATCTCGCATAAAAGCGTAAATAGGAACTGCCAAAAGTATATTTAGCAAAAGGCTTGGTAGTGTTATTAATCCGGCTGCATCTCCCATAGATAAGGGAGTGCCGGATAATCTCAAAAAGACAAAGGACAGGGCATGCATCCACAAAGTACCAAGAAATACTACGCTAAACATCGCAATTAAAGGCGCATGCCATACTCGTCTTTGCAGGATTTGAGCAAAAAAAACAACAAACAGATATCCTAAAACTGCGACCACTGGATTTGTAGCTGAAATGAAACTTACCAACAAAGCAGTCACTGCCCCCCAGTGCCAGGCTGAATCTACCTGATCTTGTAATGCCCATGCGGCAAGTAAAACCAACGGGAGATCAGCAAACCCGGCAAGCAATCTCATCTGGCTAATGATAGAAGATTGAAAAATGACTACAAGCCCCAAAAGCGGGAAGGCTATTAAATTACGCATGAGATCTACGGAGCAGGGGTTACAACCGGTTCCAATGGTGCAATATCCACCGGACGGAAGTTGGTAATGACAAGAACAATTTCAAGGCGGGAAAAATCCACAGCGGGTTGAACTGTTGCTTGTTGGAACAATTCAAATTCCAGGGATTGAGCCGACACTACCTGCCCGATGATAAGGTCGGCGGGGTATCCGCCGCCCAAGCCAGATGTGAGGATCAAGTCTCCTGATTCCACGGTTGCATTTTGCGAGATCAAGTCTAGGCTAATGTCACCAGTTAATGCCCCATATAATACGGCGCTGGTATCCGCATTTTGCAAGTAAACATTGATGGATGAAGCGGGGTCTGTTACAAGTTGTACACGGGCGGCATCGGCGATTACTGCATCAATACGCCCAACCAATCCTTGATTGGTAACAACTGGCATACCACGTCGAATGCCATCGTTAGATCCGCGATTTATGATGATGTAATGAAGAAATGGGCTTGGATCACGTCCGATCACCGATGCGGCTTTGTATGTGTTCTCTGGATTAGAGCGGGAAAAATCGACAAGTGCGGCAAGAATCTCTGTCTCGTTGACGCGTTGCTGCAATTCAATGACTTGCGCCTGTAATTGAGATACCTGTGCTTCCAATTCAGCATTGCGATTTCGCAGGGTGATGCTATCGCGGGGAGCAGTGAAGAAATCTTGAAATCCCAGAAACTGGGCAGATATCCAAGTCTGTACATCCACTAGAACTGATGTAAAGCCACGAGAAGCAGAACCTAATGCGCCGCTAAACGCAAGCACTAAAATGCCGCCAATCACTAAAAAGATGATCGTTGTTTGTAAGGAACGGGAATTCATTTTTCACCCAGCCGCCTGAGGGGCAACTGTTGAACGCGGTTATACATGACGTGTACTGCCGCGTTCCAATCCGATAAGATATCGGGAGAGATTTTCAAGGTCTTCAAAGACTGTTGCTGCACCACGAGCAACGCACGTTAAAGGGTCTTCAGCCACCCATACACGCAGTTTTAGTTCATCGGTAAGGCGTTCGGCTAATCCTTGAAGAAGCGCACCGCCCCCAGCCAGACAGATACCAATATCCATCAAGTCCGATACGATCTCGGGCGGGATTTCATCCAATGCATCGCGGACAGTATCAATGATGACTTGCACGGAACCGGAAAGCGCTTCTCGTATTTCCACAGATGAAATCTCTACGGTCTCCGGCAATCCGGTCACAAGATTCCTGCCGCGTACTTCCATTGTCTTTTCAGGTTGGAGCGGGTAGGCTGACCCGATCTGCCACTTGATCTGCTCAGCAATACCAGCACCAATGAGCAGATTGTATTTGTTTCGAAGATATTGAACAACATCCTGATCCATTTCGTCACCAGCCACACGCAGGGACCGGGATGCAACCACGCCACCTGTAGAAAGAACTGCCACTTCGGTGGTGCCGCCACCAATATCCACGACCATGGATCCGCGCACTTCGCCAATGGGGAGACCTGCGCCTATCGCAGCGGCGATGGGTTCTTCGATCAACATCGATTGGCGTGCGCCAGATGCCATTACTGCATCATATACGGCGCGTTTTTCAACTTCTGTAACGCCAGTAGGAAGCCCGACGATCACACGCGGACGAGGCAACGGAACGACGCTCTGTTCGTGAACCTTGCCAATGAAGTACTCAAGCATGACGCGGGTAACATCAAATTCAGCGATCACCCCATCGCGAATCGGGCGAACCACCATCACATTTGCGGGTGTTCTTCCAACCATCTCCTTGGCTTCAAGCCCAATGGCAAGGGGTTGACGAAGTTTTTTATCCACTGCAACCCAGGAGGGTTCATTAATAACGATACCCTTGCCGCGAACATGCACAAGGGTGTTTGCAGTGCCAAGGTCAATGGCGATATCCAGTGAAAAAAGGCCTAGCAGCCAATTTATAGGGTTGAAGGCCAAAATAGGCTCCTATAATCTTGAAATAGTGTCATATAAAATTGCCGAGAGATATTATACCATGTTGACAAGCTTAGAATTTTACCGGCATGAAGGAGTAAAAAGGGTAAAATCAGAAAAATCCAAAATCGCATGGAGTGTAGAAATGACCAAATTTGCCATTGTTACAGATAGTACTTCTTATATTCCTACTGAAATTTCTCAAAAATACGGGATTACGGTTGCCCCTCAGGTTTTGATCTGGGAAAATCAGACTTATCGAGACGGCATTGATATTTTGCCCGCTGAGTTTTACAAGCGTCTTCAAACAGCCAAAGTCATGCCTTCCACCTCACAGGTTTCGCCTGCGACCATGCAGGAAGTATTTTCAGGGCTGGTGGATAAAGGCATGTCTGTACTTGGTATTTTCATTTCCTCAAAACTCTCTGGCACTCTGCAATCTGCCATTCAAGGCAAGGATATGATGGGCAGTGCGGGCGAGAAAGTTACTCTAATTGACAGTAGGTCCACAGCAATGGGACTTGGTTTTCAGGCAATTGCGGCTGCCCGCGCACAAGAAGCAGGCGCAACCCTCGAAGAAGCGGCGGCTTTAGCTGAAAACGCTCATGAACGTTCCGGGGTATTTTTTGCAGTAGATACCCTTGAATTCCTTCACAGGGGCGGACGTATTGGCGGTGCGCAACGCTTTATTGGCTCTGCCTTAAATCTTAAGCCGATCCTTGCGGTGCAAGAAGGTAAAGTAGAAGGTATTGAGCGTATTCGTACTAAAAGTAAAGCTCACGACCGCGTACTTGAACTTGTTACAGAAAAAGTGAAGGGGAAAACGGGCATACGTATTGCCACACTGCACGCCAATGCTTCTGATGATGCTCAGAAATTACTTGACCGTGCCTCAAAACAACTTTCGGCAGTGGAAAGTCTCTTCACTGAGGTGAGCCCAGTGGTAGGGACACACGCCGGACCCGGTACAGTTGGGTTGGCATACATACATGATTAGGTCATGATCGAAACCAAAGACTTCGAACGAATTTCTGGCAGGATGCCGTTTTTACAGGATGCAGACCCTGAGTTCATTCGTGAATTTCAGCGGTCTGCATTTATGGCGAAGATTCCGGCCGGGCGGGATGTGTTCCTTGAAGGCGACCGGATCGAAGCGATCGCATTGCTGGTTTCGGGGAGTGTGCGGGTGTATAAAATTGGTGAAACTGGACGAGAGATTACCTTATACAGGTTTGGCAACGGCTCTTCCTGCATTTTGACAGCCAACGCAATACTCAGCCAGCAAACTTTCCCTGCGATTGCAACGACTGAAGAAGATGTCGAAGCTGTGATGATCCCTGCAGAAACGTTTCGAAATTGGGTCAAGCGATATGATACGTGGCGCGACTTTGTCTTTGACCTGCTTTCACAAAGGCTTTCAACCGTGCTGGCAGTGGTGGACGAGGTGGTATTTCACCGTATGGACAGGCGCGTGGCAAACCTGCTCTTAAAACGCGGAGGGGAAGACAGCCTGATCCGAATTACACATCAAGAAATTGCTTCTGAGTTGGGAAGTTCACGAGAAGTCATCAGCCGTTTATTGGAAGATTTCATCAACGAAGGCAGCCTTCGTTCTGGACGGGGCGTGATCGAAATCTTGGATTATGAGCAATTAAAAGCCCGTTCACTTATGTGACATAGTCACAGACAGGTTTCACGTTTCGTTCTAAAATGTGATCATTCATTCGCAAAAAGGAGAAATAATCAAATGAAACGCAATATGTCCAATGTAGATCGAATTGTCCGCCTCGTAATTTCCGCCGTGTTTGTGTACCTTTCCCTGAGCGGCATCGTCGCTGGAACCCTCGGAACGGTGCTTTTGGTGTTGGCTGTGATCTTCACGCTCACTTCCATCCTCGCCTTCTGCCCGCTCTACCTGCCTTTCAAAATAAACACTAACAAGGGTTAATTCAAGAAAGAGCGGACAGTAAAAAAACTGTCCGCTTATTATTTAAGCCATGAACAATCAAGATTTTCAAAATAAAATAAAAAACGCTGAAAAGCCCATTGTGGTTGACTTTTGGGCTCCGTGGTGCGCTCCATGTCGGATGACGAAACCGATACTGGAGAAGCTTGGGAAAGAATTCAATGAAAAGGTTGAATTTCTCCCTATCAATGCCGATGACTCGCAAGATATCCTTCAACAGCATCGCGTGTACGGGATTCCCACTGTGCTGGCAATACGAGACGGCAAAGTGGTTGCGCGGGTAACCGGCGCAAAAAATGAAGATGGGTATCGCGCCATCTTTGAGTCGCTTTCACAAGGGACGGAAGTAAAAGTGCCCATGACCATGTTTGACCGCTCGTTGCGGCTTGGTGCGGGTGCATTCTTTATTGTGATGGGTATTTCCAATGGAAACTGGATCATTGCAGGCATTGGCGGCATCCTGGCATTTATGGGTGTTTATGACCGATGCCCGATCTGGCAGGCGCTGACGAGAATGCTTCAGCGTAAGTAAAACCCAAATGGTGAGATACAGGCTCCGGCGCAGACCGGAGCCGTTTTCTTTTCCATCCAGTAAACTGACGGGTATAATCCCAGCCATGATGCAGAAAATCCCTTTGGTCATTGGTATAGCGGGCGGGTCTGGTTCGGGTAAGACAACGGTGGCACAGGAAATTTTAAGGCGGGTTGGGGCAGAGCGGATCGCATACCTACAGCACGATTCTTATTATAAAGATTTGAGAATGCTGCATTCCTCAAATCATAGCGAGATCAATTTTGATCATCCAAACGCGCTTGAAACCGAATTGCTTATTCAACATATCGTTATGCTGCGAGATTTCAAGCCGGTGGAAGTGCCGATTTATGATTTTTCAAATGACACCCGAAGTACCGAAACGTTCACCGTTCGCCCAAGTAATGTAATCGTTGTTGAAGGCATCCTTTTATATGTTGAACCAGAACTTCGCAAACTATTTGATGTGAAGTTGTTCGTGGATGCGGATGCGGATATTCGCTTTATTCGCCGCCTGCACAGGGATATTACCGAGCGCGGACGCAGTACCGAGTCTGTGATCGATCAGTATTATGCAACGGTGCGCCCGATGCATTTGGAATTTGTGGAACCATCCAAACGTTATGCGGATGTGATCATTCCTGAAGGCGGGCATAATATTGCCGCGCTGGATATGGTAACTGCCAGAATCGAATCGTTACTAAAGTAGAATCAATTTATTTCAAGGAGAGACTTATGTCAAAGCAATGGAGCACGCCCCCCGCAACGCAGATCGACCCGAGCAAGAAATACCGCGCCCACATGGAAACAGACAATGGCACAATGGTGATTGAACTGTTCGCTGATAAGACCCCCGTGACCGTGAATAACTTTGTTTTTCTATCACGCGAAGGTTTTTACGATGGTGTCATTTTTCACCGTGTGATCGCCAACTTCATGGCGCAGGGCGGTGACCCTACCGGAACCGGTCGCGGTGGACCTGGCTACCGCTTTCAGGATGAATTTCACCCGAGCCTGAAGCACAACAAACGCGGCATCCTTTCCATGGCGAATGCCGGACCTGGAACCAATGGTTCGCAATTCTTCATCACGCACCTGCCCACCCCACACCTGGATAACCGTCATACCGTGTTCGGTGAAGTAGTGGAAGGCGAAGATGTGTTGATGTCCATCCCTGAGCGCGACCCGATGAAAGTCAATTCACCGGCTGTGAAGATCATCCGTGTCACAATCGAAGAAATCTAATCAAAATAATCTCGTCACCACCATCATGCGCATTCTTGCTCTGATGGTGGTGATTGGTATTACGCTGTATGTTTACAGCATCCGCGATCGGGTGGAGGAATTTTCCCAATACGGGTACTTTGGGGCGTTCCTCATCATGTTGATCGCAAATGCGACCGTCATCCTACCGGCTCCCGGTGTAGCTGTGATCTTTGCCATGGGCGGACTACTCAACCCATGGGGGGTAGCGCTTGCGGCGGGTGTAGGCGGCTCCATCGGCGAACTGACCGGGTACCTTGCCGGATATGGCGGTCAGGCGGCAGTGGAAAACACCAAGGTTTACAACCGTATTTTGCCCTGGGTTCAAAAATATGGCGCGTGGGTCATCCTTGTGTTATCTGCCTTCCCAAATCCTTTTTTTGATATGGCAGGTATCGCGGCGGGTATTGCAAAAATTCCGCTTTGGCAGTTTATGCTGGCGTGTTGGGTTGGGCAAACAATCAAAATGACCATGTTCGCCTTTGCCGGAGCCTATTCCATAGACTGGATCGCCAGTTTTTACAAGTAACCAAAGACCTGACAGTTTCTGTGAATCTGTCAGGTCTAATTTTTTCAAAGGAGTTCTCAATGGGTAATTACGACAAGATCGACAATTACATCGACAAGAACCTGAACAAAAGCCTGGATGAGCTAAAAGTGTACGCCGCACAGCCAAGCATCAGCGCACAGAATTTGGGGCTGAAAGAATGCGCTCAGATCGTGAAGGAAATGCTTGAGAAGCGTGGTTTCACATCCGAGATCATGGCAACAGATGGTGCGCCTGTCGTCTTTGGGGAACGCAAAGGCAAAGTAGACAAGACCATTCTGATCTACAATCATTACGATGTGCAGCCCCCAGAACCGTTGGAATTATGGGACAGCCCTCCATTTGAGCCGGAGATCCGCGACGGCAAAATGTACGGGCGCGGCGTGAGCGACGATAAAGGTCACCTCACTTCACGCCTCCACGCCATTGATGCCATCCTTGACCAAGACGGCGAATTGCCCTGCAATATCAAATTCATCATCGAAGGCGAAGAGGAAACTTCCAGCGTTCACTTGCATGACTTCATCAAAGAGAATATTGAAAAGCTGAAAGCCGATGCCTGTATTTGGGAGTTCGGCGGTGTGGATCATCGCGGGCGACCGCAGCAGTATCTCGGTTTGCGCGGCATCTTCTACGTGGAACTTTCGGTCACGGCGCTTTCTACGGATGTCCACTCAGGCTTGGGTGGCAGCATCCTGCCAAACGCAGCCTGGAGGCTTGTTTGGGCGTTGAACACACTCAAAGGTGAAGATGAAAAAATCCGCATCCCCGGTTTCTATGATGACTGCGTCCAACCGACCGAGCGCGACCGTGAATTCATGGAAAAGCTGCCAGACATGGAAGATGAATACAAAAAACGCTTCGGCGCGAAGAATTTCATCAAAGGCATCACCGGCGGTATGGATTTGAAGATCGAAGAAGTCTTTGTGCCGACCTGTACCATCTGCGGTCTCACCAGCGGATACCAGGGACCCGGCTCGAAAACCGTTCAGCCTGCCACTGCTTCGGCAAAAGTGGACTTCCGCCTTGTGCCCGACCAAAAGCCCGACGACATCTTCAAAAAACTGCGCGCGCACCTCGATGCAGAAGGTTTCAGCGACGTGGAAATAAAAGTGCTCGGCGGCGAACCCGCAGCGCGGACAGACCCAGACGACCCCTTTGTAAAACTGGTGGTCGAAACCGCGGAGGAAATCTACGACGCCAAAATGGACATCGTGCCCATGATCGGCGGATCGGGACCCAACTACCCGTTCGTGCATGACCTCGGCTTGCCCGTTGTAACCATGGGTTTGGGCTACCCTGACACCAAAGCCCACGCCCCCAACGAAAACTTCTCCATTGACTTGTACGCCCAACACGCCAAACACACGGCGAGGGTCATCAGAGAATTTGCGAAATAAATTTAAGGATCGACCGCGGATGTGTCTTAATCCGTGGTCGATCCTTTCGCATTTGCCACTGTCCATTCTAAAGTGACCTAAATCACTCCAATTTAGTGACATTATTTTCTACAAAACAACTTATAATCTTTATTGTAATAAATTTCACAATAAACCTAGCCCCCAATGGAGGAAACCATGTTCGTAGGCGAAAGAATGACCCACCCCGTAATTACCCTCAGCCCAGATACCCCCGTGCCCGATGCACGCGTCATGTTCAAGAAAGAACACATCCGCCGCGCACCGGTTGTTAAAGACGGAAAAATAATCGGCATCGTTTCAGAACAAGATTTGGTAAATGCATCCCCCTCCCCTGTCAGCAGCTTGAGCGTGTGGGAAATGAACTACCTCATCAGCAAAGTCACCGTCAAGCAGGTGATGAGCAAAAAAGTAATCTCGGTTGATGTAACCACCCCCATCGAAGAAGCCGCACGCATTATGGCAGATAACAAATTTGGCGGCTTACCCGTTATGCGCTCTGGCAAACTTGTCGGCATCATCACCGAAACAGACCTCTTCAAAATCTTCCTCGAACTCATGGGCGCACGTACCAAAGCCCTGCGCATCACAGCCGAGATCGCCGACAAACCCGGCGTACTCGCTGAAATCACCAAAGCCATTTCAGATGCAGGCGGAAACTTCATCTCCTTCGGTCAATTCTCTGGTGAAGACAGCGCCACCAAGATCATCACCTTCAAAGTTGAAGGACTAAAGAAAGACGGCATCACCAAAGCCTTGAATAAACTTGTTAAAAAATTCTGGGATATTCGTGTGAGCTAGAACCAGCAAACAAAAAGCGCATGGATAAAAGTCCATGCGCTTTTTTATTTTAGGGATTCACATCCCACGGCGCCGTCCCCCGCCCACCCCCGCCTCGCAGCGACCTTTGAACGGGTTCTGCCAACGCAGGCAGAATCTCCGCTGTAGCCGCGAGAAGACCAAAGCAGCCCGCGATCATCATATCTCCGAACGGGACGGCAAAGTAAGGGCGCAACGATATGCGGTCTCCCGTTTCAGATTGCCGATCAAAAAGACTCCGGCGCGGACCTGTCACCACAACGTCAAAATCGTCTTTCCCAAACTCAAAAATTTCATCAGAATACATCAACGCGCCATGCCCCATATCATCAAATACATCTTCATGCTTGAGAGATCCATCCGCCAGTTTGCGGATCAAGTTTTCAAGTTTAGGCAGGTCGATCTCGCCAGTGTGATGTTCAAAAACACCTTCAATGCCTTTTTCTCCCAAACGAAAAGCCAGGGTGTGAAAATTACCCACATTGCAAACGATCCTGCTCCTCCGTGCCGACACGACCGGATCGAAGCCTGCACCCAAGACCGCAGCCGGAGCCGTATCCATCACCACCAGCGGACAAGGCAAATCATGTGCCGAATCCGCCACGGCTTGCAAGCGGGTCATGATCTCAGGAATATCATTTGAAAGAAAAGCAAATGAGGAAAGGGAATTCCTCGCTTGGATGCGTTCATCAAGGTAATCAAAACGGAACTGGCGGTCTGAAACACCAGCCGGAGCGTTGCCATGGTCAAAGACGGCAACAGCAATAGCAGAAAGATCGTCAAGTGAAACGCCGTAATCTGCAAATGTTTTTGAAAGAAGCGGGAAGTCGAAATCCTTCAAATCCAAATGTTCAACCTTCGGCATTAGAGCGGCTGCTTCATCCTCCCCGATAATTTTTATTCCCAATGCCTCAACCTTATCCAACTCATCGTTCAGCGTCGTTGCCGCAGAGGGTGTCATATAAACCGGAATCCCCGCACGCGCATATTCTTCGATCGCCCAGGCTGAGGGACCGCCCCCCATTTGGTGACCGGTGAACAGCATCGGGGTCCGCTTTTGAAGCGACTGCTTGAGACGGCGATTCACCATCATGGTAGGAGAAGGCAAGACGAGTTTGAATCCGTTCTCAATATCGAGATTCGAATCATAAAGAAAAATATCCTGCGTGCCTGTGCCAATGTCTACTGTGAGAATTTTCATGGTTGCCTCAACTGTATTGATAAATTTCGAGATTGCTTCGCTAAAAAATATATTAGCAATGACGTTATAAAAAAGATGCGCCTTGCGGCGCATCTTTTACTTTTTTTATTGGGCGTCATCCACTACATATTCTTCGTCGATCTCGCCGTCACCATTGAGGTCAACGCCAAAATACAGACCGTCTGGGTTTGCGTCGCTCCACTCAGCGTAGTTGACGTACACCAATGCGCCTTCCGTCAATGAAATATCTTCTGCGTAGAATTCTTCTTCAAGGTCGTCGGTGATGCGCGTGAGGTAGAAATTAAAGAAGCCTTCGCCGTTGAGCTTTTCGGTGTTGATGAGCAAATCACCTGCGGCACTATCAAGCCAGGCAGTGATAATGCCGCCGCCCACCATATCAACGCCGTACACTTCAAAGTAGTAATCGGCATCGGGGTTTTCCACGCCAAAAATAATGCTGGGCGATTCGTCGGAGGTGGTTTCGTAGGCGATCATTTCATCCGCTGGGTAGAAGTAGGCGATGTCCACCTGCCCGGGAGAGAGATAAATATATTCCACGCCGATGCTGTAGCCCGGCCCAATGAGAACGAGGTCGGTGAGAGTTTCTTCGGTTAATTCAGAGCCATCAATGGTGATTGTCAGGTCAAGGTTTGCGGGAACCATGTAGATCGGCTCAGGGGTTTCACCGCTGGCAAGCATTCGATACTTGGAATAACTCGCCCCGGGAATTTCGTTTACGATCTGCCCATCTACATAGCCCAAGCGGTTGCCATTGTCATCTTCGATCAGAATATGACCTTTTCCATCGAGGAATATCTGGTTAAGTATTTCACCTGGCGCGGCAAGTTTACCTACGCTGGTATATCCGCCTTCACAGAAGGGGCAGAATTGCGTTTCAAGGCGGGCGGAGGTTGGTGTCAAGTCCAATGTGCCGGTATCTGCATTGCCAGACCAGACGTCAGAATCTACCTGTGGGTTAATGGAGGTTTCGTAAGTCCATGAATTATCGCGGGAATCAATGAAAAGTTCGCGTGTTTCACCCGGGTAGTTATTGTCATAGACGAGGATGGCATAAAGTCCATCGCCTTTGTCTTCCACGCCGAACGGTGTAATGGCATGTCCTTCGCCACGGTCATTGTAAATACCGATGGTGTAGGTTTCGCCATTGACATCCATCTGCCGTATGGTTTCCAAAATTTCCATCGGTGTGCCGGTCACAATGCTGGACGAGGTGGGGTCTACTGCCTGTGTTGCCCACCAATAGGCAATCTCACGTTGAAGGGTCTCATCGTTCAAGTCCAAATCGCTGGCTTGTGAACCGCCAAAATCTGAAGCAGATATCTGACCCGTGTACATCATCAAACTAAGTACAGCCATGCCTTCGCAGTGACCGCCCGCCATATCTCCATTGACCTGCTCCATCCATTGCTCAGCGGGTGGAGTGAGGATGCATTCATCGCCGTTTATATCAGCGCATACTTCATCGCCAAACATACGCCGAAGTTCGTCAGCCGTCAGGTTGGTGACATCGGTTTCATCACCGTAATTTTCAAAGCTAAAGCCGTTCGATTCTGGCACAAATCCAAAGTCGTAGACTAAATCGCCGGGAGCGCTAGCGGTATCAGAAGGTGTATCTTCGGCAGGCTCATCCTCTCCTTCCCCGGCATATTCATCACTGTTATCAGTGGTGTATTCGCCTTGTTCAGTATCAGAATAATCCTCTTCGTAATCTTCACCGCAAGCCGAAACCACAAGGCTAAAAAAAATCAAGGTTGAGAACAGGATATGCCACAAACGTCTTTTCATGCTTTATCTCCTCAATTGCATTTTTAATCAAAACACCCGTTCCTTTTTTAGCGGGTGTCAATTCAATATGTTAATAACCTAAGTTGCTACTTTTCCAGAAATGCTTCGGCTACAAGTGGAGGATCGTCCCGCTTGTAGCCGAAGTGCAGGTGTGCAAGGTGAGTCACTTGCTTCTTGCTCTCAAGCTTTTTGCAGAACAAAATACCAGTAACGTCGTTTCTCCAAATGAGGGGTGGAAGCAATATTATCCATGGCAAGACCCGCAAAGTGGTAGAACTGCCTGCGAAGAAAACGGGGAACGTACCGGTCTACCAGCGCCTTACGGCGCTCACGATCCAAGTCCATTGCCCGTAACACGTTATCGGTAATATCCTCCTCATAAACGAGCTTCAGCCCGATGGCTTTGATCTGCTCACGCCAGACAGCGACTTTTTCTTCATATCGCAAGTCGGTGTACAGGAAGTAACCATTCGGCTTGAGTACGCGACGGACATGTTCAAAGAACCTATGCGGATTGGGATAGTACAAAGAAGCCTCCACATTCACCACTACGTCAAAAGATTCATCAGCGAAGGGAATTTCTTCGGCGTTGCCATGATGAAAGGAAAGTTCCTTTAAATGCTGGTACTGTTTTCGGCAATACTCCACGGCGCGGGCTGAAAAATCCAAGCCAGCATAGGAACGTGGTTTGAAGTGGCGGACGATAAAAGACGCACCGCCTCCCCGCCCGGAGCTGACTTCCAACGCCTCGGCATTCTGCCAGTTGACACCGTGATGATCTGCCACTTTGTGATACATCTGTAAAGGATAGCGGTGATATTCCTCTTCAGGAGAAAGTGGAATCGGTTCGGGGTGGGCATATCCAAAGTTCATAAAGAGAACTTCATTACCCCGATCGAATTTGGTGATCAGGTCGTATTGAATACGGGTGAGCCAGCTTTTGAGATTGGGGAAACGGTGAAACAGTAGTTTGTTCAACATGGACACTCTCTCCTGTGAAGTTTTCTACAAAAAACACCCAGATCTAGCTGGATGTTTTTTGACTTCGGGCATTATAACCCTGCGAACTTGCGCAAATCACCGCCTTTCAAAATTGGCGGGATTTGCGCATTCAATTTCAGAACCTACGATAGTGAAGATATGCGAATCCATTTTCAAATTTCCGCACATCCACAAGCTGTAGGTTGAGTTTAACATCCTGCGGAAGCCAGTACCTGCCGCCGCCAACCATCACAGGAACAATGATCTGATGGTATTCATCCACCAACCCGGCTTTGATCGCTTCAGCGGCAATTTGCGGTCCGCCAATATCGAAATCCTTGTCTGTTTCGGCGAGCTTCTTGTTGAGCATTTCCGGGTCAAATTTCTGCTCAAGGGTCGCATTCGAAATGGCGAGGTTTGAAAGCGAAGTGGAATAGACGATCTTCCTGGCAGACTGCCAGATTTTGGCATAGTCATTCATCGCTTCACTTGGACCATCCATTGGCCCACTTGCCCCTTCAGTTGGCATATCGTCCCAGACCTGCATAATCTCGTACATTTTGCGTCCAAGGAGAGATGTCTCCACATTCCGCACAATATCATTGACAAAGGCATGGACTTCTTCACTGGGCATTGCCCACTCAAAGTCACCATTTTGGTCAGCTACAAATCCGTCCAGTGAAGTAATTGCACAATAAATTAATTTACCCATAAAACGATTGTCTCCTTGTAAGCAAAGTTGAAAGAATCATCAATCCCCTTCCTGACTGGCGTGGCGCAGTGTGTGGTAAATGGTGAAAAACAGCATCTCACGCACGGTCAAATTCCCAATAAGAGGATGAGGCAGTTGAATTTGATCCAGCGTTTCGTCCTCACACTTTTCAATTGCTGCCACCAATTTATCAAACGATCGGGATAGTTTTTCAAGAAGAGCATTTTTACTTTCTGCCGGGTTGGCTGGGTCTTCTTGTTTAGGCAGGAAGCTTCCAGCCGCAACCGCTCCCTTCGCGATTTTCGCCTGATATATGGAGCATATTTCTGTATATGATTTTGAGCCCCTTTCAGGTTTACCAAACATGGAATGTAAGGCTACTTTTGGGAGCCTCATCGCTTTGGAAATGGGATTGATGGCTTTAATTAAATGGTCAACATTATCAGATACAGACCAAACTTCACCCTCGCGGTGGAAAAATTCACTTGCGGGAATGGCTTTGAACCAGTCCAATGAGCGGGAGGCAGATTCTTTGACATCTGAAATTATTTCTTCTTTGGAATATGGGTTGGGCATACTGGGTTCCTTTTGGTATTTAACAACCTTCCAGCACAAAAGTTACCAGCCATTCATTTTTCATTCTTTTTCAAAAACAAATCTTCAACCTTTTTTCTTGCCCACGGGGTTTGACGTAAAAACTTCAAACTGGATTTAATACTTGGGTTCTCATTGAAACACCGAATGGGAATGCGCTTTCCCAGCTCAACCCAGCCGTATTCTTCAACCAATTTCGTGACAATCACTTCGAGCGTAATGCCATGCAAGGGGTTATTGGGTTGTTCGTTAGAGGTCATAATTATTTCCCTACTCTTCATGCAAGCCAATGACACACCCTGGAGCAGATTCTCCTGTTAGATATTGAGGGAATTCAAGCTGTCCGCAACAGGGGTATTTATAGACTTCTGAATAATCGTGGTGCATATCAGAAGTGCCCATGTGTTCCGCCTTTTGAGGATGATACTGACAACGGTTATCTTCTGGCGATCTGCCCGGTTCAAATTCTTCGCCGCAATTCCTGCAAATTTTCTTCGCCATGAGAACACTCTCCTAAAAAAACAAAATTTCTAAAAAGAAGCCCCTGCTGGTGAACAGGGACTTCTTTTGTACTAATTATTTATTTCTACTTGCTCAGGTCGTAACCCTCTGGCAGCCAGCAACAGAGCACCAATTCTCTTGCGGCTTTCACCTCGTCCATTCGCCCAAATTTGGTGGTGATCGGAGCTTCATGGAGCAGGTTCGGCTGGGTTTTCGCTTCTTCTGCGATCTTGATGAGGGCATCGGCAAAGCTATCGAGAGTGTCTTTGTTCTCTGTCTCTGTCGGTTCGATCATCAACGCCTCATGAACGATGAGCGGGAAGTAGTTTGTTGGCGGGTGGAAGTTGTAATCCATCAGGCGCTTCGAAATATCCAATGCGCGCACGTCTGAACCTTCAAAACGTCCTTCCATCACGAATTCGTGCATACAGATACGATCATACGGAATGTGGTAGGTATCGCGCAGGCGGGCCTGCAGGTAGTTGGCATTGAGCACCGCGTACTGCGAAATGTCCTTCAATCCATCGGGTCCGTGCATGGCAATGTAGGTGTACGAGCGGACAAGTCCGCCACCAAAGTGACCGTGGAAGGCTTTCATGCGTCCGATGCTGTTCTTCGGGGTGACAAATCCATACAGCGGGGCGGTTTCGTCATCACCTTCTTCAATGATCCCAACAAGAGGCGAGGGTAAAAAGTCGGCGAGGCGCTGGCTGACACCAACCGGACCAGAGCCCGGTCCCCCACCGCCATGCGGAACAGCAAAGGTTTTGTGCAAATTGAAGTGCATTACATCAAAGCCGAGGTCACCAGGGCGGACGATGCCGAGCAGGGCATTGAGGTTGGCACCGTCGCCGTACATCAAGCCGCCGCAATCTTTAACTAACTTAACCACTTCTTCGATGTGCTCGTCGAACATGCCAAGCGTGTTGGGGTTGGTGAGCATCATGCCGACTACTGTGTCGTCGCAGGCGGCGGCGAGGGCTTTCAAATCCACGTTGCCGCGCTCATCGGAGGGGATGGTCACAACGGAATATCCGAGCATACCCACCGAAGCGGGGTTCGTGCCGTGCGCCGCATCGGGGATGAGCATTTTGGTGCGTTTGGTGTCGCCGCGCAGTTTGTGATACGCCGCCATCATCAACACGCCGGTAAATTCGCCGTGGGCTCCCGCGGCAGGCTGCAAGGTCACCCCCGCAAAGCCGCTGATCTCTTTGAGCCATTCCTGCATTTCGAACATCAACGCGAGATTGCCTTGAACGGTCTCAACTGGCTGAAGCGGATGAGTGAACAAGAAGCCAGGCAAACGGCAGGTATCTTCGTTGATCTTTGGGTTGTACTTCATTGTGCAAGAGCCAAGCGGGTAGAAGCCGCTATCGACCGAGTAGTTGAAGCTGGAGAGTTTCATGTAGTGGCGAACCACGTCTACTTCGGCGAGCTCGGGCAGGGGCAGGTCAGAGCGTAGTAACTCTTTGGGAGGCAGGGCAGTTTCGGGCACGTCTGAAGCGGGCATCGTCACGCCGGTGCGCCCGGGGGAGGAGAGTTCAAAAATGGTGGGTTCAACAATTGTCGCCATCTTTACATCTCCTTCAAAATTTCTACGAGGGTATCGATCTCGTCTTTGCTGTTCATTTCAGTTACAGCAACCAACAGGTGATTCTTCATCGAGGGGTAATCCTGACCAAGATCGTAGCCGCCAAGCACGCCGTTATCCAACAAATATTTATTCACTTCGCTGGCAGGTTTGGGGCAGCGCAAAACAAACTCATGGAAGAATGGTTCAGCGTATTGAATGCTGAAACCTTTTATCTTGCCCAATTCTTTTGCAGCGTAATGTGCTTTTTGGTAGCACAGGTTTGCAACTTGAGTCAAACCGGTCTTACCCAGTGTGGAGACATACACCGCCGCCGCCAACGCAAGCAGACCTTGATTGGTGCAGATGTTGGAGGTGGCACGTTCGCGTTTGATGTGCTGTTCACGCGCAGTGAGTGTAAGCACATACGAACGATTGCCGCGCACGTCTGCTGTTTCACCAACGAGGCGCCCAGCCATTTTATGCACATAGTTTTTGCGCGTGGTAAAAAAGCCGAGGTACGGTCCGCCATACCAAAGCGGGATGCCAAAAGGCTGTGCCTCACCCACAACAATATCTGCGCCCATTGAGGCGGGGGTTTTGAGCATGACCAAAGCGGTGGGGTTCGCAACAATGCAAACCATTGCGCCCTTGGCATGGGCATCTTCGATCAGTTTGGTGTAATCATAGATGCGACCGAAGAAATCGGGATACTGCACCACAACCAGCATGGTGCTCTCATCAACAAGCGCCATCAAAGATTCAGGTCCCGCCTCAAGATCGACGTTGGGGTCGTCACCCGCTTCTTGCAGTCCCATACCCTGTGAGTAGGTTCGAATCACTTCACGATATTGCGGGTGGACAGTGGGCGACATGACGATCTTCTTGCGTTTGCCGCGGAACTGGGCATAGGCAAGACTTACGGCTTCGGCAGTAGCGGTGGCGCCATCGTAGTGCGAGGCGTTGGACACTTCCATGCCGGTGAGGTTCGACATGATGGATTGATATTCAAAGATGGCTTGCAATGTGCCTTGCGAGATTTCAGGCTGGTACGGTGTGTATGCCGTGTAGAACTCGCCGCGGCGCAGCATGTGATCCACCACGGAGGGGACGTAATGATGGTATGCGCCTGCGCCGAGAAATGAAACCAGATGTTCGCGCACGTTTTCATTTGTGGCAGCCATATCGCCGAGGTGGGCGGCGGCTTCCATTTCGGTCAATGCCGGGGGAAGGCTTAGTTCGGGAAAACGATGTTTGGCAGGGATCGCCTCAAAAAGATCATCCAGCGTTTTTACGCCAATGGTCTCAAGCATCGCATCCCGTTCCTTGGGGGAAATAGGGATGTAGGTCATGGGTACCTCTTGTTAGGGCGAGGTGACCTCGCCCCTACGGAATTAATGTTCGCGTCCGGCACAATATGCTTCGTAGGCAGCGGCATCCATCAGGTCGCCTTCTGTTCCGCCTTCAACTTTGATCATCCACGCAGCGCCGAAAGCGTCTGAGTTGATGGTTTCGGGCGCATTGGAAAGGTCTGCGTTCACAGCGCTGACTTTTCCAGCCACAGGGGAATAGATTTCAGAAGAAGCCTTGACCGATTCAACCGAAGCGATCGGCTTGCCAACGGTCAACTCTTCGCCTGCATCCACGAGAATTTCAACAAAGACAATGTCAGAGAGCTGGCTTTGAGCATAATCGGTGATTCCGACTGCACCAGTGGCGGGGTCAAACCATTCGTCAGATTTGGTGTACTTGAGATTGGAAGGGGTGTTCATGTATTTCGTCTCCTATTTGGGTATTGGCGAATCAAAAGAGGACGCACAAATCTACACTGTGCGTCCTCTGTAATGGAACCTGAGAGATTAGTTGGGTAGTTGGATGGTTTTTGTATTTTGTCGCCAGGTCGTTTTTGCAACTACCAAACTAAAAAGCTACTAAACTATCAAACTAACTAACTTTACACCGTCGGTGTCTCACATGCATGAGACTTTCCAGAGCCTATTCAGTTGCAGAGTCCTTTTGCCTGAGAGATTCATCTGGCTTCGCCTGACCCAGACTTGCACCTTCGGCGTCTCTTGGTAGAGATCTCTTCTCTGCAAACTGTTTGGTTGTTCGTTGATTCTAAAGTCTCGTGATATGAGAGTCAAGAGGGAAACTCAATGTCAATTTCACGGGCGGGTGGTTACGGGCTGTTTTTCAGCATCAAGATAGCCCTTTAACCTGGAAATAGTCTCCTGATACTGAGGGTCATCAATCGCATTCTCCATCTCGTAAGGGTCTGTTGTCAGGTCGTAAAATTCAGAGAGGTCATTTTCCGTTTCAATGTAGATCGAATCGCCGGTGTGAATGGCAGCCCACGTGCCGCGCTCGGGCCATGCCTCCAACAGCAGGTGGTCACGCCAATCTGTAGCGCCTTGAAAGAGTGGGATGAGTGAACGACCATCCATCAACTCTGGTAAACGAGTTTCTGAAAGTTCGTATACAGTTGCTGTAATATCAATATTCGCCACCAGACGGTCGTCTACATAGGGAACGGGAATCAGGGGCGGATACCGAATTGCAAACGGCACTTTTACCGACTCCTCGTATGCCGTGCTTTTTGAATCCATGCGGTGCTCACCCCAATGCTTGCCGTTATCAGAGATGAAGAAGATCACCGTATTATCCAATTCGCCGGTCTCCTCCAACTTGCCGATGATATCCGGCATGGTGCGGTCAAGCGCCATCAAGGTCAAAAGCTGGCGGCGACGGGTATTATCTACCGCTGCAATATCTTCTTCCGTCATCAACGGGCTGCCCGATATGGAAACAGGCTTATCAGAAGTATCATCTTCGTTAAAACTTGGGGGACGGTGAGGCGCTAAATCCTGTAATAAAGCAGTGTCCTCTTTTGCCGGAGTGAACGGTGCATGAGGTGCATTTGGGGCATAGATCAAAAAGAATGGGCGGGATTGCTGGCTTGCCTCATCCAAAAAGTCCAGCACATAGTCACTGAAAATATAAGTAGAATATCCTTCGTGTTTTGACCAGACCCCATTCACATCCAGATCGGGGTCGTAATAATTTTTCATGGTTCCGCCCCAGAACGAGACCCAGAAATCGTATTCGGGACGTGTTTCACCCCGCCATGAATTTAAGTATTTACCGACCAAGCCCGTGTAATACCCGTTGCGGTGAATATCTTCAGTCACTGTGCCGAACTCCAGCGGGTCTTCATTGACTTGCACCCAATGATTATGCGCGTACATCCCTGTCAAAATACTGGCGCGGCTTGGGCAGCAAAACGGTGTAGTAATGTAACCGCTGGAAAATGTCACCCCTTGATCGAATATCAATTGCTGGGTATTGGGCATGAATTCCATCGTGTCGTAACGCTGGTCATCTGTGACAATAATTAATATGTTTGGACGTTTATCATTTAGGCGAGGAATTACGCCGCAGGATGAAAGCACAAAAATAGAGATCAATCCCACAGAAACAAGGAAGGTTATCTTTTTTATTTTTACATTCATTGAAAATATCGCTGCCTTACTATATTAGTTCCGTCTGGCAGGCATAGACCGTTTCGCACGGGGCTTTTGTTCCATCTTTGGAACATGATCGCCCTTCAATTCCATTACTTCATCTTCGGTCAAATAACGCCACTGACGTGGTTTCAGGTCGCCCAGCCTCAACGTTCCAATACGAAGACGAATGATGCGAACCACTGGAAGACCGAGCAACTTACCCACCTCGCGGATCTGACGTTTTTTTCCCTCGCCCATTACCACCCGAATCCACGCGCCTTTGCCGGATGTGGAAAGAAAGTTAACATGGGCGGGCTGGGTTCGGTCACCTTCAGGCAAGACTACTCCCCTGCGCCACGCCTCTATTTGCTCGCTATCCGGCTTTCGGGCAAGCAATACCCGATACTCTTTTTCATGGGCATATTTAGGATGAGTCAGTTTATTGGTCAAGTCGCCATCATTGGTCATCAGGATCAATCCCTCAGAGTCAAAATCGAGCCGACCCACAGGGTAAAGATGCCCCTGTAACGGAATCAAATCCCGCACTGTCCGGCGGTCATCCTGCCCCTCCGACGCAGAAAGTACGTTTCGCGGTTTATACAACGCAATATAAGTAAACGCCTCCGGCTTGGACAACGCCCTGCCATCTACGGTGATCGTATCCACAGCCGGGTCTGCTTTTTGCCCCAAAATCGCCTTTTTGCCGTTGACCGAAACACGTCCCTCAACAATGAATTCTTCGCAGGAGCGGCGCGAACCGTAGCCTGCTTGTGCCAAAAGTTTTTGTAATCGTTCTTGCATGACCAGTTTTATACCAGAGATATATGCGGATGGACAGGTCAAACCTGTCTGGACAGCATTTCCACTTCCGCCCTTAGTCGATTGAATTAAAACAAAAAGCGCGGACTTTATCCGCGCTCTTTGTCAGCCCTTCAACAACTGTGTTTCTTCCTGCTCAGTCTCGACAGGCACAGCCAGCGGCGGCAATTCCATGATCGAACTCAAACCAAAATGCTGTAAAAATTCCGGCGTGGTTGAATAAAGAATTGGACGCCCCGGTCCATCTGTACGCCCCGCCTCTTGAATCAAGCCCTTGCTTAGCAGACTCTTCATCATCCCATCACTGTTCACCCCACGGATCGAATCCACCTGCGGACGCGTCACCGGCTGTTGATAGGCAATGATCGCCAGCGTTTCCAAGGCTGAACGGCTGAGGTGAGAAACCGCCTCCAAACCCAAAAAGGTTTCCACCAAACCCGCCAACTCCGGCGCCGTCGTCAACTGCACGCGCCCCGCATTGCGCTGCAAACGCAACCCGCGAGCCGCCAACGCCTCATCCAACTCCTTCAACCCGCGCTCCACTACAGAGGCAGTCACATCCAACGCTTGTGAAAGCTGCTGCACCGGCACAGGCTCCGCTGAAACAAACAACATCGCCTCGATCTTCGCCGAAAGGCTGAGTTCATTATTTAAATTCGATTGAGAATCGCTCATGCTATAATTGCTCCGCTGTGTCCAAAAAATTCATTAGATAAATAAAAAAACATGAAAAAGAAAACAAACATCCTTTTAACTTTTGTATCTCTTGCAGCCGCTTCACTGGCTTGCGCCATAAACGTCGGCGGACCCGATCAACCCATTGCAGCAGTCACACCCGCCCCAGAAGACGCCCAAGCCATGCGCGAAATTATCGACCAGGCAATCATTACCGGCGCAGAAACCGGCGTCATCACCGTATCCATCACCGAAAGTCAACTCACCGCCTTTATTGTCGAATGGCTTGCGCAACAACAAACCCCGCCATTTAGCAATCCTCAGGTACTCTTGCGTGATGGACAAATGAAGTTATACGGCACGGTCACTCAAGGCATGTTCACTGCAAATATGCTCATTGCCATGAACGTTACCGTGGATGAAGCAACCGGGCAGCCAAAAATCCAGATCACTTCAGCAGATTTTGGACCCATCCCTGCGCCCGAAGGACTCAACAACGCCATCAGCGCCGCCATCGAAGAAGCATTCACGGGCTCATTCGGCCCCGTTGCCGTCGGCTTTCGCCTGGAAGCCATCACCATCGCAGATGGTGTGATGACCATGACCGGTCGGATCAAATAGCGGCTGGATTATACCCGAC
Source organism: Anaerolineales bacterium (assembly GCA_020634885.1). Lineage (GTDB taxonomy): Bacteria > Chloroflexota > Anaerolineae > Anaerolineales > Villigracilaceae > Villigracilis. The sequence continues at coordinate 258,354 of JACKAW010000001.1, forward strand.
ATGCCCCGCTCTACTCCTGACGCACGGCTCTCCCCACGCCGGGGCTTGATTCTCACCATTCTACTTATTGCTACACTGATTACCGCCTGCCGCTCGCCGCAACTCAACAGCACCGTTTCAATTCAAATCACCGCAGATGGACAAAACATCGCAGCAGATATCACCGCCGGCTCTACCGTCTCACAGGCATTGGAAGAAGCCGGGTTCGAGATCGGCAGCCTCGATAAAGCCGACCCGCCGCTTTACACCGTCATCAGCGAAGGTGACAGCATCACCCTCGTCCGTGTTCAGGAAATTTTTGAAACCGAAGAACTCATTGTTGCATTTGAAAGACAGGTCGTTCGCAACGAAACCCTGCCCGAAGGCGAAACCCGCCTTGTTCAAGCAGGCGAAAACGGACTGCAAGAAGTAACCTACCGCCGCATTCTTGAAGACGGAGAAGAAACCAGCAAAACCGTTGTAAAAACGGTCGTTATCAATGAAGCCCTGCCAGAGATCGTCATGATCGGGTCGCAAGCATCCTTTGTTCCGTTAAACATTCCCGGAACCATCGCTTACCTTGCAGGCGGAAATGCCTGGATCATGGAAGGCTCCACCGCCAACCGCCGCGTTATCGTCAGCACCGGCGACCTGGACGGACGCATTTTCACACTCTCACCCAACGGGGAATACCTGGTCTTCACTCGAAAATCCAGCAAACCCGCCGATGAAGAGATTAACACGCTTTGGGCAGTGCGCACCCGCAATGTGGAGCCAAAACCATTCAGCCTTGGGGCAAAGAATGTCGTCCACTTTGCAAGCTGGATTCCTGGGTCAAACTCGGTTGCCTATTCAACCGTAGAGCCGCGTGTTGCCGCTCCCGGGTGGCAGGCAAACAACGACCTCTACCGCGTCAGCATTACAAATTCAGGCAGCCCGCGTAGAATCCTTTATCCAAGTAGCGGCGGTGTGTATGGATGGTGGGGTATGTCGTTTGCCTTTGCACCAGATGGAAAACTAGCCTACGCCCGCCCCGATGGAATTGGGTTGGTAGACCAGGATAGCGGACGATTAAAACCCTTGCTGGAAATTACACCATTCAACACGCACAGTGATTGGGCATGGATTCCTCCCATTGTGTGGGGCGCAGACGGAAACAGTTTATACTTCGTCAGCCATGCACCGGCGCCTGCCCCCGTTTCCGGCGAGGAGTCGCCTTATTTTGACCTCTCAGCCCTCTCGTTCAGTAATGAGGCGGCGGTCACGTTGGTGGATGCTTCTGGAATGTTTGCGTATCCCGCAATTTCTCCCATCCTTTATGATGGCAGGGAGACCGCTTTCCAACTCGCTTATTTACAAGCCATCTTCATTGACCAAAGCGATACCAGCCGCTACCGCCTGATCGTGATGGATAGAGACGGCTCGAACAGCCGGGTACTTTTCCCTCCGGCAGATAAAAACGGGCTGGAGCCGCAAACCCCGGCATGGGCGCCCAAAGAAACAGACGGGCAAAGCGGAATCTTTTTGGCAGTTACCTATCAGGGCAATCTTTGGCTGGTGGACAGCGGTAGTGGAAATACCTATCAAGTTACAGGCGATGGCTTAATCAACCGTATCGACTGGAAATAAACCTAAAACAAAAGGATGTTCTCATGAGAATTTTAATCACCGGCGCCGCTGGATTCCTTGGTTCGCATCTTTGCGACCGCCTTCTCGCAGATGGACATGAAGTGATCGGCATGGATAACTTCATTACCGGCAACCCGGATAATATTGCCCACCTCGCCAGTAACAAGAATTTTGAATTTTACAACCGCGATGTTTCCAATTACATCTTTGTACCCGGCAAGGTCGATGCTATTTTGCATTTCGCTTCACCTGCCAGCCCCAATCCCCAATCTCGCTCTGGATACTTTAACCTGCCCATTCAAACCATGAAGGCGGGAGCGCTCGGCACTCACAACTGCCTTGGTGTTGCAAGGCGCGAAGGCTCACGCTTTATTCTCGCCTCTACCAGTGAAATTTACGGCGACCCTGAAGTTCACCCCCAGACCGAAAGCTACCCGGGCAATGTAGACCCCATTGGCGAACGCGCCGTGTACGATGAAGCCAAACGGTTCGCAGAATCCATGACGATGGCATACCATCGTTTTCACGGGGTGAATACCGGCATCGTGCGCATTTTCAATACTTATGGTCCGCGTATGGACCTTGAAGACGGACGGGCGCTGCCCAACCTGCTCAAGCAGGCATTGTTGGGCGAACCTCTCACCGTATATGGAAACGGCAGCCAGACCCGCTCTTTCTGTTTTGTTGAAGACCTTGTAGATGGCATTGTCAAACTGGCTTACTCAGACGAACACTTCCCGGTCAATATTGGCAATCCGGTCGAAATGTCCATTTTGGAATTTGCTGAAACCATCAATAAAGTAACCGGCAACAAAGCAGGAATCAAGTACATGGAAAATTCACGCAGCGCCCGCGATCCGCAGCGCCGCCAGCCGGATATTACCCGTGCAGATAAAATTCTCCACTGGGAGCCTAAAGTAAACCTCGAAGAAGGCATCCTCAAGACCATTCCGTTCTTCAAAGAAAAGCTGGGCATTGCATGATCCTGAAAGACCCCAAAGAACGAAATCGCTTCCTAAAGTTTGCAGCGGTTGGGGCTCTTGGCGCCATCATTGATTTTGGCGTGATGAATCTGCTCTCGCACGGCGTCTTGCAACTTGACCTGACCTACGCAGGTACGATATCTTTCATCTGCGCAGTTTTTAGCAACTTCATCTGGAACCGCTATTGGACATACCCCGAATCGCGCTCACGTCCGCTGCTGAATCAACTTGGCATGTTCTTCCTTGTCAACACCGCAGGCGTAGTGATCCGCTTGCCCATTCTGCATTTTGGCGAACCGCTTCTGCTCGATTTTGTTGAAAACTCCATGCACACCGCCCACCTGACAGCAGAATTCGTAGCGAAAAATTTCACCCTCGCAGCAGCCATCGGAATTGTGATGATGTGGAATTTTTTCATCAACCGCTACTGGACTTATAACGACGTGGACGATGAAAACTAAGGCAGGCAAACATGACACAACCAGTCACCCTCATCCCCATTTACACATCCAAAGGCGACGCCGAAATATTCCTCAAATACCCATATCTCTTCAACCGTAGTGGCGATTGGGTTGGCTTTGTAACCCCCATCCGTGAGGTCTACTCTGTTTTAGGCGAATATGTTGGAATGCTCACGAACGACCCGCGTATCATCGGCAAACGAGCCACGGCAACTCTCAGACCCAAACTCGCACCACCTCAAAAGCCACCCAAAATACACCCTCCTGCCACCGTTCCACTCGCCCCCATGATGCCCGAACTCACCCACTCATTGGTGGATATCCTCATTGAAGCCCCCGAAAGATTACACACCTTAGATAGCGGCGAATTCCGCGAAGATATGGATTAAAGCATGGCGCCCTCGCAAAAAAAGAACTCCCTGGCTTCCCGTGTATACCTCTCCCAACTTATGCAGCCTGAACACGCCAACAACCACGGCAACGTCCATGGCGGCTGGATCATGAAACTGGTAGACGAAGCCGGAGCGCTCGCCTGTATGCGCCACGCCCAAACCCGCGTCGTCACCGTCGCCGTTGACTCGCTCGTCTTTCGAGAGCCAATAAAAATTGGAGACCTCGTCACCTTCACTGCCGAAGTGACCTACACCGGACGCACCTCCATGGAAGCTGAAGTGCAAGTGATCGCCGAGAACCCCATCACCGGCGAACGCACCCACACCAACACCGCTTACCTCGTTTACGTCGGCTTGGACGATGCCAACAACCCAACGTCCATTCCGCAATTGGTCGCAGAAACCGAAGAAGAAACAGCCCGCCTCGAAAAAGCCAAACAAAGACAACAAAGGCGCATCGCCAACAAGTAATGCAAAAACTCCGCCAACACCCCATCTTAATTCTTATCGTCATCAATCTCCTCATCGGGTTGATGACGTTTCGTTCCTACGGGCTTACATGGGATGAACCGCTCTTCTACGAATACGGTCAAGCCAGCCTCTACGCCTACACACCCGCCAACTGGTTCAGCCCCAATTTCGACATCGCCCGATCGTTCGGCGCCAGCGCCAGCGACCATGCCAACCGCGGACCCGCCTACCTTATACTTGCCGCACCGCTTCACCTTCTCTTGACAAGGCTGGGATTAGACACCGCCTCAGCCTGGCACCTCATCAACTTCCTCACCTTCAACCTCGGCATCTACCTGCTCTACCGCCTCGCCTCAAAATGGATGAGCCAAGAGTCTGCGTTTACAGCCGCCGCCCTTTTCGCACTACAACCCCTGCTCTGGGGACACGCCTTCATCAACTCGAAAGATTCGGTCTTCTCCACCTTCTTCATTGCCAGCATCCTAAGCGGATTCAACATGGTGGAGCAACTGCAAGTGCAAAATGGATACACGCAAAAATTCAGGGCTGCGATTATCCCTGCCGTCATCCTTGGCGTATCCACCTCGGTGCGAATCCTCGCGCCGCTTGCCGCCCTGCTCACACTGATCTACGCCCTGCTCACCCTCAAAAAAGATTTTTTCAGGCTGCAAAATCTGACCGCTTTTTTTGTTTATGGAATTACCGCCTTGCTCGCCATGACCGCCGCCTGGCCGTATTTATGGCTGCACCCCCTTTACCAATTTAGCGAAGTTCTCAAACTCATGGGCGAACACCCCGCGTCTATTCAGGTGCTTTTCAGCGGAGAACTCTATCGCGCATACGACCTGCCGCGCAGTTACCTGCCAAAACTATTAGCGCTTACCCTCACGGAACCCGTCCTGCCGTTGTTTGCGCTTGGTGTGTTGCTCACCATTTGGAAGCGCGAACATTGGCGCGCTCTCGGGTTGACCCTGCTTTGGGTTGGCATTCCAGCCGCTTACGTAGTCTTGAGCCGCCCTCCGCTTTCAGATAACTTCCGCCACTTCCTCTTCATCCTCCCGCCGCTGTTCATCTTTGCCGGAATCTCCATCGAATTTATTCTTCAAAAAATAAACCTGGATTGGGTAAGGTTTCTAGCAATTGCGATCTTGCTCCTGCCGGGGGTTTTCGCAATCATTACCCTGCACCCGTATCAATACACGTATTACAACACGTTTGCCAGCAAGGTGAACGAGGTGTACGAAACCGACTACTGGCTCACCTGTTACCGCGAAGCCGTTCTGGAATTTAACCAACTCGCACCAGAGGGCGCTCAACTTTTTGTGCGGCGTGAACCGCAGATCGCCGCCTACTATTCAGAAGACAACATCAACATCCGCGATTACCGCAGTGAAAAAGACGCTATGCAATCGGGTGATTTTTATCTGGTCAATACCCGCGCCAATGAACACCTGCGCGAAATGCACAACCTGCCCGCATTTATCGAAATTTCCAGAAGCGGGAATGTGTTCTGTCTCATCAAACAAGTCCCGTAATATAGTACCGACTGGGTATAATCTCCGCGCCATGACCCCATCTCCTCGCCTGCTTCTCACCATTGATTACGAATCGTGGTTCGCCGTCTCCCGCCGATACGACTTTTTACCGATGGAGACCCGCAGGCAGATGGATGAAGAAATCGCCAGAACCTCACTCGACCCCATTCTCGATCTGATCGGGGAGGCGAAAGCAACTTTTTATCTAGTTGGCGAAATAGTGGAGTGGTACCCGGAAATTCCTCAAAAGATACAACAACGCGGACATGAGGTTGGCTTTCACTGCCACACCCACCGAAGAATTAAAAACGCAAGTGAACTTAAAAAAGATTTACTTGCTTCCGCAAATTGGATTCAGAACTTCAAGGTCAGCGGCTATCGCGCGCCCATGATCACAACCGCCGAAGAATCCTATACCCTGCTCAAAGAGCATGGCTTTGTCTACAGCTCATCCTTATATGCGCCCACAGGAAAAACCATCCGCAAGAACGGGGTGTGGGAAATTCCGGTGAGCACGCTTGCTCTGGGACAAAAGCCAAACGAGTTAATCGCGCCCCGCAACATGACCTTCAAACTCCTGCGCGGCGGGGAGTTTCCGTATGGTTCCAGTTTTACAAGCGGTTTGTTCCCGCGCCTTGTTTCCAACATCATCGAGCGTGAATTCAAAGCAGGCAAAAGCCCCGTCATCTTCCTCCACCCGTACGAACTGGTTACCCCGCCGCGTTGGTTTCAACGCTTTGCAAAAGACCTGTTCCTCCACCCGGAGTTTCTGCCTTTTATGTTCAATAAATCCAAATTCCTAAAAGACCTGCTGCACCGCTACCCAACTTCCACCATGCAAGATTATTTGAAAGAACTTCAATGAACATTCAAAAAGTTGATTCACTCCATGTTCCAAACCTTGAAGCAAAACTCAGTTACAGCGGGCTTGATTCGTGGATGAACTTCATCAACAAAATGTATGGAAACCCCGTCCATCGATTCGTGGTGAATGACGGCGAACAACCTGTCGGCGCGCTCTCTTTGCTTGAGGTAAAACATCCGGTTTTCGGACATTATCTCGCCACTGCGCCCTTCGGCAGCTACGGCGGGTTTGCCTACGAAAATGAACAAGCACGCGATCTCTTACTCGATGAAGCCCGCCGCCTCGCGGAAGAACTGAAAGTGGAGTACGTTTCCCTGCGATTTGACGATACCGCCTCCACCCCGCCCGAGGGCTGGGTCAATCATCCCGTTTACTTTACCTACCTGATAGATCTCTCCGCCCCCGCAGACGAATTGATGAAGCGTTTTTCATCTGACCATCGCAACCACATTCGCAAATCCATGAAAAAGGGATTCTCCATCCGCTTCGGTCACCTCGACCTATTAGACGATGCCTACGAAGCCCTTGCGTTAAGTATGCACGAACTTGGCTCGCCGTATCACTCCAAACAATATCTCCGTCAGATGGCTGAAAGTTTGGGTGATACACTCCAGTTTGCCGTCACATATGATGCGCATGGACGGATCACAGGCGGAGGGGTCTTCATCTTCCAAGGTGAGACTATCTTCAACCTTCACGCCAACGTACTACGCTTTGCCCGCCCGGCATACGCAGGAGAATTTCTGTATTGGTCGGTGATCGAACATGCCATAAAAAAAGGGTGCAAAACTTTTGACCTTGGGCGCAGCCTGGTGGGTTCTGGCAATGATGTTTTCAAATCCAAATGGGCGCCAGAGAAAAAACCGCTCGCTTACTGGTTTCTTTTAGCCCCCGGGCACGAAGTCCCTTCTTTGAATCAAAAGAATCCGAAATTCCAACTCATCATCGCCACATGGAAACTGCTGCCGCGCTTCATTGTCCGCCCGTTGGGACCGTTCGCCATTCGAGGGCTGGTATAGGCATGGCGTACACTCTTTACCCGCTAAAATCCATCCCTGCCAATCTCGTGTCGCGCATCGCAGAAATTCACATGGGTGATGCCGGTCTGCTCACCAAATTGGGGTATCCGTTTGTGCTTCGCTATTTTGAAGGCGCACTCACAGACAAGGACTCTTTTGGTTTTTTTGCAAAGGATGAGGAGACGGGCGAGATCATGGGCTTTAGCCTCGCCTCGCCTCAACCCTCCGCGCTCACTTCCAAGCTGACAGAGGAAAAAATCTGGTTCATCAGGAATATCTTCAAGGTCATGTTCACCAAGCCGCTGGCATTTCTGCAAATGGTAATTTCCAGCGTCACCATTCGTGGACAGATGTATGAACCAAATACAATCGAATGTGTATACTTCACGGTTGACCCCAAATTTCGAGGGCGCGGCTTGGGGCGAACACTGCAAAATGCACTCGTTGAAAAAGGACGCGAACTGGGTTACAAAAAGATCTATGCCAGTGTGGAAACCTGGAACATCGCCAGCTTGAAAGCCACACAAGCAAACGGATTTAAAATCATCAAGACATTTCGTGAAGGTATTTATTTCAGGCATCGCCTGGAAAGGGAGTTGAAAGAAGCATGACCACGCACAAGGAACGAATTACCGCCTGCCTAAATGGTGAAACGACAGACCGTACCCCAATAGCGTTTTGGAGGCACTTCCCTGAAGAAGACCAAAACCCCGAAACACTCGCCGCCGCCACGATCAAATTCCAGAAAACATATGATTTCGACATTGTAAAGGTCACCCCGGCATCTTCATTTTCTGTGAAGGATTGGGGCGCGGAAGACGAATGGCAAAACAACCCCGAAGGTTCACGCGCTTATAAAAAGCACGTTATCAACGCCCCGCAGGATTGGGAAACGCTCAAACCGCTTGACCCATCCGCACCGTATTTGGCAGCGCAGATCGAGTGCCTTAAAAACATCCGCAAGGGAATCGGAACAGAAACACCGATGATTCAGACGGTTTTCAACCCGATCTCACAGGCAAAACACCTTGCAGGGAATGATCTATTAATGGAACATATCAAGAAGCATCCGGCTGCTGTGGCAAAAGGGCTTGAAACCATTGCAAAGTCCACTGCAAAATTTATAGATGCCCTGCATGATGCAGGCGTGGACGGCATCTTTTACGCTATTCAGCACGCTCAAGCCTCCATGTTCGAATTGGATGAATATAAATCCATTGCCCTGCCATTTGACCAACAAGTCCTAAAATCTGCCGAGGGATTTTGGTGTAATCTGTTGCACTTACACGGACAAGACATCTATTTCTCCCTCCTGCGGTTGATGAACTTCCAGATCGTCAACTGGCACGACCGTGAGACCTACCCCACATTGGGTGAGGCGAAAAGCCTCTTCCATGGTGTCACATGCGGGGGAATTCGTCAAAGCACGCTGTATTCAGGTTCCCCGACACAGGTTCGGGAAGAAGCAAAAGATGCCATCGCCCAATCCAAGGGACGAAAGTTCATTTTGGGAACTGGATGCGTAGTCTACTATCAGTCTGCCCATGAAAATATTATGGCGGCAATCGAGAGCACAAGATGAGTCTAAGAGTTATAGCAGGGAGCGCGAGGGGCAGAAAGTTAAAGTCCGTTTCTGGGGATACCACCAGACCGGTGACAGATAGGGTGAAAGAAGCCTTGTTCAACATCCTCGCCGGAGATGTGATCGATTCAAACTGGTGGGACCTGTTCGCTGGAACAGGCGCAATCGGCATCGAAGCCTTGAGTCGGGGCGCATCTTCTGTCAAATTCAGCGATCTGAACCGCGCCCCCATTGAAACCATTCAAGAAAATGTAGAGCACTGCAAATTCAGTCTGCAAGCGGAAATACGGCGCGGCGATGCGTTTACCATGCTTTCAGGCAGACCAGACCGGCAGTTTGAATATATTTACATTGCTCCGCCGCAGTATAAAAAAATGTGGTCAGAAGCGCTCAAATTGGTGGATGACAATATGGGCTGGCTCGCCGAAGACGGCACCGTGATCGTGCAGATCGACCCCAAAGAATTTGAAGAGGTCGAGTTGGTGAATCTGGTTGAAGGCGAGCAAAGAAAATACGGCAGTACCCTGCTTGTTTTTTATGATCGAAAGGACTAATCCAAGTCTTCGTCCTGACTTAAACCATATACCCGCGCCACGGCAGCTTCGATCTGCTCTTCTGTGTGCTTCTCGCAAGCCACCAGCGGGCGCGCTGGATGCGTCACCTTTTTTCCATCCGCGCTCATTACTTTGAAATCGAACAAGGCGCCATCAGATTCGTACACAACTAATAATTGATGTAATTTTCCGCACACGATACAGCCATGCATTTCACTTCGAGTTTGCTTTTCGCTCATTTGCACTCCGTAATAAAACATAAATAACTGATAAAAAATTTTGAACACGGATTACGTGTCCGTCTTTTCGGTGTCTAAGCACTTGCCTTTTTCCTAATCCATTATTGATGCTAACAAGGAGGCGGTCACTGTAGAAGTGATCGCCTCCTTTTATCTTTATTCTTCCCGGATCGTCACAGACCGAATCGCATCGCCTTCAAAAGTCGGGTAAGTTTGCGGGTCACGCAGGGTGATGCCGTTCACCACATCCATGCCTTCGATCACCTGCCCAAAGATGGTGTAGCCGCCATTCAAAAATTCCTGCGGACCAAAGGTGATAAAGAACTGGCTGCCGTTCGTATCGCGTCCGGCATTTGCCATTGCCACCACGCCAGCCTTGTCAAAGGTCAAATCGCTGTCTTCGTTAACAAATTCGTAGCCAGGTCCACCAGAGCCGGTGCCGGTTGGGTCACCGCCTTGCGCCATGAAATCCTGCAACACGCGGTGGAAGGTTGTTCCATTGAAATAACCCTCACGCGCAAGAAAGACAAAGCTATTCACCGTGATCGGCGCTTTATCCGCATACAATTCCATGGTAAATGTGCCGCCCTTTGCCATCTCAACATCGGCAAAATATTTCTTCGTTGCATCAATCGTCATCGGCGGGGGCGCATCGTAGGTTTTGGCTGAAACTACAGGCACGTCCACCGCTTCGGCAGGGGCGCTAAACGAACCCCAAGGCACATATTTTGCGAGGAAGAACACAGCTACAAGGGCAATGATCGCGCCCGCAGCATATTGCACGGTTTTATCAGCCTGTTCGGGCTGACCCTTTTTCGTACTCTTTTTATTAGTCATTTATAACTATCTCCTAAGTATTTTCCTCATTATACCTATACCTTGCAAGCGCATCCTTTTTCCTGTATCCTTGCCGCGATGAATTCAGTCTTCAAAAAACAGATCGCCCTTCCGCAAGACCACGGCTCATGGGTTTTTATTTTTAGTCCCCTTCTCATCGGCTTCTTCGCCGGTGGAAGGTTTCAAGTACCCGGCTTATACCTGCTGATCGCTGCCATGTCGGCATTTTTGATTCGGCAGCCGATGACGGTGATCGTCAAAGCATTAAGCGGAAGACGCTCCGCTGCGGATCTTTCCCCCGCCCGTTTCTGGCTGCTGGTCTACGGCTTTATCGCCGCCGCAGCTTTGACCGGGCTTATCCTCTCCGGCTACGGGTACATTCTCTATCTTGCCGTGCCAGGCGCCCCAGTGTTTGCGTGGCATTTGTGGCTGGTGAGCAAACGTGCAGAAAGAAAGCAATCTGGCATTGAGATCGTTGCTACAGGTGTTTTGGCATTGGCAGCCCCTGCCGCGTATTGGGTTGGCATTGGCGCATACAGTTCTGAAGGCTGGTGGCTGTGGCTGTTCAACTGGCTGCAAGCGGCGGCAAGCATTATGTACGCATACCTCCGGCTGAGTCAAAGGGATATATCGCCCGAACAAGCCGCAGCGAAGAGTCGAGGCGATTGGTGGCTGCTGGGCAAACGAGCTTTGCTGTATTCATCCTTCAATTTGGCTTTATCGCTTCTGCTTGGTTATTTCAAAATAATTCCAGCATTTATTTTTATTCCGTTTTTTATACAATGGGCAGAAGTGCTATGGGGTGTTTCTCACCCTGCCATCGGATGGAAACCTGTAAAGGTCGGCATCCGTCAAACCTTCATCAGCGCGGCATGGACAATTCTCTTCATTGCTTTTTGGAGGTAGTAACCTGGAGGTACCATGAATGAATTAAAATACGAATTACTTGCTGAGATCACTGGAAGAATGCAAGCAGACCTCTTAAAAAGTTTCCTTGAAGCCAACGGGGTGGATGTTGAAATGTTTCAGGAATCAGTTGGGCAAACGATCTACCCTGTAAATGTGGATATGCTTGGGCATGTGCAGGTTTTTGTGCCGCGTGAAAAAATGGAACTCGCAAGACAGTTATTTGAAGAATTCAATGAGGAGTAAAACGAAATGGATTTTGAACTAAGCGAAGAACAAAAAGTATGGCAGAAGATCGTACATGATTTTGCCGAAAAAGAACTGCGCCCCATGGCGCGCGAGGTGGATGAAAAAGAGGAGTTCAATTGGGAGGCATTCCGCAAGGCAGGACCGGTGGGGCTGGCGGGCATGAGCATCCCTGAAGAATACGGCGGCTCCAATGTGGATATGATCTCGAATGCGATTGCCTTTGAAGAACTGGGTTGGGGCTGCGGCTCTACGGCGCTGGCATTCACTGCACATAATGGGCTTGGCACGTCTCCGATTGCCTTATACGGCAGTGAAGAGTTGAAAAAGAAATGGCTGCCCATTGTTTCAAGTGGAAAATACAAGCTGGGTGCGCTCGCTCTTACTGAGCCTGGAGCAGGCTCAGATATTCAGGGAGGTGTGACCACTCGCGCCGAAAAAGACGGAGACGAATGGGTCATTAACGGCGCAAAGATGTGGAATACAAATGCAAGCATTGCAGAGTACATCATCACCCTCGTCCGCACCGACCCGAAAGGCGGCTCAAAATCGTTGAGCATGATCCTCGTCCCGACCGATGCAAAAGGGTTGAGCATTGCCCCCGCCGAAAAGAAGATGGGCTTGCGCGGCTCGCCCACTCACTCTGTGACGTATGATAATGTGCGCGTTCCGCTTGGGAATTTGATCGGACCCGAGGGGCGCGGCTTGCAGCAGACACTGACCACATTGGATGCGGGGCGCATCAGCATTGGAGCCATTTCCATTGGGTTGGCGCGCGCCGCCATGGAAGCGGCAATTCAGTACGCAAAAGACCGCAAGGCGTTCAATCAGTCGCTGGCAGATTTTCAGGCGATTCAATTTAAATTTGCAAATATGGAAATGGAAATCGAACTGGCACGGACATATATTTATAAAGCCGCCTGGCTCAAGGAACAGGGACGACCGTACAGCAAGGAAGCAGCGATTGCAAAACTCTACGCCACCGAAATGGCAGAGCGTGTCATCTACGATGCGATCCAAATTCATGGCGGGTATGGGTACAGCCGCGAGTACGGTGTAGAGCGCATGTACCGTGATGCGCGTTTGATGACCATTGGTGAAGGCACAAGCGAAATTCAAAGATTAGTTATTTCAAGGCATGTGCTGGCGTAAAAAAGATATTCTCTTTATGTCGTATCGAAACTAAAAAGCAGGTCACGCTTGAGGCGTGACCTGCTTTGCTATCTCAAAATAGAATTGACTGTTAATTTCCACGGAGGAAAGAAATCAGCGCGCCAAATGCGCCGATAAAGCCAAGGACAACAATGAGAAGCCCGACTGGAATACGGTTGGATGTATCTGCTTCGGGCAGAAAGGTGGGAATGATCAACTCTGGCGGCGGGGTAAAGGTTGGCAGTCGGGTAGGCGTGGATGGGTCGATGAATGCTGCCGCAAGAGATGGATTGATGGTGGGCGTGGACAATGGCGTTGGCGTACTGGGCGCTTGAACACGGGGTAAACGTCCTGTTTTGATGATGGTGACATAAGGGCTGTATACCCATGCAATGGAGCCTGGAATACCCGGGTAGTACACTTGAATCCAATTATTATCTTCAGATACGCCAATGGCGGGAACTTCCTGCCCTTTAAGTAGTACACCCACCGAGGGGTATAAATACGAACTTGGACCAGAATACACGTTCACCACATTCAAATCAAAATTAACACGGACGATCATGCCAGTTGGCGTCCCTGTAACGGTGGGAATGGAGCCGGTTGGCTGTTGTGCCACAACCACATCTTGCGATGGGATATAGAAAGCCGACCACACCCCCAAGCCGATAAGTAGAAGGAACAATCCCCTTTGTTTTCCAGCAAACATTCTTATTACCTGCGAATCAGGGAAAGCAAAAAGCCCACAAGCCCCAGGATGAACAGGGCAATGATAATGGATGCCCAAGGGATTTGATTGCCAGTCGTAAGCTTTTCTTCAAATGTAACTGTTGGCAGCGTGGGTGCGGGTGTAAAGGTGGGCAAACGGGTACTTGTAGGTTGAATCACAAATTGCGCCGCCAGAGTAGGGTCAATGGTGGATGTGGCAGGCGGGACGGGTGTTGGCGGCGCCTCCATCACTTGTAAATTACCTGGCGGGGATACCTCTACTAGTGGAGAATAAACCCAGCCCTTGCCGCCCGGCGCGGAGGGGAATTCGATCTGAATCCAATCGCCGCCTTGCGAACGTCCAATTGCGGGGGCGGTGGAGCCGGTTATGAGCGTCCCAACAATCGGATAAATGGTGGAGCTGGGACCCATGCGCACATTGATCTGGGGCTCATCCGTGACGACTGTAATGAAGAGTCCGCTCGAAACTGGAGTCTCTGTCGGTTGCTGAGCCAGCACAGAGGTTGGGTTTGATGCGTTTAAAATCGCCAGAAAAAGCGAAATGGACAAAGTCCAATATACAGGTTGAAACTTGAAATTTATCATTGCGTAGGTATTTTAGGTTTCTAAATAAGAGTTCGGAAAGGAGATTATAATCGAGTTCATGGAACGAAAAATCTTTCACGGAAATATTAAGCCAATGGATGCAGCGCAGGCATTGCTGGCAGAATTTAATAGCGGCAATCTGCGTGCGCAGACCCTGGGTCACAGCGACCGTTTTGTTGTACAGATCGGGACAAAACCTAATGCGATGTCTGGGGGGCAAACTGCCATGACGGTGACGATTCAATCCATTGAAGAGGGGATCATGGTGGAGTTGGGGCAACAGGCATGGCTGGGTGTGGCGGCAAGCCTGGGAGTAAGCGCCTTGGCTGCCATTAAGAATCCTTTTAGTTTATTGGGACGTCTGGATGATATAGCCCAGGATATTGAAAATCTTCAAATGGGAGAACGTGTTTGGTCAGTAATCACAAAAACGGCACAAGCTGTGGGCGCCTCTGCGCAATTGGCTGAAAATTTACGCCGCACAACCTGTGAATATTGCCATGTTGCCAATCCTGTGGGGGCGCCATCCTGCACTGCATGTGGTGCGCCTCTTGGAAAGGTACAACCAAAAACCTGTAAGAATTGCGGCTTTGTAGTGAAACCCGGCGAAAAAACCTGCCCGAACTGTAAGTTACCTGTTTTATAAATTTTTATGAATCTTCAAAAGCTTGAAACGCGTCTGCAAAACCTGGTCGAAGTGGAATTATTGAAAATTCTACCGGGCGGGAACGTTGAAGATATAGTTATCCAAAAACTGGCTGGGTCGATTCAGCATAATATGCATGTCACGAAAAATAAGGCGCTGCCTGATGTTTACACACTGGTTATGCACCCCTCCACAGCCGAAAACTGGGTGGACGAAAAATTACTTGCAGTTGTCTTGCATTCCATCACTGCCGTGGCACAGGAATCGGGATTTAAGTTTACAATACCCCCAATCATTACAGTCAAGATAGATGAAACAATTCAAAAAGATGATGTTGAAATTCTTACATCATTTCGGATGGAAAAGATGGCAGAAACAAATGCAACCACCCCTCCCCATGAAACCGGCGAGTTACAAAACAGTGCGGAAGGGTTACCTGAAAATTGTTTTTTAATAGTTGAAGGCGTTAAAGTATTTCCGTTAAGCGCACCCGTTGTAAATATTGGCAGGCGTTTGGATAATCAGCTTGTCATTGACGACCCGCGGGTTTCACGAAACCACGCCCAACTTCGTTCCATCAAAGGGCGCTTCGTGGTCTTCGACCTGAACTCCACTGGTGGAACCTTTGTGAACGGGCAAAGGACCAGCCAGAGTGTGCTTTACCCGGGTGATGTCATCTCGCTTGCTGGCGTGGCGCTCATTTTCGGGCAGGATTCCCCACCGGCGCAGCCCGGCATAAAAAACACCTCTCCGTTCAAAAATCAAGTTTCAGACAGACCGACCGCCGTTTTGAATAACGAAGAAGATCGTTCCACGGCAAAGTTCAAACTGAACAGCAAAGATCAATGAGCGCCATCATTGTTTTGGCGTTGCGGATTATGGCAGCGCTGGCTCTATATGGTTTCCTTGGCTGGGCATTTTATTATCTATACCAGGAAGTCAAAAGGCAGGGCGCAAACATTGCAAACAAACGCATCCCTGGTATTACTTTAATGATCAAGCCAAAAGACGGAAAACCCAGTTTGCGGTATTTCAACCAGACCGAAATCACCATTGGGCGCGACCCCGGCTGCGATGTTCCCCTTTCTGAAGATACCATCTCCGCACGTCATGCACATTTGGTTTACCACCACAACCAATGGTGGCTGGAAGACCTTTCCTCCACCAATGGAACCCGGCTTAACAATACCTTCATCACCATCCCTACAGTTGTAACAACTGACGATGATATTCAGTGCGGAGGGTATGTCATGTCCATCAACCTTTCTGAAAACGTGATCATTGAACCTACACAGCGGCTAAAGAAAAAGCCCGCTCAGATCAACGAAGACGATGATTAACAAAACCCAGAGCCGCCTGCTGCAATGGACGGCTCTCTTCCTGTTTATCCAGTCCTTAATTCTTAGCCTTGCCCCAGCTGTCCGCGAAAGAACATGGGACGTGGATTTTCGCGTATCACACTGGCTTGGCTTTATTGTCTGGGCGGGTTTTACCTACCTCGCCCACCGCACAATGACCAAAACCCTGCCCGACCATGACCCCTATATTTTTTCTGCTGCGTCCCTGCTTAGCGGTTGGGGAATATTAACCATCTGGCGGCTTGATGAAAGTTTCGGCTTGAAACAAAGCATCTGGTTGGGGGTTAGCCTTACAGCATTTATCTTTGCCGCACACTTCTTCACAAATCTTGCTCTGCTAAAAAAATATAAATACCTTTTTCTAAGCGGCGGTTTGATCATCACCTCACTCACTTTACTGTTCGGTACGAACCCGCTTGGTGTTGGTCCGCGCTTATGGCTGGGGCTGGGTGGCATCTTCTTTCAACCCTCAGAACCGCTCAAGATACTATTGGTCATTTACCTTTCCGCATATCTTGCAGACCGCACAAATATCCGTTTATTTTCACTTCCGCTCTTAGTGCCCACCCTCTTCGTCACCGGCATCGCATTATTATTGCTCATCGTCCAGCGAGACCTTGGCACAGCCTCGATCTTCGTTTTTATTTTTGCCGTTTTCCTTTTCTTTTCGAGCGGCAAACGCCGCGTCTTAATTGGCACAGGAGCATTCCTCGCCGCCGTTCTCGTTTTGGGATACTTCCTCATAGACGTGATTCGCATCCGGGTGATCGGCTGGGTCAACCCGTGGACAGACCCAACCGGAAATTCCTACCAGATCATCCAATCTCTGCTGGCAGTGGCAAATGGAAACATGCTCGGAAGAGGATTAGGGATCGGCAGCCCGCTGCTTGTGCCCGTGGCGATCTCTGATTTTATTTTCGCTGCCATAGCCGAAGAAACCGGTCTCATCGGGACATTGGGGCTGATCGCCGCCATTTGGCTGATCCTCGCCCGAGGGTTAATCATCTCACTGCAAGCCGAAGATAATTTCAAAAGATTCCTTGCTGCGGGGGTGGTCACCTACCTTGGGGTGCAAAGTTTGCTTATCATTGGCGGAAATTTGCGCCTGCTGCCGTTAACCGGAGTGACCCTGCCCTTCGTTTCCTACGGAGGTTCATCTTTAATAACTTCCTTTTTTGCATTATTTCTCCTGCTTGTCATTAGCAATAGAGAAGATAACGAACCTGCGCCACTTACAAATCCCCGTCCGTACGCCATCCTTGCAGGCATCTTCGCCCTGGGGCTTGCCGCCTCTGCCTTAAGCGTCTCTTGGTGGGTACTGGTACGAGGCGAAGACCTGCTCACCCGCACAGACAACGCCCGCCGCGCCATTGCAGACCGCTTTGTCCAACGCGGCGATCTCCTGGATACGAACAACCAACTCATCAACACAACCACTGGCGAAAGCGGGGCATTAATTCGGGAATATCTTTATCCCTCTCTTGCACCGGTTACTGGATATACCCACCCAGTGTACGGGCAAGCCGGTCTGGAAGCCTCATTGGATGATTATTTGCGCGGCTTGCAAGGCAACCCTAGCAGCCTAATTTTCTGGAATGACTTGCTTTACGGCACTCCCCCCCCGGGCTTGGATGTTCGATTAAGCATTGACCTATCTCTGCAAACAGTTGCCGATGACCTGCTTGGAGATCACCGAAGCGCACTTATTTTAATGAATGCCGAAACAGGCGAAATTCTTGTAATGGCATCACACCCCACCTTTGACCCCAATCAACTGGACGACGAAGGCGATAATCTTTCACAAGCTGAAGACTCTCCCCTGCTAAATCGCGCTACGCAAGGTTTGTATCCTCCCGGAGAAATTCTCACCCCCCTGATACAGACAAAATTTACAGACGCGCCTCCCAGTGATGAACAGACACTCAATTACTACAGCGACCTCGGGCTATTCACAACACCAAAACTCCGTGTGCCGGTATCCACTCACACGGCATCCAATACATTGAATGATGTTCGCTTCAGTCCGCTTCAAATTGCTCTCGCTGCCGCTACATTATCGAACGAAGGCAGCGTCCCTGCTCCGCGCGTTGCAATTGCCGTCAATACGCCCGAACAGGGCTGGGTGGTGCTCCCAGAGTTGGGAGAGGCTCGAGAGGTGCTTCAAGCACGGGCGGCGAATGATGCGGCAACTTCCTTTATTCAAGATGGAAAAACCTACTGGAGTTATTCCGGGCTGGGTCAAGCTGCATCCACCAGCGTTTCATGGTTTATCGCTGGAACGCCTCCCAACTGGCAGGGAACGCCGCTTGTACTTGTGGCTGTGGTGGAAGAAAATAACCCGGTTTTCGTGCAAAAAATTGGCGACGAACTCATCAAAAAAGCCTTGAATCGTTAGCCTGTATTACAACAAAAAAGCCAGACTGAAACGTCTGGCTTTTTTGTTGTACAGAGTTTAGGCTCCGGTGTCGCTATCTTTAGCAGAGTAACCTGGACCACCCTGGAAGAAATCGTAATTGAGCTTGGTATCGGGGGTGAGGTCTACCACTTCGCCAGCTCCGAGTTTCTTGGTGGTTTCGAGTACAACCTGAGCACCGTGGTGATTGTTGGCTTCGTAGTGTTCAGTAAGACCAACGCGGTTGATGTATTCGCCGCCTTTGGCAGTGTAAGCAGAAGGCACTTCATCTTCAGGGAAGATCGCCGCAAACGGGCATTCGGGCACACAAGCGCCGCAATCGATGCAGGTATCGGGATCAATGTAAACCATCGGGAAGCCATCGGCAGGGTTGCCGGGGACGATACATTCAACGGGGCATACTTCGATGCAACCGCGGTCGCGTACACAGAGACTGGTAATAATATGGGTCATGCTACTTTATTCTCCTTGTTGTGAGATTATGGACAAACCAATGAGGTATTATAACTTTGTTTAATGGCATGGCAAGTTAAAAAAATAAACAGCCCAGCATATCGCTGGGCTGTTCGGACAAAAAAAGTGGGAATTACTTTGCCGCAAATTTTGCGGAAACGGCTTCCCAATTGACTACATTCCAAAAAGCGGCGATATAGTCGGGGCGGCGGTTCTGATAATTGAGGTAGTACGCATGTTCCCATACGTCAATACCAAGGATGGGGGTCAGCCCGTCAGAAAGCGGGTTGTCCTGGTTGGCAGTGGAAACGACGGCAAGCCCACTGCCCTTCTTCACCAGCCAAGCCCAACCGGAACCAAAACGTGTAGAAGCGGACTTGGTGAATTCGTCTTTGAAAGCATCAAAGGAATTAAAAGAGGCATCAATCGCCTTGGCGAGATCACCTTTGGGAGCGCCGCCAGCATTGGGAGCCATAATCTCCCAGAAAAGATTGTGATTGTAGGTGCCGCCGCCATGATTGCGAACCACACCGCGAACCGCTTCGGGAATCGCGTTGAGATCGCCGAGCATTGCTTCAAGGGATTTACCCTGAAGTTCGGGGGTCTTTTCTACCGCACCGTTCAGGTTGGTGATGTAAGCTTGGTGATGTTTGGTGTGGTGAATCTCCATTGTACGAGCATCAATATGAGGTTCAAGCGCGTCATACGCGTAGGAAAGTTTGGGAAGTTCAAAAGCCATGAGAAATCTCCTTCTTATATTATTCTGAGTTGATATATCAGATTTTATCCTGCCTATGCCGCAGATGCAAGAATATTCAAATTTTATAACAAATATCTAATAAATCCGATGTGCAGCATACATAAAAAAACGCCGCATTCATGGCGCGGCGTTTTTTTATTCACTTTTTACTTTTTCTTATCGCCGCCAAGCAAGCCACCGAGC
The DNA here is from genome assembly GCA_020634885.1 of Anaerolineales bacterium. Taxonomy (GTDB): domain Bacteria; phylum Chloroflexota; class Anaerolineae; order Anaerolineales; family Villigracilaceae; genus Villigracilis. The sequence continues at coordinate 278,331 of JACKAW010000001.1, forward strand.
AAGCCTGCAGCATCATCCAAACCGATGCCGTCGCTCAAGTCCACATTCCCGGAAAGAATGGCATCTAACTTGCTGCCAATATTGGGGGGCAGCTTCTTTTCTACGAAATCGAGAACCACCTCTACCGCCTGAACCGCCTGGGGTTCAGTGATCCCTTTCACCTTGGCAACAACCAATTTCGCAATTTCCTGTTTCACAGTAGACATTTTGTTTTCTCCTTTGTTTTATAGTGAACAATCTGAATTTAGCACACCTCACAATGAACTGCAAGAGTTGAATGATTCTGCTAAACTAAGTGCCATTATGGATTCCCGTACCCGCTTCCTGCTTCCCGCTGCATTGATCTTTGCCACATTGGCTGTTTCAACCTCCAGTATCTTTATCCGCTTTGCACAAGGCGATGGCGCTCCCTCTCTTGTGATCGCCGCCCTGCGCTTGACCTTTGCAAGCCTGTTACTTGCTCCTGTTGCAATCACTCGTCATTGGGATGAACTAAAACGCTTCACACGGACCGAGATCCTGCTCGGCATTTTCTCGGGCATTTTCCTCGCTGTTCACTTTGCCACATGGATATCGTCCCTCGAATACACGAGTGTTGCCAGTTCGGTGGTCTTTGTTGGCACAGGTCCATTGTGGGTAGCTTTGCTCTCGCCCATCTTTCTAAAAGAGCACATCTCCCGGGCGACAGTATTTGGCTTGGTGGTTGCAGTCATTGGCGGTTCGATCATTGGGCTGGGAGACGCCTGTCAATGGGATCATGGACTCATCTGCCCGGCGAGCCTAAACGATATTTTGCAGGGTCGCGCCATGTGGGGAAATTTCCTCGCCCTCATGGGAGCTTGGGCAGCGACAGGATATCTCATTATCGGGCGAAAGCTACGGGCGGGCATGGGTTTACTCCCTTATATTTTTTTAGTCTACAGCATATCTGCGATTGCGCTTATTGTGATTATGGCGGTATCGGGAAATTCACCGTTGGGCTATGCTCCAAAAACCTATGGTTGGATATTTCTTTTGGCTGTGTTTCCGCAGCTTATCGGACACAGCACCTACAATTGGGCATTGAAATATCTCAATGCCTCGTTAGTGGCAGTTACTGTTTTAGGTGAACCAATAGGGTCTGCAATACTGGCGTATTTACTCCTCAACGAAACTCCATCAGCAATGACCATGATCGGCGGCGGATTGATTCTGGCGGGCATCTTCCTCTCAAGCCAAGGCAGGTAATACTCACCACATGAAAGCATTGACGATCGTAATTATGGGCGTTTCAGGCTCCGGCAAAACAACCATCGGGAAAATCCTTGCAAGGGAACTCGGGTGGGATTTTTTCGATGCTGATGATTTTCATTCGGTGGAAAACCAAGAGAAGATGTCCAAGGGAATTCCCCTATCTGATGAAGACCGCGCAGAATGGTTAAATGCCTTAGACCAACTCCTTCAAAATCGGGTCGAGTTGAAACATCCATGTGTTTTGGCTTGTTCGGCGTTAAAGCAAAAATACCGTGACAAACTGGCTGTGAGTAAAAACATCCAGTTTGTGTACCTGTATGGGTCGTATGAGCAGATCGAAACAAGGATGAAGCGCCGCAAGGGTCACTATATGCCGGTACAATTATTGCAGAGTCAATTCGAGGCGTTGGAAGAGCCGCGAGATGCGGTCATTGTAGATATTTCCGTTTCGCCCGAAGAGATCGTTCAATCCATTCTCAAAGGAATCAACTGATGAAACTCCCGGCACATCTCCACCTCGATAAACACAACATTCCCTATGAAGCAAAAAGTTTTTCACCCGATACAGAAAAAGGCGCGGCAAATGTTGCCAAGGTTTTGGATTTTCCCGAACGGCAGGCAGTGAAGACCTTGATCTTTCAAGTGGTGGATACCGGTGAGTGCGTGCTGGTGATGTTGGGCGGCGACCAGAACGCCATTTCTGGAAATTTGAAGAAGGCGATCGGTTCACGCAACATTCGCATGGCGCCGCCTGAACAAGTGAAAGAAGTGACAGGGTACATCATTGGCTCGATCCCTGCTTTTGGCTGGCAGCCGGAAGGTTTTCGCACCTTCATCGAAGCGACATTGATGGACGAGCCCTTGCTCGGTACAGGCGCTGGAAATTGGGGCGAAGAGATCATGATTACGCCGGAGAATTTGGTAAAGGCAAGTGGGGCGCAAATTGTGAATTTGACGATCAAAAGTCAGTAAGTAGGATTTCGAATGAATAAAGATATTGAGGCGTTGATACAACATTTCAAATTTGAGCCGCTGCCAGTGGAAGGAACCTTATTCACAAGCACGTACCGCTCAAGTGATATGCCCGATGGAAAACCATTTGGAACGGGAATGATCGGGATGTACTGCCATGAACCGCGCAGTGTCTCCTACTTCCACAAATTAACCATTGATGAGATGTGGCACTTCTACGGCGGCGACCCGCTGCGTTTGATATTGCTTTATCCCGATGGGTCGAGCCGCGATGTAATTTTAGGCAATGATCCTTTGAATGGGCATGAGGTGCAGTTCGTCATCCCTGCGGGAGTTTGGCAGGCAGGACATTGCGTGGAAGGCGGCAAGTATTCGCTTTTCGGCTGCACTCTTGCGCCTGGTTTTACCGGTGATATTTTTACAGGCGGCACACAAACAGAATTGCTACAGTCTCACCCCAACCGGCGGGCAGATATCTTGAACTATGGTTTGAGCGAAGGGGAGACCAATATGCCAGATGGATTTGCAAGTTAAATAACTGGTATTACGCGATTTTCCGTAGGGGCAAACCCGTCAAGGTCTATCAGGGTTTTTATCCCAAAGCAAGGGTTGCCCCGCGCAGGGCGACCCTTGCTGGCGAAAGTAAGTTCTCATGGATGTGGGCGGGTCGCCCCTACCGGGAAAGGTGGGTTAAATAAAATAATGGATAAAATCTTTGAAAAGACCGTCTCTTCGAATGGTAAGTTTTTTAATTTCGAAGTCATCCAACAGGCATGACAAACCGAACTATTTCCCACATTATTGAACCAAACCTTGTGATTGAAGGAGCGGGTGTTTTATTGAGGCGCTCCTTCGGTCCGCATGTCAGCAATAAATTTGACCCGTTTTTGCTGTTCGACCATTTCGCTTTTAACAACCCGCTTGAGGGTCCCAGCCGTGGGTTTCCTACTCACCCGCATCGCGGCATTGAAACCGTCACCTACATGCTGGAAGGCACCGTCCGCCACCGCGACAGCCTCGGCAACGCCGGAACCATTGCCGAAGGGGACGTGCAATGGATGACCAGCGGGCGCGGAATTTTGCATGAAGAAATGCCGCGCCGCAGTGCCAACGGCAATATTTACGGCTTTCAGTTGTGGGTCAATTTACCCGCCGCCCAAAAGATGAGCGAACCACGTTATCAAGAAGTGACCTCGGGCACCATTCCAGAGATTCAGAGAGAAGGGGCGGTCATCCGCCTGATGGCAGGAGAAGTGGATGGTGTTCGCGGACCCGTCACTGAAATTTCTGCTGCGCCTCTTTACATGGATGTGAAGTTGGAACCTGGAACCCGATTCGTTTATCCCATCCCAAGCGGACACACTGCCCTCATGTATGTTTTTGAAGGCGTAGGTGAATTCTCGGGAGAAGTCGTCGAATCCATTAGTATGGTTGTGTTGAATGACGACGGTGACCAGATTGAGGTGAAATCTGAAACGGGAGTGCGTTTTATGCTTATGGCAGGGGCGCCTTTCAAGGAACCCATTGTGCCGTATGGTCCTTTCGTAATGAATACCCGCGAAGAGATCGAGCAAACGCTGCGAGATTTACGCAACGGGACGTTTATCAAATAATCTGCAAAATAAAAAAACAGCGCGGCTGACGCCGCGCTGTTTTTTTATTCACTTCTTCACAATTACCCACGCCGTTCCACCATCGGTCTTTATTTCTTTTTCACCCGCATTAAACAATTCAGCAATTGCTTGAGGAGAAAGAAAATGAGTACGCATGAGTAAAAGTTTTTCGGCAAGGGCAATGAGCTTCACCCCAAAATCATGAATATCCGGTTCTTCAATGACGAGTACGCCGCCAGGTTTGAGCACGCGAAACATTTCATGGATGGTCGCGGTCTGGTCAATGACGTGATGCAGCGCATCCACCATGATGATGCGTTCGAAAAAATCATCAGCGAAGGGCAAAAGCTCTGAGACGCCGCACACAGGCAAAAGCGTAGAGCGAGGCGCGCGGGCTAACATTCCAAATGAAACATCGGTTATGACAACTTCATCCGCCAGATCACGTATGGCAGATGCAACCCGCCCCGTACCACCGCCCACGTCGAGTAAACGTCCCGCAACCGGCAGAGAGGCAAACTCGCGCATCAATCCCGCTTTGGAATAAGTAACACGCGCATAAATTGGCGCAATGGCTGAAAAATGGTCGAAGTTCATTGGGCTATGATCAAATCCTTGATATTGTCAAAAGTGGAAGGTCCTACGCCAGAGACATTCATAATATCTTCAATGGTCTGAAAGGGTCCATTCTCTGTGCGGTAATCTACAATGCGTTGCGCGATGGTGGGACCAATGCCTGGCAGAGAATCAAACTCTTCAAGCGAGGCTGTGTTGATGTTTATCTTATCACCAGTATCCACGGTTAGGTCGCGTTCTTCTGTTGCGCCGGGTAATACCAGTTCGTCGTCACTTGAGGTTGTTTCTGGCGATGCCCCATCTTTAAATGGGATGTTTAATTGCTGCCCATCTTCAAGCAGAGCAGCAAGGTTCACGCTATTCACATTTGCACCGGAAAGCAGACCACCCGCGGCATCTATGGCATCCTGTACACGCGCGCCTTCAGAAAATTCATACAAGCCCGGGCGCGGTACGGCTCCGATCACATGCACAGCAATGGGTGCTTTCGTCGGCGCCGATTGCAAAACGATGGGCTTCCCTGAAGGAATACGGGAAATGAAAAATAGTAAACCAGCAAGCGCAAAACCCGCCATCACACCGACCAATGCGTAAAGCACATTTTTCATGATGCGAATTTTACTCCACCATCATTACCAGCAAACCTTCTTCGGTTTTGTGCAGTAATTTTGAAAGGTCGAATAATTTCTTCATGCGTTGAAAGTATCTGGGCATGGCTTCCAATTCAATTGCGCGAAAGCCAAATTTTTCGTACATTGCCCCATTATGCTCCACGCACATCAAATACAGCGGGCGCGGATTTTCCGCAAGCAGTTGCTCAATGATCCTTCGGGCAATTCCCTGTCCGCGATGTTCAGGCGAAACAGCAATCGAAGCCAATTCGAGGATGTCACTTCCGTGAGGTTTAATTTGACCACAGCCGATCACCCTGCCCAAGCCATCCACTGCGACGAGGAACCGCCTCCAATCCAAACCCGTGGGGTTGATCCCCACTTCATGAATCAGTGCCTTAATTTGAGCGGATTCTGCTTCCTGCGCAGAACGAATTGAATAGTCGGTCACTTTAGATCACTCCCGCTGCAACAATGATGATGAACGTGGCGATAAACCAATGGATCAGAAACGGGTAGATAAATGATTTTGTGCGCCATGCCACCCAGCCGAATAGAAATCCGCCAAAGATGGTGGAGAGGGTTTCAACTTCGGGTTTGCCAATATGCACCAATGCAAAAGGGACGGCTTGAAGCCAGAGGGCGTCGTGACCATATTTGCGGGCATAGGCAAATAATATCCAGCCGCGAAAGAAAAATTCCCAGCCAACGAGGTCAAGAAAGGTCGTCCATGGCAGTCCAATAAGGAATCTTGCGTAAAACGTCTGCATGGAAGTGTTACCCCTGCCGAGAAAATAAATAACGGGAGCCATGATCAACACGCCTAATAGAGTGTAGGCAATACCCAATTTCCAATTTCCGAGGGAAAAGCCGTATTCGCGTGGGTTTTCGCGAAAGACAAAAAGAGTGATAAAAAGCGGAATAATGAGGTACAGCAGAAATCTGTCCCAATATTTTTCTGCGAATATCCGATGATAGGAATCGACCAGCAAGAGCAGGGTGCTGAGTATGGTGATCGAAACGACTTTCCAATCAAACCTCAGCTTTTCACCAATAAGATATTTCATGAACGTTGTAACTTATCCGCGCAGTTTTTCGATTCGTCGTGCAAGGTAGGTGGAAAAATACCCGTTGTACTTGTGCCAAAGTGCAGGCAGTTTCCAATCATTGCCGGTTACTTTTCCACGGCAGGTTGGCTGACCGCACATGCAGTCAAACTCGTCATACGATCCGCCGTCAGACATGGCGTAATCAAATGTCAATTCTTCTTCGGGTTGAATATCGCGCATGGCAACCAACCCGATCTGTCCGGTAAAGCCCAGATTCGGCTCACAAGAATGGTTGAAACAATCGTTCGGCTCTTTTTCAGCGACCGTGAGAATATAAAGGTCTTCATCAATTTGAAGAACGCGCTGGGTAAAACGCGGCATGTTCGGGTCTAACTGACTGGTAGTGATGATATCACCACCCCAGATGGAGATAAGCTCTCCCTTGTTTATGGGGGCAATGGCGTACACGCCACAATCGCCTGTTTCGGGTTTGGGGCGGGCTTCACATTTTGGGTTTAGGTAGGAGGATGACATATTGGGTGGAGAGAATATCAAATGGGGCGATTCAGGTCAAGGTCTGGTGAGAGGCGAAAAAATATCCTAAAGTATAGTGAGTAGCCAAAGCGCCTGTCAATCTCCAGTTTCCGAATAATACAAGCGGGTATAATCCACTCAACAAATTATGTGGAAAGAGAGTGAACAATGACAGACCTTCCCATTTACCCATTAACCGAAGAACACAAAATGCTTCGTGATGCCGCCAGAGATTTTGCAGAAAAAGAGATTGCCCCCATTGCCGCCGAGTTTGACGAAAGCGGCGAGTTCCCATACACCACCATCAAAAAAATGGGGACGTTGGGTTTCATGGGCATTGAAGTCCCTGAAGAATACGGCGGCGCAGGCATGGATGCATTGGCTTACGTTCTCGCCCTTGAAGAGATATGCAAAGTAGATGCTTCACACGGCGTCATCATGTCGGTCAACAATTCCCTGTATTGTCATGGCATCTTAAAATTCGGCACAGAAGAACAGAAGAAAAAATTCATCACACCCATTGCCACTGGAGAAGCCATTGGCGCCTACTCGCTTACAGAACCCCAAAGCGGTTCCGATGCAGGGACCATGCGCAGCCGCGCCACCCGTGATGGTGATTTCTATATACTGAACGGGCGCAAATCCTGGGTCACCAGCGGACCCGTAGCAGACTACTTCGTCGTATTCATGATGACCGACCCCGAGAAAAAACAAAAAGGTGTGAGCGCCTTTCTGGTGGATGGAAAGACCCCCGGACTCACTCGCGGTAAAAAAGAACCCAAACTCGGCATCCGCGCTTCATCCACCAGTGAATTGATCTTTGAAGATTGCCGCATCCCCGCCGAAAACAGACTCGGCGCAGAAGGCGAAGGCTTCAAAATAGCTATGACGGTTCTCGACGCCGGAAGAATTGGGATCGCCACCCAAGCCTTGGGCATCGCTGAATCCGCCTACGAAGCGGCAAGAAAATACGCTGGCGAGCGTGAAGCCTTCGGGCAGCCCATTGGCGCATTTCAAGGAACCGGCTTCAAACTCGCAGATATGAAGACCCGCATCGAAGCCTCCCGCCTGATGATCTACAACGCCGCGCTTGCCAAAGACCAAGCCAAAAACAGCGGTAAACGCTACTCGCTCGAAGCCTCCATGGCAAAATTATTTGCATCAGAAACCGCCATGTATGTGACCCACCAATCCGTGCAAATTCACGGCGGCATGGGCTACAGCAAAGAACTGCCCGTAGAACGTTACTTTCGTGACGCAAAGATCACCGAAATCTACGAAGGCACCAGCGAAATTCAGCGTCTGGTCATCTCGCGCATTGAAATGGAAAAGTAAACGCCCTACACAATGAAGGCAATCCTCTTCCATACCCACGGCGGAACGGAGGTTCTGAGCTATTCAGAATTCCCCACTCCGCAGCCGAAAACCGGCGAAGTTCTTATTCGGCTTAAAGCTGCCGCTCTCAACCGCATGGACGTTCTAGTACGCAACGGCTGGCAGGGGTTGAAACTCGAATACCCCCACATCCCCGGCGCAGACGGCGCTGGCGAAGTGGCAGACATCGGTGAAGGCGTGAACGGCTTTCGCATTGGTGAGCGGGTGGTCATCAACGCCAACATCGGCTGCGGAGAATGCGAAGCCTGCCAAAACGGCAGGGACAATCTTTGTAAAAACTGGCATCTCCTTGGCGAGACCATCCGTGGTACATATTGCGAATACGTCAGCCTGCCCGCCAAACAATTACATAAAATGCCAAATGACTTTGGCTTTCACGAAGCCGCAGCCGCCGCGCTGGTTTACCAAACCTCCTGGCACTCCATGAAAGTTCGCGGCGGGGTAAAGGCTGGGGAAACCGTGGCAATTATCGGCGCGGGAGGAGGCGTAAATTCCGCATCCATCCAAATTGGAAAATACCTCGGCGCAAAAGTCATCGTCATCGGCTCGAACGCCGAAAAGCTCGCTCAAGCCGAAACCCTCGGCGCAGATATTTTGATAGACCGATCAAAAGAAGCAGACTGGTCAAAATCCATTTACCGCGCCACGAACAAACGCGGCGCAGATGTCGTTGTAGACAATGTCGGCACAACCTTCCCGCTCAGTTTGCGCGCACTCGCCAAAGGCGGAAGGCTGCTCACCGTTGGCAACAGCGGCGCGCCAAAATTTGAAATTGACAACCGCTTTATTTTTGCAAAACACCTTTCCATCATCGGCTCCACCATGAGCACCACGTCAGATTTCCGTGAAGTGATGGATTTGGTATTTGCAGGTAAACTAAAACCCATACTTGATAAATCATTCCCTTTGCACGAAGCCCCCGCCGCACAAGAACGCCTGTGGCAGGGAAAAAATTTTGGAAAGATCACTTTACACATTCCCTAATGAAATTTCTAAAACGCCTTGCACCCTTTGAAGTTGCACTGATCGCAGCAATGTTAATTCTGCACATCCGCGCCGCCATGGCAGACCCCTACGCCTTCCCAAACCATTGGTTCGTTCGAGACGACGCATACTATTACTTCAAAGTCGCCCAAAACATCGCGGCAGGATTCGGCAGCACCTTTGATGGCATCAACCTCACCAACGGGTATCACCCGCTATGGATGTTGATCTGTATTCCCATTTTTGCGCTTGCAAATTACGATCTTATCCTGCCGCTGCGAATTCTCCTCGTGGTCATCGCTGTCATTCAAACCGCAACATCCATCATGCTTTACAGGGTGGTAAAAACCCATATTTCGCACGCGACAGCGATCCTCATTGCGGTCTTCTGGTCGTTCAACGAATACATCCACGCCAACTACTACAAAATGGGGTTAGAAACCCCCATCGCCGCATTCTCCATTGTCCTCATGGTATACCTGCTTTCGCAGTTTGAAAAAGAATGGCGGTCGGCACACATCTCCCGTAAACGCATTGCCCTCTTGGCGTTAGCCGCCGCACTCGCCATGTTCAGCCGGTTAGACCTGGTCTTCCTCGCTGTCATTATTGGCATCTGGGTCATCTTTCGCGGCACGCCCATCCGATACTTTGCATTATTCGATCTGGCGATCCTATTTCTTTCAATAACCAGCGCCGTGATCCTGCGCACCGGCTTCGAAGCCTACAACACCGTCTACGCGCCGTCTACTGTGCAGGCTGTACTCATTTCCGTCCTCGTAACCATTCCCGCCTTGTATTTCTTTGGCGCGTACCAACACCCGCGCGCCACGCCGCTGTGGAAAACAACGCGCCAAATATTTTTTGCCGTTACAACTGGCACAATGATTTCAGCAGGGATTCAAATTCTCATTTTAGAACTTGGATCAGGCAACGGATTCCCCCGCAGCGCATTTGCGCTCAACTTCGCCTTTTCCCTGATACTCATCACCGCCTCCCGCTTAATCACAGCCTGGGTCTCACACCCAAACCTCATCAAGGCTGAAAGCCCGCTTGCACAATTCAAGTCTCATTGGAGAAATTGGCTAAGCGAGGGAATCATCTACTACGGCATTCTCGGCGGATTATTGCTCGCCTACATGCTCTTCAACCACTTCACCTTCGGCACCTCCAGCCCCGTCAGCGGACAAGTCAAACGGTGGTGGGGCAGCATGGGCAGCACAATTTACGACCACCCCGCAGGCAACTGGGCTTCCTATTTTGGGTTGAGCGACGAAGCCTCCTTTGAAACCACCCGCCCATTTACAGATGCGATCTGGTACGCCTCCGAATGGATTCGCCCTTATTTGCCCGGCGGCGACCTGGTCGATGAGCGCTTCTTCCTCGTATTTTCGGTTGCACTCCTCCTCGTTCTGACGATCATCTTTTCCAACAAACACCGCAGCCGACAAGCATTCACAAACCTTGCACTTATCCCGTTTATCACAGGCGGTGTCATTCAAATCCTTTCTTATTCAGCCACAGCCTATGGCGGCGCAAAAGAATGGTATTGGGTTACACAAACCGTCACCCTCACCCTGCTCTCCGCCTTATTAATAGACCTTATCCTACGCCCAATTCGGCGGACTCAATACATCAACGCGATTCTCATTCTGGCGGCATTGTTCATCGGGTTCAGATCAGTTGCCAGAACATGGCAGGTTTTCAGCTACGCCATGCCGCGTGGTTATTTTTTACCAGATCGCCCACTCATGGAAGTGGTTGCTTTTATCGAAGAAAACACGCAAGAAGGCGCCATTATCGGAATGACGGGCGGCGGCAATGTTGGTTACTTCATCCACAACCGCACCATCGTAAACATGGACGGTTTGATCAACAGCTACGAATACTTCCATGCCCTGCAAAATGGAGAAGCCCCCGCTTACTTAAGCGAACGCGGCATGACGATTGTATTTGCCAATCCCCGCCTAATGGAGCCAGCCCCATACTACCGTCAATTTGACCCCTATTTCGAACGATATAACAGCTTTGGCGGAAAAGACCTGCTCTATCTGTGGGATAGACCCAAATACTAGGCAATGAAACGCCCATTTTCAGTAACCCTAACCATCGTCTTGGTGTTAATGCTTGCGGTTTGGAATGCCATACGCACGTTTACTTCCATTCAATGGCACAATACCCTGAATGAATACACATCAACCTCTTCATTTGTTTTTGGCACAGCATTTGGAGTAATATGGTTAATAATGAGTGTGGTTCTTTTGTTTGGGATATGGCAAAAAAAGCCGTGGAGTGCCAAAATGCTCCTCGGGGCAGCCGCAGCCTACACCGTTTGGGTTTGGGTCGGGCGGTTCACCCGGCAGACGCCGGCTCAAGATACAGGTTTTACGATCATCATCAATCTAGCCTGCCTGATCCTGATCTACTTTACATCGAAATCACTGACGAGAGAGGCATATGAACGAGACACAAAAAATCCAGAAGTTGAATGAACTGAGAGCACAATCACGCCTTGGCGGCGGACAGGAACGCATCGAAGCGCAGCATAAAAAGGGACGATTGACTGCCCGTGAACGCCTCGACCTTTTATTGGATCGCGGCTCTTTCCGCGAAATGGATCCCTTTGTTGTTCACCGCACAACCGATTTTGGTTTGGACGAACAGAAGATCATGAGTGATTCAGTCGTCACCGGCTGGGGCACAATTGATGGACGCCTGATCTACGTCTACTCACAAGATTTCACCGTCTTCGGCGGCAGCCTTGGTGAAGTTCACGCTGAGAAGATCTGCAAAGTGATGGACATGGCTCTCAAGAACGGCGCACCCATTATTGGTTTGAACGACTCAGGCGGCGCCCGCATTCAAGAAGGCGTTGTTGCCCTCGGCGGATACGCCGATATCTTCCTGCGCAACACCATGTCCTCCGGCGTTATTCCACAGATATCCGCCATCATGGGTCCCTGTGCGGGAGGTGCGGTCTACTCCCCTGCCCTTACCGATTTTATTTTTATGACGCGCAACACCTCGTACATGTTCGTCACCGGACCCGATGTAGTAAAAACCGTAACTCATGAAGAAGTGACCCAGGAAGAACTGGGCGGCGCAGCGGTTCACTCAGAAAAATCCGGCGTGTGCCATGTAGCCGCTGACAGTGAAGCCGATACGCTGTACCTCATCCGAAAATTGATGAGCTACCTCCCGCAAAATAACATGGAAGATGCTCCTCCCGCAGCAACAACGGACGATTCGCTTCGCATGGAAGAAGCGCTCAACTCGCTCGTCCCAGATGACGCAAACAAACCATACGACATCAAGGAAGTCATCCGACTAATCGTGGATGATGGCAATTTCTTTGAAATCCACGAAAACTACGCCGCCAATATTGTGGTCGGCTTCGCCCGCCTCGGCGGACAGTCTGTGGGCATTGTTGCCAACCAGCCCGCTGTTCTCGCAGGCGTGTTGGATATTGACGCCAGCGAAAAGGGCGCGCGTTTCGTCCGCTTCTGCGATGCCTTCAATATCCCCATCATCACCTTTGAAGATGTCCCCGGCTTTCTACCCGGTACCAACCAGGAACACCACGGCATTATTCGCTCTGGCGCAAAATTACTTTATGCCTACTGCGAAGCCACCGTGCCCAAACTGACCGTCATCACCCGCAAAGCATACGGCGGTGCGTACTGTGTGATGTCATCCAAACACATCCGCAGCGATTTGAATCTCGCGTGGCCCACAGCCGAGATCGCAGTGATGGGACCTGACGGCGCAGTCAATATCATCTTCCGCAAAGAACTCGAAAAAGCCAAAGACCCCGTCAAGCGCAAGGCAGAATTGGTTGCCGAATACAAGGAAAAATTCGCCAACCCCTATGTAGCGGCATCACGCGGTTACATTGACGATGTGATCGAACCCAAAGAAACCCGCCCGCGCCTCATCAACGCCCTCGCCATGCTCAGCAACAAGCGCGATGCCAACCCCGCCAAGAAACACGGCAATATTCCGCTGTAATTTCCTGTCATTGCGAGGAGCGCTCTTGCTCTTAGCGACGAAGCAATCTCAAATTCGTTGGAGATTGCTTCGGGTGAAGTGCATCGCCCTTGCAATGACGAGACATGAGGTCTTATGTTCAAAAAAGTTCTAGTTGCAAACCGAGGCGAAATCGCCGTCCGCATCATTCGTGCCTGCCGCGAGTTGGGGCTTGAAACCGTGGCTGTCTTCTCAGAAGCAGACCGCAACGCCCTGCACGTCCGCTATGCAGATGAAGCCTACCTATTGGGTCCTGCCCCGTCGCGTGAATCGTACCTGCGCGCCGATAAAATTCTCGAAGTGATGAAGAAATCCGGCGCCGATGCCATTCACCCCGGCTACGGCTTCCTCGCCGAGCGTGAAGATTTCGCCGCCCAATGCGCCGAACGAGGTATCACCTTCATTGGACCCAAACCTTCAGCTATTGCCGCCATGGGTGACAAAGCTGAAGCGCGCGCCACGGTCATTAAAGCAGGTGTGCCCGTTGTGCCCGGCACGGAAGATGTCGGCAACATGACCAATGACGACCTCCTGCGCATTGCCCCAACCATCGGCTTCCCGCTTCTTATCAAGGCGACGGCGGGTGGCGGCGGCAAAGGCATGAGAGAAGTCCGAAGCTTGGAAGAAATGCCAGCCCTTCTTGAGTCAGCGAGGCGTGAGGCAGAATCAGCGTTCGGTGATGGCAACGTCTATCTCGAAAAATTGATCGAAGGCGCACGCCATATCGAATTCCAGATCATTGCCGATTCGCATGGCAACGTCATTCATCTCGGCGAGCGCGAATGCTCCATTCAACGCCGTCACCAAAAATTAGTGGAAGAATCCCCCTCCCCATTTCTTGACGAAGACCTGCGCAAAAAGATGGGCGATGTCGCCGTCAAAGCCGCACAGGCAGTCGATTACGTCAATGCGGGAACGATCGAATTTTTGGTGGACAAGGATAAGAATTTCTATTTCCTTGAAATGAACACCCGCCTGCAAGTGGAGCATCCCATCACAGAATTGGTCACCGGCGTTGATATTGTTGCCGAACAGTTGCGCATCGCCCGTGGACGCCAGCTAAGCTACACGCAAGACCAGGTTGGGTTCAACGGACATGCGATCGAATGTCGTATCAATGCAGAAGACCCATTCAATAATTTCATCCCCTCCACAGGGAGAATCACCCACAGTATTATCCCCACGGGTCCCGGCATCCGCGTGGATACTGGCGTGTACCCGGGCTTTGAGATCACCCCCTACTACGACCCCATGATCGCCAAGCTCATCGTTTGGGGTGAAACCCGCGCCCAAGCCATCCTGCGAATGCGCCGCGCATTGGAAGAATACCGCATTGTTGGTGTGCGCACCAACATCCCCTTCCACCAAACCCTGATGGATTCGCACCGCTTCATGGGTGGGCAATTCGATACTCGTTTTGTCGAAGAACGTTTCTCCATGGAAGCCGCCTCCGAAATGGACGAAGCCCAGGCAGAAATCGCAGCCATTCTTGCCACACTTGTGGCACACAAAGAAATTGAACACTCAGCCCAAATAGTCCGCGGCAACGAACGCGACACCAGCAACTGGAAGTGGGTTGGGCGCTGGGAACGAATGCACCGATAAACGAGCGAGGTCTTTGAATGAAATATGTAACCACCGTTAACGATAAACAATTTGAAGTTGAAGTTGTGGATGATCGTCATATCCGCATTGGTGACCGCCTGCTCGAAGTTGATTTTCAATTTGTAAGCGGGCAGCCCGTTTTTTCACTGATCGTGGATGGAAAATCACACGAATCATACGTCTACCACACGGAAGATGAATGGCAGGTACTCCTGCGCGGGCATCAGTTCCAGGTAAAAGTGGAAGATGAACGCGAAAAACGCCTCAAAGCCGCCGCGGGTGGCGGCGTGAGCGAAGGCGGCGAATTCCACCTCAAAGCGCCCATGCCGGGTCTGGTCGTTGCCGTCCCCATTGAAGAAGGGCAGGAGATCAAAAAAGGACAGGTTCTCATCATTCTCGAATCCATGAAGATGCAGAACGAATTAAAATCCCCGCGTGATGGCATCATCAGCAGCATAAAAGTGAAGCCAGGCGAAAGCGTCGAACAAAAACAGATCATCCTAAACATTCATTAGCCATGACCGGACATGAAACCGAAGTCAAGTTCTTTGTCAAAGATTTAAGTCGGGTAGAAATGCGCCTTCACGAGTTGAAGGCGCATTTGATTCAACCACGCGCCCACGAAACCAACCTGCGTTTTGACAATGCCAATAATGACCTACGCAAAGAAATGAAAGTGCTCCGTTTGCGAAACGACACAGAAGCCATATTCACATTCAAGGGACCAAACGAAGCACGCAGCGACGGCATACTAAGCCGCCAAGAGATCGAGTTTACGGTCGGCAGTTTCGGTGCCGCAAAGGATTTTTTAGAGGCGTTGGGTTTTACGCCCATCGCCTTCTATGAAAAATACCGCACCACGTACGAACTGAATAATACCCACATCATGTTGGATGAATTACCCTACGGTAATTTTGTCGAAATCGAAGGTGAAGATCCCGATATGTTGCACAGCAATACAGCGGCACTCGGCTTAAATTGGAATGCACCGGTCAAAATGGGGTATCTAACTCTGTTTGAACGCATGGCGAAAAAATATAACCTCGATGCAGGTCAATTAAGTTTCAATGCGGTGAAGTTAGTTCAAATCGATGAAAATACCCTGGGTGCCCTGGGGGTTATCCCAGCCGATTAAAATAACTCAGCCAAAAAATATTTCAAGTGCCGAAAAACGAAGGGAAGCAATTTTCTTCTCAAAGTGGTATATTTTTAAAGATAACTGACGGGCGGTATTCTAAATATTTTTACACACGGGAAGGAAACAAAAGTGACAGCGATAAAAATTGAAAATCTCGGACGAATTTTTTCAACCACCACTGGAACGATCCGCCGAACTCGCAAGGATATTACCGCACTTGAAAACATCAACCTGGTTGTAGAACCAGGCGAACTCTTCGGTCTACTTGGACCAAACGGGGCAGGCAAAACAACCCTTACACGAATCCTTTCGACCGTATTACTACCCAGCTCCGGTCGTGCTGAAGTCCTCGGCATGGATGTGGTGCGCGATACAAAAAAACTCCGCCCGCGCATTGGCATGGTCTTCGGCGGCGAGCGCGGATTGTACTGGCGGCTCTCCGGGCGCGATAACATCCAGTATTTTGCAGACCTGTATCTCGTCCCGCCCGAGGTTTCGCGTAAACGCATACCGGAATTGCTCGATCTGGTCGGGCTGACCGAGCGAGCCGATGAACGCGTCGAAGGTTACTCACGCGGTATGAAGCAAAAACTACACATCGCGCGCGGGTTGGTTAACGACCCCGATGTACTCTTTCTCGATGAACCCACCATTGGTCTCGACCCCATTGCAGCGCGGGAATTGAGGGCGGTCATCCTTGAAATGAATAAACGCGGAAAGACCATCTTCCTCACCTCCCATTACATGTACGAAGTGGACGAACTCTGCCAGCGCGTTGCCGTTGTGAACAAGGGAAAGATCGCACTGATCGATACTCCCTCGGCATTCAAGACCATGGTCGCCGACCTCGAAGTGGTCGAGATCGAATGTCGTGAAGTCTCGCCTGAAGCCCTTGCCCGTCTGCGCGCCCATCCTCGCGTGGCATCGGTCACAATGGAAAACCATGAAGGGGCACAGTCTCTCCAGATTCAATCCCCGGGCGGTGTGGAATCCATCCCCGAATTTGTACGCATCCTCGAAGGTTCACAAGTTCAAAAGGTCATCACCCGCCAACCAACCCTTGAAGATGCCTATGTAAAACTTCTCGGCAGAGAGGCGCTCAACTCATGATTAACCGCCTGCGAAGTGTACTGCGCGTCATCGCGGGTTCTTTTACCATGCAGGCAAAGGAACGCGCCACCAACCAGTTCTTTGTCGGCACCTTGTTGGTATTGCCCATCATCTTCACCTTGCTATCCGTTGGCACCTACCTTTACGGCGGCAAGGGGAACTTCGGTTTGTATGCCGTCATCGGCGCAGGCATGATGGGTGTCTGGAACGCAAATTTATGGACCTCTGGTCGCATCGTGGAAGGCGAACGGCGCGGCGGAACCTTGTCTATGCTGATCGCCTCCCCCACACCGTTCCCAATCATCCTCGTAGGAAAAAGTCTCTCCAACGCCTTTGCTTCGTTGATCTCACTTGTCGTCACATTTGCAACCGGTTTGATCGCCTTCCGCCTCGAATTGGATATTGCCAATCCTGCCGCCTTCATTGTCAGCCTCTTGTTAACTCTCATCTCGATGACGTGTTTCGGTCTTGTGCTCGGTTCCACCTTTGTTCTAACCCGCAACGCCGGTGATTTCATGGAAGCCGCCAATTACCCGATCTTCATACTCTCCGGCTTGATGTTCCCACTCACTATCTTACCGGCATGGCTGAGACCGCTCTCCTCGATTCTTGCTCCAACCTGGGGCAATCTGGCGCTTGGAGCATCTGCCGGGCTGGTTGCCGATAATCCCTGGCTGATCGACTTATACCTGATCGGGCTTTCACTGGCGTACCTGATGATCGCCCAAACGCTCTTCAAAAAAGTGGAGTATCTCGTCCGCAGAGACGGCTCGATGGAGGTGTTTTGATGAGTCAGTGGATTCAATTATTCCGTTCCGGCGCAAGAACAGGCTGGTCGAACATTGCCGTGGAATTGACACCCGCCACTGTGTTGGGGTCGCGCATTCCCCGTACCATTTTACAGGCGGTGTTTTTCATCCTAATCTCGTATGCTGCCGGGGGCAGTGAACTCGCCAAATTCGCATTGATCGGCAACACCATGCACGCAGCCGTCTTTCATAGCGTCATTGAAATGTCCGTCGTCATCGAACTGGAAAAATGGCTAGGCACCATGCCCTATCTGATCGCATCCCCAGCAAACTGGTTTCCCGCCATGATGGGGCGCTCCCTTGCAGGCTACGTCGAGGGGCTGGTTCGTATCCTCCTTGTCTTGTTGATTCTTGTTCCCTTCTTCGGCGCCGACCTAACCGCCCTAGACCTGCTGCACGCCGCCCCTATTTTTTTCGTCACTGTCGCTTCGGCGTCCGCTCTTGGCTGGTTATCGGGCGCCATAAGTCTCCCCACTCGCTGGGGAATGCTCATCTGCAATACCATTGGCTATGTCATGATGCTCACCGGCGGCGTGAACTTCCCGGTTACCGCCCTGCCACCAGTCATTCAATGGATTGGACACATCCTCCCAATGACCAACGGACTGCTTGCCATCCGCGCTGTGATCGATGGAGCATCGTACGCAGATACATCAGGGCTGATCCTCAATGAGATTATCATCGGGCTAGTCTACGGCGCACTGGCATGGCGAGTTTTCACCCACCGCCTAAACGTTGCCCGGCAAACCGGGAATATCGAACAGTTCTAGTTTGATGGAACACTCCAACTACCTTCGTCGATAGAAAATAACATGTCCCCAACACGCCCCAATGCTTTCCTTAAATTCTTCTACAAAGCCCCGCTCATCATGCACAAGATCGGCTTGGGTGGCTGGGAGAAACTCATCGGCGCGGAGTGGATGCTTATCACCACTACAGGCAGAAAGTCCGGCAAGCGCCGTGAAACCATGGTCGACGTGATGGACTACGACAAAACCACCGACACCTATTACATTGAAGCCGCTTACGGGATCCATGCTGATTGGTACAAGAACATTCAGGTCAATCCGGTTTTTGAGGCGCAAGTAGGGAGAAGAAAATTCAAAGCCCGCGCACGAATTCTGGCGGAAAAAGATACCGGCGAAGTACTGGTTCAATTCTTCCGCAGGAAACCCGCCTACACCCGCTCGGTGATGGCAATGGTCGGCATGAAATTCGAAGGCGAAGACGAACTGCGCGAGCTTGGAAAAAATCTCACCCTGCTGGCAGTTGAACCAACACCTCACGATCATTCAGCCAGGTAACAGATTCAACCTTCACATTGCCCCCCAACAAAATCTGAATAACGGATTCAACAGCCATCACCTCACCCGAAGTGACGAAGCGCACCGCGCCGCCCTGCCTGTTCAACATCCCCCCCGCCTCAAGCAGACGTTTGACCTGTCTCGCCACTGCGGGGGCTGGGTCTATCACCCGAACCTTTTCTCCAACGATCTTTTGGATCATCGGTATCACGAATGGATAATGTGTACATCCCAGTACAACGGTGTCAATATTCTTTTCCATCATTGGGTGCAGGGCATCTTCCAAAATACGTCGGGTTTCCATGCCTTCCAAACTTCCCGTCTCGATCTGCTGTACAAGTCCATTGCAGGTATTTTGGAACAACTCCACACCATTTGCAAAACGCTCTACAACCGAAGCGTACAGCGCACCTTGAAATGTGGCAGGCGTAGCCAGCACCCCAACCTTGCCGGTTTGCGTTTTTTCTGCTGCCGGTTTCACAGCCGGTTCCATGCCCACGAATTGCACGTCAGGAAAAGTCTGGCGCAGGTATTTCAATGCCGCCGCCGAAGCCGTGTTACATGCCACGACAATAAGCTTGGCATTCTGCCCCAGTAAAAAACGGGTGATCCCTTCAGAAAAATCCTGTATCTGCTTCATGGGGCGCGGACCGTAGGGTACGTGTCCCTGATCGCCAAAGTAGAGGATGTCTTCATTTGGCATCAACGCCTGAATTTCACGCAAAACGGAAAGTCCGCCTGCGCCAGAATCAAAAATACCAATTGGGTTGACCGTTTGCATTATTTCTTGGAGGCATCCACAAAAGACTTAAACAAGCGGCGCATCACAGGTTGATCTGTCAGCCATTCAGGATGCCATTGAACACCCATGGCGTAAGGGTGGTCGGGCAATTCCACAGCTTCGATCATGCCGTCTGGAGCATGACCAACCACCTTTAAGGAAGAGGCGATTTCCTTCAATCCCTGATGGTGCAGGCTGTTCACATTCAAAAGTGTTTCGCCAAAAATCTCAGCCAGGCGAGAATCTTCATCTATGTTTACCGGATGGGCAAGGATCTTAAAATTATGCTGGCTGTGTTCAAGGGACGTGGTGAACTGGTCAGGAATATGGGTATACAACGTGCCGCCCAATGCCACATTCATGACCTGCACCCCGCGACAGATCGCAAGAAACGGCTTGCCATCAACCACAGACTGTTTAAGCAAGGAGAGCTCGGTTACATCCCGATAATCATCCACCTCTGAAATTTTTGGATGATCTTCACCATTGAAATACTTGATGGATACATCCCCCCCGCCGGAAAATAACACACCGTCGAGGCGGGAGTAAAGATCAAGGCGGGTTGCATCATCCAAAGTGGCAGGGATCAAGACAGGAATCCCGCCGCCTTGAGCCACAGCATGAATATATGTGTGCTGCACGGCGGTAATATCGAGCCCGTGGTTGTTTTTTGTATTGTATGTAGTTATACCGATCAATGGATTGCTCATTCATACCTCCAGAGAGTGATAGATTTTAAGGATACCACAAGCAACTTAAACAAAAAATCCCCGATGCTGCCATCGGGGATTTATGAGGAAAATTAGGAAAATCTTTCCTTGATGCGGGCGCTCTTACCGGTGCGGCTGCGCATGTAATACAACTGAGCGCGGCGAACCTTGCCGTGGCGTTCCACCACGATCTTGTCCACACGAGGTGAGCGGAGCAGGAAGGTGCGCTCTACGCCGATACCATTGGACGCCATACGGCGAACGGTAACTGACGCATTATTGCCGCTGTTTCGCAGGCGAATTACCAAGCCCTTGAATTCCTGAATACGTTCGCGGTCACCTTCTTTGATCTTCACATGAACGCTTACAGTATCGCCAGCAGCAAGCTGGGGGATGTTTTCGTTATCTTGTGCCTCTACGGCTTTGATCAGGTCTGCCATTTCCGTCTTCCTTACTTTTTGATTAGGTTTCCAATATACGCGAGGGCGGATTATAGCACGGATATTCTTATTTCACAAGAAAAAACTAGGAATATTTCCGAATTGCTAAAACTGCGTTGTGCCCGCCAAACCCAAAGGCGTTGCTGATAACCAACGAAACATTCGCTTCACGCGCCTTGTTCGGAATGTAATCCAGGTCACACTCAGGGTCTGGGGTCTCGTAATGGATGGTCGGCGGAAGGATG
Source organism: Anaerolineales bacterium (assembly GCA_020634885.1). Lineage (GTDB taxonomy): Bacteria > Chloroflexota > Anaerolineae > Anaerolineales > Villigracilaceae > Villigracilis. The sequence goes on from JACKAW010000001.1 coordinate 299,463, forward strand.
CCGTTACGAATGGCGTTGACAGCGAAAAGCACTTCCAATGCACCGGTTGCGCCCATCATGTGCCCGGTCATGGATTTGGTTGAAGAAACCGGAATTTTATAGGCGAAGTCACCAAACGCCGCCTTGATCGCGCGGGTTTCAGCCTGATCATTCAAGGGAGTGCCTGTGCCATGCGCATTGATGTAACCAACTTCGTTCACATTCGCCCTGGCAGATTCAAGCGCCATACGAATTGCCGCCGCACCACCTGCGCCATGTTCATGCGGAGCTGTCACATGGAAAGCATCGGCTGTTGCGCCGTACCCGGCGAGTTCAGCCAGAATATTCGCGCCGCGTTTCTTTGCATCCGATTCGCGTTCGAGCACAATAACCGCCGCGCCTTCCCCCATCACCAATCCATCGCGATTCTTATCAAAAGGTTGGGGTGTCATCGAATAGTCATCATTTCGGCGAGACATGGCGCCAACACGGTCAAACGCGGCAACCCCGGTAACGGTTACGGTTGCTTCAGCAGCGCCGGTAACAGCAGCATCGATCATTCCAGTACGAAGCATCATCAATGCAGTGCCTATTCCATCCGCACCTGAGGCACAAGCAGATGCCACCGAAAAACACGGACCTTTAATTCCAAATTCGATGGCTGCCATCCCTGCGCCGCCGTTCGGCATTAACATGGGAATGAGAAACGGGCTCACTTTGCGCGGACCTTCGCGCTGGTTTGTCAAAATAGCTTCTTGCAAAGAGTGAAGCCCGCCAATGGCAGAGGAAATAATTACGCCAATACGACCTGCATTGGACTCAGTGATCTGCAAGCCGGAACTTTCCAAAGCCTCTTTTGTCGCTGCGGTCGCAAATTGCTCAAAGCGGTCTTTTCGGCGGGCGTCACGCGCATCCATAAAGTTTTCAGGTTTAAAGTTCTTTACCTCCGCCGCAATATGAACATTCAAATTTGCCGCATGTGAATCAAAAAGAGAGATCGGAGCAACACCAGATTTTCCAGCAGTTGCATTTTCCCAAGTCTCACGAGCATTCAAACCGAGTGGGTTTACCGTGCCCATACCCGTAATAACTATGCGTTCCATTCGTCCTCCAAAATAAAGTGGATATAACTATATAAAGAACACAAAATAGATGAAAACGTGACGCGCCTCTTTCCCCTCTCAAACCTGTTTCAACACATAAAAACTTCACCTACGCTGGAAATTTATCCAATTCTTTCCAGCCATAGGCAACTTCCAGTAATTTCGCCTCCCCAATCTCAATATTTTTTTCAGTAACATATTCCCCGCCCAGTCGCTCATAAAAACCACGAGCCGGGTTATCTTTCAACACCCACACCAACATGGATGAACATCCCAATTCACGTAAACCTCTAACTGCCGCCCCCACCAAGAGCCTGCCGACACCCTGTTTGTGAACAGCCTGTAAAATATAAATGGCAAATAACTCCCCGCTAAAACCCAAATCGACTTCCCGTGCTAAACCAAAATTGGAGAACCCTACAACCTGCCCATTCATTTCCGCCACAAAAGCTCGATGATAAATATTTCTCTCATCTGAGAGCATATTCACCCATTGATCCGTCCGCCTTTGAATGGACAAGTTTTTTAGAAAATCGTCTGGAACGATCCCACGGTACGCTTCACGCCAAGCCTCCACATGGACAACAGCAATGGCAGCCGCATCTTCAGTCCCTGCTTTACGGATCGTAATCATCAACAATTCCTAAAAGCAGTCTTTGCCCGCCATTCCCTTTGCAGAATTCCATAATGATATTCACTGGTGTATTCACCATTTACAGAAAAACTCTCTATAAAGTGAGCTTCACGCCGAAAGCCAAGTTTTTCCAGGGTTTTCCACGAGCCCGTATTTTCCACATCGCAATCTGCCGTAATGCGATGCATATCCACATCTTCAAACAGATAATCCAGCAATGCGGTCAAGGCTTCTGTTGCGTACCCTTTCTGCCAGTGAGTCGATGCGAAGGAATAACCAATCACCGTTTGGCGGGCATCGTTGTTCTTAACGCGAAAAGCAACATCACCGATCAACTCACCTGCTTCTTTCAGTTCCACTGCCAATTGCAGCCAACGTCCCTGACGGGGGACATGAATATCTTTCATTTCCTCTATGAAAAGAAGCGCTTTCTCGCGCGGGTAGGGAGAATCCCAGCCTTGATATTTCGCCACCACAGGGTCGTTACGGTATGACAGAAAATTCTCAAGGTCAGCGTCAATAAAATTACGAATAAGTAAACGCTGTGTGTGTAAAAACAAAATCACTCTCCTGGCTTTGGGATGTAATCTCCCTCTACCCATTCCTGCCCGCCTGGACCGACTTCCTTCTTCCACACAGGGACGATCTCTTTGAGACGGTCAATACCATAGCGAGCGGCATCGAAAACGCCCGTATCACGGTGAGCAGCTGTACAGGCAATGAGAACCGTGGGTGTTTTAGGATAAAGTTTGCCAATACGCTGAACAATGGCAATACCTTCTACAACTGCCCACTTTTCACGGATCTCATCCGCAACCTGCTTCATTTTGGCTTCAGCCATGGGAACATAGGATTCGTATTCAAGGTATTCGGTTTCATGCGCAGCGCCGCGCGAGGTGATGCCGCGCACCATGCCTGTAAAAATTGCCGCCGCGCCGGTGGAAGTCAACGTGATCTTGGCAAGCAAGTCATTCAGGTCAATTTCGTCTTCCGTAATCGAGTAAATGGTTGGGAAAGTATCAGTCATGGGGATTATCCGCCGGAAACAGGTGGGAATAAAGCGATTTCAGCATTGAGGGGAATAACGGCTTCATCGAACGCATATTCGCGGTTGATGGTAATAAGCACAGATTTCATGGATTCTTTCAAATTGGGGTAATCTACGCCTATTTTTTCTTTCAATTGAAGAATAGTCAGATCAGTGGGAATATCCAACTCAAGGGATTTCATCCCTACACGGTCTCGAATGGTGGCGAAGAATAAAAGTTTAATATGGTTCATTTTTATATCCATACATCATTAGGGGCGGTCAATTCAGAATCGGTGGCGCTGCCGGTGTTTACCAGCCCTGCTGGTTCAACCAATAAGATATGACATTCTTTATTGGCAACGGGTTTATGCTCCATGCCTTTGGGCACTACGAACATTTCACCTTCACTCAAAGTTACTTTGCCATCAGGGAACAAAATATCAAGCTGACCTTTTATTACAAGAAAAACTTCGTCAGTTTCGGGGTGGTTGTGCCAGACAAATTCTCCCTGAACTTTGGCAAGTTTGAAGTGATAGTCGTTGAGCTGCGCAATGATCTTAGGTGACCAATGCTCGGTAAATTTTGAAAATTTCTCTATAAAGTTAATTGAAGTGTATTCCATTTTTATCGCCTAAACTTATTCGTTCACTATATCGCCGCTAACCCCGCCATGCTTTTCAACCAGACGGATATTCTGAATTCGCATGGTTTTTTCGGCGGCTTTTGCCATATCGTAAACGGTGAGGGCGGCGACAGATACGGCGGTGAGGGCTTCCATTTCCACGCCGGTTTTACCGGTCACTTTGGCGGTGGCGGTGATGACCACCCCTGGAAGCGCATCGTCCAATTCGAGGTCAACATCCACTTTGGAGAGTGGCAGAGGATGACATAACGGAATCAGGTCTGAGGTCCGTTTTGAGGCGGTGATGCCTGCAATTTGCGCCACGGTTAGCACATCGCCTTTTTTTATTTGACCGTCGCGAATCAGTTCCAATGTTTCTTTCTTCATGTGAACTTCACCGCGCGCAATGGCGGTACGGGTCGTATCAGGCTTCTCACTCACATCCACCATCTTGGCATGACCGTGTTCATCGAGGTGTGTTAGTTTGGACATGGTGTAGATTATAACCTCCTCTTTTTATACCAAGTTTGCTTCATGTTGCCTCTCGAAATGATGAAGGGATGCGATATAATTCGCGGGCTTATGGATGGACTTCTTGGTAATCAACTTGGCGCGTATAAGGTTCAGATCCCTGTTTACGAGGGACCCTTGGGCTTGTTGTTGAATTTGATCGAACGCGCCGAACTGGATATTACGACTGTATCGCTCGCTTCGGTAACCGACCAATACCTCGCCTATTTGCAAGGTGTAGAAGAACAAAAGCCGGATGAGATCTCGTCATTTTTAGTGATTGCAACAAAACTGGTGCAGATCAAATCTGAGGCGCTTTTGCCACGCCCACCCGAACGCGAACCTGGCGAAGAAGACCCGGGCGAGGCGCTTGTTGAGCAATTAAAGTTATACAAACGCTACAAAGAAATTGCAGAGTGGATGGAAGAGCGACAAACCAGTAACCTGCGGACTTTTCTGCGTGTTGCGCCGCCGCCCAAAGTGGAGCCCAAATTAGACCTTTCGAACCTGACGCTTGAAAAGCTTTTGGCAGCAGCCGAGTCGGCGTTTGCGAAAGGCAAAGAGAAGAAGCCGCTGACTACGGTGATCTCTGCGCCCAAAGTGACGATCCGCGAAAAGATCGACTTTATTACGAAGACGATGAGAAATATTCAACGCATGACCTTTAGCGGGCTTATCACCGACAAAGCCACCCGCGTGGAGATCGTTGTGACCTTCCTTGCGCTGCTGGAGCTGGTAAAGCGTTATCATGTGACTGCAAAACAGGATGTGCTTTTTGGTGATATCGAATTTGAAAGAAGCGATAACTGGAAAGATGACGAAGAGATCGACATTGAGTTTGAGTAGGCACTTTGAAAGCCGGGCAATTTGTCCGGCTTTATTATTTTATGTCTACTGTTTCAAGTGGCAAAAAATTAACACCCCAAATGGGTTATTCTTATTTTTTTATACAGATCTTTTTCGGAGTTTTACGTACGGCTATAGCAAAGTAACTTTATAAAATTTCAAAAAAACTTAACGCGAATGCCGCAAATGGGGCGAATGATGCGAAATTTTTTTTGAGAAATTCGCTCTTTTCGCGCTTTCCGCATTAAGGGCTTATGACTTTGCTGCAACCATGGAGTTTTGCAGCATCTGCCTTTCAACTGTTTTTAGCCCTTGTGCTAAAATCCGCTTATAAAGGGAGCGCCCATGTCTGCAACTCGACGTCTTGTACCCGACTTTATCATTGAAAAATACAAAACCAATAAATTGCGCGGAACCTTCCAAGGCGCAGCCATTTTTGTAGACCTTTCGGGGTTCTCCAAAATGACCGATGCACTTTCGTCACATGGTCACAATGGCGCTGAGGCGTTGGCAAATCTTATGCGCGTGATCTTTGAGCCGCTGGTAACTGCCGTATACGAACAGGGCGGTTTTGTCATTGGCTATGCTGGTGATGCCTTCAACGCCATATTCCCGGAAGACCCGCTCAACCCTAAACTTGAAACAAAACGCTGCCTTGCTGCACTGGTTGCCATGCAGAAACATATGCTTAAGAATCCTGTGGTGGAAACACCGTATGGTAATTTTCCAATTGCCATCAAATCTGGCATGGGGTTTGGCGAAACCCGCTGGCAGATGTTCAAATCTGAAACCGGCATGCACCTTTCGTATTGGCTGCGCGGTGATAGTCTCAACCGCGCCGTCCACGCCGAGGAAAAAGCCCGCCCGGGGGAAATCATCATAGACCCGGTTGCACATGAACGAATAGCGGATATGGTGGAAGTAAACACCATGTCGGAAGGGGTCCGCATTGTAAATATCCTCTCGTCATTACCTGCTCCCGCCTCAATTACAGAACCTGAGCCTGAATCAGCGCCAATGAATATGTTCTTCCCTGAGGCTTTATCAAGCCAAAAGATCGTTGGCGAGTTTCGCCATGTGATCAATCTCTTTATCGACATCCCATTGAATATTTCAGATGAGACATTGGTCGCACCGTTCATGCAGACGGTCTACGAATTACAGGAAATTTACGGGGGGTTCTTTTTACGTCCTGACCTCGGCGATAAAGGTTTCAACTTATTGATGTTCTGGGGCGCACCCGTTGCCCGCGAACATGATGTGGAGCGTGCGCTATCTTTTGTCATGGAGCTTGCCACACGAACAGAGCTATCCCTGCGGGCAGGCATCACTTACCGAATTGCCTACGCCGGATTCATGGGCGCTTCACTACGAGAAGACTACACTGCATATGGCTGGGGGGTGAACCTCGCCGCCCGCCTCATGGAACATGCCGGTGAAAGTGAATTCTGGCTGGATGAAGAAATAGCCCGCCGTGCTGAAAAAACTTTTAATGTAAAACTACTTGGAGATTATTCATTCAAGGGGTTTGCAAAAAAGCAGCGCACCTACAGGTTGATGAGCAGAAAATCTGAAGTGCAATTGATGTTCGACGGCGCAATGATAGGCAGGCAAAGTGAAATTAAAGTACTAACAACATTTAGCGAGCCGGTTCGTGTTGGCAAGTATGCAGGGATGCTTATCGTAAGCGGAGAAGCCGGTATGGGGAAAAGCCGTCTTCTCCATGAATTTCAGGCATCCAACTATTTCAATGATTTTCAAACCCATTGGGTCATCTGTCAGACAGAGGAAATCAAACGCGAAGCATTCCATCCTTTCAAATCGTGGCTGCGAAAACGGTTTAAGCTGGCAGAGGATGCAAACAATGAATTAAATTGGGCGGCTTTTTCCAGCGAAATTGAAACGCTTGCCGCCGCCACCCCCAAACCGGAACTTTCTTCAGAATTACGGCGTACAGCATCTGTACTGGCGGCTTTGGTTAACATCACACAACCCGATTCGTTGTACGAAACCCTGGATGCAAAAAGCCGTTACGAGAATACCATTACCGCCCTCAGCGTACTCTTTCGCGCAGAGAGCCTCAAAAGACCACTGTACTTATTTATAGAGGATATTCACTGGCTGGACGATGCAACAAGGGAGTTTTTAACCTACTTTAACAGAATTCTACAAGCGGATGAAGCAAGCAGTTATCCAATTGCCATCCTTGCCACAAAGCGAAGCGAAGAAAAGGTTGAAGTACCAGCAGATTGGCGCCCACAAGAAATAGCCCTCGATAAACTCACTCCGGCTCATCTCTTTGCCATTGCTGAAAACATCCTCGGCAAGCCAATCACCACAGACTTGAACAAGTCGCTAGACAAACGCGCCGAAGGCAACCCGTTCTTTGCAGAGCAGATATTACGTTACCTTTTGGAAAACGAATTACTCCGCCTGAACCCAGAGGGATACTACGAAGCTGACGAAAAAGCAGAAACTCTCATCCCAGTGGATGTTCACACTGTGATGATCGCCCGCCTGGACCGACTAACTCGGGAAATCCGCGAGACCATTCAAGCCGCCTCCATCCTTGGACGCGAGTTTGTGGTGGATGTGTTATCGCACATGCTAAAAGATCAAATGGAGAAACTGCCCAGATACGTCCACGAGGCAGAGAATGCAGATATCTGGGCATCTATCGAAGAAATCAATTACATTTTTCGACATGCCATGTTGAGAGACGCTGCCTATTCGATGCAGTTGAAAACCCAAAGGCGCAAACTTCATGCGTTGGCATTTGAATCCATGCTTGAAATTTACAAAGGCGATCTTGAGCCCTATCACAGTGACCTGGCATATCATGCTGAAAAAGGCAGCCTTCAAGCAGAAGCTCTTCATTACCTGATGCTTTCAGGCGGTCATGCCATGAGTAATTTTCAAAACCGGCTGGCTATTGACTATTACACGCGTGCCCTGGCGGTCTTACCCAAAGATACTCCGCACAAAGAATTTGACATCCTACTCAAGCGGGCGGAATGTTTTTACAATATCGGCGAATCTGTTTTTCAATTAAGCGATCTCAACCGCCTTGAGGAACTTGCAAAAATCATAGGGGACGATAGCCGCCTCGCCAAAGCATATGTACGACGGGCTTTGTACGCTTCCATCATTGGAGATTTTGGATCCACTACCCAATACGCCACGCAGGCAAGAGACCTTGCGCAAACCGCCAATGACACCGAAACCCTGCTTGCCGTCTACATCGTCCTGCCAGATGCGCTCATCCATGCAGGTGAAGCTGAAAAAGCAAAGCAAGCGGCGCTGGATGGCATTAAACTTGCGCAGAAGATCGGTAATCGCACCAAAGAAGCAAGTGGACTCAGCGCCCTAAGCCTTGCTGTACTTGAATTGGAAGGTCATGCCGCGGCGCAAAAATACCAAAGACAGGCTCTTGAAATTGCACAAGAAGTAAAAGACCTCTTCCTTGAAGCCAAGCTTTGGAATAACCTGGCTCTCTCGATAGCTTCAGAAGGAGATTACCACACAGCGCAAAGTCATTTCCAAAAGGCGTTGCGAATATTTCAGGAACAGGGCAACCAGGGCGGAAAAAGCCTCGCCTACGCAAATCTCGGCTGGCTATCGTCCATTTTAGGCGAGTACGACAACGCGAGAGGATATTACGAACGCGCACTTAACATAGCACGAGAACAAGGCTCCATTATCGAAGAGCTATATACACACATCAACCTTAGCGCCTCTGCAAGCGGACAAGGTAACAGCAGCGAAGCTCTTGCACATGCCCAAAAAGCCCTTACCCTATCCACGCAGGCAAAAGATCGCACATCTGAGGCATGGGCACATTTCTATCTGGCACATGCAGAATTACTCACAGGCAACCCAAGCGCCGCCGTCACCGCTTTTCAGAAAAGTCTCGAAATCCGTACAGAAGCCAATAGCCTTGCGCTTATCATCGAATCACGTGCAGGGTTGGTCGATGCCTATCTGGCATCCAACGACCAGGCTGCGGCGGGGAAAGAGGCGCAGCATCTCATTGAGCACATGGAAAAAGATCCTGCATTCGAAGGCACAGAAGAACCCTTACGAATCTACCTTTCGCTTTTCAATTATCTTAAAAAAACAAAAGACCTGCGCACCAGCGCCGTATTGCAAAATGCAATTGGCTTGCTGAATACGCAGGTCTCCAAACTTCATTCGCTGGAAGCACAACAGGTATTTATTGAAAATGTACCCTGGCGGCGTGAATTACAGCGCCTTTCAAAAAATTAGGTTTTTCCAATTCCAGGGTCACCATCCGAAAGTTCGATCGTATCGTCCACAACATCGCCTGTGAAGTAATAAGGACGTCCATTGCTATTGTTATCAACAATAACAATTTTTCCGTTACCCAAACCAGCGATCTTCACTTTGTAGGGTTGGTTGATGTAGTTGCCGCCCTTCTTGATCGCAAAATTATTTAACCATGTAATCGGTGTGCTATCAGGCATGGCAGCAGGCAGATCATCCACGCTTAACTTTTCAAGTTCGTATGTCCCCTCATCCACGATCTCGATATCAACATCCACTTCTGTGTCCTTGTTTTTCTTGATCTTGAATTTCTTGTTACTTTTTTTATCTTTTTCTACTTTGCCGGGAATTACGACCTTATTAGGCATTTCATTCTCCTTTTACAATGTTGGGTATCAAAATTATACAATACGATATCAGATAATCTCTTCCGCCGCTGCAACACCGCTTAAATAAGCGCCATGAACCGTAGAAGGATACTGGCGTGAAGTTGCTTCTCCTGCAAAATAAAGAACACCATCCACTGGCTCGAACAATGCCTCATGATCTTCACCGCTGGCAAAAGGCGGAATGTACGAATACGCGCCAAACGAATACGGATCCCTACTCCAACGCGATACCAGCATCCCCACCGGTTCGGGAATATCATCACCAAACATGGCACGCAGCGCCTTCATTGCCTCAGCGCTAATTTCAGCGTCACTCAATTTTTCCAATGCCACGCCCTTATCGCCGCCATGGAACGCCATCAAAATCGGTTCACCTGTAAACGGCGCAAAACTCAACCAATCACACCATTCTCCCAACCGATCTCCAATGTAACTGATCGTCTCAACATCCTCATCCCAAAACGCCTCTGGGAATTTTAAGTAGACTTTGGAAAGCAAACCCATGCCCAGACGGCTGATAGCATCACGTTTGGATGAAGGAAGCGGCGGCTCAAACTTAATCACACCCTGCTTCAACACCCCAAGCGGGAACGTCACCACAGCCTTTTCTGCCATAAACACCCCAGCCGAAGTCTCTACTTCAACCCCGTCGTTTCCATAACGAATGGCTTTCACCTCTATCCCAAGGCGAATATCCAAACCTTGCGCAAGCCCGTTCGTGATCTGGTTATAACCACCAGGGAAGATCACCTCATTCCCACCGAACTCCTCATCCTGATCCCATTCCCAGAGAGAAAGGTCCTTGGGGTCTGCCCCATATTCCAAAGCAGTGGCAAGGTAGGCATAATAATTTAACTGACGGAGTTGATCGGCAGAAAGGTCAAATTCTGCCAAGGCAGTATCAAAAGCGGTCTGCAAGGGCATATCATCATCTGTATCCTCCTGCATGGCTTCAACTTCCGCATAAACTTCCTCAAACAGGGTTTCCAGCTTCGCCCACTCCACATCCGACATTTCACTGCCATCTGCCTTGAAAACAATGGCATTCTCATCATCGGTTGGGGTTGTTTTCACACCAAATTGCTTTGCAAGTTCGGTAATGGGGTTGCCGCTTTCACCATGGATCCACGAAGCGCCCATATCCAACGGAACCCCCAAAGTTGTGTCCGTCCAAATACGCCCGCCGACACGATCCCTTGCTTCGAGCACAATCACATCCCAGTCATCACCCATAAGGGTACGCGCAGCAGCAAGCCCCGAAATTCCCGCCCCCAAGACCAAAACCTCTGTTTTTGTCGAAGTTTTATTTGTCACAACAGCCTCTTCTTCCTCTCCTGTTGGGGTTACTAAACCACATGCCATCGCAAGCGCAGAAGCAGTGCCTATGGATGCGACCTTCAGAAAATCTCTTCTAGTGAATTTCTTTTTCATAATTACCTCCATAAAATCTATTATGCAGAAACAATACTATGACAGCGCCGAGATTATCGAACAGGAATACATCCACCAAAGAGGAATGCCGCCCCGGAACAAAGGATTGGTGAAACTCATCCGTCAGCGAGTACAAAACCGCTAGAAACCACGCCAATTTGTAATTGCGATTCGGAAGCGCCCGCAAGTAAGATAACGCGAGCAGCCCATACCCAATCCCATGCGCCGATTTTTTTACAAAATAATCCCATCCGCCAAAGTTTGGCAGTTCGTGACTCGTCCTTGAGGAAAAAGAAAAAATGACGACCATTAAAACCAGCGCAGGAAACCATCGGGGTACAATATCAAGGAGTTTATTCATTATGAGGTTCCTTTGGTTGGCGATATTATTCTTAAACAAGACGAGAAATGGTTGAAATTCACCGATCTGCGCCGCGTGATTGTAACCGAGAAACTTGACGAGGTTCGTAAGTATCTGTTAAATGTAGAAGACCTTGTCAATGAAAAAGGGTGGACAGCGGTAGGGTTTCTAAGTTACGAAGCCGCCCCCGCCTTCGATTCTGCATTAAGCGTTGTTCAACCCAAAGGCTTTCCATTGCTATGGTTTGGGCTTTATGAAAATTCAGAAGAAATTCAAGCCGAATCGCTATTCAGTCTCACGGATAAACTACCAGCGCTTTACTGGGAACCCGATACAGAAAAAGAATTTTACAATAACGCAATTGAGCGCATCAAGAAACAGATCGAACAGGGCAAGACCTATCAAGTCAATTACACCATGCGTCTTCGTACGATGTTCAACGCAGACCTACGCTCTCTTTTCGCACACCTTGCCCTGGGTCAAAACAAATACGCAGCTTATTTGGATATTGGTGACTGGGTGATCTGTTCTGCCTCGCATGAACTGTTCTTCGAGCTTGACGGTGAAACCATACGCGGGCGCCCCATGAAAGGGACGGTTAAGCGCGGACGTACAACCAGCGAAGATGCCGAAATTTCAGCGTGGCTGCGAGCATCGGCGAAAAACCGCGCCGAAAATGTGATGATCGTGGATATGATCCGCAATGACATCGGGCGCATTGCCCAGACGGGCAGCGTCCACGTACCTGAACTGTTCACTCTCGAACAATATCCCACCCTATTTCAAATGACTTCAACCATTGAGGCAAAAACGAACGCTTCGATTGTTCAAATTTTTGATGCTCTTTTCCCGTGCGCTTCCATCACAGGAGCGCCGAAGGTGAGCACCATGAAAATAATTTCAGAGTTGGAGACAAGTCCACGCAACATTTATTGTGGCAGTATTGGGTACATTGCGCCGCATCGTAAATCACGTTTCAACGTGGCGATCCGTACCGCTCTGGTAAATAAGCAAACTCAAAGCGCGGAATATGGCATAGGCGGCGGAATCGTATGGGATTCAACTTCAACCGATGAACACAGCGAAGCATTGCTAAAAGCACAAGTCCTCACCAACCCTCCGGCACAGGAGTTTTCACTTTTTGAAACCCTATTATGGACACCGGATGACGGCTTCTTTTTATTAGACCGTCACATTGCGCGGATCATGGATTCTGCAAAATATTTTGGCTTTCCATCAGATGAAAAAGAGGATAAATTCAGGCAAGCGCTGAAAATGGCGGTCATCAATGCCGCTTCGCCCAAACGCGTGAAGATTTTATTAAACAAGCTGGGGAAAATCTCAACCGAGGTTAAAGATTTTTCATTTACCAGCAAAATGTTTCGAGCCTGCCTTGCAAAAGAAGCTATCAATTCCAATGATCTTTTTCTCTTTCACAAAACAACAAACCGAGGCGCATACGAACAAAAAGCGATCCCTGGCTTTGATGACACCCTACTCTTCAATGAAAACGGCGAATTGACCGAATTTACAATCGGTAATTTGGTCGCTGAAATTGGTGAAGAGTTTTACACGCCGCCTGTTCAATGCGGGCTATTGGCGGGCACGTTTCGGGCTGAATTGATTGAGGATGGCAGGATAAAAGAACGGGTGATTAAAATTGAAGAGCTGAAGAAATGCAGTCATGTATTTCTGATAAATTCCCTGCGAAAATGGGTTGAGATCAAAATTGAAAAACAGCCAGTGGGGTAAGCCACTGGCTGTTTTTCAATTTTACTAATTTATGGATTCGAGCCGAATATTTACGTTGGTTGTCCCATTTCCCATTTCAAAACCTTGAATGATCACAGACTGCCCGCTTGGGTCACCATCGAACACGATGCTAAAAGTGCCGTTATAAACATCGGTGAGAATTTCACGTTCGGTATATCCCACCGTGGCGTAGTGATCTCGATAAAATTTAAGAACTTCATCAACACTCAGGCTGGTTTGATAATTAATGTCTCCATCTATTTCAGTTATATTAGAAGCATCGGGAGCAAGAGGAAAATCTGTTTTCACATTGGTATTTGGCTGCTGTTCATTATTGTTTCCGTTATTTGAATCAAAACCGCCTGAGCCGCCGCCTGCACTGCCTGTTATTGTTTGGCAGGCAAGAGAGGTGAAAATCAATACAAAAAAGGCTAGAAAATATTTATATTTATTCATCCGTTATTTCTCCTTATGTTTGATTGTAACAAGACAAGGGGAAATATCCATCCCCATATTTTGCCTATCCACCCAGCCGCAATGTAGAAAAAGGACCGGAAGCACAGCCCAACCCACAGTCTATGAAAGAGGCGTGGTTAGTTTATCAGGCGCTGAGATACGCGAAGCAATATCCAATATAAAACGGCGAATCCGCCTGCATATATCAATACATTCCAGATATTTGTGTAGGCGTCTCCTATGGCGAGTCGTGAGATTGTGGTGATGGGTGAAGCCTTCAATATGGTGCTGATACCAACGCCAGCAAGCAATGTGAGTGAGTAGATGAATTGCGAACGTTCGCGGTCTTGTAGAAACGCGGCAACGGTTGCGGCAGAAGTGGATGCAATGCCTGCAATGATGAGTGATAAAAGCAGGATCAAAAATTTATTCTGAATCACTGTTCCATTTGCATGAAGCAGGGCGAGCCACATAATACACTGTACGACGGCTAAAATCACGGCAGATGTGATCTTGGCGCCGATCATCCTACTGATGGTAAGGGGGGCAGAAAGCAGAGTTTGCAGTGTTTTGTTTTCAATTTCTTCTGTGATCATGTCAATGGACATGCTGCCAGCTACAAATGCGGGGAAGAACATTAACATGGGGATGAGAACCGAGTAAACAAACTCAAAGGATGTAGCGGGTTTACCATGCAGGTTTGTGTAGCGAACTTCGATTCCATTTTTCTCACGAAGAAAATTTTCATATTGCTTGAGCGGTTCTTGCAGAACCATGCGGATTAGTGAACTGACTGTATCTTGATCGGGCAGGTACAGTTTAAGTTCTGTCAAACCATTTGCATTTCGCGGGGTATCGAAGAAGGCAAGGACTTCACCACTGTAAAAAGCCGCCTGCGCCGAACCAAGGTTTGGGTAGGAGAGAACATTCACCCCGCGCTCGCGCATGAGGGCAGGCAGCGGGTCATCCATGGAACCGACAATGCCAATGCGAATGCTATCGCCGCTGTACCGCAAAATGGTGTCTGCGTCATAAAGCGATAATACCCCCAGCAGCAAGCCAGACGAGAACGAGGCGATAAAAAATTGAATAAGAATCGAAATAATGATGGTGCGGTCTCTAAGTACCGAGAAAAGTTCTTTTTTGATCACGGCAACAAATGGCATGTTCACCCTCCGTTCTGTAAAATGGCGGCGTTGTATGCAAAATGAAAAATCGTCCCAACCACCAACGCCAGCCAGTACGGCGCTTTAAGTTTTATTCTCAATAAATTAACCATCGAGACAAAAACAAAATGCGCCGCCAATGGGATCAGTAAAAAGATACCAGACTCGAATAACGCCGTTGAAACATCTGCCTCAGCAACCACGCTAACCGATGCAAGAACCAGCAATTTCTCTCCCACCAAAAAACCGAGTGCAGAGAGAAAGGACAGCCAGAGAATTTCTTTTGTGGAATTAACAATATTACGTTCTGCAAGCACAATAATCCCCACTGTCTTCACCAGTTCTTCAATGAATGCCGATGCGATCAAAACCGCGCCAACGATCAATCCCACAGGCAAATTGGCAGCAAAGGCAAGCATCACCACCTGTGCCATGTACACCGCTGGTATCACTAAAAAACTCCACAATAGCACGGCGAACCATGGCTGCGAGTGCGCCATCATCAAGTAGATCGCATCGCCGATCTTGCGGGTGATAGGTTTGTACCCCATCAAAAATTCCTCGTTTAGCAGGCGCGTCCCTGCGAACACAGCAAAGCCAAAGATCGCCGTCATCGGCAGGGATGGCAGCAAATATTCACGCCAGCCAAACGGCTCCAGCCGGTACATTTTTACCGCCAGCGTTAACGGGGAAATATACGCCAGGTCGCTGCTGTTGGTAAACATTGCTGGAAAAACCAAATACGCGGTCGTCAATGTTGTCACCAACATCGAAATAAATGTTGTATCTTTGAACGTGCGGTAAAACAAAGGGACCAACAAATAGATCGCAAAAACAAATAAAGTTGTCGGAACAAAGATGGCAAGTGACAGGAGCACGTTCGCATTTGTAAAATATGCGATTAATGCCGTTGTAGAAATGGAAAAGACCGCATAAGGCAGCATCTTGCCAAGAATGATCTGAAACGGGGTTACAGGCGCAGAAAGTAAAACCGTCAAACGCCTGTTCGCCTTCTCGTCCATAAAGCTGCTCGTGAAGAAAATGCTGATAAAAGTGATCGGCAGGATGTAAATTAAAGTAATGAGCACTTGCGTAAATGGAGCCGGTGGCGGTGTGATGGACGGAATGATAATTTCCTCAGGCTTAACGGTTTGGATAACAACATCAGCCCGCGGTTCAACACTTGCTTCAGGCGGGTTGCCATCTACAGCGTTAACCCCCACTCGAAGCGGAAACGCCCCGCCGTCATCAAATGAAGCCGCAACACGCTCCAGTTCAAACACTTCCATGTACTGCTTCAACGCCCGCACTGCAAACTGAGATTTATCATCCTCACGCTCGAAGACCGTAGCCCCTACGATCAACACATCAATAGACCTGTCAGCAAGCAACGCCTGCCCCTCTTCAGGGGCCACTTCGTGAATCGAAAAACGACTATCTTCAATTGCCGGAACATCCCCCGAAACGCCGACACGATACAAGCCGTTTCCCAACGAAACCGAGTCGCGCAAATTGAAAGCGGAAAAACCAAGCGCAGCCATCAAAACCAACGCAACAATCGGGCTGCCATTCCCGCCAAAACGCTTACGAAGACGCGAAATTTCCCGCCATGCAATCACCAAAATCTGATTCATATTTCTGTACTCTCACCATATACTTTGAGATAAAATTACCACATGATACAACTCACAGATGTTACGAAACGCTACGATAATACTACAGTCGTCGAGCAGATGAACTTACAGATCAATGAGGGTGAGATCGTCGGCATCATTGGGCACAATGGCGCTGGCAAAAGCACCACCATGAAGATGATCGCCGGTCTCATTGAGCCGACATCTGGTAGCATCCAGGTCATGGGGCAGGATATGGTTCGGCACGGCATCCGCGTTAAGAAAAAAATCGGCTACCTGCCCGAAGAAAGCCCGCTTTATGAAGCGATGACCGCCCAGCAATACCTGCTCTTTTTCTCAGAACTGTACCAAATGCCGCGCAGCCAGGCACTTAAGCGCAGCGAAGAGTTACTCACATCCCTGGGGCTGGAACAAAAAGACAAACTAACGGGCGAATATTCCAAAGGCATGAAGCGAAAAACAGCCATTGCCCGAACATTACTGCACGACCCCGAACTGCTCATTCTTGATGAGCCGAATTCAGGGCTAGACCCGCTCACATCATTCTTTATTATCAATTACCTGAAGCAACTAAAAAAAGAAGGCAAAACCATCCTGCTTAGCGCACATAACCTTTTTCACGTTGAAACCATTTGCGACCGAGTCGCCATCGTCAAAAACGGCAGGCTGCTGGTCTTCGATACCATGGACGCGATCCGCGCAAGACTCGGCAAACGTGAATACCAGATCATCTTTCACTCAGACGACAAACTAGATTACGACCTTACAGGCGGCAACTACATCTACCGCACCCACGAAGTGGATGGCATCGCCGAAATGCTCGAAACGGTTTCCCAAAAAGGCTGGACGCTGGTAGACCTATCCATGCACGAATCAGCACTTGAAGAAATATACGTCAAACTCATGACAAATGAGTAAATAAAGAGAATCAATGCCCAACCACCTGATCTCTGAAAACTCACCCTACCTGTTGCAACATGCCAACAACCCTGTTGAATGGTACGCTTGGGGCGAAGAAGCCCTAACCAAGGCAAAAAAAGAAAACAAACCAATATTTCTCAGCATTGGGTACGCCGCCTGTCATTGGTGTCACGTGATGGAACACGAGTCGTTTGAAGACCCAAATACCGCCGCCATCATGAACGCAAATTTTGTGAACATCAAAGTAGACCGCGAAGAACGCCCCGACCTCGACAATATCTACATGCAAGCAACCGTTGCCATGACAGGCTCGGGCGGCTGGCCCATGTCAGTATTCCTTACCCCAGAGCTAAAACCCTTTTACGCAGGCACATACTTCCCCCCGGTAAGGCGCTACAACATGCCCTCGTTTACAGAAGTACTCGAAGGTCTCGCAAACGCATGGCAAAATGAACAGGAAGAAATAAAAGAGACCAGCCAAAAAGTTCACTTGCACATCAGCGCCTCTCAAGAAACACACGCGGGCGAAACCATCATACAAGAACATCTCAACGCAATATCCACAAGCATCCAAAAATCCTACGACTGGAAGGATGGCGGTTGGGGCGGCGCACCAAAATTCCCGCAACCCATGATTCTTGAATTCCTGCTGCACAACGCACACACCAGCAAAAACAACACATCCCATAAACTCATCAATCACTATCTGCACGCCATGGCACGCGGCGGCATGTACGATGTCGTAGGCGGCGGCTTCTCACGGTACAGCACCGACGCCCAATGGCGTGTACCTCATTTCGAAAAAATGCTCTACGATAACGCCCTGCTCACCCGAGCCTATCTCCACGCCTGGCAGGTCACCCACAACCCATTCTACAAACAAATTGTTGAAGAAACACTAGGCTTCATCGCCAACGAAATGACCCACCCCCAAGGCGGCTTCTACTCTTCACTAGACGCCGACTCAGAAGGCGAAGAAGGAAAATTCTATACCTGGTCACTTGAAGAGATACGCCATATCCTAAAAAAAGATTCCGATCTTTTTGAAGCGGCGTACGGCGTTACCGCGAACGGAAACTGGGAAGGCAAAACGGTCTTGCAGCGCGTAATAGATAACACCACCCTCGCCGCCCGCTTCCAACTGGACGAGGAAACTGTTCAAACAAAATTAGCCGAATCTCACTCCAGGCTTTATTCTGCCCGTGCAAAAAGAATCCGCCCCGCTACCGACGACAAAGTGCTCACCGCATGGAACGGACTCATGCTTGCCGTCATTGCCGAAGCAGCACGAACATTCGCTGAGACTGATGTAAAAGCTGCCAACATCCTAACAATGGCTACCCGCAACGCAGAATTCCTCCTCACCCACCTGAGACCCAGCGGCGAATTAAAACGCTCATGGCGCAACGGCAAAACCACAAATGAAGTATTTCTCGAAGATTACGCCGCCCTCATTCTCGGTCTACTGGAACTGTATCAAACTGACTTCAACCCACACTGGTTCAATACAGCCAAAGAATTAACCGATGAAATGATCGAAAATTTCAACGACCCGCAAGGCGGTTTCTTTGATACCAGGAAAAGCTCAACGTCGCTCCTCTTCCGTCCAAAAGATATTCAAGATAACGCAACCCCTTCCGGCAACGCACTCGCTTGTGAAGCCCTGATCAAAATAGCTGCCTACACAGGAGAAGGACATTATCGTGATCTTGCAGAGAAGTCACTTGAGGCAGTGGCAACACTCGCACACCGCTATCCGCTTGGTTTTGGAAAATGGCTCACAGCGGCGCAACTAGCTACAGATACATTGAAACAGGTTGTTATTGTGGCAGAAGCGGGCGATCCAAATTTCCAAGGTTTGCTACAAGCAACTCGGAGTGTTTATACTCCAAATATTGTTACAGCCGCTTCGTCCACATTAAAAAGCGAAAGCCTGGTTTTACTACAAAACCGCAGCATTGTGAACGAAAGAGCCACCGCCTATGTCTGTGAAGGGTTTATTTGCAATCAGCCAACAAACGAAGCTGACGTTTTGTTGCAACAAATAATATCCTGACAAAAAAACTGACCGCGCTGGCGGTCAGTTTTTTTGTCAGTTTTTACTGTCAGTATCAGATTTCTTTTCGGCTTCTTCCTCTTCGCCGCTTATGCCATCGCGAAAAGACTTAATGCTCTTCCCAATTTCGCTTGCAACGTTGGCAATACGACCCGGTCCAAAAAGAAGGATGACGACCACCAAAATGATGACCCATTCCAATCCGCCTAAACGTGGAAACATATTGAACTCCTTTTTATGATATCGTGATTATCGTACCACGATTCAATAAAAAAGACGTTAAAGTTCCCGGCGTGAGAGCAAGCCTTCAATAAATCGCAGGACACGGCGCAGCAATGAGCGCAGGCGGGCAAAAATACGATATTGTTCAGGGTAAACATTTTTCTTCGCCGGTATGGGTCCAGACCATTGCGCTACCAAAGCGCCCCAAGCCAATCCCGCCCCGAACCCAACAAATACAACCTTATTGCCACTCTTTAGTTTTCCTTGCTCAACCGCCTCAACAGCCGCAATGGGGATGGAGGCAGTGGAAGTATTTCCATAACGGTCAACATTAATAATAAATTTATCCAGAGGGACTTTAAGATACTTCGATGCAGTTTCGATAATTCGATAATTCGCCTGATGCGGAATGATCCAGTCCACTTCTTCAAGGTTCATCCCAATACGCTCAAGCGCCTCTCGGGTTGCCGAGCTCATCACACGGGTCGCAAAGCGAAACACAGCCTTGCCATCCATTTGAACAAAATGTTTACCTTCGTGAACAGTTTCTTCCGTGGCAGGGTGGCGTGACCCTCCGCCCTGTAACGTCAAAGAATCTGCACCAGAGCCATCAGATCGCATGACTGCGGAAAGAACGCCGCCGGGCTTCTCGCTTGCCTGCAATACAAATGCACCCGCCCCATCCCCAAAAAGGATGCAAGTGCCACGGTCTTTCCAATTGGTAAAACGGGATAATGTTTCAGAGCCGATCACCAGGGCGTTCTTAATGGAACCACTGCGAATGGACTGTGCCGCCATGTTAGTGGCATAAATAAAACCGGAACACGCAGCCGAAAGATCAAACGCACCTGCCTTGGTTGCCCCGATCTGATCCTGCACAAGGCTGGCAGTGGCAGGAAAGATATATTCAGGCGAAGAAGACGTAACAATGATTAAATCTAACTCGGTGGGCGCTAAATTTGCCACTTTCAAGGCTTTTATGGCTGCCTCCACCGCAAGGGTGGATGTGAACTGGTCTTCTTTTGCAATGCGGCGTTCACGGATCCCCGTACGTTCACGAATCCATTCGTCGCTCGTGTCCACCATCTTTGCAATGTCGTCGTTGGTCAATACAGATTCCGGGACACTCATGCCCCAGCCTGTGATATGCGCGTATGGCATTCAAACTCCTTATTGATAGCGGCTGATGATGACCGTTGCGTTATGCCCGCCAAAGCCAAACGAATTAGACATGACGTTATCCACTTTTGTTTTTCGCGGGTGGTTGGGTACGTAGTCCAGATCACAATTGGGATCCGGGGTTTCATAATTGATGGTGGGAGGAAGAGTCTGATCCATCACAGCGAGTGTAGAAATCAGCGCTTCCAACGCACCAGAAGCCCCAAGCAAGTGCCCGGTCATGGATTTGGTCGAGGAGACTGCCAATTTGTAAGCGTGTTCACCAAAAACAGTTTTAATGGCAGCCGTTTCACTTTTATCATTCAGTTGAGTAGAGGTTCCATGTGCATTAATATACTGAATATCCTCGGGCTTGAATCCGCCGCTTTCAAGTGCAAGACTCATGGATATGGCAGCGCCCGCGCCGTTTTCAGCAGGGGCAGAAATATGATAGGCGTCGTCAGAAGTACCGTAACCGGTAAACTCACATAAGATGTTTGCGCCGCGCGCCTGGGCATATTCGAGTGATTCCAAAATAAGGACGGCTGAACCTTCACCCATTAAGAAACCTTCCCGATCCTTATCAAATGGGCGCGAAGCACGCTCCGGTTCTTCATTTCGGGTTGAAAGAGCTGTCATTACATTCATACCCGCCATGGTTAATGACTGAATGGCAGCCTCTGAAGCGCCCGCAACCATCACATCGGCTGCCCCGCGACGGATCATTTCTGCTGCTTCCCCCACACTATTTGTGCCAGAAGCACAAGCTGTGGCAAGAGACATGTTAGGACCGCGGGCTCCAATACGAATGGCAAGGTTGCCCGCCGCGCTATCCGAGATCATCATTGGAATAAGGAACGGGCTGATGCGGTCTGGTCCACGTTCCTTCAAAATTTCGTATTGTTCAATGGTAGTTCCAATACCGCCAATGCCGGTACCGATCAAAATACCAACACGGTCACGGTTCGAATCATCAATCTGCAAACCTGAATGTTCAAGTGCTTCCAAAGAAGCCGCAGTCGCAAATTGAGTAAAACGGTCCATCTTACGGGCATCTCGTGTTCCAAACAATGCCACAGGGTCAAACCCCTTAACTTCCGCTGCAAATTTCGTTTTATGATTACTGGCATCAAATGCTGTAATTGGCGCAGCGCCAGATTTCCCTGCAAGCAAAGCTGCCCATGTTTCTTTCACATTATTTCCAACTGGGCTTACACACCCCAAGCCGGTAACAACCACTCGTTTTCTCATATAATTTAATGCTCCTTGACGCGAAAATGCTAAAAAATAAGGACAAGTAAACTTGTCCCAACTATATTTAACCCAAAATATTCAATTTCGACACGCACAGAATCTTATATGTTCTTCAGGATTCCCAGCATTTGGTGAACATGCAGCCGGTCGTGTTCTGCAAAAAAACCAGCCACTTCACTAAAATACGTCGGTCCAAAAATAGCGTGGCGCGCTTTTTGATTCCATCCTGTTTCAGAAACTCCATTCAAAGTTTCCATCATTTCACGCCGAGCCTCAATAAAATCTTTCAAAGCAGATAAACCATCTTCATGTAAATAATCACGCTGACTTGCCCACACACTCGTGTCTGGACGCGGTATGAACGGCACACCTTGTTTTTCAAAAAGTTTCAACTGCATTTGGTGAATCTCCCGCTCTGTATCACGCAAATGACAGATCATTTCGGTTGCAGTCCACTCCCCTGCAAAAGGTTTACGTCTCCATGAGTCGGGTGATAATTTCCGTAAAAAGCCATCCATCACCGCCGGTGTGGAGTTGAGAATGGCAAGGGTCGCTTCGCGTGATTTATAGGATGGGATTAGAGATTCCATATTCACAGATTCAAGGTAGCGGCGCAGGTCAAGCAATGTGCCATGCTGCCCCGCCTCAAACCCAGACGTTGAGCCTGATTCTGCTTCGACAAAAAATGTTTCCAGCCCCAGCTTTTTTGCCGGTAAAATGTCACGCTGCATGTCGTTCCCAACCATAAGCACGGGACCTTCCTGCCAGCCGATGCGCCCAAGCATTTCTGCATAATAGGAAACAGATGACTTTGTAAAATGCGAATTGTCGAAGGTGGAAATAAAATCGAATTGTTCCGGATCTAGCCCCGCCCAGCGGATGCGATGCCAGGTCGCTGCCTTTGGAAGAATGGGGTCTGTGGCAATGACGATCCGAAACCCTTGAGAAAACGCCCAATCGATAAAAGGTTTGGTTTCTGCCCGTTGCGACGTATGTTTTTGCAAGGTTGGGAATACCTTGCTGTAAAACTCCTGAATATGAACATCAAGTTCTTCGCGGTTTAATCCCACCTGCGGACAAAACACATCCTCGAACACTTCGCGCAAGGTACGCGAAAAATCTTCATTTTGGAACATGGCTTCGGTGCCAGCCATTAATGCCCGCCCAACCAATGCAGGGTCTATATCAGGAGCGAAGTTGGTCGCGAGGGTTTGAAGATAGATGGGGAAGAACACATCCTGATTTGTGTTTAGGAGGGTGTCATCGAGATCAAGCAGGAGGGTTAATGTCATTGGGTACTGGACTCCCCCGGAGTCATTTTTTTCTATTCTTTTATTTCAAACTTAAAAGGCAGGGCGTGGCATTCGCCACACCCCACCTGGGGTTCCGCTACATTCTGTTCCGATTTTTCGCAAAAGGCTTGTACCTGAACCCGGCGTTGAAACAATGCCGCCAGCGGACGTGCCACAACCGTGTTCAAACGCATGAACTGGCAAGAGTTTGCCCTTGCAATGGCAGGTACAGGACAGGTTTTACAAAGGTCGGGAGACCAGAGTTGATTTTGAGCTTTGAGTAAACGACACTCTTCCACGTTTTTGCCGCGAAAGTAATCACCATAAAAGTGTGGACACTCATGCCCTGCGGGTGTTTTCATTTTTTATACGCGTGTAACGTAATCGCCGGTACGGGTATCTACGCGGATGGTATCGCCGACATTGACAAAGTTGGGGCATTGTACGGTGAGACCGGTTTCGGTAGTGACTTTTTTGGTTACACCAGTGGCGGTATCGCCGCGAATTGCCATTTCTGCTTCTACGACCTTGAGGTCTACAGAGGTGGGCATTTCCACATCAATGGGCTCGCCTTTGTAGAAAGTCAATTTGACTTCCATGCCTTCTTGCAAGAATTTCGCACTTTCGCCAAGGGATTCTTTCTTAATACCGGGCTGTTCGAAAGTTTCCTTGTCCATGAAGTAGTAGAGTTCGCCATCGTTATACAGGTAGGAAACATTGGCAAAATCGAGCGAAACATCCTGCACAGATAAGCCGGAATTGAAGGTGCGTTCGATGTTTGCGCCTGTAATGAGGTTGCGAGCCTTGATGCGGATATTGGCGTTTCCGCGACCGGTTTTGTTGTGAGAATAGTCCAGCACCTTGTAGAGATTGCCGTCTAATTCAAAAGTGACGCCTTTGCGAAGTTCGTTTACATCAATCATGCTTTGCTTTCCTTGTTTTGTATTTTTTATTTTTGAGCGGGCGGATTATACCAACGAGTTGTAAATCAGTGAGAGGTTTCTGAATCAGGATCCTCGTGCAGTAATTGTACGGCGTGGGGCAAAAGCGGGAAAACAAAGCCGAGGTTCTCTACCGCACCTTTGGGGCTGCCCGGCAGGTTAATGATAACCGTCTGTCCACGGATGCCTGCCGTTGCACGAGATAGGGCGGCATGTTTGGTTTTCTTCAAGCTCTCAACGCGCATGAGTTCAGCCAAACCCGGGGCTTCTTTTTGAATGACGGCTTTTGTCGCTTCGGGGGCTATATCGCGCGGGGCGAAGCCGGTGCTGCCAGTGGTGAGGATGATTTCTATTTCGCCGCCGTCTGACCATGCCATCAAGATTTGTCGCAGCGCTGACTCATCATCGGGGAGGATGATCTGTTTTAAGACCGGGCAGTTTTCAGCTTGGAGAAAAGAGGCGAGTGCGGGTCCCGATAAATCTTCACGTTCACCACGCGAGGAACGGTCTGATAAAGTAATGATTCCAAACTTTAAATTCATCAGAGTTCTTTCATAAAAATAAGGTCTTCAACAGCGTGCCGCCAGCCACACTCTTCGTAAAATTTTAAAACAGAGGAGTTATCAGCAAGCACGAGAAGGTACATTTTTAGACAACCTTTCGTTTTCAGTCGCTTTTCAACTTCTGCAAGCAGGGCGCTTCCTATTCCTTGTTTGCGGTATTGATCATGGACGGCGAGATGGTAGACCATGCCGCGACGCCCGTCAAATCCGCCGATCACAGAGCCAACAACTTTGCGTTCGGCTTCTGCCAGCAAAAAAAGGTCGGGGTCTCTCTGAATCTTTTTTTGTATTTCCTCAGGTGTATCAGAACGCCCGATATTTATTCCGGTCTCAATGCTTTGCCACAACTTCAAAACCGGTTCGTAATCTTTATCGAATTCAAATTCACGGATCTGAAACCGCCTCATGAGGCAATGACTTTTTTCAATAGTTTGAAAAGATCATCGGGTATGTAGGGTTTCATAAGAAAACCCTGCGCACCCCGGTTAAGACATTCCTCTTTCACGTTGGAGCCTGACGACATGATGACACGCAATCCGGCGATATCACTGGCGTTCCGAATATTTTCGAGAATATCCAATCCATTCAGGTCGAAAAGATGAAGATCCAAAATGAGGACGTCTGGTTGGTGGGCGCGAATTTCCTCCAGAATATTCACCTCGTTGGCGAGTACGACAACCTGGTATCCCTCCATGCTCAAAAGAGTCTTCAGCAGGGATACCATTGTCGCATCATCCTCCGCGAGTAGAATTTTTCTTTTTGCCATTTAAACTCACCTTGCCTTTTTGAGATTTTGCTGCTTTTTTGACGGTTTTTTTCTTTGGCTTTTCGAGCGCCGCGTTAATTACATCTTCCACTTTTTCGACATAGATGAACTTCATGGTCTTTCGAATCTCAGCAGGTACATCGTCCAGGTCTATTTCGTTACGTTTCGGCAGGATAACAGTCGTCAAGCCGCTGCGATGAGCCGCAAGCACTTTTTCTTTGACGCCGCCAATCGGTAAAACCTGACCTCGCAAAGTGATCTCGCCCGTCATCCCGATCTGCGGATGAACTTTCCGTCCGGTAAGGAGCGAAACGAGAGAGGTGGCAATTGTTACGCCAGCGGAGGGTCCGTCCTTGGGTTGTGCGCCAGCCGGAACGTGCATGTGAATATCATGCTTCTCAAAATATTCACTTGGAATGCCGAATGACTCAGCACGGGAGCGCACATACGAGAGTGCTGCGCGCGCTGATTCTTGCATTACATTACCAATGGAGCCAGTGATCTGAAAACCGCGTCCACCGGGCATGGCAGTGGCTTCCACCAGTAGAATATCGCCGCCGAAGGAAGTCCACGCCAAGCCAGGCACTACGCCCGGGATCGCAGTGCGTTTATTTAATTCTTCTGGTCCAAAGAAAATGGGATGGTCGAGAAATTCTTCCACTACTTTGGGCGTGATGGTATATCTTTTCTTTTTTCCTTCGGCAATCCGTGTGCCAACTTTGCGGCACACGGCACCGATCTTGCGTTCCAGATTTCTAACGCCAGCTTCACGAGTATATTGGCGGATGATCATTTTCAAAGATTCTTCTTTGAAGGTGATTTCATTTTTTCGTAAACTATTCTCACGAATCTGGCGCGGAATGAGGTACTTTTCGGCAATGGCTGCTTTTTCCGTTTCGGTATAGCCGGAAAGGTAGATCATTTCCATACGGTCTCGGAGCGGGCCGGGAATATACTCAAGGGTGTTTGCCGTGGCAATAAAGAACACCTGTGAAAGGTCGTATGCCACTTCAAGGTAATTATCTCGAAACTCGCTGTTCTGTTCGGGATCAAGCACCTCAAGTAATGCAGAAGAAGGGTCACCATGGAAGTCGTTGGTCAGTTTATCCACTTCGTCCAGCATAAAAACAGGGTTCTTTGAATCAACCCGCCGCAATGATTGTAAGATGCGCCCAGGCATGGCGCCAATGTACGTACGACGATGCCCTCGAATTTCCGCTTCGTCACGGACACCACCCAAAGAGGCTCGTATGAATTTGCGCCCCATAGCCCGCGCAATGGATTGCCCAAGCGATGTCTTACCCACCCCTGGAGGACCTACAAAACACAGGATCACGCCTTCACGTTCACGGCGAATGGCATCATCCGATGCTTCTTTTTTGTCATCTTTGCGATCCAGTCGCAGCTTGCGAATGGCAAGAAACTCAAGGATGCGATCCTTCACATCCTCAAGCCCGTAATGATCTTTATTCAGCACTTCGCGTGCATGTTTGATATCCAGGTTGTCTTTCGTTCCGTTTGACCACGGAAGTGAGGTTAACGTATCAAGATAGGTGCGGATGACGCCATATTCAGCCGCGGCTGTCGGCAGACGAGAGAGACGGTCTAACTCCCTTTTGGCTTGTTTATCTGCTTCCTCGGGCATTTTCGCATCTTCGATCTTTTTACGAAACTCTTCGATCTCTACAGCCTGCTCGTCACGCTCACCCAATTCGCGTTGAATTGCCTTCATTTGTTCGCGCAGGTAATAATCGCGCTGAACCTTTTCGATCTCGCCGCGCGCCTCATTCTGAATTTTTTGCCCGATCTGCAAAACCTCGGCTTCTCTTACCAGCAAGCCGATCAATTTTTTTAACTTGCCATAAACAGAATCGATCTCCAAAATTTCCTGTGCATCCTTCAAGTCGATGCGCTGGAAGTTGGCAATCGTATATACCGTTTGCAACGGGTCTTCAAGTGAAAGGATCGAGCTTGCCAATTCCTCTGGAAAAGAGGGAATCATTTGGGTGATTGTCTGGAACTGGTCACGAGCATTTCGGGCGAGAGCAGCAGTTTCAATATTCTCTTCTTCAAGCTCTGGTGCGGGGAGTATCTTTGCTCTCAGGTATGGTTCTTCTTCAATGAATTCGCCAAGCCGAAATCGTTCGATGCCCTGCACAAGCAGACGGACGGTTCCATCGGGGGCGCGCAGTAAGCGATGAACTGTCGCCACCGTCCCCACCTGATAAAGCTCACTCGGACCGGGCATTTCCTTTTCCGGGTCAAGTGAAGCGACCAATCCCACCAATTTATCGCCAGCCACTACATCGTCTACCAATTTGATGGAACGGGACTGCCCCACCGTTAATGGGACGGCAGTATTTGGATATACCACCACACCGCGCAGCGGGAGGATGGGCAAGGTATCAGGGATGGGCATTTTTTCTCCGCCGCCTTCAGCCTCGGAGTCGGTTGAGCCGTTTTCTTTTTTCTGGAATTGTGAAAAGAACGTGGACATGTACAAATTACCAAAATCCTCGTCTACGCCATCCATCATTTGAAGAAAGTTATGTAAACCAGCGTGCCATTTTTGTGCAGGCATTAAGTATGACCTTGTTCTATGTATTCTTTGGAAGTGTGACGGTCAGGAAGCCATCCTGATATTCCGCAGATGCCGAATCAACATCCACCGCGCCGGGCAATTCCACCACTGCTGCAAATTTACCAGAACGGATCTCCATTTGAAGATACGCCATCCGCGCAGGGAAATCGGGGCGAAACCCCGTTATAAAAAGCGTATCGTTTTGGACAACAACATCGAAGTTTTCTTCGCGCATCCCCGCTATCTCCATGCGCACAATATAAGTCTTTTCAGTTTCCAGCACATCCGTTGGAGGGTCCCAAACACTGGATTTCACCTGCCAACTTACTGAATGAAGGATACCCCGCCGCACCTCCATAAGAGTTTCTCGTGTTTTACGAACCACGGTGGGCATGGATAGTACTCCTTCTCAAAACTGGAATTACGGTGTGCCCCCGGAGAGGATCGAACTCCCAACCCTCTGCTTAGAAGGCAGATGCTCTGTCCATTGAGCTACGGGGGCTTATTGAGGTATTTTACACGACTATTCTGATTGATTAAGGATCGGGCGCAAACCGCGATAAACGCGCGGACCGGCAATTGTACGCAAGATCGTATCTGCGGGTTTCCCTAACTTTTCACTGAGGTCTTCGGCGGTCATGGGAATATTACCATTTGCCAAAAATAAGCGGAAGATCGCTTCGACAAGCGCGGTACGCTGGCTGACAAAATCGGGCAATTGAGCGCAGTGACTGATCAAGGCGTGCTGAATACCGTCCACCGGCTTTACCTCAGCGGTCTGTGGGTCGATCCAATCAAGAGAATCACCCTCTTCAGTTTCTGCAAAAATTTCCTGGTGTTCTGCACAAAGAAATGAGCGCAGAAAAACATGCCAGTCGCGTTCATTCTGCTTCCACCATTCAAAGTCAATATGAAACGGGGTTTTAATAGTTGGTTTTAGCAGGCTCATGATTCGGTTTCCTCATCCAAACGGAAGTGCATATCGCCAACATGTTTGAACTTTGGGTTGGTTTCCAACGCAGAAAATATCGGAGCAGGCGGAACACGGCGTACAAGGTTCATCGCCGCATACAACTCCTGTGCATGAACATGCCCCTGCGGGTTTGATTTGGATAATTCACGCATGACCATCAGAAGCAGGTCATCAAATGTACGTCTCTTTTCCCAGATCGGATCAAGCGCTTTAAAATCGGGTACATGAACGACCATGCGGTCATTAAACTCTGCCGTAATCGGCTGTTTAAGGGTTGCAAAGACAAATCCGCCATCTGAGCCAACCATCACTGTGCGCACCCAATCTTTTGAAGATCGCTGGGTTTTGGCTTCCACGATCACTTCACCAGATTTTTCACCTTTGCGAACCTCAACCAAAGAGCCGGGGATTAACTGATGAGCTTTGTACCACTCACGCAAACCAAATACATACCCATGCTCCAGCACAACCCAGGCAGGAATGGCTTGACCGGTCTTTCCATCGATTAATGTAAAACGAACACGCGGGGTTTCGTATGCAGTGGGGAATAATTTACGAGTACGCTGAGAAACAGGGAGCGTGCCAGCCCGCAAATGTGGGTAGATCAAGGTAATGGTTACAGAATCAACCTCTTCACGCGATGATTCAGAGCCTTCTGTTAATTCATCTTCCAACTGCGTTTCAAGTGCCAGCATTTCAGGGGTCAACACAGAACGATCATGTTCTTGATGTGTATAAATAAGCTGAGGTGGAATCTCGCGCACAAAATCCGGCTCAAGGCGGCGCAAGCACCACAATGTTTGCCCCACAGGACCCACTTCATCGAATCGTTCATCTTCCTGCAAAGCATGGTTAAGGGAAAATTCAACAAGTTTCGGGTTATCGCCTGTAGGGAGTTCAGTATCTTTCATTAACTCGGTAGTTGGCAGCGGCTCCCCACCCGCCATATCCAAAACTGCTTCAACCAGATTCAATTGTCCCTGGTTAATATCCACTAACAAGGCTCGCGGGAACCAACTGCCCGCGATCTTTACCAAGCCGTCATCGACAGAAAAAGAGGCTTCTAATTTCTTTGCAATCGCAGCCCCAAATTCATTCATCGCAATCGATGTAACAGGATCCTCTTCAGAAGGAACATCAGCAGGAGCATCATTCAGCACATGAGAAGCCAGCCCCGCTGCGAACATACGCGAAGACTGATCCTCAAATTCAACCGTAATCACATCAAAGGATTCAATCGATGGATTTACTCCGCTGCGAACAGCAGATACCCTGCCTTGCTTCCACTCGAGTGCCGGGAAGATCAAGCCGTCTCCAATGGAGTATTTATTCTTCGGCAAATAAGTTTGCCCACCTGAAGCGCGTTTTTTTTCTTCCGCCTGTTTTTCAGCGCGGACACGCATTTCAATAAACTCCGTTACCAGCTCTCGCATGGTTAACGGGGTTTCACGTTCAAAAAGAATCGTATGTAAATCTTCTACGTCTTGTGGGGTAACCTGAAGGTTTTGCCAATAATCGTTGGAAAGTTTGAATGAAACTGTCATACATAGCCTTGAAGTAAAAAATTTCCTCTTGCGAAGCGGTTGGATTATACCTTACCCCGCAAAGAACTTCCACTTTTTGAGAAAAATCTCACACATGGCAGTCGTAAGAAAAAACACAAAAACTTCATCTTTTTATCGTTATGTTAATGTATAGTTCGCTGTCAAAAAAAGGAGACCCATGAATAAACCAGCCTTAATCGTAAGTGCATTGCTTGCAACATTGATCTTTGCAGGATGCGGAGGAAATGCGGATCAAACCACGCCAGAGCCTGCTTCCGCTACCGAAGCCGCCCCCCAGCCGACAGAGATCCCCGCAACTGAAGAAGCAGCAACCGAAGCCCTCGCTACTGAAGAGACCGTCGTTGAGGCGCCCGCAACGGACGAAGTTACCTCAACCATTAGTTACGCCGCCCAAATTCAGCCGATTTTCGACAACAAGTGCATCAAATGTCACGGCATTGACTCTGTAAAAGAAGGTCTGGATATGAGAACATACGATGCACTCATGGCTGGGTCTCACAATGGGGCTGTCATCGTCCCGGGCGATGCAGAGAACAGCGTTACCGTAGACCTGCTTGTGAGGGGTAAAATGCCCAAACGTGGAGAAAAATTAACTGCCGAAGAAACCCAACTGATCATTGATTGGATCAACCAAGGCGCACAAAATAATTAAGAATTATGCAAAACAAAGCGATCTGGCATTTTTCTGCCGGGTCGTTTTGTTTAAACAAAAGGATGATATATAATGGTTGAAACCCATGACAAAGTCGCCTGCTCACAACCCCCAACCCATCATCCAACCCCAAGGAATACAATTCCTGAATAATTTCAAACTGCCCGATGTCAGTTTTTGGCAGGACGATCCAACAACGCCAGACCCGATCAACTTTCAAAAAATGGCGGGCATGACGCGCGGAGTCATCATCCGTGCCGGACAGGGTACCTATGAAGACAAGGTTTTTCAAACTTCATGGAAAAATGCAAAAAGTGCGGGGTTAATTCGGGGTTCTTATTGGTTCTATGACAGCCGCGTAAACCCCAAGCGGCAGGCTGAAAAATTCGTTGAAATTCTCTCCAAAGACCCCGGCGAAATGGAAATGTGGTGTGACTTTGAAGACCGATACGGCGGCGCTTATGGGGGCTGGCGTAACTGGTTTGACTTTATGGAACGTATTAAAGCCCTTATGCCAGATAAAAAACTTGGGGTCTATACCGGTTATTATTACTGGCTTGAGTTTGCCGCCGGCGTGAATTATTTCGCCCAATACCCCCTTTGGATCGCGTGGTACAACCCCACCACACCAAAGATCCCTCCTATTTGGAAAGATTGGACCTTCTGGCAATTTACTGATAATGGCGACGGTACACTCTTTGGAGTGGAAAGCCTGAACATTGACCTGAACTATTTCAACGGCTCAGAAGAGGAATTCCTCGCCCGTTACCCAAGCCCTCAAACGCAAGAGCAAACGTTGATCGCAAAATTTGGAAATACACTTGTTGAATACAGGAGAGTCTCATGACCCAATACAGCATGACCCCCATCAGCAGCGGAACACGCTTACGCTCAGACCATACCACCTTCGCCAGTGTTGTCGCATCTTTCGGGCGCGGACAGTTGGTGGTGGGCGATGAAATTTGGGAAGCCCCTGCTGATGGCAGCGAGGTAAAAAAAGGCGATATTTGGCTGCACGTCACTTCAGTGGACGGCATAAATTTACCCGAACAAGGTTGGATGGCTTACATCCACAAGGGGTACCCCATTTGCGATAATTTCACTTTGATCGAAGACCCTGAGCCACCCGTCAAACCTGTATTCCCCGATTCTTTCACACTCACTGATCCCAGCGGAGCAAAAGCAGAGTATAAGTTCGTGAGAATTATTGAGTAGTTACAGAATTTTTACAAAAAGACCTCCAGATATTTTGGAGGTCTTTTTGTATTTTCTAAATTCAATCTAACTTCTCAAAGTCATCCAGTTCAAATCTCGTAAACCGGCGGCAAGGTCTTCACGCAGATCTTCTGGCGCCATGCGCCACTCCCAATTGCCGCCCAAACGGCTGGGAAAGTTCATGCGAGCCTCACCACCCAAGCCAAGCACATCCTGCATGGGGGCAATGGCAAAAACAGCTACAGATTTCCAGGTTGCGCGGATGAGATCCCATGCAAAATCATGTCCATCCACCCCAAGGTAACGGCGGGCAAAATCTTTCTCAACTTCGGGGGCGCTGGCATACCAGCCCATTGCGGTGTCGTTATCATGCGTACCAGTGTAAGCGATGCAATTTGGGATGTAGTTGTGCGGCATGAATGGATTTTCAGGTCCCGTAAAACCAAACTGCAAAACTTTCATACCGGGCAAATTGAAAGCGTCCAGCAATTCAAGCACATCGGGGGTGACCAAGCCCAAATCTTCAGCCACAATGGGGAGGCTGCCCAAGTCTTTTACTACTGCATTGAATAAGTCTTTGCCGGGTCCAGTTACCCAACGTCCGTTTTCGGCTGTTTTGTGCGTTGCAGGAATTTCGTAATATCCCGCAAACCCTCTAAAGTGATCAAAGCGCAAAATATCCACCATTTGCAGCAATGCGCGGATGCGGGAGAGCCACCAAGCGTACCCGTCTTTTTTGTGTATCTTCCAGTTGTAAAGCGGATTTCCCCATAGCTGCCCGGTTTCCGAGAACAGGTCAGGTGGGACGCCCGCTACTACGGTTGGGTTCCCAGATTCATCGAGAAAGAACAATTTGGGGTTTGCCCAAACATCCGAAGAGTCATATGCCACAAAAATGGGAATATCACCCATGATCTGAATACCCTTTTCGTTGGCGTATTTTCGGAGGGCGTTCCACTGACGATAAAAAAGGAATTGGTAGAAAGAATATCGTTCGATATCTTCGGCTAGTTCTTTGCGCGCATTTGCAAGAGCTGGCTTTTTGCGGGAACGAATGTCTGCGCTCCAATTGTTCCATGCGCCGCCGCCGTTGGCTTCTTTGAGCGCCATAAAAAGCGCAAAGTCGTCGAGCCAGTGGGCGTTCTCATTGCAGAAATTTAAGAACTCTTCGCGGAGGGGTTCGGGGTTGGTTTTGAAGCGCTGAAAAGCTTTCAGTAGAAGATCCAGTTTTTTAGGGATGAACAAGCCAAAATCCACTTTTGAGGCGGGCAGGTCTTTCATCTCATTGAGGTCTTCTCTGGTTAGTAATCCATCACCTACAAGGTTTTCGGGGCTGATGAGGTATGGATTTCCGGCAAAGGCGGAGAAGCACTGATACGGTGAATCACCGTAGCCGGTGGGACCCAGCGGCAGGATTTGCCAGATGGTGCTGCCGGTTGAAGCAAGCCAATCAACAAAGCGATGGGCTTCGGGTCCGATATCGCCAATGCCATAAGGACCCGGCAAACTGGAGGGGTGAAGAAGGATTCCTGAAGAACGTTTGAATGTCATGTTATTTCACCAATGATTGATAGAGTTTAAGATATTCCTGTGCAGAGACTTTCCATGAAAAATCTTTTGCCATGCCGTTCTTTTGTAACGCCTGCCATTTTTCACGGTCGGGCATGGTCTTAAGCGCTGACTTGATCGCCCCAACAAGTGACATGTGATGTGTTTTTTCGAACACAAATCCGGTTTCGCCAGGGATGACTGTATCTTTTAAACCGCCAACAGCACGGACAATGGGAATGCAGCCGTAGCGCATGGCGATCATTTGAGCCAGCCCGCAAGGTTCATAGCGGGATGGCATGAGCAGCATATCGGCTCCGGCATAGATCTGGCGGGCAAGGTTTGCGTCAAACTTTAGGATGGTTTTTATTTTATCGGGAAAAAGGATTTGCAGCTCGGTTGCGGCATCTTCCAGTTTTGGGTCGCCTGTTCCTAAAATGACAGCTTGAAAGTTCACACGCTTCATGCTTTTCAAGGCGGTGAAAGAAAGGTCGATTCCTTTTTGAACATCCATACGGGAGATTACGCCGATCAATGGGATGTTTGGATCGCGCTGCAAGCCAAGTTTTTCCTGCAAGAGTTCTTTGTTTTCAGAACGGCGTTCCAATGTATCGAGGTTGTAGTTTACGCTGAGCGCCTTATCTACTGCGGGGTCAAAAGAGGTCGTGTCGATACCGTTCAAAATGCCGCTTAGTGTTTCGCTGCGCTGCGACATAAATTCATGCAAGCCACAGCCAAACTCTTCGGTGAGGACTTCACCCGCGTAGCCAGGTGAAACTGCTACAACCGCATCAGATGCCCACAAGCCCAAAGGTAAAGGTAAAACCCGTGCCCATTCTGGCAGGTCGGTTTGCGCTAACTTAATTCCGTAGGCATCAAGCGAGGCGCTGGCATCTGCTCCCATGAAAGGCATGTTATGCAGAGACAGCACATTTGCAACATGCTTCAATCCAGATTCCCATCGCTTGGTGAGATTGATATATAAACTTAAGGATGTGTGCCAATCGTTCGCATGAATTACATCTGGCTGCCAATTAATATGGTTGGGCAATTCCATTGCAGCAACCGAAAAAAAGGTGTACTTTTCAGTATCCTGCTTTGCGTCCATCGAATAAACAGAACCATTCGCGCGGATTGGGTCACCATTTACCAAATAGACGGGCATTCCATGAATGACTGTTTCAAATGCCTCAACGGCGATCTCCGTATCCCCTCTACGGATAAAAAAAACCTCCATCGGGCGCAAATTTTCCGCCTTCACTGCCGGGTGGTACGGAATGACCAACCGCACGTCCAACTTGAGATCATCGTTGGAACATGCACGCAATTCACGCGGCAACACCCCTGAAACATCGCCCAAGCCTCCAACCTTAATAAAGGGGTCGGCTTCGGCAGCGAGAAAAAGCACATTAATGGTTTTAGACATGGGCTTGATTTTACACCGAACCAGCAGTGGTTTAGACGTATTTTCAAAAAATGATTTTACTACCCTATAAAATACGAGTACAAAATGCGAGAGGGCTTAAATAAAAAAGACCCGGTAATTCCAGGTCTTTTTGGGGCGGATGATGGGTTTCGAACCCACAACCCTCACAGCCACAGTGTGATGCTCTGCCATTGAGCTACATCCGCCATATGAAAGCGGACGAAATTTTACCACAATTCAGCGCAGGTTCAAGAGTGCCAACGCCTCGTCATCCACAATCTCGCCTGTCTCCACAAACCCAAAAGAAGCATACAATTTTCGCGCCGTTTCATTCTCTGGCTCGTAACTGATCGCAACCACCTTAACCCGCTGATCAGCCCGCAAGCCATCAAGCATCCAACTCATGCCAAACCTGCCATACCCCTTCCCCTGAAATTTTTCATCTACCATCAAACGCAAAATAAAACTCTGAAATCTCGCGCAATCAAAATTGTATGCGATCATCAAAAAGCCAACCGGCTTACCATCATCGTAAATGCCGTAAGGAAACATATCCCAATGCCCCTCGTTGGGAACATCCTCGCCAAATTGAGATTCAGCAATGGAATACAAATTCGACGCCACAAAATGTTTTTGATCATCCTGCACGTTCAGGGCGATCAACTCTTTCCAATTCTCGTTTGTGACGGGACGAATCTCAGGCATTTTTTAAAACACTCTTGATCGAATCAAGAACCGCTTCTTTCTTAACTTGAGCCTGCTCGCCATTTACAAGGTTCTTAACCACCACCAAACCTTTTTCCACCTCATCTGGACCTAAAACCAGCGCAATCTTCATCTTCATCTTGTCTGCAAATTTGAACTGCTTGGGCAGTTTAGTCGGCTCGGGCGAAACCATCACATTCAAACCAGCCGCGCGTAATTCCGCCGCAAGCGCAAAAGATTGCATCCACAGCTTTTCGTCAAAGACCGTCACCAAAACCTGCGCCGGGCTGGGAATGAATTCTGGCGCCAAACCAGCTTCCTGCAAAATGATGCCGATGACCACATCACCCATTGCAAAGCCCACGCCTGAGAGCGGCTGTCCACCCACATCGGCGAGGAGGTTATCGTAACGTCCGCCGCCGAAGATGGCACGTTTGAGGGAACCGCTTGTATCAAATGCTTCGAAGACCGTGCCGGTATAGTAGAGAAGTCCACGCATGATGTTCGGGTCGAATTTGACATATTCTTTCACCCCCAAGGCTTCGAGCGTGGCAAAAAGACGAACCAATTCGTCGCTGTTCTTCCATAATTCATAATTGCCAAGAATGGATTTCAAGCCATCCAACTGAGCTTGATTCAATCCAAGGTCGAGCGCATACGTATCCCACTTGGCAGGTTCCATTTTGGTACGGCGATCAACGAGATTCGACACATCCAGCCGTTTTTCTGCGGGAATGCCCAAAGCGTCGAATTCAGAATCCATCAGGCGACGATTATTTACATAGATCAGAGCCCGCTCCGGGCTGAGTCCGACCGAACGCAGAAACGTTGCACCGACGGCGATCAGTTCCGCATCCGCTTCTGGCGAGTTGACTCCCAGCATGTCCACGTTCCATTGAAAGAATTCTCGAGTGCGTCCCTTTTGCGGCTGCTCATACCGCCAAAACGGA
Source organism: Anaerolineales bacterium (assembly GCA_020634885.1). Lineage (GTDB taxonomy): Bacteria > Chloroflexota > Anaerolineae > Anaerolineales > Villigracilaceae > Villigracilis. Next base: position 336,448 of record JACKAW010000001.1, read on the forward strand.
CCGAACGACCACCACCGCACGGGGAAGGTCAACTCGCCTTGTTTCGCCGCGATCATCCGCGCCAACGATGGCGTGAGTTCGGGACGTAACGTCACAAAATCGCCGCCGCGATCTTCAAAGGTGAAGGACTGCTTCTTGACCAACTCTTCGCCTGATTTTGCCGCGTACAGATCAATGGTTTCGATGAAGGGCGCGTCCCATTCCTGATAGCCAAAAGCCTGCGCAGCAGAACGAATCTTATTGTAGATAAAGTTTCGCAGCGCCATCTGTTCGGGATAAAATTCTCTTGTACCTTTTACAGCTTGAATCTTGTTTGCCATGTATACTCCAAATGTCGCGTATTTTAACATGACTCAATCAAGGATTAATCGCAAATAAGCAATCCAAAATTCAGGCGTTGAATTTTGGTATAATCATTGTACTAAATCAAGGAGAGAACAATGAAAATTGACTACCAAGAACCCAGTAAAGACCTTTTAATGCGTATTGACATTCATGAAAAATATGGCTCAGCGAATATTGACGAGTGGACCAATGACCTGCTCAAACCACAAGCGGGAATGAGTATTTTGGATGTTGGCTGCGGCGCAGGTAAACTCAGTTTCCTTTTTGACGATTACACAAAAAAGCAGGCAAAGATCACCGGCGGCGACTTCTCGGAAGAACTGCTCGATAAGGCTCGCGCCAAGAACAAAGAACGCGGCTCGAACATTGAGTTCCAGTTCTTGGATTTCAACGAGAAGTTCAAGTTTGAAGACAACACCTTCGACCTCTGCACCAGCGCCTTTGCGATCTACTACGCCTCAGACCTGAAATTTACATTTGGTGAAGCGCACCGTGTGCTTAAACCTGGCGGACGCCTCTTCGTTTCCGGTCCGCTGCCTGAAAACAAGCAGATGTTCTACGACATCATCAAAGAAGCCACCAATGCAGAAATCCCGCCCATGCCGGGCTCCTCGCGCTTCAAGAGCGATATCTTCAACACCATTGACGGTATCTTCGCAAAGACCGAGTTGCACAAGTTTGAGAATCACCTCACCTTCCCCGAAGTCAAACCCTTCATTGACTATGTCCGCGCTTCACTTGGCGAGGATCGCCGCTTGTGGACCTCGATGTTTAACGGACCCGAAGAATACGAAGCCCTGATCGGCAAGATCGAGGCTGTGGCTACACGCTGGTTTGAGCGTGATGGCAAGCTGGTGATGACCAAGGTCGTCGGCGGCATTCTGGCGACAAAATAGTAATTGGAGATTGGTAATTGGTAATTAATAATTACTAATTACCAATTACCTTTTTATGAACTTCTTCGGCAAACGAGTCCTTTTCATCGGCGCACACCCAGACGATATTGAATTGGGGTGTGGCGCTTTATTGCATCATATTGTCAAAAACACAGACGCAGAAGTCTTGTGCGTCACCCTCTCGGACAATCAAAAAAACCCCGATCTGCTAAAGGTCAAAAATGAACACCTTAATGCAATGCAGGTTCTGGGGGTTCCTGAAAAAAGCGTTGTGTTAGGTCCCTTTACCACCCGTGTCTTTCCAGATTCAAGGCAGGAAATACTTGAATATTTCCTCAAGCTGCGCAAAGAATTCAAACCCAACCTGATCTTCACTCATTCCAAACAGGACGTACACCAGGACCACAACACCATGACGGATGAAGCCCTGCGCGCCTTTCGCGGCATTACGGTCTTGGGGTTTGATGTGGTTCGGTCTTCGTATGGTTTCTTCCCGCATTTCATGGTGGAGGTAACCGAAGAAGATGTGAATAAAAAGATCGAAGCCTTATCCTGCTACGATACCTATCAAGACAGATATTACTTTAACTCCGAATTGACCCGTTCCATCATGATACGCCACGGCGCACTGGCAGAACGTCCCTTTGCAGAAGGGTTCGATATATTAAGAATCGTCGGAAGTTTTGGGTAATGGCACAATACGTAAAAAAACGGCTCTCTTGCAAGAGCCGTTTTTTTACGTATGAAGAGAATTCGGAGGGTCGCCCCGCCACATTTCAATGCGTCGGAACGACTCAACGTAGCCCATTTTATAAAAGCCTGGCAAATGCGGATCATTTGCCTGAATATTCTCAATATGTGTATCAAGGCGTGGATATTGATGATGTAAATGCGAAAGAAAAGCATACGCCATTTCAGCGGGATCGCCAACTTCGGTTTTGTAAATAAAATGCGTCAGGGTAAATTTTTCTCGTTGATAGGCGATCCAACCTGTACTTCCGTCAGGAAGAGTGAGGCGCATTCCAAACACAGAATCTGCATTCGCCATGGATTCAGACTGGTTGGTCCAGGGTTGCGTACCTCTGTTGTAGCCGATTAAATCCAGTGTTTCGTAGCGTTCTAAACGGCGGGCATCTGCCACTACCGGCATATGCAATTGCTGGGTCTGACGGCTTGGCGAGCGACGTAAGATCAACAACTCGCCCACCTCATAAAAACCGAGTTTTAAGAAGAGCTGATGTGCTGGCGCATTATTCTTAATAACCTCCAACATTGAAAATCCCACCCCCATTTTTTCAGATTGTTCCAATAAACGCCTGCACAGAGCCTCACCTACACCACCCCGCCTGGTTGTTGGGATCACACCTAAACGGGTGATCCATGTTCTGTCTTTGCGGGAACCCAACATAGCAACGCCACGCATAACATTGCCTTCTGCAGCAACAAATGAGTTTTCAAGATCAACATCATAGGATTGAATATATTCCGCCAGGCGTGCAGCATTCATGGGCATGGGAATCATATAATCCACACGGGTCTGGTTGTAGATATCGGTCAGCTCATCAATTGAAAACCTGCTCGCTGGGATTAATTCAAATGAGTGGTTGGCGTTCATAATAAAAACAGTTTAGGTCACCCGGTAAGCAAATGGGAATTGACCGCTGAAACAAAATCAGCGACTTTAATGATTGGTTTCGAAATAAAACCTGAACATCCATAACTTTCTGCCATGGCACGGGCTGTTTCGGCGGGCCATGCAGTAAATGCAAGAATTGGAGTTTTTTCAAATTCAGCGTCTTCCCTCAACTGCCCGGCAAGCGTCAAGCCATCGTAATCTGGCAGCCCAAGATCAAGGAGAATGAGGTTGGGATGGTGTTCATGAGCAAGGGCATATCCATGTTCAGCGCTCTCAGCATGGACGACTTCAAACCCGTGTGCGGTCAATATCTTGCGGGCAAGCGCCACGTTATCTGGATTATCTTCAACAATGAGTATCTTTATCATCGCATCACCTGACTGCATCGATCATTAAGCTGCAATTGCAACATGTTTTTATCTTACCACTTTTATTCGGCGGGAAATAAAAAAAGAACCCTTGCGGGTTCTCTATTTACTTGGAATTCCAATAAATATTGTTCCATCTCGTATCACTACCGGGTAGGCAGGGATATCCACCACAGCCGGCATTTGAACCGCCTGTCCAGTGCGGACATCAAACTCAGCCCCATGCCGTGGGCAGACCACGTTGAAACCTTCCAGCATCCCATCACCCAGCGGACCATCGTCATGAGTGCAAATATCGCCAATCGCAAAAACCTGCCCGGCGATATTAAATAGAACCACCGGCTTGTCACCCAAATCCACAAAGAGGCGTTCTCCGCTCGGAAGCTCAGAAGCAGGGGCAATCTCTACAAATTTCAGTTTCGATTCATCAAAAGAGGTGTAGTTATACATGCTTATTCCACCAGGTCATCACCAGCTTCGCCAAGTCCGTACACACCCGCCTTTAGAACTTTTAGAGAAAGCAAGGCGCATTTCAAGCGGACGGGTCCGAGGTCAATACCCAAAAGGTCTAAAATGTCCTGTTTGTTCATCTTCTTTACACTGTCGAGAGATTTGCCAATGATCTCTTCCATCAACAAGTCTGCAGAGGCTTGCGAAATGGCACAGCCATGTCCATCAAACATTGCCTCTGTCACGATCCCTTCAGCATTCACCCGCAAGTCAATTTGAATATGGTCGCCGCAAAGCGGGTTATTGTCCGCAAATGAAATATCATGCGGGTCAAGTTTTCCCCGATACGAAGGGTTCTTGTAATGCTCAATAATTACTTCACGATAAAGGTCATCCATTATCCGAACATTTCCTTAACTTTATACAAGCCGTTCACCAGTTGATCAACTTCATCCTTTGTAGAATACAAATAGAACGAGGCACGGCTGGTGGCGGGGATGCCGAATTTCTCATGCAAAGGCTGAGCGCAATGATGCCCCGCCCGCACAGCAACCCCTTCCTGGTCCAAAATCTGAGCCACATCATGCGGATGAATGCCATCCAGCACAAAAGCAGCCACGCCACCCTTTTTATCTGCTGAAGGACCAAACAACCTCACGCCGGGAATTTCTTCCAGGCGTTCAAGCGCATATTCGGTGATCACATGTTCATGTTCGGCAATTTTCTGCATCCCGATCTTGTTCAGGTAATCTACCGCTGCGCCAAAACCAATCGCTTCTGCAATGGCAGGAGTGCCCGCCTCAAACTTGTGCGGAAGTGTATTAGCACGGAAAGAGCGAAGTTTTACTTCTTTAATCATGTCGCCGCCGCCTAAAAACGGAGGCATGGCTTCCAACAAAGCAGACTTGCCATATAACACGCCAATGCCAGTCGGTCCACACATTTTATGAGCCGAGAAGGCATAAAAATCTGCGTCGAGGGCTCGCACATCAATGGCAAGGTGCGGAGCAGACTGGGCGCCATCTACAAGTGTCACTGCCCCTGCCGCATGAGCAAGTTTAATGATCTCACCCGCCGGGTTAATTGTGCCAAGCACGTTCGACATGTGCGTAAACGAAACCAATTTTGGGTTTCGTTCAAGAAGCAACTTGTAAGCATCCAGATCGAGCAAGCCATCTTCAGAGACCGGAATAAATTCCAACTCAATGCCGCGTTCTGCCTGAAGCATGTGCCAGGGCACAAGGTTGCTGTGATGCTCCATCTCGGTCAAAACAACCAGATCGCCCGCCTTCAAATTGGCACGAGCCCAGGAGTAAGCAACCAAATTGATCGACTCGGTTGTATTTCGAGTATAGATGATTTCACGCGATGAAGCCGCATTGATAAATGCACCGATGCGCTCGCGAGCGCCTTCATAAAGCGCAGTCGCTTCCTCTGCCAGCGTATGAACGCCGCGATGAATATTGGCATTTGAACGGCGATAATAATCATTCATCGCCTCGATCACCTGCACCGGCTTTTGCGAAGTTGCCGTAGAATCAAGATAGATCACACGCCTGCCATTGGCAGTTTCACGATCAAGAATGGGGAAATCTTTTCGAATTTCGTTTAAATTAAGTGTCATGGAAAGCAGAGAACTTTAATAATCTGGAATGATGTCTTTTTTCACGGCAGGTTTCTTGCCGGTTGTAGCAGGGCGGATATGTTCCGAGTTAAGCGGATACCAAAGAATTCGGTCGGGCACCATCCAACCATCGGTAAGAAACACGTTAGAGCGGAACTGAACCGCCACCATTTTATTATCCACCTGAACCACAATGCCCTTGATCCAACCACGAACACGTTCATTTCCCTTTTCATGGTCGCAATAAACTTCTACATTATCGCCCACATCAAACGCATATTCAGGACGGGGAGCCTTCATAAAGTTGAACGGAGCTGCACTACCACTGCCCCGCGCTTGTTTTTTTGCAACGGTCTTTACAGGCTGACGGATCTGACTCGCCAAATTAATGAAGCGGGTCACTTCCACCGGTTTCTCAGCCTCGTGTGATTTCTTTTTTACCGGCGCTGAAACCGCCTTTGCAGATTTACCAGAAGACTTACTTTTAGTTGTCACAATAGCTACCTTTTTGGCTGCCGGGGTCTTTACCTTGGCAACGGTCTTTTTTATGGCAGATTTAGCGACTGCCTTTTTCGGCTTTGATTTTTTTCCAGCCGCCGCTTTTGGTTTCAGGTTAGGTTTGGATTTGGATTTTACAGCCATAATTCATTTCCTCAAAAATGGAGACACCCACCGCCTCTTAACTCACAAAACGCCTGAATCAACACTTCAAGCTCTTTCCAACACTTACAATGCTATCGCTGGAGCTGACGCTCCAGCGATAGCACAAAACTTATGCCGTCAACTTGATCTGTATTGCCTGCTGAAAACGCTCCCGCACACCTTCAAATGGGATACGCTGCATGATGGGATCAAAGAAACCTTCCACCACCAACTGTTCGGCTTCCTTTTGTGGAATGCCGCGAGATTTTAGGTAGAACAGGGGTTCCTGTTCTAGTTTACCAACGGTTGCGCCGTGTGTACAGCGCACATCATCAGCGAGAATTTCCAACCCAGGGATTGAGTCGGCGCGTGCCTGGTCGTCGAGGACAAGGTTACGGTTGGCTTGGTAGCCATCGGTCTTTTGTGCGCCGGGGGCAACATAGATCATACCCTGCCAAACGGAGCGACTCTTGCCCTTCAGCGCACCCTTGAACAATAGGTCACTGGTGCAGTTCGGGGCGAGGTGATTCTGCTGGGTGTCGTGGTCGAGGTGCTGGGTGCCGTCGGTAAAGTAGAAACCAGACATACGTCCCTGAGCGCCCTGACCGGCGAGGTCAAGGTCAGAGAAGTTCTTGGTCAGGCGTGAGCCAACGGCGCCGAAGATCCAGTCGAGGTTGCCGCCGCGTTCCACATGAGCTCGTTCGTGAGAGAAATTCCAGACATGCCTGCCCCACGACTGCAATTCGACAAAGCGCAGATTGGCATCTTTGCCAACATAGATTTCGACCACACCCGCGTGCATAGCGTGACCGGTTTCATCAGGTGAAGCGGCTTCATGGACGTAAGTAACAGAGGCACCATCTTCCACGAAAACGATGAGGTGTGAGAAGTGCGCAAGGTCAGCCCCAGGACCCCACAACACGGAGTGAAGCGGCTGTTCCACCTGCACGCCCTTTGGCACATAGAGCAGAACACCATTTTCAGAAAGCGCAGAAGCCAATGCGGCAAATTTGCCATCTTCTGGCTTGACCACCTGACCGATCAATTTATTGAGCAGGTCGGAGTGATTTTTTTCGGCAGTGCGGAAGTCGGTGAAGACGACGCCTTTTTTAGCGAGGGTTTCATCCAACTCCACATTGGAGCCGCCGGGGAGCAGGGTGATCTGTCCACCATGCTGTTCGCCGGTGAGCGGCTTGAGCAGTTCTTCGGGGACAACCGGCAGGTCTTCAAAAGCGCCTGCTTTGGGGAGTTTGAAATCAGAGGCGGGCAGCAGGCGCAGGTCGGTGCGACGCCAGGCTTCGTCTGTGGTGACGGGGAGGGAAAGCTTCTGGAAGGAATCCCAAGCCCCAGCGCGGAATGAGGCGAGCCCGTTTGCTGAGGGTACATCTGCCTGCGTGAATTTAAATTCCTTGGCAGCGGTATCTGTGCGGCGTCCTCTTGATACAGTTACTTTTGGTTTCTCTTGCATGTTAGCCAATCGATCCTTCCATTTGAAGCTGGATGAGTCGATTCATTTCGACTGCGTATTCCATGGGGAGTTCTTTAACAAGCGGTTCGATGAAGCCGGAGACGACCATAGTGGTGGCTTCTTCTTCAGAGAGACCGCGAGACATGAGGTAAAAGAGTTGCTCTTCGCCCACTTTGCTGACGGAGGCTTCGTGACCGATGGTTACGTCATCTTCGTCAATTTCGATGTAGGGATAGGTGTCGGAGCGGGATTGCGGGTCGAGCAGAAGCGCATCGCAAACCACATTGGACTTGGCACCCTTGGCGCCTTTATAGACCTTGAGCAAACCACGATAGGAGGCACGTCCACCCGCTTTGGAAATGGATTTGGATGTGATCTTGCTGGTGGTGTTGGGCGCGAAGTGAACCATCTTGGAGCCGGCATCTTGAATTTGCCCAACATTGGCAAATGCCATCGAAAGCATTTCGCCATGAGCACCGGGTTCCATCAAGTAGCAGGACGGGTATTTCATGGTGACTTTTGAGCCCATGTTGGCATCCACCCATTCGTGGGTGCCGTTCTTGAAAACCTTGGCGCGTTGTGTTACCAGGTTGTACACGTTGGTTGACCAGTTCTGAATGGTCGAGTAACGGGAACGAGCGCCTTCTTTGACGATGATCTCGATCACGCCAGAGTGGAAGGAGTCTGTGGTGTACTGCGGGGCGGTACAGCCTTCAACATAGTGAACCGAAGCGCCTTCATCTACAATGATGAGGGTACGTTCAAACTGACCGACATTGGCGGTGTTGAGACGGAAGTAAGCCTGCAAGGGCAGGTCTACGTGGACGCCTTTGGGAACATACACAAACGAACCACCAGACCACACCGCAGAGTTGAGCGCGGCGAACTTGTTATCTTCAATTGGAACCACGGTTCCGAAATATTCGCGGAACATTTCAGGGTGTTGACGCAGACCGTCTTCAATGGAGAGGAAGATCACGCCTTTTTCTTCGAGGTGCTTCTGAATGGAATGGTAGACCATTTCCGATTCGTATTGTGCGCCAAGACCCGCAAGGAACTTCTGTTCGGCTTCGGGGACGCCCAGTTTATCGAATGTGCGTTTGATGTCGTCGGGGACATCATCCCACGATTTTTCGCTTTTTTCGGTTGGCTTGACGTAGTAATAAATATCGTCCAGGTTAAGGGATTGAAGCTCAGGTCCCCAATTGGGCATGGGACGTTGAAGGAAGTGCTCCAGAGCCTTGAGGCGGAATTCGAGCATCCATTCCGGCTCACCTTTCATGCGTGAAATATTTTCAACTACTTCACGGCTCAATCCTTTTTCAGATTTGAAGGAGTAGTTATCGTCGCGGTCATGAAAACCGTACTTGTAATCACCGATCTCTTCTAATATTTTTGCATCTTCAGACATGGTATCTCCAGTGAGTAGATATTCGAGATTAGATAATTAGTAAAAAGATTCCCACTCTCTACTATCCAATATCTGCTCTTACGCCGCTTCTTCGGCGGTCTTTTCACGCAGCCAATCGTAGCCTTGATCTTCGAGGTGCAAGGCAAGTTCAGGTCCGCCGGATTCAACAATGCGACCATGCATCATCACATGAACGAACTGCGGTTTGATGTAGTTCAAGAGGCGTTGATAATGTGTAATGACGAGCACACCCAGTTCAGGTCCAGAGAGAGCGTTCACGCCTTCAGAGACGATGCGGAGAGCATCAATATCCAGACCAGAGTCGGTTTCATCCAAAATTGCGAAGCGTGGCTTGAGGGTCGCCATTTGCAAAATTTCGGCGCGCTTCTTTTCGCCGCCAGAGAAACCATCATTAAGGTAACGACCGGCAAAATTGTGATCCATCTTGAGCGCATCCATCTTTTCCTTTAACATCTTGCGGAATTCAGGAATGGGCATGCCTTTGTCTTCGGGGTTTTCGGCACGGCGGCGGGAATTGATGGCAGAGCGCAGGAAGTTCGCCACAGTCACGCCGGGGATGGCAACCGGATACTGAAAAGCAAGAAATACACCCGCGCGGGAGCGTTCATCGGGTTCCATTTCGAGGACGTTTTCGCCATCGATCAACACCTCGCCGCTGGTGACGGTGTAATTAGGGTGTCCCATCAAGGTGTACGCCAGGGTAGACTTACCCGTCCCATTCGGTCCCATAATGGCATGAATTTCTCCCTGTTTGATGGTCAGGGTCAGCCCTTTGAGGATTTCCTTATCCTCAATGCTGACATGCAAATCTTTAATCTCTAACTGCGACATTCTTGTATCTCCTACAGAATTTTCCGCTCAGGGCGGAGTTTTTTGGCGTTTTTACTAGTAGGTCGGCATTATAGCAAAAGCGACTAGATTTGTCAATATTTATGATATTTTTCTAGTAAATCAAAGCCTGTCTATGTTTTGCAAAGGAATTTATGGATACCCGCCGCATAAGCAAGTGTATAATCCCGCCTCTATGAAACCACCTTTCGACCTTGTCATCTTCGATTGCGATGGCGTTCTGGTAGACAGCGAACCTTTCGCTAATCAGGTATTTGTTCAACTCGTCCGTGAAAGCAGTAATTTGGATTTAGATGAAACCGTCTACTTAAAAAAGTTTTACGGTGTCACTCTGCCAAACCGGATGAAAATAACCGCAGAAGAACTAAACTGGACGCCCCCAAGCACCTTTTTGGAAGATTTCAATTCGCGCCTCAAAACCCTCACTGAGGAGCGGCTACAACCCATTGAGGGGATTCATACACTGATAAATAGCATCCCCACCCCGATCTGCGTCGCTTCCAATGGCACCCGTGAAGAGATCGTTCATCGCCTCAAAATTTCGGGGTTAACCGAAAAATTCGGGAAGTCCATTTTTAGCGGACACGAAATGCCGCAACCCAAACCCGCGCCTGATGTCTACCTTGCTGCCGCCCGCTCTTTTGGCGCTTCCCCATCTCGCTGCATCGTGATCGAAGACAGCATCCCTGGAGTGACAGCGGGCGTAAAAGCAGGAATGAAGGTGTACGGCTTTGCCGCCTACACGCCAGCCGCCGAATTACAGAAAATCGGCGCCATTCCATTTTCTGCCATGAATGAACTTAAAAAAATGCTTGCCTTGTAGGGCATGTCTAAAAACTTATCCTGCTCTCGCCGCAATCCCCAGTGACGGGAGCAGGTATGAAAGAGGTCTATTCCAAATATAAGTTTTTCAGATGTTCTACATCTTGCAAAGATAACTTCAATCCTTCATTGACATACGCATCAAACGAACCGTAATCATTCTCAATCCTCTCAAAGGCGGCTGAAAGATATTTTTCATCTGCTTTCAAAAATCCGCGAATACCATCTGCAAATTTTTTACCTTTAAACAGTCCTGCAAAAAAGAGATCGCGCCAATGGGCATCCAGCATATATTTATTGGTCAATAAATAATCCTGCATGGCAATTTCCTTTGAAACTCCAAGGATCATCAAAAGAGATGCAGACGCAAAACCTGTACGGTCTTTCCCTGCGGCACAGTGAAATAAAACGGGCTTCCCGTTGGAACCTAACAACTCAGAGAAAAATTGCCGATACCCTTCTGTGAATTTAGAAGCAAGCTCCCTATTGGTTGCGATCATATAATCTGCCGGGTTCAGGTTGGGTAGATTTTTTGCCGTTTCACCGGGATTTTCGTGCCAAACTTTGGTACTCGAATCTTCCATTGGGATGTTTACATACCTGGTTCCCGCTGGGAGTTTATCAGGTCGGTGCGCCACCTCGTATGAAGCACGAAAATCGACCACCAAACCCAAATTCAGGGCAGCTAATTTCTTCAGGTCTGTTGAGGTGGGTTTATGTAAACTGCCAGAGCGGAAGAGTGTGTTCCAACGAACGGTGCGCCCGTCCTGCGTAATGTAACCGCCTAAATCTCTCAGGTTTTCCACTTTTCTCAAAGGGATATGTCTTTTATGCATTGGGGATGAATTTGTGAGTATCTTTATGTTTTCCATTATCAGATCCAATTTAGAACGTTCATTATAGTATGCTCACATTCACATGTCGCATTTTGCTCCCTTAGAAAGTACGGCTTGCGGGTGCAATGAGGCGCCTTTCAAATGTATAATCCCGTCCATGCAAACCATATCTCTAAATCCTATTGCTGTGGTGAAGAATGCCCGCCGTGAAGTGGTGGACGATGACTGGGGCAGCATTATCTCCGTGCTCGAATTGGACACTTTTATGCCGGAAGAAGCGCTTTGTGAAATCGAGAGTTTTTCACATGCCGAAGTCATTTTCTACTTTCATTGTGTGGCAGATGAAAAAATCGAAAAAGGGGCACGGCATCCGCGTAACAATGTGAATTACCCAAAAGTAGGTATTCTCAGCCAAAGGGGTAAGAATCGCCCAAATAGGCTGGGCAGCACCATTGTGAGGGTTTTGAAGCGGGAGGGACGTCAACTTTATGTGCAGGGACTAGACGCCATCGATGGGACACCCATCCTTGATATCAAACCAGTTATGCGTGAATTTCTGCCTCGTGAAAAAGTTGTTCAACCTAAATGGGCGACTGAACTCATGAAAAACTATTGGACAAAAGCGCAATCGTAAATGCGCTCCGCTTAACTCATTCTCTAATTTCAAAAAAAGGTTCTTATCATGTCTCAACATAACTCTGTTATAAACTTAAATTCCAAACGTATTTTAATCCTTCTGTTTGCATTGGTAGCCTCGTTGGTGGGGCTCAGCATTTGGGGGCAACACATTCGTTTTTTTGGAGTGGACGATATTCATGGGTACTGGCACGAGTTTGCCATAGACCTGCTTATGTCAGCGTTCTATCTTGATTCGGAAGGTAATATCCCAACATTTACCAATGCCTTGTTACTTTTCGTCCCGGCGCTCTTGCTGGCAGGTATTGGTGCATGGAAAAACCTCCATAAAGATAAATATCGTTTTCAATGGAATATGCTCGCGCTCATCTTTCTGTTGCTCTCGTATGATGAGGTTGCATCATTGCATGAACGCCTTATCAAACCCATGAGAGCCATTGCAGGTTCAGAAGGCATTTTCTATTTTGCGTGGATCATTCCCGGGCTGATCGCTGTAGCTTTGTTCGGCATTGCCTTTTTCACCTATTTCCTGCACCTTGAAAAAAAATTTAAACTGCTTTTCTTTTTCTCGCTGGCGGTTTATCTTGGCGGGGTGATCGGCGGCGAAATGGTTAGCGGATATTTTGCTGCGAACCTTGGACAAAAGAATTTCACATACGCCGTAGTTGCAAGTATCGAAGAGTCTGTTGAAATGTTCGGCTGCTCACTCATCATTTACTCTTTGCTTGAATACATAAAAGACCACATCACCGAAGGTTTAATCCTCAAATCATCATGAGCGCCGAACGTATCATCTCTCTTCTTGAGCTAAAACGAAACACCGGCGAACGCGGCTCACGCATGTGGATCGCCTATAACGGTACCGTTTACGATGTAACCGGTTGTCCAAAATGGCGGACTGGCTTACACGAATTTCTACACTTTGCCGGACAAGACCTGACGGATGAAATGCTCTCTGCCCCCCACATGGATGAAGTATTCAAACACGATTGCATAAAGGTCATTGGCACATTGGAACCCGAACAAAATTAACAAAAGGAATCGTCAAAACATGAAAACGCTCAAATGGTGGCAAAACGCCGTCTTTTACCAGATATACCCCCGTTCTTTTGCAGATGGCAATGGAGATGGGATCGGCGACTTCAAAGGCATCACTGAAAAACTTGATTACCTTGCCGGGCTTGGCGTGGATGCACTCTGGCTTTCGCCGCACTTCCCCTCCCCCAATTGGGACTGCGGCTACGATATTTCAGATTACACCAACGTCGCGCCTGAATACGGAACAATGGACGACTTCAAACACTTCCTTGGTGAAGCGCATAAACGAAACCTCCGTGTCATTCTGGACCTGGTGCTGAATCACACGTCCGACGAACACCCCTGGTTCCTTGAGTCTAAATCCAGCAAAGATAACCCCAAGGCAGATTGGTACGTTTGGGTGGATACGCCTCCGAACAACTGGCAATCCTGTTTCGATGGAGAAGCGTGGACGTACGCCCCCGAACGAAACCAGTATTACTATCATTACTTCATGAAACAGCAGCCAGACCTAAATTGGAAAAATCCTGAGGTGAAAAAAGCCATGTGGGATGCTGTCCGCTTCTGGTTAGACCTTGGCGTCGATGGCTACCGCCTCGATGCCCTGGGAACCATCTTCGAAGACCCCGCCCTGACTCCGCACACTGTACCCATGAACCTGGTTGAACTGCGCCGCTTTTCTGAAGCCGCAAAGACCCCCGAAGAACTAAAGCAAAAAGAAAAATACTGGCATGACATGTTCAAAAACCAGTGGGGCCAGCCCGGCATTCACGAATTGATGAAGGAACTGCGCTCCATAGTGGATGAATACGAAGACCGAATGCTGGTCGGCGAAGACGATAACATTGATTATATGGGAAACGGGATGGACGAACTGCATCTGGTTTTCAACTTCCCGCTGGCAAACACAGATCGAATTACGCCAAAGCACATTCGCAATAATCAACAAGACCGCATTGCACAACTAAATAAACTGTCCGCAGGGGGTTGGGCGTGCAACACCCTTGGAAATCACGACCGCTCACGCATTTACACCTGCTATGGAGATAAAGTCCACGATGCGGAACTTGCCAGACTCAACGCCGCACTCGTGCTCACACTGAAAGGCACGCCCTTCCTTTACAACGGTGAAGAGATCGGCATGACCGATTACATGCTAACCAATATTGCCCAAGTAAAAGACACGATGGGATCATGGTATTACCACACCATCGTTACAGATATGGGCGTTCATCCAGACGAAGCCCTGGTTCGAACCGCCGAAATGACCCGCGATAAGAACCGCACTCCGATGCACTGGGCTAACAAACCCAATGCCGGGTTCTCGCCCGACGGAGTCGAAACGTGGCTGCCCGTAAATCCCAATTACAAGGCAGGAATTAACGTCCACGATCAGGAGCGGAACCCTGATTCGATCTTGAACTATTACAAGCATCTGTTAAAAGTACGCAGGGAAACGCCTGCATTGGTCGAGGGCAACTACACACCTCTGCACGAAAATGCCGAAGATTACTTTGCCTTTCTGCGCACAGCCGAAAAACAGGCTGTGTTAGTCGTCTTGAACTACTCCGAAAAGCGGCTGAACCTGAACTTTTCCGACGCAAAAGAGCTTGAAAACAAAAACCTGCATACATTGTTTTCCAGCGGAGTACGTTCGCATGTAGAACACGCCGCCAGTAAATTGTCTATCGCGCCATTTGAAGTTTTTATTGCAGAAGCAAAGGCATGAGCGAAACAAGACAAAGGCCCAAAGTCTTCGCAACCCTGTGCGGACGCATCTTCCGCGATACCGACCCGCAGTATTTCCCATCGGCACAGCATCGTGGAAAAAAAATTATTCTTTGCACAGAGGCGTGTCTGGGCGCTTTTATTGCCGACCCTGATGTATTTTGTAAAGTTCACCGTAATTCAGATAAATCTGCCACCCGCATAAAAAACGAAATGGAACACCTGTACTCATATGGGAAAAGAATAGGATTGAAAAAGAAGGTCAAGTGACCTTCTTTTTTTGCCTAGTTTATTTGTGAAATTTATCACATAATAGGCATATTATCACCCATAAAGCATGAAGAATGAAACTTACCAAAATAGACGTAATAACGAATAATTTATTGGAAAAGGAAAACTTTATTATGCACATGAATTTGAGAGACATTATTAATATCTCTGAAGGCGAAGTATTAACACAAGAATTGAATACAGACGTAAACATTCACGGCGGCTGCTGCGCCGACTTAATGAGCGATGTGCTGGCGTATACCCGTCCGCGAGCAGTGCTCATCACCGGGCTAACCAACCCGCAAGTCGTTCGCACAGCACAAGTTGCAGACTTTCGCGCCATTATTTTTATTCGCGGCAAAAAGCCGCAAGCTGAAACGATCGAGATCGCTATGCAGGAGAATATCCCGCTTATCTCCAGCCCATTTGGCATGTTTGAACTGAGCGGAAAATTACACGATGCCGGACTAACCAGTTACGAAACCAATGACAACCACTAGACCCCAAACTGAGCAGGAAAAATTCGGGCGGCACCGTCCATTGACCGACCTTGACGCGCACGAGATCAACCGTATCGAAGAACTTTCGTACGATCTAAAAGTGCGCGAAGTAATGATCCAGCATATCATCACCACCTCGCCCGAAGTTCCCCTTGCCAGCGCCCTGGAACTTTTGCGGGTCAACCGTATTTCCGGTTTGCCTGTCATAGAAGAAGGAAACCTGGTTGGTGTTATCAGCCTGGAAGATATTGTGCGTGCTTTACAAAAAAACGAACTGCCGCTTCCTGTAAAAAATTACATGAGCACCAGCCTGGTTACAGTCAAAGCAACTGACAGCGTTGTTGAAGCCATCAAAACATTCAGCGAAAAAAGGCTGGGGCGTTTGCTTGTGGTGGATGAAAACCATAACCTGATGGGCATCATCACCAAGGGCGATATTACACGCGGCATTTTACTTGCCGTTCAACGAGATTACAAAGAGGAAGAAGTCCGCCGGTATCGAGCCAGCCATCTTTTTGAAGATATCGTCTCAGACCGCACAACTCTCGTCTTGCGGTACGACATAAAAGCCGGAGACTTCACACATGGTGGAAACGCTTCCAGCAATATCAAGCGCGCCCTCTTGCGCCTCGGAGCCGACTTTCAAGTTGCGCGGCGCTGCGGAATTGCCGCCTACGAAGCCGAAATGAATCTCATTATTCACACCACCCATGGCGGCATCCTCAAACTGGAAGTGGAGCCTCACAAGATCACACTCTCCACAAACGACGATGGTCCCGGCATCGACGATGTTCAAAAAGTGCTGCAACCCGGCTACTCCACCGCCACTGACGAAGTACGCGCCATGGGGTTTGGAGCAGGCATGGGCTTGGTAAACATCAATAAATGCGTGGACAAAATGGAAATCGAATCCACCCCCGGCAAGGGGACCAAACTCGTCATGCGCATTTTCATTCCAAATGAAACACTAAACGGTAAAAAGGCATCTCCATGAATCTGCAAACCATTATTGACCAGCTACAACTCACCATCCTCACAGAACCGCGCGACTTCACCAGCATCATCACACAAGGCGGGTACGCATCCGACCTGCTTTCGTGCGTCATGGCAGGCGCAAAGAGCAATAATCTTTGGATAACTTTACAAGCCCATTTGAACATTGTCGCAGTCGCTTCCATGCTGGATGTCGCTGCCGTCATCATCACCGAAAACGCTCAACCTGATGAAGCCACCATCAACAAAGCAAATGAGCAGGGCGTGATCCTGCTTTCCACTCATAAGTTCAGTTACGAGATTTGCGGAACGCTTTGGGAAATGAATATCCGGTAGAGATGAAAACCTTTCGTGCAGACCTACACGTTCATACTGTGCTCTCGCCTTGCGCAGAAGTGGAAATGATCCCGCCGCTGATCGTGCAGGAAGCACTTGAACGTCAAATTGATATCATCGCCATCACCGATCACAACGCAAGCGCCAACGTAAAAGCCGTACAGCAATCAGCCGAGGGAACAGGGCTGACGGTCTTACCCGGCATGGAAGTGCAGACCCGCGAAGATGTTCACCTGCTTTGTCTCTTCGCCTCTTTATCGGACCTCGAAGCCTGGCAGCACGAAGTTGACCTTTCCCTTCCCGATGAATTGAACCCTGCCGACCATCTCGGTGAGCAATTCATTGTGGACAAACAAGGTGAATACATCCGTTCGGAGCCAAGGCTTTTACTAACAGCCACTAAATTCGCCATTGAAGAAATCATTGAGAATGTCAACAAACTACATGGCATCGTCATCCCCGCACATGTAGATCGAAGCTCCTTCGGTTTGTTCCCCACGCTTGGCTTTCTCGCCGATTGGTGGCACTTCCATGCTTTGGAAATTTCCCGCCACATCACCCCAGAGGCGCTGTACCAGAAATTCCCATCAGCGAAGCGGCTGCCAGTTATCCAATCAGGCGATGTCCATCGACTTTCTGAATTTTTGGGCAGCACAATCTTCGAGATCGAAGCACCCAATCTATCTGAAATCCAAATGGCATTAAGGGCGGAAAACAGCAGAAATCTACGAATGTAATCGATTTAATTGAAAGATAATTTACACATTAGTGATATGACATCCTTCATTGACTGATTTGATATGGTCATGTAAACTATATTTGTGAAATTTATCACAATACTTTATTAAGGCGACTTATGACAACCAAAGCATTGAAAGACATCCCCGCGAACGACCCACTTAAATCTGAAGATTTGAAGCCGTTGATCGACAAAGCCATTGCCGAGAATAAAGACCGCCCCGGCGCGGTTATGCTCGTACTGAACGAAGTGCAATCGAAGATCGGGCACGTCTCCCCTTGCATGCAGGTGTATATCGCACAGAACTTGAATGTCCCACTCGGGCAAGTCCATGGCGTGGTGACGTTCTATTCGTTTTTCAAGACCAAGCCGCGTGGCAAGCATACTATCAAGTTCTGTTTAGGCACGGCTTGCTATGTAGCAGGCACTCCGCAGCTGGTGGAAAAAGCCAAGCAGATGCTGAATATCGGACTTGGCGACACAACTCCCGACGGACAGATCACACTCGAAGAATGCCGCTGTGTAGGCGCGTGCAGTCAGGCACCGGTGGTGGTGGTCAACGAAGAAGTGCAAGGCAAATTGCGCCCGAACAAGTTCCCGCAGGTGTTGAAGAAGGTTCAAGGATAGCAAACGAGCTCAAGCCACCGGAGACGGCGGCTTGAGCAAAAGGATAATCATGCGTGAGATCGCTCTGCACCTTTTGGATATTGCTGAAAACAGCGTTGCGGCGGAAAGCCGAAATATTCACATGGATGTAGTGGAAAATCTGCAACACGACTTGCTCACCGTTTCCGTCAAAGATAACGGCAGAGGCATGGATGCTGAAAATGCCAAGCGAGTGCTTGACCCGTTCTACACCACGCGCACCACGCGCAAAGTTGGGCTGGGCATTCCGCTCTTAAAGTTGGCAGCAGAACAGACCGAGGGTGGCTTAAGCCTGGAAACAGAATCCGGCAAAGGCACACGCATTGAGGCGTCTTTTCGTCACAGTCACATTGACCGAATGCCGCTAGGTGATGTCGGAACGACCTTCTTCATGTTGTTAATTTCATACCCCCATATTCATTGGGTATTCAAATATCAAGTTACAGCAAAAGACGGTGTAACAAATTTGTTCGAGTTAGATGATGAAGAAATCAAATCGGTGCTCGGCGACACCCCATTGACCGAACCAGATGTTTTGAAAATTCTACGCGGCATGATCGAAGAAGGCATTCAAGCCCTCACGCCGCAAACTGAGTATTGAGAGGAGCAACCATGCCAGCCATTAAATCGTTGGAAGAACTGAAGCGCGTTCGTGAGGAAGCGCTTGTCAAGAAACAAATGAAAGCCGCCCTCGGACAAATTCAAGTGATCGTTGCCATGGGGACGTGTGGAATTGCCGCCGGTGCGCGTGACACGATGAAGAGCGTATTGAATTACATCGAAACCGAAAAATTAAGCGGTGTGACCGTGACCCAAACCGGATGCATGGGCATGTGCGAGCAGGAACCGATCGTGCAGGTCATCTTTGGTGAGCAGGCGAAGGTGACGTATGGAAAGGTCAACGCCGATGTTGCGGCGCAGATCATGAAACAACATGTGCAAGGCGGAACACCTTTGAAGGACCACGTTTTACCTATCTAATTTAAACCCTAAAGGTCTTTAAGACCTTTAGGGTTTCGCTGGAGTAAATAATGCC
Source organism: Anaerolineales bacterium (assembly GCA_020634885.1). Taxonomy (GTDB): domain Bacteria; phylum Chloroflexota; class Anaerolineae; order Anaerolineales; family Villigracilaceae; genus Villigracilis. The sequence goes on from JACKAW010000001.1 coordinate 355,737, forward strand.
GTTTTATCGATCTCATATTTTAGTATGTGTTGACCCGGAGTGCCTGGCGAAAGGCGCTCATGATGTTGTAGATGCTTTGCAAGATGAACTTGTTGCACAGGGGCTATTAGAAGAAATTCAAGTCCTTGAAACCTCGCGCATTGGCAGTTGTTCTGACGGACCTGAAATGATGGTGTACCCCGAGGGCGTGCATTACGTCGGCATGACCGCAGACGATGTGCCGTTTTTGGTGGAAGAACATTTTCTCAAAGGGCGCATTGTTGAGAAGTTCCGTGAAGTTCACAAAGCGGTGGTTGATGAAGAGTTAGGTCCGCTGCGCCCGAAGGAAGTACGTGTAGTGCTTCGCAACTGCGGCGAGATCGACCCGATGAACATCGAAGATTATCTCGCTGTGGATGGCTATCAGGCGCTCGGAAAGGTCATCGGCGAGATGACGCCAGAACAGGTCATTGATGAAGTGACCAAATCTGGTTTACGTGGACGTGGCGGCGCGGGCTTCCCTGCCGGGCGCAAATGGGGACTCACTCGTCAGGTTCCCGGTGACATCAAGTATATGGTCTGCAATGCCGATGAGGGCGACCCAGGCGCGTTCATGAATCGACGCGTGCTCGAAGGCGACCCGCATTCGGTGATCGAAGGCATGATCATCGGCGCATATGCTGTTGGCGCGAGTTATGGCTACATCTACTGCCGCGCAGAATATCCGCTGGCGGTAGAAACGCTTAACGTGGCAATCGCTCAGGCGCGTGAATTTGGCTTCCTTGGAAATAACATCCTCGGCACGGACTTCAACTTTGACCTTGAAGTGCGCGTCGGCGCGGGCGCTTTCGTTTGCGGCGAAGAAACCGCCCTAATGGCATCGATCATGGGTCAGCGCGGAGAGCCGCGCCCGCGTCCCCCATTCCCTTCGGTGAAGGGCGTTTGGGGCAAGCCATCCAATAACAATAATGTAGAAACCTACGCCAACGTGCCGCAAATCATCCTCAAAGGCGCGGATTGGTACGCCAGCATGGGCACCGAACGCTCGAAAGGCACCAAGACCTTCGCGGTCGGCGGTAATGTCGCCAAGCCGGGTCTGATCGAAGTGCCGATGGGCATTACCCTGCGCGAGATCATTTTCGATGTGGCGGGCGGAATCAAAGACGGCAGGCAATACAAAGCCGTGCAAACGGGCGGACCGATGGGCGGATGTCTCACCGCAGAACATCTTGACCTGCCGCTCGATTACGAAGCACTGACCCAAGCCGGTTCGATGATGGGCTCGGGCGGTTTGGTGGTGATGGATGAAACCTCTTGCATGGTAGACATCGCCCGCTTCTTCATGGACTTTACGCAGGCAGAATCCTGCGGAAAGTGTACGCCCTGTCGCGTGGGCACGCGTCGCATTTTGGAATTGCTGCAAAAAATTTGTGACGGCAAGGGTCAGCATGGCGATATTGAAAAGCTCGAAGATTTGTGTCACGAAGTTGCCAAAAATAGTTTATGTGGTTTAGGGCAAGGCGCTCCCAACCCGGTACTGAGCACGCTCAAACATTTCCGCCATGAGTATGAGGCGCATGTGTATGAGAAGAAATGCCCGGCGAAGGTCTGCCGCAATTTGATCCACTTTGAAATTCAGGCGCCGACTTGTACCGGTTGTATGGTCTGTGCGAGGAACTGCCCAGTGGAAGCCATCAGCGGTGAACGCAGACAGGCGCATGTCATTGATATCAACAAATGCATTCGATGCGGCATTTGTATGCAAGTTTGTAATTTCAACGCAGTTTCGGTTTTGTCGTAGCCCTGTCATTACCTGCAAAGTACCAGGTACACGTGCGAGGAGGGTGCTCTCCCCGACGAAGCAATCTTATGATTTACCAAGAGATTGCTTCGCCGCAAAAACAAGAGCGCTGCTCGCAATGACATAAAAAAGAAAGAGGTTGAATGTACGCTCCAGCGGTTGAACGTGAAATCAAGGAAGTCGTTCAGGAAGCCATTGAAAAGCATGGATGTGGTCGTGATGCGTTTATCCCCATTCTCAGTGAGATCAACCACACACTGGGGTACATCCCTGCCGAAGCCATTCGGGAAGTAAAAGCCCAGATCAACCATGATGGCAGTTTCGTCTCACAGGGACAGTTATACGGGTTGGCGAGTTTTTACGACATGCTCTCCACTCAGCCGCGCGGACGACACGTCATCAAGTTCTGCGAGAATGCGCCTTGTCACGTGGTGGGCGGCAAAGCCATTTGGGATGCGCTGCGCGAAACGCTTAACCTTGAAAATGGCGCGACCACGCCCGATAAAAAGTGGACACTTGTCACGACCTCGTGCATCGGCTTGTGCAGTGTCGGTCCCGTATTGTTGATCGGCGATGACATGTACGGCAATGTCACTGTGGAACAACTGCCCGAAATTTTGGAACGCTACGAATAGGAGCCAGCCTTGAAAACAAAACGTGCCATGTTGTTGGTCTCCACAGATCCAGAGAGTATCAGGCTCGGGGCGAGCGACCTGCTCAAAAGTCTGAAAGAGGCGCTGGAAGCGTATCAATTGCAAGACGAAGTCGATGTCGCCGAGATCCAAGATATCGAGCGGACGAACATCCTGCCTTTTGTAGTGGTGTACCCCGAAGCGTCGGTGTATGGACCGGTCAAGCCGGGAGATGCGCGTTATCTGGTTGAGGAACATCTTTACAAGGGACGCATCGCCGAGGATTTGCTTGCGCCGCCAAAACAGTTGACGGGACAGATCGGTTCTCTCCGCGCCCATAAAGGATACAACCCATCGGAGCAACGCATCGTCCTTGAGCGCGCCGGGCGCATCGACCCCGAGAATATTGAAGATGCGATCACTCACAATGCCTATGAAGCGCTTGGCAAAGTGTTGACCGAGATGACGCCCGAACAGGTTATTGATGTCGTTGAAAAATCCGGCTTGCAGGGGCGCGGCGGCGCGGGCTTTCTGACCGGGCGCAAATGGAAATTTGTGCGCGCGGCAAAAGGCGAAAAGAAATACGTCATCTGCAATGCCGATGAAAGCGAACCGGGTACGTTCAAAGACCGCATCGTGCTTGAAGGCGATCCTCAGTCAATTCTTGAAGCGATGGCGATTGCTGGTTACGCCGTCGGCGCGGACGAAGGCTACATTTACATTCGCGGCGAATATGGTCATGCCTATCGCCGTCTGCAACATGCGATTGAACAGGCTGAGGAATTTGGTTTCCTCGGCAAGAATATTTTCAACACGAACTTTAACTTTCACATTCATTTACATGCAGGCGCTGGCGCGTACGTCTGTGGCGAAGAAACCGCGCTGATCGAATCGATCGAAGGCAAACGCGGAGAACCGCGCCCACGCCCGCCCTACCCGGTGACACGCGGTTTGTGGAACCGACCGACCACGGTCAACAACGTAGAGACGCTGGCAAACATCCCCGCTATTTTGCGCAACGGCGCGGAGTGGTATCGCTCGTTCGGCACACCGTCCAGCCCGGGCACCAAGGTCTACACCATCATGGGTAACGTCAACTTTAGCGGCGTGATCGAAGTACCAATGGGCATTACTCTGCGCGAGGTCATCAACATTTACGCCAAAGGGATGAAACCCGGCAGCGTGTTGAAATTGGCACAAACTGGCGGCAGTAGCGGCTCGATCATCCCCTCATCTCTGCGAGATGTTCCAATGGATTTTGAATCCTTCCGCAAGGCGGGTGTTTCACTTGGTTCGGGCGCACTGCTCATTTGCGACCAGCACACTTGCATCGTGGACTTGGTGAAAGTGCTCTTGCAATTCTTCCGCTTTGAGTCCTGCGGCAAATGCACGCCCTGCCGCGTGGGGACGCAACGTTCCTACGAGATCGTGGATCGCATCTCCAAAGGTCAGGGCAAATTGGAAGACTTGGATACGCTGCAAACTTTGATCGCAGAAATGGAACGCGCCTCGAACTGCGGACTGGGACAGACCGCCACCGTACCAATTCGTGACATGCTCAAGCATTTCCGCACCGAGGTGGAAGCGCACATCCGCTTGGGAAGTTGCCCAACGGGCGTGTGTGAGATGGCTTTTGAAAAAATGGAATCCTGAAGTTCTACTTCAGGGTTAGAGAAAGTCCGAAAGTAGAACTTTCGGAGTCCACTTTAAAGAGGATTACATGGTTCAAATAACGATCAACAAACAACAGATTGACGTCCCAGAAGGAACGACGGTTCTGCGTGCCGCAGAGATGGCGGGCATTAACATCCCACATCTGTGTGACCACAAGGAACTCACTCCGTACGGCGGTTGCCGCTTGTGCATTGTGGAAGTGCAAGGCATTCGCGTGCCGATGGCATCTTGCACACTACCGGTTAGTAATGGACTGGTAGTGGAGACGGAAACAGAAGCGCTCAAGAAATCGCGTCAGTTCGTGCTCTCGATGCTGTTCAGCGAACGCAACCACTTCTGCCCGTTCTGCCAGGTCAGCGGCGGAGATTGCGAATTGCAAAACGCCGCCTATCACGAAGAGATGACTCATTGGCCCATTCAGCCGGGTTGGAGTGATTTCCCAGTAGATACCTCACACCCATATTTCGTATTAGATAACAACCGCTGTATCCTCTGCCGTCGCTGCGTGCGGGCTTGCGCCGAGATGGCGGGCAACTTCACTCTCTCCGTTGCAGAGCGTGGCGCAAAGAGCATGATCGTCGCCGATACCGATATTCCACTCGGCGAAAGCACCTGTATCAAATGCGGTTCCTGCGTGCAGGTCTGCCCGACCGGCGCACTCATCGACCGCACCAGCGCGTATCAATCGCACGATAAAAATTTACAGGAAATCAAATCGGTGTGTGTGGGCTGTTCGGTTGGCTGCTCGATCAAAATCATGGTGCGCGACAATCGCATCGTGCGCATCGAAGGCAATTGGGATGGCGCGGTCAACCACGGCGCGATGTGCGAACACGGACGTTATCACGAGTCTAATGAAAATCGTGTGCGCATCACCACCCCATTGATGAAGAAGAATGGCAAGCTCGAGCCCGTCTCTTGGGATGAGGCGTTGAGCGCCGTGCAAGAAAAGATGACGAAAGAAGGTGTCGCGGCGTTGGCGTCGACTCGTTTGTCAGCAGAAACACTGGCGGCATTCAAAGATTTATTTGAAAGCAAACTTCACAGCAAACTCGTGACCAGCATTGAAGAAGGTGTACCAACCGCGGCGGTGGCGAAATTCGCCGAAACACACGAAGGCTTTGAAGGCAAACTTGATGCCCTCAAAACTGCCGATACGGTTCTGTGCGTCGGCGCGAACGTCAACCGCAGCCACATGGTGGCAGGATTTTTATTCAAGCGCAACTTGAACGCGGGCGTGAATTTGATCAACATTGACCCGGATGAAACCTCACTGGATGAAGTCGCCCGCGTCGCGCTTAAGCCGAAAGCTGGTTCTGACCATCTGCTGATCCTTGCGCTGCAAGCGGTCATTGCAAAAGAAGAACTGGAGCGCAAGTCCTTGAATATCAAGGATGCCGATGCGCGCATCAAGAAAGCCATCGCTGAAACCGGCATCTCCGAAGCGGACTTGACCAAAGCCGCGCGGATGCTGGCGCATGCCATCTCGCCGATGATCGTCTTTGGTAAGGGCGTCACAGCCCAACGCGATGAAAAACTGATCGAAGCGCTGTACCAACTCGCGGTCCAGGTGGGAGCCGTGGATGGCGAACGCAGCAACATCCTTTCGCTGAAAGGTGAAGCCAATAGCCAATCCGCTGCGTTGATGGGGCTTGACCAGCCATTCAATCCCAATGGAGAAAAAGTAACGTATCTCGCCGTGGGTGATGATTATGTTTCGAAGAAGTTAGTAGAGAAGACATCCAAAGCTGAGTATTTGGTGGTGCAAGCAAGTTATGAATCAAAACTCACTGAGCAAGCTGACGTGGTGTTGCCCGTGAGCATTTGGGCGGAGCAGGAAGGTCATTACATCAATCTCGATGGACGCATGCGTAAAACGGAGAAGGCAGTGAATGCGCCGGAGAACGTGCGCGACAATTTGGATGTGCTGACCGAACTTGCCAAACGAATGAAATTGACCTTGGATGCGGATTGGAAGAAATCCATCCGTGAACGCAAATCAAGCGTGGCGTTGAATTGAGGATATGATGACAAAACCGAAAATTTCTTCTGATTGGATGTGTGGCTGCGCAGGCTGCCATATGTCATTGCTCGATATGGACGAGCGCATTTTGAAGATCGTTGAGCTGGCAGATTTACGCGCTACGCCCATCACAGACTTGAAAGAACCCGATGCCAGCGGCGTGGACGTGGGCGTACTGGAAGGCGGAATCAATAACACAGCGAACGAAGAAGTGGCACACAAGATGCGCGAACGCTCGAAAATTTTGGTGGCACTTGGTGATTGCGCTGTGTTCGGCGGCGTGCCTGCGCTGAGAAACTTCTGCGGCGTGGAAGCCGCTTTGCGCCGTGCTTATGTTGAAGCCGAAAGCAATGAAGAAGGCAGTCAAATTCCTAACGACCCCGAATTGGCGACCATGACGCAGACACGGGCTGTGCATGAAGTGGTGTCCGTCGATTACAACGTGCCCGGCTGCCCGCCCGACCCCGATGTGATCTTTTATGTGCTTTCAGAACTGGCGCAGGGGCGCAAGCCGGAACTGAAAGATGAGTTGTTGCATTGGCATTAGAAATAGTAAATAGAGATTGGTAATTGGTAATTGAGGAGCGATTTATGACAACACAAAAAATTACGATTGAGCCCGTCACCCGTATTGAAGGTCATGCCAAGGTGACGATCCACATGAAGGACGACAATACCGTTGACCATGCGTACATGCACGTCAACGAGTTTCGCGGGTTTGAGAAATTCTGCGAAGGGCGGCTGTATTTTGAAATGCCGCAGATTACGCCGCGAATTTGCGGCATCTGCCCGGTGAGCCATCATCTCGCGGCGGCAAAAGCCAGCGATGCGTTGACGGGGCAAACCCCTCCGCGCCCGGCGAACTTATTGCGCGAACTGATGCACATGGGGCAGGTCATTCAAAGCCACGGAATGCATTTCTTTGAACTGGCAGGACCCGATCTGTTGCTTGGTTTCGATGCTTCACCAGAAATTCGCAGTGTGGTGGGTTTAATCGGCGCGAACCCTGAATTGACCGTCAAAGCTGTGCAGTTGCGTAAGTTTGGTCAAGAGATCATCAAGACTCTTGGCGGGCGAAAATTACACCCCATCTTTGCGGTGCCGGGTGGCGTGAATAAGGCGTTGACCATGCCGGAACGCGACTCTATTTTGCAAGGCGTAGACACTGCTGTTGAAACGTTGCAGCTGGGCATCCAGATCATGAAAGACTGGGCGGAAAAGAATATGGAAGACATCAACAAGTTCGCCGTCTTCCCCACTGGTTATTTCGGTCTGACCACGCCTGAAAACGGACTTGAGTTATATGATGGCGACATCCGCCTCATCAGCCGCGAAGGTAAGCCGCTGGAAAAATTCCCGGTTGCGAATTACTTGGATCACATCGCCGAACACGTCGAGCCGTGGTCGTATCTCAAATTCCCGTATTACAAAAAGCTGGGCTACCCGGGCGGCGTGTATCGCGTCGGTCCACTGGGACGCTTGAACCTCGCCGAGAAGATCGATACTCCGCTGGCAAATGAAGAGCTTAAGGCGTTCAAGCAACTCAACAATGGCAAGATGGTTGAGAACACGTTGTACTATCACTACGCCCGTCTCATCGAAGCCTTGTTCGCGGCAGAACGCGCTCGTGTCCTTTGTGAAGATAAAGACATCACCAGCACCGATATCCTCAACACCCGCAAGAATTACACGGGTCATGGTGTGGGCGTGCTTGAAGCTCCGCGCGGAACGCTTATCCACGATTACACTGCGGATGAGAACGGCAAACTACTCAAAGTGAATCTGATCGTCTCAACCGGTCACAACAACTGGGCAATGACCAACGCTGTAGATAGTGTCGCCAAGACCTATGTCAAGGGACCGGATATCCACGAAGGAATGCTCAACCGCGTCGAAGCCGCCATCCGCGCGTATGACCCGTGCCTATCCTGCTCCACTCATGCCGTCGGGCAGATGCCCATCCAAGTTGACTTTATTGCCCCAGACGGTACAATGATTAAGACACTGAAACGCGATTAAGTTTTAGAGTGTTGTCGTTCATCGTTCCTTGAAAGAAAAAGAAGGAGTTCATTATGACGACCGTACGCAAGATCATCGAAAGCAAAGCCCGCACCGAGGTCTTTACTGTGCCGATTACAGCCATGGTACTAGATGCCCTCAAAGTGATGGATGAGGCAAATGTAGGCGCGGTACTAGTGACTGAAAACGATAAAGTCGTTGGCATATTTACCGAGCGAGATTACGCCCGACGCGGCGAGCTAAAAGGCAAACTCGCCAGCGAAACAACTGTCCAAGAACTCATGAGCAAAGATATTGTCATGGTCAAACCGGAGACTCTGCTTACTGAATGCGCAGATATGATGTACCAACACCATGTGCGGCACCTGCCTATTATGGAAAAGGGAAAAGTCGCAGGCATTGTTTCCATCCGCAGACTGGCAGAAGCCCTGCTGGCTGAAGATAAAGGGACAATCGCCAAACTTGAAAATTACATCCTCGGCACTGGGTATGGAGAATAAACCGCATAAGTTCTGTAAAAATTTTTTAGAGGTTGAATGAAAAATATTTTATTGCTTGGGTATGGAAATCCTGACCGGGAAGATGATGGGGTCGCCTGGCATATTCTTCATGCGTTGGCAGTCAAAATGGGATTGTCTGCCCCCAATTCCTACGAGGATGATTTCCCTCAAACTCCACGGGTAGATTTCGCTTTCCACCTGCAACTGACTCCTGAGATGGCGGAAGATATCGCGCAGTATGAACACGTCTGTTTTGTAGATGCGCACACGGGCAATATTCCTGAAGACGTGCGTATCATTGACGTAGAAAGCGATTTTCAAAAGTCGCCGTTCACGCATCACCTCACGGCACAGTCGTTGATGTCGATTTGCGAGACGATCTATCATCGTAAGCCGGACGCGGCTTTGCTCTCAGTGCGCGGATATCAATTCCTGTTCTCGCGCGTCCTCTCCGCGCCGACGGCTGCTCTTGTGCCCGAGGCAGTGAACTTCGCCTGGGCGTGGATGAATGCCCGAGAACCGCTGAAACAGGCTGGAGATTAAGAAAGAGGCGGAAGCAAGGTTTGCGGACGAAGGTGAAATCAATCAGATGACAAACGTCACGCGAGATGAGGAAGTTCTCCGTGTGACGTTTTGAAATGCCTATGATAAAAACGATAGCATAAGGAGACGAAAATCATGACCACTGTCCGAAAACTTCTGGAAGCTAAAGAATTTGCAACAAACTATTCCGTAGAAACCTCACAAACCATTCTGGATGCCCTCAAGGTGATGGCAGAGGCGCATATTGGAGCGGTGCTTGTTACCGAAAAAGGCAAGATCGTGGGTATTTACACCGAACGCGATTATCTGTACAAAGGCGAGGTGCTGGGACGGGTTGCCAAGGATACACTGGTCAAAGACGTGATGACCCCAAAAATGATCAATGTTACGCTTGATACTACAGTGGAACAGTGCATGGGTTTGATGAAGCAGTACAAAATTCGCCACCTGCCCATCGTGGAAGGTGAGCATTTTGTGGGTCTGGTCTCAATGCGCGATGTAATGCTGGCTGCCTTGGAGATCAAAGAGAGCGAGATCCGCGGGTTGGAGAATTACATCATGGGGTCGGGTTTCCAATCATAGGTATTTTTAAAATTGTTTAAAGAGGCGTGTAAACGCCTCTTCTTTTTATTTTACACATCAGACAGGAAAGGCAAAACGATGCCGAATGAATCTGTTTTTTCCGACACAATTATTTTGATCACAAGAGAAGGCATGGGGTCTGCTGATCTACCGTTGCAGCATAAACTTCTGGATACTTATTTAAAACTTTTGATCGAAAACGATTCGCTGCCAGCCATTATTTGTTTTTACACAGATGGAGTTAAGCTTGTGGTTGAGGGTTCTCCATTCATAGAGCGTCTCTCGCAAATCGAGCAAAAAGGTGTTCGTCTTATTATTTGCTCAACCTGCCTCAGTCATTTTGGGCTTTCAGAAAAAGTACGAGTTGGGGTTGTCGGCGGAATGTCAGATATTCTTGAAGCTCAGGTAAAAGCAAGTAAAGTTATTACTCTTTAAGAAAGAAATTTCATTTAGCGCAAACATATGCAAGGAAAAATGCGGCTTATGAAACGGTTACTCCCTGATGCCTTTGTATTGATATTCCTGGCTTTGTGGGCAGTCGCGCTTGGCGGCTGTCTCTCAAAACCTGCCGCCACTCCCCCGTCAGATTTTTTTATTGTTCTTGATGCCCGTTCCGAAGACCGCGCCACAAATATCAACCTCCGTATTGATTCTCAGGGGGACGGGCAATTTGAGCGTTATGACACAGGCGGGACCATCCTATACGATGAAAACAATATGGTTATGTATGATCAAGCCCAGGTAGTAGACAAAGGTACATTTCAATTGAGCGCAGAGCAGCTACGTTCGCTTTGGAATACGATCAATTCAAATGGTTTTTTTCAACTTGAGGATGATTACCGTATGTCCATTGGCTACTCGTACGCTTTTATTAGCATTGAAGCGAATGGACAAAAACACATAGTAGATAATATTGGCATGGAAGTAACAGAAGTCAGGGCAATTGTTAAGAGTGTAAATTCCATGCTGCCTGCAAATATTAAGATTATTTATGGAGAGGGTTATATCTGGTAGTTCAAAAAAGCGTCGTTAGCATACGCAGGTAATGTAACGTGAATAATCGATAACAATTTTTGACCACAGATAAACACAGATAAACAGGATTAGAGATTGTTTTAGAACAAATCCATTTTCTAACTCTGTGTCAATCTACGTTCATCTGTGGTGAATTTCGACAAGATTTCTTTTCCATTACTGAATTTAATTTATGCAAATTACTTGCCACAAGGTTTAAAAAACATTAATGTAAACATCCTTGACGTCTGAAAAAAAAGGCGTAAAATTTGATTAATCAGATTAATCAAATTTATGTTAAGAGAACGCATTTCCCCCAACATATCTGAATTTTTACGTTATCTAGCTTCACATCCCGAAGTAGATGACAAACTCCCCTCTTTAAACGAACTTAGCCGCGAATTAAATATCAGTTTGTCGTCTTTGCGAGAACAACTCGAAGTGGCTCGTGCGCTTGGGTTCGTAGAGGTCCGCCCAAAAACAGGGACGAGGCGTCTATCGTATTCGTTCACGCCCGCCATTCGTCAAAGCCTTGGGTATGCCATTGCGCTGAACGATGAGCATTTTCGGAAATTTGCTGAAATGCGAAATCATATTGAAGCTGCGTACTGGTACGAAGCAGTAAAGCTCCTGAACGAAGAAGATATTGTTGAACTCAACGCCATTATTACACGCGCATGGGAGAAACTTGAGGGTACACCTGTTCAAGTTCCCCATGAAGAACATCGAAAATTACATTTAGCCATTTATAGAAAACTTGATAATCCTTTTGTCATTGGAGTACTGGAAGCCTATTGGGAAGCATACGAAGCCGTGGGGTTGAACGTTTTTGCCGGTGGGTATGAATACCTGAAGGAAGTATGGGCGTATCACCAGTCTATGGTCGAATCTATAAGCAGCGGTAAGTTTGAAGCCGGTTATGAAGCGCTTGTGCGTCATACCGACCTTTTATATCATCGTCCGTAAGTTCAAATATCGTCTCATTGAGACGGAAAAACTAGAGGAGTTCCATGAACAAGATAGTGAACGATTTTTCGATCACTGTTGGCACCAAGAACGGCTCCGGCAGTTCCACCGCCAACAATACCATTCTACGATCCATTTTCAAAATGGGCGTGCCGGTTTCAGGCAAGAACCTGTTTCCATCCAACATTCAAGGTCTGCCTACCTGGTATACGATCCGTGCCAATAAGGACGGCTTTATTGCACGAAAAGAAGCCAATGACATCGTGATTGCACTCAACCCAGACTCATTCACGAAGGACTTGGCATCTGTTGCGCCGGGCGGGGCGTTTTTCTACGCCGACCATATCCGCCAGCCCATCACCCGCGAGGATATTTCCGCTTACCCCATGCCGATCAAATCCATCGTCAAAGATGACCCGAATATCCCAACTGATTATCGCGATCTGGTTGGCAACATGGTATACGTGGGTATTCTGGCTCAAATGATCGGAATCGACCTCGATGTGATCCGCTCTGCGTTGGAATTTCATTTCAAGGGCAAGCAAAAGCCCATTGATATGAACTTCAATGCGTTGAAGAACGGCGCGGCTTGGGCGGCTGAAAACCTTGAAAAGAAAGACCCCTACTACATTGAGCGCATGAATAAAACTGACGGGATGATCATGGCAGATGGCAATACTGCGGCTGCGCTTGGTTCCATTTTTGGCGGCGTTCAATTCGCAGGATGGTATCCCATCACTCCTGCCACCTCGCTCGCTGAAGCATTAAACGATTATTTACCCATCCTTCGCAAACGAGAAGACGGCAAGCACACCTACGCTGTTGTGCAGGCAGAAGATGAACTCGCTGCGCTGGGTATGTGCATTGGTGCGGGCTGGGCGGGCTTGCGCTCCATGACCTCAACTTCTGGTCCTGGCATTTCCTTGATGACAGAGTTTGCCGGTCTGGCATATTATGCAGAAGTCCCTGTGGTGATCTGGAACGTTCAGCGCATTGGACCCAGCACAGGCTTACCCACCCGTACATCACAAGGTGACCTGATCTTCACCTACTACATTGGGCATGGCGATTCTCACTCAGTGATATTCCTGCCCGGCGATGTATTTGAGTGCTTCGAATTCGGCTGGAAAGCACTGGATGCTGCCGAGCGCCTGCAAACTCCAATCTTCGTAATGAGCGACCTTGATATGGGCATGAATCAATGGATGAGCAAGCCCTTTGAATATCCTGATGCTCCCATGGATCGGGGTAAATTCCTTTTTGAAAAGGACCTGGAAGAACTCAAGGGCAATTGGGGGCGCTACCTCGATGTAGACGGCGACGCCATCCCTTACCGCACATTCCCTGGTAACAAACACCCGCTGAGCGCATACTTCACCCGTGGTACCGGGCACGATGAATACGCCAAATACACGGAAGATTCTGATACCTACATCAAGAACATGAACCGCCTTGCGCGCAAGCAGATCACTGCGAAGCAGTACGTCCCCACCCCTATTCTCCACGGCAACAAAAACGCTTCAGTGGGCATTATCTCCTACGGTTCCACCGAGAATGCCATCTTTGAAGCCCAGAGCCTGCTTGAAAAAGAAAACGGCATTAAATCTGAAGTTCTGCGCGTACGCGCCATTCCTTTCACCAAGGAAGTGGACCAATTCATTGAACGCCATGACCAGATTTTCGTAGTCGAAATGAACCGCGATGCACAAATGCTGCAAATCCTTTGTGTTGAATATCCTCAATATGCCTCAAAATTCAAAGCTGTCACCCACCACGATGGCTTGCCCGCGTCTGCAAAATGGGTACGAGAGGGCATTCTTACCGGATACGAAAAGAAAAAAGAAAGCGGAAAAACCAAGACAGCGCCTGCCTCGAGGGGTAGAAAAACCGTCAAGAAAGCGGTGACGAAACCCAAGCCCGCTAAGGCGGCGGTAAAAACATCTGCGAAGAAAGTCAGCAAGAAATCAACCGCCAAATCCAAAACTCAATCCGCCGCAAAATCCAAGCGGAAGTAGCCCCAGGTAACAGGAGTAATTAACAATGAGCGAAACTCTTCCCATGGCTGGCGCCCCCACCAATTTAAACAGCGTCGGCTTAAGCAAAAGCGACTATCGCGGAGCCCCCAGCACCCTGTGCCAGGGCTGCGGACACAACTCGATCTCGAATCAGATCGTTGCAGCAATGTACGAAATGAACGTGTTGCCTGAGGATATTATCAAATTTTCCGGTATTGGCTGCTCGTCCAAATCCCCTACATATTTTATGAACCGCAGTTTTGGTTTCAACAGCCTGCACGGACGTATGCCATCCATCGCCACTGGCGCATTATTTGGTGACGCCCGCATGAAAGGCATTGGCGTCTCCGGCGATGGCGATACCGCCAGTATCGGCATGGGTCAATTCAAACATGCAGTGCGGCGCAATATCAACATGGTCTACATTGTAGAGAATAACGGCGTGTATGGACTCACAAAGGGACAATTCTCTGCCACTTCAGAAAAAGGTCTGCGCCTGAAAAAGCAGGGCGAGAATCAATACATGCCGATTGATATTTGTATGGAGGCGGTGATCTCAAACGCCACCTTCGTGGCACGTTCATTCGCGGGCAATCCCAAGCAAGTGAAAGAACTTCTTAAGGCAGCCTACGCCCACAAGGGCATCTCCGTAATCGACATCATCAGCCCGTGCGTAACATTCAACAACCAGGAAAACGCCTACCATTCTTATGCCTGGGGCAAAGACCACGAAGAACCCCTGCACGAGATTTCCTATATTGCACCCCGCAACGAGATCATTCTCGAAAATGAAATGCAGGAAGGCGAAGTCCGTGAAGTTGAAATGCACGATGGCTCTGTGGTCGTCCTCAAGAATCTCGAAAAAGGCTACGACCCCACCGACCGTTTACTGGCGCTGAAATCGCTTGAAGAAGCCCAGCAAAACGCATGGATGCTTACCGGTTTGATCTACGTGGAAACTGAAAAACCGGCATTGACCCAATTGTACAACCTGGTCGACGAACCCTTGAACCGTGTACCCGCCGAAGACCTGCGCCCTGAACGCTCCATGATCGACAAAGTAAATTCACTGATGTTCTAAATTAAACGGCACAAAAAACCCTCTCAAATTTGAGAGGGTTTTTTGTGCCATGCCAATGAGTATAATTTTATAAAATGAAAAACTTGGATAAAGAAATTTCACTGGAATATATTCGTTCTTCGGGACCCGGAGGACAGAATGTGAATAAAGTTGCGACAGCGGTACAACTGCGCTTTGACATTACCAACTCCGCTTCTCTCGGCTCAGAACTTAAGGGACGGTTGATCCAGCTTGCTGGAAAACGGGTCAACGCCGAGGGTGTGCTGATCCTCGAAGCGAAGCGCTTCCGTACGCAAGAAGCCAACCGCGAAGATGCATTGGCAAAGTTCCATGAGTTGATACGCAAGGCGAGCGAAAAGCCCAAAACGCGCCATAAAACCAAGCCGACAAAAGCATCAAAGGAAGAAAGAATCAAAGTAAAAAAGAAAAGGGGAGAGACCAAGAAGTTACGGCAAAGCAAAGTCCGCGTGGAGGATTAGAAGACTTCGTTATAATGGGGTGCTATGCATAAACATCATACATTCGCAGGTTTACTAGCAGGTCTTACCGCCGCCTCAATATGGGGCGGCATGTACGTTGTCAGTAAAGTGGTGTTGGAAGTCATCCCCCCGTTTTCTTTGCTCACGATCCGCCTTGTTATGGGGGCAGCCGTGTTGGGGGTGATCATTTATTTTCGATCAAAAAGGTCTGGGACGTTTATTAAGATTTCTAAAGAAGCGTTCTGGTCCAGTTTTTTGGTGGGGTTTGTCGGGTACGGAATCTCACTGGGATTCCAGTTCGTGGGGACAAAACTTTCAACGGCTTCCAATGGTTCTTTGGTTACATCTGCCACGCCTGCCTTTGTCTTGCTTTTTGCCCCGTTTTTACTGGACGAGAAAAACACAACCAGACGCATTATCGCTTTGGTTGTCTCCACCCTTGGTGTGTTGGCAGTAATCGACCCTCGTAATGCTGAACTTTCTCCATCGCTCTTCTGGGGGAATATGAGTCTGTTGGCAGCCGCACTGACTTGGGCGTTATATTCTGTATTGGTTCGCAAAGTATCCAAGTCTTTGGATCTACTTGCATCCAGCGCCATCATGCTGTTGGGGGGGATTCCTTCGAGTATTGCGTTCTCGGTCTGGGAGATCAATACAACCGGCATTGGAGAGATTACGCCAGGCATCATTGGCGGATTAATCTTCCTTGGCATCATTTCCACTGCCTTCGCCATGTTTCTGTGGAATTATGCTTTCGCAGAGCTGCCCGCTGCTGTCGCTTCGCTGACGTTTTTTGCCCAACCTGTGGTTGGCTCCTTGTTAGGTTGGTTTTTCCTGAATGAAACCATCACCCCGCTTTTTATCACCGGCGGCATTTTGATCGGGATCGGTATTTTGATTGCTTCGAGGGCGTGAAAGGCTTGAAGCGCCGAATCAATTCAACGTTAAATAAAGAAGCGGATGCAGCCCCAATGACTGCATCCGCTTTTGATTCAAATTAATCCGTTTTTTTCTCTGCCAGTTTTCGCATCAAGGTTACAGATGGCTGGCTTGCAACCGTGTGAAGTAATGCCATGTTTGGGGGGCGCTGCTCGCCGATGGGGAAGCCGCAAACAAGCACCACCTGTTGCCCTGCCTGAATTCCAGATTTTAGCAGGACTGCATCCACTTCGGAAAGCATGTCGTCCATTGTTTTTGCGTACTTCACGAGGTGTGGGTCAACGCCCCAAAGGAAGGCGAGTTGATTGTAGGTTTCAGGTTCGGGGGTAAAAGCGAGGATCTGCTTGGAGGGGCGCACCTTAGACATAAGCCAGGCGGAACGTCCGCGCATGGTAAAGACGGATACCGCCTGTACCTCGGGATCGCTGACCAACACTTTGGATGCGCGTGCCATTGTTGCGGCGTCGCTCGCACCTAAATCGGATGTTCTATCCTGGCGCGTTCCCCATTCGGCAAAATGGGTTTCAGCTTCTGCAACAATACGCGCCATGATTTCCACTGCGAGGCTGGGGTATTCACCCGAGGCGGTTTCAGCAGAAAGCATCACTGCGTCTGTGCCATCGAAGACTGCGTTCGCCACGTCTGACGCTTCAGCGCGGGTGGGCAACGGGTTTTGGATCATGGATTCGAGCATTTGTGTGGCAGTGATAACGAGTTTGGCACGGTCGTTCGCGGCGCGGATGATCATTTTTTGAAGCGGGGGCACCCGTTCTGGAGGGAGTTCCACACCGAGGTCGCCACGAGCAACCATGACTCCATCGACAACATCTAGAATTTCGTTAAGTTCTTCGAGGGCTTCCGGTTTTTCCAATTTTGCGATCAGCATGGGTTCGTGCTTACCGGCTGAATATTCATGAATGGCAGCGCGCACTTCACGCACATCGTCTGCGCTACGTACAAAAGAAATGGCAACTGCATCAACGTTCTGTGAAATACCGAAGGCAAGGTCGGCTTTGTCTTTTTCGGTAAAGCCTGCGATACGCAGTTTTACGCCGGGCAGGTTTATACCTTTATGAGATGTGAGCGTGCCGCCAACCAGAACTTTTGCATGGACAAGCCGTCCTTTGGCTGAGGTAACGAGGAGTGCAAGCCTGCCGTCATCCAACAGGAGTTTATCGCCTTCGTGAACAGATTCAAACAGCTCACGAAAATCGACGGGGATGAGCTGGCATCCATTGACGGGCGGGGTATCGTTCGTGGCATATAAACATACTTCCTCCCCTACAGTCAGTTGAAGTGGGGTTTCAATTTTCCCCACACGAATTTTTGGTCCTTGTAGATCCTGCAAAATTCCAATAGGCATGTTGATACGCTTTGAGACTTCGCGTATTCTGGCTACGCGCATCTTGTGTTGTTCATGGGTTCCGTGCGAGAAATTGAGGCGGGCAACATTCATGCCTGCTTTGATCAGTGATTCGAGAGCCTTTTCAGAATCTGAGGCTGGACCAATGGTGGCGACGATCTTGGTTTTACGCATTGCTTTTTTTCCTATTCGATAAATATTTGAATTATTGTCAGACCTCTGGCAAAATCAATTGTGTTCAAAGCCAGTGCGTACGGTGCCGCCAGCTTGATACTCAATTGGTATTTTGAATACGGTTGGTTTGCGAGAAATCCAATGCCTTTCACCTCTTTAGAGCTGAAAAGCACAGCGATAGAGTTTACCAGAGATTAGTTTTACCTCGCAACTATTATCTGGTTAACAACAAATCAGGCGTGGAGTTACGGGACTCTACGCCTGATTTGTATTTTTTCTTCTTTTTACAAATTCTATTTAAGTAGTCGGTCGAAATAGATCTTACAAGAATATGCCGGGGTTACACTACACGTAATGCATTTCCTTTGCTTGTCTTTGCAGGTCTTCCCGGAAGATCGGGTTTGCCACGTTGATCAATGCTTGTGCGCGCTGGCGGATCGTTTTGCCGTACAGGTCAGCGATGCCATATTCTGTAACCACGTAGCGAATATGATTACGGGTTGTAACCACGCCTGCGCCGGGTTTGAGCATGGCAGTGATCTTGCTGATCTGCGTGCCGTCTCGCATGACAGCAGTGCTGGGAAGCGCAATGATGGGAACACCGCCCTTGGAACGCGATGCTCCATAGATGAAGTCTAATTGTCCACCGACGCCGCTGAATAGTTTGGGACCAATACTATCTGCGCACACCTGTCCGGTCAGGTCTACTTCTATGGCAGAGTTGACCGCCACCATACGTTCGTTTTGCGCGATGATAAAGGGATCATTTACGTATTCGGTTGGGTGCATCTCCACCATGGGGTTATCGTTCACCCAGTTATAAAGTTTTCCTGTCCCTAAAATAAACCCGGCAACGATCTTGCCCGGATGCAGGGTCTTGCGGGCATTGGTTAGAACGCCAGCATTCACAAGGTCAATCACGCCATCTGAGAACAATTCGGTGTGAATACCCAGATCGCGTTTATCCATCAGGAATTTCAAGACCGCATCGGGAATTGAGCCGATGCCCAATTGCATGGTTGCGCCATCAGGGATCAATGAAGCGACATGCCCGGCAATGCCCTGGATAATCTCGGAGTTGCCTTCCGCTGTCATCTTGTGTTCAGGGATGGGGTAGTTCACCGGCACAATATGCGTGAGGCGGCTGACATGAATGAATGAGTCGCCCAGGGTGCGGGGCATCTGGTCGTTTACTTCAGCAATGATGATCTTTGCAGATTCTGCGGCAGATTTGGTTAGCCCAACCTCTACGCCTAAACTGCAAAAGCCGTGCTCATCTGGCGTGGATACATGAATCAACGCCACGTCAATTGGCAGAACACCACGCTTAAAAAGAAGGGGGAATTCAGAGAGAAGGACGGGAGTGAAATCGGCGCGTCCTTCTTGAACTGCTTTACGGATATTTGCGCTGATAAACATGGAGTTCACCCGCAGGTGTCCTTCCATGGCTTCACTAACGTAATCTGCTGCGCCAACGGTCAAAGCCTGGCACACTTCAACATCCTGCACGTTTGGTGCGAATTCCACTAATGCCGCAAGTAAAGTTTTAGGAACGGAGACATTTCCGGTTAGAAATACACGCTGCCCAGATTTGATCACCTTTACCGCTTCGGCAGCAGTGGTCACCCGGGATTGATAAATGGAAGCGGGATTCATTAAGCTGCCTCCTGCCCGCTAAAGCGGACCAAATTCAGCATCTTACCGTCGTGTGTGTTAACTGCCGCATAGACAGAAGGGTTCTTCTTCATCACTTCGCTAATTCCGTTGTTGGCAATATCAGCAATATATGGAATTGCTGAATTTAAAAATACATGACTGGCAGTGCGCGCCACGAGGCTGGCAATATTGGGAACGCAGTAATGCACTACGTTTTCCTCAATAAATGCAGGGTTGTCGTGCATTGTGGGGCGCGAGGTTTCCACACATCCGCCCTGATCAATGCTGACATCAATGATGACAGAACGGGGTTTCATGGCACGCACCATATCGCGTGTTACTACAACAGGCGCGCGTTGCCCGCTGACGAGCACTGCACCCACCACAACATCGGCAAAAGCTGTTACACGCTCGATATTACGCTTGGTTGCCATCATGGTGACCACACCTGGCATTTTCTCATGGATGTTCTCAAGCGCAGCCATGTTCGTATCCAACAATGTGACATGCGCACCGGCATTCAATACCGCACGAGCGGCAGACGTTCCAACTCCGCCGCCACCGATGATCACAACTTCGGCGGGAGGAACGCCAGGAACACCGCTGAGCATAATGCCCTTGCCGCCCCGGTTGGTTTGCAGCCAGCGGGCTGCAATCTGCGCCACCATGGCGCCACAGATCAAACTAAACGGACGGAGAACAACGCGCCCGCCATCATCATCTGTGATCTGCTCGTACGCCAGCGCCGTGATCTTCTTCTCGAGCAGCAGGTCGATCTGGTCTTGCGATGCAGACGCCAGGTGTAAAAAACCCGCCAGAATCGAGCCGTCCTGCATCCACTCCAACTCTTTTTGTAAAGGGCGGGAAATCTTCAATAACAAATCTGCCCGTCCAAATACCTCTTCAGCCGAGAAGGCAATTCGTGCCCCTGCTTTTTCGTAATCTTCGTCCTTGAACCCGGCTCCAGCCCCAGCTTCGTGTTCAACAAATATCTGGTGACCTAAATTTTTTAGTATCTCAACTCCGGCAGGCGAAAGACCCACCCGATACTCAAACGGACGACTTTCTTTGGGAATTCCAATATACATACTTCCTCCATATACAGTCAAACCTCCGAGGAATGCACCGCCTCGGAGGTTTATAAATTACGGTATATTGAGCACTTCGCGGATTGCCGGAAGCGCCCAATCAATCGTTTCTTTATCAATGACCAGCGGCGGTGCAAAGCGGATCACATTATCGTGAGTCTCTTTGGCAAGAATACCGCGGTCTTTCAATGCCTCGCAAAAACGGCGGGCTTTGGTGTGTAGTTCAACAGCGATCAATAATCCTCTGCCGCGCACTTCCTTGACATGCGGGCTGGGAATTTCACTCAATTGTTCCATAAAATATGTACCCAACTCAGCAGCACGTTCGGCAAGTTTTTCTTCGCGCAGCACTTTCAGCGAAGCCCGTGCTACAGCCGCCGCCAATGGATTTCCGCCAAAAGTTGAACCATGTTCACCTGGCTGAAACAAGCCCAAAATGGATTTATCTGCAAGTACCGCAGAGACGGGATAAAAGCCGCCAGAGAGCGCTTTGCCGACGATGGTGATATCAGCGTGGACATTTTCATAATGGGCAGCGAACAGTTTCCCCGTCCGGCATAGACCCGTTTGAATTTCGTCCGCGATAAACAGCACATTATTCTTCTTGCAAATTTCAGAGACCTTTTTCAAGTATCCATCAGGCGGAATGATAACGCCTGCTTCGCCCTGAATTGGCTCAAGCATTACCGCGGCGGTATTGGGAGTAATAGCGCCCTCAATAGCCTGCGCATCGCCATAGTTTACAATCACAAACCCGGGAGTGAACGGACCAAAATCATCACGATAAGACGGCTCGGTAGAAAACGAGACAATGGTCACTGTGCGTCCGTGAAAGTTATTGCCCACCACAATGATCTCTGCCTGATGGCGGGGAACTTTCTTAACCACATATGCCCATTTGCGGGCAAGCTTTACCGCGGTTTCAACTGCCTCTGCGCCTGAGTTCATCGGCAGCGACATTTCATATCCGGTCATTTCAGATAACTCTTTATAAAGAAGCGGGAGTTGGTCATTGCGAAATGCGCGTGAAGTGAGCGTAACCCGTTTTGCCTGATCAAGCATGGCTTTCAAGATTTCGGGGTGAACATGTCCCTGGTTGACGGCGGAGTAGGCAGAGAGACAATCCAGATATTTTTTTCCATCCACATCATACACCCACACCCCTTCTGCCTTTTCGATCACAACATCCAGCGGATGATAATTATGCGCCCCGTACTGATCCTCAATCTCGATAAATTCCTGAGTATTCATTGAATAAGCGTCCTTTGGTTTTGGGTTTTTAAATAAAATCCTATGCTACACCAAGCACACGCGCAAGGATTGCCTTTTGCGCATGAAGGCGGTTATGCGCCTGCGGGAAGATCACCGAATGCGAACCATCCGCCACCTCATCAGTTAATTCCTGATTTCGATGGGCAGGCAGACAGTGCATCACGATCACATCCTTATCTGCTTCACCTACTAATTTGGCATTCACTTGATAAGGTGGAAAAACCTTTTCGCGCCTGGCAGTCTCTTCTTCCTGTCCCATACTGGTCCATGTATCGGTGTAGATCACATGAGCGCCTTTCACAGCATCATGCGGATCACGCAGGAAGGTAAATTTACTGCCAGTCTTTTTTGCTATGACATCTCCAATTTCAACCGCTTTTGGATCCATATCGTAGCCTTCGGGGTTGGCAATGGTGAAATTCCAACCCATTTGTGCAGCAACATGCATAAGCGATACCGCTACATTATTGGCGTCACCCACGTAGCTTACAGTCAAACCCTTTGAATCCACGCCAAATTTTTCAATGATGGTCAGAGCATCTGCCATGCCCTGACAGGGATGGTTGTAATCGCTCAAGCCGTTTATCACGGGAACATCTGACCACTTGGCAAGCTCAACCACATGCGCGTGATCAAAGGTGCGCGCCATGAGGATCTGCACATAGCCTGAAAGGACGCGGGCAATATCTGCGATCGATTCGCGCTTCCCCAAGCCAATCTCATTTGGCGAAAGATAAAGCGCATCGCCGCCGCAATGACGCATTGCCATATCAAAAGAAACGCGAGTTCGCAGGCTGGGCTTTTGAAAGATCATCCCCAATACTTTTCCTTCAAAAATGGGCTTGTTACCGCCTGCAAAATATTCTTTTTTTAGCTCAACTGCGAGGTCAAGCAGATTTTTGATCTCACCCGAAGTATGGTCGGAGATCGCAATAAAGTCTTTCATTTCGTTTAGTCTCCTCAAAACGAAAGTATATCTTTATTGTCTTGTTTTGGCACGTCCCAAGCATCACTCAATCCATATGACAAATTACGCCTGCCGTACCTTCTTCCAATAACGCATTAAGCCATCTGCACTCATTCCTACCGGGTTCGAGAGCGAATACGCCCGTACTACATCGTCAGTTAAATTCTTTGCGCGGCTTTCTTCTTCCATCCAAAGGGTAAACGCCTGCCGCAGTTCATCCATGGAAGGGTCTTTTTCCATCACAGTTTCAAGCCATGTTTCCATTGCCGCCAACGTCTCATCGAGGGTTTTCAAATGCCAGTCTACATCGTCAAACATGCCAAAATGAGTTGGCGCAATATGCGAGAGTTTAAATCCGCGCAAACGGGCAATGCTTTCACGCCAACGCCCAAAATGCAATTCGGGCGGCGGCATGGGCGCACGCAAATACGCAAAGCCAGG
Source organism: Anaerolineales bacterium (assembly GCA_020634885.1). Lineage (GTDB taxonomy): Bacteria > Chloroflexota > Anaerolineae > Anaerolineales > Villigracilaceae > Villigracilis. Next base: position 378,945 of record JACKAW010000001.1, read on the forward strand.
AATACGCACCCCGCCCACGTCGCCGCTAAAACATGTATCTTCAAAAAGATAGGAATAATGATGTTCAGCGTGCCCGGGAGTATGAAGCGGTAAAAAACGCAGATTGCCAATGACGATCTCCTCCGCATCATTCGGGACTTTGAGTTGATTCTGCGCTACCGGCAGGAACTCACCCCAGAGAGTGTCCATCCTATCTCCGTAAATACGGGTGGCGCTGGCAATCAACTTTTCGGGGTTGAGCAGGTGCGGTGCGCCAATGGGGTGGACGTAAATTTCTGCGCCCTGCCGCGAAAGCCAGCCTGCCGCACCGGCATGGTCGAGATGAATATGCGTTAGCAGAACGTGAGTCACGTTTCGGGTGGAAAAACCCTCATTCGCCAGACCAGCCTCAAGCGAGGGAAGAGTCGAGCCGGGACCGGCTTCCACTAAAACGACAGCATCACCATCACAAATGAGGTGGGATGCGATGGCTTGTGTCTTGTTTTGAAAATTCAGATCAAGGGTGATGATTCGGGGGTTTGCCATGGGTGAAATTCCTGAAAGTTAGTTTTGGTGAACATGCCTGAAAGAGCGAGCGAAATATCTTCTCCGCAGGCAAGAACAACCACCGGAATGCGCCGCTCGCGCAGAGAATTTGCAAGATCGGTTGTACCTGAGGGTCCGGCAAATGTGCCTGCATTCAACAACACCACAAGCGGCGATAAAAAGCGCCGCTGCAATTCATCTACAGCGTGGAGCAGGTCTATGCTGACAGCAGGTGTAATGAGTATAACGCTTGAGCCTTGGGGTAAAAGTGCCGCCTGGGTGGCAATCAGTTCGGCAAGCGAAAGCGAGCCATCCGCTTTTACAAATGCAAGTGTTTCAAGTATCTTCGCCTCCTGCCTTTCTCCCCGTTCGGCAGGGATAACGTGGTAGGTCTGCCCTGCACTGGCATAGCCTACGGCGCGGTGTTGGCGCAAATAATAATTCACGAGCGATGCGGCAACGCTGACGGAATATTCCAAGGTGGCTGGGGGTAATTCTATTTTTGGTCTTTTTCTCAAGAGCGAATCGTTGAATGTCACTTCCTGTTCTTTGTATGTTTTTTGATAATGATTTTTTTTCAACGCATCAAAAAACAACCAGACTTCTGCCTGTGGGTCTTGTTCAAATTCCTTTACCATTAACTTGCCGCGCCGAACACTGGTGAGCCAGTGAATGCGCTTCATTGCGTCACCAGAGACATACTCACGTACACCAGCAGAGTGCGGGGTGATATCGGGTGATTTTTTACGAATGACCTGTCCGCCGGTCAACATGCCTTTGGGAGATGGAAACGATTCAATTTTATGGATCATCGGAAAGACGACCAAGGATCCATTTGGCTCGAATATCTTGGAAGCTGTAAATAAACCAAACGGGTCGCCGGTGGTAATACGAGTAGGACCCAACTGAAAACCGCCCCGACGGATAAGCCAGGTACGCGCAGTGTAGTTTCGAAATCTTTTCCCTTGCAACAGGGTAAATAAACGTGACCCCGCTGCAAAAGGCATATCTGTTTCATTTGTAATTTGCACCCATGCGGCAGGGAGTCTGCCATCGTTGGTCAATTTATACTGTTCTTCAAAAATATCCCCCACATTGGCACGGTGCGCACGGGTGACACGCTCCACGCCCAAGCCGCGTATGACCCAGCGCGTCCAGATAAATGCAGTGAGAGTGAGCAGAATACTACTGTAAATAAAGCGCGAAAAGAGCGGCGCTCCATTTACAAAAGCGCCGATCACACCTACGCCAAAGATCAGAGCGATCAATATCCGCCCGGGTTTCATTGTTTATGTTGCCTTCGCGCTTTCGAACGTACCGCCAGGGGCAGGCGTTGAAAGTACGATCTCCTGCACGATTTTATCTGAACTGACATCATGCAGGCGTGCTGCCGCGCTAACAATGATGCGATGCGCCAATACAGAGACCGCCAACGCTTTCACATCATCCGGCAGGACGTGGTCACGTCCACGCATGGCGGCGCGCGCCTGAGCCGCACGGGCGAGTGAAAGGCTTCCGCGGGGGCTGGCGCCAAGGTAAACATCTTTACTCTGGCGGGTGCGGGTGCTCAATTCCACAATATATCGTTTGACTGCATTGGAAATATAGACCTGCCGGACGGCTTTGCTCATGGCAACCACCTCATTTGCAGAAGCTATAGGAGTTAGAGACTCTAGCGGGTGCGCCAATTGCTGGTCATCCATGATGCGAATTTCATCATTAATGCCCGGGTAACCAAGCCGCATTCTCAGAAGGAAACGATCCAGCTGAGCTTCTGGAAGCGGGAACGTACCTTCGTATTCAATGGGGTTTTGGGTTGCGAGGACAATATAAGGCTGAGGCATGGCATGGGTCACTCCATCCACCGTTACCTGACGTTCCTCCATTGCCTCAAGCAGTGCCGCCTGTGTTTTTGGGGTGGCGCGGTTGATCTCGTCTGCAAGTATCACTTGCCCGATAATGGGACCCGGGCGGAATTCAAAATCATTCTTTTGCTGGTTAAAAACTGAAACGCCAGTCACATCACTTGGGAGCATATCTGGCGTAAATTGAATGCGGTTGAAGGTGCAATCGAGTGAGCGGGCAAGGCTGCGTGCCAGCATGGTTTTACCCACCCCGGGTACATCTTCGATCAAGATATGCCCCTGACAAAGCAAGCCTATCACAAGCAATTCCAGCGATTGGCTTTTGCCAATAATGACTTTCCCCAAACTTTCCAAAACTCTTGCGCTAAACTCTTTTACATCTGTCATTCCGAAAAGCCCTTTCAATAAAAAGATGTTTCGATTCTAACACGCACAAAAAATACATACGCAAAAGGAAAATCCCGCCCCCCTACTACGGGACGGGATTTTCCTTAACTAACCTGCTTCCAAATAATCGTTTTTTAGCCGCCGAGCAGCATTACCAGTAATCCCTGCCCATTACCAAAAGCAACGATCAGACCAGCAAAGACAACAGACACCATTGACATCAATTTAATAAGAATGTTAAGTGAAGGTCCGGTTGTATCCTTGAACGGATCACCCACGGTATCACCTACTACAGCCGCCTTGTGTGCCGCTGAGCCTTTACCGCCATGCTCGCCCGATTCAATGTACTTTTTGGCATTATCCCATGCGCCGCCAGCGTTAGACATTGTGAGGGCAAGTGAAAAGCCGGCAGCCAGCGAACCCGCGAGCAGCCCCAGTACTCCAGCCACACCAAATACGATACCTACAAGAACCGGTATGGAGAGAGCCACGGCAGAAGGCGCCACCATTTCGCGTTGGGCGGCGGCAGTACTAATCTCTACACAACGGGCGTAATCTGGTTTGCCTTTACCGGTAAGGATGCCTTTAATCTCACGGAATTGACGGCGAACTTCCTCCACCATACCACTGGCAGCACGCCCGACTGCGCTCATCGTCATGGCAGAGAAGTAGAAGGAAGTGGATACCCCTGCAAAAATACCTACAAGAACAGCGGGATTCAACAAGTTGACATCGTAATACACCATGAATTGTTCAATGGTCACTTTTGCAATGGCAACACTCTCGCCGTTAATATCAAGGGTTTCAACTCCGCGCAAATGCCCAAGCACGAGGCGGATCTCTTCGAGATAAGCAGCGAGCAAAGCCATGGCGGTAAGAGCCGCAGACCCAATGGCAAAGCCTTTCCCCACGGCGGCTGTTGTGTTACCAACTGCATCCAACTGATCGGTGCGGTGGCGGACTTCAGGCTTGAGTTTGGACATTTCAGCGTTTCCACCTGCATTATCTGCAATGGGACCGTAAGCATCTGTGGCAAGTGTAAAGCCCAGCGTAGACAACATGCTTACTGCCGCCATTCCAACACCGTATAAGCCCAGCAAAATTTCTTGAACGCCGCCGTACACATAGAAGCTGATTACGATACCGAAGACGACCACCAAAACAGGTGTGCCGCCGGAGCGCATTCCCAACGCCAAACCTTCGATCAAGGCAGTAGCAGTGCTGGTATTCGCTTGCAGCGCAATTTCCTGTGTGGGGGCAAAGGCGTGGGAGGTGTAATACTCGGTCAATTTACCAATGGCAATTCCCACTGCCAAGCCGGTCAAAATCGTAACCCAAAGCGCGTAAGGGTTGGGGATACCTATGTAAATAAAGAGGGGCAGTGAGAACACTGCAATCCCGGCAGAACTGACGTATAACCCTCTGCTAAGGGCATTGATCAATTCGATTTGAGTTGCATCTTCTTTGGAGCGAACGACATAAAGTGCAAGAATGGAAAGGAACACACCCAATGCAGCGAGGATAATGGGGGCTGAAATATAAAGCATTCCATCTTCAAGTGAGCCACCCTGAATGCCCACCGCTGCCACGCCAAGCGCCGAGGTGGCAAGAATCGAGCCTGCATAGGATTCGTACAAATCCGCGCCCATACCTGCCACATCACCAACATTATCTCCAACGTTATCTGCGATGGTAGCAGGGTTACGTGGGTCATCTTCAGGGATATTGGCTTCAACCTTGCCAACGAGGTCAGCGCCTACATCTGCCGCCTTGGTATAAATTCCGCCACCTACACGGGCAAACAATGCCTGTGTAGATGCGCCCATTCCAAAACTTAACATGATCGCAGTGATCTCCGGCAGGGGGTTTTCAACTGCCAAAAAATCAAAGACACCGGGAAGTACGTTGTAAAGTAAATAGAACCAAACTGTGATGTCCAAAAGGGCAAAACCGACCACAACCAGTCCCATCACTGCGCCGGCGCGTAACGCGACCTGTAGAGCGCTATTTAAACTCTTTGTCGCCGCATAGGTAGTACGGGCTGAAGCATTGGTTGCGGTTTTCATGCCAATAAAACCACATAAACCGGAGAATAAACCACCTGTCAAAAAGGCGTACGGCACAATCGGATTTTGAAGATTAAAAAAAGAAAGAACTAGAAACAGGACAAAAAGAATAGCAAAAATTATTGTCACAACACGATACTGGCTCTTAAGATATGCCATGGCGCCTTCACGGACTGCTTGTGCAATTCCCACCATTTTTTTATTACCTTCGCTAAGCTGCATCAAACTTTGATACAGGTAAAAGGCAAAGGCAAGTGCCACTATTGCGGCGATGGGACCCAACCACCACAACAAGGGTAAAGGGGGGCGAGCTTCTGCAGATGCTAAAAACACATTAAATTGCATGAATATATCCTCCATTCTGATTTCTATTTTGTTTTTTTGAACCGCGATTGTACAGGCGGGCAAATAATGTGTCAAGAACGGCTCAATACTGGCAAAAAATCAGACCTTCTAAATCCTCCCGTACAGGCGGACTCAGAAGGTCTGAAATCAGACTATATATTTTTAGAGGTCAGGCTTATTTTTTAGTAGTCTTTCGCTTTGGCGCGGCTGTTTTGGTAGATGCCTTTTTCTTTGAAACTGGTTTTACACCTTGCGGCACATCAAGCACAGAATTCATCGCCTGCGCTGGCGCTTTTGATCGCATTACAGCCCAGGCAAGTACGCCGATCAACGCAGCAGCGATCAGACCCGTTCCTACGTTAAGACCCTGATACTGAACAACGATAGGGGCAACAATTACAGCGACGAGATTCACCACTTTGATCATCGGGTTGAGGGCAGGTCCGGCTGTATCTTTGAAGGGATCGCCCACGGTGTCACCTACCACGCCAGCTTTGTGGCGCTCAGAACCTTTGCCAAGGTTTTTGGCGGGATCTTTCGGTTCATCTTCAATGAGTTTTTTAGCATTATCCCATGCGCCGCCAGAGTTATTAAGGAACACAGCCAACAACTGACCGGAAACAATGATACCCGCAAGGAAGCCGCCAAGCGCTTCGACGCCAAGCAACAAGCCTACAACAATCGGGGTTACGATGCCGAGCAAAGCAAGAGAGACCAATTCCTTCTGAGCCGCAGTAGTAGAAATACTAACAGCTTGAGCATAGTCAGGCTTGACTTTACCGTCCAACACACCCAACTTGAACTGGCGGCGAACTTCCAGCACGATAAGAGAAGCCGCACGAGTCACAGCCTGGATCGCGAAAGAAGAGAATAGCCAGGGCAAAGCGCCACCAATGAGCATACCCACAAATATCTGCGGAATATCCACCCGGATACCAATTGCCTGAATTTGCTCGGCGAGTGGAACGCCCAAACTTTCTTGAGCGCGTGAAACATCTACAAGGAATGAACCGAACAAGGAAACCGCTGCAATTACAGCAGAACCAATTGCAACACCCTTGGTAATGGCTTTGGTGGTGTTGCCCACAGCGTCAAGATCCGCCATAATTTGTTGGGCATCTTTTGTCGCCTTGTCTGTTTTGCCAGACCAGGACATTTCACCAATACCGTTGGCATTATCCGCGATTGGACCAAAGGAATCCATCGCAACATTATTGCCGGTGAGGGTCAACATACCAATACCGGTCATAGCAACGCCGTAAAGGATGAAGGTCGCACGAGTCGCGCCTTCAGTCCCTGGAATGGTACCGAAAATAAAGATGGAAGCAATGATGGTTAATGCAATGACCAACACCGACCATACAGAGGATTCGAAACCAACAGTAATACCATTAAGGATCAATGTCGCGGGACCCGTATCCGCAGATTTCTTTATGTCATTCACAGGTGAAGCATGAGTACCAGTGAAGTATTCGGTGAGGCGGTCGATCAGAATCGCAAGCAAAACACCTACCCCCACAGCCGTAGGCATACGCCACCAACCGCCATATTGAGTCATCGTCTCACCCATGTAAAGGTAACCGGCAATGAAGAACAACACAGCTGAAATCGCAGCTGAAGTCAAAAAGCCGCTAAAAATGGCAGCCATTGCATCTTCGCTTTTGCCTGTCTTACCAGCCTTTACAAAGTAAGTACCGATAATGGAGGAAAGGACGCCAATACCACGAACCAACAACGGGAAGACGATCCATTCAAGACGGTCTGTGGCATGCCACAATGCCAGCCCAAGAATCAAACCCGAAACAATAGTCACTTCGTAAGATTCGAAGATATCCGCCGCCATACCAGCACAGTCACCGACATTATCACCAACGAGGTCAGCGATCACTGCCGGATTACGCGGATCATCCTCAGGAATGCCTGCTTCAACCTTACCGACCAAGTCTGCGCCGACATCGGCAGCCTTCGTAAAGATACCGCCGCCCACACGCATGAACAAGGCAAGAAGCGTACCACCGAAACCAAAGCCAAGAAGCGCATCGGGAGCAGCAATACCAAGGATGATAAAGATGATCGTACCGCCGAGCAAGCCTAGACCATCGGTCAGCATACCGGTGATCGTACCTGCACGATAGGCGATACGAAGCGCATCACCAAAAGATTTTTTTGAAGCAGCCGCTACGCGCACGTTGCCTTCGATCGCCATACGCATACCGATCTGCCCTACCATTAATGAAAAGAACGCGCCCATGACGAATGCCAAAGCGCGCGCAAGACCAATGATAAGTTTGATACGGTTTTCGTCCATTCCGCTAAAACGTTCGGTAGCCTCAGGAGACGGCGGAACTACATACACAGACAGAAATAATGCTACAAAAAGAATTCCGATCAAAGGCAGAATGGATTTAAACTGCTTCTGCAAATAAGCATTTGCACCATCTTTGATCGCTCCCCAAACTTCCTGCATTTTCTCCGTTCCTTTATCCTCATTAAGAATTTGGGAACGTAAAAAAATTGCATACCCAAGCCCTATCCAAGCAACTGCAAAAACAGCCCAGATCGCAATTTGTTCAAAACTGGTCAATCCCATTGTGAACATTTATTTTTTTCTCCTCATACGAATTTGAGAGTAATGTAGATCGCTCTTCCTATTTAAAAGCAGTTGGATTCTAAATGTGCGAAGAGTTATTGTCAAGAAATGAGAAAAACCTTAATGACTTATTTGCTGGCAAAGTTGACAGAGATATTTAAACCTGATAACATCAGTCAAAATTAACCGTAACTAAAGGAGAAAAACATGCTCCAAGAAATCAAAACTCAATTATTTTCGCTCACCCCCGCTGCTGCTGAAGCTGTGAATAGTATTCTGGCAGAACGCAAATTGGAAGGCTACGCCCTGCGTGTGTACGTTGCCGGAGGCGGGTGTTGCGGCGTAAACTTTGGCATGGCGCTCGATAACAACTTCCGCGATGTAGATACCACCTTTGAAAGCGAAGGTGTCAAAGTAGTGGTAGACGAGGTTTCAATTGACTATCTGCGCGACGCAACTGTGGATTTCGTCAATGACCCTATGCGTGGCGCCGGGTTTGCAGTCAGCAGCCCCAATGCCAATGCAGGCGGTGGAAGTTGCGCGTGCGGCTCGAACGAAGGAGAGGGCGGCTCCTGCGGATGTGGAGACGGCGGCGGCTCTTGTGGCTGTGGTGGTCACTAAAAAACAATAAATTAAGTAAAAAAGACTCCTGTGTTTTCACAGGAGTCTTTTTTACTTAATTCAGGAATACTTTGGTAAAGAATTTTCCTGTACTTTATGGGGCAGAAGAAACCCTCATATTATCGTAGCCGATTGAAACATTACCATCATCCAAAGTGCCTACAAACACGCCAATAACGCCTTTGGAAAGTGAGCTATCCTGTATCTCACCCAGGAATTGATCATTTACATAGTAGGAAATACGACTACCAACGGCTTCAATTTTGATATGATTTGTAGCATTCCCAAGATTAATAGCACTGCTTGTTTGCCATTCTATCAACATATTTGGCTCTTCTCGGTTTGGTCCATCAACGGCAATCACATAATACCCATCACCGCTTATCGCAAAAACGTAAAAATCCTTAATGTTCGTATCATAACGGAAAAGAACTCCATAAATATTATTATCTGGTCCGCCAAGTTGAGTGGCATCCACTTCGTAAACAAAATCGCTAAACTCTTCTTCAGTGCAATCTGTCCACGCCACAATATTGGGGGTTTTAATGGTCATTTTAAATTGACCGTTTTCGACAAGCCGATCCACATCATCTGTTCCGCCTGTCTTGCATGAATTTGTGAATTCACTATCTTCAAATAAAATACTGGAAGAGGGCGTCGGTGAAGGGATTGGAGTGGAAGTAGGAGGCGGGGTATTTGTAGGAGCGGGTGTGGGTGTTGCCCCAAGGTTGGCAACCGTACTGCAAGCCATGGTAACAATGAGCATAATAGCAGCAAAGAAATACATACGAGTGGTATTTTTCATGTTGATCTCCTTATGTTTATATAAATTCTTGGTGGATTATACTGTACGCACATATTCAAAAAATGGGAGAATGAAATGTCAAAAGTACTATATGGACCCCGTCTCGGCCGGGAAGGCGCCGTCCGCGTTGGGTGCAGCGCTGTGATCTTTGACCCAGATCGCAAAAAGGTTTTGCTCACAAAACGCACTGACAACGGGCGTTGGTGCCTGCCCGGCGGGGGAATGGAAGCAGGAGAGAGCGCTGCTGAAACCTGCGAACGCGAAGTTTGGGAGGAAACCGGTCTCAAGGTTCGTGTAAAAAAACTACTTGGTGTATACAGCAACCCAGATCAGTTGGTCATTTACCAAGATGGGAATAAGGCTTTTTTTGTCGTACTAAATTTCGAGGCTGAAGTACTTGAAGGAGACTTATGCTTAAGTAACGAAACTACTGATTTTGGATGGTTCACGCTTGAAGAAATGGACACCATGCCCATGCACGGGCAACATAAGGACCGTGTGGAAGATGCTTTTCGCGGCGGCGAAGCTGCGATAAAGTAATGCCTTTAAAGAAAGAAAGTGAAAAGTATATTTGTAACCTTTCACTTTCTTTTCATCCTTTATATCTTCAACCACCACACGCCGGTACACTCCGGCAAAATAACCCACTTTTTATCACGCACTTTATTCCCCAAATCGTCACCGAAGAAAAAGCGGGAAAGTTCTTCAGCCTCAGCCAGTGTTTTAAATTTGTAATCAGTGCGAATCCACTTGTTTTGAAAACCTGCTTCGTCTAACCATGGGTAAAAATTTACAAGATGGTCAAGTTTTATCGGGTTTTCGTTACCGGTCCCCAATGACTCAAATAGAACAATAAAGCTTCCTGGTTTGAGCACACGTCGCATTTCTACGAGCCATGCTTCCATTTCTTCACGCCAAGTATCGGGGTTCCAGACCGCAAGATAACTGACACTCCAGCCAGAAACAACAAGGTCAGCAGAGGCGTCGGGCACCGGCAGTTTGCGATGATCGGCAAGCTCTACCTGCCAGTTAGAAAACCCGCTGGCAAGAAATTTTTCTTTACACACGCGCAGCATTTCTTCCGAAATATCGAAGGCATGGACATGCTTCACGTTCCCAGCGAGGGAACATGCCAATCGTCCGGTACCAGCCCCAAGGTCAAGTACGATGCGATTTTCAATGGGCGTGATCTCACGCAGCGCTTTGAGAATATTTCCTTCATAATCCTCACGCGCGATCAGGGCTTCGTATTTATCGCCCTCGGTTTTGTAAATTTCTTCTTGAGTAGCCATTCCAATATTATAATCGCGCAATGCAAACTCAAATTTCACCTTCTGCACAAAAAATTCAAGACCTACTAACTCAGCTTGGTTTTGACTATACCGTGGTCGAACATGTTGAACCAACGCGCACCGCGCAAGAAGCCGCCAACCAAGCTGGTTGCGAGTTGGGACAAATTGCCAAATCATTAATCTTCAAAGGCAAAGACTCGGCGAAACCGATTTTGATTCTCGCTTCGGGTCCCAATCGCGTAAACGAAAAGCGTATTGCAGAATATGCAGGCGAGGCAATCGTCAAGGCAGATGCAGACTTTGTGCGCGCTGTAACAGGGTTTGTAATTGGGGGCGTACCTCCAATTGGACATATCCAAAAAATGGAAACCTATCTCGATGAAGATTTTTCGCAATACGTAACCATTTGGGCAGCAGCAGGAACACCAAATGCAATTTTTGAATTAAAAACAAGCGACTTGCAAAAGATGACAGGCGGCAGGATCGTCTCGATCAAGTAACCAAAGGAGACAGCATGGGAAATCTATTTTCAGTTGAATACACAGATGTTCCATTACAGATATTTGGGGCAAAACACCTAATTGTTGTCGGCGTTTTTGTCATTGCATGGTTGTTGTTTTATTTCCTTCGAGGCAATTGGAGCACAGACCAGAGAAAAAATATTCGTATTGGGCTTGCAATTGCACTGGCGATCAATGAAATCGGCTTGCATATCTGGTCGGCATATTGGGGTATTTGGAACATTCAAACCATGCTGCCGTTGCATTTGTGCAGTGTAATGGTTTGGGTTACGGTCTACACAGCATTTACCGGAAATCGTAACCTATACGACTTTACATATTTTTTGGGAATTGCAGGTGCGCTGCAAGCATTTCTCACGCCAGCAGATGCATCCATGTACGATATTCCTCATTATCGCATCATGCAAACCCTTATAGCACATGGATTACTGATCACCATTCCAATTTATATGACTGTTGTAGAAGGCTACCGTCCCACGCTGGCTTCTTTCAAACGTATATTTATCTGGACAAACATTTACATGGTCGTCATCTTTTTCCTAAACTTTGCCATTGGCAGTAATTATCTGTTCATTGCCGAAAAACCACCCTCACCAACTCTTATGGACGCCCTCTCGCCATGGCCGTGGTATATTCCGCAATTAGAGATTGTCGCGTTTATCATGCTATTCGTCCTTTACATCCCATTCCTCATCAATGACTGGCGGAATAAAAATGTCACAACACGTTCCGTGTAATTTAAAATTGCTTAACCCTTGCAGCTACATAAATCAAGTCAATTTCGCCCTATAATACCTAAAACCACTTTATTGGAGGAATTTGTGATGAAAAATCGAAATGTGTCCCTTGCAAGTATTGTCGTAATGATCGCCATGCTGGCGTGCAACCTGTCTAGCCCCGCAGGCGATCAGAATACTGCCGAGCCAACGCAAGAAGTTGTCACCATTGTAGTGACTGCCACACCCGAAACGGCTCCTGCAACCGAAGAGGCTGATTCTGGAACTGGTGCCACAGCCACACTGAATCAAGACCTCAACGTCCGAGGCGGACCGGGCACAAATTACCCCATCATCGTCGCCCTGCCCGGCGGAAAAACGGTGGATGTCATCGGAAGGAACGCCGACAGCAGTTGGTGGTTCATAGCATTCGATGGCAATACCGGTTGGGTATCTGCGCCCTTCACAACAAGTAGTAATACAGAAAATGTACCGCTTGTAGACGCCCCACCAGCCCCACAAGCAAGCTCAAACGATAATAGCAACTCATCATCCGGTAGTTCAAATTCAGGCGGAAGTAACAACTCTGGAGGTGGAAGCAACAATTCCGGCGGCAGTGGAGGCGGACAATCAGCCCCATCTGATTCTGATATCAAAGCCAAGATCAATGTCAAAAACGGTAATATCAACTATTCTGGAGAGGTTTCGTATCCAGACGGCGATGCAACCGACAAAATCTTCGTTACTGTTGAAGGGTTTGATAGTGTAAAAACATCTGGAACGGTGATTTACACACTTACATGCTCGGGTGGTACCCCCAATGTAAAAGCAGTAGGTGGCGCAGTTAAAAGCGGAACACCTGGTTGCAACAGCACGTGGACGGCATTTTACACAAACGACAGTAACTCGCAAACCATTACCATTACCCAAGACTCCAATGGCTATACAAATTGGACGTTGATCGCAGCCGCGGGCGGGTAAAAAACAGGCAGTCAAAAGTGAACTAAAGCCGTAAATACAGGCTTGTAAATAAATAACCTCCCAAATCAGGAGGTTATTTATTTACGGTAGTTTGTTTTCTAAAAAATTAAGACCAGCTACTTATTTATCGTGAATAATGCTTAGGCAGGTGAAACGGGGGCTTTTCTTTTCTTTTTTATGATGCTTTTCGGCAACACAATAGCAACCACCAAAACCGAAATTACACCTACATTTTTAATCAGGCTGAACACCCAGCGCCCGCCAAAACTTCCCCTGCCTTCTCTGCCTTCATGATCTTCCCCAACCTCGCGCGGCGGACGCGAACCTTCCTGCCCGTCTTCATCGCCTTGCAGTGGACGAAATTCCGCCTCACCAGAATTTCTTGCAAAGCTAGGGCTATTAACTCCGTTCGCATTGCCCACCCACATCATCAACCCGCCCAGCACAGTGAATGCTGTCAAGATAATTAGAATACGCCCAAACGTCTTCATGCCGAAACATCCTTTGGTTTACTGGTACTGAATTTTGCCGCGATCGGTTGGAATATATATCGATCAAATGTCTTTACGATCCAACTCCAATGCAATGCGGTATGCAAGCCAAGCAATAGAAGCACTAAATTTGCCGACATATCATGAAGCCTTCGCCAAAAGAAACCTTGCGGCAGGCGTATCCCTAAACTTGGAAGCGCCGCCTCCGAGATCAGAATCCCAGATACCATTACAAGCGTCCCAAAGATAAAAAGCAGCCAATTCAACACATAATTTATGCGGGTTTGGGTGCCAATTTTCTTGAAAAACCGTTGGGTGATTTCGACGATCCAGTCCCAGCTTAAGAGCAGGTGCAGGGTCAATGCCGCCAGCGACGCTAGTGTCAGCCATTCATGAATGGCAATGCCGCTCGAGTGCGGGTCCATTGCTACAAGAAATACAATAAAGATCAGAATATCCAGCACCAGCTTTGTCTTTGTTTGAGGTGTGGATGTTTTTGTTGGTTCGTTTGCCATGAATTCTCCTTTATAGGATCGAGATTTTATCCATATATCTGAAAATCTGATGGTTAAAATACGATTGAATTATGAAGAATTTGTAAAATGCCAATAGGCTTCAGAAAATCTTTACGATCTCTTCCCTGGTTTCCATAATTTCCGCCTGAGTCTTTCCCGCTGAAAGTTCACGCAAGTCGGTTTGAAATGCTTCATAATTTTCTACAGGGAATTGCAGGGTTAGCGTAATATCCCCAGCGTAATCTTCACCCAAAATTTTCCCATTGTGTTTTGCTGTCATTATCCGTAAGCGTTCCAGCATGTTATATGGAATTGCCGCCATCACCACGTGAACCGGGACGCGTTGCCCTCGTTCTACAACATTGACCACCGACTGCGCCGCCTCTGTATATGCTTTGACCAGTCCGCCCGTCCCAAGCAGGGTACCCCCGAAATAGCGGGTAACAACCAAAACCGCGTCGCCCAACCCACTTCCACGCAGGACGGTCAACGCCGGTTTGCCCGAAGTGCCACTCGGTTCACCATCATCTGAAAAATATTCTGTGACCGTATTCCCGCCGCCGATGATATAGACTGGCACATTGTGAGATGCATCGGCAAACTCGGCGCGGATGCGCTTCATGAAAGCGCGCGCTTCGTCGATGGAAAAAGCAGGCGCAAGCGTGGCAATGAAGCGCGAGTTGACCACTGTAATTTCACGGCGGGTCTCAGTTAATGGGACTAAATAGGTAGTTTTCATCTTTTGTTATCTTTTTTGTAAATTTTCATTGCATATACAAGTCATATAATACCAATAATATGCTCAATAAAAAAACTCGGAGATTTTGAAATCTCCGAGTTTTTTATTAGACTTCTTGCAAAAGTCATTTTTTTACCTTGCTCAAGGCGGCGTAGCTATTCTGGGCACTTTCCTCGCCGCCGGGGACTGCGGCGAGAGTTCTTATGCAAGAGATCTATGTTATTCGCGAGCAGGTTGGAAGCGCCAATAGGATCGTGATTGCCAGCAACGAGGCCGCCTAGAATGGTTTAATCCAGATGCGGGAAAGGCGTTGTTTATGGAAGAAAAGTTTTCGAGATACATACTCCAATGCAATGAGGATAACCAATTGGAATTTGTGTGACACAGGGCACTTCCGAAATCCCGCCAGATTATATATAATATACAATCATGGCGTCAATAGCAACGAAAGAATTCACCCACAAACCTCTAAAAGAAGAGATCTACGATGCGTTACATCGGCAGATCATTGTTGGAACCTACGAACCCGGCGACTGGCTCAGGCAGGAAGAGATCGCGGGGAAAATGGGCGTAAGTATGACCCCAGTGCGGGAAGCGCTCGACCTGCTGGTGGCAAAAGGTATCGCCGAACGGGTGCCTTATCGTGGCGTGCGTGTGCGAGAAATGTCTACAAAAGATGTTGTAGAAGCCTATGGGATGCGACTCTTTTTGGAGGCAATGATCGCACGCGAGACGGCATTGAACATTACGCCCGATCAGTTGAAAAAACTTGAAGAGATTATGGCAGAAATGGATCGGCATGTGGAATTAAGCGAAATGCCGCAAGAGCGGCAGTTGAGCCGCGAATTCCATGCTGCCATTGCCGAGGCTTCAGGGAACAACTTGCTGATTCAGTTGTATGCCATTGTGTCCAACGCATTTCCCGATTGGCTTTTGTATGAAGCCTTATACAGAAAGCCTGAGTTACTTTCAGGCAGTGTGGTGCAAACCCATGATGAACACACTGCAATTCTGGATGCTTTCAAACAACACAACCCAGACCTGGCTGTAAAGGTTTCACTTGAGCACGTAATGGAATCGGGCAAATGGCTGGAAACATACCGTGATATTCCCGGTACGTTATTAAGAGAAAAAGAAAAACAAGTTTCACACTTGATCAAAAAAACAAAATAATCAGGAGGCACATGATGTCGGAAGAGATCGAGAAACTATTCAAGGAAATGGCACAAAGCATTATTGACGGGGATTCGGACATCTCAACGGAACTCGCCCAAAAGTCCATAGAGATGGGCGTCCCGCCGCTGGATGCGATCACCAAAGGATTCGTGATCGGCGTGAACTACATTGGCGATCAGTTCGGCGCGGGCGAAGCCTTTTTGCCCGAGCTGGTGATGGCCGGCGAAGCGATGAAAGCCGCAGTTGCCATCCTCGAACCGGAACTGCTTAAGCTGGGGTCGGCACGTGAGACGATGGGCAAGGTCATCCTTGCCACGGTGGAAGGCGACATCCACGAGATTGGAAAAACCCTCGTCGGCACCATGCTCAGCGCCTCCGGCTTTGAAGTCACCGATATGGGTGTGGATCAGCCCGCCGACAAGATCATCGGTAAGGCATTGGAAATCGACGCACAGCTCATCGGCTTGAGCGCATTGCTGACCACAACGATGGTGCGTCAGCGCGAGATCATCGAAGAATTGGACAAGGAAAACCTGCGCCCACGCATTCAGGTAATGGTCGGCGGCGCACCCATTACCCGCGACTGGGCAACCAAGATCAAAGCCGATGGAACCTCAGAAGATGCGGTCGGCGCGGTGGCGCTGGCAAAGCAGTTGGTTGGAAAAGC
This sequence comes from Anaerolineales bacterium, assembly GCA_020634885.1. Classification (GTDB taxonomy): domain Bacteria; phylum Chloroflexota; class Anaerolineae; order Anaerolineales; family Villigracilaceae; genus Villigracilis. The sequence goes on from JACKAW010000001.1 coordinate 395,247, forward strand.
CTAGACGTAAACACAAAGTACACAAAGGTCACGAAGGTTTCAATCTCTTCCCTTTGTGCACTTTGTGCCCTTCGTGTTTAATGATTTTGAAATCAGAGAGAGAAGAGAGACATAGCCTCGGGAGGGCAGTATGTCTCATAAAAAAATCAAAACCATCAGTGATCCAAAACTCAAATTGGACATACTGAGCAAAGAGGATGTGCAAAAGATCCATGAAGCGACATTGCACATCATTGAAAATGTCGGCGTGCGCTTCCCTTCGAAACGCGCATTGAAAATCTGGGAAGATGCCGGTGCGGAAGTTGACCATGAGAAGAAGATCGTCAAGGTCAAATCGTATCTGATCGAAGATGCGCTCAAGCAGGCGCCGCCCGCCTACACCCTCGGCGCACGCGACCCGCAGCAAAATCTCACGCTTGACGGCAACCACGTCCACCTCGGCACCGACGGCTGCGGCGTGGAGATCATTGACATCCACACCGGCGTGAAGCGAACCACCGAACTGCAAGACGTGCGCGATATTGCCCGCGTTGCCGACGCAACCGAAGAAGTTGCTTTTCATTGGGTTCCCGTATCCGCACAAGATGCCCCCGTCGAAGCGCGCGGACTGCACGAACTCAAAGCCGTGTGGGAGAACTCCACCAAACACGTGCAGACCGAGTCCATTTACAACGTGGACGAAGCCAAAGCCTCGATGGAGATGGCAATTCTGCTTGCAGGCGGCAAGGAGGAACTGCGCAAGCGTCCCGTACTCTCGTTGATGCAATGCACCGCGCCTCCTCTTGGGCACGACGGCGGGTCGCTCGACGCAGCCTTGATCGCCGCCGAACACGGAGTCCCGACCGGCTTCATGACCATGACCGCCTGCATGACGACTGGTCCTGCCACCATGGCTGGCACACTTGCCGTTGGCAACGCGGAAGTGATCGCCGCCACTGCCCTTTTACAACTGGCTTACCCGGGTGCACCTGTCTTTTACGCCGCAGCCCAAACCGCCTCTGACCCGCGTTTGGGTGTCTACACCGGCGGCGGACCGGAAGACTTCCTCTTCGGCGCCGCCACCAACGTCCTCGCGGATTTCTACAACATTCCGCTTTCAATGGGTTCCTTCGCCACAGGCGCAAAAGAACCGAACTGGCAAGCTGGGCTAGAGGGAAGCCTCTCGACCTTCATGGCAAGCGTGGTCATGTCCGACATGCTGCTTGGGTGTGGATTCCTGCATGGCAGCCGCATCTGGTCGTACGCCGAAATGATGATGGACTGCGAAATTTTCTCCATCATCGAAAAGATGATGCACGGCATCGAAGTCAACGCCGAAACGCTTGCACTGGATGCCGTCGCGGCAGTGGGACCGGGCGGTCACTACCTGGCACAGAAGCACACCCGCAACCACATGCGCGAGATCTTCCTGCCGCAATTCCTTGATCGCCGTCCCTACTCCAAATGGGAAGAGACCGGTGAAGACGCCCGCGATTGGGCAGTGAACAAAGCCAGAAAGATTCTAAAAGAACACCAGCCCGACCCGTTGGACGAAAGAATAAGCAAAGAATTCGAAAGAATTATCAAGTCAGTAGAAAAATAGAACAAATTACAAATTAGGGATTAGGCAAGTTGTAATCCCTAATTTGTAATTCCTACCCTGCAATCTCTTTCGCCAAAGAGAAAAAAAATCCAATTAGAGGTATCCACCATGAGACCAAAACTTACCTTACTCAGTGATGAGATCATCGCCCGCATTCTGGCAGAGGCGTACGAACTTCTGCTCAAGCCCGGTATCAAAGTCCAGAACGAAGAAGCACGCGACCTGCTCATGCGTGAAGGCGTGGTCATTGACCCCGAAACGCATGTGGCACAGATTCCCGCTTCGCTCGTCCAACGTGCCTTGGAAAGCGTGCCGCGCGAATTTTATCTCTACGATTACGATGGCAATCCCACCGTTCACTACGGCGGCGACTCGGTTCACTTCGACCCGGGTTCCTCCGGCATCACCATGCTCAACCCCGACACACTCGAGCATGACACAACCGAAACCGAACATCTCCTGCGCTTGCTCAAAGTAGCGGAACAGATCCCCCAATACGACGCGCAATCCACCGCCGTGATCTGTCACGACGTACCCAAAGATATTCAAGATTCCTATCGCCTGTACCTTGCCCTGCTTTATTCCAAGAAACCCATCGTCACTGGTGCATTCACCAACAAGACCGTGCAAGAGATGATCGACATGCTGGCACTCTTCGCAGGTAGCCCCGAAGCCGCCCGCGAAAAACCGCGCGCCATCTTCGACGTCTGCCCAGCACCGCCACTTATTTGGTCAAACTTTGGCGCGGGTAACCTCATCAAACTTGCGCGCGCCGGCATCCCTGCAGAGATCGTCTCCGTGCCGTTGGCGGGTGCAGCGGCGCCCGTCACCATGCTTGGGACGGTCACCCAGCACACCGCAGAATGTCTGGCGGGCATCACCATCCATCAACTCGCGCACCCCGGCTCACCCATCGTATGGGGCGGCGCGGCAGCCATCTTTGACATGAAAAAAGGCGCCACCCCCATGGGCGCCATCGAAACCGCCATGCTCGATTGTTCCTACGCGCAGGTCGCAAAAACGCTCGGCATGCCTACCCATACCTACCTCGGCGCCACCGACTCCAAACTCGTCGATGCTCAAGCCGGGCTTGAAAGCGGCATCACCGCCATGGTCGGCGCACTGAGCGGCATCAACATGATCTCCGGCTCCGGCATGTTGGATTTCCTCGCCTGCCACAGCGCAGAAAAACTCGTCATCGACGCAGAAGGCATCGCCATGGCAAAGCGCATGATCGGCGGCGTCAAACAACACACCGACACCCTCGCCACCGGCTTCTACGACGACAAGATCAACTTCAAAGGCGGCGACTTCCTCAAACAAAAAATTACGATGAAACTCTTCCGCGAAGAACAACACCTGCCCGGCGATGTGATCGACCGCAATTCGACTCGCGTCTGGAAGGAAGCCGGTTCGCTGGATGCCTTCGGCAGAGCCAAACTGCGCGTGAAGGAATTGCTCGCCTCGTACCGCCGACCCGAACTGGATTCTGACCAGATAGCTCGTCTCCACTCGTACATGCTCGACCTCGCCAAAAAGGCTGGCGTTGAAGAATTGCCCAGGTTGGAAGATTTTGAAGTTGCATAACTGATGTTACACGGTAGGGGCGACCCGCCCACATCCATGAGAACTTTCTTTCGCTAGCAAGGGTCGCCCTGCCGTAGGGACAACCCTTCCCTTTGGGATAAAAGCCGTGACAGACCTTGCGGGTTGCCCCTACGAAAAATTGCCTAAGGTGAGTTGGCAAATAGTTATTGGTAATTAGAGGTTTCGAGCCTGTTTCAAAACAATCTATGAAATTCTTGAGTCTTAACAGACTCAATTACTAATTACCAATCTCCAATTACCCCAAGGAGGCACCATGCAACCCAAACTCTCTCTGCTTGACAATGCCCTGATCGAACGCATCCTCGAAGAAGCCTATCAACTGATGCTCAAGCCCGGCATCAAGGTGCAGAACGCCGAAGCGAGACGCCTGCTCGCCGAAGCCGGTGCTCAAGTGGACGAAGAAACACAAGTCGTCCGCATTCCAGAGCAGATCACAGTCAAGGCACTGGAAACCGTTCCACGTGTGTTCCACCTCTACGATTACGAGGGCAACCCCAAAGTCCAGTACGGAGGCGATGCAGTTCACTTCGACCCCGGCTCCTCGGGCATCTCCGTCCTCATCCCTGAGACGTTGGAGCACAAGACCGCTGAAACCGAAGACCTGCTGCACATCATCAAAGTTGCAGAGAGTTTGCCGCAATACGACGCGCAATCCACCGCGGTGGTTTGCCACGATGTACCCAAAGATATTCATGACCTGTATCGTTTGTATCTGGTCATGCTGTATTCGAAGAAACCGATCGTCACGGGTGCGTTCAGCAACCAGACCGTAAATGCCATGATCGACATGCTCGCCATCTTTGCGGGCGGACGTGACAACCTACGCACCAAACCGCGCGCCATTTTCGATGCCTGCCCGTCGCCGCCGCTGATCTGGTCGAACTTTGGCGCGGGGCAGTTGATCGAACTCGCCAAAGCAGGCGTTCCAGCAGAAATCGTCTCCATGCCGTTGGCGGGCGCAGCGGCTCCGGTGACTTTGCTTGGCGCAGTCACGCAACACGCCGCAGAATGTCTTTCGGGCATCACCATCCATCAACTCGCGCATGCTGGTTCGCCCATCGTGTGGGGCGGCGCGCCCGCCATCTTTGAGATGCGCAAAGGCGGCACTCCATATGGAGCCATCGAAACCGCCATGATCGACTCGTCCTACGCGCAGGTTGGCAAGGCGCTGGGTCTGCCCACCCACACCTACCTCGGCGCAACCGACACCAAAGTGCTCGACATGCAAGCGGGTATGGACAGCACCATGGGCTTTCTCGTCGGCGCGCTCAGTGGCATCAACATGATCTCGGGCGCAGGCATGCTCGACTCGCTCCTATGCCAAAGCCCCGAAAAACTCGTCATTGACGCCGAAGGCATTGCAATGGCGCAACGAATGTTGAAAGGTATGCTCATCCAATCGGAAACGCTCGCCACCGAATTCTTCGAAGGCGTCAACTTCAAAGGCGGCGACTTCCTAAAACAAAAAGTGACCATGCAACTCTTCCCGAAAGAACAGCACATGCCCACCAAGATCATCGACCGTGATTCAATTCGCGGATGGAAGGCATCCGGCTCGTTGGATACCTTTGAGCGGGCAAAGTTGCAAGTAAAGGAAATCCTCGCCTCATACTCTCGACCTGTGCTTGATCCTCACCATGAGGCAGAGTTGCACGCTTATGTTTTGAATCTCGCCAAACAAGCCGGTATGGAAGAATTACCCAGACTGGAAAAACTCAAATTTGCTTAGAAAGTGACAAATGAACAGAAATGAGCAACGAGAATGAAGTTACAATTCACTCGTTACTCATTTCTTATTTCTCAAAACAATTATGCTGACACTCCCCGAACTCCTCCGCCTTCCCAATGTTGATAACGGTCTTCCCTTTGCCATTTCACCCGATGAAAAACGCATCGTCTTTTCATGGAACAAAAGCGGCACATGGGAATTGTGGGAAGTTAGAGACACTGAGATTAGAAAATTAGAGATTAGTTTACCCGGTGCAAAATTCTCGCCGCACTTCTCGCCCGATGGAACCAAGATCGCCTTTGCGCTTGACCTTGATGGCAGTGAGTCGTATCACATTGCGGTTCACGATTTCACCACAGGCACCAGCACCGACCTAACGCCGGATATTCTGTACGCGCACCAGCCCAATATGGCATGGTCACCCGATGGCGAGACCTTAGCCGTCCTTTCGGAAGCCAAGGGAAGTTTTGCGCTTTATCTTCAGCCAGTAGATGGCAGCCCCGCGCCAATGATAAAAAATGTCTTTCGCCCCAGTTGGGATGTGACCTGGGCGCCGGATGGGATGTGGGTGGCGTTGGAGTCCGAGTCTACGGCGAGTGACCGCACGCTTCATCTCGTGCCGATGGGACGCAGAAAAGGTCCGCGGGTGAGTATGTTTCAGTTGATGTGGGATGGCAAGCCGTTAAACGCTCAACACCCGGTATGGTCGCCAGATTCAAAGTTCCTCGCCTTCTCTGCCGAGGTGGACGAGTGGCATGATATCGGTCTGCTTGATCTGGAAACTCGTGAAATTACCTGGGTGGACAAATCCGCTGGGGATAAGACTCAACCGACTTGGTCGCGGAGCGGGGATGTTCTCGGCTGGGTTCAGGCTGAGGGTGTAAAGACCAGTTTCAAATTTAAGAAAAGAGGCGCTGAACTTCATCAAATAAAAGTTGGCGATGGGTTGCATTCCTTTCCGCAGTTCGTTTCGGATGGCGTCATCCTTTTGTATGAAGATGCGAATCACCCAACCGATCTGTGGAAGATCAATTTGGAAAGCGGCAAAGCGACGCAACTAACGAGGTCGTTAGATGAAGATTTGAATTTTGTGGAGCCGGAAGAAGTTTGGTATGAAAGCCGTGACGGAGTGAAAGTGCCGGCGATGTTGTATCGCGGCAATGGTAAGCAAGCCGTCATCAACATTCACGGCGGACCGAACTGGCATTTTTCGAACATCTGGCATCCGCTGATGAGTTACATGGCGGCGCAAGGTTGGACAGTGCTCGGACCGAATTATCGCGGTTCGACGGGCTATGGCAAAAAATGGCAGAACGCCAGCCGTTACGATATGGGCGGCATTGATACGGATGATTGCGCGGCAGGCGTGAAATATTTAATTGAGAACGGCTTGGCAGAAAAAGATAAAGTGGCGGTGACAGGGCGCAGCCATGGCGGCTTTTTGACGATGTGCTGCATGACCTTTCACCCTCATCTGTTTGCGGGCGGTTCGGCAGTGGTGCCATTTTTAGACTGGCTCAAATCTCATAAAAACTCACGCGAAGATTTACAGCATTGGAATGTTGAAAACATGGGTGACCCTGAAGACAACCGTGAAATTTGGATCTCGCATTCGCCGTATTTCTTTTTAGACCGCGTGAACGCGCCAGTGCAGATGATCTGCGGCGCAAATGACCCGCGCTGCCCAGCATCGGAGTCGGTGGATGCGCATGAGAAACTGCAAAAACTTGGCAAGCAATCGGAATTACTTTTGTATGAAGATGAAGGACATGTCTTTTTGAAGATCGAGAATGTGATCGAAGCGGAAATGAAACGCGTGGAGTTTTTGAAGAGAGTTCTAAAAGATTAACCACAAAGGGTTACGAAGTGTCACAAAGGTTTATGTTCTTACTTCGTGCTCCTTCGTGAACTTCGTGGTGAAAAAAATTATAGGAGAGAACATGGAGCCACTCAAGTTTTTATCAGATGCCGATATTCAAGCCATGCACGAAGCCACTTTACAGGTCATGCAGGAAGCCGGTGTTTTCTGGACGCATAAACCCAGCCTGGATATTTTGCAGGATGCCGGTTGTACCGTAAAAGATGACCGCGTGTTCTTCCCACCAGACCTGGTGTTGGATTCGATTGCCAAAACAGGTAAACGCCCAAAAGTACGCGGACGCAACGGCGAGGTTCACGAATTGGGCGGCGGCGATCTATTTTTTCACAACCTTGGCGGCGCACGCGATATTTTTGACGCGCGCACAGGAACACACCACGCCGCAACCGAAGAAGATTGCACAAACGCCATCCGCCTGCTCGATGCGCTGCCAAACTGCAACAACGTCACACCGTTCTTTACCCCGCCGGATGTTTCCAATGAAATGATGGCGCTGCACATGTACCGTCACGCCCTCTCGAACACCACCAAACCGGTGCAGGGTCCGGGCATTCAATTTGGGCACGAAGCCAAATACGCGGTGGAAATGGCAGCCGTGATCGGCATTGAACCGCATGAACTGACCCTCTCGCTTTCGCCGGTCAGCCCGCTCACCATGCACGATATCGCAGCACAAGCCATCATGGATATGGCACACGCAGGCGTGATCCATGCCAATTTGCCCTGCCCCATTGGCGGTGCAACTTCGCCCATGACCATCACTGGCAGCATCGTGCAACAAAGCGCCGAAACGCTCGCTCCGCTTGTGCTGGCGCAGATCATCAACCCTGGTTGCAATTTTGTGTACTGCGGACGTTTGGCGATGTTGGAACCGCGCACCGGCTTACTTTGGGGAGGCGTGGAACTGGGGCTATCATCCGCCGCCACGGTTCAACTCGGACATTTTTACGGGTTCAGCGTCAATGTGTATGGGTTCTCGACCAATGCTCACACCCTCGATGCTCAAGGCGCTTTCGAGCGCGGACTCAATGCCGCCATCCCTGCCCTCGCTGGTGCAGATGAACTCTCCGGCATTGGCGAAATGGAAGCAGGCATTATGGGTTCATTTGCCCAAATGGTTCTGGATAATGAGTTGGCAGGCAGCATTCACCGTCTGCGCCGGGGACTTTCGGCAGATGCCGAGCACCTCGCTGTGAACATCATTTTGGATGTAATGGGCGGCACACGCAACTTCCTTGGTCAAAAGCACACCATGAAGCATCTGCGCGGCGGCGAAATGGCGCTGACCAAGCTGGCAGAGCGCAACTCATGGGATACGTGGGAAGAAAAATTTGGACGCAAGCAAATGGCAGATCATGCCACCGACGAAGCCGAGCGCATTTTGCGCGAACATCAACCCGAACCACTTAGCCCGGCACAAGAAGCAGAATTGGATAAAATTCTGGCAGCAGCAGAGCGTGAGACAGCAAGGAAGTAGAGTGTAGGTCAGGCTTTTAGCCTGACATCCTTTTGAAAAATAATTTTGGCGGGCTACAAGCCCGCCCTACGAACGAAACAAATATTAGGAGCACAAGGTATGATCAAACAGGCACATGCAGTTTCAGAAGATATTATCGAATGGCGGCGCGATTTTCACATGCACCCCGAAACCGGCTTCGATGTCCATCGAACTGCCGGTATCGTCGCAGATGAACTGGAGAAAATGGGCTACCGTGTGAAACGCGGTGTAGGCAAAACCGGCGTTGTTGCAGAGATCGGTGAAGGCGGCAAGGTGGTTGCCATCCGTGCCGATATGGACGCCCTGCCCATTTTTGAATTGAATGAAACAGATTACGTCTCGCAGAACGAAGGCAAAATGCACGCCTGCGGACATGACTCGCACACCGCCATGGCATTGGGCGCAGCAAAAATTCTGGCAAATGAAAAATTCACAGGTCGGGTGCGTTTCCTCTTCCAGCCCTGCGAAGAGACTGCCGATGAAGAAGGCTTAAGCGGCGCACAACGCATGTATGCCGAAGGCGCAACCCAGGGCGTGGATTACGTCATCGCCCAACATGTAGACCCAAGTCACCCCGTTGGAACCATAACCATCAATGAAGGTCCGAGCGGCGGCGGCGTGGATTCGTTCACAGCCACCATTTATGGCAAAGGCGGGCATGGCGCACATCCGCACGCGACGATCGACCCATTCGTTTTGCTGGCGCACGTCATCATGGGGTTGAATTCCATCGTCTCCCGCCGCATCGACCCATTTGAGCCGACTGTGGTCAGCATCGGCGCGGTCAATGGCGGCTTTACCGAAAATGTAATTCCCGACAAAGTGGAAATGAAAGGCACCATTCGCTTCACATCGCTCGAAACACACAAAAAAGCACGCGAAGAAGTCACCCGTGTTTTTGAAATGGTCAAAGCTCTCGGCGGCGATTACAAGTTGGATTTCCTCTTCGGGGGAATGCCGATCATGAACGACAAATTTGTATCAGACACCATTGCAAGCGTGGGAAAAGACCTGCTGGGCGAAGGCAGTGTCCTGCCAATGGATAAAACCCTCGGGGCAGAAGATTTCCCCGAATTTCTGCGAGATGCTCCCGGCGCCATGTACATGCTCGGTGTGAGAATCGAAGACCGTCCCTTGTACGAATTACACCACCCAAAATTCGACCTGGATGAACGCGCTTTGCCATTGGGAACCGCCGTGCTGGCAGAAACCGCATTGAGATTCTTGAAGTCGTAAAACACCGTCATTGCGAGCCGCGCACTTGCTCTCTGCGGCGAAGTAATCTCAGAGATTGCTTCGGGCTGTTACCCTCGCAATGACGAAAAAAATTTCGGAGGGCACATGCACACCATCCTTAAATCAGAAAAAAAAGAAGTTGTTATTGGCATTGACAAACCATTCGTCATCATCGGCGAAAAGCTCAACCCCACCGGCATCAAAAAACTTGGGCAGGCGTTGGTCGAGCGCAACATGGATTATGTGAAACACCTCGCCAAACGCCAGGTAGATTGGGGCGCCGATGTGTTGGACGTGAATGTGGGGCACCCGCAAATCGATGAAGCCGAAGTGATCCCGCTCGTCGTTGAGGCGGTTCAGTCCGTAACAGACGTACCGCTCTGCATCGACTCAAATGAACCAAAAATTCTTGAGGCGGGGTTAAACGCCATCAAGGGCGGCAAACCGCTTGTAAACTCCGTCAACGGGGAAGAAAAGCAACTGGCGGCTGTCCTGCCCATCGTCAAGGCAAGAGGCGCAGCAGTAATCGGCTTGACCATCGCCGACGAAGGCATCCCACCTACTGCCGAAGGTCGTCTCGCCGCTGCCGCAAAGGTCATCGAACGAGCCGCAAAGATCGGCATCCCCATCGAAGACATTATCATTGACCCGCTGGTGATGACCGTTGGGCACGATAGCAAAGCCGCCACGGTAACGCTCAAAGCAATTGAATTAATTCGTAACGAGTTCGGCGTCAATATCAGCCTCGGCGCAAGCAATGTCTCATTCGGTCTGCCAGACCGCCACTCCGTGAACGCCGCCATGCTCGCCATTGCAATGGAAGCGGGTGCCACCTGCTCCATCACCGATCCCATAAAACTTGGCGGCGCTATCAAAGCCACAGACTTGCTGCTTGGTCGTGACGCCAACTCGATGCGCTATCTTAAATATTTCCGCGCCACCGAAAAATTACGCGAGGCAGAAGCAGCCGCAAAATGAACCCGATCGAAACCATTCTTAATAATCAAAAGATCGCCATCATTGATGGCGCCATGGCAACCGAACTTGAAGGTCGCGGCTGCGACCTCAACGACGATCTTTGGTCTGCCCGTGTTTTGATGGAGCAGCCCGAACTCATCCGCGCCGTACATCTCGATTACTTCAACAGCGGCGCAGACATTGCCATTACTGCCAGTTATCAAGCCACGGTCGAAGGCTTTGCAAAACGCGGACTTACTCGTGAGCAGTCACTTGACCTCATCAAAAAGTCGGTTCAACTGGCACAGGAAGCACGCGATGAATTTTGGGATAAAGAAGAAAATCGTGCTGGGCGTGTACGTCCGTTGATCGCCGGTTCGGTGGGTCCGTATGGTGCATATCTTGCCGATGGTTCGGAATATCGCGGCGATTACAACCTCACCGAAGATGAGTTGATCGCGTTTCACCGCCCGCGCATTGAAGCGCTTATCGCCTCAGGTGCCGACCTTTTAGCCTGCGAGACCATCCCATGCCTGATCGAAGCCCGAGCCTTAATTCGTCTGCTGGCGGAATTCCCGAACACCTCAGCCTGGTTCTGCTTCAGCGCCAAAGACGGCGAACACATCAGCAATGGCGATCTCATCGCAGACTGCGCCGCATTTTTAGATAAGCAGCCGCAAGCAGCAGCGATTGGCATCAACTGCACATCCCCTCTATATATTTCCTCGTTGGTGCGTGAAATCAAAAAAAAATCCGGCAAACCCATCATCGTTTACCCCAACTCTGGCGAACATTACAATCCAGTCACCAACTCCTGGCACGGTGAAACCTCATCCGATAAATTCGGTTTGCAATCCAAAGACTGGTACGAGAACGGCGCCACCCTCATCGGTGGATGCTGCCGCACCACGCCAGATCACATACGAGAAGTGAGGCACTGGGCAAGACAATAGCAGGGCAAGGTTTCACGCCTTGCCTATGAGCAATACAGTAAAGGGCAGGTTTCACGCCTTGCCAACGAACAAAAAGAGGCAGTAATAAATCGCCTCTTTTTGTTTTCTAAATAACAAGAATCGAGCAACCTATTTTATGGAGAAATGATGAAGAAATCTTTACTGGTCTTCCTTACTTGTCTGATTGCCATTACCGCCTGTACTTCGCAAACAACTCCCAGCCCTACCCACACAGCCACGCCAGCAAACACCCAGACCCCCACCCAAACACTCACACCTGAACCGACCCCAACATTCACAGCAATTCCCACCGCAACACCTGTTCCGCACCCCATGAGTATCATAGCGCTGCGAAATACGGAATACCCCGGCAGTGAGATCACCGTCGTCAAGGAATTAGAGCGCGGCATCAACTATCGCCGTTATTATGTTTATTATCTTTCAGAGGGATTAAAAATCTACGCCCTGTTAACCATTCCCAATGGCGAGTCGCCCGAAGGCGGTTTTCCTGCCATTGTATTCAACCATGGTTACATCCCGCCAGATGTTTACAAAACGACCGAGCGTTACATTGCCTATGTAGATCAACTCGCCCGCGCGGGCTACGTCGTGTTCCGCATCGATTATCGTGGACACGACCAATCAGAAGGCGAAGCCACTGGCGCGTACGGAAATTCCGGGTATCAAATAGACGTGATGAATGCGCTTGCCTCTCTCAAGCGGCACCCCGATGTAAACCCGGAAAAGATCGGCATGTGGGGGCATTCGATGGGCGGATATTTAACCCTGCGCGCCATGGTCATTTCAGATGAAATCAAAGCAGGCGTGATCTGGGCAGGCGTGGTCGCTTCATACCCCGACCTGATCTATAACTGGCGCCGGACAGGTTCGTTCACGCCGTCACCAAGCTCCACCGGACGGGGCTGGCGTACCTCATTTATAGAGCAATACGGCACCCCCGAACAAAACCCCGCTTTTTGGGATTCGATCTCCGCCACTTCGTACCTTGCCGATCTTTCCGCCCCCATCGAACTCCATCATGGCACGGCAGATGAAGATGTGCCGGTGGAATTTTCCATCCGTCTGGCAGAGCTTGGAAGGCAAAACAATCAACTTATAAATTTATATACATACGATGGAGACAATCACAATATTTCCAATTACTTCTCACAAGCAATGCAGAGAACTATTGAATTTTTTGATATTTATCTCAAACAATAAAACAAAAATAATTCCAGATATCAAAAGCAGAGCGAGTAGAAAGAGAACCAGTCTTCTGGTAGTTGAGCACCTCCTTGCTCACTATTGCCATACAAATGATAAAGTGGAGCCGGGTACCTCAGCTCCACTTTATCATCCTCGCATTGCTATTTACATTCTTTCGTTCGATCTTACAACCCACTCCGCACATTCATTATATTTGAAGCAGCTTATTACTCTTCACCAAACTGTTCTTTCGCTTTCTTTACCTGCTTACCGCGCTCTTCAGTATTAAGGATGCGTTTGCGAATACGAAAAGTAGCAGGCGTTATTTCAAGAAGTTCATCATCAGAGAGATATTCAATTGCTTCATCCAAAGACATTTGTCGGGGCGGCGTGAGGCGAATTTCCATATCTGCTCGTGAAGCCCGCATATTTGTCAAATGCTTTTTCTTACAAACATTTACAGAAATATCGCTTGCGCGGGCATTCTCTCCAACAACCATGCCTTCATACACGTCTACGCCAGGTCCAATAAAAAGAGAGCCTCGTTCTTCAGCAGATTTCAAAGCATATGCAGTTGAGGTGCCAGGCTCCCAAGCTACCAACGAGCCGCTTTGGCGCGTGTTCATAGGACCTGCAAGTTCATCATATCCATGGAAAATCGTATTCATCACACCCGCCCCGCGAGTGGAAGTAAGAAATTGATAGCGGAATCCGAGCAAGCCACGGGTAGGAACAACATAGACCATTCGCGTCGTTCCTTGACCTGAATCTTCCATCTCCATCATCTGACCCCGGCGCCCACCGAGCATTTCCACTACTGCGCCTACAGTCTCGTTACTTGTTTCGATGTGAACTTCTTCATACGGTTCAAGTATCACACCATCATCTGCTTTATGATAAATAACCTCAGGTCGTGACACCTGAAATTCAAAACCTTCACGACGCATAGTTTCAATGAGAATGCCGAGATGTAACTCGCCGCGTCCTGAAACAAGGAAGTTTTCAGCGGAGTCGGTATCAGCAACTCTAAGAGATACATTAGTTCGTAATTCTTCATTTAATCTTTCGCGCAGTTTTCGCGAAGTCCCCCACTTTCCTTCTTTACCGGAAAATGGAGATGTATTTACACCAAACGTCATACGAACAGTCGGTTCTTCAACTTTAATAGACGGTAATGCAATCGGATTGGCGGGGTCAGCAAGAGTTTCTCCAATGGCAATATCTGTCAAGCCTGCCAGAGAGATAATATCCCCAGCTATAGACTCCTCAACCTCAGCTTTGTTTAATCCCTTAAACGTATATAAATAACGCGCGGTTTCAGGAAGTACGCTTCCGTCTAACTTAATTCGTGCCAATTTTTGCCCCGCCTTGATTTTTCCGGCAAAGACACGTCCCACAGCCGTCACACCACGATAATCATCATAACCCAAGGTTGTGACTAACATTTGCAAAGGAGCATCTACGTCCACTTTTGGGGCAGGAACATTACGAAGTATTACGTCAAATAGCGGTTGAAGGTCAGGTCCCAATTCAGGAGTTAGCCCAGCACGTTGCTGAACGCCCACAGCATAAATCACTGGAAAATCCGCCTGCTCTTCCGTAGCGCCAAGCTCAATGAATAGGTCGAATGTCTCATTTAGAACGCGCTCTGGTTCTGCATCTTTACGATCCACTTTGTTGATAACCACGATGGCTTTGTGCCCCATTTGAAGCGCCTTTTTTAGCACAAAGCGCGTCTGAGGCATGGGGCCTTCGGCGGCATCCACAAGTAGCAGTACGCCATCCACCATATTCATCACGCGTTCCACTTCGCCACCAAAATCAGCATGTCCGGGTGTATCAACAATATTGATTTTTACAGGCAAGTTGGTTGTTGGATCAACAAGGTTAATAGCAGTGTTTTTGGCAAGAATCGTAATCCCACGCTCACGCTCAAGATCATTCGAGTCCATAACACGTTCTTCCACATGTTGATTCTCACGAAAAGTGTGAGATTGACGCAGGAGTCCGTCTACAAGTGTAGTCTTCCCATGGTCAACATGGGCGATAATTGCAATATTTCTCAAATCAGTACGTTCAATCATAAAAAAATCTCTTTCTGGCAATAGGCACAAAAATCCCTCGACACTGTCGCCGAGGGGGTAGGTTTTCTTTCGGCTTGCGGGCGGTATTTTATCAGAGAGAAGATGTTTGAGGAAGGGGGAGAAACTACACCCTTGCCCATCTGCCCGCCTTTCGGAGATCGCGATAGTTCCACAAAACATACCAAATACGCATGGCGGCTTCCATTTGGATCCTGAAGGACATTTTAGATTTTCCAAAACGGCGATCTGCAAAATAGATGGGAGTTTCGCCGATCTTGAATTCCAAGCAGTTTGCCAGATAGATCATTTCTACCAGGAATATGTATCCGGTAGATTGTATCCTTTCAAACGGCATTTGCTTCAAGGTTTCGCTGCGCCACATACGATATCCGGTTGTTACATCATGGAACGGTAAAGCAAGTATTGTGCGAGCATAAAAATTACCGAAGGCAGAGAGCCATTTACGCCAAATAGGCCATTTATCGTCTACTGAACCGCCCAGCACATAACGAGAGCCTATAACAATATCTTTTGTTTCGAGTAGCTTCGCCATCTGAATGAGCACAATTGGGTCATGTGAAAAATCCGCATCCATCTGAACAATTGCTTGAGAGCCGTCTTTAAATATTTTCTGAAATCCATTTAGATAAGCAGAACGCAGCCCCATTTTACCTGGGCGATGTAACACTTCAATTTTTTCTGGGTATGTTTGCGCCAGCTTATCAGCCAGGTCTCCTGTGCCGTCGGGGCTGTTATCATCAACGACAAGAATTCGGATGTCGAGAGGAAGTGACAATAAAGCGGAGACCAGCTTTGGCAGGTTCTCCGCTTCATTATATGTCGGGATTATGACTGTGATCCGCAAAGGAAATACTCTACTTTTTTGAGTTTATTAATTCTGATTTAAATGCTTCCACATCTACTGGGTATTTTTGCAAGGATAAAACTTCCACCAAGCGGGCATTTAAACGGTCTAATCTAGTAGCAATCAGCTCGCGATCTTTAATAGGATAGAAATATTCCACTGATTGTTCAAGTCGAGAACGCAATTTTTCAGCTAAACCAACAAGATTTGAAGGCGAAACTACGAGCACAAACTCTGTGGCGCTAATATGCCCAAGAAAATCTTCAGGTCGTCCAAATTCTCTCATGGTATTAACTATCATTAAACTAACTGCACGAAGCACGTCATCTGATGCTACGAAACCATAAGCCTCTCTAAACACATTCATATTCTCAATCGAAACAAATAACACGGAGCAGATATCTCTCCCTAAAACCTCTGAAATTTTTTCGTCCACCAAGGTTCCTTCAGGAAGACCTGTGACGGGATTAGTTAGAGAACCTTGGCTCACACGCTTCAAAGCGTTACGAACACGCAATCTTAGCTCTTGCACATCAAACGGCTTGGTAATGTAGTCGTCAGCACCAAGTTCCAAGCCTTGCAACTTATCTGCGCGATCACGTTTTTCAGTCAAGAATATAATAGGAATATCGGCAGTACGCCGATCTGACCGCATACGATGGGCAACTTCATACCCATCGATATCAGGTAGACGAATATCCAAAATCGCAAGATCAGGACTGACCTGTAAAGCGGAACGGACCCCATCTTCCCCCCAATTTACTGTAAACACTTCATATTCTTGAGTGCGAAAATACGCAGTCAACATTTCCGCGACATCGGGGTCGTCTTCGACAATGAGGATCTTCGGTTTTGGCTCTGCCATGCTCAAGATACGCCTTGACTTTCAAGATTAGGAAATCGGCTCTTTTTGAACAATAAATTCACAAACAGGGTCGCCCATAGCAACACATTTAGACTCATTCACGCGAAATTCATTGCCGCCAGAAACCCACTTAAGACTTTCTTGAAGCAAGCCTGTAGAAATAAAACAAACAGGTTTATCTACACCGCTACGCCCCCAACAACATGGGCATTTATGAATAGTCCACACCCACTCAGTATCTTTTTCTTCAACTGTAGTCTGTTGATCGCTTAGCTGAGTGAATATTTTTGCAAACGCAGGGAGACCGATACGGAGTTTAGATTGAAGTGGAAGAACAACAAATGCAAGGTCTGCAGCACCAGCCAATGCGCCAAAATTACGAAGCGCATCTGCAAATGTAGCACGTCCTGCACGGAGCGCCAAACCACGCCCTCCACGAGGTCCGTACATTTCCTCTAGAGCAGATCCAATGGCTGAAAGCTCAGCAAAATCAAACCCCTTATCCAAATTATCTGGAGGGTAGTTCTCAATATAGTGACTTAATCCACCCAGGTTTAAAATGGCGTTCAATCCATTTTTGCCCATTACTTCTTCAAGTGACTTAATAGTGATAAGACCAAATTTATTCGGGTAATACAAACCAGCTTTTTCGATGGGACTCATAATGGCTCCATTAAATCAACTTCGCCAGATCTTCAGCGGCGCGTCTCATGTCAAGGAAGATCAGGCCAAGCCTGGCCTGTTCACGTACAAGAGCGGTAAGAACCGCCTCTTCCCCTACTGAAATAAGAACTACATATCCCTTTAGTCCTTTTATATACACTTGTTCAAGTGAGCCACGCCCCAACTCACCTGCTATTCTTTCACCAAGTGATAACATTGCAGCGGACATTGCAGAAACACGATCTTCTTCCACACCCTGCGGCAATGCAGAAGCAATGCTCAAGCCATCTACACTGACAATTGCCGAAGCTTCAATATCCGGTGAAGAAGCCTGCAACTCTCGCAAGCGATCCACCATTTGTTGTGTACGATTTTTTGACAAACCGACCCTCCAAGGGGAATAATTACGTCAATATACAGACGTTTTTAAACTTGATACTCTAGGCAATTTTAGAACATGGCTTTCATTGTGTCAAGTTCAGTGGTGTGTAGTTTACAAAAAGGCAAGGACGAATACTACTTCCATTACTAATTCCCTTATCATCAAAAGATGATACATTTCCCACTAATTGCAACTTTTATATTAATGTTTTTTGTGATCACCCCAATCTCGATTTAGTAAAAGCTATTAAGTGCTCTAGAGCAAAACGGATTTGGATATTGACACATAAATTTCACCATGGTAAACTATCGCCCGCTTAACTAATTGGTCTCGTGGTGTAGTGGCCTAACATGCGGCCCTGTCAAGGCCGAGATCGCGGGTTCGAATCCCGTCGGGACCGCCTCAAGTAATTTTCGGGGCACAAAACCTCTGAACAAACCGTTCAGAGGTTTTTCGTTCTTAACGGCTCTTTGCTAAGAAAAAATAGCAAAGAGCCGTTTTTTATTTCCCACCCCGAAAGGATATTTACCATGAGAAAGAATGAAGTAATCCGTTCCAAGCTATTCCCCGACCTCCCCAATAAGTTTCATTTCTTCACCGTTGCCGAAGTTGCCATCATTATCGGCACCAGCACAAAAAAGGTTCACGAGTGGATCAGTGAAGGAACCCTTCGCTCGTTTCGATTGGACCCAAGAGCCGTCTGATCCGCATTAGTTACATGGATCTGGAAAAGTTCATCGATGAACATATCCGCACTGGCGAGATCAAGATAGACAAACAGGATCCCAACACCCCAACCGATCCCGCCCCTTCAGACAACCAACAGAAATAACCGCATGAACAGGTTAGTTGTCCCGCTCATCGGTTGGTTGGCATTTGGATTGACTGCCTGCGCAAGCACTCCATCCACACCTCCAATTTCATACTCCCCCACCCCGGATCCCATCCAGGCATATGTGGATGCCAATAACAGCGAAGCAACTGCTGTCGCCGCCATTTCTACAGCCGATTATCACAAATACCAATTAAACTCCACGAACTTTCCCTAAATTTTTTCATACGCACTTGATTCGTTTGTAAACTGATGGTCTTCAGTGGTGGTAATAAATTCACTCAAATTCGAGTCAAGAATTCGCTTCAATTCAACAAAATTATCTGCGCTGGTTTCGGTGAACAAAAAGCCGAAGACCGAATGCTCTCTGAAATTGATCTTCCGCAGCTCCAAGGGCTTTTCGAAATTGCCAAGCAACTTCTCAAAATCGAAGCTGCTAATATCGTTCACATGAACACCGGTTGAATTATCCAATACCACAAGGCTGTAGAGCTTGCCTTCTTTTCCTTTTAACGCTTCATCCCAGTTTGGCTTTTCCTGTAAAAAATAACACAGGTATGGATTGAAACCATATGCCAGATACGAAATATCCGCAGTCGTACACCAGCCGCCAAAACGCATGGGGTTGACTTCGATGGGCAGTAAAACGCCGTTCTCTCGCCTGACTTCGATGTGAACTGGGAAATTTTTCAGTTGAGCCAGTTTGCCGATCTTCCCTGCAAAATCGGTAAAGTCTGCCAGGTTTTCTTCGATGATCTCCTTCGACGTGGTATACACCCTGTCGCTGACATCGGTCTCGGATGCGAATATGTGCTTGAGGATGCTCAATACAACCGGCTCACCGCTTGCATTGAAATAGGCATCAAAGGCGTATTCGTCACCATTGATACATTGTTCGATGATGAAGGAACTGGCATTCAATACCACTTCGGGATATGCGCTCTTATTTTTATCCATTTCAACCAGAATCGATTCGACGACGCTGTGCCAGTCTGCATGGCTGGTGACTTTGCGAACGCCCATGCTGAAAAATCCCACCGCAGGTTTGATGATAAATGGCAGGGGAATATCGTTGATTTTCACCTGGTTCAATTCCTCCACACGGACCTCTTTGAAATAAAAATCCGGGAACATGGATCGGGTCAATTCCCTGAACTTCACTTTATCCTTGAACAAGGCGATTTTTTCAGGCAGGTCACTGAATGCCAAGTATTTTGAAATCCAGCCGATAGCGTTTTCTGAGGTGGTGTAAATTCGTAGATCATCAGAGGCGCGCGCCAGTTCAATCGCTGCTTGCTCGCTGATGATATTCGTGCCGCTGTACAATCCCAGCGTTTCTGCGATTTCAGTACCTACTACTGGAATATGGTTATCCCTGACTGTCTGTTTGAAAAAATCTGATATGTAAGGTTTATCTGCAAAGAACATGAATTACTCCTTGGGTGATGTTGAACTGCAATTCGCCAAACTCAAAGGAAGAAGGCTTTTTGCGGTTGCCCGATGCGCCGCCCGAGAGGTTGGTATGCACGTCGGTTACAGCGAAGTCGCAGATCACGCGCAGGGTGGCGGCAAAGGAATTATCGCGCCCAGCGACCAGGCTCGGGAGGGGCGGCAACAGGCTTGAGGTCCGGGAAGAAGCGGATTGATTACTGATGGTCACATGCTTGTCGCGTCCGACAAATCCCCACTGATGTTGAAGTCGCCTTCAATGTTGATAGTGTTGTCTTCTGTCATGTCCATCCTCCACTTTGGTAAAGTAGATACTTGGGCTGATTATACAAAATATTGTCGCAGAATCTCGGGGTAAAATGAAAATATGTTGGGATGTGCAGCGCCTGATCGAGAAAGTGGTGGAGACGATGGGCGCGAGTAGAGTCTTTTTGCCGGATCAACGCCAGCCAGATGTTCTGCAGATCGAACACAACGGCGAGACCTTGCGCTTTCGCCCAGGCGCGGTACGGCAGCTTGCCAATCAGGATGAAGAAAGTTCCTACATACTCTCCCTGACCGTGGATCAGGAATATCAGCGCTGGGCGACGCGCTTTGTGCCACTGGCAGGGAAGATGGAGGTACGCCAGGTCATTTAAGGCTTACCGATCTCATTTACTGAATCCATACAATGGGCGAGAGTAAATTATGAAACAGTCAATCGTACATATCGCATTAGTAGTAAAAGATTATGATGAAGCCATTGCTTTTTATACCGAGAAGCTTCATTTTACGCTTGTCGAAGATGTATACCAGCCAGAACAAGATAAACGCTGGGTTGTAGTTTCTCCCCCTGGCTCAAATGGGACTACTCTGCTTCTTGCTAAGGCTTCAAAACCAGAACAGGAATCTTTTATAGGTAATCAAACGGGCGGGAGGGTGTTTTTATTTCTTAACACAGATGATTTTTGGAGAGATTACAACGAGATGGTTTCTATAGGCATAAAGTTTATTAGAGAGCCAAAAGAAGAATCTTATGGATTAGTTGCTGTGTTTGAAGATTTATACGGAAACCTTTGGGATTTGCTACAACTTATTACTAATCATCCACTACTCCAACTGAAAGACAAGTCAGATTCCTAAAAAAAGTCAGGTATAAAATTTAGTCAAATTGGCGCCCTCGAATTGTATTCCGTATAGAATCCCAGGGAAAGCCGGGCTTTCCAACAGTCTCATTAGACGGTAAGACATAAGGAGATCTAGATATAGAAACTTACGATGACGAACTCATAAACTTTGAAGCCAACGGCGCCCCACCTTTGCCAGCGACAAATGACGAGAATTACATTGAAAATGATGGTGCTCGCATCTGGTACTCATCCTATGGGTCTGGCTCACCCGTAATTCTGTTGCATGGCGGACTTGGGCATAGCGGCAATTGGGGCTATCAAATTCCAGCGCTGATTAGCAATGGGTATCACGCCATTTTAATAGATAGTCGTGGGCATGGGCGAAGTACGCGCGATGCACGACCATATACTTATGAGTTAATGGCATCAGATGTATTAGCAGTGATGGATGCTTTAAATCTTGAAAAAGCGGCTTTTATTGGCTAGAGCGATGGTGCATGCATAGCCTTAATCCTTGCGGCACAAGCCTCAACACGTGTCGCGGGTGTTTTCTTCTTTGGATGCAACATGGATCCAAGCGGGGCAAAAGAATTTAAATTCACACCCATCATTGGACGTTGCATCGCTCGGCACACGAAAGACTACGCAGAACTATCATCCACACCAGGTAATTTCGAAGATTTTTCTAATGCTGTTGGTCTCATGCAAAGCGCACAACCTGATTTTTCTACAAATGATCTTGCTCAAATCAACGTGCCAGTTAGGATTGTACAAAGCGAACATGATGAATTTATCAAACAAGAACACGCCGAATATCTCGCTCTCAACATTCCAAATGCGCAGTTATTTAACTTACAAGGCGTGAGTCATTTCGCGCCATTACAAAGACCTGAAAAATTTAATAGCCTAATATTTGAATTTCTCCGTGAAGTTTCGTCTTGAAATAATACGTCACTTTCCACTGAATTAATGACAAGCTCGAGGGATAAGCGATTTCGCCCATCTGCCAAACCCAAGTCTGATATTTGTAAGCAATCCGTTCCTGCAACCTCAAGACAGGAAACACTGACAGTGGCTGTATAAACAAGGCTGTATGTTCTCGTACTCAAATGGACGAAAAATCAAGGTGGAGTGCAGAACAATCATCATAGGTGATTTCGTTGAGTGCGAGGTTGACAACGGAGGAGGCGACAGACAGTAGTATTCCGCCCGTAATAAGTCGCCAAGTGATCTTATTATGATTAATACTCACTCGCAAATTCTACAACGAAGAGCCTTTAATGAATTTCCGGCGAGCAGGCTTTATTGAAGCATTCACGATCCAGTCCAAGTTTATTTTGCGTTATACTGACAATATAAAAATTGGCTGAAATATGACAGGCAAAAAACCCCATCACATTGGAACGCTCTCTCCCGAAATGGCATTGCTCGGTTTGCTCTACAAAGAAGCGGGGCACGGCTACGATCTGCACCGCACCGTCAATACAGACTTGGGTCATGTCTGGCACTTGAGTCAGAGTCAGGCGTATGCCATTTTGAAACGGCTTGAAGCACAGGGCGATGTTTCAGTGGAGAAAATCCCACAGGAAAAACTTCCCAGCCGTCAGTTATTGCAAATGACCGAGCAGGGTCGCGAAAATTTTCTAAACTGGCTGAACGCTCCCAGCGGTGGCAGCACCCGCGCCATCCGCATGGAATTCATCACGCGTTTGTATTTTCTCAAAATGTACTTTCCAAAAAAAATTACGAAGGCGTTCGAACAGCAGCGCGCCGAAGCAAACGCGCACATTCAACGTCTGGAAGACACACTTACAGAATTACCCATCGACCAGATATACAACCGCATGAGCTTGGAGATGCGCCTGAAGCAACTAAGGTTTGTTCTTGAGTGGCTCGATGAAAGCCAGAAATATTTCAAGTGAGCTTAAAAAATTATGACCTCTGTTGAATTTCGCATGAAGTCAATTGGTGTAATCCACACGCCGTTCAAGGAAAAATCAGAAACGCCCATCCAGTTCTCGCGCTCCACCGCGTTTGGGGAAATCGAAATCCATTCTGAATTCGAAGAAGGGCTCACAAGTATCGAAGGATTTTCGCACCTCATTTTGATTTATGCTTTTCATGAAGCGCTGGAAAACGATTCCTTGTTAGTCAAACCGTTTCTGGATGAAAATATGCACGGCATTTTCGCAACCCGCTACTACACCCGCCCGAACCCCATCGGCTTTTCGGTTGTGCGGCTTGTCGAGCGAATTGGTCGGCGTTTAAAAATACAATGGGTGGACATGCTGGATGGAACCCCGCTGTTAGACATCAAACCTTATGTGCCCGAGTTCGATGTTCACAAAGTGGATAAGTTAGGGTGGTACGAAACAAGGTCACATCAATAGCAAAATCATTGGAAAAACTCTCCTGAAAATCACTTGTCGTTACAAAGCGCTTTGCGATATACTCACTTAGTGAGTACTCACTAAGAAAATTCCACTGCGGAGAATCCATGAAACGTTTATTATCTCTAACTCTTTTGCTTTCCATCTTTTTGACAGCCTGCGGCGCCTCAGCCGCACCGACGCCTGTTCCTGTCACCGAAGCGCCAACCCTTGCGCCGACAGAAGTTCCGCCAACAGCCACGTCCAAGCCTGAATCGCAAACACTACTTGTTTTCGCCGCAGCCTCCCTCACCGATGCTTTCACCGAAATCGGCGCCGCCTTTGACGCCGCCAACCCTGGCGTTACCACCACTTTCAACTTTGCCGGCTCCCAAGCCCTGCGGACTCAAATCGAAGAAGGCGCTCCCGCAGATGTATTCGCCTCCGCCAATAAAACACAGATGGATGCAGTTATTGCCGCCAGTCTGATCACAGAAGAAACACAAAAAAATTTTCTCACAAACAAATTGGTTGTCATCCTGCCAGCCAATAACCCAGCCGCCCTGGAAAAACTCGAAGACCTTGCCAAACCAGGAATAAAGTTAGTGCTGGCTGCGAAGGAAGTTCCAGTTGGAAAATATTCACTCGAAGCTTTTAATCTAATGAACGGTTCATTTGGGATCGATTTCAAAGACAAGGTTTTGGCAAACGTCGTTTCTAATGAAGATAATGTCAAGCAGGTGGTGGCCAAGGTTCAACTTGGTGAAGCAGATGCGGGCATTGTTTACACATCCGATGCAATCGCCGCGCCTGATTTGAAGACACTCGAAATCCCAGCCGATGTGAACGTCATCGCAAAATACCCCATCGCACCACTCTCCAACGCCAAAAATGCCGAGCTTGCTGCGGAGTTCATTGAATATGTTCTCTCTGCTGAGGGGCAGGCAATATTAGCTAAATGGGGATTTATTCCTGTAAAATAATTCTTAGTAAAATAAAAGCTGCGGGCCATTAATCCCGCAGCTTTTATTTACGTGATATGACAAGACGCCAAAGCACTTCCCGTCGCATTTTTAGCGGAGGAATTTCCAAATGGATTTTCATCCTCCCCAGTTTAATACTGCTTGCCTTCTTTGCCCTGCCGTTATTCGCCTTGGTATATCGCTCTATCGAACCTGACTTTTTTGCGAATACACTTTCAAGGCAGGCGTTTCAGGCGCTTAAGTTAAGCCTGGGCACAAGTTCCCTGTCTACAATGATCACCGTTCTATTGGGAACCCCACTGGCATACTTGCTTGCCCGTTGGAAATTCAAGTTCAAATCCTGGCTGGAGTTAGTTATAGACCTGCCCATTGTCCTTCCCCCATCTGTGGCAGGGCTTGCGCTTTTAATCGCCTTCGGGCGCAGGGGAATTTTTGGCGCGTACTTAAGCGAAATTGGCATCAGCATTCCATTCACAACAACAGCCGTCATCATGGCTCAATTATTTGTCGCTGCCCCTTTGTTCATTCGCTCCGCACGAATCGGTTTCGCGCACGTGGATAAGCAGCTTGAAGAATCTGCTTACGTGGAAGGCGCAAACCAATGGCAGGTATTTTACGAGATCATGCTTCCCATTTCAGCCCGCGCTCTGGCAAGCGGAACCATCCTTACATGGACACGCGCCCTCGGCGAATTTGGCGCCACAATATTATTTGCAGGTAATTTGGAGGGCGTCACCCAAACCATGCCGATTGCCATCTACATCGGGTTTGAACGTGATCTCGGTGTAGCAATGGCACTATCGGTTGTATTGATCCTGGTTTCAGTGGTTTTATTGATACTCACAAAAAAAATTGACAACGAGGAAGAATAAACTTCTTGCAAAAGACCATTTTTACCCTGCCCAAGGCGCTGAAATTTCGGCGGGAATACCTACACAAGAAGTCTAAAAAAGAAGCCGCGCTTGAAGCGCGGCTTCTTTTTTTACTTTACCTGCCCCCGCCTGTAATGTAATGCTCCAATTGAGAGATCATAAATTTCTGAACATCTACAACTTCTTTAAGAACATCCCGAACAGAGATCAAACCAAGCAGTTCTTTGTCGTCATAGACTGGTAAATGACGGATATTCTTGTCGATCATCAACGCCATACACTCTTCAAGTTGCTGCCCTGCCTCAACATATATCACTTTACTGGTCATAATCTCATGTACTTTTGTAGCCTTCACTGATCTCCCCTCAAGATCCACTTTACGTACGCAATCACGCTCCGAAATAATACCTTCCACCTTGCCCCCACGGACCACCATCAATGCGCCAGCATTATTCTTTGCCATCACAGTCAGAGCCTCAAAAACAGTGGCATCTGGCGCAATGGAGAATATTTCACTACCTTTTTTGTGGATCATATCGCGTACGGTGGACATTGATTCATCTCCTAAAGCGGTATTTGAATTTCACACAGTATAGACAAGAATTGACGGAATGACAAGTACATCCTTCAAAAATCCCGCCTTAGGTATTTCACTCACCGTTCTTTGAAGAGATCTCCGCCTGATTACCATCACCAAGAATCAGATTGGAATCCGTTACATTCCCATGAATATGAATCTCGACGTTTGTATCGTTTTTCTTCTTGGCGGTCTGGCTGCGAGGTGCAGGCTTCTTCTTAGTTTCAAAGGGAAATGCCCCTGTCACATTTGGAGAAATAGCATCAACTTTCTGCGCGCGGGCAGAGAGGCTTTTTCCCAACATACGCATTCCATTTTCTGAAAACAGATCAACAACCTGATATTCCCTTAAATTGAATGGAAGATCGCATTCCTCGAACCGGCATGGGATAAGAAAAACCTCACCGGGCGGCATCTCCAGCGCTCGATCGAGAGCGAGGCGCATCTCCTTTTGAACATAACCCTCCTTGCTTATAGAGTTCTTTGAAAGGCAGATAAGCACAATATCGGTACTATCCAACGCATGAGAGATCGCCATTTTCCATTCTTGTCCGGGAAGAAGGTCTTCTGTATCTATCCAGGGCGCCACACCCAGCCCTAAAAGATCACCATGCAGACGTTGCGCCTGTTCACGATCAGGAGATGCGTAACTGATAAATACCTTAAGTGGATGTTTTTTTGCCATATCGCAATTATACCCAGCGCGGTCACAAATTACGTTTTTTTAGAAGAGGGGAAACGTAATTTGTGACCGTGGGCATTATATAAGCAAAAGAAAGCCAAATTGGCATGTACGGCAAAAAAATACGCTTACAGAAATCTTACAAGCCATCTGAACGCTGGTGATAAAATAATCAAACCATGTCCATTGTCCCTTCCATGCTCCCAGATTTTCGGGTTCGCCAGCGTGACTACCTATTGGAAATTTCGCGCCTCTTAACCCAGGAATTGGATCTGGAAAAACTGATGGCGCGCATTTTGCGTGTTTCCATTGAAATGCTCGCCGGGCAGGCAGGCATCATTGCGCTCAAACTACCCGACGGCTGGCGCGTCGCTGCTGCACATGGCATCGCCCCGGCTTTTCTCTCCTATTTAACCCCGCTGCTCGCCGAAGAAAAAGTCCGCGAGTTGGATGTGACCGAACTCAACCGCATGTTAAAAGAACTGACCTACACCGCAAGCATGGGGTTGCTCAACGGCACAGGGCTGCCCCTCTCTACACATGGACAAGTGATCGGCGTCATTTTCATCTTCCGCAATTATCCTGATGTTTTCACGCCCAACGATCGCATCCTCTTGCAATCTTTTGCAGATCAGGCAGCCATTGCCGTATTCAATGCCCAACTCTACGGGCAGGTCTCTTACGAAAAGAAAAGACTCGACGCCCTGCTGGATTCAGCCGGTGACGGTATGCTGATCCTCGATGCCGACTTGAATATTGAACGATCTAACGAAGCCTTTTGTACATTATACGGATTGAAACACGAAGAGATCGCAAACAAGCCGCACCGCGAGATCGTTCAATGGAAAAAGAAGCCCCAAGAAAGTACATTGGAAGAAGCCGTCACATCAGGCTGGCCGCTTACGCCCAACGCCACCCTATATGTAGAAGGCGATCTAAAACGTTCTGCATCTTCAGCAGTACCGGTCGGCATTACCTATGCCCCGCTTCTTTCAGATGAAGGAAAGCTGCGCAATGTTATTGTGGCGGTGCGCGATATTTCCCACTTCCGTGCAGCAGACGAGATGAAAGCCACCTTTATCTCCATTGTCAGCCACGAGTTACGAACCCCTGTGGCGCTTATCAAAGGATATGCCTCCACCTTGCGCCGCGCCGATGCAAAGTGGGATAAGAACACCATCAACGATTCTCTGAGCGTCATCGAAGAAGAAGCGGATCGCCTATCCAAAATGATCGATGATCTACTGGATGCTTCGCGGCTGCAAGCAGGAGGCTTGAGCTTGAATCAAGCTGATGTCGCCATCCCCAGCCTTGCGTTAAGAGTGAGCGAACGGTTTACATCCCAATCACCCAAACATAAGATCGTTTCAGAATTCCCTGAAAATTTTCCGATCGTCCTCGGTGATGAAAACCGCCTTGAGCAGGTTCTCTCAAATCTCGTTTCCAATGCGTTGAAATACGCGCCTGAAGGTGAAATAAAAATTATGGGAACCATCCTTCCTGAACAAGTCGTCATCTGCGTCAGCGATGAGGGCCCCGGGATCGATGCAAAAGACCTGCCGCACATCTTTGATCGTTTCTATCGTTCCAACACTGCGGTTAAACATACCAAGGGAGCAGGGTTAGGGTTGTACCTTGCCCGCGCCATCATTGATTCGCATGGCGGGCGTATTTGGGCAGAAGGAAAAAACGGCTCGAACGCCGCTGGAGCTGGTGCGCGAATTTGTTTTTCACTACCCCGATAGTTTTCGGGTATCTTTTAATGCAGGCTATTTTTGCAGTACAGGTTTTCAACCTGCCATCAGAATTACGAAAAGGATAAACCAATGTCTAAGATATTATCTCGCAATAAAGTGAACAAGAAGTACACGTGGAACGCAGAGAGTGTTTTCAAATCGTCCAAACAGTGGGAAGCCGCTTTGAAAGCCCTGATAAAAGACCTGCCCAACGTTAAGAAGTTTGCCGGAAAACTTGGACAAAGCCCCGAAATGCTTTTGAAAGGATTGAAAGCGGTTGAGGGCGTTTCTTTGAAGGCGTACACCGTTTTTATGTATGCCCAGTTCCTTTATGCGGTAGATACAACCAACCAGGAAGCAGCGGGTATGGTTGGTAAAGCGCAAGGCATGATGGGGCAAGTTGGGGCGGCTGTTTCATTTTTGAACCCTGAGTTGTTGAAGATCGGTGAGAAGAAACTCGATACTTGGATGAAGAAGAATGCAAAACTTGCCGTGTATCGCCAGAATTTTGACGACCTCTTCCGCCAGCAGGCACATGTGCGCTCGGCTGAAGTGGAGGAAATTCTTGGCATGGTCGGCGACCCATTTAGCGGCGCTCAAAACAGTACCAGCATGTTGGTCAA
The DNA here is from genome assembly GCA_020634885.1 of Anaerolineales bacterium. GTDB lineage: Bacteria > Chloroflexota > Anaerolineae > Anaerolineales > Villigracilaceae > Villigracilis. Next base: position 423,986 of record JACKAW010000001.1, read on the forward strand.
TGCAGATTTCAAATTTGACCCGGCTGTAGATAGCAAGGGCAAAAAGATCGAGATCACACAGGGTAATTTTTACTCCACCCTATTGGAGCATCCCGACCGAAAAGTGCGTGAGAGTTCGTTTAATAACTATCACGACAAACATATTGAATTTAAGAATACCCTGGCGACCAATCTCTCCACATCGATCAGCGCGAATGTTTTCAACATGCGGGCGCGCAAGTTCAATTCGACACTTTCTGCTTCGTTATTTGCCAACAATGTTCCCGAAGCTGTATTTCACAACCTGATCAATACATTTAAAAAGAAATTGCCGGTGTGGCACCGCTATTTTGAGATCAAACGCAAGGCGCTGAAGTTAAGAGATTTTCAGTATTATGATGTGTGGGCGCCGCTTGCCCAAAAGAGTACGCCGATCTCTTTTGAAAAGGCAGTGGACTATATTAGCGACAGCCTCACACCGCTTGGCAATGAATACGTTAGCGCCCTGCGACAGGGTTGTTTGAAAGACCGCTGGGTGGATTCAACGGTCAACGTTGGCAAAATGAATGGAGCATTTTCATACGGTTCACCCGAAACGCATCCTTTCATTATGATGTCGTATACCAACGACATTGGCTCCATGAGTACACTTGCACATGAACTCGGTCACTCGATGCATTCGTATCTTTCATGGAAGAACCAGCCTTTTGCTTATTCAGGGTATTCGCTTTTTGTAGCAGAAGTGGCATCCAATTTCAATCAAGCCATGATGCGCGGTCACCTTCTTAAAACTGTGAAAGACCCGAATTTCCTGATCGGTCTTATTGAAGAAGCCGTAAGCGGAAATTTCTTCCGTTATTTCTTCCAAATGCCCATTCTTGCACGGTTTGAACTGGAAACACACCAACGCGCTGAACGCGGCGAACCCCTCACCGCAGATTCCATGATGAATCTGATGGCAGATCTTTTTAGCGAAGGATTCGGACCCAAGGTTAAGATCGACCGTCCGCGTGTAGGGATGGTATGGTCTACTTTCAGCCATCTGTTTGCAGATTATTATGTTTATCAATATGCCACCGGCATTTCTGGCGCACATGCCCTTTCAGGACGCATTTTGCGCGGAGAGCCAAACTCGGCGGAAGATTACCTCGGCTTCTTAACCTCTGGCTCGTCCAGATACCCATTGGATGTCTTAAACTCGGCGGGCGTGGATTTAACCAAACCAAAAGCAGTGGAAGAGACCTTTGCCGTGATGGAAGGGTATATTGACCGCCTCGAAGAACTGGTAGGTTAATCTGGGATCCCTTGATCTTGTAATTTTTTATTACGCATCACAAAGAACGCTCTTTGTGATGCGTAATTCGTGTAAAATACACCCCGCAAGTAAAACCTGAAACTGGAACTATAAATGGCACAAACACAAATTGCATGTCCTCGTTGTAGACAAATGATCGCCGCCCACGTTGAACAATTATTCGATGTGACAGCCGACCCCGGCGCCAAGCAGCGCCTGCTTGGCGGGCAGTCTAACCATGCCCACTGCCCGCATTGCGGATATCAGGGCCGCCTCGCTACACCTATCGTTTACCATGACAACGAAAAAGAATTACTGCTCACGTTCTTCCCCTCTGAACTGGGCTTGCCGCTGCATGAGCAGGAGCGCATGATCGGACCATTGATCAAGCAGATCACAGACCGTCTGCCTGCCGAAAAACGCAAGGGATACCTGCTTAACCCGCAAGCCAACCTCACCTACGAATCGATGATCGAAACCATTCTCGGTAAAGACGGGGTCACTCCTGAAATGCTCAAGTCGCAGCAGGAACGGGTTCAATTCATTGAACGTTTGATGCAGGTCACATCCAAGGATGTCCGCACAGAATTGATCAAGGACAACGCCAGGATCATTGACGAACAGTTCTTCGCTTTGTTTAGCCGCATTGCACAAAGCGCCCTTGGCAGCGGGCAGGAGCAAATGGCTCGCGCCTTGATCGATATTCAAACCCAACTGCTTGAAGAGACTGAATACGGCAAACAATTAAAAGAATCGGTTGGAGAAATGGAAGCGGTTCAACACCAATTGCAGGACGCAGGCAAGGACTTGACCCGTGAAAAACTGCTGGATTTTGTGCTTGAATCCAAGACCGATGCCCGTATTCGCGCTTATGTTTCCATGGCACGCGGCGGTATGGATTATTCCTTCTTTCAAACCCTGAGCGAACGCATCGACAAAGCCGAAGGTGAAGAAAAGACCCGCTTGGAAGGCATCCGCGAAAAACTGTTGGGGTTTGTGGCAGAGGTGGATAAACAGATGGAAGCCCGCTTAAAGCAAGCTACGGGATTCATCGAAAGTCTGCTTGCCGAACCCGATATTGAACAAGCCGTATCTGCCAATCTTGATAAATTCACACAAGATGCGGTTGAGGTTGCCCAACAAATGCTGCAACAGGCAGCCGAGAAGAATGAATACGAGCGCATGGGCAAGCTGCAAAAGATGATTCAGGTGCTTCAAGCGGCGAGCGCCCCACCGGAGATTGCGATCATTGAACAGTTGATGCAACTGCCAGATGCCGCCACCATGGAACAGGCATTAAATCAGACCCCTGAAATCGTCACCCAGGAATTGCTTGATACCTTAGCGGGGTTGATCACACAAATGGAACAGCAGCCAGATAACCCCGAAGCACAGGCAATGGGAGAAAAGATCGGCGAGGTTTACAAGGTCGCTCTCAAAATGTCTATGAAAAAGAATATGGGTTAATTAAAATAAGGTAACAAAAAGCGGAGCTTGCAAGCAAGCTTCGCTTTTTGTTACCTTAACCCTGCGAAAAAGTCGTCTTCCACCGTTCTGCCGCCATTGACAAGGCTAAATGCTCTGAAGAACGCTCCCTGCATTGCCAGTACAGCCACAGCCGCATCTTCATGCATCTCTGCCAGCGCCCCAAGTGTGGCGAGCTGGCTTTTATGGCAACGAATAGCTCGCCATGCAGTATGACAATACTCTGACATTTCAATACGTGTGGTGACCATCCATTCTTTCCAGGGGCTCTCACCGCGAAGCTGCCCATCGACAGGAAAGGTCATGTCACTCATATATGGTGCGATCAAGTTGATAAAATTTTCGCCATCTACCATGTAGTAAAGTTTTGAAACACGGTGAGGTTCCAGTCCGCTTGACGTATTGTATGATGCGTCGGCGGCGCAGACAATGGCGGCATTGGTAAATTGACCGATGGCAATATGGTCGGGATGCCCATAATTTCCATCGTGTGGAAATGTAACAACCACCTGCGGCTTGATACGTCGAATGTGTGTGACTATTTTTTCAATAGCTTCGGTGTGATCTGCCTGATCAACCTGTCCGTCGAGGTAATCCAGGAACGAGAGGCTGGTCATGCCCATTTCTTTGATGGCATTACGCAATTCTTCTTCACGGATCTGTCCGAGTCGCTCCCAGCCAGGATTCTGCTCCTCGGCTCCGAACCAGCCCATCTCTCCGCGTGAGGCGCAGATCAGGTGCGTTTCCACGCCTTCGGCGGCATATTTCACCAAGGTCCCACCCATGCCCATCGCTTCATCATCCGGGTGGGCAAATACAGCAAGTAATTTCAATTTAGACAATACTGGCTCCTAAACAACAACCGCCACTTTTTAAGTGACGGTTGAAAAGTTATCGGCTTGAAACATTCACCAGGGAATCGGCTGTTATATTGAATGCCTTGGCAAAACCTGCCACATACCGCCCGCCGCGCGGGGTGATGCGCCAGAAGCTAAAATCGGAAAGGGAAAAGAGTCTTTCTGATTCGGGGAAACGTGCAAGGTATTGTTCCTTGAGCGGTGTATATCCCGGCTCGCCGATCTGAATATTCTCTGCTTTGCCCCGAATGGATACGCGCGCAAGGGTTTGAGGGTCTTCCCTGCCATCATCTGTTTCGCAAATATGCAGAGAGACGCGATTGTATTTCTCCATATCCACTGTATGCTGGGCAAGCCGGCTTACAAAAATATGGAATGCTGAAAAATCTTCGGCATAAATATATGCCACCATGGAAACCTGGGGGTAATCATCGCGCCATGTGCCAAGCGATGCAATGCGGGTGTTGCGAATAAGTTGCGCAAGCACTTTTTCTGACTGTGCATCCATGCTTCATTCTCCCAGGGCGGGGTTATCCAAACGCAGCCCATGTCCGCGGACGGTATTGATGTATTGATGACTGGGGTCTAACACAGCCAGCCGGTCGCGCAAGCGGCGGATCAAGGCATCTAATGCCTGGTCTGAAACCCCGGCGGTTTGTTCTTCGCCCCATACTTCTGATACAAGTTGGGCACGGTCGATCACCTGCCCTTGTTTTTCGTATAAAACCCAAAGAAGTTTGAACTGCTGGGCAGAAAGAGACGGAATCAATTGCTGGTTATTCACCCACACCTGTCGTGATTTTTGTTCCATCACCAACCGACCAGAGCGGGGACCGCCTTCGGCAAGAGGCATGGTGGCATCGGAAGTGAGATAGGTAAATTGCTGCGCAAGAGCAATACCAAACATATCGCCGTCTTGCAGCATGATGGGCCCGCCCAACTCTGCGCCGTTGTAGTTGGTTCCATTCTTACTCCCAAGGTCTTCCAGCGTTGCGCCTTCAGAACTGGGGGTAATACGTGCATGAAAACGCGAGACCTGACGGTCTTGTATTTGAATATCACAACTGGGGTCGCGCCCCATCATCAAAGTCCGGCTTAAATTCCAACGCTGTCCTTTTAGGGGACCATCCTGCGCGACAAGAATTGGGTATTCCTCTTCTCGTTCCATAATCTCCTTAATGTAGAGGCGCTCTTTCTGGATGCACCAAATAGTTTTTTAGCCTAACCCGCTTCACTGCAAAGGCGTTTATAATATTAGCAGAAAAGCGGGCATCTGTGGTTGATTATATTGCAATCTGCACGCCGCAGAATTGCAAATGTGATACACGCCGAAAATATCACAAAACGCCGCGCACCCGCTTCAAGAACTAAAGGAGAAGGATTGCCCCCATCATTAGCCAACGGGGAGATTCTGCGTGAACGCTACATTGTCCGTGAACAGATCGGGCGTGGCGGCACTGGCAACATTTATCTTGCAGATGATACACGCCTGCAAGGACGTCAGTGTGCGATCAAGGAAGTAGAACACGACAAATCTCTCCCCCCCGAGGTACTCTCACAAGCCCGCGATCAATTCTTTCGCGAAGCTTCTGTACTCGCGCGCCTCGACCACCCCAACCTGCCCAAGGTTTCAGACTTCTTCTCACTTGGCTCACTAGACTATCTCGTAATGGATTACGTCCCCGGCAAAGACCTGCGCCAACTTATGCAGGAAGCCCGCCGCAACAACGCATTCCTTCCCGAAGCAGATGTACTCAAATGGGCTACCCAGATTGCCGACGCCCTAAACTACCTGCACCAGCAAGACCCGCCCATTATCCACCGCGATATAAAACCGAGCAACATCAAACTGACCCCGAGCGGGCTTGTCAAACTGGTAGATTTTGGGCTGGTGAAGATCATGGCGCCGGGAGAGGCAACCGTCACCGTCATTCAAGGGCAGGGAACTGCACTTTACACACCGCTTGAACAATATGGAGGGGATGATGTACACACCGATGCGAAAGCGGATATTTTCTCCTTTGGCGCAACCCTGTACCACCTGCTAACCAACGAGCCGCCCGCCGAAGCACGCAAACGCTTCTTAAATAGCCGCAGCCTGACTCCCCCAGCAGACATTAACCCACGCCTCAGCCCCAGCGTGGAAAGAGCCGTCTTATGGGCAATGTCACTCCACCCCAAAGACAGACCCGCCGATGTCACCATCTTCCGCGATGCCTTGCTGGGAAAACTGGATACACCGAAGCAGTACGAAATTGACCGTTTCGGGTTTGAAATACCACGCATCCCGCTTTTTTCTCCAGAGCAGATCGCCGGATATGTGGCGCTTGGATTATTTATTGTAAGTTTGATAGCAACTGTCGTGCGGTAGCTTCACCCAGTCGTTGTATTTGCTTTTTCGATCATTCTACAGAACGAGCACAGATCCGGCGCAGAAGTGGGCTGACCACATTTGGCACATGGGTGGATATGTGCTTGAACCGCATCTTTTTCGATAAACAAATTCCCACTCTGCCGCGCATCCAGAAAACGCAAATAAAAGGTGAGTTTGATTCCCGGGCGGGTATTTTCAAGCTGATTCAACGTCTCTTTATAAAAGACTTGTGTAGCCCCATCTGCAAATGGACACTCATCATAAATATATTCAATGCCCCTTGCAATTGAATAGGCGGTCATTTCGCGTTCGTAGAAACGGCACAAAGGTTTCACTTTGCGGGCAAGCCCGTCTTTTTCAGGCAGAACTGGTCTCTGACGCAGCAAATAATCTGACGACCATTGCAAGGTATTCCCGAATAAAACGGCAGCCTCATCATCAAGGTTGTGACCGGTGGCAAGAACATCGTACCCAAGATCACGGGCAATACGATTCATTTCGTGGCGTTTTGCCAACCCGCAAACTGAACAGGGCTTGCCGTGCCCGCGATAGCTGATATCAGAAAGCACAGGGATCGAGTAACCATATTCTTTTTCGATATTGACGGTATGCAAGGTCAAGCCGTTCTTTTCAGCAAACTCTGCCGTCAAACGATGCGACTCATCTGAATAATTCACGCCGCCATCAATGCCCAGCCCAAGGTACAGCCCGTCTGCCTTGTAGCCGAGGCGGGTGAGAATATCCCACAAAGCGAGCGAATCCTTGCCGCCTGAAACAGCGACAAGAACCTTCTCTTCGCGGGTGAACATGTTATATTTTTTGATAAAGCGTTCGGTCTGCTCGGGAATCCATTCGATAAAATGTTCTTTGCACAACGCCATACGATGCTGGCGCATATTGACCGAGGCTTTTCCACCACACTTCTTACATTTCATATCAACCGCCTGATATTACCGCAACGAGCTTGATGACTTCCCCGTCTTTCAATATTTCATCTTCGGTGATCAACTCACCTTCACGCGTGGCAATCACAGATTCGGGAATGATATTGCACTTCTTCAAGGCATCCAACAAAGCCATTCCGGCTTTTACTTCATACTCATTGGTTCGTAAAATCAATTTGACTGGCATTTTTAACTCCTGGGGCTTGCAATTCTACCATGTTGAAAAAAACATGCCTTGACACGTAATCACCCAATCTATTAGCATAGACCCATGCGAATCGGAATGATGGTTGACAGTTACAAGCCGTACATCAGCGGTATTACAAACTACGTTGAGGTTAATAAAAAATACCTTGAAGAAGCGGGGCACGAGGTTTTTGTATTCACCTTTGGCGACGTGGAATTCCAGGATGATGAACCCAATATCATCCGCAGCCCCGGGCTGCCCATTGCAGATACCGGCTTTTATCTATCCATGCGATATTCACGCGAAGCAAAAGAACTCCTTCAAACCATGGACGTGGTGCATGTACATCACCCCTTTCTTAGCGGAAGGTTGGCGCTGCGGTATTGCCGCCCCAAAAATATTCCCATTATTTTTACAAATCACACCCGTTACGACCTGTACGCCCAGGCATACCTGCCTCTGATGCCAGATGAGGTCAGTGTTGGGTTACTGCAATCGTACATGCCGCCTTTCTGCAAAGCGATGGACATGGTCGTCACCCCCTCTGCGGGCATGGCAAAGGTACTGCGTGAATTGAAAGTGGAAAGCCCCGTTGAGATCGTTCCCAACGGCATAGACTTGAGCAACTTCCAAGCTGCAAAGCCTCTTTTACGGAAAAATCACGGGTTCAAAGCAGACGACATCTTGATCGTTTACGCTGGTCGCATTGCGCTTGAGAAAAACCTGCCGTTTTTGATCGAGTCGTTTTCAGGAGTTGCCAAAGCCATTCCAAGTGTTCGCCTTTTACTGATCGGTGGCGGCGTGAAGCAATACGAAGAAGACATCCGCGAATTCATTGCAGAGCAGGATACGGCTGAGCGTATTCACATGATCGGCAGGGTTCCCTACCACGAACTCCCCTCTTACGTTGCCATGTGCGATATTTTCGCCACCGCCTCTGTTACTGAAGTCCACCCGCTTTCGGTGATCGAAGCCATGGGGGCAGGGCTGCCCGTCATGGGAATTGAATCGGTGGGTGTTGGCGATACGGTGCAGGATGGCATAACCGGCTATCTCTCTACAGAAGACTTGCCAGCGTTTACCGCCAAACTCACCCGCCTTTGCCTCGAGCCGGAACTGCGTAAGCAAATGAGTGCGTCTGCCCGAAGGGAATCTTTTGCCTATGCCATTGAACGCACTACCAGTTTAATGGCGCAAAAATACACAGCCCTTGCGCACGGCGATATTCCACGCAAGCGCAATCTTCACTCCCGCTTGCAGGAAATTTTGGAGAAATTCCTTTCGTGAGCACACACAACCAGCGGGTTGGCGCCTGGGGCGAGGATCAAGCTTCGGTCTGGCTGACAAGCCACGGCTACGAAGTGAAGCGGAGGAACGTCCGCACGCCGTACGGAGAAATTGATATCGTCGCCCAAAAGGGTGAGGTCACTATTTTCATCGAAGTGAAAACGCTTACATCCTCCAAAAATTTTTTTCCTGAACAGCAGATCACAGCCCGCAAGCGCGAACACATGCTAAATTCAGCCATGCACTTTGCCGCAGAAAACAATATAGACCGTTGGCAAATTGATGTAATTTCTGTGGAAGGGAAACAAGGTGAAATGCCTGTTGTACGTCATTTTGAAGGTATTTTTTAACCTGCCTTTTTACATGGTTTATAATGAAAAAATAGATTTTGGGCTGGCTTAGGATTACAAAGGAGAACTACATGACCAATATTATCGGGGCTGATATCAGCTTCTACCAGGATGACCCCCAAACTCCGCAGGGTGTGAATTTTTCAAAAATGCGCGAAAACGCATATTTCGTCATTGTGCGTGCCGGTCAAAATACATGGGGCGACCGTGATTTCAAAGTGAACTGGCGCGAATCAAAAGCAGTTGGTCTGCCTCGCGGCTCGTACTGGTTTTACGATAGCCGAGTGGAACCCAAAACGCAGGCAGAAAAATGGGTTTCCATGTTCGACGGCGATTTTGGGGAACTGCCTTTGTGGTGCGATTTTGAAGATAATTACAACGGGGCATATAAAGGTTGGAAAAATTGGTACAACTTCATTGAGCAATTAAAGAAACTTATTCCAGCCAATAAAGAGATCGGTATTTACACTGGCTATTATTATTGGAAGGAAAATACCGTGGCGGTTGGAATTCCAACCGGTTCGCTCAACTACTTCAAACAATATCCGCTTTGGATCGCAAACTATGGGGTCACGGCTCCACAGGTGCCGGGTCCGTGGGATACATGGACTCTCTGGCAATTTACCGATAACGGCGATGGCACGCTCTACGGCGTGGAAAGTTTGAATATTGACCTAAATTATTTCAACGGAAATGCAGATGCGTTCAAGCAGCGCTTTGGCGTAGATGGTACACCCGGAACCGTTGTAATACCCAAGCCCAGCAACTTTTACCGCGTTACGGCATGGTCACTCAAAGTACGCCAGGGAGCCGGGCTAAACTTTACGCAAGTCGGCAGCCTTGTCCTTAATGAAGTCGTTGAAAAGATCGGCGAAAATTCTGATGGCACATGGCTCAACATCAAAAACGCGGATGGCACGCTCACGGGTTGGAGCTTTGCCGCATACTTGCAAAATATCAGCAGCACAGATTCTTCGACAGGCGAAACAAGCACAGATACCGGCTCAACCACAGGAGGAAGTGGAAGCGCATCGGGCGGAACGGATACTGGCGGAAGCAGCGGCGGCTCAGGAACAGACACCGGTTCGGGAACTGGAACCGGAACTGATTCTGGTTCTGGAGCTTCTACCCCACCCGAAGAAGAGGACACAAACTGGTATCGCGTAACCCCATCCGGGTTGAAGATCCGCTCTGGTCCGGGGTTGGAGTTTGAAGCCATCGGTCTTTTGACCTTTGGTGAATTGGTCGAAAAACTGGATGCCAGCCCAGACAATCAGTGGCTCAAAATTCGCAGCCAGGATGGCGCCCGCGAAGGTTGGAGTTTTGGCGAGTACCTTGTCAGCGCCCACGCCCCGGTGGCAGAAGAACCACAGGCGGCTGTTGTCCCTGCTCATCAGGATAAGAATTGGTATCGCATCAATACGTCCAAACTCAATGTGCGCGAAGGCGCTAATCTATCTGCGAAAATAACTAATGCCTTATTTAAGAATGATGTTGTTCCAGCGTTGGATGAATCTGACTCCAAATGGGCAAAGATCGAAAAGCTTGATGGTTCGGTTGGTTGGTGTTCGCGCGATTACATGATAAAGGTCAGCAGCAACAGCCGCCCCGATTCGGTGATTCAGCAGTTATTTCCGGGTGTAACATACATTCGCAAAGACCTTACCAGTCCGCGCAAGATCGTGGTGCATGTGATGGCAATTGACCTGCAAAACACAAAACTTGAGTTTTTGGTCACCCCCTCTCCCAACAATACCGACATTCTTTGCACTCGAACCACCTCGCAATTCCTTGAAGAATTTAAACTCTCGGCTGCCATCAATGGCGGATACTTCAGCTACTTGGACGCGGAACATTCCCCCGCGTCGCTATGCGCAACTGGCGGCGACCCCGTACGGATCAGCGATTACGCCGCCTCGCGTGGAAAAGTTTATTCGCCGAAAAGCACCGCCCAACCTGTGGTGCATATTGCCCGCAAAAATCAGGTCTCTTTCAACAAAGCCTCTAATCAGATATTCAACGCTGTTTCAGGCGACCGTATGATCGTGGAGAATGGCAGAGTCATTAAAAATCTTGCGGCGCAGATTCCGAATCCGCGTACGGCGTTGGGTATAAATAGAAATGCCCGCTGGCTTACATGGATGGTGGTGGATGGACGCCAAAGCGGGTACAGCGAAGGCGTCACTTTCCCTGAATTGGGTGAATTGCTTATATCCTTTGGGGTACATACCGGCGCAAATATGGATGGCGGCGGTTCTTCGGCAATGGTCATTCGAGGCGCAGATGGCAAGAGCGTTGTACTCAACTCCCCCATTGAAATGAATCACCCGGGCAAGGAACGCCCCGTGGGGAATCACCTTGGGTTGTTGATCAAGCCCTGAGAAACAGAATCAAAAAAAAACAGTCCGGTTTGAGCCGGACTGTTTTTTTGATTCCTGTTATTTATCCTGTATCTCTGCTGCTCTAAGCGTATTCGCCATGAGCATGGCAATCGTCATGGGACCTACGCCGCCGGGAACCGGGGTGATGAAACCGGCAACTTCTTTTGCTTCGGCAAAATTAACATCACCGACAAGTTTTTGGCGCGGTTTGCCGGTCTTCTGGCTGATAACCGGAGAGCCGTCTTCGTTCAACATGGGAATGCCGTTGATGCCTACATCGATCACTGCGGCGCCGGGTTTGAGCCAGTCGCCGCGCACCATTTCGGCGCGACCAATGGCGGCAATGACAATATCTGCTTCACGCAAAACAGCGGGAATGTCTTTTGTGCGTGAGTGGACAACTGTGACTGTTGCGTTCTCTTTGATAAGCAAAAGCGCGGCGGGCATCCCCACAATATTTGAACGACCCAAAACCACGGCATTCGCGCCCGCGATCTTTACGCCAGCTTCTTTTAGGAGGTAGATACAGCCGTACGGGGTGCATGGGACAAACAGCGGTTCGCGTCCTTTTTGGGCGAGCCGACCAAGATTGATCGGGGAGAAGCCGTCCACATCTTTTTCGATGCTGATGAGCGAAAGGATGCGCTCCTCGTCCAAATGGTCGGGCAGTGGCAATTGCACCAAAATGCCGTGTACTTTGGGATCGGCATTAAGTTGTTTGATCAGCTTTTCAAGGTCTTCCTGAGAAATATCAGCAGGGACGGGATGATGAAAAGAGGTCATCCCCAACTCGGCGCAAGCCTTTTGCTTCATGCTGACATAGGTGGCAGAGTCGATGCGCTCTCCGACCAATACGGTTGCCAGCCCGGGCTGTGACTTTCCTTCTGCGAGGCGTTTGGCAACTTTTTCTTTTACTTCATCACGCACTTTCTGCGCAATGGCGGTTCCGTCAATTAACTGAGCTGTCATGGGGGGTGCTCCTTTTTAAGAAAATGTCATACAAATTATACAATTCAATGGACGGTAACGGATAGTGATATTTGCAACAAAAACGGGATAATCTATATCGTACCTGTTATTTGGTGATTTTCTTTATCACGGCAAGTAATGCGCCGTCTTTTCTGATCTCATAGACCACTGGCGCGTCTTTAAATACACCCAGATGACTATCAAAACGAGTGGTGATCACCGCATAATCGAATTTCAAGTCTGTGTTTTTCAGGTCGTCCTCAGAGCTAAAACTGTACACGGTAATATCGTCTCGCGTACCGTTAAAGCCCGAACCCCACGCCAAAACATCTGCGTCAAAGGGGGCAACTATATCCAGGTATGCGGCGGCTTCGCGGTAGGAACTCAGCCAATAATCCAACTCGAATTTTCCTTCTGCACCAGAGACATTCCCTACGAATTCATTGTAATAAATATATTGAACGGGGTGAAGCGAGATAATTCCAAGCAGCCCTGGCAGGAGGCAAAGAATGGAGAGCGCTATCGCGGCAGTTTGGTTCTTGATCCACGAGAGGAGCATTTCAAACCCCATGCCAGCCAAAATAAACAATGGCGGCAGCACGAAAAGGAATTGCCGAAAATTATCGTATGCATTGGATTTGAGTGCGATCTGCAACCCTACCGGAAGGAGCCAGCCTAACACTACAAAATTGGCAAAAATATTCTGCCGATTGCTTTTTCTAATCAAAGCTAGAAAGCCAGCCCATGCCAGGAGTACCAAGGGAACTGTCAATTGAATGGACATTAGCAATGGAATGTAGTACCAGGGCAGGTTTGATGGAGAGATGTTATCGCCCATAAACCTGATTTCAGCATTAAACGGGAAATCTCGCATCACGTTAAATGCTTCTAAGAAGTTATAAGTGGGCGAATCCCATAAAAAGGGCCAGGTCAAATAGGAGACAAATGCTGCAATCGAAAAATAGTAGATCAACGCCGGTATCGAATTACGTCCACGAGTTCCAAGAGCGTATAAAGCGACGAGGAGTCCGGCAAAAGGCGCCAACAAGCGGACAGATGTTGCCAAGCCCAGCGCAATTCCGCTTGCAAGCACTAAGAGTATTCCGCGCCAGTTGAGTCTAAAAAGCGGGTCGCTCGTTTTGTTTTCACGGCGATTGGTATATATTTTTATAAACACAAGGAAGATGAAAGCCGCGTACACAAAAATCCGCTCAAGGTGTGCCGAAACAGCCTTGTGAATATAGTTTTCTACTGGCAATCGGTTGGCAGTACCGGTGAGCAGTAAAAAGAGCCTGCCTGCAACAGAATCAGCAGGCGCAGTGTACAAAGATGTGATCAAGCTGCCAATTGCAGAACCGAGAACATCTTTACCGACCACTGAAAACACCAACAAGCCAAACAATATCGACAGCATTAATTCAAACTGCCATCCGCTATTATCTTCGCTATTTTTTTTTACTGCATCCGTCATATACAAGCCAAGTGTTACGCTTGCCATAAAAGAAGTCATAAAAGGAATGTCTTTAGGGTTAATAAAAGCGTGTCCGAAAATTAGGGGCTGTGTTGCAAACAGCAATACTGAAAAAAGGGCTATTCGGGAAGAGAAGTATCGTTTTGCGAGAAAGTACAAAGAGACAAGTGATATCTGAAAAAATGCAAAATTTATAAAATGCCAGATATCCATGTATCCCCAGCTTTTGAGGACAGGCTTTAATAATTCCACTGCCTTCCAGCCGATGGCAGTATAGAATGCGCCATAGTAGCGCAAGTCAAGGAAGTAGATGTGTTTCTGTGGGATTAGTGGCTGCCCGGCGAGTCCACGAGTGTAGGCGTCCCAAGAGCGTTCTCCATAAAGATAGAAAGACGGCTCATCCCATGTCTGCCCGTATTGGTTACCGATAAAAAAACCAACGATCAAGATAATAAATATCAACAGAATTAAGATTCGCTTTGAGAAAAAACGATGGGATAAATTCATAAGGTTTCCAGACTATAGGGGCAAGAGAGTGCTATTTTGTTCACTGAAACGTCCGCCATCTATTTTTTTGTAAATAGATTCAACAAAAAATAAAAAGGCAGGGATGAATATCAAGGTTTGCGGAACCAAAAACAACCGCGTTTCTCCAATCACACTGGCAATAAGGTGAACGCCAAACCATATTGGAACTAATACAACAAAAAAAATCTTGATAACTCTTGACCATCTCTGCACAACCGCCAAGCCGATAATTGGGGTTAAGCTAAAAAATCGAATTAACAATCCAAATGGCGCAGGCGAAAGATTGTATATCAACAAAGAAATTCCAGGGGGACTATCGTAAGGAATAAATATTTCGTGCCCAGGGTAAATAATACGAAGGGTGATAAAGACAAATGCCCAGCAAATTAACGAAAAAATTATAAAAAAAACATCTGTCTTTCTATTCTTCATATCCCAAATGACGGACAAAGCTAAAAACGGGATCAGCCCGCTGGTTTCACGATTAAGCGAGGCTGCCACCATCAATAAAGGAAACCATACAAACGAACGCCGTAAAATCAACAGCCCAGCTATAAGGTAAAAAATAACATCAAAATAAGTATTAAATGAAAACCCGCTCTTCAAAAAAGAATTAAGTAAAGAACCTGATAAAAAGAAAACGCCTATCAGTGCTATTTCTCTTATGAAGCCGAGTTTGCGGTAATAAAAATATACAAGAAAGTAAATTAAGGTATTTTGAACAACCCTCAATAACAATGCGCCAAAATAAAAAGAATCTGCCAGCCCGACAAGTGAAGCCAGAAAGATTCCACCTTCCAAGACCCATTCTGAAAAAGGGCGATACTGCCACGGGCTTGGAGCATTTCCCGCCAACACAGAATTGTGATACGAAATCTGCAAATCAAGTTTTTCAGTAATATCCACACTTTGAAAATGCGAGTAAACCAACCAGGTACTTAGCAAGAACAAAGAGACAAAAACAACCGCCCTCTGTCTTTCCCAAGATTTAATATTAAGAAAAAGCGAGAAGAAAATAAGCAGCAAAAAAAACAGGAAAACTACACGCGCAGAAGTTATTAATCCGTAGTACCAGATCGGGGTCGAGCTTTTTTTATTGAAAAATATTGTTTCGCCCAGTAAGATGGCTGTGCTTTCTTCCCCATCCCACGTTACGGTAACTTCGGCAGGTGTGTCTAATGGAAAAATGGTTAATTTTGCTCTTTCACCAATTTTCCCCTGCCAACTCAACCTGCCTTGAGACGCGGAATCTATGAAATATTTATTTGAGTTTTCCTCCCAGTTATTAGAAAAAACAAAATCTGAAGAAGCTATTTTTCTGTTATCAAAACTTAACCAGACTCCCTTTAATTGCACGGGTTCGTCATTTTCCTCCAGGAAGCGGAAGTTGATTTCAATCTTACTGCTTTTTTGAAAAACAGGAGCTTGTGGATAATGAGGAATTGGCAAAATATGGGGGACGAACATTGCGGAGAGTAGTAGCCAAAATAAAATGCTCTGACGATAGAGAATATGCTTGCCATCATAGTATTTTTCAAAAACAAGCTGCAATAACACATAGATCACAAATACGAATAAAGCAAAAACAAATACCCCAAAAAATGCTCTTTTGACACTGTAGCCTACTGTTTGCAGATAGCGGGCGTATATAAGAACGACAATACTCCCGGAAATCAAAAAAGCCAGTAACAAATTACTATAAGAAAGCTTTCTGTTTTGCTGCAGTTGATTCATAGTCCTCCTTGAATATTCTGACTGGCAATTATCCCTTCCAAAATCCCTCCAGTCATCCATTCCAAACGCACCTCATCCACCTCGTTCCAGCGCGGAGAGGGCGCTATCGCGCTGACACGCAGGTAGTTTCCCGTCCAGCCTTCCATGCGCCAGCCGCCTTCGCCGAATTCGGTGGTGGATTCCCACAGGACGGACATGGTCTGCCCGATGAATCTCTTGCGGTAGGATTTTGCAGATTCTTCAATGGCTTCTTGCAAAATACGGTTGCGCCTCTTGCGGATTTCAGGCTGAACCTGCCCCTTCATCCTTGCTGCCCCTGTGCCAGGACGCGGCGAATACGAAAAGACATGCCCACCTGAAAACTGCATTTCGCGCACAAAGCCCAATGTCTCGGCAAACTCTTCGTCTGTTTCGCCGGGGAAGCCAGCAATAAGATCGGTGGTGATGGCAACTTGCGGCATGACGTTTCGAGCCGCACGCACAAGCTCACGAAACGATTGCGGGGTGGTCTTGCGCAGCATCCGCTTGAGGGTTGAGTCACTGCCTGATTGGAGAGGCAGGTGCAAGTGAGGCATGAGGCGGGGGTCAGTCCAAAGTGAGAAGAAGTCTGCATCCAGATCCCACGGTTCGAGGGAGGATAAGCGCAAGCGTTGCGTATCGGTTTCGCGCAAAATGGCTTCGATCAGACTGCGCAAATGCTGTCCGCCCAGGTCTTGCCCCCACGAGCCAAGATGAACGCCTGTCAGGACGATCTCTTTTGAGCCGCCAGATATGGCTGAGTGGATGTCGTTGAGCACATCTGCCAGCGGACGGGAACGCCCCTCACCCCTTGCAATGGTTGTGACGCAGAATGTGCATTTGTTATCGCAGCCATCCTGCACTTTGATGAAAGCGCGGGTGCGGCGATGCAGACCCGGGATGGGAACACGGTCTATCGGTTCGAGGTCAAAGGCAGAAGGTTCGAGGTGTAGAGTTTGGGAAACGAGCAGGTCTTTTTTATCGTTGGGGATAACGTGTTTGACATTCGGAAGAGCAGCCGCTTCATTCGGCTGGAGAGTTGTCCAGCAGCCGGTGACAGAGATTTCATTCACTCCAGCCTTTGCAATGGTGCGTATCTTGCTGCGCGAATCAGAAGCGGCTTGCGTGGTAACGGCGCAGGTGTTAACCACCGCCATTTCGGCTTGTTCTGCCGAGGCAACGATCTCATGCCCTGCCGCCCGAAACTGACGCGACATGGTTTCAATTTCCGCCTGATTCAAACGGCAGCCGATGGTATCGAGAAAGATTTTCATAAAATTACAGATAAGAAGAGCAACGATCTGCTATTCGTTTTTACGGCTGCAAGACCACAAAGTTATCGAAGAGAACATCAGTACCGACTTCGTTGAATGTGCCAGCCAAAACACCTACATCACCCGAGGTCAATGTGGCATCTTGTGCCTGCGCAACCTGAAAACCGTTGATGAAGAAGGTAAGCGTATTGCCGGTACAGTCGGCGCGAAGATGATTGATGGCAACGCCTTTGTTGATGTTTTCTGAATATTGCATTTCAGATTGCCCCAGCAAAACCGCCTGCCCATCTTTGAACAAGCCCATGCCGTAAAAGCCGTCACTGGAAAAAATGAAAAAGTAATAATCCTTGCCGGTTAAGCGACAGACCAGACCGATGCGGTTTTCGTCGGGTCCTGCCATTTTGCCGGTATCCACTTCGATGCGCACATCGCTAAAATTGCGGCGCGGAGTTGCCCAGAAATTTGTTTGCAAAGAATTCACCAGCATACGATACCCGCCAGAGTAATAATCCATTACGCCTTCGGTTACCAGTAAACGATCCCAGCCGGTGGTTGGTTGGGCAAAGTCATCTTGAAACAAAACAGACCCAGAGGGCTGCGCAGGCGCGGGGGCTTCTACTGCTACTTGCTGAGGCTGGGCGCCGCAGGCGGAGAGAGTAAAGATCAAGACGAACAACAAAATAAAAGAGCGACGATTCATGGGCGTGATTTTATCATTGAAAATATTTGCTTAATAACTGCTCTGCAACACTGGCATACGCGCCAGATTCATCTGCGTCACGAACAAAAGTAAGAGCGTTGTATGCGGCGGGTTGGTTTCCCTGCGACAGGTATGTTAAAGCCACGTGGATGTACGCCGGAAAATACCCCGGGTCTATTTCTATTGCTTGCATCAAGGTTTTTTCGGCGCTCGCAAAACGGCTGGTCAGAAAATAGGAATGTCCCAAGGCATCCAACACGGCGGGGTTATTCGGGTCTATGGTGTATGCCTGCTGTGCGGCAGGCAGCCCGATCTCTTCCACTTGCACGGCGTTCTCTGCGCAAAACACCGCCAACAAACGCCAATACTCTGCATCGGTTGGGGCGAGTTCCACGGCGCGTTGATATGCCGATAGCGCCGAAACCAGATCGCCAAGTTTGGTATAGGCATCGCCCAAGCTCACCTGCCAATGCGGGTCCTGCGGTTCGATTCCAGCCGCCAGCAAATATTCTGCCAACGCTTGCTCATATTTTTGTTGACGATTCCAATACAGAGCGCGAAGCGCCCGCACGTTGACAGATTGCCGGTCGAGTCGCAGCGCCTGATCGAGTTCCACGGCTCCACTCTGACCGTTTTGCTGTTTCGCCTCTCCCAGCCACGCCCACGCCTCGGCATTGGTCTCATCTAGTTGAACCGCTTGCGTAAATGCCTCTTGCGCCAGTTCCCAATCTTGCACCAAGCCAAACGCCTGCCCAATAATCACTTTTTTCATGGATAGGTCGCTTTGGGCTTCGGCAACTGCCACAGCGAAGGTTAAGGTTTGGACGGCAGAATCAACTTCGGGGTTAAGGGTTGAGGCGCGGGTCAGTTCATCCACAGCGTTTTCGGGGGCAGAGAGCATCCGCAGCATTCCTAGACGGTAGGCGGCATAGGCATCAGATGGGTCGAGGCGGGTTTGGTTTTCGAGCGTGTTCTGTTCGGCAGAAAAATCTCCCTGTTCACGATACACGTATGCCAGTAATCCATACAAAACGGGTGTTTTTTCGTTTTCTGCCCCCTTGCTGCAAACAGAGATCGCGGATGGAAAATCTTGCAGTTGAATATACGAAGTGCAGTACCATACCCACCCTTCTGCGCTCGGCTTGTTCAGACGCTCGAATGTGCCAACAGAGGCGGTAAAATCTCCCGCTTTGGCAAAGTTGATTCCTGCCTTCTCTGCAAGGTCTGTACGCCAAAACGCCCATCGGGCGGCTTGGGCATACTGTTGGGCGGCTGCCTGGTATTCACCTTGAGATTCGAGGTCTTGCGCACGTTCTGCGCTGAAGTATCCGCCTGTAAAAATGGGAATCGCAGCGGCAACCACGAGTGAGAAACCAATAAAAATTTGTGTTTTCCAGCGATTCAGCATGATAACAATTCTAAGCGATTATGCGTAACAGGCAGTATAATCACGGAAGATGAGCGACTTTGTCCAACAAATTTTAAACCAACTGACCGTGCCGCCGGGAGATTTGATCTATTACATCGTCCTGGTGTTCGTGGTGATGGGCGCATTTCAATCGGCGCTTAACCACTGGCGCACAAGTGAGTTTCCACAAGCGAAACGCGCATACACGGGCTTGGGGGTTTTACTGGCAGCGCAATTAATTATGTTCTTCATGAGCGGTCTCGGCTGGCAGGAAATTGTAGACCCATTAACGGTACTGCCGCCCATGGATCGTGCCTTTTTGGTATTCAGCATTATCTGGATCACCTGGCTGTATGCATTCCCCGAACCAAACCGTCAGGCAGATGCCAGTGCAATTATTCTGAGTATGTTCATTGTAACTGCCATGGGGCTTAGTTTGCTTTCTTGGCAGCGGCAGGCTGTACCCACACTTGATGCCATCAGTTACAACCTTTCGCTGGATGATTTTATCTGGCAGATCGGGTCTCTACTTTTCGCAATAATTGGGATTGTCGTACTCTCCGTTCGAAAACCTGATGGCAGGTGGTATGGTATTTTGCTGCTTTCCATGGGTGCCCTTGGGCATATTGGACAGTTGTGGCTGGGGCTTAAGGGTGATTTTTCGGGCATTGTTCGGTTGGCATACATGGCGGCGTTCCCTATCCTGCTTACTCTCCCACAAAGGTTTTCAGAAGGAAAGCTGGTGACATCCAGTCCGTTGCCCTCCAAGCCAGCCACATACAAAATAGATACTGCGGGTCGTACCGAACGCAGACGTTACAGCACTGACCCTAAAACCTTCCATACCTTGCTGGCGGTAGCCGCGGAGAACAATTCCACCAAGATGAGTCAGGCGCTCACCCGCGCCATCGGTCAAACCATGCTGGCAGACCTGTGTTTTATGATCTACCTGACCGATAATAACAATCAAATGCAGATCGCCGGTGGGTACGATCTGATCCGTGAAGACAGTTTAGACGGCGGTTCGCTGACGAAGAATGCAATTCCCATGCTGGCAAATTCCATTCAACGCGGGCGTGCCTTACGCCTGCCCGCCAGCAGCACCTCGGCAGATATTAAGGGGCTTGGCGATATTTTAGGGTTGACCAACCCGGGTCATTTGCTTTATGTGCCGATCCTCACGCCCGAAAAAGAAACACTGGGCGGGGTCTTGCTGCTCTCACCATATTCCGATAGAACCTGGAGCGCAGAAGATCAGGCTTTTCTCTCCAATATCACCTCCTCGCTCGTGCCGATCATTCAGCGCAACCAGAAGATCAACAAACTAGAAGCGCAAAGTGATATGGCGCGTTTGCAAATGAGCGATCTTGAAGAGCGGGTAAAGCTGCTAACACAGCAGCTTGGTGAAGCAAGAACAGAAGTTGAAAAAGCCAATACAGCAGACATCAGCTCAATGAGAGCCGCGCAGGAAGAATCACAGAATATCATTGCGCAGTTACAGCGTGAAAATTCAGAGTTGAGAGTCGGAAAGAATCTTCCGTCCACGCAGGCTGAAAATGAGTTGAGAGCCACCCTGCAAGAAATGGTCATTCTGCAAAGCAACCTTGCACAGGCTAATATGAAAATCCTTGAGCTGGAAAAAGGGCAGGCAAGCGCCAAAAGCACAGAACAGGCTGAAGTGATCGCTTCCATTTCACAGGAATTGCGGCAGCCGCTCTCCTCCATCGTTGGGTACACCGATTTACTGCTGGGCGAATCCGTAGGTATTCTTGGCGTGGTTCAAAAGAAATTTGTAGACCGTATCAAGGCTTCCACTGAACGAATCCGCAACCTGACGGATGACATGATCCGCATCACAACCCTGGCAACGGACTTGAATCAACTCAGCCCAGAAACTGTAGACATCAATACAGTTATAGACAATGCCATGTCTTACACCAGTTCGCAACTGCGCGAAAAGAACATATCCATTCACCTTGAATTACCTAAATCACTGACCACCATTCAAGTCAACCGTGAAGCATTGCAGCAAATATTGATCCACTTACTTCAAAATGCGGGCGCAGCCACTCCCTTCGAAGGCACCATCAAGCTCAAGGTCTTAACAGGCGTAGAAAACAGCACGGAATACGTTCAACTTCAAGTAACAGATCAGGGCGGCGGCATTGATCCGTCCGATTTATCACGGGTATTTACCCGCCTATATCGTGCAGAAAATGTCTTAATTCAAGGCGTTGGCGATACCGGCGTGGGGCTTTCGATCGCCAAATCACTTGCCGAATCACAACATGGAAGAATATGGGTCGAAAGTGAATTTGGCAAAGGGTCAACCTTCAGTGTATTACTGCCGATCTCTGGGAACTATTCCGCAGGCGGGCAAAGGAATTAACCATGCAAGGCACGCGCGAGTTTTGGAGTGCGCTCACAACAGCACTACTTTCCATTGTGCTCACTCTCGGTTCACTCTCCATATCCTTGGTAGGGTTTGAACCGGAAGAGAATTTTGAGCCAACGAACACAGCCGCGTTCGTCCCCCCTCCTGTAACAGCGACTCACACCCTTCCGCCCACATTTACCCCTCTCGTTGCAATAGACACTCCTACAGCAACTGCCACACATACACTCATTCCAATGATATGTCAGGCGCCTTCCGGCTGGATATCAGTGATTGTGCAATCTGGAGATACACTGGATGGTTTAGCCAGCCGTTACCAAACATCCAAAGAGCTTCTCCGTACAGGGAATTGCCTCCTCGGAAATGAAAATCTTATCGTCGGGAAGGGCATTTTCGTCCCACAAGTAGTCAATACCAGTACTCCATTTGTTTGCACACCCGGGAAAGCCGGATGGATAAAAGGGCATACTGTAGTAAAAGGGGATACCTTCTATAACATCGGAGCCCGATATGGCTACAGCGCCACGGAAATAAAAGTCGTAAATTGCCGAACCAGCGACTTGATCTACGTTGGAGAAGTACTATATGTGCCAAATGTGCCTACACGCACACCTACAAACACTCCACTTCCAGGGGTCACATTCACGGCGGCGCCATCATTAACCCAACCTTTTACCCAAACACCGCCTCCCTTCACACTTACGCCAGTAGCCACGAAAACTTCAGTGACCCAAACCCCATCGCCTGTGCCGTCCGCAACCGCTGTGCCTACTCAAACCGCCAGCCCAACACAACAACCCGTCAGCACAAACACACCGTAGTTCTGTCTATTGCAGATTTCACCATCAATGAAAAATAAATACCTCTTCAAAGCGAGTCTTTTCCTCGCGCTGGTTCTAGCATCCTGCACGCCATCTACCCCGATAAGCGAAGCAGCAGGCGCACCTTTTCTTCTTGTCACCTCAGCGCCCAATGCTTCGCCAACACCAACCCCATTTCAACCCTCACTTGCCACTCCCACACAGCCGCCGCTCGTGTTAAGTAATTCAAACACCATTCCACAAGCGTCCATTTTAGCAAGCGCAACACCTCTAGCCTCTCCAACACCTACAACCCCCGTCGAGCAATTATTCCCCACACAGGCAGCGCCTCCGGCACAGGTTGTCGTCAATACTCCATTACCACTCCAGCCCATTTCAAACACCGAAACCATAAACTTCCTGCTCATCGGTTCAGACCGCCGCCCCGATGGAACATCCCACCGAACCGACACACTGCTCATCGCAATTGTCTGGTATAAGGAGGGGCAAGTCTCCCTTATTTCGATCCCGCGCGATACCTGGTTGTACATTCCAGATGTAGGCATGGATCGCATCAATACCGCTTATCAATATGGCGAATTTAGCGGCTACCCCGGTGGTGGAACAACTCTCTTAAAAGACACCATCTTCCAGAACTTTGGGATTCGCATTGACTATACTGCCATGGTGGAATTTGACGGTTTTCGCCGCATCGTAGACACTTTGGGCGGGATCGATGTACCCATTGCCTGCCCCTACACCGACTGGAGGCTGATCTCCCCGGAACTCGACCAAAACAACGAAGATAATTGGTGGCTCTACACAGTAGGACCTGGACAAGTTCACATGGATGGCGATCTTGCCTTGTGGTATGCCCGCTCGCGATCCAAATCCAGTGATTTTGACCGTGGACGCCGACAACAGGAGGTGATTCGCACCATCTTCCAAAAAGCACTGCAAACCGACACCTTCAGCAAGATTCCCCAACTGTACAGCGATTTCTCCAGCACCGTTCTCACCGATATGGGACTGACCGATATGCTGAGCCTGGCACCGTATGCCGTCAACTTCACCAACGCCAATATTCGAAGTTACTACATCCGTCCGCCCTACGTCCAACCGTGGACAACCCCCGGGGGCGCTGCCGTACTCTTACCACAAGATTCGCTCAACCAACTCTTGATCGAAGCCACGACCCTATCCGATTTTGCCGCTACGCGCAAAACAATCACGATTGAAGTAGTCAATGGCTCCAATTTTGAAACCATGGAAACACTGGCGGCATCCCGCCTGAACTACGCCGGATATGAAACCACTCTGGGTACAGTGGAAAACCACAACTATGGCACAACCGTCCTTGTAGACCACACCACTTCACAAGACGTCAATCAACGCCAAGCCATTCTCAATGTTCTAGGAACACCATCTGTAAACATTCTCTCCATACCAGACCCCAACAGTAAGGTCCAATACCACCTCATCATCGGCGCCGATTATCAGGCATGTTTCCGCCCGGAAGAACTTTCACACTGACTCTTGCAAAAGCAGGCGGGCTCGGCTATAATCTCGCTCCGTTGGGCGCGTAGCTCAGTTGGTTAGAGCACTACTATCACACAGTAGGGGTCCGGGGTTCGAGTCCCTGCGCGCCCACAAAAAGACCGCCACCTAGGCGGTTTTTTTTGTTTTTAAGCGCCAGCCATATTTATTATAAAACTATCAGAAACTCTCAGAATCACAGCATGGAGGTCTTGTAGCTTTTATAATGAAGAAGTATGACATCCCGAACCAACGAAAACTGGTTAACCGACCTGAGCGGCACAGGAATTGCTCATGAGGAAGCCTTATCAGATCTTCGCGCCATTGTTCAAAAAGGGCTTCCCTACGCCCTTTCACGCTGGCTTTCTTCAGATGACCCTCTCTTTCAGCCGCTTGTTGAGGAAGTAACGCAAGAAACGTTGTTACGCGTCTTGGATCAGCTCAATACTTTTGAAGGACGCAGCCTATTCACGACCTGGGTTCACAAAATTGCCATTCGTATTGCGTTAACTGAACTGCGCCGCAAACGCTGGCGGGACTCTTCGCTGGATGAACTAACTGAAAACGAAGATGCCCCACCGCCACCCGGTCTACTCGCCGATCCCCACGCATCCCCTGAAACATCCACCGAACGTAAAGATATGATCGAACGAGTGCGTCGCATCCTGGAAGAAGAATTAACTCCAAAGCAGCGTGAAGCGCTTGTCCTATTGGGCATTAAAGATATCCCCATGGAAGAAGCAGCCAAACGGATGAACACCAACAGGAACGCGCTCTACAAACTTTTGCATGACGCCCGCCTACGCCTCAAAAAACGCCTTGCCACAGAAGACCTTACGGCACAGGATGTCTTAACAGCATTTGAATCTCGCCAGTAAGATTAATATATTATTAGTCGTCTCAATAACCAGAATGGCTATCGAAAACTCACCCAACACTTCGCAAGATAATATTTCCAAGCCGGAACAGTTAACCGACGAGGTAGTAATGCGCTTCCTCAAAGTATTGGAACAGGTACGGGAAGAGGAACTATCATGTACAGACATGTACGCCAAACTGGATCAATTTGTAGAAACTGAAATCAAGGGCGGCGCCAATGCAGAAACTCTCACCCCGCTCATCCACGAGCACTTGGATATGTGCGCAGATTGCTGCGACGAGTATGACGCGCTACTCTCTGTAGTAGAAAACACCCAGGAAAACGATTAAGCAAAAATGACGGGTCAACCCGTCATTTTTGCTTAATAATACAATTTCTCACCAGCGCGAATTGCCACTTTCAAACGGTTCTCTGTCGGTGTGATCGGACAAGACCACATATCGTTATATGCACAATACGGGTTATACGCCAGATTGAAATCAATAAAAAAGCGTCCTCCAGGCAAAGGCTCCGGCTCAAGGTAACGCCCTGCCGGGTAGGTTTCACTGCCAGCAAGCGCATCGACAAATGGAAGAAAAAAACCGTGCTCACTCTGGTAAATCGTCAATTCAACTTGCGTACCTTCCACATCAAAAGAAAACTTACCAAACTTTTCATAATACTGCACCCCACCTGTTGAAGTCTGCATATTAAACCCCATTTTTACAGAAAATTCTTCCACCTTCACCTCTAACCTCAAAGCATCGTTTTCAGAAAAATATTTCAACCCAGAAAACAACTTCCTTTGTTCACGCGTCAATGGGCTTTGTGAATGCCCGCCAAAAAACTCGTCTTTTTCCGCACGTATCTCGTCCAATTCTGACATATCAACTCCTGCTTTTTTCAATTAGACAGGCAACGAACACAATTTCTTACAAAAAAAGACAAAATATCCGCCCTTGCAAATTCCATATCTTTATGCTATTTTTAGCTTGAAAAGGAAGCCCAATGTCTACAAAGCAAAAAACAGTCATGATCATTGAAGATGAAGTCGATGCAGCCGAATTATTTTCGGAAATGATGCGCATCAACGGCTTCCGTGTTATAAAAATGTTCTCAAGCGCCCCAGCCATCCCCATCATTGCACAGGAAAAACCTGACCTTATTCTGCTCGATGTGATGATGCCCGATATCTCTGGTTTGGAAGTCCTTCGTTATATACGCCGAGAACCAGATCTGGCAGGCATCCCAGTCATCATCCTCTCGGCTAAAAGTATGCCCACCGATATCAAGAACGGAATTGAAGCGGGCGCCTCCGTTTACCTCACCAAACCTGTTGGATTCCTCGATCTGAAACAGGCAGTTGAAAAAGTACTTAAAACCTCATAACAGGAACAACGCCCATCCGCACTTTTATTGCAATCGATCTGCCTTCATCTGTCCAGGAAAGCATACAGAATCAAGCAACCCGCCTTCATACCCTGATAGGTTCCGGCTCTATTCGCTGGGTTCCCCCAGTGAATATACATCTGACTTTGAAGTTTTTGGGAAATATTCCAGCCCCACATTTGGATTTTCTCAAACAAATGCTCATTGGTATAGCAGAGAGAGCAAAGCCATTTGATATGCAAATAAGCGGCATCGGCTCTTTTCCAAGCTCAAAGCGTCCTCGTATTATCTGGGCAGGAATTCACGCCCCAGCTGCCCTCTTCTCTTTACAAAAAGAAATCGAAGAAAAATCCACGCGCTTTGGCTACGAAAAAGAAACAAAGACATTTTCTCCACATCTTACCATTGGGCGCGTCCACCAGGAAGCGACAGCCAAAGAACTTGAAAGAATCGGCAACGCACTTGCATCGATCCAACTTGGCGGAATTATCACGTCCCGGGTAGACTCCGTGCATCTATATCAAAGCGACTTGAATCCAAAAGGTTCAATCTATACCAAACTATTTTCCGTACCCCTGAGGTGAAACCTGAATACATTAGACCTTGCCCGTGATATTGTCTACGCCCTCGAAGATAAAAAAGGCGAAAATATCATACTGATGGACATCAAAGATATTGCGTCCTTTACCGACTACTTTGTTATTTGCACCGGCACCAGTGACCGTATGCTTGATGCATTGGCGAACACCGCCATAGACGAAATTCGCAAAAAACATAAAAAGAAAACAAAAAAGCAGGGGCTTTCCCATGACGGTTGGGTCGTTGTTGATTTCGGCGATGTTGTGCTACACCTGCTCTCCCCCGACCAACGCGAATATTACCAACTTGAAGAACTTTGGGAAGAGGGGAAAGTCCTGTTAAGATTACAGTAATCTCAAAATATAAAAAGCGCCCGCGGAAGAATAATCCGCGGGCGCTTTTATCTCAACAACAATTTTATTTTTCAAACACCCACGCGTCAATTGCGCGATTCCAATCAACCAATTCTTCCTTTTTGAACCAGAGTGCTACTTCACGCTCACCTGTTTCGGGTTTATCAGAAGCATGGATGAGGTTACGACCCACCTCAAGCGCAAAATCATGACGGATCGTACCGGGGGCGGCTTCCCACGGTTTGGTGGAACCAACTGTTTGACGAATACAAACAACCGCATTGGGACCTTCCCACACCATTGCCATCACCGGAGCAGATGTAATATAAGCGATCAAGCCATCGTAAAAGCCCTTGCCCTTATGTTCAGCATAATGCGCTTCTGCCAACTCTTTGCTGACCGAAATAAATTTCGCGGCAACCAACCGCAAACCGCGTCGCTCAAAACGCGCTATGGCTTCACCGATCAATCCACGCTGAACGCCATCTGGTTTTACAAGTACTAGAGATCTTTCCACTGAATTCCTCCAAAAGATGATTATAAATTTTGACAGGTCTTGAAGACCTGTCAAAATAAATTAACGTATCAATTCCTCTGCTTTATTGTAGGCATCGAGAGCTTCCTTCAAGCGATTCGCCCGCATGTAAGCATCTCCAAGTGCCTGCCAAATGCCAACCTCCACCGGATAGCGATAGAGGGATTCTGACAGACCCTTGATCACTTCTTCGAGATGCTTACCTTTCTTGATCAATTTTCCATAATGCAACAACGCCTCGGGAATATCCCCACGCTCCAATTCTGCATTGGCAATATTCAAAACAGCCGTGTGTCCTTGCGGTTCAGGTTTGCGCACAGGTTTAGACGCCGTCTGTTTGGCGGGAGCTTTCTTTTCCGCTGATTTGGGTGAAGGTGGCGGCACCTGATTTGATTGAACTGCCTTTTGCTGCACGGGCTGCCAATCTGATGGGGAAGTTGGCTTGGGCGGGGTGACCGGAGTCGCAATAGCTCCAGCTTCCCATTGCTCACGATGAATCCATGGCGGGGTTTCATCTTCTTCCGCGGGAACGTTATCCTCATCATCACCATCGGCACTTTGCAGCCAGGAAGGCAGGTCGTCGTTCTGGGGAGCCGTATCAAACGTCGGCGGAGTTTGAAGCGGTTCCACTTCGGGAGATGCGGTAGGCGGCTGCCATTCATCGTCCTCTGCGGGTTTTCCAGGCTCCACTGCTTGAATCCATTCAGGAAGATCTGAGAGGTTGTCACTCTTTTGGGGTTGGCTCATCTCAGCCTGGGGCGGAACAGCATAGGGCGGAAGCGGTGCGCGCAATGTTGCGGGGTCAATATCCAGACCTGGTTCATCATCCAAACCACTTAGCCAAGCCGATAGGTCTTGATTCTGAACAAGCGCCTCTTCTGAAGAATAAGCGGGCTCTTCCTTTTCACCTGTTTCATCCAATCCATCAAGCCAATCGGGCAAACTGGATGTATTGAGTGAACCCTCGGGGCGTTTACCATTTTCATCTGATTCAGTTTCGCTCAGCCACTCAGGGATTGAACCACGTTCAAGTGGAAGTTCCTCTTCCGCTCCGGGCTTCATCCAATCAGGGATATCTTCTTGTTGATCTGGCTTTTCTTCACTTCCATCCAGATTTTTCAACCACATGCCGGTTTCATCGATCTGCGGCTCGGATGTGGATGCCTTCTCAAATTCTGCGAAAAATTCTTCGCCTACACTTGCTGCGTTTTCACTCCACTCTTTTTTCGGTTCAGACTCAGCCGGGGGCTGTGTGCCGATATTTTGAGCTTGAGTCACCCACTCGGGCGGTTTCTCGTTGCGCTTGTTCGGGTCGGTGACCAGTTCTTCGGGTTTTGCACCATGCTTGGCAGCCAAAGATTCAAGCCATGCCACGGCGTCATCCTGCTCCTGTGCCGATGCGCCGAGGCTTTCCACGCTGGGGGCAGGAGTTTGTGCGCCGATGCTTTGCGCCTGCTCCACCCATTCGGGCGGTTTCTCGTTGCGTTTGTTCGGGTCGGTGACAAGTTCTTCGGGCTTTGCGCCATGTTTGGCTGCCAAAGATTCGAGCCATGCCACGGCATCGTCCTGTTCCTGTGCCGATGCGCCAAGGCTTTCCACACTGGGGGCGGGAGTTTGTGCGCCGATGTTTTGTGCCTGCTCCACCCACTCGGGCGGTTTCTCGTTGCGCTTGTTCGGGTCGGTGACCAGTTCTTCAGGTTTTGCGCCATGCTTGGCAGCCAAAGATTCAAGCCATGCCACGGCGTCATCCTGCTCCTGTGCCGATGCGCCGAGGGTTTCCAAGTTTTGAGTTTCGGCAGGTTGAGTATTTTTAGTTTCGGAAGACTGCAACCAATCGGGGATATCCGCAGAAGATCGATCTTCCTGTACGCCCGCAACGCCGCCCAAACCCGATAACCAGTCGGGGGTATCGCTTGATCCTGTTGTATTCTGTTCTTGTGCTTCCAGCCAACCGGTTACTCCACTGGCTTCATTTGTAGTTGCGCTGGTATCTCCATCCAGTCCTTTTAGCCAGTCGGGTACATCTGCTTTAGATTCAGTGGAAAAGTTTGCCTGTGAAGAATCATCCAAACCAGACATCCAATTCGGAACATCGTCCTGTGATGCAGACGTGCCAATAGGGGTTTCGTCACTTGCAGATTTTAACCAATCTGGTGTTTCATTCGGGGCAGACACATCAGAGAACGGATCAAACGAACTATCAAGGTTTGCAAGATAATCGGGGGTTTCGATTGCCGGTGTGGCTTCAGCGTTAGTTGAAGCCGAAGGTGAAGGCTCTTGATTTTTAAGCCAGTCAGGAATATCTGCCTGAACAATATCACCAGCCGCCTCGTCACTAAACATGGAAGTTGGCTGTTCAGGTTGGGTTGCATTTCCCCAACCTGCTTCACGCAAAAAGTCTGGAATGCCGGCTTCTGCCTGGGGTTGAGAATCAAGCCCATTTGAAGGTTGAGGCGCTTCATCCATATTTGAGCTCAACCATTCAGGGTGTTGATCGTTTTGAGAATCTCCGCCAAGTGCAGGGACAGCGACGTATCCAAGTGAAGACGAATTCCAATTCTGTTCGGCTACAGCCTCTTCAGAGGAGTATTCAAGGCGCTCCAAGTTAATGGATGCGTCTGGGACTTCGTTGGTTTGAAATATGGAACCTTTAACAAAATTGGAGTAGGGGTCCAATTCGGCAATTCGGGCACGATAGACCTGTGTGGTTTCAGCCGCCGCCGAAGCTGTGATCAATTCGACCATGATGCGGTTCGCGTCGAAAAAGTATGCGTAGCGTTTTAGAAGCTGGTTGCAAATATCTGTGGCGTCGGCACGTTGACCGCTTTTGTAATATGAATGTGCAAGCAAAACTTGCATATCCACACGTTGCGGGTCTTCTGCCAGCACGCTGCGTATTTCAGAAATTGCCTGCGGGTAAAGTTCACCGAGTACATAAATGCGGGCGAGTGCGCCGCGTGTCATTCGAACTTTGGGCGGCACCATACCATCGCGCCGACCATATAATTTTTGCAATTCAGCCTGAATGGCAGGGTTGGAAGACTGCACTTCAAACGCGCGTTCCATATGCCAGATGGCGTCATCTAATTTCTTTTCTTCATCTCGAATAATGCTCAAGCCGACATGCGCCACAAAATCGTCGGGCACAGCCATTAATAGGCGGTTGAATATTTCAATTGCCTCTCCATAGCGGCGAGCTTCAAGGTAGGCTTTACCGAGCATTCGGTAGGTTTCAAGATGCTTTGGGAAGGTCTGTAAAATATGGCGGCAATGTGCAATCGCCTCATTTGTATGACCTTGATCAATGAGGTTTTCGATTTCGCGGTTGTAAATTCTGAGTGAAACTTTTGCCATTACCGGGTTCCTGTTAATTAAGTATGCCTGATTATAGTGAAAATCGCAAGGCTATGCGCTATTTTACTCGTAAAAGAGCGGGAGTGGAGGCACAGGTTCATTGCTAAATTGATATGAAGCCAAAATAGCTGCATGTGCTTCTTTGAGTTTTTCAGCATCATTGGCATGGATCTCACACAGGGGTTCGCCCTCCTGCACAACATCACCCACTTTTTTGAGGATGAGAAACCCTACTGCGTAATCGATGGGGTCACCTTTTTTAGCACGTCCAGCGCCCAACGCCACAGAAGCCTCCCCTACGATTCTAGCGTGGACTTGAGAAACGAATCCGCCACGAGGGGCTTTTACCACCTCGACGAGTTTTGCGCGTTCAAATTTGGATGTGTCATCCACATACGAAACGTCGCCGCCTTGCGCAGATACCAGAAGGCGTAATTTATCCAATGCGCTGCCATCTTCGATGGATCTTTGCGCCATGGCTCTGCCTTCTTCCAATGTGTTGACACGTCCGCCTAAAAGAAGTACATGAGCCGTGACATGCAAAATATGCTCCATGTAATCAGACGGAGCTTTACCCCGCAGGGCTTCGATGGCTTCGATCATTTCGAGGGCGTTTCCCACAGCGGAGCCGAGCGGCTGGTTCATATCTGAAAGCAGGGCAACGGTTTTGCGCCCAGCGAGGCGACCGATATCTACCATCAGTTCGGCTAGTTCGCGCCCTTCTTCAAGGGTTTGCATAAAAGCGCCCATGCCTACTTTCACATCCAGCACAATGGCGGTTGCGCCTGCGGCAATTTTCTTGCACATGATGGATGATGCGATCAAAGGCATGGATGGAACGGTTCCGGTTACGTCTCGAAGGGCGTACATTTTCCCGTCCGCTGGGGCAAGGTCTAGCGATTGCCCGGTGAGGACGATGCCTTTTTCTTTCAACTGAGCTTTGAACTCATCGGTGGTTAAGTCCACGCGATAGCCGGGGATGGATTCCAACTTGTCTAGTGTGCCGCCGCTAAAACCAAGCCCGCGCCCCGACATTTTGCCAACGGGCAACCCGCAGGCAGCGACCATTGGCATGACAGAAATACTGGTTTTATCTCCCACGCCGCCGGAGGAATGTTTATCGACCACCACATCCACGATCTTGGAGAGGTCTAATACCTGCCCTGAACGCGCCATGGAGAGGGTTAAGTCTGTGGTTTCGAAATTGGTCATACCATTGAGTAAGACCGCCATGGCAAATGATGACGCCTGATAGTCAGGAATATCTCCATTTGTAAAACCTTGTACAAAAAAGTCAATTTCCTGCGCTGTAAGCTGTTCTTTTTCGCGTTTTTTTATGATGATATCTACCGCGCGCATATGTACTCCTCAAGATTTCCTTTGGAGTATTTTATCCCATTTTAAAGGTCAAAAAAACGACATGCCGAAACATGCCGTTTTTCTGTTAACTTAGCTGATTTTTAGTTTACCGACTGCACAAGCGGCGTGACGTATTTTTCGAGCATTTCGAGGCTGATTTCGCCGGTCCACGCCAGCCGAACAGTACCATTACGATCCAAGACATAGGAACTGGGCAGGCTGCCGTTGCGGAAGGCATTGAGCGCGGCGCCGTCTGGGTCAAGCCAAAAATTGAAGGTTAGCCCGTAACTCTGGGTAAATTGCTCAACTTCTGCCTGGGTATCTCCGGCACTGATGGCTACAATGGTAAAACCTTCTTCTTTATGTGCCTGATAGTACTTTTCAAGCGAGGGCATTTCGGCTTTGCAGGGAGGACACCAGGTTGCCCAGTTGTTCACGAGCACAACCTGCCCACTGAAATCTTGCAGGGCTTCCGTTTTGCCGTTCACGTTTTCCAATTGCAAGGCAGGGGCGACAAACTCCACTTCTACCGGAATGACCGATCTTGAAGTCGTATCAGATGCGGCGGCATTATCAGAACCCTGCAAAACAAGGAAAAGAACAAATCCTGCCAAAAGCAGCACGACACCAATAACAGTGGAGCGCATTGCCTGTGTTTGCCTTTGTTTTCGATATTTCTGGTTTTTCTTCATGTGTCACCACATTAATTTTGCATTGCGCGTTTGATCTCAGCCAGCATTTGAGCTTCACCTACTGCCCCAACGACGATTCCTTTTCCTGCTTCGATCACTGTCTGTGGAACGCCCTGAACGCGGAATTGCTGGGAGAGTTCAGGGAATTCCATTGCGTCCACCGCTTCGGCGCGGATCATGGTGGGGTTGACCATTGCCATTTGATGTGCGAGCAACACGGCTCGCGGGCAGTGTGGTCAGGTAGGGGTTACAAAGACTTGCAAGTGAAGGGGCTTTGTCAGCGATTGCAAAAACTCAAGGGTGGCGGCACCCAGCCCAACAGTCCCTTTTGAGGCGAGGATGATGTCGTTGATGAGGGTGCTGAATTCGTATCCGGCGGGGATGCCTGAGAATTGCACGCCGGTATCGGTCACTTTGTCGCCTTCTTTTGTGGCGATCACAATGGCGGGGACTTTATCCACGCGGTATTGGGCGGCGAGGGCGGCATCTTCTTGCAGGTCGTGGATGGAAAGGGTCAAGCGCGGGTCGATCTCGCTGACTTCGGTGAGCATTTGCTGGGTTTCACCGCAGTATTCGCAATTCTCTTTCGATCCAAAAAAGAGGACTTGCACGGGGTTTGTCAGGTCGTTGAAGGCTTGTTTGATCTGCCCGACAACCTGTTCGTTAAGTAATTTTTCCATGGTTTCTCCAATGGGTTTATTTGTTCTTTAGATGCCCTGAAAGTAATAAAGTTACAACTCTCTGAGTCTGTGATGTATACTTTGTGTAACTTTTTTGAGGTGAAACGCATCCAAATGGAAAATTCGATAATACAAGATTTCTCGATAGAAGCATTACAAAATGGCGACCGTACCGAGTTTGCCCGTTTGGTAGATACCTATTCGCCGCAGATCTACCGCCTTGGGTTGAAGATGCTCGGCAACCAGCAGGATGCGGAAGATGTGCTGCAAAATACTTTTTTGAATGCACTCACCCATATTGCAGGGTTCGAAGGTCGCTCAAGTCTTTCCACATGGTTGTATCGCATTGCCGCAAATGAAGCATTGATGCTTATTCGCAAGCGAAAGCCGAATATCAATATTGAGGATATGCAGCACGAAAATGCAGATGATGTGCCGCTGCCCGAAACGTTTGTAGATTGGTCTGTGCTGCCGGAGAAAGAGCTGCTTACGGGCGAAGGTAAGAACGCCATCGAATCGGCAGTGAAACGGCTGCCCGAAAACTTGAGGATGGTCTTTGTTTTGCGCGATGTGGAAGGCATCTCGATCAAGGAAACTGCCGAAATTTTGAACCTGACCGAAGTGAATGTTAAGACCCGTTTATTGCGTGCCCGCATGGCGTTACGTGAACAACTATCATCTTATTATGCAGAGCGGACATTGCGAAAGGATTAATGATGAGCGACCATTCCCACCAGAACTGCCAATCTCTTTTGGGTTCTCTTTCTGAATATATTGACGGTGAACTGCCCAGCGAACTTTGCGCAGAGATCGAAAAACACCTTGAAGGGTGTGATAACTGCCGGATCGTACTGAATACCACCCGCCGCACCATTGACCTGGTGCATGGTCCTGCCTCTGAAGAAGTTGTGCCTGATGATGTGCGCGACCGGTTATTCAAGCGCCTCAATTTGGATGAGTATTTATCACCAACCAGCAAGCACTAACTCCATCTCTTAGAATTTTCACATACAGGAGCAGCCTAAAATCAGGTTGCTCCTGTAACTTTTTTAGCAACTCTGCATCCAAACGCTTATAAATATGACAATTTCGGTATTAAATTGTACCTCTTGCATAAGTAACCCGCCAATGATTAATGTCAGGCTACAAGCCTGACCTACAATTGGCTTTTACAAGAGGTCTATTACAAAACTTAGATGTAGGAGAGAAAAAATACATGTTTACACAGCAATTTTTTATTGAAGGTTTGGGGTGCGCCTCTTATATTGTGGGCTGTGAAGCCAAGGGGATCGCCGCCATCATTGACCCGGATCGGGATGTGCAAAAGTATTTGGATGTGGCTCAGAACCGTGGATTAAAGATCACTCACATCATTGAAACCCACTTGCACGCCGACCATGTCTCCGGTAATTCTGAACTGGCAGCCCGTACCGGAGCAGAAATTTACCTACATGAAACCAGCGGCGCAGAATTCCCTCACAAGAAAGTAAAACACGACGATGTGATCGGACTTGGAAACATCCGACTTAACGTGCTGCATACACCCGGGCATACCCCTGAAAGCATTACCCTTTTGGTCACTGATACAACCCGCGCAGAAGAACCCTGGCTGGCTCTCACTGGCGATACCCTTTTTGTAGGTGATATTGGACGCCCCGACCTTGTGGGTGTGGAAGCTGCACGCGGTTTGGCTGGCGATATGCATGAAAGCCTCAATGAAAAACTTCTGCCTTTGAATGATAGTTTGTTGATCTACCCCGGGCATGGGGCTGGCTCACTGTGCGGAAAATCCATTGGTTCCATGCGTTCCAGTACATTGGGTTTTGAACGCAAATATAATTCGGCGCTTGCTCCACGCGAAAGAGATGAATTTGTTGACTTCGCCACAAGCGGATTACCCGAACAACCAGGCAACCACACCCGCATCAAATCCATGAACCGCAAGGGTGTTAAGCCGCTCGGCAAGGTGGAAGCAAATCCACTGACGATACAGGAATCGATTCCATTCTTTCAGCGCGGGGCAGGAATGCTCGATACCCGTTCAAAGGAAGAATTTGTCCAAGCGCATGTACCCGGCGCAGTTCACCTTGAAGCAGATGACCAACTCAGCAACCGCATTGGCTTCGTCTTTCCGCCAGATGCCCCAATGGTTCTTGTTCTCAAAGACGCTGCCCAATACGAGCAGGTCGTTTACAGCCTTGCGCGGGTCGGCTACGAGAATGTAGTCGGCTACCTTGCTGAAGGCTTGGATGTTTGGGAAAGCATGGGCTTGCCCCTCACCGCCGGTGATGTAAAGGATATTGAACCGGTTGAATTAAGCAATCTATTAAAATCGTGCTCGAATGGCGATTGTCCAAAAGTTGTTGATGTCCGCGAGCCGTGGGAGTACAAGCAGGGACACGTTCCCGGAGCGGTTCTTATGCCGCTTGGTCAGCTTTCTGCACGCATCAGCGAACTTGACCCTGAACACCCCGTAGCGGTGATCTGCGCCAGCGGTAACCGCAGTCAGTCTGCGGCGGCATTGCTTGGGCAAAAAGGTTTCAAGACCGTGTATAACGTGGTTGGCGGCACAGGCGCGTGGCTTTATAGCGGATTGGAAATCGAAAGAAATTAGATGGTGTTTGAATCAAAAAAGCACAGGTTTGTCCTGTGCTTTTTTGATTCAATTACCGTCTTTGACGCAATTCTGACCATCCTTTGGAGATCAGAGTAAACGCGATG
Source organism: Anaerolineales bacterium (assembly GCA_020634885.1). Classification (GTDB taxonomy): domain Bacteria; phylum Chloroflexota; class Anaerolineae; order Anaerolineales; family Villigracilaceae; genus Villigracilis. The sequence continues at coordinate 460,478 of JACKAW010000001.1, forward strand.
GAGAGTAGTACGCCAAGCATCAAGAGAACACGCCAATCAAGTAGTGATGAGGTTTGGGAGCCGCCTGATGTATGGGTTGAGATCGATGGATTCCCATTGGTCATAGATGCTTCTGTTGTGTTGGTAGAACTGGATGGGAGGGGCAGCAAGCCAAACAGCGTGGTATCGGTGGTGGTTGTATTATTCCTCCACGGCGGACCGCCTCCACCGGGACGGGTGAGGGTTGCCACTTCGGGGGCTGTGGCTTCCCATTGGCGGATGAAACCAACAATGGCTTGAATTTCAACCTCGGTCATGCGGTCACCCCAGGTGGGCATGGCGGTTCCCGGTACGCCAAGGGTGATGATCTGCTCGATGACCTGGTCAGATTTATCTACAAAGAAAGATTGAACATTGATCGAAGGTGCGCGCGGTGTGCCCTGCCCTTCGGGACCGTGGCAGCGTGAGCAATTGGCAGAGTAAAGCTGGCTGCCAAGCGCAATGGATTCTGCGGTGGTGGGAATCGGCACATCTGGCGCAGGGATGGTGCCTGTGGGCACTTCTTCCCAGCGTTTAATGAGAGTGACAAGCGCGGAAATTTCTTCGGGGGTGAGAATGTTGCTCCAACCCGCCATGAGCGTGCCTGTATTTCCATAGCTAAGTGTGCGGGTAAGGTCTTCTACAGTTTTCTCACGGGTGTCTGTATCATTCAGAGCAGGGGCAATGCTTGTCCCAACTCCATCGGCACCGTGGCAAGAAACGCAGCTTGAGGCAAATATCTGGATGGCGGTTTGCAGGGTGGCGCCGTCAGGCAATGCGCCGATTTGTTCCAGCAAAGCGGGGTCGGCTTCGGTTGTGAAGGGTACGAGCGGAGCCAGACCGAGATTGACCACACGGTCGCCTGTTTCTGTCCAGTCGCCGTATTGAATGAGCAGGACGAGTTCGTCAATTTGATAATCGCTGAGTGGACCGCCATCGAGAAGTGACCAGGCAGGCATGGCGGTTTGGTAACGTCCGCGTGAGATTGTTTTTTGGATCTCTTCAAAAGGCATGGTGACGAGAGCAGGGTTGTTGAGCGCGGGAGTTGCGCCGATGCCTTCACCGTTCAAGCCGTGGCAAACGGCGCAGTTTTCGGCGTAGAGCGTCATGGCTTCTTCGAGTTGGATGTTGAGGACATCTTCCTGCGCGGAGAGGATACGGGTCGGTTCGTTGAGCATGTACCAGCCGAGCCCTGCGGCGATGAGCATGGTGGCGCCCAAGCCGATGAGTGATTCGATGAGGTGGGATTTTGGGTTCATGTTGTTACTTTCTTTTTTTAACCACAAAGGGTCACGAAGTGTCACAAAGGTTTTTAGAATTTCTTTTTTATCCACGAAGGACACGAAGGAGTACGAAGGTTTTAAGCATTTTCCTTTGTGATCCCTTGTCCACTTTGTGGTTTTTTCTTTATAAACACGAAGGGCACAAAGGTTAAGGGCTACGGATAAACAACCTGTGCTACATCATAGGTTTGGCGTTGGATGATATCGCCTGTGTCCACTTTGATTTCGCCATTTTCGATGGTGAGGGCGAAGAGATCGAGTGGGCGTGGGGCGGGGGGATTCTCGACAATGCCTTGCTGATCGAATTGAGAGTTGTGACACGGGCAGACGAATTTCTGCGTGGTCGAGTCCCAGGGGACGGTGCAGCCGAGGTGGGTGCAGCGATGATAGACGGCAAGGAATCCGCCATCACCGATGCGGACGATGTAGAAGCGTCCGTTCGGGATGTGAGTGACGGAGTTGAGCGGGAAGTCATCCACCAAGCCTGCGGTGATGACCGAGCCGAATTCACCTTCGGCTAGACGAGGCTGAAGATAGGCAAGGAAGACGCCTGCGGTTTCGAGGGCAACGACTCCGCCGAAGAATGCCCAGGTGATTTTGAGAAAGTCGCGGCGGGAGAGGGGGGAGGAGGTTTCTGTCATGTGTCAGTATCCAGTGGTCAGTGACCAGTAATTGGTAATTGGAGATTGGTAATTGGTGACTATGTAACTATTCAACGATTTGACTAATGAACTACAACAGGCATATTCCACGGGAGATAGAGGCTCATGCCAGGTCCGCGGAAGTAGATGCCGATGAGGGTAAGGACGATGAAAGCGGTGAAGAGGAAGGTTGCGATGAAGAGCACGCGTTCTTCGGTGTCGGCTTGGAAGGTTTTGTGAATGCGGTCATCAAGCAGAATGAGCGGCAGGGCGATGACAGCAAGAGGGATGAGTCCATTTGAGATGAGGGCGTCCCAAGTGGGCAGCCAGAGAGTCCAGTTGAGGAGATATTCATCGAGTAAGACCCAGATCGGTGTGGCGATGAGTGCGATGCCAATGGCAAGTACGGTGAGGGCACGTCCGCGTTGCGAGCGGAAGTAGACGCCAACACTTTTGAGATTCAAGTCAAAGAAGGGCAGCAGGAAGATGCCCGCGATTGCAATTGAAGGAATTATGATGGCGCCGACCAAGGGGTGAAAGTGCAGCAAGAGTTCTTGCAAGCCCATGAAGTACCACGGCGCTTTGGCAGGGTTGGGAGATAAGGCTGGGTTGGCGATTCCTTCCAATGGAGCCGGAACAAGCATGGAGAAGAGAAGAAGCGCAGCAGTCCATGCGAGGGCGAAGATCATCTCGCGGTTGGTCAGGTTTGGGATGGTGGTCACGCGTTCGGGTTTGGGATCTTCAATCTGCTTTGAAGATTTTGGAATGGTGAGACCGCCATCTTTGCGGACTCGCCAGAAGTGATAGGACATCAGCCCGAAGATGGCGAGCGGGATGAACGAGATGTGCATGGAATAAAAGTTGAGCAGCGTGTTCGCGCCCACTTCGGGTCCACCGAGGATGAGTTGACTGAGCCATTGCCCGATGAGCGGCACATAACTGATAATGCTGGTGCCGACCGTGATCGCCCAATAAGCGAGTTGATCCCACGGGAGCAGGTAGCCAGTGAAGTTCGCGCCGATGACGAGCAGTAGCATGGCAACGCCGATGAGCCAGTTCAGTTCACGCGGCGGGCGGTATGCGCCTGTGACGAAGACGCGGATTAGATGAAGTACAGTGACCACGATAAGCAGGTTTGCGCTCCAGTGATGCAGGTTGCGAATCAGTTCGCCAAACCAGACGTTGGAATTGATCTCGAGAATGTCGAGGTAGGCTTGCGGTGCGGCGGGCGTGTAGTTGTTAATGAGGATGATGCCTGTGCCGCCGAGGATTGCCATGAGCAAGGCAGAGAGCCCGCCCAAGCCCCAGGTGTATGTCCACTTCATGGAGCTGGTTTCCACTTTGGCGGGATGAATGTGCAGGATAAGGCTTTCCATGACCATGCGCATTCGTCCACGGTCATCGGCTGGTACGCCCTCTGGGGTGAGGCGGTGCTTCATGCGTTGAAATAATGAAGGTTCGGGGGTGGGTGTTTGTTCTTCCATATTTACCTCTACTTTGATATTCCCTTTTTATCAATTCTAGTTGTAGGGGTCTAAAAGAAAATATAAAGTTTTTGTAAAGATATTTTTGGCGATTTTTTGTCACAAGCCGCCCTTTTGTTATTAATAACAAGAATCATTTTCAACTCTTGAACTTAGTTTTACAGTCTCTTTACATAAAAGTTCTATCATGGAGACATCGTAACAAGAGACGCGCAATTGAGCGCGATCTATAAAGGAGAAAATCATGTTAAACAATTTCAAGAATATTCTCGTCGGCGTACTTTCAGCGACAATCGTGATCGCCATCGGCGCAAGCGCTTACAATGCTCTGGCTGCCCCCAAACCCGTTTCAGTGGAACCCGTTTTGGCAGAAAATATCGATATGGCAGGCGGCAATGGTAATGGCGGCAGCAATGGTAATGGAACCCAGAACGGCGATGGCACAGGTACACAGTTGGATGCCATCCCCGCTTCAGACCTGACCCCCGAAGAAGCCGCCGCGCTGCTCTTCATGCGAGAAGAAGAAAAACTCGCCCGTGATGTTTACACCCAGTTGTATGCTCTTTGGGGACAACCCGTCTTCCAGAATATTGCTGCCAGCGAGCAGGCTCATATGGACGAGATCAAAGTGCTGATGGACCGCTACGGTCTTGCCGACCCCGCGCTTGATCCTGGTCAATTTACCGACCCCAACCTCCAGGCTTTGTACGACCAATTGATGGCGCAAGGTTCAATCTCTGTGACCGATGCCCTTAACGTGGGCGTACTGATCGAACAAACTGACATCGCCGACTTGCAGGCTCGACTTGCTCAAACTGACAATGCCGATCTTCAACTGGTCTTCACCAATTTGATGAATGGCTCGTACAATCACCTCGCGGCTTTCTCCGGCGAACAAGGTAACAACGGCGCTCAAGGCAGCGGTGGAAACGGCTACCACGGCGGCAATGAAAGTGGCGGCGGCGGAAACGGGAAACGAGGCAGCAGCACGACTACACCGTAATCCATTCAAAATGGCAAACCCCTAATAAAAAGAAGCCGCCTGTTTCAGGCGGCTTCTTTTTATTTTTTAGCAAGGGTTTGTCCTTCTTTGGTATCCTGCACCACCCAGCCCAACGAAGCGATCTCATCACGCAAACGGTCTGAGGAAGCAAAATCCTTTACAGCACGAGCCTGCTTGCGCTGTTCGAGCAGGTTGAAAACCTCAGGCGGCGGGGCGTCATCTTCTGCTTGTGAAGCATTGGCGATCATGTTCCACACTTCCGGGCGGACTCCTTCTGTGAGTTCGGGCACATTCAATTCTCCCAACTCACCCAGTGGAAAACTCTCGCCAGAGGGATAGATCTTGTTGCTGGTTTGCTTCATCACGGTGACAGAGCTAACCCCATGCACATCACATACTTGTTTTTCAAAATCGATGATAATGCCGGAATGCTCATCCAACCCGACAATGACGTTTTCACCTTTCAGCATTTTTCGCCACTCGGCAAATCGCTCCATACCTACAAAGCAGCGGCTGGTATCCAGGTCTACGCCGCCTTCGGCATTATTCCAGTGCGGAATGAAAGAAACCGGCAAGCCACATTCAGAAAAAATGCCCAAGCCATCTTTCACATGCATATCTTCACCCACTTTGTAAATTTCGTAGACCGGTAATACCCATTGCCCAACAGAAATCGTTGCGGCAGAAGAAAATACCAGTGTGGCACCCTGCCGGTGTCTGGCGCGGACGATATCCCAGGCAAGTGTGCCCTGCAATTGACGAGCCGCATAGCTGGGGCTGCCAGGACCCATAAAGATCATATTTGCCTGCAACAGCGGTTTGAGAATCTCCATGTTGTCAGGGCTGAACTCCGTCCCTTTTTTACGGGCGGGAATCAGGTCTATTGTCGGCTTGTAGTTTTGAAGGCGGTTCCTGAGAAATTCTGCTACACGTCCGGCAACAAGGGAAGCGTTAAGCTCAAAGCCAGCAGGCGTTTCGAGTATGGCGATCCGCAACGGGTCAGGAATGAGGCGCGCGAGGGTTTCAAAAATACGTCCACCGGCAAGGGAGGTCTCGCCGGATCCAAGAAATGCTATACGTCCAAGATTCATAACTATTTCGATGCTTTGTTCAGTTCGTCTATTACGTTAAAAAAGATCTCGGTATCGGGATAATCTTTTCGGCTTACGCTATAGTGAATATAACGGATGCGTCCATCAAGATCGATAATGCAGTTCATGGGCATACGTCCAAGTTTAAAAAGGCTGACTTCCTGCCGGTACGATCTTGCAACACTATGATCCGGATTGGGCAAACCAATGTATGGCAGGTTTTCACGCGCCCAATAACGCTGGAATTGCTCCAACCCATCCGGTCCGATGGCGATCAACTCTGTATTCCGTTCCACGTAGCCGGAATACGAATCTCGAAAACGCGCCAACTGCGCGCGGCAATGTGGTCACAAAAAACCACGCAGGAAAGAAAGCAAAACTATTTTCTGATTGCGATAACTGGAAAGTTGGACAGAATTTCCGTTCAGGTCAATGAGGGTGAAATCTGGAGCGATCTCCCCATTTTGAAGTAACAATATACTCATAATCCCAGGTATTTTAGTACAACTTCCATAAATTCGGCGGGACACTCTTCCATGGGCACATGCCCGCATTGTGGAATATATTCGAGTGTGACTTCCGGCATTTCCAATGAAATGGCTTCAACATACCAGGAGCGAACCAGTCGGTCTTCGGTGCCAGAGATCACCAAAGCGGGCACGGTTAGCGTTGGAAGCAAGGGACGCAATTCCGGGTAGGCTGGAGCGAAGGTTAGTTCGTAAAAAGCACGATCCCAATTTTGGATCTTCAAAAGCTGTAAATGTTTTTCACGTATTTCATCGGTTAGTTTGGATTGGTCGTACCATTCACGCTCAACGGTTCTTGGCAGGCTTTCTTGATAATCACGCACCATCAATGGACCGAGATGCCGCATCTGTGGAGTCCACATGAGCGGCAACGCCCACGAAGGGAACTTCGGTCCATACCCGCCGCCAACGCCCGGGGCAACCAAAATCAACTCATCAATGCGTTCAGGGTACTCAAGCGCAAAAGCCACCGCCAACCCGCCGCCTGCCGAATTGCCGACAATGACCGCTTTTTCGATATTGAATTCATCCAGCAAGGCGCGCAAAATTTCAATGTTGGCTTTTATGCCGTAGGGATTTTCCTGCCAGTCTTCTGGCATGGGGCGCTCCGTCAAACCAAAAGCGGGGCGGTCATAAGCAATCACCCTGCCATGCTGAGAAAAAACATCCATCACTTCGCGCCAGGAATATGTGCTGCCGCCAAACGGATGCAGGAGGATGAACGTCCGCCCGCCAGAGCCCGCTTCTTTGTAATGAATATTCACCCCATTAATTTCAATAAATTTGCTGTCTGATTCAACAAAGGTTTTTGCATCTACAAGCCCATTGAGTTCTTTAACCGGATAGGCAAAGGGAGCAAAAGTTACAACAAGGCACAGAAATATAAAAACGAGGGAAAATATTTTTTTCCAATTTCGGTGCATACATTACCTTATGATCGAATTGAAAAAAGCCACTGTCCCAGCGGCGACCTGCGCCCACTGCTCTTCAGCAGAGATGGAAGCATCATTATCCCCTGCCTGTTTTCCGTACGACCCAAACTGGGCATGATTGCCGCCTTCAATCACCACATACTGGGTGTTTTCAGGCATTAATTCTTTTTTAGAATTTTGGTTCTCTTCCGTGGCAAGTCCATCCAGCGTACCGTAGATCGAAACAACCGGCATATTCTGTTTCTTCAGAGAATCATCCGCTGGATACGATGCCCAAAAGACCACCCCCCTAATTTCGGAATGACTCGCCGCATACGATGCCGCCGCCACCCCGCCCAGTGAATGCCCTCCCACGAACCAATTTGTGATCTCTGGGTATACCGCCTCCACACGTGCGGCTGCGTTCACATCAAAGAATGCAAGATTGAGTGGAGCAGGCACCACCACCACAAAATATCCCTGTTCCGCAATTAATTTTAAAACAGGGGCATAGGCACGGTAATCCACCTTGCCGCCAGGGTAAAAGATAAACCCCGTATCAGGGTGTAAATTATCCGCCGGATAAAATGCCACCCAACCGTTTTCAGCCTTAGCGTCCACCTGCGAATCCGAATTCAATGCCTGCAATGCCGTATCAGTGGGCTGCGATGCGTCACTTGCCCATACAACAAAAACTGACACAAGTAATAGTACAGCAACGATCAGAATCGTCACCAAAAGCTTCCAGTTTATTTTCTTCATTCTTATTTCCTATTATTAAGTTCTTTTGCTTTTTCCCAAATGGCATCGAACATAGCCGGGGTTAATTTTTTTGTGGATGTATTTTGCTGGCTGGGGTGATACGAGCAAAGCAGCCACTGCCCCGATTCCAGTTTGTACACCGCACCGTGGGCAAAGGTCAGCCCGCGCTGCGCAAATATTTTGAGGATTCGGTCAAAGGCAATCTTACCCAGACACACGATCACCTTTGGTTGGAGAATTTCCAATTCGCACACAAGAAACGGCTGACAATTGTTCAACTCTTCAGTAGATGGTTTATTATCTGGCGGGGCGCAACGACCCGAGGCGGTGATATACATATCTTTGAGAATCAGCCCATCGCCTCGAGACTCAGAATTGGGTTGATTCGCAAACCCAGCCCTATACAACGCCGGGAATAAAAAATTCCCCGAGGCATCCCCCGTAAATTGCCTGCCTGTACGGTTGGACCCATGCGCCCCCGGAGCAAGCCCCACCACCATCACCCGCGCCTTGGCGTCACCAAACCCCGGCACCGGCTTACCCCAATATTCTTCACCAAGGTACGCCTTGCGCTTGACACGCGCCACTTCCTCGCGCCAGTCCACCAGGCGCGGACATTTTCGGCAAGAAACGATCGTTTCAGTAAGAGTTTCTAATTCAGACATGGCACAATTCTATACCGGAATTTGTAACTTTTTATGAAAAACTGCATATAGTTAGATAGAGTTATCCATGCTGAGCTTCGAAGATTTGTACATTTCCTACTCGCCCGAAGTCTACCGGTTTTCCGTATGGCTTTCTGGAAACAAGGCAGACGCCGAAGATATTACCGCAGAGACCTTCACTCGCGCATGGGTAAACCTTGCCCAAATTCGGACAGAAACCCTTAAAGCCTATTTATTCACCATAGCCCGAAACATCTTCCTCGAATCAAAAAGAAAGCGCCATGAACACGAGGACTTGCCCGAGACATTCCCAGATACCAAAACAAACCCCGAGAAAATAGTTGAACTCCAAAGCGAATTGGATCAAATTAGAGGAACGCTATTATCCCTGCCAGAAGCGGATCGCTCAGCATTCGTAATGCGTGTACAACACGACCTCCCATACGAAGAGATCGCCCGTGTTTTGAATATCTCTGAGACCGCTGCAAAGGTCAAAGTTCACCGGGCACGAAAGTTTATTTTTGCAAACCATTCAAAAAAGGATTGATCATGACAGACCTAAATCGAAACATCGTAATGGACTTATTACCCCTGTACATTTCCGGCGAAGCCAGCCCGGAAACCGCCGAGGCAATCAAAAAATATCTCGAAACTGATACAGAATTGGCTGAGATCGCCAAGGAGATGACAAAGACAAATTCGCTCGGGAAAGTTCCCCCGCCATTCAAACGAGAAGATGCATTGACAACTTACAACGAAGCAAAAAAATGGATGACAATTCGCTCAGTGGGCATTGCGATCGTAATTGGGACGGTGTTCATGTGCCTGTTTACAAGTATCGCTTTCAGCACAGTGGTCGACTCGTTAACTAAATAAGACGCAAGAAAAAAACCGTAGAGACGCGGGTTTCTCCGTGCCTCTACGGTCAAATTGGCAAGTCAATCATTTACAAGATCAACATTGCATCGCCGAACGAGTAAAACCTATAGCCCTCATGAATGGCAAGGTTATAGGTTTCCAACATCTTCTCACGTCCGGCAAAAGCGCTCACAAGCATCAATAAAGTTGATTTTGGTAAATGAAAGTTCGTTATCATCGCATCCACAACCTTGAATTGATACCCAGGGAGAATATAAAGCGTGGTTGCACCAGCAAAAGCATTAAGCTCGAATCCACGGTCTGTAATTTGTGAAGTATAAAAAGCCGCACTTTCCAACGTGCGCACACTGGTAGTGCCCACTGCAATCACACGTCCGCCATTTCGTTTGGTTTCATTGATGAGATCAGCCGTTGCCTGCGGCACTTGGCACCACTCACTGTGAATCTTATGTTCCTCGGGGTCATCTTCATTCACTGGCGCAAACGTATCCAAACCGACATGCAGGGTCACATACGCAACCCGCACCCCCATTGTCTGCACTTCATCCAACAAGTTTGGCGTAAAATGCAGCCCCGCTGTTGGCGCGGCGGCAGACCCGGGTTCTTTTGAAAAGACGGTTTGATAACGTTCCGGGTCGCTCAATTTTTCGTGGATGTAGGGCGGCAGCGGCATATTACCCACTTGAGAAAAATACGGCTCAATCGGGACCTCAAAGCGGATCAGCCGCTCCGAGCCTTCGAGCAGTTCGATAATTTCTGCGCTTGGACCATTCTCCACTTGCACTCTTTTGCCTACACGCAAACCCTTTCCGCCGACAAGAGCTTCCCATGTCAGATCATCGCGTTTGCGCAGGAGTAATAATTCCACTTTGCCGCCAGTCTCTTTGCGGGCAAAAATGCGGGCGGGTATTACGCGAGTCTGGTTGAGGACGAGGAGATCGTTTGGGCGTAGGAACAAGCCCAAATCACGAAAGATGCGGTGTTCTACATCCCCAGTATCACGATGTAAAACAAGCAAACGGGATGAGTCACGCGGTTCGGCAGGCGTTTGTCCTATGGACGTTTCGGGCAGGTTGTAATCAAAATCGGAAGTTTGCATTTGAGTATCGAAAGGATTAGAATCAAAGTAGGCAGGACGATACCGTTTCAAGGAGGCAGATATGAAACTCAGTTTTCACGGAGCAGCTCAAACTGTAACAGGTTCAATGCATTTGCTTGAATTGAACGGCTCAAAGGTATTGCTGGATTGTGGATTGTATCAGGGGCGGCGCAAGGAATCAATCGAAAAGAATCGAAACTTTCAGTTTGACCCAAAAACCATTGACGCGGTCATTCTTTCTCACGCACATATCGATCATTCGGGGAATTTGCCTAATTTGGTAAAGCAGGGTTTTTCGGGGTTGATCTATTGCACGCCCGCCACCGAAGAATTGACCGATGTAATGGTGCGCGACTCGGGGCACGTGCAGGAAAAGCAGGCAGAGAGCGCCAGCTATCACAACATGAAGCGAGGTGAACCGCCTGTAGACCCGTTATACACCGAAGAGGATGCAAAAGCCGTAGCTCCTTTGCTGCAGCCCATAGCTTACGGGCAGGAATTTGAGCCTGCAAAGGGAATCAAAGCAGTGTTTCATGATGCGGGGCATATTCTTGGGTCGGCTTCAGTTTCGCTCAAATTAAACGAACAGGGAAACAAAAAGCATTTGTGGTTTTCAGGCGATATCGGCAGGCGCAATATGCCGATCTTGCGCGACCCTGTTTTACCAGACGATGACGTAGATATTTTGATCATGGAATCGACCTATGGCGATAAGCCGCACCGCGACCCCGAAGAAGCGTATTTGGAAATGCAGGGGGTGATACGAAAAACGCTAAACGGCGGCGGCAAGGTTATCATTCCATCCTTTGCGGTGGGACGAACCCAGGAATTGGTCTACAACTTGAGCCGCATGTATGATGAAAATGAATTGCCCAAAGTACCGGTGTATGTGGATAGCCCTCTGGCGGTAAATGCTTCGGATATTTTCCGCAGGCACCCGGAATGCTATGACCGTGAGATGAAAGAACTTATTCAGAAGGGACATCCGGCGTTGGAGTTCAATCACCTGACTTATGTAAAAACATTGGATGAATCCAAGGCGCTTAACATGCGCGATGACCCGATGATCATTATTTCGGCTTCAGGCATGGCAGAAGCCGGGCGGGTGGTGTATCACATCCGTTGGGCGTTGGAGAACAAGAAGAATACGATCATGATCGTCTCGTGGCAGGCGCCGGATACCCTCGGCAGGCGCATTGCAGACCGCGAGAAGCAGATTAAGATATTTGGAGATACGTATAACCGCCGAGCCGAGGTTGCCACCATTGGTGGTTTGTCTGCTCATGCCGGGCAGAATTTATTGGTGGAATATGGTTTGCGGGTTAAGAAATCTGCGGAACATGTCTTTATTGTTCATGGAGAAGAAAAAGGGGCTTTGCCGTTGATGGGGAAGTTCAAAGAATACGGGATGCATAATGTCCACTTTCCTGCCATGTATTCGAGTGTGGAGTTGTAAATCTATTTGTTGAGAAGTTTTGAAATCAGGTTCAAAACAATGGTAAGCAGTATCGAAATTAAAATCGAGCTTGTGATCGGAAAGTAGAACAGGCTCTTTTCGCCTTCAATGCGAATATCGCCCGGCAGTCTGCCGAGCGGGATCCCGAAACGCGAGGCAAGGTACACCCCTCCCCCAATTAGGAAGAGGATGATGCCGCCAAACATAAGATAACGAGCGAGTGTTTCCATAAACGTATTCAGTGAACGGGCTGCTGCCTACAACAACCTTGGCTGACCTTCTTCTGTGTATTCATAGCCCAAATGCTCATATGCAGATTTGGTCGCAACCCGCCCTTGAGAGGTTCTGTCGAGAAAACCCAGTTGCAAAAGGTACGGCTCCACCACATCCATGATCGTATCCTGTTCCTCGCTGATGGATGCGGCGATGGTATTCAAGCCAACCGGTCCACCGTTGTATTTTTCGATGATGGTTTTGAGGACGCGGCGATCTACATCGTCCAAGCCGAGGGGGTCTACTTGCAATAAGTCCAACGCTTCTCTGGCTACATTTTGGGTGATGGCGCCATCTGCGCGGACTTGGGCGAAATCTCGCACACGGCGGAGTAAGCGGAGTGCAATGCGCGGCGTTCCACGGGCGCGCCTCGCTACTTCGGTGATGCCGGGATCATCCGCTTGAACTTTGAGCAGCCCGGCAGCCCGACTGACGATCTGCTTCATGGCTTCAAGGTCGTAGTAGTCCAAACGGTACACAGCGCCAAATCTTGCCCGCAACGGAGCGGTGACGAGGGCAAGCCGGGTCGTAGCTCCCACTACCGTAAACCGAGGCAGTTTCAGGCGTATGGAACGAGCCGAGGGTCCTTTTCCAATGACGATATCCAGCGCGAAATCTTCCATAGCCGGGTAAAGGACTTCCTCCACAGCCCGCCCCAAGCGATGAACTTCGTCAATGAAAAGAATATCGCCTGCACGCAGGTTTGTGAGAATGGCGGCAAGGTCACCGGCGCGTTCGATGGCGGGTCCTGCCGTCACTTTGACGTTGACGCCCATTTCGTTACCGAGCACATGTGCGAGCGTGGTCTTTCCTAAGCCGGGTGGCCCATAAAAAAGAACATGATCCAGCGCTTCATTACGCTGACGTGCAGCGGCGATCAGAATGGATAAATTCTCTTTTACCTGACTTTGTCCAATCAGATCATTAAGTTTTTGCGGACGCAGGGCATTATCTACGCGGTCATCGGGTTTGGATTCGGGGTCAAGAGGTCTTTGTGTTTTTGCCATAAGGCGATTATACCCGCCAAAAAAACAGGGACGACCATAAAGATCGTCCCTGTAAATAAGGTTTGCTCTTCGGCAGTCTGGCAATCATAACAACGAACCTAATCGTGTTTTAGACCCATGACTTTGCGTCGCCGGGTTTCCCCGGTTTTGCCTTTCGGCAGTCGGTCGGTCTTGACCAGCAAGAACATGCTTTCGTTGGTTTTAGACGCTCTGACTTTGCGCCGCCGTCTTTTGACGGTTTTGCTTTTATCGGCAGCCCGTATGACCGTGACTCAGTTCAGCGTTAGGTCGGGGCTTTGCTTTACTGGGTTTTCCCAGTATCGCTCTTTATCGGAAGCAATTTCATTATTGCATTTTTTTACACAAATTTCAATCACTCACCTGTTCTAAAAATGGTTTCCACTGTCATGCCCCATTTCACACGCGGATCAGAGCCATCCACTCGAATGCGCACGGTATAGAGAATATCGCCGCCAGATTGAGTGTAAGCATTGCTGATCTCTGTAACAACGCCAGCCAATTCGAGGTCTGGCAGCGCATCAGGGCGAATGCTCACGGTCTGCCCGACACTGATATTCACCACTTCAAGCTCGGTCACGTCGGTGGTTTCCACGATCCATTCGCTAAAATCTGCAAGACTAACAGCGCGGGTATCCGTCCCTACCTGTTCGCCTTCCTTGATGCTGACATCTGCAACAATGCCGGAGAATGGCGCAACAATCAAGTAGTTAGAGAGGGTGTCTTGAGCAGCATCCACATTTGCTTTGGCAATGGCAAGCTGATCTGCGTTCGGTCCATCGAGGCTGATTTCATATTGATATTTCGCCTCAGCCTCAGCAGCAAGCGCGGAATCATAATCCGCCTTAACCTCATCACGAGTGCGGGTTTCCTGTTCAAGGTCACGAATTTTAGCGTTCAAAGATTCCTGTGCGGCTTCCAGATCATCCTCGGCGGTTTTACGCTTGGAATTGTCTTCGTTTAAATCCTTATACTTGTCAAACTCATCCTGGGCATCTTGCAGGTCATCCTTCAAATCTTCGATCTCTGCCTCAATATCTTCAATACGATCATCGGCGGCGTTTGCATCAAAATCTTCCCACTTCTCCTCGGCGTCTGCGCGAACGATCTGGGCATTCATATAAGCATTCCACAGGGTTGCCCGATCTCCACTTTCGTTACGGAGGAGGGTATCGTAGGTATTTTGGGCGATAAGAAGCTGCGCCTCAGCCGCGCCGGCATTTGAGAGCCGCGCCAGAACATCTCCCTCGCTGACGACATCTCCCGCTCGTACAGAGATCATCTCCACAATACCGCGCGCCTGAAAGGTAAGGTTTGTCGAATGAATGGGCTCAAGCCGCCCTTCAGCGATCACGTCACTTGAAGCAAATATTTCTTCAGCAGGCGTTTGTGTTGCTGCCGGTTCCTGTGTCGCGCCACATGCCGCAAGGATGAGTGAAGCAAGCATGGTCAATGATAAAAATTTCAATATGTTTTTCTGCATGGTAGCCTTCTTTTTATTTACGATTTATTCATACGCCAGCACTTCCCGAATGGTCAACCGCGCCGCATTACGAGCAGGCAAAATGGAACCAAAAACGGAAAGCAACAGCACCAATCCAAACCAAATGGCATATCCCAGCCAGGTGAAGATCACATCAATAGGCGTCTCAAAGATCGCCAAACTTACAATGGTGGCAAGGAGATATGTGAGCGGGATCGAAACGACAATGGAAAAAAGGAATGAGATCGTGCCGATCACAAAACCTTCACCGATCACGGTCCGCATCACTGCCACATCATCTGCGCCGATGGCGCGCATGATGCCGATCTCACGAGTACGTTCCAAGACATTCATACCCATCGTACCGGTCAACCCCATTGCGCCGACAATGGCAGTTAACACTGCCATAATCAGCAGGAAGACGATCAGGATATCCAGACTTTCTGAGACGGTATCCAACGAAGCAAGTCCAGATTCTGCCTGACGGACTTTGAATCCAGCCGAGCGGAACTCGTCATCCAGACGTTCTGCCAGATCATCCTGGTACTCTCGCGAATGATCAGAAGCGACCACACGATAAGAATAAGAACGATTGGATAAATTTAGAACTTTCTCCGAATATTCAAGTGGGGTGTAAGCCAGAATGCCTTCACGTCCGACGAATTTGAAAATGCCGACAACCTGCCAGGCTTCTTCACGTCCGTCCACTTTGAGCAAAAGATTATCACCCGCCTGTAAACCCGGGTAGAACTTGATCACTGCTTCACTGATGGCGAGCTTCCTCACATCCGTAGGCAAAATCCAGCGCCCCGAAACCAAAATTGGGTTTACCAAATCACTCTCGGCGGGCGGGGCAAGCAGGTTAATGCTATCTGCCACTGTTCCATCGGGATAAAGCAATTCAGTGCTGATAAACTGCCAGCCCTCCACACGCTCCACACCTTCAACATGAGATGTGACCTTTTCCACTTCGTTGATGCGGTACGCACGGTCAAAATCCACGGTTACATCGGCACGGAAGTAGCTGCCGATCTGGTTGGTATATTCACGCAGACTGGTACGCACATTAAACACCGAAATGAAGATGGCGCCGCCCATGGTGAGAGTGAACAAGGTAAGCAGGAGTCTTCCGCGTTTGCGGAAGGTGTTTCGTAACGAAATAATGAACGGACGCGGTACGTGAATTCCGCGCACAGCCAGTACGCGTGTAAAACGTATCAACATCCAATCCAGCCAGTTCACACGGGTTTGCTGCCCGGTTTGCGGTTTCGATTCATCGCCCGCCAGATCGTTACTTAAGGCGCGAATGACCGTGATGCGCGAACCATTTAGCACCGGTGAAAGCCCAGCGATCAACGGCACGAGCAAGCCCACTACGATCTGCACAACAAATGCCAGCGGCACAATACGGTAGCCCAAGAGTTGGAAGTTTAGTTGCAAGGCAATGTAATCTGCCAGGGCATACGCCCCCCAGCCACCAGCAGGGACGGCAATAAGCAACGCCATGGCTGCAAACGCCATGATGAGTGTGAGATACATGATAAAGACCTGACGGGTACTTCCGCCAACCAGTTTGATCACACCGATATGGCGCAAGTGCTGATTAAGCAAGGCGCTCAACGTATTTGCGATCAACGAACTTGAGAGGAACACGATCAAAATACCCAGTGCAAGCAAAATGCCAAGCACTGCATTCAACACATCGGTCAATGGGTGTTTGTTTCGCTCTGAATAGCGGATGCGCGCCACCGACGTGCCATTCTTTTCCAGTTTGTCGCGCAGGTCGCCGCCCACCACCCGGATGTGCGCTAGGTCATTCGGTCCTTCCAGCACGGTGGCAAAAACACGGTTGTATGTTTCTGGCTGGCGCAGGGTTTGCATGGTATCCATCACCGTGAAGGCAAAGGGCGGGGCGAGGAAATCACCCGCACCTGTGCTGGCGTCTTGTACAATGCCAACCACGCGCAAAGCCTTTGTGCTTCCATCGGGCAATTCAAAGATCAGGTCTTCACCGATGGAGATATCGATTTTCTCCAAGGCTTTCTTATCGAGGACGATCTCATCCTTTTTCGCCTCGGATTGCCCCTCAATTGGAGCCAGTAAATTGACCTGATTTTCACTAAAGCTATCCATTGCCACCAAGTCTATGGTGATCCACTGGGTACTATTCTGTGTGCGCACACGGAAGTTGGCAACCCGCCGCCCTTCCGCTTCTTTAATTCCTTTCGCATTCTGTATCGATGTCAGGATGTCGTCATCAAAACCAGACATACGCAGTTCAATATTGGCGGGGTTATTCGCCGCATACGAGGCATCCATATCATTGGAAATGATCTCATACGCGCCGGTAATGACCCCAATGGAAAACACACCCACTGCAATGGAAAACACCACCAGCAGGGTGCGCATTCTATTATCTAATAAATCGTGAAAAACTTTTCGCCAACGAGGTCGCATTCGTATCTTTCTTAAGTGCCAAAAGTAGAACTTTCGGAATTCTTTTACAAGAGATTTTTTATTTTAGTAATTCGTTTAACTCGCTGCCTGAATACGGCTTTACGGTTACATCTTTTAGACCTTCACGCAGGTATTGGGTGACGCGCTCTGGGTTGATGGCTGAGGTGAGGATCGTGGTCTTCGATGTCAAACCAGCTTTGGAAAGGGCTGCCAGCACTTCGGTCAGAGTGATCGAGGCGATGTTTTCATCCACCAAAATGAGGTCGGCGGCGGGGAATTTTTTCAGGTCGGTGGTCTGGGTTAATTTGACCTTGGTTCCCTTTAGCATTTCCTTGAACAGGTTAGACCAGTCATCATTATCATCCACCAACAGAATATTCTTCACGCCTCCCGGCTGCACTTCTTCATTAGTAATACGTCCCTGAGGCATGAACATTGCGACGGTAGTGCCTTTGCCGCTTTCGCTTACAAGTGCAATATGCCCCTGCGATTGCGATACAACGTGCATGGCAGCAGGCAACCCCAAGCCGTGATGTGAAACGCCGCGTGTGGTGAAGAACGGCGACCAGATTTTGCGCTCGGTCTCGTCATCCATGCCAGAGCCGTCATCTTCGATATCGATCTCAAGAATGCCGCGTTCTTCGGTGGGACGCACACGTACCGCAATCGACTTTGCCCCAGCTTCAACTGCGTTTTGCAAAATATTCCCAATGGCACGGGTTAGCTGAGTCGAATCTGCGATGACGTAGGCGGCTTCGGGTGCGATCTCCACTTTCAACATCTGCTGTGAAACCCCGCGCTGCATGGCGGCGGTCTGAAGCACATCGGAAAAGAGGACGGGGCGTGGTTTCATTTCGCGAACAGCGCCGATTAGCTGTTCTTTTACCTGAATGATCTGTGCTGCGCTTTCGGAGATCATATCCAAATCTTCTTTGAGAGACTCGGTCTCCAACTGTCCGCTGGCGATCTCTTCGCGCAGACGGGAAACTGTCAGCGAAATGGGAAGCGTCTTGTTGCCGATCCAGTGAATGGCTTCGGTTGAGGCGGAGGTAAGCGCTTCAAATACTTTATTGCGAAGAATTTCGTTGTGAGCATCCTTCAATTCATCAATGAGATTCGCGTTGTTGATCGCAACAGCCAAATGCTCCGCCATCGTCAGCAGCGTGGTGATGTCGTCATCGCTGAATGCCCGCTCTTCAGAAGATTGAATAGTGACCGCACCGAGGGTCTTTCCACCGTAAATAAGCGGCAGCGCCATTTCAGAACGGGTATGCGGCAGGTGTGGGTTTTTGAAGTGAACACGCTCTTCCCCAACATCCAAAGCAATACGGGCTTCACCCATTGCCACACAAGCGCCGATCATCGAATCGGTGCCGACGCGTAGTTTGTGTCCTTCGGCAAGCATGGCTTTGCCTGCCTTGCCGTACCCGGCACGCAGAACCGCATATTCGCCTTTTTCATCCACAAGGAAGACTCCGGCGTAATACAAGCCATAGGCTTCACAAATGATGTTCACAGTTTGCGGTAAGAGCCGGTCGAGGTCAAGGATGGAGGCTACTTCCCTGCCGACCCGATTGGCAGCCTTCAACAGGCGCGAGCGGCGTTCTTCTTGTTTGTGGAGCTTGGAGTTTTGAATGGCAATGGCAAGCTGGTCTGCCATGGTTTGCAAAGCGTCAATATCCTCTTCATGGAAGGCAGCCTCTTCAGTGGATTGAACGGTGAGTGCGCCAATTGCCTCATCTCCCACCACCAGCGGAAGCGCCATCTCGGAGCGGGTTTTGGGCAGGTGCGGGTTTTCGAAAAACACCGCCTCTTCTCCGACATCCAGTGCAATGCGTCCCTTTTTATTTGCAATGCTGGCGCCGATCATCGAATTACCGCCAATGGCAAGTTTGTGCCCTTCGCGCAGCATGGCTTTCCCAGCCTCGCCTCGTCCGGCTTTGAGTACAGCGTATTGCGAGGTTTCATCCACAAGGAAGACACCGGCATAATAAAAGCCGAATTCATCACAAATAATATCCACCGTGCGCTGGAATAGTTCGTAAGAATCTAAAATGGTGGTGATATTCTTCGCGGCGCGGGCAGAAGCCTTCAATAATTTCGCGTGTCGTTCAATTTGATTTGTCATACGCTCCTCTTTCTCTGAGAGAATTATTTTTCATTCAAAATCTTTTGGATCAGTTCAACCAAGCCCTGCTCACGTCCCTTTACAAAAAAGGCGTTCGCTCCCTTTGAAACCGCATCTTTGGCTTTATTTACTTCATCATATGCGGTCAAAATAACCACGGGCAAATCAGCTTTTTGTTCTTTTAATTTAACCAAAAGGTCAAGCCCGGCATCATTCTTGGGCATTCCTTCAAAACCGGGCATATTCAGATCGAGCACTGCAATATCCACGGCGTCTTTATTTTGAGAAAAAACCTCACTACCAGTCGTGCAATCGGGCGCGGTTAACACATCGTACCCGGCGCGCAACAAGGTCTTTTCCAAACTGCGTTGAATAAGTTTTTCATCATCCACCAATAGAACTGTCGTCATGAATTCCTCCGAAGATCAATGTTATCGTTGTTTTTCTGCTGGCAAACGTACAAAGAACGTTGCGCCCTTTCCAATTTCACTTTCCAACCAGATCCTTCCGCCGTGTTGGTTCACGATCTGCATCACAGCCGAAAGCCCCAACCCCGTGCCGCCTTTGCCGCCTTTGGTGGTAAAGAACGAGACCCAAATCTTCTCCTGAATTTCCGGTGGAATGCCGGGTCCATTATCCCGTACCGAGATCAAAACCGAATCGCCGTCACGCCGTCCTTGCACATAAATATGCGGGTCGGCAACACCTGCGTGATCCATTGCCTCCCACGCATTTTTGATCAGGTTATTAAAAACCTGTTCCACCTGGCGGGCATCTACAAATGCCTGCGGCATCCCCTCTGCCCATTCAAGGCTCACCACACCATCGGGTAAGCCCATATTTTCCACCGTGTTGGAGATCATCTCGCTCAATGAAACCGGAGCATCATGCCGCTGTCTTGCCGGTCCGATCAAGCCTTCTTTGATATCGAGAATGACCTTCGCACTATTCTCGGCAATATCCAGATCTTCAATCAGGGATTCAACGCTGACCAACGCCTGCAAACGATTCGGCTTCATGGCAGACATCTCTGCGAGCGTTTCGTTCAAATCCAAACCCGCCGCGTGCGCCTCTTCCCGGACTGTTTGAACTGCCGCTTGCAACGAAGCATTTTCCAACTCTGATTCTTTAAGCGCTGCAACAAGAGCAAGCAGGTACTGCAAATCTTCACGCACACGCCGCACACTGCCGGGGATCGGCGCCGCCTTGTTCCCCACCCAGTGGATCGCTTCGCCGGTGGCGGTTGCAATGGCTTCGTATGTTTTTGTGCGCAATAACTCCGAGTTCGCCTGCTCGAGGTCTTTCATTAATTTCGCGTTCTTGATCGCAATTGCGATCTGGTCTGCCATTGCCTGCAAAGAGGTAATATCTTCTTCGCTGAATGCGTTGAGTTCGTTGCTTTGCACCGTCACCGCGCCGACGCTGCCGGTATCCACAAGCAAGGGCAGAGCCATTTCAGAACGGGTATTTGGCAGGTATGGGTTCTTAAAACGAGACTCTTCCCCGGCAACATCCAGAGTGATCTGCGCCTGCTGGGTCAAAATAGAGCGCCCAATCATGGACTTTTCGTCAATATGCAGTTTGTAGCCAGCATCAAGCATTTTGCGTCCAGCAAGGGCATACCCGGCGCGTAAGACTGCCCATTCGCGGTCGGCTGAAACAAGAAAAATACCTGAATAGTAGAAATTAAATTCGCTGCAAATGATGTTGACAGTGTGGCGAAGCAGTTCGTCCAAGTCAAGAAACGAAGTAACCATCTGCCCTACACGTGCAGCCGTCTGCAATAACATGTGCCTGCGTTCCAGCATGGAAAGCATACGCTGGTTTTGTTGAAGCAGGTATTTATTACGCTCAATGGTGGTGCTCAGTTGGCGCGTCTGATCTTCGACTTTTTCTGCCAGTTCCAGTTGATATTCACGTAAATACTCTTCAGCATTTTCCAATTTATCCACGCGACCATGCAGGTATTCATTGACAAGCAGTTCAAAATCTTCATCAATGGGCTTGGGGATGAAACCCACCGCCCCAGCCGCCAAAGCCCGCGAACGAGTGCCCTCTGAAGTATCGCCTGAAATAACAACGATGGGTACACCGCTCAACATTTTATTCAAACGCGTTGCTGTTTCGCTGCTTGTGATCTTTGAAATATTTGTATCGAGAAGTACCAGGCTCGGGTGGGTCTCCTCCGCAAGTTCCAAACCGTCCAACGGATTTGCCGCTTCCAGAACGACAAAATCGGAGGCGAGCAAGCGCCGCACCAGGGAGCGCGATTCGTCACTCTCGGCAATATATAAAACCTGTGGAAGTTTACGCGGGTCAGAAGCCATTACAGTTATCTTTTCAGGCTCCTGGGGTCTGCCATGCGGTGCTCGTCCAGCCGTTTCTGCACGGTCTTGCCTATTGCTTCCACCGTCACCGGCGATTCATCCATCACTCGTTTGAAATCATCGCGCGGGATCATTAAGACTTCCACTGGTTTTGTGCCTGCCCTCACATTGGCAATGGATGTGCCGCCGCGCAAGAGTTCGATCTCACCAAAGAACTCATTTTTACCAAGCTGCGAAACAATAGTTTCCTGGCTGCGCTTTTTCTGCAAGACGACCTCCACCTGACCTTCTTTGATCATGAAGAAGTGGTTTACAGAATCGTCGTGGGAGATGATGGTCTCATGCGGTTGAAAGGTGTGCCGCTCTGCAAGTTTTGTGAATTCAAGCATGTGACGGTGACGCAGTTGAGGAAGTGAACGCGAGATGGTTTCGTTGATCAGTTCACCATCTGAAAGAATGATATTGCGGTCGGTGCGTGAGGTGAGCGAAGGGTCATGTGTAACCATGACGATGGTTTTACCCTGCTGAACAAATTGCTCGAAAATTCTGATGACGGCATCGGCGGAGCGGGTATCGAGATTGCCTGTCGGTTCATCGGCAATGAGGAGCGGGGGATCACATGCCATGGCACGGGCAATGGCTGCCAGTTGCTGCTGACCCGTGGAAACCAGCACGGGCAATTTGTTGGCAAACTTTTCCAGCCCCACCATTTCTAAAAGTTCCAAGGCACGAACGGGGCGCAGGTCAAAGTTGTACATATCCACGTAATCCATTGGCAGCATTACGTTTTCAAGAAGAGTGAGCATGGGCAGTAATTGGAAAAATTGGAAAACGATGCCCAGGTTTTTACCGCGCCATTTGGAACGTTGGCTTTCGCTTACGCCTGTGTAAATATCATTATGGTTGACAATCACCCGTCCATCGCTGGGGTGGTCGATGCCGGTGATCATATTCAGGAGGGTGGATTTTCCACTGCCGGATTTTCCAACGATGGAGACGAATTCGCCGCGGTTGATTTCAAGGTCTACACCTTTGAGGACGGTGAATTCGCCTGCGGCGTTTGAGAATTTTTTCACCACGCCGCGCAATTCGATGATCGCTTCCGGCGAAGCATCATGCACACGTTGGAGATCAGCTTTCGGCTTGGTACGAGGCGTTCTTTGTCTGGTTGAAGAGCTCATTGTTTGCCCTTCCGGTGTGTGTGAGATTCGCTCATTAATTCCCCATCTACCAATGTGCAGTGGCGTGTAAAGCGGCTTTTCAACCCCATATCGTGTGTAACCATGATGATGGTCTTGCCGCGTTCGGCTGCCAGGCGGGAAAATAATTCGAAGACGTGGTCGGCTGTGATCGAATCGAGGCTGCCAGTTGGCTCATCTGCAACGAGAATATCGGGGTCGTTTGCCAAGGCGCGGGCAATTGCCACGCGTTGCTGCTGTCCGCCCGAAATGAATGAGGGGAGTTTGTCAGCGTGTTCTTCAATTTCAACCAAGCGCAAGAGTTCCAGCGCCTTTTCACGAGATTCACGCGGCTTGAAATTCTCAGCAAGATCCATGACCAGTGTGATGTTTTCAACGAGGGTAAGCATGGGCAAAAGTTGAAAGGATTGATAGACCACGCCCATTGTCTTTCCACGCCATTGTGCTTTTTCATCTTCGGTAAGGTTGTGAACTGAAACGGGCTTCCCGCCTGAAGAGACAATTACTTCACCTTCGGTAAGTTCGTCTACGCCGTTGATCATGTTTAGCAGGGTTGATTTTCCTGCGCCAGATTTTCCCACAATGCCGAGAAATTCACCGAGGTGAACCGTGAGGTTGATGTTCCTTAAGGCTGGGAAGTCTCCCGCTGCGGTTGAGTATGTTTTGCTTACGTTCTTAAGTTCTACGATGGGTGTATTCATAAATTTTCCCAAATTGTACCTCTATCGCGCATTTAGGCACAAATGGCTTATTTGCAATTTATTTTCAATTTGATTTTAAAAAAGGGGTGCAGACGGCAAAAAAGCAGACTTGTTAGCCCAAGTCTGCTTTTTTGCCGTGGTAGTGTTTACCAATTTTTGATCAAGGTTGAGATCAGTTTTACTCGTTGCGCCAGGCTGCCAGCAAAAATATATTCACGATCTGAGTGATAGTTTTCGCCAATTGCGCCCAGCCCATCTAAAACTGGAATGCCAAAGGGTGCAACGAGGTTGGCGTCGGAACCGCCGCCTGTTCCGCCTGCTTTGAGTTCCAGACCGATGGTTGCGGCAATGGATTGGGCTTTTTTGAATGTGTTTTGCATGGTTTCGTCGAAAGGCATGGGACCACGGTTGAGCCCGCCTGTAATTTGAATGGATGTGCCATCCAGGACAGGTTTGAGGTTTTGAACCGCTGCGTCTACCCTATCCCATTCCATGGGTTCAAGCACACGCACATCCACTTCTATGGCTGCATGTTCGGGCACTACGTTGGAAACCGTGCCGCCAGTGATAACGCCAACGTTAACTGTGGTTTTCTTGGAGTAGTCTGTCAGTTTTTGAATGGCAAGTACGAGGTGAGCCATTTCTTCAATGGCGTTTCGTCCTTTTTCATGGTCGCCTCCGGCGTGCGAGGCGCGCCCTGTGACGTTTATTTTGAAGCCGCCAACTCCCTTGCGCCATACTTTGAGTGAGCCGTCGATCAGCGCTGGTTCCATGACGAAGACCACTTCCGCCTCTTTTGCCATGTTGATGATCAGGTCACGGGATGAAATACTGCCGATCTCTTCATCGGATGTACATAACAGGGTTACGGGGCGGGTGGATTTCATCCGCTGTGCTTCTTCGATGGCGCCCAAAGAGATGGCTATGCTGGCTTTCATATCTGAAACACCGGGTCCGTGAATTTTGCCTTCCGCCTCACGATATGGGAATGAATTGATTGTTCCCATCGGAAAGACGGTATCCATGTGGCATACCAGCAGAATGGGTTTTCCTGTACCTTGCCAACGGGCAACGACATGGTCTCCGGTTTTCTCGTTTCGCACAAATTCCACTTGCGCCCCCAATTTCTGCGCTTCTGCGGCGATGAGTGTTCCAACTCGATCCACGGCGGCTTTGTCATGCGAGGGAGATTCGGTTTCAACCAGTAATTTCAAGAAAGATTTTGTATCCATGGCACGCTCCTATTTGCGTTTATCAAAGACATTTCTATTTTAGAAAAAAAACGATCGTTCCAGCGAGAAAGCAGTAAATGGCGAACACGTAAAGCGAATGTTTTCGCAGGTAACTCATCAACCAGCGGATGGCAAACCACCCCACGATGGCTGAGGTGATAAAGCCCGTTATCAAAATCGGCAAAAATTCTGTAGTGCCCGGCAAGATGATCACGTTGACTGTTTCATACAAACCTGCCAATAACAGAATGGGGGCAGACATGAGAAAAGCAAAACGGGCAGCAGAGGGGCGGTCAAATCCGCGGATCATGGCGCCAGCCATGGTAGAGCCAGAACGGGATGCACCGGGGACGATTGCCAGCACTTGAAAAAATCCAACAATCAAAGCATCGAGCCATGTGGCAGATTCGAGACTGCGGCTCTTTTTATCAAAGTACTCCACCACGGCAAGTAAAAACGAAGTTACAAGAAGGCGAATTCCAGCCCATAATAATGGTTCTGTAGATAAGTTCTCTACATAGGGTTTCAGCGCCAGCCCCATAATACCCGCAGGAATCGTTGCGATCAACACAAGCCAGGCAAGGCGGGCGTGATAATCTTCAAAAAACTTTCTGGTACGAATTCCTTCCAAAAAGGACATTGCAATATCCCAGTAATCATGCCAGAAAAACACCAGCAAAGCCGCTACGGTGCCTAATTGGATAATGACATTGAAAGCAAAGGTTTTATCGTCTGATGGAAAGCCAAGAAAATGACTGGCAATAAATAGATGTGCAGTGGATGATACGGGGATAAATTCGGTCAATCCTTGAACCAAACCAAGAATAAAAGCGTGAGTGATGTTCAATTACCAACTCCACTATTTGCACGTTTTGCATTATTTGACCATTGCTGCAATAGTTCAGAAGACTGTTCTTCAAACGTTCCATTTGCGATCAAAATACGAATCCTCTCCATCAAACGGATCAACGCGCGCAAATTATGAATCGAGATCAGGGTGGATGCCAGCAATTCCTTCGCTGCGATCAGGTGGCGGATATACGCCCTGGTGAAAGTTTGGCAGGCGTAACAATCACATGTCTCATCAATGGGACGTTCATCCCGGGCAAACGAAGCGTTCATCAAATTGAGGCGACCTTCAGGTGCAAATGCGGAATGATGCCGCGCCAAACGCGTTGGCAGGACGCAGTCAAAAATATCCACGCCACGCAAGACGCCGTTGATAAGGTCTTCGGGTGTTCCAACGCCCATTAGATAACGCGGTTTATTTTCGGGCAACAGGGGTGTGACGACATCGAGGGTATCGTGCATTTCTTGTTTGGTTTCGCCAACGGATAAACCGCCAATAGCAATCCCTGGGGTATCCAGCGAAGCGATGAATTTCGCAGACTCCGCTCTCAGGGTTGGATCCACTCCACCTTGGACGATCCCGAACAAGGCTTGGTCTTGACGCGTCTTTGCCTTGAGGGATCGCTCCGCCCAACGATGCGTCCGCTCCATTGCTTTTTTGATGTAGGCATGGTCATTCGGGTCGGAGCATTCGTCGAATGCCATGATGATATCTGCACCGAGGTTTTCTTGAATGGCGATGGATTTCTCCGGTGTAAAGCGATGGGTTGAACCATCGATGTGACTCTTGAAAGTCACACCATCTTCATCCACTTTGCGGGTTTGTGAAAGTGAAAAAACCTGAAACCCGCCCGAGTCGGTCAACATGGGGTTATGCCACTGCATAAATTTATGCAGTCCGCCCATATCACGGACGAGTTCGTCCCCTGGGCGTAGATACAAATGATAGGTATTGCTCAACACCAATGAAGCATTTATGCTTTTGAGGTGTTCAGGGGTAAGTGTTTTAACCGTAGCTTGCGTACCCACCGGCGCAAAAACCGGTGTAACAAGATTTCCATGCGGGGTGGAAAAGACCCCCGTGCGGGCGCGGTTGTTCACGGCATTAATTCTAAATTCAAACATTTCTTAATTATTTATTCCTTTATCATTTTGAAAAACTGAAGTGAAGATCGGCTGGGTATATTTATAGTTCGACAAAAAACCATTATACAGGAAGTATGTTATCGTAACTAAACCAACAAACAATACCATCGCAAACAGACTTAAAGAATTTAGCATGTCTGTATAATAAGGGAAATTGAGGAAGATTAAAATGAAAACAATAACTATTATCTTTATTATGAGTTTCATCATAATCACAGCATGTGTATCTGCCAGCGAGCCAAATACAAGCAAACTTGAAACCCCATCCCCCTATTCAGCCGAGCAGACCAAGCCGCCCCCATCCAAAGATCCAAAGCACTTTCTTACCGCCACCATTGTCCCTTTTTATACACAAGTTCCATCCCCAACTTTTGAAGGACCGCCCGCTTATATCAATATCGCAGTAGACATGGGCGCAGGCGGATCAGGATTCTCCTCCACAATTTACGCACAAGAAGTTTACACAGGGCGAACCCTTGGCATTTTCATGTCTGCTGGAATGCACACCGCCTCGTTTTTACCGACCTCAGCACCACTCGATATGGCGGTTCCCGCGCCCGGGACGTATGTCTTTTACGCCCGCCTCACAAATGACCCAATGGACTATCACTACGGGTTTACGGAATGTACAGTCCCCGCCGAATGTACCGGCGGACCTTTAGTTGCGCTGGAAGTCTTACCCGGTGAATACTACACAATTAAAATTGCTGATCGCAAAGCCGTCCTGCCAGGAATTAACGAGCGCGGAGTACCCGTAACCGTACCATGGGTAATCCAAACTCCATAATTTATTCATGGCTCTCAAGGGTCGTCAACAAAAGATCCAACGCCCCCACCGATACCATAAGCTCGCGCAGAGAAATTGCCAGCGAAATCATCATCAACAATAGCGCGGCGCCAAAACTCCACACCCCGCCAGATTGCCACCCCGCAAACAGGGCGAACATACTGACCACACATAGCAACAGGCTCGACACACCAAAAATCTGCATATTGCGGATCAGGTAAACCCGATACCGCAAATTATCGATCTGCGCCAGCAAATTCTTATCTTCGCTTTCGTGAAAGCGGTCGTTCAAATTACGTATAATGGTTGCCAACGTCAAAAAGCGATTGGTATATGCCAGCAGCAATAAAGACACGGCTGGGAATAAAAGCGAAGGAGTTGTGAGTGTAAAATTTTCCATAAGTATCGAACGAATTATACACGCCCAAAATAACGCACCCTTCCAACAGACTTGCGTCTCGTTTATACTCGCTCAACCCAATATGAACCAAGAAAAAATATGGAACATCCTACCCCGCATCACACCTGAAGCCGAAGAAGCGCTTGCCGCCTTCCCCCCGTTACTGCGACAGGTACTTTTTAACCGCGGCTTTTCCGATGACCCATCCGCGCGAGCATACCTGCGCGGAGAACCCTCATCAAACACGGACCCCTTCCAAATCACAGACCTGCCCGCCGCCATTGAACGCATCCATTTTGCGATCACACACAACGAACCCATCGCCGTTTATGGCGATTACGATGTAGACGGCGTAACCGCCACCGCCCTACTCGTTGAAACCCTTGGCAAACTCGGCGCGAATGTTCGCGGATATATACCCAACCGCTTCGATGAAGGCTACGGGCTTAATAACAACGCATTGGATGATCTAAAAGCAGACGGTGTGAAACTGATCATCACCGTAGATTGCGGCATCCGCTCCCCCGCCGAGGCGCATCACGCCCGAACAATTGGGCTGGACCTAATTATCAGTGACCACCACCACCCCGACGATGAAAACCTCCCCCAAGCCCTCGCCGTACTCAACCCCAAACGCCACGGTGATATATACCCCGATAAAGACCTCGCCGGTGTTGGCATTGCATACAAAATCGCCGAAGCATTAGTTTCAACCAGCAGCCAGCCCGAGGTCACCCAATCACAGATCCTCAACTCCCTGCTTGATCTTGTTGCCCTCGGCACAGTCGCAGACCTGGCACCACTGGTTGGCGAAAACAGAGTCCTTGTAAAAAAAGGACTGCGCCAAATGAAACAAACCACCCGTCAGGGACTTTTCTCACTGGCGGCAGTTTCGGAACTCAATCTCAAAAAAGTGAACGCAGGCAGCATCGGCTTTATGCTTGGTCCACGCCTGAATGCCGCAGGGAGATTAAAAGAAGCGCTCGCCTCATTTGAATTACTAACCACAAACGACGTCTTCAAAGCCGGGGAACTCGCCCAACAACTGGATATGCAAAACCGTGAACGTCAACGCATTACCCGCGACATGCAAATCCGCGCCGAAGAGATCGCATTGGGCAATGATCCAAACGCCTACCTGCTATTCGCCGCGCATAAAGATTTCAACTCTGGTGTTGTAGGGCTGGCTGCCTCACGTCTGACAGAAAAATACTATCGTCCCGCCATTGTTGCCTCCAAAGGCGAAGAAGAAACCCGCGCATCGTGCCGATCGATCCCTGAATTTCACATTACCAATGCCCTCGATCAATGCGCAGACCTGCTCATCCGTCACGGAGGACACGCCGCAGCAGCAGGGTTCACCGTCCGCAACGAGAATGTGGAGGCACTTGTAGAAAAGCTCAAAGCCATCGCCTCAGAAAAACTATCCGAACTGGATCTCAAGCCCACCGTCACAGCTGATGCAGAAGTCGATCTCTCTGAAATGCGCCCCGACGTGTACGAGGGCGGATTAAAATACCTTGAACCAACCGGGTACGGCAATCGTGATGCATCTTTCGTTGCGCGTAATGTCAAAGTAAAAAGTTCACGCATCGTCGGCTCAGATGGCAAACATCTAAAAGCATCTTTTGAAGACGCCAAGGGAATTGTGCATGACGCAATCGGGTTCCGTCTCGGCGAGTGGCACAAATCCATGCCTGCCCGGGTGGATATTCTTTTTACCTACGAACCCAATGAATTCAACGGGCGAGTAACCTATCAACTGAATTTAAAAGACATCAAACCTGCATAATAAAAAGGGACAGCTTCAAAGCTGTCCCTTTTTATTATTTCTGAATTGGTAATTTTGCCCTGCGCCAGGCAAACATTCCGCCTTGTGCGTTGAAAACGGTAAAGCCTTCCTTCATCAAAATTTTAGATGCAGAAGTGCTGCGGTTTCCAGTGGCGCAAATACAAATGATCTCGCGCCCTTTAGGCAATTCGTCAATTCGGCGATGAAGTTCATTTAGCGGAATTAACTTCGCACCATTAATATGACCTGTTCTAAATTCATCCGGCTGACGCACATCCAAGATCAGCGGACGCTTGCCAAACTTTAATTTTTCATTGATCTCTTCTGCTGTGATCATTGGCGCGGAAGGACCAAAAAGATTCGATAGAAAACCCATACGTTACAACCTCCAAGGCAGGAATAGTATTAGCAACACAGCGGCACATTATACATTATGGACCCCAGCGTGGTTGATAGTCGCAGTAGTCGTTGTTCGTGATGCGCCGAAGGTCAGTGCCATCCATTCTAATAATATATATTTCACAGCCATGGTCTTCACCATAGCCGTCAAAATACGCCGTGAATGCCACCCACAGACCATCGGGCGAAATGGATGGACCCTGCGAATTGCCGCCCGTTGGCGTAAGCACATGAGCATTTGAGCCATCTGCATTCATCATATAAACGTCACGTTTCCAGGGCTCTCCCGAATAAGTCACAATAAATTCGGAGTTCGGAGACCAGTCGCTTCTTCCGCGAATGGCAGGTAATTCACTGACCCTTTGCAGTTCGCTGCCGTCAAGCCGAATTTTATAAAGTTGAATTCCAGCAGCCATATCAGAAGCAAATAAGATGAAATGAGCATCCGGCGACCAGGTTGGGTCCCAGCCAAACGCATTGGGAATGGGGCGCGGATTTGAGCCATCACGCTCCATCAGCCATATTTGATTAGACGCACCAGTGGATAATTTAAATGCGATCAAAGAGCCATCGGGCGAGATTTCCGGTCCGTTCAAATTACCGAGCCTGTCAGTTAATTGTTTCACCTCGTTTGTATCAATACTGTGCTCATAGATTTCGTAAATATTGGGTTCACGGAATGCCGCGTAAACGACACTTTTTCCATCTGGAGCAACGGATGGGTAATAATGCTGGCGGTTATCTTCTGCTGTTAGGCGGCGAAACCCCGTGCCATCAGCATTGATAATGCAAATTTGATTCTGCGCCTGCGTCTTGAATATCTGGCAGACAAATGCGATCTTTCCAATGGGTTCTGCTTCTGGTTCGGGGGATTGGGGTAAATCCACTGTCGGTGTAGATAGGGTTTGGAGGGTGGCAAACAGGTCTGGGGTTGGGGTGGAGGCGGAGGGGATGTTGCAGGCAAACACTGTCACAATCAAGAAGGTCAGTTTGCTGGCAAGTTGCATCCGCTTATCCTGAGTTTTATCGCTCATTTTCAATGTTCCTCTCGAAATTATAACAGCGCGTTATTTTGCACTTCCGGGGTGTATACTTGGTGAAGATCGAGTAATTCACTTTAGCCCGCACAAGTTAAATCTTCTGTTTTACATTGGCGGCTTTATGCTCCTGAATAGTGTAAGTATTTCTGGAAATAAAATTCAGGTTCCATCCATTCTTGCCCAGTTGGCGGGTACTATTCATGATAAGGGAGGCGACTCCGAACATGTGCCGGGCGAGGTGTTATCCCCTTTGTTTCAATTAAATCTTATTGATGTAAATGAGGTCTCTTTTGGAGAGCTTGCTTTCATCTTACAGAAAGAAGTGGCGGCTGAAAGGTCTGAAGAAGCCTGTGTTGTGCTCGGCAGCATGGTTCGCGGATATGCGGTACTGAATCAAACAAAGGGAGAGCCTCAAACGAAGATTTCCATTCTTGTATCCATGCTTCAATTTGAACAAGCCATTATCCCATTTTGCAAGCCGGATGCTGTACATATACTCGCTGCGCAATCCGGGATGTTGATCGAGGATATTCTCAAGTTATTTTCAATAAGCGGGTCTCTGGCGGGGATCGTGTCTTTACGATCGGAGATGGATACCGCGCTGGGTATGATGGAAACAGCCTGGCAGCCAGAATTTCGGAAAACGGTTTTAGCATTAAGGGAGTTGGTCAATTCTTTCCCTGTCATGGAACAAGATGGGAAAAGTTCGCAATTGAGTTCTCTTAGAGAAGCATTACGCTCAACCACAGAGATAAATACTTCGCTAAAAAAGATTTCTATCGCCGGTGCGAAACGCCAAAGGGGCATGCTGGAGGCGGTGCTCAACGCATTGGAGGAGATCATCCGGCAGGAGTTTATTTTGGTGGCAAATGTTCAATATGTTTCTGAGGGGTTGGATCAAGAGCAAATCGCCCGTCAGGCATCCAATCTGATCGGGCAGGTGGAGCAAAGATTGAGGGTGTTGATCGTCTCCAGGTTCCAGGCAAAGCATGGGGGCGAGTGGGCGCATCAGATCGCATCATCTCACCCCAAGATGTATGCCCGTTGGGTTGCCATTTACAACAAGGAAAAATCTGCATTCAAGAATTACAACGATCATTCGCCTGATCTGCTTGAATTTGCAGGGTTTGATGAGCTTGCAGAGGTGATCTCTTCGCATTGGAAACTATTCCAAAGTTATTTTGATTTTGGGCATGAAACCCGGAACGAAATGATCTTTTATGACAAGATGAAACAGATCACCAAGGTCCGAAATCCGCTGGCGCATAACCGGACAATCCCTGAAAATGAGTTATTGCGTGCGCGCGTCCTCTGCACCGATATTCTGCTGGCGCTCGATAACGGGAGTGTTTCTGGCAAGCCTTCTGCTTGATCTTTTGAAATGGATTTTTGCTATAATGATCACGTACCGGTTTTATAAAAAAAAAGACCGCGAAGCCTTGATTGACATTATCAATCAAGTTGCAGGGAGGGAGAGGTCGCTTCAGACAGAAAAGTATGTTCCCACCCCCGCATGGGAAAAATTATTAGAAGTGGGTGTTGAAAAAAAAAGCGGCAATATGCTATTAGTGGTATGCGACGAGGGGAAACTAGCCGGTTTTGGACGATTATCGTCAGAAGATCAAGGCAACCGTGCCGCTGGAAATGTAGGAATTGTGCTGCTTCCGGGGTATAGAAGCCAGGGCATTGGAACAAAGATTCTCAAATTTATTATTGGTATTTCCACAAAATTTAATTATGCACATTTAACAGCAAATATCCTCTTTGATAACGAAATCTCATTAAGGTTGTTTCGCGGGCAGGGATTTAGAAAAAGTTCAAGCCGCCCCATTTTCGCGGCAAATCGCAATGAGTTTGTAGAAGAAATCAAAATGCAGTTTTCACACATCAATGCCGAGGAATAAAAGATGCTGAGTTACCCAACTACCAACGACCCCATCGACCGTGCAGAGCAGCGCAGACTCACAGAAGAGCTACTGGAGGATATAGAATCCAAGATTCGCAATTCTGAAAGCGGATTTCTTCCTTTTCGCGCCATGGAATTTTATGGTATCGAAGGGATCGGCAAGACCAGAATGTTGAACGTGGTCAAGGAAATTTGCGATGCCCATCAAATTCCATTTATCAGCATTGAGGCATCCTTCAACTGGCAGGACAACGAAGAGCAGAACACTCTCATCTCGGAATTCCTTCGCTCGGTAAGTGAACAGATCGGCAGGCACTCTCAAATGGCGGGGTTGGCAGCCTCGGCAAGCGCCATTCTTGAGAATATTCAAAGAGAGCGCGATCCTAACAGCAGTGAATACAATAACTTGATCAAAGAGTTCGTTGCGGTATTGGTCGAAATTCAAAAGCAGATCAAACACCCATTCGTGCTGCTTTTGGACAAAACAGAATATTGCCCGCAGGGTATTCTTAATTGGCTGGGAATGGAATTTGCGCGACTCTTTGTGCAGGCAAGTCAATCTCCGGGTATGGCAATTTTCCTTGCAGGCAGGGGCAAGCTGATCCGCGATAGCCGGTGGCCCAATTACTTCAAAAAGGCGTCTTCAGATCACGTACTCAACCCTCTAAGCCTTGAGTTCACAGAAAGCCATATTGGGCTTTTGCCCTCTGGTGAAAAATATCAGCCCGCCACCGAATTTATATATGACCTTTCGAACGGTCACCCGTACAGCACCGAGATGATTGTCTTTGAATTAAGTAAAATGGGCGTTGAAGTGGATGCCGTGGAGCAGCATCGGCTTCAACTGGCTGAAAAGTTATACAAAGAGGTGATCCACAGGCATATTTTGGAAGATACCAGTGAATGGATCAGGAAATTTGTAGAGATCGCATCCATCCCACGTTGGTTCAAGCCCGACCTGCTAAAAAAGCTTTTCAGCGGCATCCCAGACCTGCCGGAGGAATTCCGCGCCGACGCTGATGCAACCTGGTTCACATACAAAGCCATGGACTTAAAAGGGTCGCCTTGGAATTTGGTGGTTGTTACCCAAAATGCCTACGAGATCGAAAGATCGCTGCGAATGTTGATACAAAAGGCGCTTTCGATCCTGCACCCGCAAGATACCATTCTTTTACATCAAAAAGTACGCGGCATCTATCTTGGCTTGGATAGTCTTGAAGCATCTGTCATGCTCGAAGTTCTTTTTCATACAGCCATGATCGCCCTACTCACAAAAAAAGATGTCTTTACTTCAGTCAAAGATGAACTGAGCCAACAGGTAAAGAAGTTCAACCCCAAGCATGAAATTGAATTACAGCAATTGGTTCAATTAAAACTCACTCTCAAACAGGACCTTGAACTGGTCGAACTTATTGGAACAAGCAAAATTGACAGCCTTATCCAGATCATAGAAGAATACCTTAAACGTCAAACAGAAAGCATCAATATCATTAGCGAGTATTCCGCCCCATCAGAATATCGCACCAGTTGGATATTAGGCGGGAACATGGTTTGGCCTACAGAACGGATATACACCCATCAAAAATATCCATGGAATGATTGGCGGACAAAAACCCAAGAAACCGGCAAGTCTGCCTTTGCGGCGTATCTTCCAAGAAAAGCCCAGGAATTTCTACTTAAACATCAGGATATACCGTTGCAACTGGTTACAAATTACAGCGATATTCCATGGGAACTATTTCATGATGGCGATGGTTTTCTATCACTGAAACACTCCACGGCGCGCAAACCGCAAATGCTTGATGAACCCGCCTCTCATCCGCCTTTTGTAGGGGAAGAAAAATTTGCGTTGGTGGTGGGGAATCCGACTGGTGACCTGCCCCAGGCGGAACAGGAAGCGAACGATGTTACAGAGTTGCTGAAAAAACACGGCTGGAATGTGGATGTACTCATGGGGAGTGACGCCACCGTCAACGCTTTTGCTGTCAAACTTAAAAATCGCCAATACCGCCTCATTCACTTTGCAGGACATGCTCAATATGATGTGGATGCACCACAGCAAAGCAGCCTGCGTTTTAAGGACTACAGTTGGATGGCAGAGGAATTTGGTCGACAATTAAGCAGCCAGGCTTTTCTTTACCTGAATGCCTGTGAAACCGCCCAAACCTACACAGATAGCAGTTTGAAAAATCCGCGAGGTGAATTCATGGAAGGCATGGCAGTTTCCACTCTTAAAGGCGGCGCTATGGGATGCCTGGGTCCTTTGTGGGCGATCAAAGATGACCTTGCGCGCGAATTTGCACTGGAGTTCTATAAATACGCCCTTGCAGGCGAAACGCTGGGCGAATCTCTAAGACGTGCAAGGCTGGCATTCTTCAATACATCAACCGATTTTTGGGCAAGTTGGGTCTTATATGGAGACCCAACCTATCATTTGTACGAACCCTAGTTTGGAGGACAACATGTCGTTAATGTTCTTACCATCTCAAAGTAAAAATATCTTCGTGGGACGCGAGGAGCAGATGTTGGGTTTTAAATCCATTCTGGAAGGCAGGCAAAAAGAGTGGATATTGCATATTCCAGGCGAGGGCGGCATCGGCAAGACCCGTTTACTGGAACAATACGAAAAAGCCGCCAAAGAACAATTGGGAGATAAACTTGCTTCAACCCGCATCATAGATTTCTACGATACCAGACACCAGACCAGAGTGGGTTTGTTAGATAGCATTGCAGAAGCCCTTGAGTTCGACCCCGATGGCGACTTTTTCTCTGAAAGCAGGGATTTTCAAAGGTTGATCAACTCGAAAGGAGCCGATTATCTTTGGATACAAGACCATTTCGAACAAGTCTTCGATAAATTCCTTGCGGAATACAAGTCACTGCTGGATCAAAAAGAAAAAGTTTTAATTCTGCTTGATACCTGCGAGGAAATGAAATCTTCCGAAGATTGGCTGATGGAAAAATTTTTCGCAGAAGTGGGAGAACTTGAAAAGATTGCAGCGCCTGAAAATGCAGAAGAGCCGCCCGCTCAAAACGAACAGGAAAGCGTTCGTAAAACGATCATTGTTATCGCCGGGCGCAAGGAACTCGATTTCGAAAAATACGAAGAATACGCCGAAGCCGCATGGAAATTCAAACTTCCTTTACTGACCCTGGAGGATATTAAGGATTACTTCCTCAATAGTCCTGAAATATCAAATTCCATCAACGAAGCGGGGTTTGAAAGCATTCATCAGCGCACAGGCGGCAGACCTCTTTATGTAGCGCTGGTCTACGATTGGCTCTCCAACAATATCGGCACTTTGGATGAACTAATAAATATTGAAGAATCTTCCTTTGCCGAAGAGTTGGTCGGTTGGGTACGCAGGCTTGATCTGACAAAAAAAATGACCATTCTGTATATGGCTTTTGCGTGGCGCAGAATGGAATTATCGCTTCTTGGCGAACTTTTGGGAGGTCTACCAGAAGCGCAAGTTAAAGCCATTGTGGACGAATTGATCAATTTTAGTTTCGTGAAATACCGCGAGATCGAAAATGGTCACTTTGTTGTAAACCTGCATGATGAAATGCGAAAACTGATCAACGAACACATCTGGCCTCGAGAGATCGCCTCTGAATTGGAGAAACCTTACCCAGTAGTGCTTGATTGGTACAAACGCGCCATCAATGACGATAAACTTTTGAAGGGCAAAGAAACGCCTCAAAACGACCGCGAGCGCGCATTGTTATCCGAAGATTTATACTACCGCCTGCGGCAAGACTTGAAGAACGGATTGGAATGGTACGAAATCCGCTTTAAGAATGCAATTCACCTTCTCGATCTCGATTATTGTGACATGATGAATCGAGAGGTTGAGTACCAGAAAAAGCAGCTACCCCTTTCAGAGCATGATAAATATGATTTCAGGGTTGCGCTTACAGCATTTCGCAAGGAAGAATACATCCGTGCCGGATCGATCTGGCATGTATTGGTGCAAAGACCAGAAATTAATCAGCCCCTGAAAGCCACCACCCTGATGCAATTGGTTGAATTGGATAGTTATACGGGGAACCCACAAGAAGCCATTCATCATGCCAAAGACGCTGAATCTTTATACACCGAACTGATCAAGTCTGAAAAAAAAGCGCCGCAAAAAGCGCAATTCAAACAGGAACTGGGACAGCTTTACAACAACTGGGGCTATGCCTGCCGAGTAACAGATGACTACAAACAAGCATTGGATTTTTATAAAATGGCGCTTAAGGCATCGGGGCAAAACGAATTAGGGAAAAAGCACAAAGCACGCGTATTAAATAACATGGGGTATGCCTATTTTCGCCTGGGTGACGTGGAACGAGCAAGAACGTATGTAGGGCGCGCATTAAACATCAGACGCGACATGAAAATCCCATACGAACTTGGGTTGGGCTTCAACACGTTTGGTCAGATCATGGAGGATGGAGGGCGCATCCAAAACGCAGTAGACCTTTTTACAAAGGCGCATCAAGCCTTCGAGCAGGCCCGCAGTAAACGCGGAATGGCTCTGGCACAGATCAACCTTGGCAGGATGAAACGTTTTATCAACACCTATAATGATGCGCTGGCAGAATTACGCACAGCAGAAAAAGTGATGAGACGGCTGCATGATCAAGATAATTTGATCATCATCCTCAATGAGATCGGAACAACCTACCGCGAAATGGGAGAGTGGGAAGACGCGCTCTCGCACTTGAACGAATCATTGAGATTAAGTGAAAAATTGGAGAAACATTACCAGCAATCTGATACCCTGGATGATATCGCCGTCACGTATTACAAAATGGCGTTCCGGGTGGAAGATGCCAGTCGAAACGAGCTTATAAAAAAGGCAAGAGAATATGCGCTTAAATCCAAAAAAATCGCCAAGGAAAATAACTGGGACTTCTTCGTAGCCAAAGCGGATATCGCATTGGGCGACCTGTATTATTTTGGAAAAAAATATAACGAATCGTTTGAACATTACTTTGAAGCCACAAGCCTGATGGCGAAGGCGTGGGCATCTCATAAAAAAGCATCCGGCTTTTACCAGAAGCGCTATGAAGAGAGTCTGGATAAAATGCAGGAAAGATTGCACACTTTTGAGCAGGAGGCAGGTATTGAAAAAACCCTGCACTATGTGAACCAACTCCTGCAAAAGATCGACGCCCTTCCAAAATCGGAGAAGGCAGCTTTTTCAAAAATGCGTAATACTCTGAAAGCAACCCGCGAAACCACAAAGTTTGCCATGTAACGATCCTTGGAGTTATTGACATGAAACCGCAGACCAGACCCCTTATTTTTATTGCCAGTTCCAGTGAACGCGCCGCTCTCGAAGGAGATTGCGCGTGTGCATACCCCGCAACAACATCTCCCATCCCTATGCCGCCCACAAACGGTCTTGTCCGGCTTCCATCCGGTATCATCCACGAAGAGATCAACCATGAGTTTCACGTCTTTCTCTCACCCAAAAGCCAAAATGGAGCATCGGTTCTAAATCAAGCTGCGGTTGATCTGCTACAGAGACTCAACCTGCCAGGCGCCTGCATTGAACAGTCGGAAGATATGGCAGATGATTTATTTTCACAGGGGTTGCTTGAGCCGCTGAAACAAGAAACAGAAATGGAAAACGGTCTTCGATCTACAACCCTTGCGGCATGGCTGCACATTACAGACCGGTGCAATTTTCGGTGTACGTATTGCTACCTGCCTCACAAACGGGAGGATATGTCACTTGAAACCGGATACGCCTCCATCGCATCCCTCTTTCGATCTGCTGCCATTCATAATTTTGAAAAGGTCAAGATCAAATATGCGGGCGGTGAACCCCTGCTGAATTACCCGCTAATTTTGGCATTGCATGATTACGCAAAAGATGAAGCAAAACGGCTCGGAGTGGAGTTGGAAGAGATCATCCTCAGCAACGGGTCACTGCTCACAAATAAGATCGCAAAGGAACTACACGATCTAAAAATCAACCTGATGATTTCGCTGGATGGTTTCGGACAATACCATGATACGCATCGTCCCTACGCCGGAGGTGGGGCGTCATTCCAGGCTGTATCTTCCGCTGTGGAACTCGCCATCGAAAACGGGATAACGCCGCACATTTCGATCACTGTCAGTGGAGAATCCGCTTTGGGTTTGCCGACCCTGCTTGAGTGGGTTTTGAAGCGCGAACTTCCGTTCAATCTAAATTTCTATCGTGAGAACGAGTTTTCGGTTAATGCATCCAATTTAAATATGGATGAAGAAAAGATCATCAACGGTATATTGAAGGCTTTTGATGTTGTTCGAGAGCATCTGCCAAAAAGAAGCCTGCTTGCAAGTGTTATTGACAGAGCAAATATGGAGCAGGCACATACGCGAACTTGCGGAGTGGGCGAAAACTATTTGGTATTCGATCAACACGGAGCTGTTTCAAAATGCCAGATGCAAATGCATAAACCGGTTGCTTCATCGTTTAGTGAAGACCCGCTTGCTCTCGTTCAACTTGACCAAACCGGAATTCAAAATCTCAAGGCTGACGAGAAGGATGAGTGTAATACTTGCAAATGGAAGCATTGGTGTACAGGCGGTTGCCCTTTAACAAGTTATCGCGCTTCAGGGACGTACAATAAAAAATCGCCCAATTGCAATATTTACAAACGGCTTTTCCCTGAGGCGTTAAAGTTGGAAGGTTTGCGAATTCTTAGCACCGCTGAAAATTCACTGCTTTGAAATCCAATACTGAAATAGCGGGCTGAAAATGGTTACTGAATTTTGCCTTGCTTCCGGCACGAGTAATCCTTTTGTGAGAAGTAACTTGCCGGTGTCTTTAGACATGGGTGGGGTGCTTCCATGAACAAAGGCTAGAAATCCTTTCCGCTCCTCTTCAAGCAGCCCGATCCAAATCTTTCTAAATTCTTCTTCAACTGGATCATGCTTTGCGTACCACTCAATATCGGCAAAGGGTCTTGCCGAGGGTTGGTGATCTTTTACGATCTTTAGTAATGCTTGAATAAAGCCGGGGTGCCCACCGCTAAGGCGGTAGATCCCTTCCTTCAATTCAGGTGTTAATATCACTTTTTGTCGTCCCCCGATCTGTTCGATAACATCATACGCATCTTCACGTGAAAAAGGACCCAAGCCCAGCGAGTAGCGCGAGATCAATTCATAAAAACTTTCATTATCAGTTGGCGGGCGCAGCTTATCAGGCGTATTTCGCAAAAATAGAATATAAGAAACGCCGTATTTGTTCGTATCGCGAACAGCACGTAAATGGGCAAAAAGTTCCCTGGGCATGGTTTGGTATGTTTCGTCAAATTCGTCCAGCAAAAAACAGATCCTGAAGCCGTACGTTTTGCAGATCATATCAACAGCATATTCAAACAGGCGATGAGCTTTTAAGTCATCCTTGCTTTCGATCACCTCAGAATCCAATTCGGCAACGGTATCAATGATCTTTGCGATATCCTCGGTGGGTTCGAGGCGGCGAAAAGCAAAAAGGATCGTATTCAACAGTAATTCAAAAAAACCGAAGCCCCAATCATTATCCGAACGCAGACGGTTCATATCCACCCGGGCAAGCAGTATCTTTGAGGCAAGCGGCTCACCCAGGTAATGTTTTTTTACCTGCGCAGACGTTACAACCTGTCCGTCACGGTCGGGTTTCTGATTGTCACCCATCAAGAAATCCATCAGGCGTGTCTTGCCAGCGCTCGGAGCGCCGGTTACGAAAAACGATTCGCCGCTTCGGATATAGTCAAAAAATTTAGTGAGAACATCTTCGCGATAACGAGGGATTTGGTTTGTCATAATATCTCCATGGGTTTACAGGGATGTGCGTTTCCATTCAGCGGGAGGCCAGGTTTCATCCCAATGTTCAATCCGTTGACACAGGATGTTTGCAAACATCCACAGGCGCTGCAAACTTCTGTCCTGCCTGTTTTGCGTCATGAGGGTGGTGCGAAAGATCGTATTAAAGAATAAACCAAGCATATATTCACGTGCATCTGTAATACCAGTACACTGTACCGCCAGACGGCGAATAATGGAAATGATCTCAAGAAGTTTTCGTGTTTCATTCTCGAACAGCATGTTTTCGGGTAAAGATTCGTCTATTCTTTGCGCAGTGGCAACAGCAAGACACAAATCAAAGTAATTGGAAATTCGTTCACGCGCACTTGTTATGCGGGTGAACACATCAAATTCAAGTTCAATGAAGTCTTGAAGGGCATGTCCTTCTCCACAGCGTTCAAAATCCACCACCCAACTATTCTGGTTGTTATCGACCAAAAGATTGTCTGAATGCAGGTCGCCATGGGTTACGGCGGTCATTGTTGCACTCATCAAACTTCGATCAAATTCGCTCCCTTCGCTCTCTGCAATTTTCTCGAGCCACTCAATTGGGTTTTGAACAAACTTCTGGTGCCAAAAATTCTCATCCCGTTCATCCGGTACGGGCGGCGGGCAGGTTTGTGCGCGGGAGTGCCAGTTCCTATCCCAAACGTCACAATATAAGCCAAACAATGATACATCTTCCACTTGCCTGGCTTTCTCGTAGTGGCTTGCCCAGGTTCGAGTAAAAAAATGTTCAAGGCTGCGCTGTATTTTATCCACCGGCTGCGAAAAGATAAAACGTCCGAACGTTTCTTCAATCGAACCTACATACGAGAATTTGATCGCGCCAATATCCCAAAGTTCAACATGACCTTCCATGACAGGCGCATGATTCTCTCTAAGCCGATGATTGATATATTTCTGAAACAGGTCAACTTCCTTGATGATCTTTGTTGCCCGCGCCATTTTGACTATAACCGGCTCAAGGTCATCTTCGTACACGCGCATCACTACAGACCTGGGTCGTGGTGCTGTGGAATAACCAGTCCCTTCACTGCCGCTGTTAACTCGTTCCAGGCGCAGTTGCTCTGCGTGTGGAAAAAGCCGCCCCAAAACATCCAAAACCTGATCGTGAAAATCTTTATCAAGAGTTTCACCAAATAAGGTATCTGTAATGACCTTCAGCATTTCATTCGGCTTTACATTCCACTGTCTGCGAAATGCACAGACTTTAACAGCGGCTTTCTCTAATTTTTCTTTGAGAACCTTCGGGTTTCCGCCTTTTTCATAAAAGTCATAAGCGCCCTTTTCAACACAATTCAGGGCAATTTCCAA
Source organism: Anaerolineales bacterium (assembly GCA_020634885.1). Taxonomy (GTDB): domain Bacteria; phylum Chloroflexota; class Anaerolineae; order Anaerolineales; family Villigracilaceae; genus Villigracilis. The sequence goes on from JACKAW010000001.1 coordinate 502,592, forward strand.
CGTTCCGTAACCGCTTGCGATAATGGTGGCGGCTGGTTTTATCTTCTCGATCAACTCCAACCCGCTAAAATCATCGCTGTCAAAATTATCGATCAGACGCATATCCACCAGTGCAAGCTGGCAGCGATGCTCTCTTGCTTTTAAAATCGCATCATCAACGAGATCCGTTCCGATACCGTGCGCAACCACTGCCGTATACCCCCAAATACTTAGAAAATTCTCAAAAAGTTCAACTGCCGATTCGTCATTATCCACGATCAGCACACGCGGAGCAGGCATAATTCCAATTTCAGATTGCATCTCAATATCCGTCATTCGATACTTTCCGAGGAACTGGATATTGGCAATACAATGGAAAACATTGCTCCTGTATCTTTTTCAGCGGGTAAAAGCCGTATCTTACCGCCAATATCATCCACCAATTGACGTGCCATGAGCAGCCCGTATCCACCAGAGGTTGGCTTGGTGGTTGTCTGTCGCTGGAAAATCGCTGCACGAACCTTCTCTTCAATGCCCGGTCCTGTATCTTGAAGTAATATTTCCACCTTTCCATCCTGCGCTAAATGAGTACTGACACGAATTTTTTTCTCGCGGGTTGTTGTGGATTGATCCATAGCCCGCGCAGCGTTTCGTACAAGATGGCGAAGAATGCGTTGAAATTCATTGGGGTTCATCAACACGTTGATGCCGGGCGCATTCAAATGCAGTTCCAATTCTATTTTTCTTTGTTTTACGATCTGATCAAGGTACGCGCTGATCGCCTTATCCAGGGGTGTATCTTTTTTCGATTGAGGGCTCCATGGACCTACGCTCGTCAGATTCTTGGCGCTTTCGTCGATCGCATCCACATATTCATTTAATTTCTCGTCGCCCTCCAATGCCTGTTTGATCAAGTAAGCATTCCCGCGTATCCTCAATACCTCATTGCTAATGTCGTGAGCAATATCTGATGCCCAGGCAGTCATGGTTGCCACAGTGGATTTAAACGCCAACTCTTCGCTTTGCTGCGACCTTTCTATCGCCTCACCAAGTTGATGAGCAACACTTTCAACCAAGGCAATATCGTCCTTATCAAAGCCGTGCTCTTCCCGTTCCAAGGCTAGCACCCCCAAGACGCTCCCATTCCGCCTCATCAAACTCACACATAACTCAGAGGTTGTTTTTGGGTTCAGGGGTAAATAATCACGATCCTTTTTTACATCCGGGACATATTCCTGTGCCTGTTCTTTGGTTTCAAGAGACCTTCTCACCACTTTACAAGCAATGGATCCATACGCCTCCTCGTCAATTGGAAAGAGACGCCTATCCTGCAAGTCGGGATTTTCGATTGTGTAATATCGAAGCGTTTCCGGTGCAAATTTAAGCGCCCGCACTTCTTCATCGTAAAGAAGCACACATAAGGTCGTGTTCTGAAATAATACTTTTAACTTCTCCAACACAGACGGCATGATCTCTTCAATATCCAACTCACTTCCAATCGTCCGCGAAATATCACGGGCTGCCCTCCAGCGTCCGCGTTGGTGCCGTTCTTCATTACGACGTGAATTTGAAATAGCAACCGCCGCCAGACTGGCAAAGGATTTTGCATGGCGAATTTCCACATCGGAAAATTCATTTGGGCGCATATAATCGAGATAAAGAATTCCCAATGGATCGCGCGAGTACGGGTCACGGATCGAAACACCCATCAACGCCTTTACGCCTTCACGTCGAACAAAATGATTCTCAGAAAGTTTTTTATCGCCAAGGGTTAAGCGCTCCCTGTCCATGTCATTAACGATCAATTCTCCTTTGTGTAAAACATGCATGGAAACTCCCCCCACCTCTGGTTGATCTTCAAGAACATTGATCGGTTTCTTCAGCGTTCCATCGTATCCACAATTCTCATGTTCAAATTCGTAATAAGGCATTTTTTCAGTCCTACGAATCGGATAGATCACTGCCCAATCTGCTTTACTAAAATCCCGCACAGTACTACAAATTAGACTCAATGTCTCACGCAAAGACCGGTGTTCAGCCCTTCCCAATATTTCATAATTAACCGTAATCAAAACATCACTCTTCTCGCGTTGATGTATCGTCTGCCAGACAAGCGCTGCATTGGTCAGCAAAGTCTGAAGGTTACGAAGTGAAATACGGTTCAATTGCCTGCGAGTGATTTTATTATCAACAATAAGCATCCCCAAAACATGAGTACCTACATAAATAGGCAGCGCCATACACTCGACAGGTGCAAAAACTTCCACAAGCGCTCTGGGCAAATGCCTGCCCGCTTCTGCCTCGCTCAGGTTAACCATTTCTCCTGCATCAAAAATTCCCTGAACTTTACTTCCAAACTCCTGAAATGGAATATTGATACCGGCAACAGATTGATACAAAGGTGATTTTTGTATTCTTTTTCTGGTCTTTTCAACCAACGCATCATTCGCGTCACCAGATGGATGGTATTCGAACCGCGAAGAAGCAGGTAAATCTGCCTGAAGTTTCTCAAATCCCGAATGGCATTTCAAGGCACGCAGATTATCTTGCGATAAAAACAAAACCGCCCGATCAAAGCCCATCTTCTCCGTTGCAATATCAACAACTGTCCACCATAGATCATCCAAGCTCCGTTTAGCAATACGTAGCATTTCAACACTTGCATGTTGAAGCAAGGTCATTTCATTTGAGGTATGTCGTTCCCGTCCATAAAGCCCCGCATGTTCCAGCGCAACCGAAACCTGTTTTGTAAAAAAGTCAAGCAGGGTTCGCTCATGTGCTTCAAGATATATCTGCTTCATCCAGAAATCAAGGAGTAAACATCCCAACAGGTCTTCTCCGCTTCGTAAAGGCAAAACCCAACAGCCAGCCAAAGGAAAGTTAAACCCTATGGATTCGATTTCGTTAATTACACTCTGATTACTGTCGTTCTTTTCTATATATGTCACATCTTGTGAAAACAAGACATTTCTCAATTCGCGCATGTCCTGCACATTAAAATCAATCTGATTGAAATCAGCAATGCAGCCATCTCCTGCACACTTTACGCCGATAAATTTGTCACGAGGCGCGATCACTTCCTGTCTTGGCGCCCAAAACAGGTGCGCGCGGACAAAACCAAGCTGAAGGGCATGACTCACAACCACCTGAGCAACATCTGCAAAATTATCCAGGTGCAGTGATCTCTCCATCATTTCACTAAACACTGTTCGCCAGCGGTTTCCAACCTCTTCCCGTCTGGCACTCATTAAGGACTTCAATACAAATAAAAGCTCTTCTTCAAGTATGGGTTTGTTCAAATAACTGAATGCGCCAGCCCGATACGCCCGTATGCCATTTTCAGGGTCTTCAATGCCGGTGAATATGATCGCAGCTGAACCCGGGCTTATCTTCTTCAGGTCCTGCATGGCTTCAATGCCATCCTTACCAGTACCAAGACGTTGATCCACAAGAAAAACGGTATAGGGCTTTCCCTCCCGCACGGCAGCCTCTGCCAGTCTGATTGCCTCATCCAAACGAGTGGCAATATCAGATCGGGTCTTTCCAGAATCTTCAAACGTATCCACCACCGGCTTGAGTGTTTCTGCAAAGTGTCTATCATCGTCAAGTATCAAAACCCGGCACATAATTTCCTCAAACGCGGATCGGAAATTCCAGCGTAAAACTGGTTCCGCTTAAAATATGACTTTTGGATATATAAACCTTCCCACCCAGGTCTTCAATAAGATTACGGGAAATATATAGCCCTATCCCGCTGCCATCTTCACGAGTGGTAAAACCGGCTTCAAAGACCTTCTCCCACAAGTTGGCATGAATTCCGGGTCCATTATCCTCAATAAACATACGACAAACGGATTCATTCTTTCCCTCACTAACGGTTTCCATATTGATCTTTACCCAGCCCCCCGTGTTGGGGCGAAGTTCCATAATCTGTTGAATGGCATTTAGGGTTACATTCAAAAATATCTGTTCCAATACAACCCCCTGACTGCGAACAACGATCAAAGAATCAGGCGGCGTAAATTGAATAAAAACATGCGCCCGATCGCTGATATCCCGTAAAAGACTAATGGTCTCATAAACGATTTCGTCCACGCGAATCACTTCCTGCCTGCCTTTTGCAACGATCCGACCAAAGGTTCGGGTGGTAGTAATAATTTTTCGAATATCCTGCTGAATACTGGCAATATCCTTATTAACGCTCTCGTAATCCATTGGCTCGGTTTCTTTTTCCACCTGTTCCAGGCTGCGCTTTAAGTTATTTGCCACATATAAAAGGGGACCTACCAGATTATTGATCTCATGCATCATGGCACGAGTGAGATGCCCTATCAACGCAGTACGCTGCATCAATACAAATTTTTCTCTCAGGTTATTCTGTTCCAGCGCAGAGCCAATGGCAAGCGCAATCCCCTCCACAAACAACTGATGTTCATTGGTAATCTTACGTGGACGATGATCTAAAACAAAAAGGGCATAATCAAACGATGTTTCAGCAAAAACAGGAACGCCGATACAGGCTGTCATTGAAGGGCATAGCTCAAGCAAGTATCGAAAACGATTTTGTTCCCTGTCCTTGATCTCATGCACAACCACAGTTTCATGGTCTTCTGCCACATCGCGAACCGGGCTATAGATCACATACGGCATGGCATTCTTGTTCAATGTGCCATCTCCAACCCGTTCTACAATAACAGCCTGTCGATGGATGGGGTCAAGAGAAAAGAGAATAACGTGGTCAAACCCAAGGCGGCTCTTACAGCGGCTTAATAACACTTGTATGGATTGATTCTTGTCCAACTTGGGGGCACCAGAAAGAGACAGCCTCTCAGCACCTCCCTCACCACCGGCAATATCCTCTCCATTTTTATGCAAAATCAAAGGCACAAGGTCTTCTTCTGGGAGTAAAGGTTTTAACAAATGCGTTGCGCCCTTGGCATGAAGGTCTTCCAGCGTATCCATAATGTCATTGGCATGTGCCCAATCGGTGATATTGACCACCCGTACAGAAGGGTATTTTTCAAGAATGTGGTACGCAAGATCGGTCCCACTCATTTCGGGCAGCCCAATATCTACCAGAGCAATATCCGGCTGGGTACGCTCAAGGAAATCCATTGCACGTTCCGCACTATCCACCACATCCGTCCGCTGCCCCAAATGCGTAAGCCAGCCTGAAACCGCCATGGCTTGCAAGGGCTCATTCTCCACCAGCAAAATATGATTCTGCGGCGCGTTACCTCCCAATAATTTATCCAGAACGCTGTCTGTATCGCGCGACACGATGGTAGGGAGAGTATCTTCCAGAGCTTCTCCCACATCCAATAATTTGATTTCAGGCAAAGAAAGATTTACCTGTCGGTTTTGTCGATCTATTTGCCGAATGGTTACAAACGCCTTATCCCCCGGCCAGAACAGATCCAACGGCGCAGTTTTACACCATGCAGGCAATTGAGACTGATGAAGAAGCCCTGTAATCCCCGGGTAAATCTCTATAAAAGCGCCATACTCAACAACACTTGTAACAATGCCTTCATACACATGGCTGGGCTCATGCCTTTCAAGAAAATCATCCCACGGGTCACTCTCGGCAAGCCTGAGGCTGAGTTCCTGCACTTCACCTTTTTGCGAAGGGATAAGCGCCGCGTTACCCACCCAGCCAATGTAGTAAATAGATTTTCGATCGGCAATCTTTTTTTCATTCCACGATATTTCACGAACACGCACAATACCCCTCTGCCCGTTTTCCATTTCAACAGACAAGCCTTGAGGAAGATGCTTGACCACCCTCACCCGAACAACATCCTTTCTTATCGTCTCAGTCATTCTTACGCCAGACCTCTGTGGGCGTTGAAGGAATCTGATCTGGTGAAGGAATAAAGTTTGCTCCGGGCAACCCACCCTCATTCATATATGGGAGACGAAAGACGGAATACACTTCGTCTGCATCAGCAATATCGTCGTTCCGTGAAGCAGAGATCATCCGCAACGATAAAATATCCGCGCCCCAACCCCGGACTTCAGGCTGGGCACCTGCCCATTTGATCTGGTAGCCAGGGTTGGTTCCTTCGCCCGTATCACGAGTGAATGCAGCCCCAATGGGACGAATCAGGGTTTCATCCAGAACTCCTGCTGCTGCAACATGAATTTGCAACAAGAAATATTTTTTCCATGGAGAGAGGCGGCGTTTGATGTAATTTTCAACCCATGGGGTGTGCGCTGAGATCAACGCATTTGAATGCCCTGGCGCTGCCAGCTTTTTCTTCATTTCCAGAAGCGCCAATCTTTCACCTTCGTAAAAAAAGGTTGGCTGAATTTGAATATTTAATAATACTGAAACAGGCGCCGCCGAAAGGATGCGCCACACCTGTTCGCCCGAACGCTGCGAAGAACTCCATAGTCCGGTGGCTACCTTACGCCCATCTGTAAGATCAACCGGCACATAAGCACGCTGAAGATGGGCAATCTTTGATGCCGTACCCAGAAGATCTCTGCCTGAAAGTTCATCAAGCTCGTGAATGTTCTCCGCTGCTTTTAAGATGTAATCCTGCGGAAAAATGGAGTGAAGCTCGCGGGCATGGCTTTGTCCATTTCGTAGTGCATCTTCTTTATTGAGGGCGTTAACCCTGCCTAGCAAAGCCAGGCACAAGCCGCCCTCAGCCTTTTTGATCACTCGTAAAGCAAGCGTGTAATCGGGCTGGGTGTTTTTATAGAATTCAGATTGGGTAACCGCCAGAGTTTCGATAAAAAGTTTCTGCCTATCCAGCGCTTCATCCAACAGGGCTCCTGCATTGAAGCCCCAACGCATTTTCAGCCATTCATCACTTGAACGAAGAAATACTTGATAGCCAAAATACGCCCGCCACAATCCATTTTCTTCTACAAGACGTACGTAGGGCTCGCTCATCATTTTGGATTTATCAGACCAAGCAAAGTCCTTTTGAACTTTGCCACTTTATCGGTATCTGCAGGTTGGGTAGTAGATGACGATGGCGCAGACGGCACATTAGGTTTTTCCTGTTCACCTTGCACATTAATTGGGGCATCTTTTCCGAGATCATCACGATATTCGTTGAAGACACCTGTAATGTACTTGATCACATCCGGGCTGATCGGGTTTCCACTCGAAAAGATTTGCGCAATTGTTTCGATAATCTGCGAAAATTCTTCACTGCGCTTATCCAGGTATCTGCTTTTATCATCCAGTTCGATCTCACGGGCACGGACTTCAGCAAGAATCTCCTGCTTTTCTTTGGCATGCCTGGCTTCCTGTTTTGACACTTCGGCACGATGCGCAGTTTCTCGTTTTTCGTTTTCCGCCCTGTAGTTATCTTGAAGCAGTTTCAATTCCTGCTGGGAGGTCGTTTGCTCTTTGTCAATCTTGATCTGTCGTTCTTCGATACGCGCCTTACGGCGCATTTGAATATAATCACTATCGCCTGCAAATTCCTTTAACTCGACCCCTGTCAGGGTAAATGCCTGCGCAAACTGCGGACGGCGATGATGACGCTGAAGAAAGAATGTTAGCAATTTGCTGCTCAGAATATTTTCAGCGCTGTCAGCAATATCGGTATGATCATGGGTGCGAATGTATTGGGCAACATCCGCTTCAATGTTTTCAATTAGCGATTCTATGGGGTTTTTAATTTTAACAAGTACTTGGATCGGGTCGGCAACACAGTAGCGGAAAAGAAGTTTCAGGGTTAGTCGCTCACCATCGGTGGTCATTTCGGAAACAGACGAGGTGAAATCAAGCCGCTCTTGTTTATCGACATAGATAACCTTGTATGTACCGGGAAGCGCTTCGTGTATTCCCCCTTCTTTGGGATGGCTGGTTCCATCCGGGTATACCACCACTCCAAAGGCATTATGCGGCAATGGCAGGAAAAATCCGCTCGCCAAGCGCCATAAAAACCTCTTGGGAACAACAATATCATCCCCTTGAGAATAAATCTTTCTATTTTGGAAAGTAACCGTCGGCGCCCCCTTCAACCTACCGGCAATTTCGATCTTACGGAATACGAGATTTTTCAATGGCGATCCACTCATTTTCCCTCCGAAAAGGATGGTGTGAATTGATGGATAAATATCTGCGTTGGTTTTCCGTGTTCTAAGGCTTCGGTTACATATCTCTGTGTAGTTTACAACTTAATCATGTGTTCCGCAAGCAAATCATAAAGCCCTTGTATATCGACGAATCCCCCAAAGCTCCAGGCTGGTCTATAAGCCGCATTCTGTCCAGTGGATTGCTCCACCTGGGCGGTCATCTCTCTGGGCAGAGCGTCTCCGCTCTGCTCGGTGCAGCCTACCCGGGACTGACCCAACCCACAGGAGGGAAGGGTACGTATGGAGACGAGCAGCCTCCCATCGTCCACAGACGAAATCGTCCCTGCTTGGCCTTGCTCCCGGCGGGGGTTACCTGGCCATATGCATTACTGCACATGCCGGTGGTCTCTTACACCACCTTTTCACCATCACTCCGTAAACGGAGCTGTTTGTTTCTGTGGCCCTGTTCCGGCAGGTTCACGCCTCTCGGCGGTTTCCCCACCCCGGGGTACTCTCCGACGCCGTGCTCTATAGGAGTGCGGACTTTCCTCGATCCCGTCAACGCAGAACCGCGACTGCCCGACCAGCCTGAAGTGAATTCATAATACCTGCCTCAGAGATGTTCGTCAACAGCCTAATGACTATATCTTTTTGAGAAGTCTATGAAGATTCAACAAATAAGGTGGACATTTACAGAAAAGACATTAAAATTGAAGGGAACGTTACTTCAAGCACCCAAGAGGAATCCCTTTGAGCAATCAAACTGGAAAATTCGTTATAGGTCTCACTGGCAACATCGCCACAGGAAAAAGTGTAGTGCGCCGTATGTTGGAACATTTGGGCGCATACACCATTGATGCCGACTCTTTAACGCATCGCGCATATGCCAAAGGCGCTCCAGGGTATCAACAGGTGTTGGATAAATTTGGGAAATGGCTGCTAAACCGTGAAGGCGAGATTGACCGCAAAAAACTTGGAAATCTTGTCTTTAGTGATCCCGATGCGATGCGTCAACTGGAAGAGATCGTTCATCCATTAGTACGTCAGGCAACTGAAATGCTCATTCAACGGGCAAGCCAGCCCGTCGTTGTGATCGAAGCGATCAAGCTACTCGAAGGTGATATACGCAAAGTTTGCGATTCGATCTGGGTGACAAATGCACCAGAAGCGATCCAAGCTGAACGGCTCATGCGCAAACGCGGTCTAACTCACGAACAGGCACTCGAACGGATCCATGCACAATCTGCACAAACCCAGAAGGTGAACATGGCAAACATGGTCATCACCAACACCGGTTCTTACGACGATCTTTGGAAACAGGTCAACGAAGCATGGAAGCAGGTCGTCCCTGGTGCGCAAGATGGGCAAACCGACACACTAACGGTCAAGAAACCAGTTGCAGGCTCAGGAGAATTTTCCACAGTACGCGGTAAGCCCAAGCACGCTTCTTCCATTGCAGAACTCGTCACCCGCCTAAGCAAAGGGAAACGAAGCATGAATGCCGATGAAGTAATGGAAAGTTTTGGCGATAAAGCCTACATGCTTTTACAAATGGACGGTCAAACGGTAGGAGTGGCGGGCTGGCAGGTGGAAAACCTCGTCACCCGCACTACAGATATTTTCCTTGAAGACGATCTCGATATTAATAAAGCATTGAACATGTTGATAAAAGGCGTTGAAAGCGCCTCGAACGAATTACAGAGCGAGGCTTCCCTGATCTTTGCAATGGATTCTCTCGCTGCACAAAACGCTACATGGCAACAGATTGGTTACGAAAAACGCACACCTGAAAGCCTTGGTGTACAAGCGTGGCAAGAAGCAGCCATCGAAGCGGCTCCAGCAGGAAGCGTTCTTTTCTTCAAGCAACTGAGGCAAGACCGGGTGCTTCGTCCCATTTAATGGGTACCAAGGCAGCGAACACACCGCTGCGAGACAAAAAAATCTCATAACACTGCGCAAAACACAGGAGATTTTTTACCGAAACCAGCGAGATAGACGGCGCCGGCAAATACAAACGTGACTGAGATATTAAATAACCTCTTCTTTATTTTTCAACGAGTCAGCTGGCTGAGCGTTTTGGATATTATGCTCGTCACGCTGATTTTCTTTGCGCTTTTGTATTCATTGCGTGATACGCAAGCAATGGCTTTGTTACGGGGTATGATCATGCTGATCGTGATTATCACCCTGCTCACCAGCCTGGTAGACCTGCCCGCCTTCTCCTGGTTTGCACAAAACGCACTGCCTGCCATGCTATTGGCGCTGCCCGTGATCTTTGCCCCTGAAATTCGGCGGACGCTGGAGCGAATTGGACGCGCTGGCGTATTTATGTCTACCACTTCCAAATCCGACGATCAGGCGATCGAAGAGACCATTCGCGCCGTTGTCAGTGCATCAACCCGGCTTTCAGCCCGTAAGCATGGAGCCTTAATCGTCATCCAACGATTGGATCATCTTGATGAATACATCCAGACTGGCGTTCAACTGAATGCAAAAGTCACTCCAGAACTACTTTTGCAGATCTTTTACCCAAACACCCCTCTACACGATGGTGGCGCAATCATCGTCGGTTCGCAAGTTGTGGCCGCCGCATGTGTACTGCCTCTTTCAGCAAGCGGCATTCTAAACCGAACACCAGAACGCCAAATGGGTCTCCGTCACCGTGCATCGCTTGGTATTTCAGAGGCAAGCGACGCCGTTGCTGTGGTTGTTTCTGAAGAAACTGGCGCGATCTCCATCACCCATTCCGGCAGAATGCTACGAAGACTCGACCCTGATCGGCTCGAAAATATCCTCACAGCTTTTTTCCGCCCAGGTTCTACAGAACCGAACAAGGGTATGCTGCCTAAATTATTTCGCCGCAAGAAAGAAAAATAACAACCATGTTTCGTTGGATCGCAGATAACTACCGGACATTCTTTTGGGCATTTGCACTGGCAACCGCCGTGTGGATATCTTCCGTCACCTCTGCTGACCCAGACCAGACAAAAACCCTGAGCACCCCGGTCCCAGTACAGATCATCGGACAATCTTCAAATCTAATCTTCAGCAGCGCCCCGCCCAAATCGGTGCAGGTGACCTTGCGCGCGCCTTCTTCTGTATGGGCGTTGATCGAAGACAACCCAAGCCTTGTCGCCGCAATTTTGGATGTCTCTGGCTTAAGCGCCGGCGAACATACACAAGAGCTGCAAATTCAGGTAAACGCCAGACCCGTACAGATCGTTTCAGTTTCGCCAAAATCAACCACATTTGGGCTCGAACCGCTCATTTCAAAAACGATGAACGTAGACTTGCGCATCTCTGGCGAGGTGGCAACTGGATATCAAATTGGAGATTCAAGCATGGAGCCGGTACAAGTTATCATATCTGGCGCCCAATCCCAAGTTGAGAAAGTGAGTCGTGTGCAAGCATCGCTGGATCTAAACCGCACGCGTGATAGCTTCGATCAAACCATCAAACTGGATGTATTAGATCAGCGAGGGCTACCCGTTAACGGGATAACTGTTTCACCAGATACCGCCCATGTAACCATTCCCGTCAGCCAGCAGGGCGGCTATCGCGATGTCGCCATCAAAGTAACTACTCTTGGGCGCGTAGCAAGCGGATACCGCCTGACCGATATTTCCGTTTCGCCGCCGGTAATCACCATCTACTCCGAAGACCCAGACCTGGTAAACAGCCTGCCAGGCGTTCTTGAAACCCAGCCACTAGACCTGCAAAACGCACAAGATGATATTACAACCCGCCTAAAACTCAGCCTGCCACCTGGAATCTCAGTGATCGGAGAACAAACCGTCCTCGTACAAGCTGGGGTATCTCCCATTGAAAGCAGCGTTACCATCTCCGGTCAACGAATTGAAGTGATCGGACTAAGCGAAGACTTGGATGTCCAAATCTCACCCACCAGCGTGGATATCATCCTCTCCGGTCCCCTGCCTGTACTGGATACGCTCACACGCCAATCGGTGCGGGTGACCGTAGACCTGACCGGACTCACCGCCGGAACCTATCAACTCACACCCATCGTGGAAGTGCTCGTCTCAGATGTGGCAGTCGAATCGATCCTGCCAAATGCCATCGAAATCACACTGACCTCAATTTCAGCGAGCAGTACCACGCCAACCCCCAAACCATAAAGTAAAATAACCTTATGAAACCTATTGTTGCACTTGTAGGCCGACCCAATGTCGGCAAATCGACGCTGTTCAACCGCCTTGTAGGCGAGCGAATGGCAATTGTAGATGACACCCCCGGCACCACCCGTGACCGCCTCTTTGGCGATGCCGAATGGAACGCACGCATCTTCACTGTGATCGATACCGGCGGTATCGACCCAACCCACGGAGGCAGAACACCGCTTTCCACAGGGTCAGCAGAATTCGTGGATGATATTCGAACGCAGGCACAAGCTGCCATTCAAGAAGCAGATGCTGTACTCTTTGTCACCAGCGGCGAAGACGGCGTAACAGAGCCAGACCGTGAAGTGGCGGGTATTTTGCGCCGAATGCAAAGAAAACAGCCAGATGGAACCTTTCAACCGCCGATCTTTATGGTCGTAAACAAATGCGAATCAAGAGACCGTCGCGACGCTGCCCCTGAATTTTACGAACTCGGCTTGGGAGACCCATACCCCATCTCTGCCATTCACGGAACCGATACCGGCGACCTGCTCGACGACCTTGTTGCTTCCTTCCCGGAACAAGTAGGGGAAGAAGAGGATGAGAACATCAAGATCGCCATCGTGGGCAAACCCAATGCTGGCAAATCCAGTTTGTTGAACCGCCTTGTCGGAGAAGACCGCGTGATCGTAAGCCCCATAGCCGGAACCACACGCGACGCCATTGATATGCAGATCGAATTCGGCGGGCTGCCCATCACCCTGATCGACACCGCCGGAATCCGCCGCCGAGGCAAGATCGAAAAAGGCGTTGAAGAATACAGCGTCGTCCGCTCACTCAAAGCCATTGAACGCGCCGATGTTTCACTGTTGATGATCGACGCCACAACCGGCATCACCGCACAAGATGCACACATAGCAGGCTTCATTAAAGATGAATGGAAATCATGCGTGGTTTTGGTAAACAAATGGGATGCCATTGAAAAAGACGGCACGACCATGAATGCCTACACCGAAAAAATACTCAACGATCTGAACTTCGTTTCGTACGTCCCCATCCTCTACATCTCCGCCAAAACCGGTCAGCGAGTGGAACAGGTGATGCCGCTGGCATTGCGCGTGCAAGAAGAACGCCTTGCCCGCCTCACCACCTCCAAGATCAACGAGATCATCCATAGAGCGCAAGATGCCCACCCGCACCCAACCCACGCTGGGCGCGGACTTCGCATGTACTACGGCACCCAAGTCCGCAGTGACCCGCCCACATTCATGATCTATGTCAACGAGCCGTCGCTGATGCACTTCACCTACCTGCGTTATTTGGAAAACCAAATCCGCGCCGAATACAGCTTTATCGGAACACCCATTCGCATCGTTCTCAAAGGAAGAAGAGAATAAGCATGAACAAACGCAATATTCTTATCATCGGCGACATCATTACCCTTGCCATACTCACGGTAATCGGCTTTGCGACCCACGGCGAAACAGGCACCTCCTTCCTGCCGCGCATGATGGCTATTTTTATCCCCGCTCTCTTAAGCTGGTTCATACTCGCCCCTATGCTTGGGCTTTTCAACGAGGAAGCCATTGCCATTCCAAAAAATCTTTGGAAGGTCGCATTCGCATTTCTTTATGTAGGTCCGCTCGCCGTTTTACTGCGTGGAGCCTGGCTCAACACATCGGCATTGCCATTATTCGCCCTTGCCTTTTCAGCCTCAAACGCAGTGGGCATGGTCATTTGGCGCTGGCTATACATTCAGATTGTGTACAGAAAAAAATAAAAGCATGGATGAAACCGCCCTTATCACCTCGGCACAACAAGGCGACCTAAACGCCTTCAATACGCTCGTCCTGCATTACCAGGATGCAGTCTTCAACACAGCCGTGCGTATTTTGGGCGACGACGATAAAGCACAGGACGCTTCACAAGAAGCCTTCATTTCTGCATTTCAAAGCCTTCGATCATTTCGCGGCGGCTCTTTCAAAGCATGGCTCTTGCGAACCGTGACAAACGCCTGCCTCGACGAATTGCGCCGAAAAAAACGCCGTCCCACCACACCGCTTGAACCCGAAACAAATGACGGCGATGAGGTCGAATCTCCAAAATGGCTGGCAGACCCAAACTTAACGCCCGCCCAACAAGCCGAAGCCGACGAACTGGAACACGCCATTCAACACTGCCTCGATGCCCTGCCAACCGAATTCCGTACCGCCGTGGTTCTTGCCGATGTACAAGGCTTGGACTACAGCGAAGTCGCGCAAGCCATCCGCGTACCGCTCGGCACCATCAAAAGCCGAATTGCACGCGCACGATTAAAACTGCGCGAATGCCTGCGATCTTTCGAGGAACTTTTACCCGCCGCATTTCGTCTTGATGGAGAGAACGCCTGATGAATCGACGTGATATTGAACTCCTCTCCGCATACCTTGATGGGCAACTCAACGCCGTTGATTCAGCCAGGCTGGAAGCGCGCCTCAATACCGACCCCGAACTTGATTCAGCGCTGCGAAGTTTGCGCACCGCCCGCAGCGTTTTACAAAAGCTCCCAAGCCGCAAAGCGCCGCACAACTTTACATTGACCCGCCAAATGGCTGGGCTGAAACCACCCATGCCAAGAGCGTACCCGTTCTTTCGGCTGGCAACTGTATTTGCCTCCATTCTCTTTTTGGTTTCGTTTGCGTCCACCGCCCTTTCTTCAACCATGCCCATGGGCGCCGCCGCCCCCATGTCTGAATTTAGCGCAGACAGCGCCAACCAGGAAAGCGCAGATATGGCAATGGAATCCGCGCCGATGGAAGCGATGGAAGAAGCCCCTGCCGCCGCCTTCATGGAAGACCCCTCTCTCGCAGCGCCAGCCCAAAGCATGGGAACAGCCACCCCACAAATTGTCATTACTGAAGATGGCGCTCGCATTGCAGTGGAAGCAACTTCGAATTTAAATGCAGGTGAAGCTGAAACAAGCAAAACCGCACCTTCAGAGGAGTTAACAGCCCCTGAAACAGCAGCCCACCCCAAAACCCAGAAAGAGGCGGCTTCCCCGTATCAATGGGCATTGATCTTTTTCATCATCAGCCTTAGTAGCGGAATCGCCACATGGGCTATGAAAATATCCGCTCGAAAAAAATGGCGTTGATATGGCAGGGCATTTCTTCGTTAAGTTTTGCCCGCGTTGCGGCACCGAAGTGGATCACAAAGACCTGTTTGGACAGGTACGTCCGTTTTGCCCGCAATGCAAGTACATTCATTTTCAAGACCCAAAAGTTGCAGCGGCGGTTCTTGTGGAAGAGGACAGCCATATCTTGCTTGTGCAGCGAGCCAACGAACCTTTTCGCGGACTGTGGACACTGCCTGCCGGTTTCGTAAACAGCGGTGAAGATCCCGCAGAGGCGGCAGCCAGGGAGTGCCTGGAAGAGACAGGGTTGACCGTGCGCATTACAAGTGTGCATGATGTGATCGCAGGCAAAGAGCACGAACGCGGCGCAGATTTTATTATTGTTTATCTCGCAGAAGTGATCGGCGGGGAGATGGCTCCGGCAGATGATGCCGATGCAGTGGAGTGGTTCAAACGAAATGAATTGCCTCCATTGGCATTTAAGGCGACAAAAAAAGTTTTACATTCGTGAGGAAAACATGAAAGTAGTGACTGGCTTTTTTTTACTATTTCTCGCCAGCATTTTTTTGAGCGCGTGCAAAACACCGCAACAGCCCATCACCGAGTTGGAGAGGGCGAGTGACCTGGCAATCATCGAATACGCACATGTAGAAGTTGGCATGGGTTCACCCACCCCTGTCGCTGTGACGGTGGACGTGCATTTTGAGAAAGCCTGCTCGCAGATAAAAAGCATTGAACAAGTAATGACGCAAGAACACGAATTCACAAGAATTCAGATCAACATTCTAGTGATGGAGTTTGGTGAAACTTGCACAGAATTTCCGCAAACCTTCCGCATGGTTGTACCGATCAATGCATCTGGGCTGGGCAAGGGGATTTATCGTGTTGAAGTAAACAGCGTGGATGCAGGAAGTTTTGAATTTAAGCATTAAAAGAATTAGAGGCAACAGAATGCAAAAACAGGAATTAACATGAAAAATATTCTTATCACAGGCGCTTCCACTGGAATTGGCTACACGACTGCCAAATTCCTCATTCAAAGGGGATTCTACGTCTACGGCAGCGTGCGCAAACAGGCAGATGCAGACCGCCTCAAAACCGACCTTGGAGCCGGATTCAGCCCATTGATCTTTGACGTCACTGATGAAGCCGCCGTCCATGCTGCGGCACAAATGCTTCGTACAGAGTTGAATGGCGAGCCCCTGTCTGGATTGGTGAATAATGCAGGTGTAGCAGTCTCGTCCCCCATCATGCTGTATAAGATCGAAGAATTTCGCAAACAGCTCGAAATCAATATCACGGGGCAGCTCATTGTGACACAAGCCTTCGCCCCCCTGCTCGGCGCAGAACGTTCTTTCACGGGTACACCCGGGCGCATTGTCAACATCACTTCGGTATCCGGCAAAAATGGAAGTCCCTTCCTTGGGGCATACGCGGCATCCAAACACGCGCTGGAAGGACTCTCCGAATCCATGCGCCGCGAGATGATGCTCTATGGTGTGGATGTGATCATCGTGGCGCCGGGTCCCATTGCCACGCCGATCTGGGATAAAGCCGAAGGGGTGGACATTGAAGAACTTCAAGGCACAGAATATTACGAACCCGCCAAACGCTTCCAAAAATACGCCATCAACAATGGACGCAACGGACTGCCCCCCGAAGCAGTTGCGGAAAGTATTTACAAGGCTCTCACCGTCAAAAATCCGCGTGTAAGGTACGCCGTAAACCCGCAGCCATTCACCACCTGGGTCATGTCTATTTTGCCCAAACGATATCTCGATAGCTTGATCGCAAAGGGATTAAAAATTCGCCAATAAACCTGGAATTTAAGCGAATGAATAACGGATGGTATGCATTCGCCATAGGGGCAAACCTGCAAGGTGAGTTAGTGAATAAAAAAGACGGTGGTACCGTCTTTTTTATTCGGCTATTTTTCCCGCTTATCACGGATATAATATTTAAAAATGATTAACCACAGCAAGAGAAAGGAAGTGGACATGAAAAAATACACATTACCGTTTCTAATCACCCTTCTGCTCGCAATCCTTCTCGTTTCATGCAGTTTGGGAGGCGATACCACTGCCGAAACCCAATCGGCTCTGCCAGAGTTACAAGCCACTCCTGCCCTGCCGCAGGTAGTTGTCGAACTCGCCGTGCAATACGATACCGCCTTATCCCTCAACACTGTCAATCAAACCTTGCCGCTGAAATTTGTCGTCAAGATGGTGAACAACGAATTGGCAGATGAAACCCCGCCCAACATCACATTCAGCGGCGCAGCGCCAGTTTGTCCGCCAATCAACACCGTTGGCAACCTCGACGAACGCCTCGACACTGGCGAAATTATTGAATGCACCTTCGACCACATCATCTCACAAGCAGATTTGGACAACGGCTCAATTCCCATCGCGGCATCGGTCAGTGTATACAACGCAGCATCCAATCAGGTGAGTATCAACATTCCAACCGTCCCGTCAAAACAGATCGCGCTCGAAAAGACCGCCGCGCCGACCACCTTTAACTCAGCGGGGCAAACCATCACTTACACATACACCATCAAAAACACCGGCAAAGACGCGCTTGGACCAACGCAATTTACAGTTACAGATACTGGCATAAATAATAACAATCCATTCACCTGTGGTAATGCGGATGCAAGCATCGCCCCCGGAGAAAATTTAACCTGCACCGCCACATACACTGTCACCGATGCTGATATTTCGAGCGGATCCATTGCTACAGATGCAGTCGCCTCTGGTGGTGGAGCAAGCCCTTCACAACCCGCCAAGGCAACCCTCACCAAAAGCGAAGCACCCACAGCCGCCGGCGGCAGCATTCAACACACTGTTCGTGATGGTGAATGGTTGTGGCAGATCGCCCGCTGTTATGGGGCAGATCCAAACCAAACGGTAACAGCAAACTCACAGTTGGCAGACCCAGCCCAAATTAAAGAAGGAACCGTGGTCAACATCCCCAGCCCGGGCAGCAAGGGCACCGTTCATGCTTCGCCTGAGCCATGCGTCACCAAGCACGTCGTTCAAAGTGGCGATACATGGACAAGCATCGCCCAAAAATATGGCGCAGACCCTGGGCTTACCCAGCGCGTTAATGGAAATACACTGTCAGTCGGCGGAGAAGTAAAAGTGCCGCATTACACCGCCGGTTTAAACCTGCCGTTGTTGAGCGGATCATCGAGCGGTACGCCCAGCACGACTGCATTTACCTTAAGTGTCACCGCTTCACCAAATTCCTACACACAGCAGGGACAGGTGATTACACTTAATTATGTCATCAAGAACACCGGCACAACCACACTCGGTCCTACCCAGTTCACCGTGACCGAAGCGTTAGCTGGAGCCGCCCCATTCAACTGCGGCGCAGCAAACATAACTCTCGCACCTGAAACCACTGTAACCTGTTCTGCAAGCTACACGACCACACAGGCAAACATGGATACGGCATCCTTCTCCAGCAGCGCCACCGCCGCAGGGAACAGGCTCACCTCCGCGCCTGCCAGCGTCATCATTAGCAAAAATGCAACTTCTCTCACACTTACCACCACCGCCAACCCCGCGACCTATTCGCAAACCGGACAAGTGATCACGTTTACGTATACGATCAAGAATAGTGGAACCACAACACTTGGACCTGCCCAATTCACCATTACCGATAGCTTAATTACAGCAGATCCATTTAATTGCGGAGATGCCAATGCCGCCATTGAACCGAACTCAACCATCACCTGCAACGCCACACACACCATCAGCGATGTCGATATGGGTGTACCGGAGATCACCAGCAACGCGGTCGCCAACGGCGGGAATGCCCCCGCCTCGCAGACATCGAGTGTAACGATCACCAAACAATAATCTTGCAACAGGAGCCTCATCATGACCAACCCAATGCCTCGCTCAAAAGTCGGTAAAGAACAAACTTGGAATGCAGAAAGCGTTTTCTCTACACCTGAACAATTTGACTCCGCAGTAAACGAATTATTAAACAGCCTGCCCGATGTAAAAAAATTTCAAGGACGCCTGGGCGAAAGTGTAGACACTTTCCTCGAAGCCATGCAGGCTATGGACGAGCTTGACCAGCGCGCATCAAAAGTCCGTGTGTATGCAACCATGTCCAGCGCGGTGGATGCAAACGACCCGATAGGCGCAGCAATGAGCAGCAAAGCCATGTCGGCTATTGCGCAGGCAGGCGCCGCCGCCTCTTATCTGGAACCGGAACTGCTCGCCATCGGCGAAGCGTCTCTACGCGGATGGGTCAACAGCGACCCGCGTATGCAAAAATATGATTTCTTCTTCACTGACCTATTCCGCAAACAGGCGCACGTCCGCAGCGCTGAGGTGGAAGAACTTATGGGCATGTTGCGCGACCCATTTCAAGCAGTCCGCATGACGGCAGGAGCAATTGCCAATGCCGATTTCAAGTTCAAACCCGCCAAAGACAGCAACGGCAATAAACTTGAGCTAACCCAAAGCACCAAAAATTCACTCCTGCACTCTACAGACCGAAAAACACGCAAAACCGCGTGGAATAACTACAACGATAAATATCTCGAATTCAAAAATACCTTATCGGGAAATCTTGCCGCCTCTATTAAATCGAACGTCTTCAACATGAAAGCACGCGGATTTAACTCATCCCTTGAAGCAACCCTCTTCAATGGCAACGTACCCGTGGAAATGTTCCACAACCTACTCAACATCTTCCAAAAGAACCTGCCCATGTGGCACAAATATTGGCGCATCCGCCGCAAGGCGTTGGGCGTGAAAACCCTGCACCCCTACGATATTTGGGCGCCGCTCACCACAAAAAAGCACAACGTCCCCTTTGAAACCGCCGTGGATTGGATCTGCGAAGGTCTTGCCCCCATGGGCGATGAGTATGTGAACACCATGCGCAAAGGCTGCCTCGAAGACCGCTGGGTAGACTGGGCGCCGAATGCCGGAAAACGCGAAGGCGCCTTCTCGACCCGTGTGCCGAGCGACACGCATCCCTTCATTATGATGAGCTACACCGATGATGTCGGCTCCATGAGCACCCTCTCGCATGAACTCGGTCATTCCATCCATGCCTACTACGCCAGCCGCGCCCAGCCGATGATGTATTACCTCTATCCATCCATCATTGCTGAAACTGCTTCCAATTTCAATCAAGCAATGACCCGCGCTCACCTACTCAAGACCAAAACTGAAAAATCCTTCCAGATCGCATTGCTCGAAGAAGCCATGGGCAACTTCCACCGCTATTTCTTTATTATGCCCACCCTCGCCCGCTTTGAACTGGCAACACACGAACGCGCCGAAAAGGGACAACCCCTCACAGCAGATTACATGAACAACCTGATGGCAGACCTCTTCAGCGAAGGCTACGGCGGCGAAATGGAAGTAGACCGCGAACGCGTGGGTATTACCTGGGGCACATTCACCACCCACCTCTACATTGACTACTATTCCTTCCAATATGCCATCGGCATCTCTGCCGCTCATGCCATCGCCAAACGCGTATTAGACGGCATTCCCAGCGCCGCACAAGACCATATCAACTTCCTCAAAGCTGGCTCGTCCATGTCACCCATGGATGTATACAAAACCGCAGGCATCGATATGACCTCCACCCAACCCATCGAAGATGCCTTTGCCATGCTCAACGAATATATCGACAGGCTCGGTGAATTGACGGACAAGTAACAAAAAAGAGACCCTGAAATTTCAGGGTCTCTTTTTTGTATGTTTGAAAACTTACGAAATGTAATCTCGCAAATTGTGCTCCACCGCATACGCGGCGGCTTCAGCACGATTATTGACATTCAATTTTGAAAGAATGCTCGAAACATAGTTACGAACCGTTCCCTCACCAAGGAACAGATTTTTAGCAATTTCGCGGTTGGTCTTACCTTCAGAAACAAGCAAAAGCACATGCTTTTCCTGCTGGCTCAAGTGAGCAAAAGCCGAAGCCTCTTCCTCTTTTACAGCACGGCGAACTTCCTGGAAGACTCGCTGGGTCACCGCAGGGTCCAGCAGCGCCTCGCCGCGCCCGACAGATTCCAACGCTTTGATCAAATCTTCGCTGCCGATCTGCTTAAGGATATATCCCGAAGCGCCTGCACGAATGGCAGAGAACAACATCTCATCCTCGGCGTAGGAAGTGAGCATAATCACCTTGGTATTGGGGAATTGACTAACGATCTGCTCGCAGGCTTCAATGCCCGAAGTCCCCGGCAGACGAATGTCCATCACCACCACATCCGGTTTAAGGGCGGCTGTCTGCTCCAACGCCTCGCGCGCCGAACCAGCTTCGCCAACCACATCAAATTGCGGGTGTCGGTCTAAAAGTGCCTTCAACCCAAGCCGCACTACTTCATGGTCGTCAACCAAAACGATTCTTTGTTTTTTCATGACAAATATTTTACAGTAAATTATCAAAAAACGGGCAAATTTCGCCTATTTTTTTATGTTTCTCAAAACAGCCAGGTGCTCCTCCAAGTGCGCAAGGCTGCGCTCAACCCATAGCTGCAAGGTTAGATCAGGACCCAATGATTCATGCGTCCCCATCCGCGACCAAGCCTCGTGCGGCACTTGAAGCAGCACACTACAGAGATCATTCATCTCAGCCTGAAATTCGCCTACTATTTTTTCCATATCTTCGTTGCTGTCGTAATGTTCCGCCATCCAACCATCCGGGTCAAAATTTTTGAAGAGCGGATTATTCTCATTCAATGTACGCAAAATGCGCACACCATAAACCTCACGATTCACACCCCGTACATGAAAAGCGATCTGATGCACATTCCACCCTTCTTCCACTTCAGCCAGTGGGTCTGCAAACGAACGGCACTCTTCACAAAATTCACTTACTGCGACGGGCAAACGTTCCAAAATCTTTTCACGATACTCATACAATTCTTTCATACATCCTCCAACCCCATCATGGCTTCTTCAAATGTGGTTGCAGAAAAAACGCGGACGCCATACGGACGCAACTCCTGAGCCAAATGGCGGGATAATTCTGACAGCCCCACCTTGCCAGCCAGATACGCACCCGCCTCTTTCTTGTTTTCACCTGTCCCTGCAACCAAACTAAGAATTACACCGGAACCTTTTTCCCGCATCACCCGCCCCGCCGATTGCGACATAAGAAAAGCGCCCGTCAAATTCACATCCAATACACGGTGCCAGTCCCATTCATCCATGTTCAAAAGAGGTACGTGCGGCTCGACAGCGGCATGATTAATTAACACATCGATCCCGCCAAAATCATCCTCCACGCTTTTTATCAACATCTGCGCCCCGACCTTTTTTGCCACATCTTCAATGTACGCCTTTGCCTGCCCACCCCGAGTGCGGATCCCCTGCACCACTTCCTCCACATTGATCGGTGAAATATCGTTGGCAGCAATCACTGCTCCTTGTAATGCAAGTTCTTCTGCCAACCTGCGCCCAATCCCCTTGCCAGCGCCAGTGATTAACACAACTTTATTTTTCAAAATATTTTCCTTTTTTATTTAATCACAAACCGGTATGGTATCTGGATTCAGGTTCGCATTCAACGGCATACCAAAATAAGGCGTTGGGTCATACGTATTTTCAATATCAAGCTCATTTTTGAACGCGCCAAAACCGTCATCCTCCACAATGGAAATATGCAAATGAACTCCTACAGGGTTATTTGGGTCACCGGAATAATTCCCCTGATACCCGAGAAATGTTCCAGCTTCCACATACACTTCTTTGGTTCCTTGCGGAAACTCCTCAGAAACATAAGAATTTCCTGCGGCATCTGCCATGTGAGTGTAATACACCCATATTTGACGCGAAGACTGCAAAGGGTCATTCGGCACGCGGATAATCACAGTAGACTTCCAATCCTCCAAGCGCGTTAAATACCCCGGGTAGGCGGCAACAATGGGAGTAACTCCCACACCCGCCCCACCGAAAATATCCAAGCCACTATGCCGGTGTCCTGGACGGAAAGAGTCATCCCAAATGAAGCCGATCAAGCCATTGGTAGGAAAAGTGAACGGCGCATCACCACAGCTTGTGCCGAGAGTCATCAGCAAGTCGGGGCGTGAAGCGGGGTCTTTAAACCAGCTTACCACCTGCGCTGTCCGCTCCGCAGATTTTCCACTTCCAACCGTGAAATAAAAGTAAATTCCAGCAGTAGCAATGGCCACAGGGATGGCAATAGGCAAAACCTTTTTTATAAGTTGAAACATGCTTATTGTTTGCGCACCCGGTTGGCGATCATCGAAGCACCCGCAGAAGGTGTTGGCGTTGATTCGCCTGCTTCGATGGGTTCATCACCATAATAAGACCAAAGTTGGGGCCACTTCCACGCGACGAGCAAAGTGCCAACAATGCAGCCAATGCCGCCGGTTATCACAGCAAAAGGTGCGCCGAAAAACTGCGCCACCGACCCGGCTTCAATCTCTCCCAACTGTGGACCACCCATGAAAAATATCTGATTAATGCTGGTCATTCGTCCACGAACATGATCGGGTGTTTGCAACTGACGAATGGTATTGCGGACAATCGTGCTTGCCCCATCCGAACCACCGGTGACGGCAATCGCGATCCACGCCACAACCAGCGATCTGGTGAACCCAAAGACAATGGTTGCAATACCAAAAACAATTACGGCAATAAGAAATATCTTGCCTTGATTTCGTAACTCTTTAATTTGTGAAAATACCAGCGCCACCGCTACAGCCCCCACAGCCGAAGCCGCTGAAAGATAGCCATACTCCACCACACCTACTTGCAACACTTGAGTGGCAATGATGGGCATAAGTGTGCTTGCAGAAGCAAAAAAGGTCGCTACAAAATCGATCAGCATGGTTGAGAAGATGATCGGCTTGGAGAGAATGAAACGAAAACCATCCTTGATGGATTCAAGGCTCACGCCTGCCGAACGTTCGGCAATGGATTGCGGCACATCGCCGATCATAAATAACGCAACCAACACAGCCGCAAAAGAAATCGCATTGAAGTAATACACCGCCGCCTGCCCGAACGAAGCGATGATCACGCCGCTCAGGGCGGGTCCTAACACTGCCCCAGCCTGAAACGCAGTGAAAGTCATACTAAAGGCATTGGGCAAGTCTTTCTTCGGCAGCAGATTCGGAATCAACGCCTGACGCGAAGGTCCATCGAACGCCACCACCACCGCCTGCAAAGCCGTGATCAAATAAATATGCCAAATGGTGATGTTTTCAAATTGTGTGAATAACGCCAATCCCAACGCCAGAAACGCCGCAACAGATTGGGTAATGAACATCACCTTGCGCCTGTCCACCGAATCTGCAAGCGCACCACCGATCAGAGAAAAGATCACCACGGGCAGAAAACGCGCCACGCCAATGCCGCCCAAGGCGATCGGGTTCTTGTCCAACTGGTTTACATGCCAGAACAATGCCCATAACTGCATCTGCGTACCTGTGATGGAAATAAGCTGCCCCAGCCAGAGATAAAAGAATTTTTTGTGTTTTAGAGATGGAGGAATTTGTAACATGCAAGTTTCCAGAAGAATACGCACGCATCCTTCTTACAAATGGACTGTATCCTATTCTTTGAGTTTTTTCTACAGTGAAAGTTAAGTACCCCAGTCGCGGAGATACAAAAAGTCATACCCGATCGTGCGGTTGCTGACCTTGGCAATAGGCGGGAGCATTCGCTTAAACTGGTTGCGGCGAATACGCGTAGTGACAGCCTCTACAAATTTCTTATCGAAGCCCGCTTCCACCGCCTCCTGCGGACTGTAGCGCTGGTCAACTAAAAGGTAAAGCAAATGATCCGCATCTTCATAAGTAAAGCCGAGTTCTTTTTCGTCGGTCTGATCTTCCCACAGATCTGCAGAAGGCGCTTTATCCATGATCGGCGCAGGGATGTTCATTGCCCGCGAAAGCTGGCGTACCTGGGTTTTATACAGATCGCCAATGGGGTTAAGCGCGTTCGCCGAATCGCCAAAAAGCGTGCTGTAACCAAGCAGGATTTCGGTCTTGTTGCTTGTTCCAACAACCAAGCCTTTAAACACTTCACTTTGGTCATAAATGACGATCATACGCTCACGTGCCATGATATTCCCCTTGCGCAGTTTAGACATTTCCGGTTCAAGCTTGAAGAGCGGTTCAACCATATCCGTAATTTCAATCGTCTTACTTGGAATACCAAGTTGGTCGATCAATAATTGAGCGTGATCCAATGACCCCTGACTGGACAATCTATAAGGCATACGCACGGCAAGGACGTTATCCCGTCCCAATGCTTCCACCGCCAAAGCGCAAGAAAGCGCCGAGTCAATGCCGCCCGAAAGACCAATGACAGCGCGACTCATCCCCACCCGTGTGATCTCGGACTTGATAAAGCCTGTGAGGATCTCGCGGGCAAGGTCTGTATTAATGGAGAGGTTAATATCAGCCACGGGAAAGAATCCTATCCAACTCTTTTTGAACAAG
This sequence comes from Anaerolineales bacterium, assembly GCA_020634885.1. Lineage (GTDB taxonomy): Bacteria > Chloroflexota > Anaerolineae > Anaerolineales > Villigracilaceae > Villigracilis. Next base: position 528,306 of record JACKAW010000001.1, read on the forward strand.
CGCAGTACGCTCATCCCGCAGAAGCGGCAGACGAGAGCGAGTGCGGCGAAGTTGATTCAAATCCAGTTCTGCATATGTGATGGCTTCTTCGTTGTATGGACCATGCGCCAGTTCCTCACCGTTCGGGTCAAAGATGGTTGCTCCACCCCAAAAGTGCAGCCCATCTTCATAACCCACTCGGTTGGCATGTGCCACGAAAGAGGTGAACATGCTGGCATATGCCTTGTTCACCCGCTCCACCCAGCGCGCCGACTCAAGTTTATCTTTGTCGTTCAGTCCACGCCCGGGCGAAGCGGAAGAGAAAAGCATAATGTCAGCGCCATCCAACCAAAGCAGGTATGGAGGCGAGGCATGCCAAAAATCTTCACAGATCAGCATACCCACCCGTCCAAACTTTGTATCGAACGAACGGATGGAATCGCCCCATGCAAAAAATCGTCCTTCATCAAAAAGCCCATAAGTCGGCAAATACACTTTGTGGTGAACGTGCAAAACCTTTCCACCAGAGAGATATGCAGACGCAATGTAAAAGCGATGACGAGAATCTTCGTCCACAAAGCCAACTACAATGTCGAGGTCTTTTGAAGCGGCAAGCAAAGGTTTGAAGATCGGGTCTTCTTCGGTCGGCTGGTGAGCCGCCAAGGCAACCAAATCCTGCAATACATACCCTGTTAGCGAAAGTTCAGGGAAAACGATCAAATCCGTTTTTTGCGCCTTTGCCTTTTCAATGTACTCCAAATGCTTGGAGAGGTTGGCTTCAACCTCTCCAAGTTTTGTGTTGATCTGAGCAAGAGCAAGTTTTAGTTTCATCGTTGGAATCTTACCACCAAACAATGCACTACTTTGTGATAGTAACACTCACCGTATCGCCGCCATCCGAAGCATCAATCACAGTTACTGTCACGCCATCCACGGTCACCGTCTCGCCAACCGCAAGCGGCGATTGATTTCGATACGGGTCACCCTCAAGAATGGGATACACAACCAGTGTCCCCTCCCCCGAAGCGATGGATGTATCTACCGTGTAAACCAGTGCGCCAGATTTTGAAAGCCCCGCATCATACCCAACGGGACGGCGGGATTCTACAACCACAACCTTACTCTCGTTGACAGGAATCATCACAGCCTTCACGCCTCCTTCGGTCTCAATCGACGTAAGAGTAATAGTCTGCTCCCCATCCTGCTGGCAAACAATTTGTACGTCATCCAGCCAGCCCAATTGCCAACGCTCAAAAGCAAAAAACTCTGGCGCAAGTCCGTCAATGTATCCCATCAACCCAAACCCACCGACAAAGCGATGCTGATCGTCATAATTTGCATAATCAAATTGATAAGCATATAGATCAGGCAACCCCATCGTATGACCCGATTCGTGATTGAGCCATAAAAAGCCCCACACAGGCAAGTCTGCACCAGAAGTGACCCCATTGGCAAACGTCCGTCCATCTGCCGAGTACCCTTCTCCTGGGTTTGCGCCAAAGGCGGGTCCATAGCCTACATTCGCCGCTTGCGGCGGGACGATCACCACAACCGAATCGGCGGACGAGAAGTCAATATTTGCATCTGCCAAATTGACCGCTTCTTGCAAAAACTGCAAATGTCCCTCATATGATCGAATTGCATCCCCGTAAACAGAAGAAGGCTGGCTTAGCCTCAGCCACACAAAATGCGGCGTCAATTCCCAGTTCATTCTCCCGTACGAATTAATATTAAAGAACTTCTCAGCGTCTGGAGATATTATCGAAAACACTTCTTCAGGTGTTTGAGAAGCGGGTACATCAGAAAAATCTGCAAATAAAACGATTGTTTTCACGTCTCCCAAAGAAGGCAGTTTATGTGAGGGATTTGGCAAACCGAACCCGACATTAGTAAACGCAAAAGCGGGCAATTTACATGCCTCCACTGAGGCAGCTACAGCCTCTGTTGAAACATTCGTTTGAACAGCAATTGGCGTTGACTCATTTACAGTGGTTGCCTGCGCCTCATTCTCAGGTAGCGTGCTTTCTGTAGGTACAGACCCACAACCCGCAACTACAAAAATAACCAGGAGTACAACATTAATAAAATTATGTTTACGCATTTCAGTATCCTTTTCACAAGATAAATATTGCCATTCGATCCAAATTAAAACAAAAAGCCCGACCCAATAAAATCGGACTTTCCTGCGGAGAGGGAGGGATTCGAACCCTCGGTGGACCGGAGCCCACAACAGTTTTCGAGACTGTCCCATTCAACCACTCTGGCACCTCCCCAAATTTTGAAGCGCCCGCGATTATAACCGAAAAAGTGGTTATGGTATTTACCGGCGATTAAATCAAATAACCGCCTTTGCAGGCGGTTATTTTTCATCAAGTCCAAATTTTAGTGAACGGTTACCTGAATTTTCTTCGGTCGCGCAGATTCCGCCTTGGGCAGCGTAAGTGTAAGAACACCATCTGCGATTCGCGCTTCGACCTTTTCGGCGTCAATTTCAGAAGGCATCCGCAAGCTGCGGCGGAATTCTCCGCGCGGAAGTTCGCTCAACAAAAACGAGGTCTCTTCAGCCTTGTACTCACCTTCGATACTGACAATATTCTCAAGCACCTGAATATTCAGGTCTTCGGCTTTTAGCCCGGGAACAAGCGCATACAAAATGTAGGCATCGTCCTCTTCACGGACATTGACACTGAGAGCGCGCGGTTCAAGCGAGTGATTGGCGGCTGAGCGGCGCACAACACGACGGAACGGATAAGGTTGGATATAGAGGGACATTTTTAAATCTCCTTTTATTTAATTCAATGAGGCAATATTAAATTTGATGTATAAGAAATTGAATAAAAGCAAATATGTTTTTTGTAAGAGAAAAAGAGCGCCTAATAACGGCGTAATTCCTATCAAATCACCGCCTAATCGTACAAAATTCATATAATTGTTCAATGGTATAATCCCCGCCCGTATGAGCATTGAATCAAATTCCAGCAAGACAAAGATCTGCCCTACCTGCGGCACACGCCTCAGCCAGAATGCCGTCCGTTGTTTGGTGTGCGGAACGGAATTCGGCGCACAGCCTGAACCCAAGGCGGTAAAAAAGACCGAAAAATCCGTGCAGGCAGCCAGCCTTCCACAGGTGACTCTTAGCCTGCCAGTGGCGATTGGTTCTCTTCTCGCTGTCATTTTGGTGGTAGCCGGCATCACGTTCTTTCTTCTGCCAAAAGACCCTGAAGCCTTTTCAACAGAAGAAGCCCTCACCCCAACTGAAACGCCGACAGAAACAATTACTGCAACAGCAACACAACCCGCCACTGAAACAGCCACACCCACCTTGCAGCCCCCATTCGAATACACCGTTTCGGTGAACGATGGTTCTTGTTCACAAATCGCTTTCAACTTTAATGTTTCTGTTCAAAGCATCATCATCACCAACAACCTTCCTTCAAGTTGCCCCATTTCAGTGGGACAGGTGTTGAAGATCCCATACCCAACCCCCACCATTCCACCTCCAGCGACCAACACGCCCTTGCCCGCCGATGCGACTCGTATCGCCTGTGAAACCGTGCCCATCACCGTACAGGAAAACGATACTCTCTCCAGCATCGCCGCCAACTACGCAGTTTCAATGGATGCGATCAAGGAATTTAACGGGCTCACAACCGATAATGTTTTTCTTGGACAAACCGTTTTGATTCCGCTCTGTGAACGCGCCCCAGACCCGAACAAACCGACTCCAACAGCGACCCTACCGCCTCCTTACCCCGCCCCGAACCTGCTCCTGCCTGCGGATGGCGCTGCCTTCACCCTGGCAAATGACGTGGTCACACTGCAATGGGCATCGGTCGGTGTCTTGCGAGATGGCGAAGCCTACCAGGTCGTCGTAGAAGATGTCACCTCCAACCAAACCCGCCGCATCACCGATTATGTGACCGACACCAAGTACATCGTACCTGCCAGCTTCCGCCCGAAGGATAATGTAGCGCATGTCATGCGTTGGTGGGTCGTCCCCGTCCTGCAATCTGGCGTGGACGAACAAGGTCAGCCCATTTGGATCGCCTCTGGTGCAACCAGCGAAAGACGGGTCTTCACCTGGGTCGGAGTCGCAGTTCAAGGGACGCCGAACCCGTAACAGGTCAGGTGCGAAGCGATTTTAGAAAAATAAAAACTCCCTGTCTGCACGGCGGGGAGTTTTGCGTAAAAATATCATGACTGAAACAATCAAAATCCATGACTCTGTTCGTATTTACCTTGGCGCTAAATTTGGCGAAAAAGAGGGTTGGTATAACGGCATTGTTGTCCGCATTGACCCATACTCAGACCATCGCAGTTTTTATTGGGTAAAACTTGACGATGAAGCACAGAAAACATTAAACATACGCGAAATCTCGGTATTTAACCCAAAGTACATCCAAAAGACACCCTAGTACCCAAACAACCTTAAATTTATGGGTACTAGGCGAGTCGTCTTTCAATGTTTCCGCAATACAGGCGGGCAAATATCAGGATGTATAATTATTCCTGATGCAAGCAACCACCATCCTTTATCCGTACGCCCTTTCTTTTTTTCTCACATTCGTGATGGGTGTCTACACCCTCCGCTACCGCAAACACGCCGCAGGGATTCCATTTATTGCCATGTGCTTCTTCGCCTCAATATGGGCGCTTGGCTACATATTCGAACTGGATAGCACCAGCCTGGTTGTAAAAGTTTTTGGGGTAAAGCTTGGATATATTGGCGTCCTCGGTGTACCGCTTTCATGGACCGCCTTCTCACTGGCATATTCAGGGCGGGCAGACCTGCTCTCAAAACGCAATATCCTGCTAACAGCCGCATTCCCCGCGCTCACCTACATCATCATTCTCACCAACGAATACCACCACTGGTTCTTCACCTCGGTTGGTTTGCAAACTGACGAAATTTCAGGGCTTCTTCTTATCAAAAACCCACTGGGATGGTGGTTCTGGCTGCACGCCGCATACATTTACGGTGTACTCATCGTTGGCACCTACTTCCTGCTTCATGAATTCTGGAACAAACGAAAGCTATACCGCCTTCAAATTCTTGTGAACATTACCGCAGTTCTCCTGCCATGGATCGCAAACGGACTGGTACTGCTTGGCATTCTCCCCATTCACATAGATATCACCTCCATTACCTTCTCCATATCCATCCTTATTTTAGGTTGGGGTTTTCTGCGTTACAACCTGTTAGACTTCCTCCCCGTTGCCCATCGCTCCATTTTTGAAAGCCTCTCCGAAGGCGTAATCATTCTTGATACAAACCACAGAATTGTCGAATTCAACCCCTCTGCACAAGACCAATTCAACCTGACACCCGAGCAAGTACTTGGAAAATCATTCCACGACGTGTTCCGCCCCTGGATGCAGATCAGAGACAAGGACATACACACCCACGGCTTTCACCGAGAAGTGGTATTCGAAAATGAAGGCAGACCCTACCGCTGGCTGCACCTTTTTGTCAGCACCCTCCGCAACAGGGCAGGCGAAAACAATGGACACATCGTTACCCTCCGCGATGTAACCAGCATCAAAGAGAACGAATCTGCACTCGCCATTGCCCGCGACGAAGCCATGCAGGCAAACAGTTTCAAAACACAACTCCTCGCCAATGTCAGCCACGAACTACGCACCCCGCTCGGCATCATCCTCGGCTACACAGACCTCATCGCCCGAAAATCATACGGCGACTTGAACGAAAAACAAGTCAGCGTACTCGACCGCATCAAAGACAGCACCCTCTACCTCGAAGGGCTCGTCTCAGAATTACTTGACCAGGCACAACTCGATAGTGGCAGACTACAACTGGAAGAAAGACCGCTTGAACCGCGCGAAGTTCTGGGTTCGATCTTCCGCCAACTAAGCATTCTCGCCGAATCAAAAAACCTGTATTTCCGCTACTCCATCACCGAAGACCTGCCCGTTTCCATCATAGCCGACAGCCAACGCCTGAAACAGATCGTAGTAAACCTCATCAGCAACGGCATCAAATTCACCGAAACCGGCGGCATAACCGTTGAAGTTCTCACCCCCACCCCCGAAGAATGGGTAATCCGCATATCTGACACCGGACCCGGCATTCCGCCCCATGCGCTCAACCTCATCTTTGAACCATTCAAACAACTCGCCAACGCAAACAAATCCCTGCGCAAAGGCTACGGCTTGGGGCTATCCATCACCCGCCAACTCATCCGCCTCATGGGCGGCAACATCATAATTGAAAGCGAAGTGGACAAAGGCACCACTTTCACCGTCAACCTGCCGCTCATTCTGGCACCAGCACTTGAAAACATAGAAGAACTCCAGCAGGAAACCTAACAATAAAGCTCAAAACGACATAAGTAAGGATACAATTCCGGCATGGAAACATCTTTCGATTCCCTGCTCCCCTTGCTTACCAACGCCATCGCCTCTCACCAGACGTTGAGCGGTTCCCGCCACGAAGAAGCTTTTCGCCTCTTCAACGGATTCTACGAAGGCTGCCCCAGCCTTGTTCTGGATGTGTACGGGCGTACCCTCGTCATTCATGATTATTCCACAACGCCAAACCCCGAGTTCATTGGCAAAGTTGTTGAACACATCCGCACCTCACTCAACTGGCTGGAGACGGGAATTCTAAAAACCCGCAACGAAAAAAGCCAGCAGGCAAAACGCGGTGTACAAATTTTCGGCAGCACCCCAGAGCGGAAAATCCGCGAGCATGGCGTATGGTACGCCCTCGACCTGACCATGAACCGCGACGCGAGTTTTTATCTTGACACAAAGAACCTGCGCGAATGGCTTTTGGAAAACTCGCAAGGAAAAACAGTTCTAAACACATTTGCCTACACCGGCAGTTTAGGCGTCGCAGCACAAGCGGGCGGCGCAAGCCGTGTGATCCAAACCGACCTTAGCAAACCTTTTCTCAACCTTGCAAAAGATTCCTACTCACTTAACGGGTTTCCGATCCACAAACAGGATTTTCTTGCGCAGGACTTCTTCCCTGTGGTGGCTGGTTTCAAAACCAACAAACAGACTTTCGATAGCGTTATCATTGACCCGCCATTTTTTTCCACTACCCAACGCGGCAAAGTGGATTTGGAAAACGAAAGCGCACGCCTCATCAACAAAGTCCGCCCACTGATAAATGATGGCGGTACGCTCATTGCCATCAACAATGCCGTCTTTCTCAGCGGCGCAGACTATCTGCAATCGCTTGAGAACCTATGCAAAGACGGCTATTTGAGCATTCGAGAGTTCATCCCCGTACCGGAGGATTTCATCGGCTTGAACCGAATTGGAAACCCAATTACAGACCCGGCTCCATTCAATCATTCCACCAAGATCGCCATTTTGGATGTAAAACGAAAATGAACGGCGAGACTGACCTGCAAAAACTTCTAAATAATATGAAACCCGAACTTAACCCGGGTGCGTTTGTATTTTGTCTGCTCGATACTTTTGAACATGCAGTAAAGTTGAAGCCATTGTTCATCTTTCGAGAACAGGAAGGCGTCACGGTTATCCTGCCGAAAGAGCAGGCAGATGAGGCGCAGTTGACCTATCCCACCGTTTGCGCATGGATCACATTGACGGTTCACTCCTCTTTAGAAGCGGTTGGGCTTACAGCGGCTTTCAGTAAAGCGCTCACCGAAGCAAATATTAGCTGCAATGTGATTGCGGCATTTCATCATGACCACATCTTTGTCCCAGACAAGGATGCAAAGGCGGCAATGAATGCCCTCCTTGAGATTACAAAAGATCAGGGCTCTAACATCGTTTAGTACATGGGTAAAAGACTTCATCCACGAAGGACACGAGGTTTTGACCTACGCTTCGTGTCCTTCGTAAAAAAACAAACTTATATATTTCATTATTTTCCATTATTTTCGACCGACTACTTAGCTACGGTCGCCATGAGGGCGCGTACCAGTCATAATCGGTGGAAAGACCGGGGGCTTGTAACATGCCGGAATTGGATGTCGTAATATCTACAAGGAAGAGATGTCCGCCGGTTGCCGAAGTCGTTTCTTCGACCAACAAATATTTGCTATTTGGTGAGAATAACAAACGCCCAATCGTATTCCCTTTGTATAAAGATCGCAATTCTCCACCAGTGCGCGGAATGATGAATACTTCTGCCACTGGGTTGCCGCTGGTCAGATTGCCATAGTAATTGAAGGCGATAAAATGCCCATCTGGCGACCAAAGCATGGGGTAGATGGAACCGCCATTAAATTGAGCAATTATTTGGGCATGTGCGCCGTCTGGTTCCATGACTTTGACGAGGTGGTTCTGTGAGGTGTAGTTGTAATCGTCATAGGCAAAGAATCCCGCATCAGGCGAGGCGATGAATTGAGCTTTGGTCAGTACGGTCTCAAACATGGGGCGAGCCTGCCCATTGGCGGCGCGGACGAGGTAGATATTCCCTTCTGCGCCGGGAAGAGCAGAACGCATGATGACATTCTCGGTGTACCAGCCATCCATAATGTATGGACGCCCCGCCTCAGGCAGGTCTTGAGAAATGCTTTGCAGCCCTGAGCCATCTGGGCGGACGATGTACACATCTTCGCCGCCATGCCCATTTTGGGTTCTGAAGGCGATCCAGGCACCGTCTGGCGACCAGAAGGGCGGGTCGATATATGGGAATTCGGCAATGGATTTCCATGTGCCTGCATCGGCATCGAGCAGCCATAGCTGGGTCGGTGTGCCATTTTGGTTGGTTGAGTATGAGAAGGCAGCATATTTACCATCTCTTGACCAGGCAAGGGCGTTGATGGTGAAGTTGAATTCAAATGGCACAGGCACTTTTTGCATGGGTGGGCAGTTTACCGGATCTGTGATGCAGGCGGCTGAAACTTTTGCCAATTCAATTTTCCCTGCGCCTGTGCGAGGTTGAAGAAAGAAGTATAGTTCGCCTGTCTCTGCGACCGAACCTGTGATGGACGATGGTGTTTCAGCAGATGGCGGCAAGGCGGGTTCTTGCGGCTGAGGCGTAGAGTCAAAGTTTGGGGTCGCTGGGGCAGGCTCTCCGTCGAAGAAAGAGGCGGGGGTGGCTGTTTCGGGAGCGGAGCAGGCAGTTATAAATATCAGGGTGAGGAAGAAAAATCGTTTCATAAAATCTCCATACAGAACGTGTTTGAAACTAAAAAGTTCCCGCTGCCTCAAAAGACAACGGGAACTTTTATCAAATCGACTCTACGGTGTAGCTGTTGCTGTTGCCGTGGGCGCTGCCGTTGTTGGTGATGGGGTTGCGGAAGGCGCTGCAGTGGAAGCAGTGGGCGTGGCAGATGGAGCAGTGGTTGCTGTGGAAGTTGCGGCGGCAGCGGATGCATTGTAGATGATCGGTCCGGTCCACATGGCGCGGTCACCGGTGGGTGAACCGGTGGAAAGGACAGTGAGCACAAAGCGAACGTTCTGCCCAACCAGGGGGGTCAGGTCGATATCGGCATTGTAGACATTGCCTTCGTTCTTTTCAACAAACGCCCAAAAGGTTTGGATGGATGAACTACCCGAAAGGGAGTAATCCAAGCGGAAGACCACGTAGCATGAGGTTGCGCTTTGTTCGCAGCCAATGGTAGAGCGGAATCTATCGCCAGTTTTGACGGTGTAGGCAGGGAAGATGCCCTGAATGTAGCCGTTGTTTTGGTTCTGCGGGAAGGTCAATAAACTGGTGCGTGGGTCTACGGAGCCGTTTTCTACTTTGGCGGCGGGAAGCATAAGCACATAGCCTTTGTTGTCGCCGTCGGTTCCCGGGCAGAGCAATTCACCAGCGCCGGTATACCATTTGCCAGCGCTACAGGCGTTTGCGGCAAAATCGTACACGGTGCCGGGCGCTGAAGCCGCTGGTGTGACCGGGGTAGCAGGTGTGCCTGAAGTGGCAGTGGCGGTTCCGGTTGTGCTTGCGGTTCCAGAGACTTTGATCTCAACCCAGAAGGATTTTGTACCTGCTGTGCCGATTCCAAATGGAACGCCGGTGTTGTTCTTCAACTTCCAGTAGCCGCGATACGTTCCAGTGGTGGACGGGGATGTGAGCGGCAGGGTGATATCCACGGTTTGACCGGGGGCAACGGTGGCAGGGATGAGTGCGGAATCGGGTCCGCCCATCTTTTCACCCGAGTCGAACAGGATGGAGTAATTGGTCCAGGTGCAGGTGCCAACGTTCTTCAAGCGCCAGGTTTTGTTGAAGGTTGTGTTCGGTGCGAAGGTTGTTCCATCTGGGACGGTGACATCGGCAACGAATTGGGCGCGGTCACAATCGTTTGGCTTTTGTGTGCCGGTGACGGTGGCAACGGCTGTCGGCGGAGTGCCTGTAACAGTGGGTGTCACTGTTGCGGTTGTGCCGCCAGCACGCGCGATGATGGGGTTCACCCACAGGGCGCGGTCTCCAGTTGGCGAGCCATAAGCAGAAGTAACGAGGATGAACTTAACATCCTGATTTGCAAGTGCGGTCAGGTCGAGGTTGACGTTATACGTCCAGCCCTCGTATTTTTCGCGGAAGGTCCAGAAGGTGCGGACGGGTCCGTCACCGATCTGGTAATTCAGGCTGTAGGTCACGTAACAATTTGTGGCGCCTTGTTCGCAGCCGATGGTCGCCTGAAAACGGTCACCGTTCTGAACACGGAAGGCAGGGTAGATCGCCTGAACATAGCCATTGGTGACGTTGTTGGGCGCCATCAATAAGCCAGCCTGCGCCGAGGTGACGCCGCTTTCCAATTTGGGTTGGTCTAGCTTGAGCCCAAAGCCGTTGGAATTGCCGTCTGTGCCGGGGAAGGTCAACGCGCCAGAGCCGCTAGACCATGTAGCAGAAGCAGCATTCGAAGTAAAGTCGTATCCAGCGCCACCTGAAGATGAAGAAGTAACTTTGATCTCAACCCAGAAGGATTTATTCGCGGTAGAACCAATACCAAATACGCCGCCACTGTTACTCTTAAACTTCCAATAACCGCGATAACTCCCAGCATTGGCAGGCGAGGTCATATCCACTGTAATATCCACAGTCTGACCTGGGTTTACGGTGGTAGGCAGTGCGAGCGAGGCGGGTGCGCCCATCTTCTCGCCACTATCAAAGATCAACGAAACATCATTGCTGTTCCATGCACAAGTGCCAATGTTCTTCAAACGCCAGGTTTTCTTGAACGCTGTATTCGGCGCAAAACTGGTTCCATCAGGGATGGTTACATCCGCAACGAACTGCGCCCAATTACAGGTCGCAGCGCTTGCAGAAGATGTAGCTCCTGGCAGTGTGGTCAGCAAAACCGCCAACAGGAGCAGGGTTGATATAAATCTTAAAGCAAGTCTCATTTCTTCCTCCAAAAAAAGCCAGCACGGAAATGACGAAAAGATCAGTGAAAAGTTCCGGTTGACTATACGCTATTCCTAGTATAACTTTTCTTTAATAATTGTTCAATAATGAAATCACAACAAAATCGTAGCCAATTTTTCCCATTTTTTGTCTGTATGCCTGCACTATAATACCTTTATGCCCCGCACGATCCTACATCTCGACCTCGACGCCTTCTACTGTTCGGTCGAAGAAACTCAAAATCCGCAGCTACGCGGCAAACCTTTTGCCGTCGGCGGCAAGCCTAATGAACGCGGCGTGGTCGCATCTTGTTCGTATGCGGCGCGCGCACTCGGCATCCGCAGCGCCATGCCCATGTCTAGGGCGGTGCGGTTGTATCGTGAGCTCATCATCGTGCCGGGCAGGCATTCGCTTTACAGTGAATATTCGCAAAAGGTGATGGAAAAACTACACAACCTGACTCCGCTGGTGGAACAAATTTCCATCGACGAAGCCTTTCTCGACATCACAGATATTCAGGATGACAAACCCCGCCTCGCTCTCAATTTACAGCGGGTCATACAAACCGAACTGAATCTACCCTCGAGCATTGGCATTGCATCCAACAAACTCGTGGCAAAGATCGCCACCGAGGTTGGCAAAAAATCGAGCAAGAAAAAGAACGAGCCGCCGTTCGGCTTCACGGTTGTCCCCGCTGGTGACGAAGCTCAATTCCTCGCCCCTCTCCCCGCCGATATGCTTTGGGGTGTGGGACCAAAAACCAACGCCCGCCTTGCCGAACTTGGCATCCACACCATTGGTGACATTGCCTCATGGCCCGAAAAAGAATTGGTCAGCCTCTTCGGCGAGAACGGACGTGATCTGTGGCAGCACGCGCATGGAATTGACAACCGCCCCGTCAGTACCGAGTCGGAGACCAAATCCATCAGCCAGGAAACGACCTACAATGTCGATGTCAGCGACGAGAAGACTCTCGAAAAAACTCTGCGTGAACAAGCCAGAGATGTGGCACGTCAGCTAAGAAAAAACGACCTGACGGGCAAAACCGTCAAAGTAAAACTACGCTGGTCAGACTTCACCACCATCACCCGCCAAACCACTTTGCCCACCTCCACAGACAATGAAGATGAGATATTTCATGCGGCTGTCAAATTGATGAAAGCCGTCCGCAAGCCGAATCAACCCGTGCGATTGATCGGAGTCGGTGTCAGCGGAATCGGAGCCCCGGTTCGTCAACTCAGTTTATGGGACGTGGGAAGCGAAAAGTCCCGTAAACTACAAGAAGTAGTAGATCAACTTCAGGACAAGTACGGGAAAGGTGTAATAAGAAAAGGATAAAAGATGAAAATACTTGATCTAAAAAAACAGTTCAAATATTTATACCAACCTTCGGCAAAAAAGATCGAGACCGTACAAGTGCCACAATTACAGTTCGCCATGATCGACGGTGCGATTGAGAAAGGCTCAGAGCCGGGAAAATCTCCCCTGTTTGCCGAAGCGACACAGACGTTATACAGTCTGTCGTATACGCTCAAGTTCATGCTCAAGAAACGCAAGACCAATGCCATCGATTACCCTGTGATGGCTTTGGAAGGTTTATGGTGGGTGGAAGATGGTTTCTTCGATATCACTGTAAAAGATAACTGGTTCTACACGCTCATGATCATGCAGCCGGAAATCATCACGCCGGAAATATTCGAGGACGCCCGTGAACAAGTCCGCAAGAAAAAAGGTGACAGTGACATGCTCAATAAAGCACGGCTGGCATATTTTGAAGAAGGTCTCTGTGTGCAAACCATGCACATCGGACCGTACGCCACCGAACCTGCCACCCTCGAACGGATGCATGATTTTATGGCGGAGAGCGGTTTGAAAGATGCCGTCGGACCGATTGGCGGAAAGCACCATGAAATTTACATCAGCGACCCACGCAAGGCTGCACCTGATAAAATGAAGACGGTGTTGAGGCATCCGGTTATCAAAACATGAAAAGCGAAACCTTCACATTGAAAATGTTAGCTCCCTGCGGGTTAACTTGCGCTGCGTGTTACGCGCACCTGCGCAAAAAGAATCCCTGTCCGGGTTGCCGCTCTGTCAGCCTGGACAAGCCAGCCCATTGCAATCGCTGTAAAATCAAATCCTGCGCCGATGAACGCGGCATTCTTTGTTTTGAATGTTCATCATTCCCATGCTCCTTGGTCAAATCGATCGATAAGCGTTATCGCTTGCGATACAACATTAGTTTGATCGAAAATGGTCTGCGTGCAAAAACCGCAGGCATCAAAAAACATCTGCAAGAGGAACAAGTTAAATGGACCTGCCCACATTGCGGCGGGACTGTTTCCCTGCACAGCCGCATCTGTTCTGAATGCGAAAGGAATTCTTTATAAACTGCTATTATCACCCCGTTACCTCCGCTATTGGACAGTGCAAATACTGCCAACGCGGACTATGCCCCGAGTGCGCTGCCGTCGTGGATGATGTACTTGCCTGCAAAGGTCGTCACGAGGATGAAGTCCATCAATTGGAGCAACTGACCGCCCGTAACTTATTTCAGGCAAAACGCGTCAGATCGGTGTACATGCGCAATGCCGCGTTTTACGGCATGGTCGGCGCGGCATTTGCCGGGTTTGGCTGGTGGCAATTAAAATGGCTGGGGTTGCAGGCGATGTTATTTATTGCGCTGGGTCTTTTCTTGCTATATGCTGCGGCAGCCAATTATTTTGAAGGCAGAAAATACAAGTAATGGTTACCAAAAGGTTCACTTTCGGCAAGCATCCCTGAGGTAGAACTTCGGGAGACCAAACTACATATCGTTCTGATAACTTATACGTTCGCCTGACAAAACAAAAGCCATGACCATTTTTGAAGATTTCTTCAATATCTCCAACGATCTCATGACCATTGCCGACACCAATGGCAGGATATTACACGTCAATGCCGTTTACACTACATTTACAGGCTGGGCGGTTGAAGAACTAAAATCAAAAACATATTGGGAATTGATACACCCTGAAGATCACGAGAAAGTTATTTCAGCGCTGCGGACACTGCAAGCAGGGCATCCGATCTTTGGTTTTGAATACAGGTTCCTTTGTAAAGACGGCTCGTATAAAACCCTCCTTGCCAATGTTACTCAAAACAAAAAAACCGGACATCTCTACGCTATCAGCCGCCTGCGCACAGGGCAGGTTACATCCTATATTATTTTTGCAGATATAACTCCCACGGCTGTATTAATAGTGGACATAGAAGGAAATATTATTTACTCAAACATCCTTGCGAACAATATGTTTGGGTACGAAGCAGGCGAACTCCCCGGAAAACAAGTTGAAATCTTAATTCCAAAAAACCTGCAAAGCAGACATCAATCTCACCGCGCCCAATTCCATTTGAACCCGTCTACCCGCCCGATGGGTTCAAATTACAAACTGGTAGGCTTAAAGAAGGATGGCTCAACATTTCAGGTGGATATTGCATTAAATCCCTTACAAGAACAAAGCAAGTTATATGTCGCCTGTTCCATTTTCGATATCACGGAAAAAATCCACACTTCTGAACTAACGCATAGTTTGGAAAAAGAAAACCTTCGTCTGGAAAAACTTGCACACCGAGACCCGCTGACGCAAGCCTACAACCGCCGCAGCATGGATGAGTTATTCCCGATCCTTGCACAAGAATGCCAGGCAGAAGGCAAAAATATCTCCACCATGATGGTTGACATAGATCATTTCAAGAAATTCAACGATACGTACGGGCATCCCGTTGGGGATAAACTGCTTGTGGAGTTCGCAGGCATCATACAAAGCCTTATCAGGGAGAAAGATGTCTTGATACGGTATGGCGGCGAAGAATTCTTCATCATCATGCCCAATTGCGAACAGCAAAAAGCGCTTGAGGTGGCAGAGCGCATTCGCTCCACTTTGGCAAATGCGCCTATTTTGGGCTGCATGATCTCAGCCAGCTTTGGCGTGAGTACGCACGAGTTTAAATCCAACGAGATGCTCCCAAAAAATCTACTGAACAAATTGATAAAAGAAACCGACCAAGCTTTATACGCCGCAAAAAAAAGCGGAAGAAATTGCGCGCGTCACTTTAATCAGCTATAAAACCTGCAACCCCTTTCGTTTGCCTGCGTAAAATAAACAGACAAATGAAAGGAGTAAAAATGGACGACGTAAAAGTTCTTGTACGAAGCAGATCCGACCGTATGATCGCGGGTGTGTGCGCAGGGCTTGCTGACTATCTCAACATTGACCCCACCATTATTCGGTTATTGTTTGTACTGGGTTTCTTCACGTTCAATGGAGCCGTGCTTTTGGTTTACATCATCATGGCGATCGTCACCCCCGAGCAATAAAACCATTCCCTCATTGTGAGGAGCGCTCTCGTTCTTCGCGCCGAAGCAATCTCCAATATTGTGCGAGATTGCTTCGGGCGAAAATCATCGCCTTTGCAATGACGGGCTACCGTGCCAATGCCAGGAAGACATCCTCCAGCGTTGGTTCTCCCCTCTCAATTCGTTCAACTTGAATATTATTTTTGCTCAAGAGTTTTTGCATCGTCTCTTGTTGTATTTGGGAACTGATCACTCTTAAGTGGTCGCCAGCCAGCCCCACTCGGTCTACACCTTCCAATTCCTGCAACACGTCCAAGCCCTGCTCAAGCGGATGTGCGAAAACTTCCCACACATTGCCGGTGATAATGGATTTCTTCAAATTTGTTGGTGTATCCATTGCCAGCAGTTTACCGTCACGCATCACCCCCACGCGTTCGCAGTATTCGGCTTCATCCATGTAGTGAGTGGTGACGAGAATGGTCACACCGCTTGCGGCAAGTTCATAGATCAAATCCCAAAAGGCGCGGCGGGCGGTGGGGTCTACCCCAGAGGTGGGTTCGTCGAGAAAGAGCAATTTTGGTTTGTGAACCAGGGCAATTCCCAGCGAAAGGCGTTGACGCCAGCCGGTGGAGAGGTCTCTCGTCAGCGTATGCTCATGCCCGGTGAGACCGACCAGTTCCAACGTTTCGATGATGCGTTTTTTATCCGTAATGCCGTACACGCCGCCGTAAAAGGTCAAATTTTCCAATGTGGTCAGGTCATCATAAATCGCGAACTTCTGCGACATGTACCCAACCCGCGCACGGACTTCTTCACTTTGGCGCACTACATCGTATCCCAAGACGGTGGCTTCGCCTTCGCTCGGCATGAGTAAGCCCAACAGCATACGGATGGTGGTGGTTTTACCCGAACCATTCGGTCCAAGATACCCAACCACTTCGCCTTCGTTCACTTCAAAGTTGATGTGATCGACCGCGACAAAATCTCCAAAGCGCCGCGTTAGATTTTCAACATAGATCACAGGCAGCGACATTTACGCTCCTTTTTCGAGGGCATCCTTCAAACGAGCAAGGTTGCCTTCCATCATGGATTTGACCTGTCCTTGCATGACACCTTCAGCAAGTTTGAAGATGCCGCCAGGGTTGCCCTGAGCATTCAAGCTGACCTTCGTGCCCGTGCCCACAGTTTTGAGGGAAATCGTCAGGTCTACTTTCATGGGACCAGCATTGACTTGAAAGCCGCACTTGGTATCTGGTTCAAGCGCGGTGATCTGCATTTCGCCTTCGATTCGACGTCCCATCATTTCGCCAATACTTTTGAATTTTGCGCCAACCCCAACAGCGCCCGGGGTCACTGGTTCGAGGCTGAGCACTGCTGAATTCCACTTCGACATATTGTTGGGGTTGGAGATAAAAGCGAAGACATCTTTTATGGGGCGGTCGATCAAAACACCAAGGTCCAGGTTTATCATCTATTTTTTCCTTTCAGGTTATTACTAAAAAGTAGAAGCATATTCATGGTCAGAGAGTGCGATAAAGACATCTTCAAGCCCGGGCGGCACAGAGCGGAGTTCATCCACATGTCCGCCAGCGTTTACGATCTCTTTTTTCAATCTTTTGAGAACGGTGTCGGCTTTTCCATCTGCCACGCGGAGGTGCAGGCGGTCACCAAATGCCTGCACGTCTTCAACATCTGCATCTGCACGAGCCGACTGACGAAGTACATCCAATGGAGCGCCGCGCAGTTCCACCACGCGCCCGTTCAAGCGTTTTCGCAGGTTAGACGGCGTATCTTCGGCAATGATCTGACCGTTCTTCATAAAACCTACTCGATGGCAGCGCGAGGCTTCATCCATGTATGGGGTTGAAATGATGACGGAAACCCCGCCTTCGCCCTGCCCGCTCTGCGAGGGTGAAGCTGCAACCAATTTGATGACCAGTTGCCAAAAATCCTGACGAGTCACGGGGTCTACGCCGGTGGTGGGTTCATCGAGCAGCAACAAACGCGGACGGGTGACAAGCGCAGAAGCCAACCCTAGTTTTTGTTTCATACCGCCAGAAAGCTGACCCGCTCGGCGATCTTTGAATTTTTCCAAGCCAACAAATTCAAGAATTTCAAGCGAGCGTGGCAGCCATTCGGTGGAGGAAAGTCCGCGCACTTCAGCAAAAAAGCGGATGTTCTCCAACACGGTCAAATCTTCGTACATGGAAAAACGCTGCGAAAGATACCCAATGGTAGAGCGCGCCTGTTCGGTTTGCTTCAACACGTTGTACCCGCACACCGATACTTCTCCGCCATCTGGCAGTAACGCCCCGACCAGTAAACGCATGGTGGTCGTCTTCCCTGCGCCATCTGAACCAACCAGCCCGTAAATTTCACCGGCAGGAATTTGCAAAGAGACATCATTCACGGCGTGGGTATTGCCGAAGGATTTTCTTAGGTTGGATGCTTGAACCAAATACTCGGTCATAAGATACTTTACTTGAACGTCACATCGGCAGGCATGCCGATCTTCAATTTACCATCAGGGTCTTGTACGCTTAACTTGACGGCATACAGTGTGGCGCTGCGTCCTTCCACCGTCTGCACGTTACGCGGGGTGAACTCCGCCTGATCGGCAATATGGATCACCGTGGCAGTGAAAGTTTGATCGGGGAAGGAATCAACGGTCACTTCTGCGGTCTGCCCAAGTGAGATCAAGCCATAGCGGTCTTCGGGGATGTAAACCGTGATGGTGAGATTGGAAAGGTCTGCCATGGTCATGGCAACCGCACCCGGCTGGACAAATTCTCCCGCCTCGACATTACGAACAAGGATGACTCCGTCCATTGGGGCTTTTATTTCAAGTTTGGCTATTTGCGCCTCGATCAAGGCAAGGTTGGCTTCTGCCTGTGCCAAGGCTGATCTTGCCTGATCCAACGCTTTACCTGCGGCGATCACTGTAGGAGAATCGGCGCCGGTTTGCAGAGCCAGGAGACGTGTGTAGGCAGCATCGTAACGCTGTTGGGCAACGAGTACCTGTCCACGGGCGTATTCAATATCGGTGGCGGCTTCGGTGTCAAGCAGATCGTTGTAGGCTTCTTCGGCATCATTTAGGTTGGTGAGAATATCATCATAGTAATCTTGCGCGGCATCTACCAGCCCCGTATTATCGGCGGCGGCATTTGCCTGATCTTTGACTTGCTGCGCAATTTCAAATGAGGCACGCGCGGCGGCAAGGTCTTTTTCGGCAGCGAGATAATCTGCTGAATCAATGCGGTTGACCACCTTCTCTAACTTTGCCTGTGCCTCATCTATTGCAGCCTGAGCAGCGTCCAGTTCGGCTTGCAGGGCGGCGACTTGGTCAGCATCTGAAATGTACCAATATGGCTGGTCAAATTCTGTGGGGGCATCTGCTTTCCAATCTACCGGGCGTTTGGCAGACTGGGCGGCGATGGCGGCATCCAACGTTTGGTCATATTTGGTTTGAGCAGTGGCGACGGCGGCAGTGGCAGAGTCTACTGCGGCGGAGGCAACTGCCTGCTGTGCCGTCAACAGGATCGGGTCCAAGTTAAGAAGCGGCTGGTCTTTTGTCACAGAATCGCCTTCGCCAGCGTAAACATCCAGCACTTTACCAGCAGTTTCAGGAGAGACGTTGACCACGGCGGCTTCAATGGTTCCAGATGCAGAGAGTGCGCCGCTGCCGTCTTCGGCGAGGGATTGCAAGCCGAAGTATGTGAGCGCGCCAATGACAAGAACCGCTACAAGAATGCGGACGGGAAGAGGGGGAAGTTTATTTTGCATGAGAACTCCAGGTTGAGAAATTAATCGAGACGTTTTTTGAAGCGAAGAGCAGCCGCGCCCATAATAACAACCGCAAAAATGGAAAGGGCAATGACTTCATTTTGCAAGGCGGCGAGTCCTACTCCTTTTAACAGCAAAGCGCGAATAATGACGAGGTAATACCGTAAGGGGATGATGGCAGACACCCACTGTAAAAATTCGGGCATGGCGGCAATGGGGAAGAAAAAGCCGGAAAGAAAAATGCTTGGAAGCATGGTGATCATGACGGTAATAAATGCCTCTTGCTGTGTGTTGGCGATGGTGGATGCAAACAACCCAATGCCAAGGCTTGAGATAACGAATAAGCCTGAAAGTAGAAAGACCAAACCGACATGTCCGCGCACAGGCACGCCAAACCACCAATGACCAATGACTAGAATCTCGAGCGTATCAATGAAGGCGAGGATGGCGTAGGGCAAAATCTTGCCTACGACCAACTCCCACGAGCGGATGGGGGTAACGATGAGCTGTTCGATGGTGCCGCGCTCGCGTTCACGAACAACCGCCGAGGCAGTGAGCAGGGCGGTGATAAAGTACAGGATCATGCCGATCACCCCGGGGACGTTAAAGTAGGCGGCGATCAGGTCGGGGTTGTACCAGACTTGGGTGCGCACATCCAAGGGTGGGGCAAATGCAGCCTGCCTGCCTGTGAGGGCGGTTTGTTCTGAAAGTATTTTGGTGGCATATGATTGCCCGATAAGTTTCGCCACAGAGAGGGCGGTTCCACCCACGGTGGCATCGGAGCCATCCAAAACGAGTGATACCTGCGCCTTGCCCTCCAGCAGCCGAATATCGTAATCAGGCGGAATGATGAGCGCGGCACGAATTTTGCCGGATTCGATCAGGGTACGGTATTCATCTTCTGAGCCGATCATGTAATCAATGCTGAAGTAATTCGCCACGCGAAAGGCATCCAGCAGGGCGCGTGATTGCTGGGTGTGGCTTTGGTCCCACACAGCCATGGAAATATTTTTCACGTCTGTGGTGGCAGCATACCCAAGCAAAAATAATTGCATGATGGGCATCAAAATAATGAGTACCAGCGTGCGTGGATCGCGCAGGATTTGAATAAACTCCTTGCGGATGATGGATAGTAATCTTGACCTCATGCAGACTCCTTGAGAATGCCGTGCATGTAAATATCCACGTAGGCATCCAGAGAATTTTTGGGCATCACTTTATTTAGAATGGAATTGGAAATAATGATCTCTGTAATCATGTACGATAAAACCATTCCAATGAAAGAGCGCATTAGAACAGCGGGATGGGTTACTCGTAATTCTTTTCTTGTTTTGACTATTTTTTCAAATACTGGCAGCATTTGAGGAGCAGCCTCTTTGATAAATGCCGCGCCGTGCGCCCCATTGAATTCTGCGATCTCAATCAACATAAGTTTGATGTAATACGGCTGGGAACTTAGTTCATCAATAACAATTCGGGTGGCATTCCCCAGGAATTCCTTCAGCGTCTCGCCTTCTGCCTGTTGAATAAGGGGAAGCAGTTTTTTATATGGATGTTTATCCACAATGACGGCTTCAAATATCTCGTCTTTGCTTTTGAAGTGGTTGTAAATGCCCCCCAACGCCAACCCGGCTTTATCTGCGATCTGCCGCATGGATGTGGCATGGTAACCCTGCTCAATGAACAATTCAATGGCGGCATCTTCGATCGTCAGCCTTGTTGCTTCGCCTTTTGTTGGTGCGTCTTTTGTTTTGGCGGTCATGGTATCTGTCTTCCTGAAAATTATGAACGAACGTTCGTTTTTTATTTTAGACCAACTCCAGCACCTTTGTCAAGTAACAAAAAAGGCGATAAGGTAGAATCCTGCCCATGCTCTCACCTCTTGAACAACAAATTCGCACTCAGTTGAAACACAATATCACCGCCGGTCTTTGGGATGGCGGTCTTTTTGGCGTAGCGCTCGGCTTTGCTTCCTTCGGCACCATCCTGCCGCTCTTTGTTGCCTCCATGACAGATTCTGCCACGCTGATAGGGTTGGTCCCCGCTATTCACTCGGCGGGGTGGTTATTCCCGCAATTATTTACAGCCAGCCATGTCTCGCGTTTAAGGCAATACAAAAGAACCGTCCTTCTCGCAACCATCCATGAACGAGTACCGTTCCTGGGCTTTGCCATCATTGCATTGCTCATCCCAACCATCGGGGTAAAAACAGGTCTCATCCTCACCATGTTGCTGCTCATTTGGCAGGGTCTGGGCGGCGGCTTTACCGCCAATGCGTGGACATCCATGATCTCAAAAATCATTCCGCCCGATATGCGCGGCACCTTTTTTGGAATGCAAGCCGGACTGGCGAATCTCTTCATCAGCCTCTCTGCCATTGGAGCAGGATATTTATTGGATACCCTCGCCTCTCCCTGGGACTTTGCGGTCTGCTTCTTCCTTGCGAGCATTTTCTTCACCTTGAGTTGGTTCGCACTAGCTGCCACCCGCGAGCCGGAAGATATACATAAGATCATCCCTGAAGAAAAAACCCATTTTTGGGATGATGCCAAGAAAATACTAAAACGAGACAAAAATTTCAACTGGTTTCTTTCCGCCCGCTTTCTCTCCCAATTCGCAACCATGGGTTTTTCGTTCTATATCATTTACGCCCTGCGCGAATTTCACATGACACCCATCATCGCCGGTTACCTGACCGCCACATTGACCATCTCGCAAACTGTGGCAAATATCGGCATGGGTTGGCTGGGAGACCGCATTGGACACAAAGCCATGCTTGTTTCAGGAGCCGTCGCAGCTTTTCTTAGTGCGATCCTTGCATGGAACGCCGCGTCCATTACATGGTTCTACCCCATCTTCATCCTCACAGGGCTGGCAAACGTCTCCATTTGGACCATTGGCATGACCATGACGGTAGATTTTGGCAGCGAAGCAGAACGCCCGATCTACATCGGTCTCTCGCAAACGCTCACTGCCCCAGCCACCATCATCGCCCCCATCTTCGGCGGGTGGATCGTAGACAGCACGGGGTTTATTCCAACCTTCATCATTTCAACAATGCTTTCCCTTGCGATGATCAGCATACTGGCATTTTTAGTTAAAGACCCAAGAAAAACTTCGTAATAAACTTCTTGTATAAGTGATTTGGATTCCTGATGTTCTACTTCAGGTAATGCAGCCGAGAAAAGTGCCCGTTAAGGGTACGGAGGCTTGAGCAGGAATTTGTTTTCTAAAGGTTTACGACCGACTACTCATTTTTGAGTAGTTACCCGTCAATTTGTACAGCAATTGTAATGAGTTGACGCCATCCCTTCTTTTCAGGCAAGGCTATAATAGATTAAGCTATCTTTTGTCATTTGCTTGCCAGTTCAAGACAGGAGGCAACCCTTGAAACAACATCAATCAAGCGGTCAAAATTTATATCAAAAATACCTGTGGGGATTTCGTATTCTGGCTTTCGTGACCGTTGCGTGGGGAACGTACTATCTCATCTGGCGCTACACCAATACACTGAATTTTGATTACCTCTGGCTGGCTTTGCTCCTCGTCCTCGCAGAGACGTATTCCTACGCCGATACACTTTTTTTCACACTCATGATGTGGAAGCCCACTCGACGAGAGGCGCCCCCACCCGCAGACGACGATGCAAGTGTGGATGTTTACATCGCCACATACAACGAACCGGTTGAGCTACTGCGCCTTACTGCCGAAGCTTCCATGAAGATCGATTGGCAAAACAAGCGGGTCTATATTCTGGACGATGGCTCTCGTAAAGAAATGAAAGCACTGGCAGATGAGATCGGCTGCGGCTACATCACCCGCAGCGAAGATTGGAGCGGGAAACCACGCCATGCCAAAGCCGGGAATATCAACAATGCCATTCAAATCACATCCGGCGAGTTCATCCTGATCTTAGATGCAGACCAGATCCCGGCTCCTGCCATCATTCGCAATACGCTTCGTTATTTTGAAGATCCAAAAGTGGCATTTGTTCAAACTCCGCAATATTATTACAACCTCCCTCCCGGCGATCCCTTTGCTTCAGATGCACCCTTGTTCTATGGTCCCATTCTTCAGGGCAAGGATGGCTGGAACGCCGCCACGTTTTGCGGATCGAATGCCATTTTAAGGCGTGAAGCCTTAATGCAGTTGGGATTGAGCGGTTATGTAAAAGAAGCAGAAGAACAAATGGCGCAAAGTATGCTGCGCATTCAAACCGAGTTGAGTTTTGGCGCCGCCAACCCTCAATTGGAAAAAGCCGCCCTGAAACGCTTCAAAGCTCGGTTACGCAAAGCACACAAATCACTAAAGGAAGGTGAATCGCTTTTTGAAGTGAGCGACGTGGTCCGCAAATCAGTACAAGAGGCGCAGGAATCGGTTGCAAACAACGACTTTGAGGAAATCGCCCGCGACCTTGAAATTCTCTCAAATATGGGAGATGCCTCGGCAGAAGAAACCCAGCGATTCATCACTTTCCGAAAATCGGAACTTGCCGCCCAAACCGCACCCAACGCCGGAGAAGCTTTGGGAATTTCCAATACGGCGCTCAAAGGCATGGACCTGACCCGCGCAGACGAAGCCATCCCCATTCTTCCACTTTCCACTGTGAGCATCACAGAAGATACCGCCACCGCCATGCGGCTCCACGCCATGGGTTGGATGAGCGTTTTCCATGGCGAAATACTTGCCTATGGGCTTGCCCCCGAAGACCTTGGAACCGCTCTTGCCCAGCGGCTGCGCTGGGCACAGGGAACCCTGCAGATATTGGTACGCGAAAATCCATTGTTCTACAAGGGTTTGACCATTGCACAGCGTTTTCTTTACTTCAATATGGCGTACTCCTACTTTAGCGGGTTTATTAACCTGATCTTCCTGCTCGTACCTATTTTTTACCTGCTCTTCGGTTTTTCAGCCGTTTCAAGCTGGAGCATTGGTTTTGTTGCGCGTTTGCTTCCGGTGGTTGTATTGACCAACTTTCTCCATGCATATGTAACGCATGGGTTAAATGTGCGTCGCAGTGAAGAGTACAGTCTTGCGCTCTTTCCGCTATGGATACAAGCCGTAATCAGTGTGTTCTCAGGGATGCAGTTGAAATTTTCGGTGACCCCCAAACAACGCCAAAGCGGTAATTACCTAAGGTTGGTGTGGCCCCAAATGACAATTGTCGCCATCACAATATTTGCATCTATTTATGGGTTGGTATCACTTTGGCAGGGCTGGAACACGAATGTGTACGGAGTATTGATCAACGTTTTCTGGGGCATCTATAATACTTTGCCGCTTTCCCGCATTATCCGTGCCGCTGTGTATGTGCCGCCCGCCGATTGGCAGCCCCGTCCGCCTGATTTTATCTTCCCGCAATCTTAAGGAGCCCTCACATGGACTTTCAAATTTCCGAAATAAAAATCAACGAAAACACTACTCAGCTTGACCTAACCGGCAGATTGACCGCCGCCACATCGCCGCAAGTACGCGATAAATTCAAACAGCTCATTGACCAGGGTCACAACAACATCCTGCTTAATATGGGCAACGTTTCATTCATCGATAGTTCAGGGCTGGCGGCGCTTGTTTCTGGCTTAAAGTTTGCGCGGGAACAAGAAGGGTGGCTGCGTCTGGTCCATGTTACCGATACGATCATGCAGACACTTACCCTCACCAGGTTAAACCGTGTACTCGGTGTGTATGCCAGCGTGGAAGAAGCGCTGCAAGGGTAGCCAATAAGTCCGTTACAGTGTAGTACAACCTCACAGAAAACAGTATCAAGCCGAAACATAAAATGGAGGCGCATTGTCCTATTTCCAATATGACCTCCATCATTGGCAGTTAAATCATCGAATGTTATACTTTTATTTGTGAAATTTATCACCAAAAGGATTTAATATGTCTGAAGACCCTAGAATTTTGGAATTACGAAAAGTCCGCGCGAGAGCAAGGGAAGGTGGCGGCGAAGAGCGCAACGCAAAACAACATGCCAAAGGCAAGATGACGGCGCGTGAACGGGTTGAAGCGTTACTCGACCCGGGTTCCTTTAACGAGATCGAACCCTTCATCACCCATCAGGGAGATGAGTTGGGGTTGCTGAAAGAAAAATTTTACGGGGATGGGGTGATCACTGGCTATGGAAAGATCAACGGGCGGACGGTCTATTTATATTCACAAGATTTCACGATTTATGGCGGTACGCTGAGCGAGATGCAGTCACACAAAATTTGCCGTGTGATGGATTTAGCCGTCCGCAATGGTGTGCCGTTCATTTCACTGATTGATTCAGGCGGCGCACGTATTCAAGAAGGCGTGCGCTCGATGGGCGGCTACGCTGAAATCTTTCGGCGCAACGCGCAATACTCCGGCGTGGTTCCGCAAGTGAGTGTGATGCTTGGTCCGTGTGCGGGCGGGGCTGCCTACTCACCGGCTCTCACTGACCTTGTCATCATGGTTGAGAAACAATCCTTCATGTTTTTGACAGGACCGGATGTGATCAAAGCAGTGACAGGCGAGATCATTGATGCCGAATCTTTGGGCGGCGCGATGGTACACAACTCGGTGAGCGGGGTGGCGCATTTGAGTGTGAGCAGCGAAAAAGCCGCGCTTGACATGGCGCGGAAATTCCTCTCTTACCTGCCATCCAACAATGTAGAAAACCCTCCCTTTGTACAGCCCAGCGACTCGCACACACGCATGGACGAAACACTAAACAGCATTATTCCACTGGAGGCAAATGAGCCCTATGTAATGCACCACGTGATCGAAAAAATCGTGGATACTGATTCATTTCTTGAAATTCAACCTGATTGGGCTCGTAATGCAATTTGCGGGCTGGCACGCATCGGCGGACATAGTGTGGGCATCGTCTCGCAGGAGCCATCCATCATGGCGGGCGTGATCGACATAGACGCAGCCGATAAGATGACGCGTTTCGTGCGCATGTGCGACTGCTTCAACATTCCGCTTGTCACGTTTGTTGATTCGCCCGGCTTCCTGCCTGGCATTGCACAGGAACACGGCGGCATCATCCGCCACGGCGCCAAATTACTTTACGCCTATTCCGAAGCCACTGTGCCAAAAATCTGCATCATCACCCGCAAAGCCTATGGCGGCGCATACGTGGTCATGTCTAGCAAGTACCTTGGCACCGATGTGACCTACGCCTGGCCCTCGGCAGAGATCGCCGTCCTCGGCGCGGAAGGCGCGGCAAATATTTTGTACAAAAAGAAGATCGAAAACGCCGCCGATCCCGCAGCCGAACGCAAGCGCCTCGCCGATGAATACCGTGACAAATTCAACAACCCCTACTATGCCGCCTCTACAGGGTACGTAGATGACATCATCGAGCCGCGCGAAAGCAGACCGAAGATCATCGCGTCGCTTTCGGCGCTGCGTGATAAATACGCCCCCGCCCCGCCAAGGAAACACGGCAATATTCCCGTTTAGGTATCGGCGCACCTATGAATGATTTAACCCTCTCTCTTCAAATTACCGCCCTCGGCATGGGGCTTGTTTTTGGCGCAATCCTTCTTCTTTGGTTGACGATGGTGATATTGACGACGCTCACCTCGGATAAAGATCTGACTGAAAAAAGCGGATCAGACTCAGCCGAGTTTGAATCAACACCCCAGGCAGACTCAAGATGGAAAGCGGCACTACTCGCTGTTGCACTTGCCTTGGAATCGCAGAAAAATACGCCAGCTCATTTACAGGAAGAGCCGCCCACGGCAATTGTCTCTGCCTGGCAATTGGGTATGCGGACAAGGCAAATGTCTGATAAAGGGAATTTTAGAAGGCGTTAGTCCTTCGTCCATTTCGACAAGCTCAATGTAACGCCTGCTCTCTCCCAAAACAGGAGAGGGGAAAGACGGATCATGAAATATAAACTTAACATCAACAATCAAACCTACCAAGTTGAAATCGAAGATATTAACGCTCGTCCTGTTGTCGTATATGTGGACGGGCAGCGGTTTGAAGTAACTCCTGAAGATGAGACTCCGCCCCAAATCATGGAAGAGGCGGGAACTTCATCCACAAAAAAGCCTGCGCAAGCCACATCGAACCACCCCGTGGTGAAGTCAGCCACCGACTCGAATACTCTCATTGCCCCTCTGCCTGGTACAGTGGTGGAAATTTTCGCAAAAGAGGGAGACACCGTAGCAGCAGGACAGGTATTGCTGGTCATCGAAGCCATGAAGATGAAGAACAGCATCCGCTCGGTACGCAGCGGGAAGATCGCCAAAATGCTTGTGACCCAGGGACAAAGTGTGATGCATAAACAAGCACTGGCGGAGTTTGCAGCATGAACCTCGGTGAGCTTGTTCCGGAACTATTGAAAGGTTTATCGAATTTCACCATTGCCAACGGGGTGATGATCCTTGCCGCACTGGTCTTGATCTATCTCGCCATCTTCAAAGAAATCGAGCCGGTCTTGTTGCTGCCCATTGGCTTTGGCTGTCTGCTCGCAAATATTCCGCTGGCAGGGATGACCGCCGCCGAAGGCATGATGAAAGTAATTTACGATGCAGGCATCAGAACTGAGTTGTTCCCCTTGCTGATCTTCATCGGTGTGGGCGCGATGATCGACTTCTCGCCACTGCTGGCACAACCGCGCATGGTTCTGCTCGGCGCGGCGGGACAATTCGGCATTTTTGGCACGTTGATTCTCGCGGCAGCGCTGGGTTTTCCGCTCAACCAAGCCGCGTCCATCGGCGTGATCGGCGCCATTGACGGACCGACCTCCATTTTTGTGGCATCGAAACTCGCACCTGAATTACTTGCACCCATTGCTGTGGCGGCATACTCGTACATGAGCCTGATTCCCATCATCCAGCCGCCATTGATGAAATTGTTGACCACGAAAAAAGAACGCATGATCCGCATGGAATATACGCCGAAGCCGATCTCTAAAAAGACGTTGATCCTTTTTCCCATTGTCTTAACATTGGTGGTTGGCTTGCTCGTGCCTGAAGCCACACCGCTCATTTCCATGCTGATGTTGGGCAATCTACTCAAAATGTCTGGTGTGGTAGACCGTTTGAGCAATGCCGCGCAAAATGAGATCATCAATATTGCGACACTGTTCCTCGGTCTTGCCATTGGCGCAACAATGACCGCTGCTGATTTTCTAAATTTTGATACAGGCAAGATCATGTTGCTGGGTCTATTTGCCTTTGTACTCGATACAGTTGCAGGGCTGTTGTTCGGCAAGTTGATGTCTGTGGTAACCGGCGGGAAGATCAATCCACTCATCGGCGCGGCGGGAATTTCCGCATTCCCGATGGCAGGGCGGCTGGCAGCCAAAACCGCCAACGACGAAGACCCCGATAACTTCATCCTTATGCACGCCATGGGTGCAAATACTGCCGGGCAGTTGGGAAGTGTGATTGCAGGCGGAATATTGCTTTCAGTGGTCAGTAAAATATTGGGA
Organism: Anaerolineales bacterium; assembly: GCA_020634885.1. Taxonomy (GTDB): domain Bacteria; phylum Chloroflexota; class Anaerolineae; order Anaerolineales; family Villigracilaceae; genus Villigracilis. The sequence continues at coordinate 557,118 of JACKAW010000001.1, forward strand.
ATGTAAAAAAAGAGGCTTGCCATGTGCGCAAGCCTCTTTTTCTCTATGCTTCAGGTTCTTCTTTTTCAACTGGTCTGGTATCGCTATCCAATACTCGTTCAAAAAAGTTCTTGGTTTCTTCAAGAACAATGGTATTCAACTTATACAACTCTTTTTCGAGGTTACGTTTCTCAGGTGGGGTTGCAAGGAAACGATCCCGTTCACGTTCGAGACGGGTGGCATTCACAACCATATCCCGCCAGGTGGCGCCCCACTGAAAATTTTGTCCCATCCCATTCATGATCGTGAGCGTTGCCGCAATGACTGGCGTGACAACCGCAAAAACGGTACGAAGAAAAGGCGCACCTTGAATAAACTCGGCAGCCGCCAGGGAGGAGATCAAAGTTACCAGGGCGCCAAGAACAATCGTTGAGGTGCGGTAGCTCTTGAAAGCGCTTTTATTGCTGCGACTCGCCCGCCAGTAATAACTGATCTTGCTATCGTAAAGCCCTAAGACATACTTATCATCGATTTGGGTGGGTAATTCCTGTTTCTTTTCTTTTTCAGCCATGTTGCACCTCCATAAATTTCAACTCAATTATTACACCATTCTACAATACCCATTATATAGCCTCAAAAGTAATTTGTGGTTTAATCGCCGCATGGAAATCCCCCTTCTCCCCTTCTTCCAGCCCAAAGGCGTGGTCATCATCGGCGCTTCCACCTCGCCTGAAAAACTTGGCTACGGCGTAGTTCGCAACCTCATCCAAAGCGGATACACAGGCGCGATTCATCTCGTCGCTCAAAAGAGCGGTGAAGTCTTTGGGAAACAAATCCACACCAGCCTGCAAAACATCCCCGACCCGGTTGAGCTTGCCATTCTAATCGTCCCCACCCAAGCCACGCCACAAACCATTGAAGATTGCGGCAAACGCGGAATCAAAGCAGCAATCATCGTTTCGGCAGGCTTTCGTGAGGTCGGCAAAGAAGGCGCGGAACTGGAAAAGAAATGCGTAGAAGTCGCACAAAATTATGGCGTGCGATTATTGGGACCCAATTGCATTGGCGCCATCGACACCCATCTTCCGCTCGACACAACTTTTCTGCAACCGCCCATGCCCGAACAAGGCGGCATTGGCTTCATCTCTCACTCCGGCGCATTTGCCGCCGCCATCATAGACTGGGCACGCGGGCAGGGCTTCGGCTTCTCACGCATCGTCAGCCTCGGCAATCAAGCCGACGTGAACGAGACCGACATGCTGCCCATGCTCGCCAGCGATGACAACACCAAAGTCATCGTGATGTACATGGAAAGCATTTCAAACGGCAGGCGCTTTGTGCAAGTTGCCCGCGAAGTGAGCAAACACAAACCCATCATCGCCTTAAAAGTCGGGCGCTTCGAAGCAGGTCAAAAAGCCGCCGCCTCGCACACCGGCGCACTCGCCGCGTCTGACACAGCCTTCGACGCCGCCTTTGCCAAAGCGGGTGTTCTCCGCGCTGAAACCGCCGAGCAAATGTTCGATTGGGCGCGGGCATTGGAGAATTGTCCGCTACCGAAAGGAAACCGGATTGGGATTCTCACCAACGCAGGCGGACCCGGCGTGATCGCCGCCGACTCACTCGAGCATCACGGCTTGGTGCTTGCCCAACTAGCGGGTGCAACACTGGATGCTTTATCTGCCATACTCCCCCCAGCAGCCAACACCCACAACCCAGTCGATATGCTCGCCTCGGCTTCGCCCAGTCATTACGCCGAATGCTTGAACATCCTTTTACAAGATGAAGGAGTAGATGGCGTAATGGTCATCCTACCGCCACCGCCCATGTTCAAAGCGGAAGAAGTAGCAAGGGCGGTAAATGAAGTAATTGGTAAATTTGAAAAGCCGGTTGTGATTGCATTGATGGGTTCGACTTTGGTTGAGAATGCAAGTAACGAATTCCAAGTTGCAAGAGTGCCGACGTATCCATTCCCGGAGCGGGCGGCTTCGGCGCTGGCAGCATTGAGCAAAAGACAAAAGCAATTAACCAAGGAGCACATAGAGAACACGAAGAGTCAAAACAAAACCTCTGATGCCTCTGCGGTAAATCCGAATGACCTCATGCAAGATTACAACATCCCCACTGCACCGATCAAACTGGCGACGAATGAAGCAGAAGCGGTTGCGATTGCAAATGAACTGGGCTACCCGGTGGTGATGAAAATTGCCTCGCCCGATATTTCGCACAAATCGGATGTTGGCGGGGTGATGTTGAACATCCAAGACGATACCGCTCTTCAGTCTGGCTACGCGCAAATGATGGCAAAGGTCAGCGCGGCGATGCCAAATGCAAAGATCGAGGGTGTGCAGATTCAACGTCAAATCGCGGGTGGGCAAGAAGTGATCATCGGTATGGTGCGTGACTCACAGTTCGGTGCGCTGATGATGTTTGGCTCGGGCGGCGTGGAAGTGGAAGGGCTCAAGGATGTCGCCTTCTGCCTGGGTCCGCTGAATCAGGCTGAGGCGGAGGAAATGATGCGTCAGACTTGGGTTGGGAAGAAGTTAAAAGGTTTCCGTAGCATCAAGCCGGTAGATGAGGAAGCGGTCAAGGATGTTTTAATCAAACTCTCGCAACTTGCCGCAGAGCATGAAGAGATCGAGGAAGTTGAAATTAATCCGCTGCGGGTTTTGGTAAAAGGCGCGGTGGCGGTGGATGTGCGAATCAAATTCAAAGGAGAATGACATGACGGCTTATATTATTTTTGATGTGGAAGTAACCAACCCGGTAGACTATGAAGGCTACAAACAACTTGCCGCGCCGACGGTGGCGTTATATGGCGGTAAGTATGTGGTGCGCGGCGGGCAGGCAGAAAACCTTGAAGGCGACTGGCAGCCAAAACGGATCGTGGTGTTGCAATTTGAAAATGTGGAACGCGCCAAAGCGTGGATCAACTCGCCGGAGTATGCCGAAGCACGCGCACTGCGGCATAAATACTCGATCTCGAAAGCCATCGTTGTAGAAGGGGCGTAGTTTGAAACGCATTGAAGAATTCATTGCAGGGTTTGAAGGCAAGACCATCAGTGTGGCAGTGCAAGACCTGGAAAGCGGCAGGGAGAGTTTTATCAATGCCGATGTGAGTATGCACCCCGCCAGTACGATGAAAGTACCGGTGATGATGGAAGTATTCCGTCAGGCAGAGGCTGGGTTGCTTTCGCTGGATGAATTTCTGCCGATCTACAATTCTTTTACAAGCATAGCCGATGGCAGTACGTTTTCACTGGAAGAAGTAGACGACTCTGAGTTGACGCTTTACCAACGCATGGGACAAAACGAAACGATCCGCGAATTGACACGGCTCATGATCGTAAGATCATCCAACCTTGCCAGCAATATTCTTATGGATAAAGTTGGCGCAGCCCAAATAGATGCTTTTGTGAAAGCGCTTGGTATTCAAGGCATGTCGGTCATTCGCGGGCTGGAAGATAAAAAAGCGTATCGACTGGGCATGAACAATGCCGCCAGCGCGCGCAGTTCCACACAGATGATGAAGTTGATTGCAGAAGGCAAAGTTGTATCACGCAAGGTCTGCGATGAGATGATCGAGGTGATGTTCGGGCAGGAGTTCAACGAGAGCATTCCCGCGTTGTTACCGGCTGGGGTGAAGGTTGCTCACAAAACCGGTTGGTCTGATGATTTTTTCCATGATATCGGAATCATCTTCCCACTCAAGCGAAAGCCTTATATCCTCTCGCTGTTCACGAATGGCTTTGCTATTGAAAACGAAGCGCATAAGTGTATGGCGGAGGTATCAAAAATGGTTTACAACGAACTAATTCACGACAGAAGATAAAACCGTAGGCTCCCGGTCAACGTATCACATCCTGCGCATATTTATCTGCAAACAGCGCGGGTTGACCGCCGGTGTGCCAGAATAAAATCGTCTCATCCTTCTTAAAGAATCCCTTGCGGATGAGGTCGATCATGCCTGCCGCGGCTCTGCCGGTGTAGACGGGGTCGAGCAATAAGCCTTCGTGTTTAGCGAACAAGTGAATTGCTTCGCGCTCACCCTCGCCAAAGACACCATAGCCTGCCTGACAATAATCTTCCGTCGCCAAGACATCGTTGCGTGAAAATTGAATCCGCTCACCGAGTTTTTCACTGGCGCGAGAAGCCAGGTCTGAGACGTGTGACTTCAGTTCTTCTTCGGGTTCATCAATGCTAATTCCCAACACTTTGCCCTTGAAGCCAAACAAACGCTGACCCAACACCAGCCCGGCATGAGTCCCGCCGGAGGATGTGCCGAAGACGATCCAATCGGCATGGACGTTCTGCTGCATGAACTCTTCCATCGCAAAGGTGTAGCCCATTGCACCCGTTGGGCTGGAGCCGCCATATGGCACGAGATAGGGTTTCTTCCCGGCAGCAAGCGCGTCGTCAAAAGTTTTTTGCAGGGTCTGGTCACGGAAAGCGCGGTCTTCCACGGTGATGATCTCCGCGCCAAAAAGTTGGTCAAGCAAAAAATTGGCAGAGGCTTGTTGAGGTTTCGCGCCGGTCAGCACCAGTTTGCACTCGAAGCCATAGCGCGCTGCTGCCGCCGCGGTCTGACGGCAGTGATTGGACTGCATCGCCCCGCCCGAAATGAGCAAGTCCGCGCTTTGTTCGCGGGCTTCGGCAATGAGAAATTCCAATTTGCGGGTTTTGTTGCCACCGAATGCCAACCCGGTCTGGTCGTCGCGTTTGACGAAGATACGCGGTCCGTTCAGGGCTTTGGATAGATTGGGCAGTTCTTCAATTGGGGTGGGAAGATGGGCAAAGTTTAAGCGGGCGATGATATTCATGATATATCTCACTTTCATATTTCATCGGTGGTCGAGTAGTGTCGAGCGACAGCGAGACACGTATCGAGACCACAGGGTTACAAATAACTCCACATTTACCTTAAACTGTTGGTCTCGATACGACGGCGAAAAGGCACGCCGTCTACTCAACCAACGGGTATACCAAAATTACGCACCACCAACGACTTGTTTCGTCTTTTCCTTGCCACGCGAGCGCATGAAATTCAATACACGCGGCATGACATCGGCGTACATCGAATACCAAAACTTACTCGGCGCAAAGTCATACGCGCCGAGAGTCCGCACCACTTCGCCGCCCAAGCCTTCTTTGAAGCGATACACCCCCCACATCGAGTCACTTTCATCGAAGACATCCGGTGCGCCCCACAGATCATAGGTCAGGCAGCCGTGCGCCTTGGCGTGTTTCATCGCCGCCCACTGCAAAAGATAGGTCGGCATTTTTTCACGGTGCGCATTGCGCGACATGCCATAAACGTAATATCCGCGCCTAGCGAAGGTGAAGAGAAAAATGGCAGCGACGGGTTCGTTATCTACTTCGGCAATAAGGGGAACAGTCATTGGAGATTGGAGATTGGAGATTGAGTCTCCGAGCATGAAGGTTTTCCAAACTGTCATGTAATATTCTTCATCACGGATCACAAAGCCATCGCGCACCGAAGTCTCAGCATACATCTTGTACAACATCGGCAAATCATCCACGCTGCCCACACGCACGGTCACGCCCTTCTTCTCAGCGAGACGCACGTTGTAACGCGTCTTCTGTTTCATGCGCATGAGGATTTCTTCTTCACTGGCAGATAGATCGACCATGACCGTATTGCGGAACTGGATCTGGTCAGACGACTCAACCCACCCCCTGCGCCTCAAATCGGACCTCACAGCCTGTCCGCTGTTTTCTGTGACCTCATCCACGCTGGCAGGGACTCCGCGCCCCAGCACCACATCCGGATCAAGTTTCAGGAAGATCGCGCCTTGCTTCTTTGCGAAAGATTGCAGATCGTCCAACACCCGTTTCCTCAGGGACTCATTTGTCCAATCCATGAGCGGACCTTTGGGAGCGTAGAAGATGGAGAAGCGGCGAAGAGCAGTACGCTTGAGGATAAGAGCAGCGGCAATGATTGGTGAGTGGAAAGTGGAAAGTGAATTGACATCGCTTTCTACTTTCCACTTTCCATCTTCTGTCCAGACGGCATAATAGGGAACCCAGCCATACTTCGCCTTCACCTGTCCCCATTCGTAGGTTTGCAAGAAGTGTGGGTCGGGAAGTTGACTAATAATTTGATTCCAGGAATTACTATTCACTATGCCCTATTCCCAATGAACTTTACATACGCCCAATACAAAAGCGGATTGTAAACTCTATCCAACGCCTGCGCGGCCCGTTTCAACTGTCCGCCAAAGCCGCGCTTGAAGCGATAGACGCCCCACAAACCGTCATGACGGGTTTCGAAATTGGCTTCGAGGGTCTCTTCGTTTTCATCGGGCACGCCCCACAGGTCGTATTCTTCACAGCCGCGCGCCTTTGCCCAGCGGATAGCTTCCCATTGAAGAAGATAAGTAGGCATACGGTTGCGTTCTTCGTTGTTGGAAGCGCCATAAACGTACCAAGCACGCTTGGCATTTGCGAAAACCATCAGCGAAGCCAGCGGCTTGCCTTCGTATTCTGCAACGAGCAGTTCACATGTCCCTTTGGGGTGGAAGAGTTCGTAGGCACGTTGATAATATTCTTTAGAATGCACACCAAAATTATCACGTCCGCCGGTGACGGTCATCATCTCGTGGAAAGTGGCGATGTCATCCCATGCGCGGACGGTCACGCCTTTTTTCTCCGCCAGGCGGATGTTGTAACGGCATTTGGGTTTCATTCTTGCCAAAATATCTTCTTCGCTATCTTTAATATTAATTATTATTGTGCGAGGCGGTTGGATGTTATGGGGGGAAATGCGGAATGCAGAATGCAGAATGCGGAATTCTGAATCCCAAGCGTCAGGTTCGATTTTTAAGAAGATGGCACGGTTCTTTTTGCAGATGGTATCCACTTCACGCCAGAACGCTTCACTATCCACCGTCCACTGTCCACTGTCCACCGGCTTCGGCATGTACGCAATCGTAAAACCCAATGGCAGGCGGCGGAACAAAATTTGCACACCAACATTCCCAGAAACAAGGCGGACGGGTTTCCAGCCAAAATCTTTTTTTAATTCACCCCACTCGCCCATCTGCAAGAGATGGGTGTTGGGGAAGTTGGTTAGGAACTGATTCCATTCGGTGAGCGTAACTTCGGTCATTGTTGCACCGAGCCGGAAGGTAGGAAATGGTTGATGGTCTGAATCAGGTCAGAGGTCCGGGAGTGAAGCGCGAGGTCTGAGAGTGTATCCAAGGTTTGAGCGAGTGCGGCGCCATCCACATGTTCTTCTTTCGACATGCGGAAAATTTCTGAGTGTTGGGTGCGTTCAAAATCCACGCCATCTTCGAGCAGGTCTTCGCGCAGTTTTTCGCCGGGGCGAATGCCGGTGGTTTGAATGTCGATGTCGCGATAGGGTTCGAGACCGGAGAGACGAATGAGGTCTTCGGCGAGGTCGAGGATGCGAACCTGCTCACCCATGTTAAGCATGAAAACCTCGCCGCCGGTGCCCATGCAGGCGGCTTGCAAAACGAGATGCACGGCTTCGGGGATGATCATGAAATAGCGATACATTTCGGGATGCGTAATGGTGACGGGCCCGCCGCGCGCGATTTGATTTTTGAAAGTGCGCACGACACTGCCGCGACTGCCGAGCACGTTACCAAAACGCACCACTGAATACGGTAGGTTGTGACTTTGCGCCGCGTCGAGGACGGTGAGTTCGGCGAGACGTTTGGTGGCGCCCATCACACTGGCGGGGCGCACAGCTTTATCGGTGGAGATGAGCACGAGTCTTTCTACCCCATGCTTGACCGCTGTTTCGACGACGTTCTTCGTGCCGAGCACGTTGTTTGTGACCGCTTCTTCGACATTGGCTTCCATCAGCGGAACATGCTTGTGCGCCGCCGCATGAAAGACGACTTGCGGTTTGTGTTGGTTGAAAACTTTTTCAATGCGGTTCAAATCGCGGACATCGGCAATGACGGCTTGCAGATTGAGTGAGGGAAAATCGTTCTTGAGTTCTTGCAAGGCTTCGAAGATGCTGTTCTCGCCGTGACCGAGCAAAACAAGTTCGGTCGGGTTCCAACGTGCGAGTTGACGGCAAAGTTCGCTGCCAATTGAGCCACCCGCACCCGTGACGAGAATACGTTTACCGCCAAGAGTCGCACCGATGAGACGGTCGTCGATCTTCGCAGGTTCGCGGCGCAGCAGGTCGGTGATATCCACTTCACGCAGACGATTGACGCTGACCTTACCGCCAAGGAGTTCGTAAAAACCAGGGATGATGCGTGAGGTAATTCCGCGTTTACGGCATTCGTCATTGACGAGGCGGATGATATGCCCCGGCGCGGATGGAATGGCGATGATGACTTCGTTAACTTGTTTGGAGTCGAGGGTATTTGCCAGTTGGTCGATCTTGCCGATGACGGTCACACCGTAGATGTTGTGATTCTGCTTGGCGGGGTCATCATCGAGAAAGCCAACCGGGATGAGATTGAGTTGAGATGATTTTTGTAACTCACGCACGACGAGCGCACCCGCGTCGCCTGCGCCGAGGATGAGGGCATGGCGGGTCTTTGCATTGGCTTGCACCGATGATTGTTCAGCAAGGATGCGTAAAACAAAGCGCGAGCCGCCGATGAGGATGAGCGAGATGAGCCAGTCAATGCCGAGGGCAGAGCGCGGCATGCCCGGCTTGATGAGGTCAAAGCCGATGAGCAGGAGCATAACTCCCGAGGTCAGCACCGAAGCGGTTGTGACAGCAAAGGTGATGAGCCGCAGTTCATTCGTGCTGGCATAGACCCACAGGCGGCGATAAAGTCCAAAAAAGTAGTAGGTTGGGATTTTGACGATTAACGCCACCGCGCACATCACCAGCGCGGCGGGGAAATAGAACGGTAATTCGCTCACGTCCAACCGTAACGCAAAACTGCCCAGCACCGAGACGATGGTGAGGGCAAGGTCGCCAACGAGGACGAAGCGATTGCGGACGTGAGAACGGGAGGACATTCGGATTACGAATTACGCATGGCTTCCACTGCTTCTTTCAGCCCATCTGCCAATGTCACTTGCGGTTTGTAGTCGAGCATGTCCATGATTTTCTTAGGCGTTCCGATGGAGCGATAGATATCACCAGCACGTGGTTCAGCGTGGACGTGTTTAGGAGCATTCGGAAAGATTTGGTAGAGAATATCAAGCAGGTCGAGTAAGCGGGTTTCGACTCCGGTGCAGACGTTGAAAATCTGTCCCGGCGCGGCAGGATGTTCGGCAGCGAGCAGGTTGGCTTGCACCACATCGCGCACATTGACCAGGTCACGGCTTTGACCACCATCGCCGAAAATGGTGATGGGCTTGTTATCCAGAATACGGCGGATGAAGATCGGTACGGCGGCGGCATACATTGAGTCAGGTCGCTGGCGTGGACCGTAGACGTTGAAATAGCGTAAAGCCACCACGTCAAAATTGAATGATGAAGTGTAAAGCTGACCGTAGAGTTCGTCCACGCGTTTGGAGGTGGCGTAAGGAGATAATTGTCGCAACGGCGTATCTTCTGAAAGCGGATAGGCTTCCGAATCGCCATACACAGCAGCGCTGGTGGCAAAGACCGCACGCTTCACGCCAGCTTTGCGGGCGGCTTCGAACAAAATGGACGTTCCCGTCACATTGACATCGAAACATTCCTGCGGCTTTTCCATTGACTCAGGCACTGAAACAAACGCCGCTTCGTGGAATATGACGTCCATGCCTTTTACGGCTTTGGCAACGACATCTGCATCGCGCAAGTCGCCTTCGATGATCTCTACATCCAAACCTTTGAGGTTCTCGCGCTTGCCAGAAGAGAAGTTATCAAAGATGCGGACGGTATGTCCTTTTTCCAACAAAGTGCGTGAAATGTGCGAGCCAATGAAGCCCGCACCGCCAGTGACTAAATAGTTCATTTATCTACCTGTCCTTCTTAATACAGTTCCAATCGTTCGCAGCACAATACTAAAATCTAAATTCGTCGTGCGATGTTTGATGTAATACAGATCGTATTCTAGTTTCACAAAGGTTTCTTTGACCGTAGCAACATACCCGTAATTGATCTGCGCCCAACCTGTTAAACCCGGCTTCACTAATAATCTTGCACGATAATACGGAATTTGCTTTTGAAATTCAGCAACCAATGTTGGACGTTCCGCCCGCGGACCTACCAAACTCATCTCGCCTCGTAAAACATTCCAAAATTGAGGTAATTCATCGATGCGGGTCTTACGCAGGAAATTCCCAACCTTTGTCACACGCGGGTCATTTTCCTCAGCCAATTTCGCCTCACCATTAGATTCGGCATTCTGACGCATGGTGCGGAATTTATAAATAGAGAAGACACTGCCACCCTTGCCTAAACGTTCCTGTGAGTAAAGGATCGGGAACCCCGTCTCAAACCATATAGCAGATGCAACGAAGGGGAAAAACAAAAGGTAGATCAGCGTCCCAACAAATCCGCCAAAAATATCCATGAGGCGTTTCACCAGTTCGTATAATCCATGCACCCGCACTTGATCGACAAATGAACGGATCACCCAATCTGATTCGAGGTGTTCGATCGGCACACGCTGGGTCAATTCCTCGTACATGATCGGCATTCGAACCACTTCCACGCCTTTTTCCTGGACGTCCAAAAGGGTCTGAAAGGTCTCGCCTTTGATCTCGCCCGTAATTGCAACCACCACATCCGAAATGCGGTAATCTTCCACGAGGTCTAACAAATGCTCGCTCGTCCCCAATACCGCAAAGCCATGATACGACTTTGACTTTTTCGCGGGGTCATCATCGATAAAACCAAGCACAAGGAAAGGCGGTGGACTGAGCTTTCTGTACGCTTCGGTCAGAGTCCAACCGGCTTTACCAGCACCAACGATCAATACACGCCGCATCAAACCGGATGAGGTGTAGATACGGATGTAAATGGCGCGCCAGCCCAATGTCAGCGCCGAGGCGAAAACGAGAAAAGCGCCAATGGCAATACGAGGCAGGGAATTCGGGTCTGTATTGATCGTAAAAAGCAGGGAGTATGCCAGCAACCCCACAATTGGAGCCACTGCAATTCCACGCAATGTTTTCAGCCAATTGGATGCAACATGAATCTCATATGAATCGATCATCAACAGCAGCCAGACCAACGGCAGGACGTAGAACCAGAACGGCACTTCGATCTGAATAATACGCTCTGCCACCGCCGGTTTGACGCCGCCCTGTATCAAACGAACCAGGGAATATTGATACCAAAAAAAGACCGCCCCCGCCGTGGCGGCAGCCGATGCGATAAAGTCTCCTATTAAAAGGATCGTTCGTTGTTCACTGGGACGTAAACGCAAGGAAGGACGATAGATATCAGCCATGCTTAAACATGCTCAATATGCCGCTCCACAAAAAACCCGCCCCCCAAAAAATGTGCATGGTTGCTATGGCAATCGGCAGTCCCCAGAGTAAAAAACCTTTCTTTGTTTTCATTACCAACTTCAATGAAGCAATTTCCAACACAAAAAAATAAGAAAACAATTGCAATGCAAGTAAATATCGCGCAAAGGTCACACCCAAGGATAACACAATCAACCCAGCCAAAATAATTACAAAAATCGGCGGTAACGCCTGCCGCCAGCGCAGGGTACGCGGATACCGTTTTAGCATCTTAAACTTCCAAAACCCGTAACGCCAGTATTGCTCCGCCAGCTTATAAAGCGTGCCGCGCGAAAAATATACAGAACGAATGGAAGGTTCCAGCCACACCACCCCACCCGATTCACGGATGCGGGTATTGAATTCGTAATCCTCATTTGCCAGCAAGGTTTCATCGAACGCGCCGATTCTTTCGATCAGGCTGCGGCGAAAGGAACCGAATGGGACGGTATCCACAGCCCCCGGCTTGGCATTGAGGCGGTACATCGCATCACCCACGCCCAATGGGTGCGCCGCGGCAAACGCAATCGATTCCGCCGTCCTTGTTTCACGGCTCGGGCGAATCTCCCACACGCCGCCGATGTTATCGCCCCTGCCTTCCAGATGAGCCGAGACGCAGCGCTCCACATATTCAGGGATGGGCATGGAGTGCGCATCGAGGCGGATGAGGATCTCGCCGCTTGACTCACGAATGGCTTGATTCACACCAGCGGGTATGGTCTTCGCTGTATTATCCACCACCCGTATCGAAAGGTCTGATTGATATCTTTGGAAATTGGCAATCACGTCTCGCGTCCCATCAGTGGAAAGACCATCCGAGATCACCACTTCCATTTTTGCAAGCGGATAGGTTTGTCCGCGCAGAGCGTCCAACAGTTTATGGATGGTTGCCTGTTCGTTGTAACAGGGAATGATGATGGATACAGAAGGTTTTTCGGTCATGGTTTGTTGGTACACGATTTCGCCGCCCAATAAGGCGGCGTTGAGTATTTTTATGTTCTACTTAAGCGGCAGGGCTACATCAAAACTCGTGCCTGAATCCTTGCTGCTGCGGACGCTAATTCTACCACCATGTGCCATCACAATTTCATGCGCAATTGCCAAACCAAGCCCTGCGCCGTGTGTTTCGCCGCCCTTCCGTGCCGGGTCTGCCTGGTAAAACCGCTGAAAAACATGCGGAAGTTCTTCTTCTGAAATTCCCATGCCGGTATCTGTCACCGTAATACAAAATTCATCCCGCACGGTGGATGCGGTTAAAGTTACGCGCCCGCCTTGCGGCGTGAATTTGAGCGCATTATCAACAAGGTTGGTAAAGACTTGTGCCATACGGTCGCCGTCTGCAAACAACAGGGGCAGGTTTGGCGCAATATCCAATTCAATATTTACACCTGCCCTTTGTGATTGCGGTAAAAACTTTTCGGCAATCGCCCGCAGCAAAGTACCAACGTCCATAAACGCCATTTTCAAGTCTGCTGTTCCCGCATCTAATTTGGCGAGGTCGAGCAGATCCAGCACCATGCGGTGCATCCGTCCGGCTTCGTTATAGATCACCTGCGCTGCCCGCTGACGAGAGGCGCTGTCCTCGGCGGTACCATCCAAAAGAGACTGGGCAAAGCCTTGAATGGATGTAAGCGGTGTTTTCATCTCGTGTGAGACGTTCGCCACAAATTCGCGTTGAGATTGTTGACTCATCTGCACACGCGCCTGCATGGAATTGAAAGAACGGGTCAATTCCTGAACCTCACGCGGCCCCGCCTCTGCAACCGGTTGTATCTCTGTTGAGGGCATTTTCCGTGCCGCGTTGACGATGCTCTGCAAGGGGTTGGCGATCCAACCGGTGATGAGAAACGCCACCACCAGAGAAAGGATCAATGCCGTCACCCCGCCCAAAATGATGACGGGCATAAATTCGTCATTGAAAATGTTTAGGATCGAAAATTGCGGACGGGGAGCCACCACCATGGCGAAAGTACCCTCCGGCAATTTTTCAATGGAATATAACCATGCTTTCCCGTTCGCGTCACGAAGCAATGGTATTTTCCTGAAGAGGGCAAGCCGTTTTGCGGGAAACTCCAACGCAGGTTCGTTGCTGCCCGAATCGAACCGGACGCTACGGTCTACATTGAACAAAATCACACGGACGTTAAATGTCTGCGCGCTGCGTTCGGCGATCACATCCAAAGGCAGGGACTGTGGTTCTTGCGAGCGCTGCAACAGGATAGTCTGCACCGCTTTCAATTGTTCTGTTGTTTGCCGGTACAAAAAAGGATTTCGATAAAGGGAAATAAAAAGCACAATTGTCACAACACTTAATGCTGTGACAATTAGAAAGGCGTAGCTTAGCCAAAGGCGGGAGCGGAGAGAGGTGAACATGGGTAAAAGGGTATTAACCAGCAATCACCAGCTTATACCCAACTCCCGTCACGGTCTCGATCTTCACGCTGCCGCCTTCGAGTTTCTTGCGTAGGTGCGCCACATGCACATCCACAGTGCGGGTTTGACCGTAGTAATCAAAACCCCATGCGGATTGCAGCAACTGTTCACGGGAGAACACCCGCCCGGGCGCTTCTGCCAGGGTGAGTAAAAGGTCAAATTCCTGGGTACGCAATTCCAAAGTCTGCGAAGCGAGGCGGACCTCACGAGCGGCGGGGTCTATGGTCAGGTCGCCGCGATGGATGGGATTTCCATCTGCTGATTTCTTTCCTTCGCTTCGGCGCAAAATGGCTTTCACCCGCGCTGTGAGTTCACGCGGGTTGAAGGGTTTGGTGAGGTAATCATCGGCGCCGAGTTCAAGCCCGAGGATTTTATCTATGTCTTCATCCCGCGCAGTGAGCATGATGATGGGCACTTCGTTGCCAGCCGAGCGCAGTCTGCGGCAGACATCGAAACCATCCACCTTGGGCAGCATCACATCCAGCACGATCAATGCGGGCTTTTGTTTCACCGCCTCAGCCAGTGCAGATTCGCCATCGGCACAGGATTGAATGCGATAGCCATCACGTTCCAGGTACATGCTCGCCAATTCAACAATGGATGGCTCATCATCCACCAGCAGGATCAATTCAGAAGACATTTACACCTATACAATTGCAATACACTCGATCTCGACCAACGCGCCTTTGGGTAACCCAGCCACCGCCACAGTGGAGCGGGCAGGCGGGTTTTCGTTGAACTCTTCGGCATAGATGGCATTCATTTTTGCGAAGTCACCCATGTCTTGCAGAAAGACGGTGGTCTTGATGACATTTCCAAAATTTGTTCCAGAGGCATCCAGAACATTCTTAAGATTGGCAAGCACCTGACGGGTCTGCTCTTCAATGCCGCCGGGGACAAGTTCCATGGTGGCAGGGTCTAACCCTACCTGACCGGCTGTGTACACCATAGTCCCAATCGAAATTGCTTGGGAGTAGGGTCCAATGGCTTTGGGGGCTTTTTCGGTGTGAATAACGCGCTTGTTCATGATTTCCTCGATTCTCGTTCTGTATGATTGAGCCGTATTCTAATCCATAAACTTGCGAACATTCTCAAGGAAACCCCAATCGTGTTCAAGTTGGAAATAAACCCGAACACGATTAGCGCTATTGCTACGAGTTACTTCCGCTTCCTTCGCGCTGAATCTTGTTTGCCTCACGAAAAGCCTTAACTGCCTCTTGAAGCGCTTTGAACGTACCTCCCATGCCGTCTTTGATGGCGCTCACCTGTTCCCGCCCTTGCTTGAGCGTTTCCAATGCCTTTGTCGCATCGGTCACATCGCCATTGGCGTTGAAGCCTGAGTGCGTGCGGATGGTTTGACCAAGGTCTTCATACTGCGGGCGGGTTGATGTCAATGCGGTTTCGTAGGAATCCAAAGCAGCTTGAAGGTCTGCAACATCCTTACCGTTGGAGGCGGCTTTATCGATCATGCCTTGAAATTTGGCAATATGGGCGTCTGTATCTTCATAGGCTTTGCCAAGTTTTTCGTATGCGGCAGTCAGGCGTTCCCATGCTTTTTCAAGTTTGACATTATCAATCACAGGGGGGTCTTCATCTGCGGCGTAGGCGCTGGTCACAGGGAAGGCGGCAAAAACGAGCGCAACAGAAAGAACGGACATCATTAATTTTGACATTATGTTTTTCATCGTGAACCTCCTTATTGGTTACGATGAAATTTTAGGCTGACCAGGTTAGATAGGTGTGGCGGGGATGTAAAAAGGTTGTAAAAAGAAATAGGAATTTTATCCACAAAGCACACGAATTTTCACGAAGAATTAAAACTCTGTGCGAATTCGTAAACTTTGTGGATGAAACGAACCTATGGCTGGCTGCTTATATCTATGGTTTTGGCAGCGCAATCGGCGTCAACGTGACCGTTGGCTGTGGGGCTGGCACAGGCTGCGATTCCGTCCAGCCGCTATATGCGAAATACTCTGAAAGAAACTGTGTGCGTTCACGCTCATTCATCGGGCGCGGACGGGAGAAATCTTCCAGCATGGCAGTTAATAACTCCGTGCCAATATATTTGCCATCGTAGAAAACATGGCGGTCAATAAATTCGCGGCGGGTTTCATCAATGACAGAACCATCTGGCATGTTATAGGTCATCTGGTCAAAGAATAAATTCCCCAAGCCAAAGTGAACGAACACATCTCCGCGAAATTCCATCAAGTGCGGATAATGAGCCTGTGAACCGCTGACAATGGTCGAACCGGCATCTGCCACGGCATGAAAACCCTCTTCCTGCCTGTAGCAAGGACCGTAGTGATAACACTCTTCATGCTGGAAGGTGAAGATGACCATATACCCCTGCGCCGCCACATCTTTAACCTGCTGAGTAAAGAATTCATAATCGCAATCGGCTGCACCCGGGCGAATATCGGTCGCTTTTACAAAGGTGTACGAAATCTTTCCATTACAGCCCATGAATGCGATCTTATTGCCGTTCACTTCCATCAAAACCGGCTTACGTGCTTCTGTTGTATCTGCGCCGCCGCCATAATATGGAATGCCGTTATCGGTATACATCTTCAACGTATCACGCATGGCTTGTGCGCCACGGTCTGCAAAATGATCTCCGGTCAACTCTACAATATCTGTACCCACATACTGGAGCAGTTCAAAATATTTCGGGTCACTGCATAAAATAAAATTGGTATACCCGGGCTTTGGGTATGGGCAGCTTGGGTCAAATGCCACTTCATTACTGATGTGCAAAATATCAGCGCCATGCAGCCAGTCGTAAACCAACTCACCAGGGCGGGTGACGCCTTTGGTTTCCATCGTAAACGCCGTTGCACGCACGAGTGCGGTCACGCCAGTCAACACCACGGTTGTCATCTTCGAATCATCGCGATTTGTAGCGGGCAATTCAAATGCAGCATTCGTCAATCCAAAGGTCAGTTTCAGCGGATAAAGATTTGCATCAAACTCCTTGCGAATCGGCGACTGACCATCCACCGCCAACACCTTCCATTTGGGTTTAATTTCTTCAAATGGGATGATCGCCCAATGAAAGGGCTGATTCCACGCCTCGGCTAGAATCTCATCGTTGGCAACGGTTCGGACCGCGCCGGAAGCTGGCTCGCCCCAAAGGGCAGTAAACGCCCCCAGCGTGGATTCTGCCATGAGCAGCGGCTGCCCGTTCCCAGTCAGGGACGAACCGTTTTTCCAGACGTTGAGCAGGTCTGCGGACGAGATTCCATCCGTCACGGTTGGAAAAGGCGCGACGAGGGCATAAATCCAAAGTGAGCCTGCGTCGGAAATATCCAATGTTTGGGTGGCAAGGTCTGAAGAATCAACAAGCGGCAAATCTGAGGCGTTTGCGCTTTCGCGCAAAACATCCGGGACGGCAGGGCTAATCCACAGTGCATCTGGCATAGGGGTTTGGGTGGAAGTGGGTTGTGTAGGAATGTTTGGCGTAGTGCCAGCAGGAGTCTCCATTGCGGGAGCACATGCTGCAATTAAAAATATGATGATGAAGATTGGTGATAGTTTTTTCATTCTGGTTCCAAAGAAAAAGTACGAAGCATTCGCCTCGTACTTATATGCGGATTGGCTTAAACAAACGTGAGCGTTAGATTACCACTTTTGCCAGTGTATAAGATTTGAGCGCTTCTTCGTCAATGGTCACACCCAAGCCAGGCTTATTCGGCACGTCGATGGTTGAATCGGCATTGAGGGTGAAACGCTCGTGAGTGATGTCGCGGGTGTAGTAACGGTCTGAGGCAGAGACATCACCAGGCAGGGAGAAGTTCGGCAGGGATGCAATGGCAAGGTTGGACGAGCGCCCAATGCCGGTTTCTAACATGCCGCCACACCAAACGGGCATTCCGTTTTGTTGTGCAAGGTCATGTGTTTGAATCCCCTGACTTAACCCGCCCATTCTGCCCGCTTTGATGTTGATGATCTTGCAGGCTTTCATTTCAATGGCGTAACGGGCATGGCGCGGAGAAACGATGCTTTCATCGAGACAGACGGCTGTGTTGAATTTCGCCTGGAATTTGTGGTGATCCCAAATATCATCTTCAAAGAGGGGTTGTTCAATGAGCAGCAGGTTGAGGTCATCGAGCGGTTTGAGCGAGTCGGCGTTATCCATCGAGTAGGCTGAGTTGGCATCCACTTGCAGACGGATGTTCGGGAATGCCTTGCGGACGGCTTGTGTAAAGGTCACATCCTTGCCGGGTTTGATCTTGAGTTTTACACGGGCGTACCCGCTGTTTACAAAATTGGTAACGGTTTCGACCAGTTTTTCGGGTGTCTCTTGAATACCCACCGAGACGCCCACCTCTACTTTATCACGCACTCCGCCAAATAATTCTTTGAGAGATTTGCCTTCGCGTTTGCCCAACAAATCCCATAACGCCATTTCCACGCCCGCTTTGGCGAGGTGATGTCCGCGGATGCTTTCCATGCGGGTTTGAAAATCGAGCGCGTCTTTGATGTCTTTGCCTTGAATGAGAGGGATAATGAAATCTCTGAGCGTTGGCATGGCGGTTCCAACCGTCTCATAGCTATAGCCCGGGTTATAAGAAGCCACACATTCACCCCAGCCCACCAGACCTTCTGAGTGAACTTCAATGATGATGCACTGGCGTTCGGTTTCGCGTCCGAATGAGGTTTCAAACGGCGCGATCAACGGCATGGATAAGTGATGAAGTGTTACAGATTCTATTTTCATGATTTTCCTTTTACAGCAAAACCTAAAGGTTTCGCTGCCTTTAGGTTTTGCGATTACTGGTTATTGTTCGCCTGCTCATCAGCGATTTTGATGCCGCGCAGGGCTTCGTCAATACTGCTTGATTCAAGACGCACACCCGGGGCAGGCGTCCCGCAGAAGGGGCAAATATTCCACGGCAATTCCATGAGTTTGGAACAGTTGTGGCATGATTTTTTTAGTTTGGTATGACAGTTCGGGCAGACTTGCCAATCTTCTTTGACGCGCCGCTCGCAGCCCGGGCAAAGCGGAAGGTCTTCCAAGGCTTGCAAAAGCGCTTCTTCTTCCAGTGTTCGCTGGTATTCTTCTTCCAATGTGCGCGGCGGGCGCAGGATGAGGTACACCAAGACACCGGGCAAATTTAGCACGGCGACGAGGAGTGCAGAGAGGGTCTGAACCAAAGGGTCACGCGCGCGCGAACGGATGTCGCGGTACGTCCACACCACAAGGCTGACCCACAAGGCGACGAGAAAAGCGCCTGCAAAGGCGGTCAGTACGAGGGTGAGATTGGCAAGAAATACAGGGTCAAAGGTCATAAGAACTCCGAAGCGGGTTCATTTTATCGCTTGTTCTAACATTAAGCAAAAATAGATATTTTTACCATTTACGGCGTTTGAAATTCAAAGCGCCAATCGGTGCCGTTTTGAATATGGCGGGACGTAACGCCCATGACTTGATAGAAGGTCTGCCCGGGGCGCAGGTAGATGGGAGTACCATCCAGGTGTGTGAGCAAGATGGGCTGGTCTATGGCGGCACGCACCCAATATGCGGGTATGGCGACACCATCACGAAAAACATAGGCTTTTCCGTAATCATAAAATTGCGGGTTGTACACTTCGTCTTCAGCTTGGTTCTCGTTGGTGAAAATGTATGGAATGAATAGCTGCACAACATTTTCAGCAGTGACGGGCAGTTTCGTGATCGCATCTGTCAACGGGATGTAGGTCTCTGCCTTTCGGGCGGGGGTTATGTCTTTTTCCTCTTGATAGCGGACATAGTTCTGCGCTTTGGGGTCATATTCCCAATAGTTGTAGTTAAAATCTGAATAAAAATTATAAATTCGATTCACAACCAGATCGCTGACCGGTGCTTCTTCTGAGAAAAATCCACCGCTGATGGATTGTGGTCCATTGTCGATGCCTTTTTTCTCGGCACAGGCTTCCCATAGGGTGGTATTGAAGAAAATATTATTGTAATCATCCCGTTTGTAACGCCCGATAAAGTATGGCGGGCATTTGCCGATCCCTACCGAGACCATATACGGGCTGACATCCAACGAACGGAAGTAGGTCATTTCGCGGTCGTCTGCGCCTTTGAAAAATAAAAAGGAGTGATACATGCGGACGATATGCTCATCAAAATACCGCCCCGAGCGAACGTTGCCCACTTGTTCCAGTTTGTTGCTATTGCTATAAAAAACGGCAATGAAACGGGTGTCTCCCCATTCAATGTAATATTCATAGACTACATCTGCCAATGTTAAGCCCGATTGCGGGCGGACGTAATCGGGTGAATTGGCGATCTTGATGGCAAGCGGTCTGCGTTGAAGAAAGGAGGGGTCTTCCACAGGTAAGCCGGTCAGCGGGTTGTAGTAAGTAACGCCACTGTCCGCTGGGGCGGCTTCTACCGGCACTGAGATCTGCGGTTCGGGGATGTATACTGCCGGGTTGGGTGTGAATGTAGAAACAACCTGCGGCGTTGCAAGCGCCAAATACGGGTCGGATGATGAACCTGCCAGCGGCTGAAAAGGTGTCGGCGTAGGGGCATCTCCCAGAGAGGGCAATACAGAATCCGGGTCCGATGAAGAGGCGGGGATGGACGAAGCGCAGGCAACAATAAAGAGGGGAATTAAAAGCTGAAAGGTCAGCGTCAATCGTTTTGGTCGGTTTATTCCAAACATGTGTTGGATTGTACCAAACCAATATGACCAAAACGCGGCGGTAATAATGCTGATACAATATTATTTTCCATGCTAATTCTGATCACTTGTTTATTACTTTTTCTTACGGCAGCGGGGCTTCTTGTATTGCGCGTCGTCCAACCCAATGCGCGGTATACGTGGCTTGTGGCTTCTGGCGGGGCGGCATTGGCATTCATCAGTATGTTCTTCTGGTTGCCTCAAAATCCATCTGCGCTTACCCTGCCGTCGTGGCGCCCGCTCTCGTTATTTCCCACTCCGATCCTCTTTGCGATCAACGGGGTTTCGTGGGCGCTGGCGTTAAGCATCAGCGCATTAACACTGGCTATTTTACTGACTGCTGTCACCCGTTCTGTAGTGAGCAACTCACTCTCCTGGGCGGGTATTTTGGCGCTAAGCGGAGTTGGCATTCTAGCCGTCACAGCGAATAACCCCCTGACATTGTTGTTGATCTGGGCATTTATTGATATCACCGAATTGGTTATTCAATTAAGCTCGGTCGATGGCGAAAAGAACAACGAGCAGGTGGTTGTTTCTTTTTCGACCCGTGTGCTGGGGATGTTATTTATTTTGTGGGCTTTTATCCAAAATTTTTCAGGCAGCGGTGTATTTTCGTTTGAAACCATGCCGTCTGGCGCGGGTATATATCTGGTCATGGCAGCCGGGCTGCGCTTGGGTATTCTGCCTCTTCACCTGCCGTATGGAGCAGGGTCGTCCTTGCGGCGCAGGTTTGGTACAGGGCTGCGCTTAATAGGAGCCATCTCAACCCTGGGTATGCTTGGACACGCCACCATCACCCCCAGTGAATTTACACCATTCTTGTTATTCTTCGTTTCAGCAGCAGGTTTATACGGCGGATGGATGTGGCTGCGCGCACCAGACGAACTGACAGCGCGACCGTACTGGCTTATTGGCATGGCAGCCCTCGCCGTAACCTCTGCGCTAAACGAGAATCCCGTTGGCGCGGCGGCATGGGGCAGCGCTATGCTGCTTACAGGCGGGGCGTTATTTCTATCCTCTGTCAGAAACATCCGCTTGAGCCGCGCCATGTTGATCGGTGTTTGGAGCCTTTCCGCGTTTCCCTTTTCACTAACGGGCAGCGCATGGGCTGGTGGGTTTCACTTTACAACTCCATTTATGCTAATCGTACAAGCGTTATTGATGGCAGGCATGACCCGCCATACCTTGCGTAACAATGGAAATGAAACACTGGAAGATCAGCCTGGCTGGGCAAAAGTTGCATACCCTGCAGGTATTACTACTTTGCTTGTGGTTCAAATTATTTTGGGATTTGTTGGCTGGGAAGGTGCGCTTCAGACCCAAAGCTGGCTGCAAGCCATCATCGCCGCCATCCTGACCGCAGGGCTGGTGTGGGGTTCCAGACGGCTTCGCATCTTCAACCCTGTGCGTGCTCATTGGGTTTCAGCCGCCAGCGGAAGTGTTAATAATATTTACCAATGGCTATGGTCAATGTACCGTGGGCTTGCACGGTTAAGCCTCACTGTCACCAATGCGTTCGAAGGCGAAGGCGGCATGATGTGGTCGCTGCTTTTCCTCATCCTGTTTATTTCTTTCGTTATGCAAGGAAATTAAAGGCATTTCATGGGAATCGACGTTATTTCATGGGTCGCTGTTGTATTCGTTTTAATCTCCGCTGCCAGTATGTTGACGGTGCGTGACTGGCGTTTTGCACTCGGCGCACTGGCACTGCAATACCTTGCCGCCTTCTGGCTGGTAAGCCGTCACCTTCCTTTTGCAATGAGTTCGATCAAATTGATCGCAGGTTGGATGACCATTGCAATTCTTGGGATTACCCGTCTAAACCAGACGGAATTAGATACCGACGCAGATACCATCCATACAGGCGGCACAATCTTTCAAGCCATATTGATGGGCATTGTGGCTCTTTCCGCAGCAGGAGCCACCCCACTCATTGAAAATGCCATTCCCGGAATGGGCTTACCCGTCATTATGGGCGGGCTGGCGCTGATCGGCGCTGGAGTGATAAACCTCGGAATGACCAGTGATATTCTGCGTGTGACCATTGGCTTGCTAACCATGCTTTCAGGGTTTGAAATTATCTATGCCGCCGTTGAAAGCGCCATCCTCGTCACCGGTTTGCTGGCACTCGTCAACCTGGGCTTGGGCATTCTTGGTTCATACTTATTATTGGCTGGCTACATCCCCCTCACTTCACCAGAGGAGGAGGAGCTATGAGCGCACCCATTCTTTGGATCGTCCTGCCATTCCTAACAGGCGGATTAATCCTGGTACTTTTTGGCGAAAAGTACTCTTCCTATGCAGGCGGGATGCTCTCCGCTATTCTTGCGTTGACAGCAGTTTTTATCCCAATTGACACCGCCCTTTTGATCGGCTCCATCTCACTCAAGATTTCACCCGCCGTCGAGGTTTTTGGGCGCAGTTTTCAACTCAACACCACAGATGCGCCTCTGCTCGCGATGATATATGGCGTATCAGCATTGTGGTTTTTCGGGGCTGAAGCCTCTGGGAAAACTTTGAGATTTGCCCCTCTGGGTCTGATCATTGTTTCCCTGTTGACAGCATCCATTGCCGTAGAACCATTCCTTTATGCCGCTTTATTTTTAGCCATGGCGACCATGCTGGCTGTGCCCATGCTTGTTCCGCTTTACCAAAAGCCTGGTCGCGGAACTGTGCGCTTCATCATTTATCAGATTTTCGCCATGCCCTTCATCCTTTTTTCCGGGTGGATGCTTGCAGGCGTAGAAGCAAACCCCGGGAACCTCGCTTCCACCCTTCAAGCCGGCTTGATGCTTAGCATGGGGTTTGCCTTTCTCTTCGGAATTTTCCCGCTCTATCATTGGATTCCAAAATTAATGGAAGAAACGTCACCATATGCTGCCAGCTTCCTGTTATGGGCTTTCCCAACATTCACGATCATTTTTGCACTGGGCTTTTTAGACCGCTACACCTGGCTGCGAAATACACCGCAAATCTCCAATGTCATTCTTTCTTCAGGCATTATCATGACTGCAACTGCCGGTTTCTTCGGCGCTTTTCAACGTCATCTTGGGCGCACACTGGCATATGCAGCCATCGCCGAGACGGGATTATTGCTCGCAGCGATTAGCCTGCGAAGTGTAGACTTTCTCAGTATTGTTTTTCTCATCCTCATTTCACGCGGAGTGGAATTGAGCACATGGGCATTGGCAATATCCGTCATTAAACAGAAAGCCTACTTATTAAAATTTAGTGATGTTCAAGGATTAGCCCGCAAATACCCAGTGGCAACGGGAGCATTAATATTTGCCCACCTCTCCACTACGGGCTTCCCCTTATTAGGCGGCTTCCCCCCACGGCTTGCCCTCTGGCAGGAACTTTCATCTGCTTCACCAATCGCCATGCTGTGGATTTTCCTTGGGATGGCAGGCATTCTCATCTCAGCCATTCGCTCGCTCGCAACCCTCGTGATGGCAGATGAAGATGCAAAATGGGAATGGAACGAAACCTGGGCGCAAACCGCCATGTTGGTAATCGGCACATTTGGGCTAATATTGTTGGGCATCCTGCCACAGGTGCTGCAACCCTTCCTGCGCGGGCTGCCCGCCCTATTTGAACATTTGGCGCAGTAATGAACGGGTATAATCCCACCCGCAACTTCATGGAGCCCTTATGGAATTTGAACAAATCGTCAAACGACTCGAATTTTTAGACAAACAACAGCGCGAAACCCGCGAAACCCTCGCCGACCTCAAGGAAAAAATCGCCTCATTTGATACAACTGTAAATGCTGTCTCAAAACAGATAAAAACGCTCAGCAAGCAAGTGAGCGAAATAGCCCCTGAAGTAAAACGGATAGATCAGTTTGAAACCCTCATCACCAGGCAGCGCACCGATATACTCAAATTAATCGAAGAAAAAGAAAAAGCGCGTATTAAAGCGGAAAAAGAAATAGATAAAGGACTCAATGCAGAACTAGCCAACCTGCAAAAGTCAGTTGAACAGTACAAAAGCCTCATAAACCCCGCTGAGATCAAGAAACAGATCAAAGAAAGAGCCGATGAGGGCGCCCGCACCATGAACCTCCTCGCAGATTTTCGCCTATCCATTGACGAAATCAAACGTTCTCACGAAGACCTCCGACATACAACCCAGGCAAACGAAGAAGTACGCAAAAACGACCTAAAACGCATTGCCGATGTGCAAGGCGAGCTCACCGCCCTCCGCAAACGCACAGATGAAAACCGCGACAAATCTGTTATTAATGCCGACACACTAAAGAGCATTGAAAACCGCATTACAGACCTGCTTGCCTCAGAAATGGAACGCAAACAAAATCAAGCATCCTTCCTCGACCAACAACGTGTGGCAGAAATAAACCGCGAACGGCTGTTCAAAGAAGCACAGGAAAAATTCAACGATTTCAAAAAAGAAACTGAATTACTTGATGCCCAGATTCAAAAAATGGACGAAGCCCTGCGCAGCGCAAAAAAAGCACAAGACACCTACCTCGACCTCAACACACGCCTTGAGCGGCGCATTAACGAAGTGACCGAAATGCAGCGCCTCGCCGAAGATCGCCTGCGCCAGGAATGGATCAGCTTCAAAGCCGACGACCAAAAACGCTGGACCGGGTACAACCTCTCATCCGAAGAATCTTTCCGCGAAATTCGCAAAGATGTCGAAAAATACGAAAGCGGCATAAACGCCCTCAACGAAGCCTCACAAACTCTGCAAGACCAACTTCACCAAACCACCGACGCCTCGGAAAAACAATTGCAAGAGATGATGAACGTCGTCCATGAATGGATGACCTCCTACCAGCGGATCATGGGGCACGGAAAAAAAACGACCAAAAAGTAAAATAAACAAAAAGATGGAGATTTTTTGATCTCCATCTTTTTGTTTACCCGGGGTTCAGCCAAATTGTGGTTAAATAAACCCATGAGAGTTATTGGAACCGCAGGGCATGTAGACCATGGAAAATCCACACTAATAGAAGCGCTCACCGGCACACACCCCGACCGCCTAAAAGAAGAACAAGCCCGCGAAATGACCATCGAACTTGGCTTTGGCTGGCTTACCCTCCCCAATGGAGAAGAAGTTGGAATCGTCGATGTCCCCGGTCACCGCGACTTTATCGAGAACATGCTTTCAGGCATCGGCGGCATCGACGCCGTGCTGCTGGTGATCGCTGCTGATGAAGGCATTATGCCGCAGACGAAGGAGCACCTCGCCATTTTAGACCTGCTCCAAATCCCCGCCGGATTGATCGTTCTGACAAAGACCGACCTCGCCTCAGACACCGATTGGCTTGACCTGATCGAAGCAGACATTCGCCACGCTGTGAGCGCTACCGTGCTAAAAGACTCGCAAATTTTGCGCGTTTCAGCCAAAACCGGCAAAGGCATTCCCGAAGTTACTACCGCACTCGAAAAGCTGCTGCAAGAAAAACCAAGCCGTCCTGATCTAAACCGCCCGCGCCTGCCCATAGACCGGGTATTCACCATCAGCGGTTTTGGAACCGTCGTCACCGGCACATTACAAGACGGGCAGCTTTCCATTGGAGATGAAGTGGAAGTTTTGCCAGGTGGCGCAACGGGACGTGTGCGCGGGCTGCAAACCCACAAGAAAAAAGAAGAAACCGCCCTCCCCGGCTCACGTACTGCTGTGAATATCTCTGGCGTAGATGTTGAGCAGATACGCCGAGGTAATGTGCTTGCCAAAACAGGGCACTACCAAGCCGCCCGCCGCATTGACGCGCAATTCAAAGCGCTAAGCGATGTTCAAAAATCATTGGCGCACAACGACGAAGTGAAATTCTTTGTTGGCGCAAGCGAAACGATTGCAACACTTCGCCTGCTCGGCACAGAAGAAATAAAAGCTGGTGAAGAAGGTTGGATACAACTCGAATTACGCGACCCCATTGTTACCTTGAAAGGCGATAGATATATCCTCCGCAGACCATCCCCCGGCGAAACCCTTGGCGGCGGCACGGTGATGGATCACCAACCCAAAGGCAGGCACAAACGGTTTGATGAAGAGGTACTCCGTTCGCTTGAATCACTGGCACAAGGATCTCCCGCAGATATTCTGTTTGAAGCAGCGGTGGCGCTTCAAATAGCGCCCATGAAAGATGTGATCACCAAGTCGCGGTTGGAAAAAAACATTGCGGAAGCCGCCTGGAGTACGCTGGTGGAACAGGGGCAGATCATTCCATTGGAAGATAATGGAAAAGATAACATGCTTGTGGCGGCGCTCCCGTATTGGAATAGTCTTCAATCCAGTATGCTCAAACTGGTTGAAGACTATCATTCTCAATACTCATTAAGGCGTGGGATACCGCGAGAAGAACTAAAGAGTAAGTTGAAACTGCCGCCAAAGGTGTTTAACGCCGTACTTTCGCGCATAACCATCATGCACAAACTCACAGATCAGCGCGGAGCGGTATCCATGCCGGGGTATGAAATAAAATTCAATGGACAGGATCAAGCCAAAGTCGAAGCATTGAGGCGCAGGTTTGAATCCAACCCATATGCCACCCCCAGCATCAAAGAATGCCATGCAGAGGCGGGCGAAGAAATTATCAACGCTTTGATCGACCTCGGAGAATTGATGGCGGTATCGCAGGATGTCATCTTTTTTAGAACAAGTTACGATGAGATGGTAAAACGGATCAAAAATACGATTCAAGAAAACGGTCAAATTACACTTGCCGAAACGCGCGATCTGTTTGGAACCACGCGAAAATATGCACAGGCAATACTTGAGCACCTGGATGCAATTGGCGAGACCCTGCGCGATGGCGACACCAGAAAGCTGCGAAAGTGAATGGGTATATGAAACACTGGTTTCGTAATTTGCTTACCCCTCCCGTATTCGAGGATGAGCAAAAGAATCATCAGGCTTATTTGCTGCATTACATTCTGCTGGGTCTGATCGCTATACCCATCCCGAATATTTTCTACGCGCTCATTGCATCACCAGAGAACGTAAACAGGGCGTTGATCCAAGCCATTGCCGGGGAAAGCATGAATTTCGTACTTTTCTACTTTTTGCGGCGTGGGTATGTAAAAGAGGCGGCGTTTTCGCAGGTAACTGCGTTCTGGTTGTTTTTCACTGTCTCAGCAGTGACCGGAGTGGGGGTGCAAGGCGAGTCTTATCTCTTGGGGTATCCGACCGTTATCATGATCGCGGGGCTTTTAATTAGCAGCCGAACTGCAATTCTATTCACGGCGCTTTCTTTACTTTCCGGGTATATGATGTTGATCGCAGAGAAAAACGGGGCGATCTCCTCCTTTGATCCGGGTAGAAACCCAGGGGTTACGTGGGTAATCAGCCTTGTTTTTTTCATCATGGGGTTATTGATTCAACATCTTTCTTCGCGGGTGATTCGACAGGCGCTAACCCGCGCGCAGAACAGTGAAGAAAAGTACCGCTTGATCTCAGGTGTAAGTTCAGATTATGCGTTTGAAAGCAAGGTTGATGAATTCGGCAAAGCAGAGACGGTCTGGATATCGGAAGCCTTTGAGAAAATGACGGGGTACACCCCTGCAGAATATACGGCTGCCGGGGGCTGGTACGCCCATATCCACCAGGATGATCTTGAAAAAGATAAAAGGGATATGGAACTTCTACACAACAATATTTCTGTATCCGGTTCAGAAATACGGACTTTTACAAAAGATGGCTCCCTGCGTTGGGAGCGGATTTTTGCACACCCAATTTGGGATAAAGAAGAAAACCGTCTTGTTGGAATTTTAGGAGCAGTTCAAGATATTACGGCGCAAAAGAAGGCGGAAGAAATGCTGCGCGAACTCATTTCACAACAAGAAGCCATATTAAATAATATTCCAGATATGGCGTGGATGAAAGACCTCGACGGCAGGTATATTGCTGTAAATGTGCAATTTGAACAGGTTAGCGGAATCAGCAGGCAAAATCTTATTGGCAAAACAGATGCGGAAATATGGGAAAAGAAATTTGCAAATGCATATCGCCGCGATGACCTGAATGTCATTCAAACCCGAAAGCGCAAAACCGTTGAAGAAATTCAAAGGGATGGACAGGGATATGAATATTGGGTGGAGACCACCAAAACGCCCATTTTCAACGAATTCGGTGAAGTGATCGGAACCACCGGTATTGCCAGGAATATCAGCGAAAGAAAAAATGCCGAACTGGAACGAGAACGATTTATCGCAGAACTCGCCGCAAAGAATGCCGAGTTGGAGCGTTTTACCTACACCGTCTCACATGATCTCAAATCTCCACTGGTAACGATCACTGGTTTTTTGGGCTATCTTGAGCAAGCCATCCAAACTGGAAACCTTGAAAGTTTCAAACGAGATATGGAGCGCATTCGTCAGGCGGCAAATCGGATGCAAATTCTATTAAACGACCTGCTCAACCTCTCACGAATCGGGCGGATCGCCCATGAGCCGGTGGAAGAAGACTTTGGTTCCATTGTTTCTGAAGCGCTTGCCATTCTTAATGGCGCACTCACCGCCAAAAATGTCTGTGTAGAATTCATAGATGAAGAATATAAAGTATACGGCGACCACGTCCGCCTGGTGGAAGTTCTTCAAAACTTGATTGAAAATGCCATCAAATTTATGGGAGACCAGCCCCAACCAATCATTACGATTGGCTCCATGGTGGGTGAAAATAATCAACCCGTCTTTTTCGTGAAGGATAATGGGATTGGCATTGAGCGCCAATATCAAGAGCGTATTTTTGGTTTATTCAACAAGCTCAATACAAACACAGAGGGTACTGGCATTGGGTTAACCCTTGTGAAACGAATTATAGAAGTACACGGCGGAAGTATATGGCTTCAATCAGCCCCCGGGCAGGGAACCACCTTTTATTTCACGTTATCTAATTCAAAAAAATAAAACAGGAAACAAAACCATGTGTGGACGTTTTACCCTAACAGTCGATCCATCCGAATTATCCGATACATTTGGCGAGTATGAATTTCCAAATCAATTCGCTCCGCGCTTTAATATTGCCCCTACTCAACCCGTATTAGCCATCTCAAATAGCACGAAACAAAAAGCAGATTTTTTCATATGGGGGTTGATTCCCTCGTGGGCAAAAGACCCCTCCATCGGCAATAAACTCATTAACGCGCGCGGCGAAACCCTGGCAGAAAAGCCGTCCTTTCGCGGCAGTTTCAAGTACAAACGCTGCCTGATTCCCGCCGATGGTTTTTATGAATGGAAAACCCAACCCGGCACAAAAACAAAGACGCCATACTTCATTCATATGAAAGACCGTAGACCATTCGCCTTTGCCGGTCTTTGGGATGAATGGCAATCATCAGACGGGAGCGCGGTGCGTACCTGCACCATCATCACCACAGAGCCAAACGAATTGATGTCCACCTTGCACAGCCGTATGCCCGTGATTCTTTCGCCAAACGATTACAGCCAGTGGATAGACCCATCGCCTCAGACTCCCGATAAGCTGCTTCACCTTATCAAACCTTTCCCTGCCGAGAGCATGTCGGCGCACCCTGTTTCAACTCTTGTGAACAAGCCTGGAAACGACCTGCCTGAGTGCGTCGTTCCCACATCGTAGCCAATGGCAAATATAAAGAACTGGTTCTTAAGTCGCTTTCCTGCGCTCGCTTCACGCGATTTCGTTTTGTTTCTCTCCGGTCAATTCATATCAGTAATCGGCACATGGATGCAAGCCACGGCGCTGCCATATCTGGCATATCGTATCTCGGGTCGCCCAATGGACCTGGGGTTGATCGGCTTTGCCCAAACCCTGCCCACTCTGCTCTTTGCCCTGCCTGCCGGTGTGCTTGTGGAACGCTGGGATAAGCGCAAGGCGGTCATTCTCTTTCAATCCATCATGTCTATTCAGGCTTTTGGGTTGACGTACCTTGCTTTTAGCGGTCAAATCTTAATTTGGCATATCCTAATTTTGGCGTTTATTTACGGGTCAGCCACCGCAGTGGAAGTAACCGCCCGTCAGGCAATGTTGATAGAACTTGCAGGGAAAGAGGCGCTTCCAAGCGCCATAGCCCTGCAAACCACTGCGTTCAACCTTGGGCGGGTATTGGGTCCGCTTTGTGCCGCAGGGTTGATCTCGCTCACAGGAAGCGAGGGCACTGTTTTCCTTGTAAATGGCGCCAGCTATATTTTCGTCGTCATCGGGTTGTTCTTTGCTCAAACCCGCTTCAAGATCGAAAAGAAGGAAGAGCCCTCAGAAGGAATGCGTCACGAATTTAAAAAAGGGTTGCAGTATATTGGGTCAAGTTCGGTCGTTTTATCTGCCATTCTCATGTCTACTTTATTGGGGTTCTTTGGTATCCCGCTTATTCAGCAAATCCCTGCTGTGGCGCGTGATGTACTCCAACCCTTACTTACCTCTGAACCATTGATCGCGGCACGCACAAGCAATTTGTATACCGCCCAGGGTATTGGTGCATTAACTGCCGCGCTCATGATGGCTTATTTTGCTACAGCAAATAAAAGTTCCACGTTATTATGGGGGCAAATCGTTTTTGTTTTTCCGGTGATCGCACTAGGACTGACCACCAGCCCCTCGCTTGCTTTTTTTCTGCTTATTTTTGTAGGCTGGGGCACGGTTGTTCAGCTAATAACAATGAACACCATGATCCAGGTGCGCGTACCAAATGAGCTACGCGGGCGGGTGTTTGCAGTTTATTTTTGGGGTTTGCAAGGCGTGGCGCCTTTTGGCAGCGTGTTGATCGGCTGGATCGCCCAAACCTGGAATGTACAAACAGCCATTGTAGCAGGCGGAGGCGTCTGCCTTACGGGTATGGCGCTCGTCCGGTTGTTTTTTTGGGGCAGAGAAAGAAGCAGGATTAAGGCTGGATAAGGGTTTAAATACCCAACTTGACTGTGATTTTTTTGCCGTGATATGATGAAATCCATGAAAAATAATTTTCAAGAAGAAAGCATTTCCAAAGAGAAAAAAAGCGGGCAAGCACAGCCCGATTCGTTGCCTGCCCGGGCTTCTGTGCTCACAAAGTTTATAAGCGCCTTATTGGGTATGGGTCTTGGTGAACCATTAATAAAGCTTGGTGCAAATCTTTTCTCGGTAATTGCTATTGCATTGGTGGTCGTTATGTCGCGTTCGTTTTACCAACAGGCGGGAGAAACGCCCAATGGTGAGGATCAGGCTCAAAGTCTGATAGATGAAGCGGTGGAGGTTAACTCCATTCCTGTTTCAGCCGAGGCTGCCATTGAAGGTATTAGTCGCAATGCCCAACTTCGTACCACCATTCCAAGCCGCCCTCGTGAAGAGCTTTCTACTTATCTTGTTCAAGATGGTGATACTGTTTTTGGTATTGCCGAAAAATTTGGCTTGCAGCCGGAAACGATTTTATGGGGAAATTACAATTTACTGCTTGACGATCCGCATTCACTCAAGCCCGGGCAGGAACTTTTCATTCTGCCTGTAGATGGTGTTTATTGGGAATGGCTGGGCGGTATTCCATTTGGCGAATGGGCAAATTTTTATGGTGTGAATGCAGCGGATATTATTGAATATCCGGGTAATAATATTGACCCAAATACAGTGGGAGATTATGAGAACGCGAACATCAAAACGGGGACGTGGCTCATCATTCCAAATGGGAAACGTGATTTCGTGAGTTGGAGCGCTCCTCTTGGTGTGACGCGTGAAAACCCCGCCTCGGCACGGGTACTTGGGGCGGGTGCCTGCGACCCTGTCAGTGGCGGCGCTGTGGGTTATGGTGCGTTCGTATACCCGACAAACAAGCATTATCTTTCCGGTTTTGATTGGTCTCCCAAGACCAACCATAATGGGTTGGATTTTGCGGGGAATGAGGGCGAGGCTGTGTACGCCTCTGATGCAGGGGTAATTGTGTATGCCGGTTGGAATGATTACGGGTACGGCAATATGGTTATGGTCGATCACGGTAATGGTTTTCAATCACTGTATGCACACTTGAGTGCGTTAAATGTTGGCTGTGGGCAAAGTGTTGGGCAGGGACAAGTGATCGGTGCGGTTGGTTCAACAGGGCGTTCGTCGGGTCCGCATTTGCATTTTGAGATTATGGCAGGCGTAAAGGTAAACCCGTGGGATTATTTACCCCCGCCATAGTGGGTTGGCTGCCTGGTTTCCATACCACTTACTGTTCGTGCCGGTTCATTGCAATTTCATCTGACTGGTTGACAACCCCTTAAAAATTCGCTAAACTATACGCAAGAAACTATACTACACGCAAGGGCAAACCTATGACTAAAAACACCCCTTCAACCAATATCAACGCCAAGTCTTTGTTGCCTGCTGCTATTAGCGGCTGGGAAATGTTCCTGCTTGACCAAGGGCGCTCCCCCAATACCGTCAAGGCTTTTCTATCTGATGTGCGTTTGTTGACCCAATACATGCCGCCTGACCAATCCATTGGAGGCGTTACAACCGATGACTTGAACCGTTTTTTTGAGTGGATGGAAAAAGGACGCGGTATTCCGTGCAGCCCGAAAACCCTTTCGCGCCGTATCACTTCGGTTAAGTCTTTCTTCCGCTGGCTACATCAATATGGAGTGCTTGTTATTGATCCGGCAGAAAAGGTTGTGCAGCGTTCTGCGATCAGCCCATTGCCGCAGGTGTTGACGGATGAAGAATATGAGGCTGTGCTTTTGGTGGCAGATCGTCACCGCCGCAAAGAAAAAGCGGATGCCCGTCCCTATACACTGGCAGCCCTGCTGCTTGAAACCGCCATTAAAAAAAGCGAGTGTCTTGGCATTCATGTAAATCATATCGAAGCGGACGGTAAAAATGGACCTTTTCTCTTCGTCCGGTACGCCAGCCCTGCCAACCGATACAAGGAACGAAAGATCGAGCTTTCTGAAGATTGGGTCGCAGCGTACAACGAATATCTCGCCCAGTACCAGCCCGTAGACCAGGCATTCCCCTGGTCACCGCGCAGGCTTGAATATCTTTTGGAAGATATCAGCAATGAAGCCGGTTTGGAAAAGCATCTCTCTTTTGATATGTGCCGCTGGACCTGCGCCCTGCGCGATTACCAGAACGGGGTCGAACCAGACCGCATTCGCCAAAAGTTGGGTGTTTCCAAAATTCAGTGGCGGGAGTTATTTATAAAGCTTAAGCAACTGAATGGTGAAGCAAAGTAAAACACTGGTTAATATCAAAAAACTCCCCAGCCGAGAAATTTGAGCTGGGGAGTTTTGATTTATTTTTGAGGTAATGCACGTACCGAAAAATAAAGAACCTGTCTGGTCGTATCTTTGATACGGTAACGATGAGATGGTCGAAAACCAGGAATCCAGACGATCTCATTTTGGGTACATAATAACGGCCATTGGTCTCTGGCGCGCCGCGGCAGTTTCTCGTTCGTGAAGAAATCAGAAATTTTTTGAGAGTGTCCATTTAACCCAAGAGGAGAAAAATAATCGCCAGAGCGGCGTTTTCTTACAATGAATTCGTCCGGCAGGTCATCTGCATCCAACCAGACTTGGAACGGGTCGTCGTTTTGCTGGGCTTGTTCCAATGCCAGATTTATATGACGCCAACTCTCGCAATTCATTACCCAACTGCCCGATAAACTCACTTCACCGCCGGGCATTACAAGCATTGTCTCCTCGCCTACCATTTGAGGCCATCTATCAACAGGCAGCGAGGCATTTGAAGTCATAAGATGGAGGATGTTGCCCTCACGATAGATCCGCAAGCCAGATTTCAATTCCAGTTTTGCCGTGGTTCCGGCTGTTTCGATGAATTCAGATGCGTGTTTAATTGTCCAATAATTGATGTCTGCCCCGGGAGAAAGGGTTTGCATGGCGTGTTTAAACAGATTTTGACGCAACCCAGACGGCAGGGCGGAGACGCTTGTAAAATCCAAGGTGATGATCGATTCGTCCACTGAGGTTACAGTCTCCTCCCAGGCATGTTCAAGCGAATCCATAATAAACTCGTAATCGCTTTTTAGAGAAAGGGACATTCGGAGAATGGTATTGCGTAAATTAGGGTTATAGGTTTCAAGCATCGGGATCAACAAATTCCGAATACGATTGCGCTGGAAGTCGACCATCTCATTGCTTGCATCGTAATGAGGTCGCAGCCCATGAACAGCACAATACAAAACCGTTTCCTCACGCCATTTATCAAGCAACGGACGCACAACCGGGATGGAGGTATCAAAAGAGTTAATGACCGAGCGGTAAGACATACCCTTTAGACCGGAAATACCACTACCCCGCAAGAAATGCATCAGGATCGTTTCAACCTGGTCGTCAGCGGTGTGTCCTACAGCAACCGCTTGCGCTCCCTGCTTGCGCGCAATATTAAATAAAAAGCGATAACGAAGCGTCCGCGCGGCATCTTCAATGGATATCTTGTGAGTCTCGGCATATTCACGAACATCCCCACCTTCGATCACACTGGGGACTCCCAAACGCCCTGCGATCTTCTCGACCATACGGGCTTCAGCGCTGGATTCAGAGCGAAGCATATGATCGAAGTGTGCAACCACTATGAGATACCCCTCATTTCTCAGGGCATTCATCAGACACAGGCTGTCTGGCCCGCCGGAAACCCCAACAACGATCAGACGGTCTTTAACAAGCCTGCACTCGGCAGAAAGAACAGACTGCAAATTCTCTTTCATTTAGATCTGATACAGCTCCACCAACACCCCGCCCGTCGATTCGGGGTGAATGAAAGCGTATTTTTTTCCATCTGCTGCGGTACGCGGCGCTTCATTGATCAGGCGGATCTGTTTTGCCTTTAGTTGCGCCATCATCCCATCAATATCATCCACTTCGAGGCAAATATGATGCATACCGGGTCCGCGTTTGACAAGGTATTTGGCAATGCCAGAATCTCCGCTGGTTGGCATAACCAGTTCCACTTCTGCCCCGGCAATGGGCAAAAATGCCACTTGTGATTTTTCAGCAGGGACATCGCGGAGTTCATGCAATTCCATTCCAAGCGCATCACGCCAAAAAGAAAGGGATTTATCCATATCGTCAACAACGACGGCAACATGATTAACAGCTTTGATCTTTGGCATGGGTGTTATTTCCTTTGAGGTGATTCTACTTCAAGATTTCGACTGCGATTGGAAGAGCCAGACTCGCCCACTCTGCATACATGGAACCGGAAGGATGCAAACCATCTCCGGCAATAAGTGAAGGGTCAGAAAGAGCCTTGCGCGATACGGGGGTAACATCCACATAATGCGCACCTGCTTTCATGGTTTCTTCCAGGTTCACTGCATTGAATGCGTCAATTTCATTTGCGATCTGGGTTGAATTCCTGCCCATGGCAAAGGGAGTTACTCCCCAATCGGGAATAGAGAGAACGATAACTTTATTCACGTCATTACCGGCGTATTCAATTGCTTTGTTGAGCAAAAATAAAAAGTCTTCGCGATATTCTGCAATATCACGTCCACGGTATTGATTATTCACCCCAATCAACAGTGACACCATATCATAAGGCGGCGTGACACCCTGCGCCTGAATACCCTGCCATAATTCATCTGTCGTCCAGCCGGTGCGGGCAATGATGCTAACTTCAACCTCAACACCCTCTTTTAAAAGCATGGATGCGATCTGATTCGGAAAACGCTCCGTTTCTGTCACGCTCTCGCCGATCGTATAAGAATCGCCCAACGCGAGGTATCGAAATTTCATGGAATTCTCCGGTGTTTTTTCATTTGGTGTTGAGCAACTCAATAGGAGTAGACAAATTAATATTGCAAATTTCTTCACCAGCCAAGTATATCAAAACACACCTGGTCTTTTATTTCTGCAACTTTCGGTAAAAGTACACAGGGGCATGACCTGAACAGGTCATGCCCCTGTGTAGCAGAGGAGAATAACAACACCCAGCGCGGGCATTATATAAAGCTACATCGTGCGCAACTTGAGCCACACAGCCGGAATTTTGGCTAATTTACCCAGCGCACCCAAAGAAGCCCGGCGAGAGAAAACATCATAATCGTTCTTTTCGATCACGTCCAAAATACCCTGATAAAAAATAGAGGCGGCGCCAATGGCAAGCTGACCTTCCCGCTCCAGCAGTTTTATTCCCTGCCATGATTCGGCATAAAGCTGGCGGGTGCGGTCAATTTGAAAACGCATAAACTGCCGCCAATTATCGGTAACCCGTCCCTCGGCGATATCCTCTTCGCGAATGCCATACGTGACAAGTTCTTCACGCGGCAGGTAGAGGCGTCCATTACGGAAATCTTCACCAACATCGCGCAGGATATTGGTCATTTGCAAAGCGACACCCAATTTAATCGCGTAGGGAACGGCGTCCTTGTCCTTGAAGCCGACAATATACATGCTCATCAACCCCACCGTAGAAGCCACGCCATAACAATAAGTAGCCAGATCATCAAAAGTTTGGTAACGGTTCTGTACCAGGTCGCGGGCAACACCATCGATCAGTTGCAAAGCGTAATGGCGCGGAATATGGTATCGGACGAGGGTATCTGCCCAGGCTGTAGCGACCAGGTCATCGGTCGAGAAAGAAGCGGTATTTACAATGGATCGCCAATACGCCAGTTCAAAATCCCGGTCTTTTTTTGATTCGACCTCATCCACAATATCATCTACGGTGCGGCAAAACGCATAAAGTGCGCGCACGGCAGAACGCTTTTCTTCGGGAAGAAGGTTGGATGCAAAATAAAAAGATTTGCTATGTGAAGCCGTAATCGCCTCTGCGTGTTTGTATGCCTGACGCAGAGAGGCATCACCTGCCCAATATGAAAAAAATGGATGTTTAGATGGGTGCGTAATATTGCCCGCAAGAGACAGTAATTGACTTTCCCAGTTGGCTTGAGCTTCCATAGAACATCTCTCCTCTTTTTTTGATTTATTAGATTCTACCGATATTGTCATATTTGTCAAGGTTTTGCAAATATATTTTCAAAACCTTGACAAAAAGTAGACAATGCGTACAATTCAAATGCTTACGAAAAAGGAGATTTTCATGAAGCCTACTGCTCTTGTTATTGGCGCCGGCATTGGTGGAATTGCCACCGCAGCCCGCCTTGCTAAAAACGGATATGAAGTGACCGTACTCGAAAAGGAAGCCACCCCCGGCGGGCGCTGCAACCAGATCGTGCGCGACGGTCACCGCTTCGATATTGGTCCGACCCTGTTTCTCATGCCCGAAATTTGGGAGGAAACCTTTGCCTCTCTCGGTGAAGACCTGAAAGAACAGCTAGACCTGCGCCGCATTGACCCGACCTACAAAGTGCATTTTGATGACGGGTTGCAGCTTCAACTCACTTCTGATATTGGCGAGATGCAAAAACAACTCGAAGCCGTTGAAAAGACCGCCTTTACAGGGTTCCTCAATTACATTGCAGAGGGCGCGAAACATTACAAGATCTCTGTTGAGAAATTCGTGGGTCGCAACTTTTACAATATTTTTGAATACTTCAGCCTGAAAAACCTGCCGCTCATCTTCAACCTCAAAGCGCTGGACAAGCACTACCGCAACACAAGCCGCTATTTCAAAGACGAACGACTGAAAGCCGCGTTCACATTTCAAAATATGTATTTGGGATTAAGCCCATACGATGCCCCCGCCACCTACTCCCTGCTCCAATATACCGAACTTGCCGAAGGCGTCTGGTATCCCATGGGCGGCATGTACGCCGGAATTCAGGCGCTGACCCACGTTGCCGAAAAACTGGGCGTCAAATTCGTTTACAACAACCCCGTTAAAAAGATAAATGTTACAAGATCAAAAGTAGAAAGCGTGGAAGCCGCCAACGGAAAAACCTATTCTGCTGACATTTTCGTAGGCAACGCCGACCTGCCATACATCTACAGCGATTTGCTGCCCGACAAAGCCGAAGCGAAAAAGTTAGATAACAAGCTCTACACCTGCTCCACCATCATGTTCTACTGGGGCGTGGATAAGCAGTACGAAAAGATTGCCCATCACAACATTTTTCTCGGCGGTGATTACAAAGCTTCCTTCACTCAGATATTTGAAGACCACACCCTGCCAGAGACACCCTCGTTCTACGTCCATGCACCTGCCCGCACCGATGCCGCCGCCGCCCCCAACGGCGAAGATACGCTTTATGTGCTTGTGCCGGTTGGTCACTTGAGCGAACGCACCGCACAGGATTGGGACGCGCTCGTAAACCGCGCGCGCGAAACTGTTTTCACCCGCCTCGCAAAAGAGATGGGCATTACCGACCTCAAAGAGCACATCAAGTTTGAGATCGTGTACCAGCCCAAAGTCTGGAAAGAGCGCTTCAACCTCGTTAAAGGCGCGGCGTTTGGGCTGAGTCATAACTTCTGGCAGGTTGGATATTTGCGTCCGCATAACCGCCACGCCAAATATAAGAATATGTATTTCGCCGGAGCCTCCACCCACCCGGGCACGGGTCTTCCTATTGTGCTTTTATCTGCCCGCCTCACAACTGAACGAATCTTGAAAGAAAATAGTACAATAGCTGTGCAAAAGGTGTCCAAAGCCACCTTAAATCCTGCATAACGAGGCAATAACATGTTCAGTAAATCCCCGGCATTTAATCTCAAAGCAGTACTCCTTGAAACAGGCTTGGCTGCCGACACCCTGCGCGCATGGGAGCGACGCTATGGCTTACCCACCCCCCAGCGCACCGCAGGAGGGCACCGCCTGTATTCACAGTATGATATTGAGACGATCAAATGGCTCATCGCCAGGCAGGCTGAGGGATTATCCATTTCGCGCGCCGTAGATCTGTGGAACGAACAAACCGCCTCAGGTTCGGACCCGTTGGCTGCGCTCGCCCCATTGACCTTGGATTTCACCCCAACTGCCTCTGCCACCAGTGCCGATACCAACCTGAATGCCATCCGCGCCGAGTGGATCAATGCTTGTATGAACTTTAGCGAAGTGCAAGCCGAGCAGGCGCTCAACAAAGCCTTTTCGATCTTCTCTGTTGAAGCAGTTTGTTTGGAAGTTTTACAAAAAGCAGTAGCTGAAATCGGGGGCATGTGGTACCAGAACCAAGCCAGCGTACAGCAGGAGCATTTTGCCTCCGGGCTTGCCATGCGCAGATTAGACGCCCTGCTAAGCGCTTCACCTGCCCCGACCCGCACGCAAACCGTTTTAGTGGGCTGCCCCTCGGGTGAATGGCACACCTTCACTGCGCTGCTGCTTGCCTTGTTACTGCGCCGCCGGGGACTAAACGTCATTTACCTCGGCGCAAACGTACCTTCAGAGCGATTTACTGAAACGGTGCAAAAAGTAAAGGCAGACCTGGTCGTACTTGTTGCGCAGACATTAAGCAACGCCGCTCACTTACAGCAAGCTGCCCTCTCACTGACCGTCCAAAAGATCAAAATTGGCTTTGGCGGACGCATCTTCAGCCTGCGCCCCGATATCGTAGACTATATCCCCGGGCAATTCCTCGGCGACTCATTGGAAGGCTCCATCAACGAGATCGAATCCATCCTGAAAGGTGATTCAAAACCACGGAAACTCAAAGCGATCTCACAGGAACACCACGCCGCCCTACAGGGCTTCAATGCCAAACGGACTCACATTGAAAGCACATTGAAGTTAAAACTGCCCGCCCTGTCCATCGGCACCGAAGAACTGGATGCAAGCATTCAACACCTTGGGCATAACGTTGCCGCCGCCCTGCAATTTGGCGATATGGAGCACCTCTCTGAAGAAATGGAATGGCTGAAAATGCTCCTGCACGCCTACAACCGCCCCAAGGAAGAACTCGTCCACTTTATGGAAAGTTACTCCAGCGCCGTGGATGCCCACATCAACGGGCAAGGTGACCCGATCAAAAAATGGCTGCGGAGCTACGCAGTAGAAAGAACATAAAAATAACAGCGCACGATAGAAACGCCACGCCGCCATCCCCGGCGGCGGTTTCTGAAAAACACCTCTTCGCTTTGTAATTTATTTGTCCAACTAACGCAAAGAAATCCCCTTTGTGTGAATCAATGCAACTTTTTGCAGGAGTAAACAAGAACAAAACATGAACAAACGCTTATTCTCCATCATTCTGGTCGTCTTCATTGACCTGCTCGGATTCAGCCTCATCCTCCCGTTGCTGCCCTACTACGCAGAAAAATACGGCGCAACCCAATTTGTGACCGGACTACTCGTCGCCTCTTACGCCGCCATGCAATTGATCGGCGCCCCCCTACTCGGACGCCTCTCCGACCGCTACGGACGCCGCCCCGTCCTGCTCGCATCTGTCTTCGGCACATTTCTCGGATTTCTCCTGCTCGGTTTCGCAGACAATATCGGCACCGCCCTTGCAAACGCCTTCAACCCGCAAGCTGCCAATATATTCGTGCTTGGCATCCTTTTCATCAGCCGCATGGTAGATGGACTCACCGGCGGCAACCTCAGCGTGGCGCAAGCCTACATCTCCGATGTAACCGACGCCCAAAACCGCTCTAAAGGCTTGGGCATGATCGGCGCTGCGTTCGGACTGGGCTTCATCATTGGACCCGCCACCGGCGGCATCCTCAGCCAGTATGGCTACGCCATCCCCGGCTTCGTTGCCGCTGTTCTCTCCTTTGGCAACCTCTTACTCATCTACCTCTGGCTGCCCGAATCGCTCACCGAAGAAAAACGCGCCGAAATGCCAGAGAAGAAACCCGCCGTCACAGTAGCCGCGCTGGGCAAAGCCCTCACCCGTCCATTTACAGGGGCATTGCTCACCACCCGCTTCTTCTTTGGGCTGGCATTCGCCATCTTCCAAACCGTCTTTACACTATACGCCCTGCAAAAATTCAACCTGCAAGCGCGTGATACAGGGTTCATCCTCACCTACGTTGGCGTGCTTTCCGTCATTGTTCAAGGCTTTCTCATCGGCAGGCTCACCAAACGCTACCGCGAAGATGTACTCATTCTTCTCGGCGGCGGATTAATGACCCTCTCACTCATCGGCTGGGCATTGGCTCCCAGTGTATTCTGGCTTTTGGTCGTGCTTACCCCCACCGCACTTTCGGGTGGTGTCCTCAACACCCTGCTCTCTTCCACACTCACAAAAGCCGTCGAACCTCAGGAAGTAGGCGGCATTCTCGGGTTAGGTTCCGCCATTGAAAGCGCCACACGCATCTTCGCCCCCATCATCGGCGGATTTCTACTCCAGTCTTTCGGCACCTGGTCACCCGGCGCACTTGGTGCAATCATCATGCTGGGCGTAACGATCTTCATTTTCA
Source organism: Anaerolineales bacterium (assembly GCA_020634885.1). Taxonomy (GTDB): domain Bacteria; phylum Chloroflexota; class Anaerolineae; order Anaerolineales; family Villigracilaceae; genus Villigracilis. Next base: position 598,768 of record JACKAW010000001.1, read on the forward strand.
CATCCATCTTCAACCATCCCATCGCCGCAGAGATACGGGCAAAAACAAACCAACAAACCGCAATTGCCCCAAACGGGGATTAAGAACATGCCCAACCTTTGGTGGATTCGCCGTGACCTGCGCCTGACAGACAACGCCGCGCTTCATTCCGCGCTGACGGCTGATTCTGCGCTGCCAGTTTTCATCCTCGACCCGGCATTCGCCAACCTATCTCAACGGCGCAAGCACTTTTTATACGAAGGCTTGGCGGCACTGGATAGGGAATTGAAAAAGCGCAATTCATATCTCGTCATTCGCACAGGAAACCCCGCCGAGGTTCTGCACCAACTCAGCAACGAAACCCAAGCCAGCGCCATCTACGCCGAAGAAGATTACACCCCCTACGCCCGCAAACGAGATGCGCTCATTCAAGAAACACTGCCATTGAAATTAGTACCGGGGCAGACCGTTCATCACCCACACACCGTCCTCAAACAGGATGGCAAGCCCTACACGGTCTACACCCCGTATTCAAAAGTATGGAAGGCTCAACTAGGCAAGATCAACATAATCCCCGCGCTAGAAAAAATAAACACACCCGTGGGGATTATGTCCGAGCCGCTGCCTGCTTTTGAATCCAACCCACTCTTCCCCGCCGGTGAAGCAGAAGCCTTGCGCCGCCTCAAAGAATTCGCACACAAACGCATTCACAACTACGCCGATGACCGCAACCGCATGGACTTGGACGGTACCTCATCCCTCTCTCCTTATTTGAGGTTTGGCATGGTCGGCTTAAGACAAGCGGTAAACGAAGCGTTGAACATGCAAAGGTCAACAGCCAAACCCAAAGGCGCAGAAACCTGGCTCAACGAATTGATCTGGCGTGAGTTCTACATTCAAATTCTGTATCACTTCCCGCATGTCGCCGAGACTGCTTTCAACCGCTCACTGGCGAACATACCGTGGCGGAACGAACCGTCAGAGTTTGAAGCATGGAAGAGGGGCGAAACAGGCATCCCTGTGGTAGATGCGGCAATGCGTCAGCTCAAAGAAACGGGCTGGATGCACAATCGCGCCCGCATGATCGTGGCATCCTTCCTCGTCAAAGACCTGCTTATTGATTGGCGCTGGGGCGAAGCCTGGTTCATGCAAAACCTGCTCGATGGAGACATTGCCCCGAACAACGGCGGCTGGCAATGGACGGCAGGCACCGGCACCGATGCCGCGCCGTACTTCCGCATTTTCAACCCGGTTCTGCAAAGCGCCAAGTTCGACCCAAATGGAGAATACATCCGCAAGTGGGTTCCCGAACTGCGCGGGCTGAACGCAAAGCAGATACACACGCCCTGGGAATTTGATGTGAAAATTACAGGGTATCCAGCCAAGCCGCTTGTAGACCGCAGCGTGGTTAAAGATAGAACATTGAAAGCCTATAATATTTCAAAGGAGCAAGCTGAATGAAAAAGTTTTTTCGCGGGTTGGGAATATTTATAACCGTCATCATCCTCCTTGCTTTGGTGGCGCCATTCTTAATTCCTGTGCCGCCGCTTGAAGGAACCGTGGCAGCCGAAACACTCGCCGATGAAGACAGCAAATTCATCGATGTAAATGGCTTAAAGGTACATTACAAAATTTACGGCGAAGGCGAACCCGTCTTCATTCTTCTGCATGGGTTTGGTGCAAGCCTGTTCTCGTGGCGCGAAGTGACCGCCCCGCTGGCAGAGTTTGGTACAGTGATTGCCTACGACCGCCCCGCGTTTGGGTTAACAGAACGTCCGCTTGAATGGGAGGGAGAAAGCCCATACAGTCAGGATGCACAAGTTGAGCTTGTCATCGGGCTCATGGATGCGCTTGAGGTTGAGAAAGCCATGCTCATTGGAAACTCGGCAGGCGGTACGATCTCGATGTTGACCGCACTGAAATACCCCGAGCGAATTGAAAGCCTTATCTTGGTAGACCCAGCCGTCTATGCAGGCGGAGGCGCTCCCGCGTGGATTCGCCCGCTTTTCAACACGCCACAGATGAATCATCTCGGTCCGTTGTTGGCGCGTCAATTGGAGGCACAAGGAACTGAATTCATCAGAACCGCATGGCATGACCCGAACAAGATCACACCTGATATATTTGCCGGATATGAAAAACCGCTTCAAACCCATGACTGGGATCGGGCGCTGTGGGAGTTGACCGTTTCCAGCGCTGAAAGCGGACTCGCTCCGCGCCTAAGCGAATTTACGATGCCTGTTCTCATCATCACCGGCGATGACGACCGCATTGTTCCCACAGAACAATCCCTGCGTCTTGCCGAAGAAATTCCGAATGCCGAGCTTGCGGTCATTCCACAATGCGGTCACCTGCCGCACGAAGAAAAACCGAAAGAGTTCATGCAAGCTCTTACTGAATTCATCACAAAATAATCATGAAAAAAGAGATCACGCCTGAACTGGGACGCGAAGCCCTGTTTTCATTGTTCAAAACCCGCTCGCCATTGGGTCCGCTGAAAGCCATGGCGAAACATGTTGGAAAGTTCTTCCAAATCCCGATCCCTGGGTTTAGCCCGTATGTGGTCTTTGGACCAGAAGCCGCACGGAAGGTACTCGTCACTGACCGCAACAAATTATTGTGGCGCAACACAGACCCGGTAACAGACTTACTGCGGCGGGGCGTACTGGTTACAGACGGTGAAGAGCACGACCATTATCGAGGTCTGATGGAGACGCCTTTTCACCCATCTCAACTAGCCGGTTACACCGAGATGATGATCGCACAGACGGAGAAAGTCACATCCACCTGGCAGGATGGGCAAACCGTGGACATGCTGGTTGATGGTCGCAAGATCGCCCTGCTCATCATCATGCAGACGCTATTCAACAAAGATGCCTGGAATGACATTCCAAAGATATGGAATCCGATCCTCAAGACCATTCAATACGTTTCACCTGGGTTATGGATTCTCTGGCGCAAAATTCCGCGCCTTGGGTACGGCAAGTCGTTGAAAGCATTGGATGAATATTTATATGAAATCATTGAGGAAAGAAGGAAAGAAGAAAGAAAGACCAGAGATTTCCTTCAACATTTGATCGATGCCGGTTTGAGCGACGATATTATCCGCGACCAGATGCTGACCATGTTGATCGCCGGACATGATACTTCCACCGCCCTTTTTGCATGGACGTTTGCCCTGCTCGGACAACACCCCGAAGTTTTAGCAGAAGTTTTGAAAGAGGTGGATGGCGCCGAGGGAAAATACCCCTTGTTGGATAATGTCATCAAGGAAACTCTGCGGCTTTATCCGCCGATCCATATTGGGAACCGCCGAGTGGCAGAAGAAATGGAATTTGACGAAGGGAAAATCCCCGCCGGTGAGCGAATGTTCTACTCCATTTACCTCACCCACCGCGACCCGCAAATTTGGGACGATGCCGAACAGTTCTGCCCTGAACGCTTTGCACACGGACGCAAAACCCCACCCATGAGTTACATTCCATTTGGCGGCGGTCCACGGGCATGTATTGGGGCGGCGTTCGGTCAGGCAGAGGCGCGGGTCGTCCTCGCGCACTTGCTAAAGAACTTCAAATTTGAATTTACCGGTCACCCCATCCATGCACACATGGGCGCAACCCTTGAACCCAGACCGGGCGTAATGATGAGGGTAACAAAGAGAGTAGAGAGTAGAGAGTAGAGAGTATGACTTATTTTGGGTTTTTATTACGATTTCTTGTAATTCCAATTGCGATCTTTTTGGCAATCGCATGGTGGGATAACAAAAACAACCGACCCGCAAACGGCTTTAAAAATGGAAAAGCCGTTTGGGTTGGAATACTCGTCCATATCTTTCTGGCAGTTACCTATACCACCCCCTGGGATAACTACCTTGTTGCCACCGGCGTTTGGTATTACAACCCCGAATTGGTCACAGGAATTGTGATCGGTTACGTACCAATCGAAGAATACACCTTCTTCGTACTGGAAACCATCCTCGCCGGGTTGTGGTGGTGGTTTCTCGCGCGGCGCATCTCTGAACCAACCCATGAATTCAAACCCAGTAAAGTGGGACGCATCATTTCCTTTGGTGTTTTACTCGTTCTCTGGATCATGTTTACTTATCTATTTTTCTTTGGCGGCATTGAGATGACCTATCTTTCCATCATCCTATTTTGGGCATTGCCTGCCATCTTCCCGCAAGTGTTGTACGGGGCAGATATTCTCTGGCATTACCGCAAACTGGTGTTCATCACGATCTTCGTCCCCGGTTTGTATCTTTCGCTTATGGATATTTTTGCCCTCACCGACACAACCTGGTCTATCTCAAAAGAGCAAACCACTGGCATCCTATTTTTCAATATCCTGCCGCTCGAAGAAGTTTTATTCTTTTTTATCACCAATATCCTCATCGGTTTCGGAATGACCCTCCTGTTGTCGAATTTGGGCACAAAACGATTTGAGGAGTGGAAATTAAATCATTACAAAGGTCTGCCATGAATACCATTGAACAATTCAAAGATCAACAATACATCAACCTTGAGAGCTTCCGTAAAAATGGGACCGGCGTTAAAACCCCGGTCTGGTTTGCGCAGGATGGAAACACGCTTCGGGTCTGGACGCAAGCCGATGCCGGTAAAACCAAGCGCATCCGTCGAGACGGAAAGGTACGCATCGTGCCTTCCACAGCATCTGGTGAACCCACCGGTGAGTGGATGGACGTCCGCGCCGTGGTGCTGGATGCGCCCGCCGAAATAGATCGTACAAAAAATCTCTTCCGTAAAAAATACGGAACGATGTTCAATATCATTTCTTTTTTCGGCAAAGTCCGCCGGTCAAGTTATATAACGATCAAAATAGAGTTGTAAAAAGAAGCGGACGCTGGATTGAGCGTCCGCTTCTTTTTATATGTTCACAAGGTCATGGATCCATTTACGCGAGTGGATGCGCCATCCGCTGACGATGGCTTTGAATATCTCTTCCAACGCCACCATAAGGTAGACGTAATACACCGGCAGGTGCAAAACGAACGCGCCAATATATGCCGCGGGAACGCCAATCAGCCAAATGGAACACATTTCCATGATCAGCGCAAAGCGGGTGTCGCCGCCTGAGCGCAAGCCCCCAACAAAGGTGGTGAAGTTGAACATGCGGATCCACAACACGGCAGCCATGACAAGCATGAGCATACGGACGCTGTGCTCGCCATTCGGAGAGAGATCGTACATACTCACAACGGTGCTTCGTAACAATAAAACAACGCCGCCAACAAGCCAGGCAAAAAGCACAGCCAATATCGCCACCCTGCGCACGGTTTCGTAGGCTTCTTCTTTTCTTCCTGCGCCAATACGGTTTCCCACCATCACAGCACAGGCATTGCCCAAGCCCATAAAAACAACAAAACCCAGTTCTTCTATGGTGGCATTGACGTTAATAGCAGCAATGGAATCTGTGCCGATGTGGGCATAGATGGCGTTGTAGGTGGTAATGCCCAATGACCAGAACAATTCATTCATAAGGGCGGGCAGGGTTGTTTTTAAAACCCGTACAAAAAACACCCGGTCAAAAGTGAAGAAGGTCAATACATTGGCGGCGAGGGGAGTCTTTCCAGCATAGACAAAGATAAAGATCAGAATCAATTCCAAGGTCCAGCCGGAGGCGGTGCCAATAGCAGCGCCTTGAACGCCCAATTCGGGAAATCCGCCAACGCCGAAGATCAGCATATATCCAAGCAGGGTTTTGAAGAGCAGGGCTACCACGGTGGCGATCACCGTCAGTTTGATGAGGTGAACGGTGCGCATGACTGCAATGTAAGATGTGGCGATGGCAACCGGAATGTACGAAAGCCCGACGATCCGCAGGTAGGTTTCGCCAATATCGATCACTTGAATATCGTTTGTATAAAAACCAAGAACGGTACGCGGGGCAAATACGGCAGCCAATGTAAAAAGCAGACCAATAGCAGAGGTGATGAGAATGCTCATCCCCAGGACGTGTCGTATCGGTGTTATTTCTTTTTTGCCCCAAAACTGAGCTGTGAAGATTGCCATTCCGCTCGTTAGACCGAACAGCAAAAGAATGAAAACGAAAAATACCTGGTTGGATAAACCAAGGGCAGCAATGGACGCCTCGCCCAACTGCCCCACCATGATGACATCGATCATGTTCAGTGAGGCGTTGATCAGTTGTTGGAATGAGATGGGCAGTGCAATAACAAGCATTTCGCGCAGAAAGGCGCGGTCTTTAAAAAAGGATAGTGACATCATAGTAGAAAGAATTACGCATTACGTTTCGTAATGCGTAATAGGGTAAGAAAATTATTGGGGGCTATTTATTATCTTCCGGTGCTTCACGGACGATATACAACGGGCGCCCCTTGGCTTCATCGTACAAGCGCCCGACATATTCTCCAAGGATTCCAAGCGAGATCAGTTGCACACCGCCCAGAAAAAGGACGGAGATGAGCGTGGTTGCCTGTCCTTCAAAGAAGTGCGAACCAGCAAGGCGCAAAATCGCAACCACCGGAATGGCAAGGATGGAAACTCCAGCCGAGAAAAAACCGAAAAAAGTGGCTACTTGCAGAGGGAAGTAAGAGAAGCCGGTAATGGCATTGATCGCCAGCCGGAACATCTTCTTAAACGGGTATTTTGTTACGCCTGCATGACGGGCGGCGCGTTTATAAGTGACGCCAATCTGTTTGAAACCCACCCATGCCGACATGCCGCGTGGAAAGCGATGACGCTCCTTCATTTGTTTGAGCACGTTCACTACTCTGCGATCCATCAGGCGGAAGTCGCCGGTGTCCACGGGAATTTTTACATCCGTGATGCGGTAAATGAGGCGGTAAAACAGGGATGCTGTCCACAATTTAAACCAGGATTCGCCTTCGCGTTCGCCTCGAACCGCATAAACGACTTCGTAGCCTTCTTTCCATTTCTTCGCCAAATCCAGGATCACTTCCGGCGGGTCTTGCAAGTCTGCATCGATGATGACAACAGCATCCCCTCGGGCGTAATCCCAACCGGCGGTGATGGCTACCTGATGCCCAAAATTACGGGCAAAAATAACGGGACGTACCGTCTTGTCTTTTGCTGCAAGTTCAAGAATGGCATCCATTGAGCCGTCAGTTGAGCCGTCGTCCACAAGAATGAACTCCCATGATTCGCCGTTCGAATCCATAACTTCCTTTACACGGCGGTAAAGTTCGGGCAGATTGTCAATCTCGTTATAAATAGGCGCAATAACTGAATATGTGATTTTCATATATTTATTTCTTTACTCTTTTCGTTGATTTGAGAGACAGAGATCGTTTTTTTATTTTCTCGGCGGGCATCTTGAATTTTTCAGCGTCGCCTTCTGCAAAGGGAGGCAGCCCCAAAATACGGCGGCGCAAATATTCCATCACCACAGAAATGGAAGCCATTAGAGGAACGATCAATAAAGCGCCCAAAATGCCCCATAAAATGGTGGCGGTTAAGATGGCGACAAAGATCAACGCCTCGTTCATGTGCAAGCTGCGTCCCATAATGATGGGGCGCACAAAAAAGTTCTTGGCATTGATCAAAATAATATATGTGACAAGCGTGATCCCGCCCACAATGAGGTTGTTCATGGTTGGGTCGGGGTGAACATGAATTCTGGTGGAACCTTCCAATAAAGTGACGCCGACCGCGAGAATGGCAGCAACGGTTGGTCCCACATCTGGGACAAGCGTAAATAACCCGGCAATGACACCCAAAACAAGCGCACCCGGAATGCCAATCACTGACCACGCAATGGTAAAAACAACACCCACCACCACCATCAAAACGATCTGTCCGCGCAGGTACGCCATCCATACTTCGCGCAGTCTGCCATACAAGATTTTGATCTCATCCTGATATTCTTCAGGAGCAAGATGGAACAACCATTCACGGATGCGAGGCCATTCGGACATGAAGAGATGCACACTGACTAAAATGATCAGTATCCATAAAACATTAATGGAAGTAGTTTCAAGCAGTTCAAGCGCCTCTTCAGGCAATGGCGAAAGCATATTATCTTGAAAATGCGCAAGGCTCTCGCCAATTTGTTCAAGATGGATCACAAACCCGCCAAAGCGAATTGGGTTGGATAAAAACGCGCTTAATTCATTTGAGAGCTCAAGAATATCCTGCGCAACCAGCCGAATTTCATCAAAAAAAATGGGGGTGAGCGCAGCGGGGATTCCCACCAACACGATCAAGGCAGTGAAGTAAACAATGTTCACTGCGGCAGTGCGTGAAAGCCGGGTGTTATCCTTCAACAATACGACCGCCGGACTGATCAAATACGCAGTAAACGCAGCAATAACGAACATTGTCACAGCTTCGCGGGCGTAGATCAACAATGCGGTAACAAACACTAGGACGATTACCGCCATTGTGTAACGAAAAGAAGGGCTCCACTGCGAAGGTTGATTTTTTTTCATAAAATTTTCTTCAAACCATTTAAAGTCGGCTCTATTACTGGTGCAGGTTGGACCGCCTGCAAAGCAGCGCGAACATCCTTTAAGCCGCTGCCAGTGTTCATCACAAGTATGGGATCATCGCTTCCAACTACGCCGGTAGCTGCTGCTTTGACCAGACCGGCATAGGCTGTCGCCCCAGCCGGTTCGGCGAAAATACCCATCGTCCCCAATTCTGCAATCGCTTTGATAATATCTTCGTCTTCGACTGTGAGGTAGGTTCCATTCGTCTGGGTTGCAGCCCGCACTGCGCGGACCCCGTCACGCGGCAAATCAACAGAAATACTATCTGCAATCGTGGTCGCAGAAACCGGCGTAATCGTTTCTGTACCTGCATAGAAAGCATTTGTTATGGCAGCGGAGCCTTCCGCTTGAACACCAATGATGCGCGGAAGGTGGGAGATCCAGCCCAGCGCTAAAAGGTCTTTAAAACCCTTGTGAATCCCTGAGATGATATTTCCATCTCCCACAGATACAAAAATGGTCAGTGGTGAATGTTCATCAAGGGCGTTATCCTTTTTATGCCATTCTTGATGAGCCTCAACCCACCATTCCCATATCTCAAAGGCGGCTGTCTTTTTGCCTTCCACGGTAAAGGGGTTATAACCTGTATTGCGGCAATACCAGCCAAATTCTTGCGAGGCTTTCACCGTCAGGTCAAAGGCATCGTCATAAGTTCCATCCACAAGGATGACCTTTGCGCCAAAGATCAGCAGTTGCGCCACTTTTGCCTGCGGCGCAGATTTCGGCGCGAAAATGACCGCTTTTTGTCCAACCGCAGCCGCCATGCCTGCCAGAGCCGCACCAGCATTACCGGTCGAAGCTGTGACCACCACCTCAGATTTGATTTCCCTTGCCCGAGTCACAACAATTGCGCTTGCCCTGTCCTTGAACGAAGCCGTGGGATTGCGCGACTCGTCTTTGAGCCAGAGATGCTTCAGGTGCAGTTTCTCAGCCAATCGTGGCAGGGCAAAGACCGGTGTCCAGCCTGTGGCGTGTAATGGGGTGGAATTACCCGCCGGTTCATTAACCGGTAATAGAGGCAGGTATTTCCACAAGGAAGCTTCCGTCCGAGAGGTGACATCTTCGGGGTGAAATTTCTTTTTAATATCGTCGTAATCAAGGACGACATCAAGATTGCCGCCGTCTTTGGGGCAGGTATAGGTGACTTGCCCGGGCAGGTATTCGGTATTGCAGATGGAACAGCGATAGCCGTTGAATTTATTCATGGTTCCTCTTTGTTGCATAATTTTACCCGATATAAAATATGCTTGTTAATTGAAAAGGGCTCTCGCTATGAGAGCCCTTTTTTATCTTGTTACCTTGCCTCACCCACCCCGTTCCCACAGCTCACGAGCGATCTTTTCCTGGTCAACTGGCAGACTATCAATCTGAACACCAACGGCATTGTAAATCGCATTAGTGATGGCAGGTGTGGTGGGGATGGATGATATTTCACCCACGCCTTTCGCGCCGTAGGGTCCCGCCTCGATGGGATGCTCGACAATGATGGCGGTGATCTCAGGAGTGAGCATAATGCCAGGTACACGGTAGCGAGCGAGGCGATCTGTGACCACGTTGCCATTTTCAACGATGAATTCTTCGGTGAGGCAATTACCGAGCCCCATCATTACGCCGCCTTCAACCTGCCCCTGCAAACCGAGCGGGTTGACTGCCATGCCCACGTCGTTTGCCGAGATAACTCGCAGCACATTTACTTCGCCGGTGAGTTTGTTCACTTCCACTTCGGCGGCTTGCACACCAAACGAAAAGGCGAAGTGCATATCGCCGCCGGTGCCAAGCGGCTGGGTCTTGGGCGCTTCATATTCATAGCGGACTTTGGGTTGCTGCCCCATGGCTTTCATCTCTTTGTAAATTTCGGCGTAGGTCATCGAATGCCCGTTGACGTGAACTACACCATCTTCAAAACGAATCTTCTCAGGGCGTACATCATATTTCTCTGCCATGGCTGCCGAAATCTCTTCGCGCAAGGTTTTGGCGGCATACCGTGAAGCATTACCCGTTACAAAAGTTTGACGGGATGCGGTGGTGGGCCCGCCATTCGGGGTGAGATCCGTATCCATCACTAACACGCGAACCTGCTCTGGCGCAACTGCCAATTCTTCAGAGACGACAAGCCGCATGACGGTGACAAGTCCCTGCCCCAATTCTGCAGCTGAGCTGCGGACTTGGAAGGTGCCGTCTTCGTAGAGTTCAACATCTGCTCCAGAGATATCGGGGGCGCCGCCGCCTAAACCGGTGTTCTTGTACGCGGAGGCAAAACCCCAGGCGCGGATTAGGTTCGGGTTGGCAGAATCAACCACCGGCTTAAAAGGAGCCGCGTTGTGTTTGCGCATCTCGGCATCCACCCTATCAATACATTCCAGCAAGCCGACTGATTCTTTCAATTCCTGCCCAGTGTTGGTAATACTGCCCACATGCAAAGCATTCATGCGACGCAGTTCAACCGGATCGAGGTTGAGGGTTTCGGCGAGTCTATCCATCATGGTTTCAACCGCAAAAGCAGATTGGGTGACGCCAAATCCACGGAAAGCACCCGAGGGCGGGTTGTTGGTGTACATGGCGTAGCAATCGGCGCGGACGTGTTCGATGTCGTACGGTCCCGCCGAGTGCGTAGTGGCACGGGTCATCACCTTTTCGCCGAGCGAGGCATATGCGCCTGTATCGCCGTAGAGTTCTGTTTCAGCGGCAACCAAACGCCCATCTTTTGTTGCGCCGATCTTCACGCGGATCTGTGTGGCGTGTCGTTTGGGGTGAACGAGCAAACTCTCCTGCCGGTCGAAGAGCATCTTCACAGGTTTGCCCGTTACATTCGCAAGCATGGCAGAATGGATCTGCCCCATCACATCTTCTTTGCCGCCGAAGCCGCCGCCCATCAACTGCCCGACGATGCGAATGCGAGATTCCTCCCAACCCAACACACGCGCAACCTGTGTGCGATCTTGATACGGGATTTGCGAACCGACATAAATTTCCATGCGCCCATCGGCAAGCGGCACGGCAATGCTGCACTCCGGCTCAATGAAAGCATGGTCTGTCGTTTGAGTATGGAAAGTGTGTTCAAGAATCACATCGGCTTTGGCAAAGCCCGCCTCCATATCGCCTTTGCGCACTTTGATGTGTTTGAGCAAATTCCCTTTTTCGTGGATTTGTGGAACGCCCTCCTCACGAGCCATGACTGGGTTAGTGATGACCGGCTGGAGGTCGAACTCCGCTTCGATCAACGCTGCGGCTTGTTCGGCAATCTCCTGGCTTTGTGCGGCAACGATGGCAAGAGCATCACCAACATAGCGCACGCGTTCGTTGATTCCAACCATCACGGGCCAATCGTAGATCACCAACCCATGATTCTTTTCGGCGGGTACATCGGTGGCGGTTAAAACTGCGACCACACCGGGCAGGGCTTTGGCTTTGGATACATCGAGTTTTTTCAAGAAGCCATGCGGGATCATGGCACGTTTGGCTTTGGCGTACAACATGCCGTCAAATTTCAGGTCGTCGGTATAGATGGCTTCGCCGGTCACTTTTTCTACGGCTTCGGGGCGCAGGTGTTTGTGCCCGACGGTTTTATGCTCATGAATGGAATTGGGAATGTGGGTAGGTTTCTTGACCGGCTCACCAGTTTGCAAGGCGTGAGCGGCTGCGATAATGGCATTTTCAATGGACGGATAGCCCGCACAACGACAAAGCGTATCTTTCAACGCAAAGCGGATATCGTCGCTGTTTGGGTTTGGGTTGCGTTTGAGCAAGGCATACGCGGTCATGATCTGCCCGGGGATGCAGAACCCGCATTGGACGGCGCCATGTTCCACAAAGGCTTCTTGCAGGGGGTGTAATTTCATCTCTTCATGAACACGTTCTGCCAAACCTTCAATGGTAGTGATGTTTTTTCCATCTGCGCGTTCCGCGGGATAAACGCAGGACATCATCGGCTCGCCATCTACAAGGACGGTACATGCGCCGCATTCGGCTTCTTCACAGCCGATCTTGGTACCGGTCAGTTTCAGCCGCTCGCGCAGGAGGGTGGATAAGGTCTCACTGGGGACTGCGTCTACGGTATAGGGTTTGCCATTAACGGTAAGTGAAATTTGATGGGTCATAGTTTCATTTCCTGTGTAGGTCAGGCTTGCAAGCCTGACATTTTTGCACGTCTACAGTCGGCGGGTTGAAAACCCGCCCTACAAAATAAATTACCCAGCTCTGCCCCACGCGGTGTAGAGCACGTCTTTGAACAAACCGCCGACGATGTGACGGCGATAGTCGGCGCTGGCTCTGCGGGCGGAGTCGCGGAATTTGGCTTGGGCGAGCAAAGCATCCAATGTCTGGTTGAAGTTTTCTTCGGTGAGAGATTTGCCACGTAAAAAGGCTTCAGCGTCCGTGGCACGGAAGGGAGTGGAACCGCCAGGTCCAACCGCGATGTGGATGTCTTTAACAGCATCGCCGTCACGTTCAAGCCAAACGGCACAGTTCAAAATGGGGAGAGCCACTCCCTGCGGACGCATGATGCGTTTAAAGCAAGATGCTGTATTGGGAGTGAAAAGCGGCAGGTAGAAGCCGATAATGATTTCTTTGGTTTTGTCGATGGCAGATTTGCCAGGACCCGCAAAAAGTGAGGTGAATGCCATGCGCCGGGTTCCAGAGGCGCTGGCAACTTCGGCTTCGGCGTTCAACGATCTGAGGGCGATTGTGCCGTCTGCGGCGGGGAGGGCGTGAGCTACATTGCCGCCGAGGGTGGCGGTATTGCGGACTTGCGGACCGGCAATGAGGTTACAGGCTTCGACCAAGGCTTGGGCGTGGGTACCCGTGAGCGGGTCCCGTGCGATGCGATTGACTGGGACGGCAGCGCCAATAAAAAGGGAGTCGCCCCGTACCTCGAGAGCAGATATCTCGGGGATGAAGGTCAGATCAACTAATGTGTGGATGGGGTTGTGGCGCCCTTGTTTGAGGTCGAGCATCAGGTCGGTGCCGCCCGCAATGGGCATGGCTGAACCAGAAGCAGACGCAAGCGCTTGAACTGCCTCTGTGATGGTGGTTGGGCGTTTATATTCCTGCCAAAGGTTCATAGGTGGTGTGTCCTCTTTTTTCTGTGGACGGCGGCACTTTTCGATGGGGATGACACCCAACGCCGCTGGTTTTATTCAGCGACCACCGAACCAATGGGTTTAAATTATTTTACAACAGGCGTGGCATCTTCAGAGCGCACACCCGCCATAAGCAAGCCGAGTTTTTCGGGTGTGGCATTCTCGCGTGTGATGATATCCATGATCTGCCCTTCGTAGATGACCGCAATACGGTCGGAGAGCGCCAGAATTTCATCGAGGTCTTCGGAGATGAGCATCACCGCAGCGCCTTTATTGCGCTGTTCGATCAACTGTTCACGGACATATTCCGTTGCGCCAATATCAAGCCCGCGTGTAGGCTGGGCAGCAAGAATGGCGCGCGGGTTACGAGAAATTTCACGCGCAAGAACGATCTTTTGAATATTGCCGCCAGAAAGGTTTTTTGCCATGGTTTCACGCGAAGGGGTTTTGACCCGGAATTTTTGAATCAATTCATCGGCATGGCTGGCAATACCGCGCAGGTTTAGAAAACCATTTTTTGAGTAGGGTTGTTTTTGGTGCTCGCGCAGGATCATGTTTTCAGCGACAGTGAAGTCTTTGATCATGCCGTCGCGCATTCGCTCTTCTGGAATATAGGAAAGCATTCTTTCCATAATATCGCCAGGAGACATGTTTGTAATATCCTGCCCTTCGAGGTAGACCTTGCCAGAAGTGACTTTGCGCAAACCCGTTATTGATTCAGCAAGTTCCCTTTGCCCGTTGCCTGAAACACCCGCAAAGCCAAGTATTTCACCTGAACAGACATCAAAACTTACACCGCGTAAACCGGGGGTGCCGCGATCACTGCCGCATTGGACGTTATCAAGGCTTAAGCGAACTTCGCCCAGCTTTGTTTCTCCGCGGTCTGGGGCAAAACCTACTTCGCGCCCTACCATCCAATTGGCAAGCGCTTGCTTTGTCGTCTCTGCTGTTGGGCGGGTTCCAATGGTGCGTCCATTGCGTAAAACCGTTACACGGTTGCAGATCTCAACGACTTCATGTAATTTATGAGAAATAAAAATAAGTGCGTGTCCATCACGAACCATTTGGCGCATGATGACGAATAATTCATCCACTTCTTGCGGAGTCAGAACAGCGGTCGGCTCGTCCAGGATGAGCAAAGCCGCGCCGCGATAGAGCGCCTTTATGATCTCCACACGCTGCTGCTGTCCTACAGACAATTGCCAGACGTAGGCATCTGGGTCGATCTTCAAACCGTAGATTTTAGCCAGTTCAAGAATTCGGTTCGAAACTTTGTCCAGGTCAGTCAATGCGCCCCGGGAAGATGGCAGCCCGAGGGCAACATTCTCTGCAACGGTCAGGGTTGGCACAAGCATAAAGTGCTGGTGGATCATACCAATGCCAAGATTGATCGAATCGGTGGGAGACGAAATCGTGACCGGTTCACCGTTCAGCAAAACCGTTCCTTCATCGGGATGGTACAAGCCGTACAGAATTTTCATCAATGTGCTTTTGCCTGCGCCATTCTCGCCCAACAAGGCATGGACTTCGCCGCTTTTCACGTCAAAGTTGACATGGTCACTGGCAAGCACGCCCGGGAAACGTTTGGTGATGCCGCGCATTTCAAGACTGTCGATGCGTTTTTGTCCGGAGGGAAGCAGGTTTGATTCGGTCATTGTGCCATCCTTTTTCCCATGCTCCTCTCCAAACAGGAAAGGAGCATGGGACGAAGTACAAATTTAATTACGGCAGGGTAATGGTGATGGAGCCGTCGATAATTCCCTGAATGGTCGAATCAGCCAATGCCTTGGCATCATCGGAGAGGGCGTAATCGGGGTTGAACTCCATCACTTCGCCGCCATTGGCGAGCGTAGCATCGAACGCCTTGCCGCCGAGTTCTCCAGCCTGAATCATGGAGATCATTTCGCGAAGGGCAACTTCCCAGTGATACACCTGATTGGCAACCACAATGCTGGGGGCAAGCGAGGTCTGGTTGGACTGAGTACCGAACCATAGCGCATTGGCTTCTTCTGCCTTGCCAATTGCACCCACCACCATCTGAGCAGTACCAGTTAGCACATCTGCGCCAGCGGAGATGTGAGTCGTGGCGGCTTCAGAGGCAAGCGCCACATCAGAGAATGAGCCGATGTAGTTCACGTTCACAGTAACTGCCGGGTTGGTCGCGGCGACGCCAGCCTTGAAACCATCCACGTACAATTTTGCATCGCCCACTTCGATGGGTCCAACAACGCCAATGGTAGCAGACTGGGACAAAGTAGCAGCCAAAACACCATTTACATATCCACCTTGTTGAGAAGAGGCAGAGTAGGCAAAGATATTTGGTTGACCAAAGGTTTCAGAAGTGGTGCCCCAGGCAAAACTGGTTTCGGGGAAGTCTGGAGCGATTTCTTGTAACGAAGAACCGTACTGTGAACCATGACCGATCACAAGGTCGTAGCCTTGTGAAGCATAATCGCGGATGGCAGCAGCGGCATCGTCAACAACGAACATGTTCTCGGAATATACGATCTCGAACATTTCAGGTCCGCCCATTTCTTCCTGGATGAGCAGCAAAGCATCGTACATACTCTGGCTGAATGCCAGGTCGTTAATGGCGCTCGGCATGACAACAGCCACGCGGAATGGTTCCATTGCAGCGGCTTCTTCAGGGGCAGCCGTTGAACCGCCACAAGCGCTCAAAGAAAGCGAAAGAACGACGATCAAAGTAAGTAACCAGACTAATTTCTTCATCTTCTTCTCCATTTTCACGATTCTAGTTTCATACAACATTTTGTTCATTACAAACAACCCAGATGCCATATTTTCCCGTATACCTCCTTACTTTTTATTCATCCCTTTCAAAGGGTTTCGTAAGTGCAGACGGAGCCCGTACGCGTGACACAGTTGCCACCAGCACAAGGATCGTCAACACATACGGCATCATCACAGCAATATCAGAGGGGATTGGAATACCAAGTACTTGCACCCACAACTGCAATGAGTTAACCATACTAAATAACAGGGCGCCGCCTAAAACTCCCACGGGGTGCCATGCTCCAAAATAAACCAACGCCACAGCAATGAAGCCAAGTCCGCTGGTCATGTTTTGTTGAAACACATTTAACAATGCAATGGAAAGTGAAGCTCCCGCCACTCCCGAAAGAATGCCGCCAAGAATAATGGTGAAATACCGAACCCGCGCTACGTTCACGCCCAAAGAATCAGCGGCATCTGGGTTCTCGCCCACGGCTCGAATCTTCAACCCCAGCGTGGTCTTGTTCAACACAAACCATGCCAGCGGCACAAGCAAATACGCGCCATACACAAGAATATTTTGATTGAAAAAGATTTCGCCAATCCCTGGAATTTCGCTCAAGCCGGGGATGTAAATTTTAGGAAAACCTTGCACAGTTTCAACGGTTCCCATTAATCGTTGGAACAACAAATCGCTCATCCCCAAACCGAACAAATAAAAACCAATTCCGCTTATGCCCTGTTGCGCCCGTAAATTGACAGTCACGAACGCCATTGCCAACCCCATCAACGCCCCTACAGCAATTGCCGCCAACAAGCCGAGCCAAAGACTACCAGTGGTAAAAGTGACATAGAACGCAGCGAAACACCCCAGCAGCATTTGCCCTTCCACGCCCAAATTCAACACGCCGCTCTTCTGGCTGAAGGTTTCACCAATGGCAGCATAAAGATATGGAGTCGCAAGGCGGATGCCGGATGCTAAAATTCCGATCAGCACAGTGGTAGAAAATAATTCGGTGATCATTGCCCCGCCTCTTTCTGGACCTGAGGCTGGTCCGGCTTCGGTTGGGCTTCTTCCTCCCCTGCGGCAGCCAACCTGCGTCTCTGCCTGCGGTGACGCCAAATCTCACTGCTGACAACGAAGACCACCACCAAGCCATTCAAGACCGTGATCAACGCCGAAGGGACTTGAACCACACGCTGCATTTTATTCGCTCCCACCAGTAATGCGCCGAATAAAATAGATGCGGGTATCGACCACAATGGATGCAACTGTCCAAATAGCGCCGCAACAATTCCATTAAAACCTGCCGACCCCGTGAATCCCGAAGCAGAACCATCTGTAATCATACGATAATTAACCCCATACACTTGAACCGCGCCAGCCAACCCTGCAAAAGCGCCGCTCAATAAAAGAGCCAATACCATGTAACGTGAAACCTTAATTCCAGCATATCGTGAAGCATGAGGGTTTTGTCCCACCGCGCGAATGCGATAACCCCAAATCGTCCTCCACAACAAGATATAAACCACAACAGCAAGAACAACAGCGATCAATGCCCCAGCGTGTAAACGTGTCGGCGCCAACCGCGCGAGATGAAACTCATCGATCAGACGTGCTGTTTGCGGGATCTTGGATGCCAGTTCCGCCTGAGCAGGGTCGATCATGGGTCCGCGCAGCAGGAAGTTCATCAACTGCACGGCAATCGCATTCATCATCACAGTGCTGAGAATTTCGTTCACATTGAAATAGGCTTTTAAAACGCCCGGAATACCGCCCCAAATACCACCCCCAACAAACCCCGCAACCAATGCAAGTGCAATGATTAACCATCCCGGCGCTTCAGTGAACGTGAGCCCAACCCATGTTGCAAGGACAGCCCCAACGATCATTTGTCCTTCACCACCGATATTGATCACATCCCCACGGAAAGAAATACAAATACCCAAAGCAACCAAAAGAAGTGGAGTTGCCTTCACCAACGTCTCCGCAAAAGAATTAGCGCTGCCAAAAGCGCCATCCCACAAAGCAGCATACGCCTCGATAGGATTCACTTTTAGGAGTAACAGCATTACGGTCCCTACAGCAAGAGCAGCCAGTGTGGCAATGACTGGCAGTAAAGCATCGAAAAGCGTACTTAGCTTTGAACGCATCTGGTTGTTATCCTTCTCGGTCGCAACCGATTATAGTGAAAATGAGCAAGGTGATATCAAAACCATGCCTGTGCCAAACTCAACCTCAAGATCGCATCATCAAAAATATTCACACCTGTAGCAATGGGGAGATTATTTCTTCCATACAACACAACCTGCAACTGCAAAATTGACCTGCCCAACCCTCCACTTAAGTAGCTTCCAGCTAAATCATCCATTACGGTGGAACGAATATCGGTAATGGCAAACACTATCCTCTGGTTGAAATAATTTCGAAAAATCTCCCGAATATGCAACGAGCCGTCAATACTTTCCAACGGCGTTTTCAGCAGCGAGTATGGAATTACATTATCGGCAAAAATCACTGGCTGCTGATCTGCGTAAAATAACCGTCGCAGGCAAATCACATCCTCCCCTTTATCAATTGCCAATACAAGCGCTTCTTTTTCGCAAGCGGGACGCTTTTCGATGGTCAAGAACTTAATAGAAGGCTTGTAACCATTTCCCTCTATTAGCTGTACCAAATCCCATAAATTTCCGAATTGAGCACTGGCTTCATGTATGTGTGCATTCACATACGTACCATCCCCCTGCTTACGAAGAATTATTCCGCTAGCTGCCAGTTTTGCAAGAGCCGTTCGAACTGTAGCACGACTCACTCCAAACTCATCAGACAATTCACTCTCCGACGGCATCCGAATTCCAGGCAAATACATGCCTTCTCGAATTCTTTCCAGAAGGATCTCATCTACCTGATTGGAAACCGTCTTTGTATGAACGAAAACCATGATGAGCCTATTTGTATGATGATAGTCGTCTGACGTTTTAATTTGTACATATTCCCATCACCTCAAACAAGTGACATTTATCCCCTGCTCCCTGACAAACCACATCCCACCGAACAATAAACCAGGGTGCTGCCGGTGTGATATGGTTTGTGTTTCTATTTTGAGCACTTGTTTAGACTAGCGCTCAAACAAATTCAAATGGGTACTAGTCCCTTTCAAAGGGCACTCCTAATGCGGCGGGAGGAGAAGCCCGCATGGCACGCAAAAATTTTGTAAAAAATTTACGTGCAGATTCAGGCATGGCAGCAAGAGTCCTGCTCACCCATTCAGCATCACCAATATTAACCAACAGCAAAGTGAGAATCATCAATGGGAATGGAGCAACCTGTAAAACCTGCGATGGAACTTGAGTAAGAACAGGTTGAAGCACCAGACCCAGCCATTGCAAGAAGGCAAAAAGATATGCTCCAAATGCCGCGCGTGCGGGGTTCCATCCGCCAAAGATCGTGATCGAAAGGGCGATCCAGCCAATGCCATCAAGTCCTGAGATCGTCCCCATCCACCCGGCTCGAACACCAAGTGAGTAGGTTGGTCCAGCCAACCCGATCAATGCGCCGCCCACAACGGTGTAAACGTACCGCATGAAATTGACATTTGCGCCGCGAATATATGCAGCGGCAGGTTTCTCGCCAATACCTTGCAACATCAAACCGGGGCGGGTGCGAAAGACCCATAACCAGGCAAGAACTATCGCAAGAAAACTAATGTAAGTGCTGGCTTCCTGCTTAAAGAATAGCGGACCAAGGATCGGGATATCACTTAAGAATGGAATGGGCATTGCTTGTAAACGCGGACCCGGCACCCCCATAAAGGGGTTTCCAAGAAAGTAGGCTAGGTCTCGGCTGGTAAGAGCTAACACAAAACCAATTGCGACTTGAGATTGTTTTAGTGTAATACTGGCAAACGCAACGACCAAAGAAACTAAAGCGCCGATCAACATTCCCGCAAGGAAGCCCCAAAAAAGACTATCTGTAGTGTAAGCGACAGCAAAACCGCTCATGGCGGTCAGCAAAATCGTTCCATTCATTGAAAGGTTGATAACGCCTGCACGTTCCGAAATAGTTTCACCCAATACAGCAAAAATGATGGGAGCAGCCGCAGCGAGTACGCCCGCCAACCCAATGAGAAGAGTTTCGTAATTCATATGAGTCATCCCTTCTTCACAATTTTTTGGCGAACACCTTCAGTAAGCAGGACAAAAAGAACCAATATGCCTTGCAAAACACCTGAGAGCGACGAGTCGAGCTTCATAACAATGGGGAGTTGAATGCTTCCAATATTCAACGCGGCAAAGAACAGCGCAACTGGCACAGCCCAAATTGCCTGATAATTGATCAACATTGCAACCATCAAGCCGAGATACCCATATCCACTTGAAATTGCAGGGATAAGCCTGTAATACACTGCCGTCACCTGCAAGGCACCGGCAACACCTGCTAATGCTCCGCAGATCAAAAATGAATAGAGCGAGTATTGCCATGTAGGTATACCCAGCAAATAAGCGGCACGGATGTTCTTCCCTACAGCAATGATCTTTAATCCAAAATAGGTACCATTTAATATAAAGTACACGATCATAACAGCGACCAAAGCAATAACTAATGCCCAGGGGCTGATGCGAAATCCTTCAAGCTGCGGCAGGGCAAAGGCTTCAGGGAAAGGTTCAGTACCACTCATCGAGGCAACCCCGTCACGCTTCCATGGTCCGAAAATGAGATACAAGGTTAGCGCGGTGGCTACAAAATTCAGCCCCAGGCCGCCAAAAATCTCGTTGACACCACCAAACGTCTTTAACATCCCCGCAAAAGATGCCCAAATAGCGCCCACAATCATCCCGCCTAAAATGGCAAGAGAGATTACCAACCAGGGAGAAACGGAACTTTCTACAAATTGGCGAAGCACCCAGGTTGTTCCAATAGCTCCAAGTACGATCTGTCCTTCCACTCCAATGTTCCATAAACCAGCTGAAAAAGTAACCAACAACCCTGCTGTAACAAGAAGCAATGGCACAAAAGATACAAGCACCTCGGCAAATTTACGACCAGAACCTACAGACCCTGTAATCATGTTTTTATAGGCGTCAAATGGGGATGCCCCAACTGCCAGCAAGATCAACGAAACAAAACCTAATGCCAGTAAAAAGGCTATTAATTGAAAAACAAAACCGCCCAATCGAGACTTAAGCATGGGGCTCTCCTTTTTGCGGCCATCCCTTGCCACCGATCAATTGCCCAAGCTGTTCAATGCTTGTCGTTGTGGCATCAATGGGTTCAGAAACATCGCCACTGAAAAAGACCATCAAGCGGTCGCTATATTGCAAAACTTCATCAAGGTCTGATGAAATAAAGATGATCGCCGCGCCGTCCTGTTTGCAGCGGTCTTTCAGCTTACTCCAGATGTAGATCACCGATTCAATATCCAAGCCACGGGTTGGGTGTTCCAAAAGAATAAGTGAAAGGGGTGATTGCAGCAATGCTAATTCTGCCCGCTGTTGATTGCCACCTGAAAGCGACTCAACTGTACTCGTCGGATTACCACGAATATTAAAGGATTTAATTCTTTCTTCCGCAAGTTTCTGCCCGTAGGCTTTATCGATAAAGACACCTTTCGGTTCCTCCGCAAGAACAAAGTGGTCAGTCAAACTCAAACCGGGAACCAAGCCTTCTTCCAAACGCGCCGCGGGGAGAAAGTTCACGCCTTCGTGCTTGAAGGCATGATATGACTTTCCTGTGAGGTCTTTTCCTTTTAGGATAACCCGTCCTCCAACTGGACGAACTAAACCTGCACAAGCGCGAATAAATAGATCCTGCCCGGAACCTTCAAGCCCGGCAAGCCCGATCACTTCGCCAGCCCGCAAGTTAAGGCTGATATTCTTAATCTTCAAACGAACATCTTCAAGAGAAACACCCTTAAGCTCTAAAACAGTGTCGCCTGTTTGAATCGGCTGACGTTCGCCAAGGGTTACCACTTTACCGAACATCATCTCTACCAATTTGACAGCGTCAAAAGGCGGATGCATTTCGCCAACCAGTTCTCCCGCCCGCAACACAACCACTTGATTACAAAGAAATTCCACATCTTCCAACTTATGCGAAACAAAAATAATGGTCATGCCCTGCCCGGCAAGAGTTTTGAGGGTGGCAAATAATTTATTTTTTTGTGAAGCGCTGATGCCTGTTGTTGGCTCATCGAGAATGAGGACACGTGCTCCCATCCACAAGAGGCGAATGATTTCCAACTGCTGGCGTTCGCCTACAGTCAGGGCATCTACGTAATTATCGGGGTCAAGAGAAAAATCAAATTGTTCGGCAAGTTTCAAAAAATCCTGCCGAACCGTGGTTCGATTGGGAAAAAGCCCACCGGAGCGTCCAAGCATAAAATTATCAAGAACACGCATGGGGGGGAAATCCAGCGGGTCTTGGTGCAGCATCCCAACGCCTACATGAATGGCATCTGCCGGAGAGTTAATAACAACCGACTTTCCATCGAGGATAATTTCGCCGCCGGGGTCAGCTTGAATAAAACCAGAGAGCACCTTCATAAGGGTGCTTTTTCCAGCGCCATTCTCCCCTAAAATGCCTTGAATGGTTCCAGATTGAATGGATAGGTTAATGCCTTTATTGGCATAGGTCTTTCCAAAGTGTTTGTGAATGTTTCGAAGATCAACGTTCATGGTCGGTTCGCGCCTCCATGATATAGAAAATGCAGGGGCACGGAAACCGCGCCCCTGCAAAGGGAACAAATAACTATTCGGAAGCGCTCAAGCCTTCCATACCTTGAAGCAGCTGTGGCAAGTACCAAACCTGTTGGTCAGAGGCAACTTCACCGTCTGCGAGGTAGGCAGAGCCGTCTTGCAGGTTGATGGGACCAGTCCACAGGTTGAGTCCACCAGCGAGTTCGGCAATGAAGCCGTCCAGCAAAGCAGCATCTTCAGCGGACAAGGCAGCGCCTTTTTCGAAACCGACGGCGGAGGTATCCACATTATTGATGTCAGCCCAATCAGGGGCAACCCAGAGGAATTGGGATTGCCAGGAACCATCCTGAGCAGAGGAGATCGCCTTCACATATTCTGGTCCCCAATTGAAGTACGGAACACCCAAGCAGACATCGGGGGCAGCTTCACAAGCAGCAACGTAGTCATAGGCAACACCAGCCACGTTCTTGCCTTCACCCTTAAGTTTGGCAGCTTCACCAAGATTTACAGGGTTATCGATACCAGAGATGACAACATCGTAGCCAGTGGTGTAGAAATCGTTGGAAACCTGAACGGGGTCAAGTGTTACACCAGGGATGTTGAACCAGAAACCGATCCAGGTAACTTTGAATTCAAGAGAGGCGGGGTCGTTGCCAGCCATCTCGTGGCAGTATTTCGCACCGAGGTAGGCAGAAGCAGCAAGGCGGCGGGTTTCGTCGTTGATCAACGGTCCAAGATAACCGATCTTGCCAGTCTCAGAAGCCAAAGCGGCGGCACAACCACCCATCATTTTGCCGTATTCCATACGCCCCATGATGTTCATGAGGTTTGCCATTTCGTCATACGCTTTGCCGTCTGACCAAACTTGGTCGCCGGAAGCCATAATGACATAGACTTCTGGGTGCGCCTTGGCGAAAGCAGTGGAGGCATCTTTCATGTCATCTGAGTTAAAAATGACGAGTTTGGCGCCTTGTGCTACCAATTCTTCAGCAAGTTGGTCGGGGGTAGTGCCGGGGCGGTCGGCTGGGTTAACCTTGTCCAAGTAGAGCATGGTCGCGCCAAGGTTCTCTTCAACATACTTACCGGCTTCGTAGTGAGCCTGGCTCCAGCCATTGTCGTTGTATGGACCAACGAGCAACATACCAAACACAAACGGTTCAGCGGAGGCAGGAGCTTCTTCCGCAGCAGCGGGAGCTTCTTCTGTGGCGGCAGCTTCTTCGGCAACAGGTGCTTCTTCTGTGGCGGCTGGTTGCCCACCACAGGCAGCCAAGACAAACATAAGTACCAACGCCATCACGGCGAGGCGGGACAAAATTGTACGCATACTTCTTCTCCTTATTTTTATAAATGTTTAGCAACTTCGAAGCCAAGCGGCGTCGCTTAGTTGTCTAAACAAGTTTACCATCGTGAAGAAAGTTACAACGTATTTTTAAGGTATACACTCAAATTCGCTACGAACTTCGCCAAGTGTTTCTACTTGTTCTGGACTGGCGTCTGTCTCTCGCTCAATTCGATCCCATAATTTGCATAATAATGGTCCCACATAAGGTTTTGAAACTTTGTAGGACAACTTTGACAATTCTACCGCTTTTTTCCAATCTTCTGTGTGGGCGTAGCCTTCAATATAAACAAATCGTTCTACCGGGTCATTGGGGTAATCACCCAGGCTGAAAGCAACTTGACCAAGGCGTGTTACTTCCTCCCAGTTTCTATACTGGCGCGCAAGGTCTGCTTTTTGGAAGTAGTAACACCAACCATGCGAGGGTTCTTCTCCGTAGGCATGGGGCATTACAGCGCCGCTCTCATTTAGGATCTGCTTTGACGAAGAAATATAGGCGGCATCACGCAGCAAAGTATCATCGGGAATTAGTTTGTTAATCGTGTCAATTTCAGGGTCAAGCAGACGCAGACATTTTGGCGGCGCGTAATAAAACACAACTGTTTGCGATGTGCTGCCAAGAAATTTACCTGCGAGAAAATCATATTCAAGCGGAGTATTTGGTTGAAGGGATAAAGTTTTTCGGTTGGTTGGGTAGAAGAGTACATAATTTATTTGATCGCTGTGATTATCTGGCGCATAGATCCAATTTAATGCCGCGCCAAGTGAGTTGTCGGCATAATATTCAAGCTGTTCATTGACCAGCACAATGGTATCTTCCTGTAAGGAAGGTGCGCGCCATGTCATTTGCCAGAACATGTTTTTGTGTTCAACCCAATCGCGCCGGAATTCATTTGACCATAAAAATTGACGTCCAGCCGCGAGTGCAAGGATTACGATAAGAATATGCCTAAATCGAATTGGAAGCCATTCCAGCAAACCTGCCAGGAGGAAACTTACACCAAACATGAATGACAAGGTGGCGCGGTTGGCAGGAAAGCCCAACGAAACAGGGACACCGGTCAGCCAAAACGGCGGACCTGCCAACCCAAGCAGGAGAATTCCCATGCCGAGCATCCACTTCACTTCGGCGCGGCTTTCCTGATCGGTGTGGTTGTTTTCTTCTCTAGTGAAAAATACTACACCGCCAGTTAAGAGCAAAACCATAATGTAGACCACCGTTGTGCGCGGACCATCAGTGGATAGCACGGGGAATTGAAACACCTGCCCCCATGCCGCGCCTGTTGTTACCCACAGGCTGGCAAAAACATTCTTCAGCATATCCAAAACTGAAAATGCAGAGGCGGTGGTTTCTTCTTCCAAACCGATCTGGTAGACCTGGTTGTTGAATATAAATAGGCGGGATAAAACTGCAAGGATGAACACTGCCAGGTAGGGCAGATACAACTTGAAGGTCGTTTTGAGCCGTATCTGCCATGAGGAGGGTTCAGCCCGGAGCGAGGTAAAAATTACAAAAGGGCGTATCAATTCAAGGACGAAGAAATATTCCATCATCCATAAATTGAGGGCAGAAAATATTAACGCGGGTATTGTTTTTCCGCGCAGCATGAGGAGGTATGAAATAAGAAAGAAAAAGATGACGATGAAAAAATGCGAGTAGAGATAGCTTGTCCATTGTTGGTTGAAGCCCGGGTAGAGTAAAAACAAAGCGCTGAGGGCAAGCGGAAACTTTGGATTTTTTGGGAAAAGGTGTTTGCCTATGGCAAATAAAACCACTGCACCCAGCCAGCGCCAAATGAGGGCAAAGATCTGCCAGTAAATTGGTTGATGCGGAAGGATACGAGTGGTGATCTGGTAAAGCAATGCCCACACCGGGCGATTGGTAGAGAAGTAGCGCGTCATGGCATCGGCGCCGAGTTGGTAGCGAATCCACGACATGGGCAGGTCATCCCAATAAAAGCCCAGTTGAGGGATGAGCAAGCCATACGAAATTATTGCAAGCAAAAGGAGCGTGAGGGTCGGGTGAATTCTTTTTAGCATTCTTTGTTTTTTCGAGGCATTGAAGGTTGGCAGGGTTTATAAGGTATCGAGTGATTTCCAACCATCATAATCCCTGCCAAGTATGTGCCTACGGAACGATCCAGGTACCTGTTTCGCCTTTGAGCGCCCGACCAATGTTTTGGGGATTGGTGATCAATGCTTTTCCATTGGGGTTGGCTTCAAGATACCAGATGATCGCTTGAACTTTGGGCGCCATGGAACCTTTGGAAAAGTGTGTACCTTCTGCCAGATATGCCTTGGCTTCGGCAAGTGTGATGGTATCCAACCACTTCTGTTCAGGTTTGCCAAAACTGAGCGCAACCTTTTCAACCGCAGTTGAGATAACGAACAAATCTGCTCCAACGGCTCTTGCCAGCAGGGAGGATGCGTAATCTTTATCTACAACAGCCGCAACGCCTTCGTAATTGCCATCGCCTGGGTCTACAACAGGTATACCGCCGCCGCCAACTGTGATGGTGATGATTCCTTTCTCAAGCAGGGTTTGGACGGTTTCCAACTCTACGATTTCTTTTGGCAAGGGAGAGGCGACAACACGCCTCCAACCACGACCGGAATCTTCGACCACAGACCAGCCTTGCTCTGTCTGACGACGTTCCGCTTCTTCCTTGTCCATAAAACTGCCGATGGGTTTTGCCGGGTTTGAAAAGGCGGGGTCGTTCTTATCAACCAGGGTTTGGGTAATGACGGTGACAACCTTTTTCTTAATACCGCGTTGGTAGAGAATATTTTGCAAATTTTGCTGAATAGCATAGCCGATCGCGCCCTGACTATCAGCACCGCACACATCAAGCGGAACTTCGTGCATTCCGGCTGTTTTTGCGGCGATTTCAGAGCGGCGTAGAATGTAGCCCACCTGTGGACCATTGCCATGCCCAATGGCAACATCCCATCCTTGTTCGATCATATCTGCAATGTGTACACAGGTTTCTTTCGCTGCCTGATATTGACTCTCAACGGTAACATGTTTGTCGTCAATAATCAGAGAGTTACCACCCACAGCAATTACTGCAAGTTTGGTCATTTATAGAGTCTCCTAAATATGGTTGTTTAGTTCTCAGTTTTGTAGTTACGTAGTTATAAAGAATCTCGACTACGTAACTACAAAACTATTCAACTACCAAACTATCTAACTCATCGTCAAAGCCATGACCGCTTTTTGCGCGTGCAGGCGGTTTTCGGCTTCGTCGTAGACCACGGAATGCGGACCATCAATCACGCCATCGGTCACTTCGAGCCCACGGTCGGCGGGCAGACAGTGCATGTAGATGGAGTCGTCTTTGGTCAGATCCATACGGCGTTCGTCTGTGATCCAGCTCTTGTATTTTTCAATGAGAGCCTTGCCTTCTTCTTTGCCGGTGGTGGTAAGCATAGGACCCCAGCTCTTGGGATAAACCACATCTGCATCCTTGAAGGCTTCGTCCATGTTGTCGGTAATATCGAAACCAGTGCCGTATTTTTTGGCATTGTCTTTTGCCTGTTGTACGATCTCGGGCATGAGTTTGAACTCGGGTGGATGAGCCAAGACTACATCGCAGCCAAAGCGGGTCATTTGAAGGATCAGAGATTGCGGGACAGAGATCGGTTTGGAATAGGAAGCCGCATACGCCCAGGACACAACAACTTTCTTTCTCTTGAGGTCGCGTCCCTTCTTTTCCTGAATGGTCATTAAGTCGGCGAGGCACTGGAAGGGATGGTACACATCACATTGCATGTTGAGGATGGGCACACGGCTGGCTTTGGCGACATCGTTGATGTAGCCGTTGCCAAATTGCCAGTCGCATTGACGGATGGCGATGCCATCAAAGTAGCGACCAAAGATTTCACCGATCTCTTTGGCTGTATCGCCATGTGAGATCTGGGTGGTTTCGCTGTCGATAAATGCAGCGTGACCGCCCAACTGAGCCATGCCTGATTCGAAGGATCCACGGGTGCGGGTGGAGGTGAAAAAGAATAACATGGCGAGCGTTTTGTTATCCAACAACGCATGAGGCTGTCCCAAGGCGCGTTTGCGCTTTAGATCCCACGCCACATCCAACACTGTTTCGACTTCTTCTTTGGAGAAGTCGAGGTCGCCAATAAAATCACGACCACGAAAATTTGTTTGCATTTTTTATCTCCTTGTTTTTTTATGGATGATTTTTTACTGTTCTACAAATGGTTCAACTTTCAAAATACTTTTTCAACATCGGTTCAGACGAGGTTGAAAGCTTCTGAAACAGAATCAGGCAAAAAGTCGGCAAGAGGCGCGGGGTTTACAAGGTCCTGCCGACAATTGACCTCTTACATGGTTACACGCAGAGTTTCGCCGCGAACAAAGCGCCCGTCATCCCAAAAGAGGCGCGCCCCTTCACAATAACTCACCGCTTCGCCCCAGGGGATGAAGTCGGTTTCAGGCAGACACGCCACCACGCCCAATTCCACTACGCCGCCATGGTTTATAACCAGTGCCGATTGCCCAGCTTGAAGCTGCTTCATAATAGTGGCGTAGTAATCAAAAAGCTGATAGGCGTATTTTGCAGCGGCTCCATCTTGCTTGACGATTTCGGAATAGTGATAGTACGGCATGGGCCAGGGCGCTTCGCGTTCTACGGCGGGACCATAGGTATTCAACAATTCTTTTTGCTCGTTGACGGCGAATCCCATGGCGATGGCGGTTTCAAATGCGCGCGGCAGCATGGATGTGGCAACAAAACTGAATGGACCAGCGCCCTGCCCCACCATTCTTGCCAGAGATACGCCTTCCTGACTCAAATGGTCACCACTCGGATGGCGAATGGAATGACGACGCACTTCCAAAATTTTCATGGCTTTTTATTTGATCAGACTTGGCAGAATGGCGTAGAACTCAGTTGCCTTGACCATGTCATCGAGGGATACGGAATCTTCGTTCGTGTGCGCGGTTTCTTCATCACCAGGACCAAAGCCAATGGATGGAATGCCCGCCTTGCCTGCCCAGTAAATTCCGTTCGTAGAGAAGTTCCATTTGCTGGGTTTTGCTTCAGGCAACCCTACCAACTTGCGGGCTTCCTGTCCGGCGGCTACCAGAGGGTGGTTTTCTTCGTACGCCCAGGCAGGGAAGTATTTATCCACGGGGAAGACAAAGCCGGTGTAAGAAGGATCGTCGTAGAACAGTTCTTCGAGTTTGACGGTGTCTTTGAATTCGGCTGGGATTAAGTCTTCGACCTGTTTCTTCACAGCTTCTTTTGTTTCACCAAAGGTCATGCGGCGGTCAATGTAGATGATGGCTTCATCGGGTACGGCGTTGATGGATGGGGTTTTGACGTGCATATCGCTGACGGTGATCTTGCCGTGACCGAGGAATTCATGGTCGCCCAATTTTGGCTCAAGATCGCGGATGCCTGCAATAACCGGCAGTAATTTGTAAATGGCATTATCGCCAAGGTGGTTGCTGGCTGCATGAGCAGATTTGCCCTTGGAAGTGACCTTCATTTCAAGGCGTCCTTTGTGACCGCGATACACCAGCATTTTGGTCGGTTCGCCAATGACCACAAAATCGGGTTTGATGCCGGGGTCTACTTCTACAAAGGTGTTGGGGGCGATACCATCGCACCATTCTTCCATGTTGCCAAAGTAGTAGGCGGTCCAGCCATCCAGCAGACCAAGGTCGCGCGCAATGGCAAGCCCATAGATCATGCCGGGCGTGGAGCCTTTTTCGTCACAGGCGCCGCGAGCAAAGAGAACGCCATCTTCAACCTTGCCCACAAATGGATCCCATTTCCATGAAGCGGGGTCGCCGATACCAACGGTGTCAATGTGGGAATCAAAAACGATCACTTTCTTGCCGTTGCCGATGCGTCCAATTGTGTTGCCCATCTTATCGTAGCGGACTTCATCGAAGCCGAGTTTTATCATCTCTTCCTGAATGCGCTTGCCCACTTCGCCGATCTTTGAATCCATTGAAGGAATGGCAACAATTTCACGCATGAATTCAATAATGTCTTCGCGGGAAGCCTCAACTCGCTTTTGAATTTCCTTGGTTTTATCTGTCATATTGTCTCCTATTTGAATGAAAGGCGGGGTTCCACCGCCGTTTGTTTTGAGTTCATCTACCTTTTACCCGTTCCCCACCCGCCTCACAACATGGAAGTGGAAATACCCAGGGATAAAGTAGCTAAAAGAATAATCCACCACTTTGTTCTCGGCATTAAATAATTGAGCATGAAAATGAAGCAGAACATCGCCGCGCTGAATTTCCAAAGGTTTGGCAACATCTGCCGAAGCGCCAATAGCGCTGATATTGGCACGGGAAGAAGTCAACAGATCGCCGCGCTCAAGCAAACAATCCAAAACAGAGCCGTGAAAATCTGCGGGCAGGTCTTTTATATGCAATATTTCTTCAGGAAGAATATCCACAAGGTATGCCACCGGTCTGCTTTCAGCGCGGATCACACGGCGCACACGAGTTAGCTTGGCATCTTGCGGCACACCCAGCAAAGCGGATAATTCCTCATCAGCCACTATCGATTCAATGTTCAGATCACTGATGGATACTTCAAGCCCCATGCGTTTGGCAATCGTTTCCAGGCTCTCCAATACCTCCAAGCCCGAATCAAGAGCCTGAACCTTGCCTACCACAAATGTACCAGAGCCTTGTCTGCGCCGAATCAGTCCTTGTGTTTCAAAAGAGCGCATCGCTTCGCGCAACGTGGCGCGAGAAACGCCAAGCTGCTTTGCAAGGTCTGGTTCAGAAGGCAGCCTTTGCCCTGCCGGTGTTTTTTTTATTAACTCGGCAAGGTCTGATTGCAAGCGTTGAAAGGGAAAATTAGCCATGATCGTATCTTTCTTAATCTTCAAGCACGGGAATAAAGTCAAAACGGGTCACATCAACCAACCCTTTATCTGAAATACGCAACTGCGGGATAACCACCAACGCCATCAAACTTAATTGCATGTTCGGGTTATTCAATTCACTACCGCACATCTTAAAACCATCAAGCACAGTACCCGCTTTTTTTGCAACAACATCTGCACGTTCGTTCGACATCAACCCGGCAATGGGGAATTCAACCAGCCCAACCACCTTACTGTCCATCACCACAACCTGCCCGCCGCCGCAATTTACCAACTCATTTGCCGCGACCGCCATGCTTTCATCATCATTTCCCACCACAATCATATGATGGCTATCATGTGCAACCGTGGAAGCAATGGCGCATTTCCGTGTGAATTCAAAACCATTGACTAAACCAACCACGACCTTGCCAGTGGCTTTATGGCGCTCTACAAGGGCGATCTTGGCAATGTCGCGTTTTATATCTGCTTTGACCTCGCCATCCTCAGCCTTGACCTTCAGCTTAAGATGCCGGGTCGGCGCCTGATTTTCGATCACCCCAATGACATTCGCTTCAACTTCGGACCCGTTAGCGGCTCTTGTCCGAAGGACAAAATCTGCCGCTGTGAGTTTCCTCTTCAAGTGAACTGAGTTGGTTGCCCATTTGGGGTACTTCACAACCGGCAACTCAACCTGCCACTCACCGCCCTTTGCAATCACTTCCCCTTTTGCGATCACCAGGTCGGCTTTGAAATTCATTAGATCGTCCACCAAAACAACATCAGCCCATCTGCCGGGAGCGATCATGCCCATCTCTTTGGTCAAGCCGAAATGCTCGGCGGTATTGATCGTCATCATCTGGATCGCTGTCATTGGATTCAAGCCTTCACCAATGGCGTGACGCAAAACCCGATCCATGTGCCCCTCTTCGGTCAGAGTTGCGGCGTGCGAGTCATCGGTGCAGAGAATAAAGCGGCGCGAATCCAGCTTCTTTTCGGTAATGGCTTTTACCTGCGCAGCGACATCGAACCATGCTGAACCGTAACGCAACATCGCCTTCATCCCCTGCCGAACGCGCGCAATTGCATCTTCCATGCGGGTGCCTTCATGGTCATCTTCCGCGCCGCCGGCTACATACCCGTGGAAGGGCAATCCAAGGTCTGGTGAAGCGTAGTGTCCGCCGATGGTTTTACCCGCCGCATGAGTCGCAGACATTTCATCGAGCATCTTTTTATCGCTCATGAACACGCCGGGGAAGTTCATCATCTCGCCCAAACCAATGATGCCTTTCCATGTCATTGCTTCGGTGACTTCTTTTGGACCAATCGAAGCGCCTGGAGTTTCCAACCCGGGGGCTGAAGGCACACAAGACGGCATTTGCACCCAGACATGAATGGGTTGTTTCTGCGCTTCGTCCACCATCAACTTAACGCCTTTGAGACCGAACACGTTGGCGATCTCGTGCGGATCGATAAACATGCCCGTCGTGCCGCGGACCGCCACCGCGCGGACGAATTCCGTCACTGTGACCATGCCCGATTCAACGTGCATGTGTGCATCGAGCAACCCCGGCACAAGGTATTTGCCGTTGGCATCTATCAATTTGGTCTTTGCGCCAATCGTATGGCTGGCACCCCGCCCAACAAAAGCGACGCGTCCCTGTACTACAGCGATGTCTGTGTTTGGAATAATTTCGCCGGACTGTACACTGACCCATTTACCATTCTTGATCACAAGGTCTGCATGAGCACGCCCCATGGCAACATCAATGAGAGCGGCGGTCAGTTTTGTGGAAGAGGTCATAAATTCTCCTTAATGAGCGCAAGCAATTACTTTTCTCAAGGCGTACAGGATATTGCTAAACAAAACATACTGGTATGTTTTACATACCCGCTAAAATCAATTTGAACAAGTAAAAGATCAAATACCCAAGAACCGGCGCCGCCAACACCCAGGAAAAAACCGTATCATCCTGCGCTACAGCGTATGCGCCGAGCGCCGGAAACAAGGGCATGAGACGCATGAAGATGCCGCCCCAGTCTGCCCAGGAACCGGAAACAAAGGTAGCAGGAATGGAAAACAATGCCCCAAAGAACATCATGGAAGGGTCTTTGCGGACAAGCGCAAGCAAGATCAGCATCATTGCTATCCCTGTCACTGCAACGCCTGATATTCCGTAAGCCAATGTGTAGATCGTATTTGTCACAACACTCATCTCTAAATCTCTCCTTTAACCATTAAGCAGACGTTTTGCTGCTTTATTATGTTTTTCGATTAACTTGCCTTTATCAACTGTGGCAAGCTGACCTTCTTTCACGATAAACCTGCCGCCAACTACGGTATAGTCCACATTGACGGATTGCCCGAAAACCACCGCCGAAACGGGATCGTGCATTCCGGTGAATTCCAGCCGGTTCAAATTGACCGCAAAGAAATCGGCGCATTTGCCGGGTTCGAGCGATCCAATATCGTTACGCCCCAAAACTGCCGCACCTCCACGGGTGCCAAGATGCAGGGCTTCTCTTGCCGTCATCAATTTTCGGTTCGGGTCGTTGGAAAGGGAGTAGCCTGTCATGCCTTCTTTGACACGGGAGACAAGCATGGCATTGCGGACTTCTGCCAGCAGGTGCGAACCATCGTTGGAGGCGGAGCCATCCACGCCCAAGCCGACGTTCACGCCCGCCTTGCGATATTCCTTGATTGGCGCAATACCGGAAGCAAGGCGCATATTTGAAGTGGGACAATGCGCCACACCGCAATCATGTTTCGCAAAGACGCTGATCTCTTCATCATTGACCCAGACCGCGTGAGCAAACCAAACGTCATTACCGACCCAGTCCACCTCTTGCATATAACCAACCGGACGGTGACCGAACATCTGCATACAGAATTGTTCTTCATCTTCGGTTTCGGCTAAGTGCGTGTGCAGATGCACGCCGTATTGCCGCGCTAACTTGGCAGACTGTTTCATCAAATCTGAGGTGACGCTGAAAGGTGAACACGGCGCGAGTACAACTTGCGTCATCGCGCCGGGGTTGGCGTTGTGGTACTTTTCGATAAGGCGCTGCGAATCTTTGAGGATGTTCTCTTCGGTATCCACGACGCTATCGGGGGGAAGCCCGCCTTTGGATTCACCGAGGCTCATGGAGCCGCGAGAAGCTTGCAGCCTGACCCCAACTTCGAGAGCGGCAGCAATTTCATCGTCCAGTTTTGAGCCGTTGGGAAAGAGGTAGAGATGATCTGAGGCGGTGGTGCAGCCCGAGAGGGCAAGTTCCGAAAGGGCGGTTTGAGTCGAGGTGAAGATGTCATCTGGCTGTAATTTCGCCCAGATCGGGTAAAGTGTTTTGAGCCAGTTGAAAAGATTGGCATCTTGTGCGGCAGGGACGGCACGCGTGAGGGTTTGGTAGAAGTGATGGTGCGTGTTGACCAGACCCGGCAGGATGACATGCCCTTTGAGATCAAGGACTTCATCGGCAGTTTCGGGTAACTGTGAGGTTTGCCCCACCTGTTCGATGAAGCCGTCTCGAATGAAAAGACCACCTTCGGGAATTTCCGTTTGGCGGTCGTCCATGGTTACGATATACGCGTTTTTGATGAGAAGGGTTGGCATTGGATAGTCAGTTCGTTTGAAAGTTGGATGGTTAATTAGTTGACCAGACCACATTTGTCTGACAAATCAGAGTGTAGCAAAAAAGGACGCTAATGTCAATTCGTTTTTTAGAAAATTCATGGTTTTTGTAATATCGGGAAAATCTCAACGTAAGCAGGAATTTGTTTCCTAAAGATTTACGACCGACTACTAGGATGGATTAATTCGTGTGGGGCGAGACCTTAAAATATAATCAGCTCAAAAGGACACCGCTTGTGACCATACAAACCGACACCTCTGATACCGCATTACTCTATTCCACCCGTGCCAATATTTGCGACTTATTCCGCCTTATGAGCACGAGCCATCAGCCAGAGCATTTTGAAAACAATGGGATCACCCGCTGGCGCTCAGTAGTTCCCCATTCATGGTTCAATGGGCTTATCGCCAATGAACCACCCTCCCCCGCGAGAGAAAAAGTGCTGGCTGAGTCACTTCAGTATTTTCAAGAAGAGCAAGTGAAGGAGATCACCTTTTGGGTTGACCCTGCCGTCCAACTTTCCGATTGGTCATCTGTCATGTCAAAATACGGTTTTGTTTATTCAAAAGATACCCCAGGCATGGCATTGGATTTAAATGAACTCAATACAGAAATTCCCAACGTAGATGGTTTGGAAATCCGCGTTGTGGAAGATGTTGAAACATGTAAATTATGGTCAAAGGTATTTACCTTGGGATACGGTCTGCCATCTGCATGGGAAGAGATGGTTTTTAAATCATGGGGTGCGTTGGGGTTGGTTTTGCCCATGCGCAACTACCTTGGCTATTTGGATGGAAAGCCAGTCGCAACCTCCTGCCTTTTCCTTGGTGGAGGAGCAGCAGGAATGTACAGTGTTTCCACTGTACCCGAAGCACGTGGAAAAGGTATCGGTGCGGTTATGACAGTTCACCCGTTACTCGACGCTCGCGAAATGGGTTACCGTATCGGAACTTTGCAATCATCGGATATGGGATTCAAAATATATCAAAGACTTGGTTTTCAACACATCTGCCAGATCGAATATTTCCACAAGACCATTAAATAATTTGCCTCCCCACCTTTATGCAGGATTTTTTTATTCCATCCATTGGGTGATTGGGTTGGTGTTTTTTTAGGGGTAGCATAAAAATAAAAAGGAGTATTTTTATGAAAACCGGAACCTGCCCCAAATGCGGCTCGAACGAAATATTGACCAACCTTGCGCTCAAAGGGAGCGATAGTGTTCAACCCTATGTAAGCGTCACTGAACCGGAGCCGCCAAACCGTCCCTTTATTTGGGTACCAAAATTTGTACAAAGCGCTTTTCATGCCTGCATCTGTGGAACATGTGGATATACAGAATTTTACGCAATCAAACATCAGGAGTTGAACGAAGCTCGAAAAAACGGGTTTATTGGAAAATAAGGAGGGCGCTCAAAGATTTTTAGCGTATCTGCTTGGCTGTAGCAAAATGGAAATCTCTTTTTGCGGAATTTGCCTTTTTTCGCGCTTTTCGCATGAATGGCTTATGACTTTACTATCACCATGAGCGCCCCGAAATTGGTATTTTGATAAAAAGAACATGCGTGCTAAAATCGACACATGTTAACCCGCCTACAAAAACTTTATCACCAATTCCCTTCCCGTTTCTGGGTCATCGTCCTCGCCCTTTTTATCGACAGCATCGGCGGGACACTTCTTTTCCCCTTCTTTTCGCTTTACATTACAGAGAAGTTCAACGTCGGCATGACACAAGCCGGTATGGTGCTTGCCACGTTTTCCATCTTCGGCGTCATCGGCAATATGATCGGCGGCGCACTCACCGACCGCTTTGGGCGCAAAAAGCTCATTCTTTTTGGTCTTATTTCAGCGCACTCAGCACGCTCACGCTTGGCATGGTCAATTCGTTGGCTGTGCTTTTTCCGCTCGCCGCTTTTATCGGTCTGCTTTCAGATGTGGCAGGTCCCGCACACCAAGCCATGATGGCGGATATTTTAGATGAAAAACAGCGCCACGAAGGTTTTGGTCTTTTGCGTATCATCCGCAACCTGGCATGGATCATCGGACCCAGCATCGGCGGTTTCCTCGCCAATCGCTCATTCATGCTGTTGTTTATTATCGACGCCATTGTGAGTTGCATTGTCGCTGCAATCTTCTTCCTTTATATGCCAGAGACAAAGCCGCAACACCACGAGGAAGAACACGAACAGCACGAACCGCTATGGAGCACTCTCATCGGGTACAAAGTGGTCATCAAAGATTTCGCCTTTATGGCGTTTATCGTTGCCGCCATCCTCATGGGCGCAGTCTACCAGCAAATGTACAACTCCCTGTCTGTATTTTTGCGAGACAGTTATAACGTCACCCCGCAGGGATATGGATTCCTCACGACCACCAGCGCCATCACGGTCATTCTTTTTCAATTTTGGGTTTCACGGAATATCAAAGATAAACCACCCTTTATCATCATGGCGCTCGGCACCTTGTTCTACATGGTCGGGTTCAGCATGTTCGGCTTCGTCTCGGTCTATTGGCTGTTCATGACATCCATTGTCGTCATCACCATCGGCGAAATGCTCATCATGCCCACCAGCCAA
Organism: Anaerolineales bacterium; assembly: GCA_020634885.1. Taxonomy (GTDB): domain Bacteria; phylum Chloroflexota; class Anaerolineae; order Anaerolineales; family Villigracilaceae; genus Villigracilis. The sequence continues at coordinate 636,139 of JACKAW010000001.1, forward strand.
ACCCTTGCAGCCAACTTTGCTCCCGAAGATATGCGCGGACGTTACATGGCGATCTTTGGTCTCACCTGGTTGCTGCCCTCCACCTTTGCTCCCATGCTTGCCGGTCTCGTTTTGGATAATCTCAACCCCAACCTGCTTTGGTACATCGGCGGGGTTCTTTGTGCCATTGCCGCCCTTGCTTATTATTTACTGCATATTCGTTTGGGAAAACAGGAACGCTTTCTAGCAACATCTAACTGATCAGGTTTTGCCAGCCTGCTTCTTCATATATGCATAGCGTGAGATAAGATGAACCCACCAGGGGGATAATTTCGTCTGCACCTTTGCCTGCCTTATTACCTTTCGCATCTCATCTGGACCTGTGAATGGGTCGAGCAACAGAACCGATCTCCCCACCTCGAACGCTCCGTGCGCATCAGAACCAACCGTGCCAGGGATATTATGTTTTTCGGCAAACGCCTTCGCCCTCCCATTAAAGCGCGGATCCATGCAACGCGAGTTGAACACTTCAATGGCATCCACGAGCGGGACGATCTCCAACAAATCTGTTTCCAACCAGCCCCCTTTTCGGTGCGTATCATAAGGGTGACTCACACTGATAAACGCGCCTTGTTCACGCAGAATTTGAATCGTCTTTTGGGGTGTCAGCCCGGCAGGAATTTCCTCTTGCACGAATGCCGCAAGAATCTCTCCCCGTGTAGTCATAATCTCCTCTCCGACGATGACCAGTTCCGGGTCCAGCTTTTGAGCCGCGACCGCCCCCACCGTGGAATTATGGTCCGTGATGATGAGGCGGTCAATTCCCTTTTTCCGCGCCGCCCGAATCAAATCTGCGGGGCGGGTCAGGGAATCTTTTGAAGCATTTGTATGACTATGGAATTCGAGGGTTAACTTTTTATCTTTCACGCTTCAATACCGCCAGTGCCTTTCCGCGAATATAAAAATCTTTACGGAATGTAAGGTGGTCGTTTTGAGGGTTGCGTGATTGAGCCTTCAAAATATATTTTCCGTCTGAATAGAAATAGCGTTTTAGGGTTGCTTCGCGCCCATCATTTTCAATCTCTGCCGCAACAATATCCCCACTTTCCGCAGCATCTTGTTTGACCATTAAGACATAATCTCCACTTTCGATATGGACAGGCATGGTGTTATTCATGCTATCACCATTTACTTTCAAAATAAAATACTGTTTGTTTTGGGAAATATTGATCTCACTACCTCCAACCAGGCTATGGAAGTTATAGAAAGCGCCATTGATCTCAATGCCATCAATCACCGCCTCCTCGCTAGAATCATCCACAATACCGAGGGGAGACCCAGCGGGAATGCTCCCAAGCACAGGAAAAGATTTTAACAAGGCGGAAGGAAACCCGCCTGATCCACGAGGACGGTGCGGGGGTGACGAGGGACGATCTGGCTCTTGCGGTGGGCTCATCAAACCTGCCCGGTTGACGCGATTTACCCTCCGTGGTGGAGGTGGAGGAAACCCGTATTGCTTGCGCGGCGGATGCATCACCATTTCAGAAGCTTACAGCCTAGCAAAAGTTCTTCAAACGCGGTATCTCTTGCAAGGTCGTTACGACTGGAGCCTTCTCCATTGACCAAGGCGGCGTCAAGTGGTTTGAGATGCCAATGAATACAGCCTGATATCCAACAAGTACCGCTTTATGAATGGACTGGTGAATAAAATTGCCGCTGATTGCATCCAATAGAAGCTGGCTTGCGCCGTCATCCATTAAATACGCAGCGATGGCACATTCAGATTGATTTCGACTGTTATAGGAAACCATTGCCAAAATCGTCCGCATGTCATAAATACGTTGCAAGCTTTTTAGCTGCCCAACAAGTTCAAGCCCATTGCTATCGTTATTTTCAATTGCTCGCTACGCCTTACAGAATCCTGGTTGATCTCGCAATGATATTCTCGGTTTTTTCACGAGCCCATTGTAGCCATTCGAGGTAGGCATAACCCATGCGTCATAATTTACTTGGTGAAATTCCTCATGATTTGATCCCTTTCTATTACCATCCCTTAAATCATCACGCCGTCCCCAAGATTCTAAATTTGGGCGGTATAGCCAAAACAATATTCCAGATTTTTGCCGTTTTCGCCTTATCCGCCATTGCCCGAATTGTATTTGAAGGGTCGCAATACTGCGTAGTAAAACTGTTTGCGACCAGCACGCCCCGTTCACGGCTAGAAACCTTCTCCGCTTCACCCTGCGCTGTAATCGTTCCGTTCCAGATTGTTTTGAAGTCAGACTTTCAAGCGCTGGTCTTCAATATCTTTTGCGCGGGGAGATATTTAATATTGATCCAAAGCAGTTTCGCCCGCCGATTTGATCTTTTTCCACATATTTGGGATCTTCAAATTTTTGAAGTGATAGATCGTGCTTCTTTCGCAGGCGGAAGAGTAATTGGTCCAATTCATGAGAAGCGATACTCCGTGATAATGCCGGATCGCGCCCTTTACAGCCTCTGCCACTCTGCCAATTTTCCCATCCGTACGGCATTACGATTGTACAAGGTTGTAGACCCTTTCTTTGAAAATGGGTAGGGTTTCATGGTTCGGAGTTTAATCCTGTTTGGGAGATGATGCAGAAACGATACTCCATGAGATACTTTCATGTCAATGCCATCACGGGTTCAATGGTAAATTCGTCAATTTTCCGGGTAATCCCCAATTTTGATCACGGCTTAATATCTCTCCGCGATTTATTTAAGTTCTCCGCTGCCAAGAATGCGAGAAGGCCTTGAGGTCTCCAACACGAAATTCGTTCGATTCATCCCGGACCCCAATCGATCTCAAGACATTCGCCCAATTCTTTGCATCATTATTTGCAGGTTATCCCATCTGAACATTGTAGGGATCAGCACTTTGAAAACGTCTCAACTCAAAAAAGCATTGATCATACCCAAAGATTACCAAAGGCAGAATAATATACAAACTACATTAGATGTGCCCTTCCATCACCATGCCGCATCAACAATCCACGAAAAGTAATCAAGTTACAGTTTTTTTCAGAGAAAAGGCTCGTAATTGTTTGTGATTTTTTCATGCGTCTCGTTTCATTGTTTACACGTTCATTACAGTGGAATTTTTCGTTTTGTTAGGTTGTTGTCATCATCCTGTTCCGGAAGAGGTCTTCCGGTCCACCAACAACCACGATGAAGCTATCAACATATCCACCACTTCCCGTGGAGTGATGTCGTTCGACCCAGGGTTTACGCGCCTGCTCCAAGCTTGAAACACGAAGAGGCTTCATCTTGTGAGAGCTTTGGAAGATACTGGAAATGTCATCTCCTGCTGTATCTCGCCGTGCGATCTTGATCGAACTGATTCAAGTTCGCTGCTTAATAACCAACTCCTTTTCCCATCGCGCTTCCAGTTTGCCACGCCTTTTTGATATCTTCGCTCGATGGTTGAAGGTTGCCAAACGATGGCTTATAACAACGCCAACGCAAAGAGTTCAAATTTTGATGAATAAGCCGAATAGGTGCATATTTAATAATCTTCCGTTCCAAAAACTCCGCCTTTATGAAATGGCACATGGTCTTTATTCTCGATATTGAAACAATATTTCACCTTTAACTTCATTTTGCCGAGAAACTCCCGCAATCTGTTGAGAGCGTCAACGGATTGTTTAACCACTCCGGATTTTCGTCCGCCCTGCCGCCAGCCCAGAATATAGATCATCATAGGTACAGTAAGAGTTCGCCTCGAAAAAGTTCCTGCTGCATCAAGGGGCTTCATGCCACGAGATGGTTCCTGTTGCTGCCGAGCGGCATTCGAGGAGGCAGCATTGAATACTCGCCTTTATAAAATTTGTGGCGGTTTGATGCCGAAGAAGGGATCAGGAGGAGAGACCAGTTCTGTCTTCCTTCGTATAAGCTTTAACGATGCATCTTGTCGTCCAGTTCGTAATATCCAGATCATGGATTCGCCATTTGGTCTGTTTTCATCAATATCCAGCCAACGCAACTTCACTCTCCCCATCGTTCAACCACCCAAAATAAATGACTCCGGGTCAGCCTCAACGAAGGTGACAGAAAGGTTGGCACTAACTTGAATCCATACGCATATAGGCGGTTATTTTCGCACGGGATTGCGTCCGAAGGTCAAGGACACTGATTATTTTTGCCTTTTAATAAAGGTTAAGCCGGTCCAACAGGATCAACAAATGGGTCTTTCCTTTTACCTTCCACTTTGGAGACTCTTGATCCACTTTTTCCCATTTAGTTTTTTGCCTCCAACTCATCTTCCACGCCGTTATTAATATCCAGGTTACATCCTGTTGCTGCGCCAAAGCAACCAACTGCTTGTAGCGAGATAACCCGCCGCTTGCGTCTTCTGATTCCCTGGCTTTCAATTTTCCGCCCTCTTTGAATATTGCCAATCTCTTCGACCAATAATGAATGAAAAAACTTTTGCGCTTTACTTCGGTCTTCAAATCTGAAACTGGAAGGGCAATTGAGCAACAATAAATATTGATATGGCGTAAGAACACAGGCCATGCCGAGATAAAGCAGAGTGACTGATCTTGCAGGAGAAAAAAGCAAGCGCGAATATTTTCCCATCCAGAATCCCATATAATATCCTGAATGATGGCGCCCTTTTTTCCGCAAAGCCAATAATAAGGATATATATACAATAACCCTGAACTATTTTTCCAAAAAAGGTAAAGATAAGAAGATAACTAAAACTCCATATCCCCAATACCATTTTGGTTTTGGGCTTTCTCATGCAACCTGCACTCCCGAAACCGGTTAATCATTATATGTTCTAATGGATTTTAAGAATCAAGTCAAATTCCTCAAATGGTGCGGATAAATAGGGTTAATTCGCATCCTTCAAGAGTTCTTCCGTAAAGGAATACCAGGGATGTGAAAGCTGCGGTTCGTTTTGAAAGAAATTGTCCAGATCCGGCGGATGGGTCTTCGAAGGAAGACAACTCTGGTAAAAATCTGCAGGTGTAAGCAAGGAGTGCATCACCGTCTCAACGGAACGCCAGATGTGGCGTATTTCACAGTAAATTCAGCTAGTTTTCTGCACTTAATCAAACGCCTGGAACAAAATTTTTGAATTGCGGAATTTTCTCAATCACAATCGAAGTGTTCCAATCAAGGCGTAATAGCGTATTTATCACTTGCTGTCTACAACCGGCGAAAGTGACAAATGATATTGCTCGAATAATCTTATCAAGATAGCTATAGCCATCCACGCCTACCCTCATACTTTGTTGACATCCCAGCTACTACATCTGAATCAATAGCAAATATCAAATACAATCAGATGCATTGAAGAATACTTTTTGATAGACTCAAGTAACCTCACCCATTCTCCGGTGACAACGGTCAGATTATCCACAAATTAATTTTTTTGCCATTTTTTTCGACAGCTGCTTACAAGTCGCTCAAAAGCTTTTCGGTTCAATTTCATCCACTGTTGTTCCCATCGCTCCAGGATGGATTCAGAAGTTTGATTATCCTGAAGACAAGGTGTAAATTTCCCCTGATCGACTTGGTACACGCCAATGGTTTCAATAGTCCATCACAATTGCAATACCGGCTGTTACGGCAGCCCGTAACAATGAGTCTCAAACATCTGGCAAATCCGCATTCCGGTCAATTCTTTCAGTTGCACAATAATGGGGATCAACTGCGCCGCCTATACTTCCAGCATCCATCAAGATGCGAAAAGCACCTCAGCTATTCCCCCGTTTTGGTGAATCAACATATTTTTCAGGCTCGTTTTGCCAGTTCCCCATCCGCCATAGACACCCAATACCCGTGGGCAATCAGCATCGCCAAGGCGTTTTAATATCCGCCCGGCAAGATGGCGGCGTCCAAGAATATCCCTGTTCTCTATTTCTTCAAATAAACTGCTGATCGGTTCATGAATATTATATTTCCCTGAGTAAACACGACTTTGATTTGACATAAACCTCCCATAACCATTACAAAATTATTATACTGCCACAATGTTACTTGTCAAGAAAGCGCACTATAATTTCAGTTTTTTTTCAAATCCGTGTCATATGATTTAGTAAAATAACTTAATTAACATTATGAATAGGAGTAACACGGCATGGGTAAGCACATATGGGTTGTTCTTGCAAAATCTAGGGTAATAAAAAAATCCACCCCATTCCGCCTATTTTTGCTTTAGAATCCAACCCAAATGACATTCCTTAGACAACTCTTCGGTGGAATTGGCTCCTTCCTCCAAACCCCGCACGGCGTAATTTTAACGACAAACGCCGTATTTCACGGTGTGTTGTGGTGGCTGGGGGTTGATTATACAAACCCCTTCATACTTGGCGCGGCAGTTCTCATCCTTATTGTAGATTTTTACGCCGTGGGGCTGATTGCAGACAAACTGGTCTATTTCTATTCACAATTTGTTTTGCCGGTTCAAACGCCGCAAGACCGGCAGGAAATCTTCTCGCGCGTCAACGGATTCACCGGCAGCCGCGGACCGATCCTCTTCGTAAAAAATGGACGGGTGATCAAGCACGAAGGTGAAACGGATAAAAAAGGACCCGGGGTGATCGTTCTGGATACCGCCAGTGCAGTCGTCATGCAAACCTCCACCCAAATCATTGGTCCTGCCGGTCCAGGAATCCGTTTTACCAAGCCTCCTGAAAAAATAACCCGAGGCGAAGGTGTAGACCTACGGGCACAGTGGCAGTTCATCGGTCCACTTGTGAGCGAGCAGCCATTTCTAAACCCCGCCCCTTCGTCTGACCCAAAAAAATATCATGAACTGCGCCGTCACCAAACTGCCGGGCATACCCGCGATGGTTTTGAGATCGCCCCTACTATTAGCATAAAATTCCGGGTTAAACGCCCGGTACATACCGATGTACCCTCAGAAAGCGGTGTGATATCTCAATACGGGTACGACGCAGCCTCAGTTCTAAATGCAGTTTCACGAGAAGTGATCGAGCTCGGCACCTCCGAAAATAAACGCAACCGCATGGAATGGCATCGTCTGCCCGCGCATTTGGTTGTGAACCTATGGCGCGAATATGTACGCAAATTTAAACTTGAAGACCTGTTTACAGCCGAAGGCGCCAGTGGGCTTCAAGTGATCGAAGGCATCATCAAACAGCGGCTCACCAAACCTGAAGTGAGCGGCATGACCGATAATGGGACTCTCACCAACGCAGCAGAAGACAGCCTTGAATTTCGCCAATTGGAAGAACTTGGGCTTGAGATCATGGATGTGCGCATCCACAACATTGTATTTGACCCCGCCATTGAAGAACAGATCATCAAAAACTGGAACGCGGAATGGACCAAGATCGCAAAGCGCGAAGAAGACCAGTTAAACGAGCGCGAAACCCTGCTCGAAACCGCCGCTCATAACGAAGCCCTAAAAACCTTTGCACGTATTTCCTCACAAAAATTTAACGACCCAACCGCCCCCACGCAGGATATTTTCACAACCATACAAAACCTTATTGAACCCCTCCGTGAAAAAATATTACTCGACTGGCGCGCCAGCAAACAAATGGACGATGAGATCAAAAAACTCGACGATATTGGAAAGTGGCTGCTGGTAAACAAACAAGATACGCTCCAAAATCGAAAGGGGGGCAAATGAACCTCCCCGGCATTGACAACAAAAAGCTCTTCAGCTTGAACGAAGAGGGCGTTGAATACCGCAGCAGTAAACGCAGCCTTGTTTTTGGTTTTATCTGGGCAATTCTTAGCGGCATCACCATGGTGATGTTCGTTTTCCTGGTATCGAACAATCTTCAACGCGGCGTCATCGTTGCAATGGGACTTCTAAAATACATTCCGTTAATCATGGTTGTCATTGCCATCGCCCGCAGTAAATCTGCCAGTTACCTGGCAGACATCTTCGAGCTTGAAGACGAAAGTGTCGCCGATAGTTTCATTGAAGAAGTGGCTTTCGGCTCCGGGTACGACGAACAGATCACCATTAACGAAGGAAAGATTTCAGCGGAAGACGAACAATCCCCCGTCATCCTCATTGGTGGACCCGGCTACATACAAGTCAATCTTGACAGTGTAGCCCTGTTGGAAAAAGTAGACGGTACACCAGAGATCATTCACACGCGCAACAAACCGTGGCATCTTGGAAGCTTTGAACGCATTCGTGAAATTGGAAAATCTGACGAAATCGGCAAGCGCGAATACGCCATCATCAACCTGCGCGACCAATTTGTGCGCGGACTCACCGTCCGCTCGCGCACCAAAGACGGCATTCCGCTCGAAGCGCAGGATATCAAAATTCGGTTCAGCATCCTGCGAAAGCCAAAAGAAGAAGCGCCAGAGAACGATCCCTTCCACTTTCAAGAAAGAGCCGTACACTCCCTCGTCTACGATCAGGTCATCATCAGCCCGCCGCCCACAAAAGCCACAGGGGTATCCTTCCCGTGGGATACCACCGTGATCCCGTTGATCACTACCGAGATCGAAGAACTGATCAAATCACGCAACCTGAGCGAAATTCTTTCAAGCATCAGCGATAAAGAAACCGATGTGATCAACGAGAATGAACTCACCAATACACAAATGCGTTTTGAAATGACCGGCGAACAAACCACCGTCAACAGGACATTCTCCACCAACATACCAAAATTTGAAACCCGCGCAAAGATCACCGAACGTTTCTACAAACAGGCATTTCAAGACAAAGCCGCCCAAATGGGCATATCCATACATTGGATAGACATCGGCACATGGAAGCTTCCAAACGAGATCATTGTAGACGAATTGAAAAACGCATGGAAACTGATGCGCGAAAACGCCGCGCGCCGCTCAAAAGTGAGCCGTGCTGGCAAACAGCTTGAAATGCAGGAATTCATTGACATTGTCAACGATGTCATCATCAGCAATTACAACAAATCCGGCGGATACCGCAGCAAACTCTCTAACAAAGATTACCTCGCACTGATGAAGATCGTGGATGAAAACCCCGATATCGCGAGCAGTTCCATCCTGCGCGAAGAAGACTCCAACCTAAAACGCAACGCCGCTTCAGTTGCACTGGAAATGCTAAAAGCCTTCCGTAACGAAATGATCGCAGCCCACGATCTCATTAAAAAAGAAAACCGCTCTCCCATAGAAAAAAACACAGACCTCGACCGCATCGACAAAGCCCTGCGCGACATCAATGACCACGTATTTCACTACATCAAGAGACCCAAATGAAACATCCAAATTTTCAACTCTCCACCGAAATCACCCGCGCACTCAACATGGGCGCACCCATCGTCGCCCTCGAATCAACCGTCATCACACATGGGCTGCCACACCCGCAAAATCTTGAACTGGCACGGGATATGGAAAAACAAGTCCGCGCCATGGATGCCATTCCTGCCACCGTTGCCCTGCTTGACGGAAAAGTGCGCCTCGGTCTCTCAGACGAGGAACTGATCCGGCTTTCTGAAAGCGAATCTCCGCTGAAAGTGAGTCACCGCGACTTCGCCACCGCCATCGTCAAAAAAGCGGATGGCGGCACCACCGTCGCCGGAACCATGCTCGCCTCTTTTCTCTCAGGCATCAAAGTTTTTGCAACTGGCGGCATTGGCGGCATCCACAAAGAATCGGCATTCGATATTTCCACCGACCTGAAAGCCCTTGCCGAAACCCCCATGGTCGTCGTCTGCGCCGGAGCAAAAGCCATATTAGACCTGCCCGCCACGCTCGAATACATGGAAACCATGGGCATTCCTGTGATTGGCTACCAAACGAACGAATTCCCCGCCTTTTACTCCCGTGAAAGCGGATTGAACGTGAGCGCCCGCCTCGACACCCCAAAAGAGATCGCCGAATTTGCTAAACATCACTGGAATCTCGGTTTGCGCAGCGCAGTTCTGGTGACGAATCCGGTTCCAGAAACTGATTCAATCCCAATGTCCGAGATGGAGCCGGTGATCGCCAAAGCCTCGGCAGAAGCCATCGAAAAAGGCATCCACGGGCAGGCGCTGACTCCCTTCCTTCTCAGCCGTATCAGTGAATTGACAAAAGGAAAATCTCTCAAGGCAAACCTCGCCTTGCTTCTCAACAATGCGCGGCTAGCAGGTGAAATAGCCAATGAGCTATATGTGCGCAAAAAAGAATGGGCTTTATAAATAAAAAGAGGACGGCTCGTATACGAGCCGTCCTCTTTTTATGTTGAAAAACTACGGCATGTTCAGTTTTACATCAATCGTCTTAAGGATGGAATCCAACACCTCAAAAGTAAGTGACCCGCCCATTTGATACCCCAGCGCAGAGACATAATTTCCATGCTGTTGCAGCACAAAGCAGATATCCGTCATCACATGGTCGATCTCCTGGGTGGAGCACCGAACCTCGAATAAGTCTTCTGGTGAGGAGGGTCTAAAAGAAACCTGGTCGGTCTCGTTCCAGCCGGTTGCAAATATATAAGCCTGATATTCTTCAAACCCGGCAATCGCAGAAGCTGCGTCTGCATAGATGATCAATTGGTGTTCCAGTGCTGGTGATTCTGATTCATTTCCATACGCGAAGGCGATGTTATAAAGTTCCCCGCCCCAATCTTCAGAAGCTGATTCTTTGAAGATGATCCAATCTTGTGGAATATCGTTCGTATCTACCATGCGTGCGCGCATTTCTGGGGGCACATTCGTAGAACAGCCTGTCAGCAACGCCCCCAATAAAACAAACACAAAAACTTTGTAAATATTTCGCATTATTCGTGACCTTTTTCCAACAATTCCAATACGAGGTTTTCAGGAACCTGCACAGCAACCAACTCACCTTTGACGGTAATCACACCGTTCACCTGAATCCACTCTTCCACAACGACCTTACGTCCCTTAATCTCTTTTACCTTCCCGCGAACTTCGAGGATGGGTCCCATGGGGGTTGGTTTCAAATAGTCCACATGCAGAGAAGCGGTGAGGTAACGCAGGGGTGGCTGCGTATCCATTTCGCGGTTTTCGGCGCGGTAGCCTGCCGCAGCAGCCGTCCCTGTACCGTGACAATCGATCAACGAGGCGAGCAGTCCGCCGTACACATACCCTGGAATGGATGTGTGGTACGGTTCTGGCTGAAAATGCGCAACCGATTCTTCCCCGTCCCAATAACTTTTGATCTGGTGTCCCAGTTCATTTACCCTTCCGCACCCATAACAATGCGCCAGATATTCAGGGTAATAATCTTGAAAAGCAAGTTTTGTCATACAAAAATCCCTTCTATTTTTATTCACCACTGCCTTACGGTGCCGGCGTGGGTGTTTCCGTATCGAAAAATTCAGGAGTGCTTGTTGCCGTCGCTGTTTGCAAAGCCTCCAACAAAGTAAAGCGACCAACGACCTTCCACTCGGTACCCATGAAAATTTGAACTTCGTAATTTCCCGGCTGCCAACCTTCCAATGGGTCTGTGCAGGAGGTATACCCGCCAATGCCGCCGGTTCCCCATTCGTCACGCCAGGGTTCGGTTTCGTAACAAACCAATTCACGATTGCGATACCAGAGCGCCGTCCACTGCACGCCGGGGATGGTGTTGTTGTAATCAAAACCGGCATACATGGTGGTAATGGGAAGTTCAAATACAGTGCGCGGATCAACAGGATTCACGCCATCAAACTCAGTAGAAAACTGGAGAGCGGTAAAAATGGATTCCGGGTTTGGGGTGGGTAAAGCAGAAAAAAGCGCCTCGATCGCCACTGGCAGGAAGGGAGTAGGCGTAAGGGTGGGCGTATCAGAAACGAGTGGCGTAATCGTCAACGTGGGGGTAAGGGTAAGGGTCGGCGTCAATGTGATGGTTGGCGTGAGCGTAATGGTTGGGGTAAGAGATGGCGTTGGTGACGGCGGAAAAACACGGTAGATGGTTTGAGCCCCCCCGGAAGGTAGCCAAAAAGCAAGCCCGATCAAAAACAAGGCAAAGCCAACCAATTGCCAGGCGGCACTGTTATAACGGCGGCGTAAACTGTAAAAAGAAATCTTCCGCGCAGATTGCATATTGCGGATCGCGCTGCGGAAAGCAAGAAATGCCCCCACAACTGAAAAAAAGGCAAGAACAAAGACACCGGTGCGAATATCCATACTGAAATTATACTCACTGAAAACGTCCTACACATAAGTAAAAAAACATCACAATTTTGAAGATGTGTGTTAAAACAAGCAGTATGACAAACGAACTCGTTCTCCTCAAACTAGGCGGATCGCTCATCACCGACAAAGACAAAGCCTACACCGCAAGATTGGATAAATTAAAAGAACTGGCACAGGAAATAAAAACGGCTCTGGACTTAAACCCAGGCTTGAAACTGATTCTCGGGCATGGTTCTGGCTCCTTTGGTCATGTTGCCGCGAAGAAGCACGGAACTCGTGACGGCGTGCAAACCAAAGACCAGTGGCTGGGATTCGCAGAAGTCCGCTTGCAGGCGGCAGAATTGAATCGCCATGTAGTGACGGCGCTCTTTGAGGCGGGCATCCCTGCCCTGCCATTCCCGCCGTCGGCTTCGATGGTTTCTGATCATCGCAAGGTGACCTTCCATAACGTGGAAACGATTCGTCGTGCGCTCGACGCTGGTCTGTTGCCTGTCGTTCAAGGCGATGTGGCGTTTGATGAAGCCCTGGGCGGCACGATCCTTTCGACCGAGGATGTTTTCACCTTTCTTATTGAACAGTTCCCCACAAAACGGATTTTGCTGGCAGGGCTGGAAGCCGGAGTATGGGAAGATTTTCCGGCGAGGACAAGGCTTGTGAAACAGATTCAAGCTGCTGACTATGAAGCGAAGCGGGGCAGCATCCAAGGTTCGGCGAGTACCGATGTTACGGGGGGGATGAAAGCCAAGGTGGAGGAAATGCTTGCCCTCATCCAAAAAAACGAAGGGTTGACTGCACAAATTTTTGCCGCAGAACAGGTTGGGCTGCTCACTCGTGCCCTTCAAGGCGAAAATGTTGGCACTCTTCTATCTGCATAAGTGACAAATTACTCTTGCAATTTTACAAATTTGTCTGATAATTAATAATTAGATTATATATAATTTCAAGGAGAAGCTATGGCAACCAAAAGCAAGTCCGCTAAAAAAGGCGCAAAAGCCGCCCCCAAAAAAGTTGTGAAGAAACTCGTAAAAAAGGCTGCTCCAAAAGCCGCCAATGCTTTCCAACCGACCAAGATCAAATTATTGCGACCTGTTCCTTCAGACATTGATATTGCGCAAGCGGGAAAACTTAAACCGATCACCAAAATCGCCGCCGAACTCGGCGTCCGCGAAAATGAATTGGAATTGTTCGGACCTTACAAAGCCAAGATCAAATTGGAAATTTTGGAACGCCTCAAGAGCAAACCAAACGGCATTTATGTAGATGTGACCGCCATTACCCCCACCCCGCTTGGTGAAGGCAAAACCACCACCACCGTGGGTCTTTCGCAGGCACTCGGCTCACACCTCGGCAAAAAAGTGATCACTGCCATTCGCCAACCTTCGATGGGACCGACCTTCGGCATCAAAGGCGGCGCGGCGGGCGGCGGTTATTCGCAGATCATTCCGATGGAAGATTTCAACCTCCATCTCACTGGTGATATTCACGCCATCACAGCTTCTCACAACCTTGTTGCGGCTGCACTCGATACGCGCGTGATGCACGAAAAAGAGCAGGACGATGAGAAACTCTTCAACGCGCTCTGCCCCGCCAACAAAAAAGGCGAACGCAAATTCTCACCCACCATGCTGCGCCGCTTGAAGAAACTTGGCATCAACAAAAAAAATCCCAACGACTTGACTCCTGAAGAACGCACCCGCTTTGCCCGCCTCGACATTGACGAAAAGACTATCACATGGCGCCGTGTAGTGGATATCAATGATCGTATGCTGCGAGAAGTGGAAGTTGGACGCGGCAAGGACGAAACCGGTCATGCTCACATGTCTGGTTACGATATCACCGTCGCTTCGGAGATCATGGCGGTTTTGGCTCTCACTACAGGGCTCGAGGATATGCGCGAACGCTTTGGCAAGATGGTGGTCGCCACCAACAAGCAAGGCGAAGCCGTCACCGTGGAAGACCTCGGTGTGGCTGGCGCAGTGACCGTGCTCATGAAAGATGCCATCAAGCCCAACCTGATGCAAACCCTCGAAGGCACCCCTGCCACGGTTCATGCTGGTCCTTTTGCCAACATCGCCCATGGGCAATCTTCCATCATCGCAGACATGATCGCGCTTAAACTGGTCGGCAAAGATGGTTTCGTGGTCACCGAGTCGGGCTTCGGTGCAGACATTGGTATGGAAAAATTCTTCAACATCAAATGCCGCTACTCCGGTTTGATTCCGCAGGTGGTGGTCATGGTTGCCACTGTCCGAGCGCTCAAGATGCATGGCGGCGGTCCCAAGGTCGTGGCAGGTAAACCGCTTGCACCCGAGTATGTGGAAGAAAACCTCGAACTGCTCAAAGCCGGTCTTCCCAATCTTGAAAGGCATATTCAGAACGCCCTCAAATTTGGCGTGAACGTGGTTGTAGCTGTCAACTCCTTCGCCAACGACACCCCCGCCGAAGTAGAAATGGTACGCGATGCCGCCTTAAAAATGGGCGCCATGGACGCTGTCGTTTCGACTCACTGGGCAGATGGCGGCAAAGGCGCCAAGGCATTAGCCGAAGCCGTTGTAAAAGCCGCAAAGAAACCAAGCAAATTTGAATTCCTCTATTCGTTGGATGAAAGCATCAAAACTAAAATCGAAACCATCGCACGCGAAATCTACCGCGCCGACGGCGTAGATTACACCCCCGAAGCAGAAGAACAGATCGAACGATATACCCGTCTCGGGTTCGATAAATTGCCAATGTGCATGGCAAAGACCCACCTCTCCTTCAGCACCGATGCCACCCAAAAGGGCGCACCCACCGGCTTCCGCATTACCGTACGCGAAGTCCGCGCGAGTGTGGGCGCAGGCTTCCTGTACCCCATCCTTGGCAACATGCGCACCATGCCCGGTCTACCCACACGCCCATCGTTCTACGATGTAGACCTAGACCTGGAAACCGGCAAAGTGCTTGGCTTGTTCTAAAACCTAATTCAAAACAAAAGCAGGATGTCGAAAAAATACATCCTGCTTTTGTTTTTTATCAGTACTGTTAGGCTATCCCAATTCAAAATTTCATTGACTATAATACGTCTCATGACATACGCCTCCTTGACATTATCTGAGCAGAGAGAATTGATCAAAAGCGGACAAGTTCACGCTTCAGACCTAGCCGAAGCCTGCTACCGTCAAATTGAGCGCCTCAACCCGACGCTTAATGCCTTCATCACCGTCATTCCGCCGGAAGAGAACAAACTTGAAACAAAGGCTCACCTACCCCTTTACGGAATTCCCGCAGCTATCAAAGACTTATACAACACCAAAGGGGTTCGCAGCACAAGCGGTTCAAAATTCTTTTCAGAATATATCCCAAGCGAAGACGCCCATGTGGTTGATAAGATCAAAAAAGCCGGTGGATGTATCATCGGCAAAACCAACACTCACGAAATTGCGTTAGGCGTAACCAACAACAACCCGCACTACGGGGCATGTCTAAATCCGTGGAACTTAACCCGCACCCCGGGCGGCTCATCTGGCGGAAGCGCCGTGGCTGTCGCTACAGGGATGGCACCTGTTGCACTCGGCACAGATACCGGCGGCTCCATACGCATCCCCGCATCATTGTGCGGCGTAGTTGGTCTCAAACCCACCTATGGACGCGTCAGCCTGAACGGCATCATGCCTCTTTCGTGGAATTTGGATCACGCAGGTCCCCTCACCAAACGGGTGGAAGATGCCGCCTTGATCCTGCAAGTGATCAGCGGCTACGACCCCAAAGACCCCGCCTCCGTAAAGACCCTGCCGGGCGATTTCCAAAGTCACATGTACGATAGTATCCGCGACCGAAAAGTAGCGCTTGCCATCGGCGATTTTATTGAAGAAGTCACCGACCCCGAAATATTGATAGCCGTACGTGAATCGGCAAACGTTCTAAGATCGTTAGGAGCTGAAATCCATGAACTCAACGTTGATTTTCTACGTGAAGCCGCCCTCGCCAATAGTCTCATGACCCAGGCAGACGGTGCAGCTTTCCACCGTGAGCGCATGAAAGAACACCCCGATTGGTTCGGGGCAGATGTCCGTCAGCGATTGGAAACGGGGGCAGGGTTTACATCCAGCGAGTACATACTCGCCCGCCGCACTCAGGCAGAAACCCGCAGAAAGTGCGACATTTTATTTGAAGAATACGATGCACTTATTCTGCCCACCACCCCCATCTCTGCGCCAGTGCTTGAAGGCGAAGACGCCGTCGAACGAGCCCGTATGCTTACCCGGCTCACCGCCCCCTTTAACTTAACAGGTCTGCCTGCCCTATCCATTCCCTGTGGGTTCACATCCGAAAAACTTCCAATTGGGCTGCAGATCGTTTCAAGAGCCTGGAATGAATCAGGGGTGCTGCGCATTGGGTATGCCTATCAAGAAGCTACGAATTGGCACAAAGAAACACCCCCGATCGTAAAAGCAGCATAAATCTCAAACCCCTGTTATCATGCAAGTATGACAGCAAATAAAAAATGGATCCTCCTATGGGCGGCAATACGGCTGCCTGTGTTGGCTATTACAGCATACATATTTAGATATTCTCTAATAAGTTGGATCGAGAATACGTTCAGTTTCTTTGGAAGTATGCTTTTTTTGGTGTTCACAGTCAGCACCCTTCCCGCAAGGTTAGCTGTACTATTTATAGCAGCAACCGGATTTTCAGTTTTTTATCTAATACTGGAAAAGATTTCAGTCTCACCATTCGTAAAATACTTTATATTTCTAATCGGAATATTCGCGGGAGTTTACTTTTCTTTTACCTATCTCTTTCTTGTACCCAGCGCCATATCAAAAGCAGCTTTAATCACCGTTCTTTTTGCGCTTAATGCAATGCCCTATGAGCAGGTATCCAAATCTCTGAAAGCTCAAAAATGGACAAACCCTTTCTTTCTTGCCAGTATCGGCATTGCTGAGGCGCTTTTCCCACAAACATATATTCTCTGGTTAATAAATATCATAGGTGCAAAAAGCGTAATTCAAAAATGGGCATGGACAAGCGGTATTGTAACTGCCACCTCTATTTGGATCATGCTCTTTGTACCTTACGACAATCAGAGAATTCTGACGTTGACAGAACATTTATATGCTAACCCTTCCGTTGAAAAATTCTCAACAAGCGCTTTTAACTGGATCGAACTTAACCCAGCACATCAAACCCTCTACGCCGTTGGGCGAGGCACAAACTTTCTTCTGTCGTTCGACACAGCGAATTTAAATATCCCTCCAGAACGATCCCATGAAGATATAGGCAAAACACAGAGCTTTGGATTCAATCCAAAACGACAGGAACTTTATGTATACAAAGGTGCAACCCATGAGCTTCTTTACATGGACGCCTTGACAAAAAACATACTTAATAGAATTCCCGTACCAAACCTTTCACCCGGTGATGTATGGGTACGATGGATTCCGCTCAACGATACAATTATCTTATCCTCAGAAGCCGACTCAGAGACGGGGATCCCGTTGTATGTTTTCGAACGGGATACGGGAGAGATCGTTGCAAGCATGGATTTCCCCGTCATTCCAACAGCCTATCTACTTGCCCACCCTAAAAAGCCGCTGTTATATTTCAACTCATTCAAAGACCCATATTTTGCTGTTTGGGATATGGAAACTCAACAACTTATTGAAGAAGTTCAGATCACGCCTCGCACAGACCGTATGGTATTTCTGGAACGAGAAAATGAAATTTGGATCGCTTCTCCAATGGAAGGGGCAATTTTGCGTTACGACGCATCTACGCTCAACGCGAAGGGCTTTATTAGAAGCAGCTTTGGTGTCCGAACATTGGCAGTGGACCCTGAAAGAAATCTTCTTATAACAGGCAATTTCTTGAATGGCAGGATAACCGTTCAAGACCTGAATACTGAAAAAAAGACAGCGAGTTATTATCTCGCACCCTGGATCCGCACCATTGAATTGGATACAGTAAATGGGTACGCCTATATTTCAACCTTACAGGGGTTGTTCCAAGTCAAATATATAAAATAAGGGAATGAAAAGTAATCTTATCGCCCTGCGTATTTTTGAATAATTCGCAAATAGACTTGACGATCTTCTGGAATGATCTCAACCAATTCAAACCCTACCTGAAATAAGTTAGGTTGAAATTCATCCATCCGACACCATTTGCTCCTGGCAATAAAAACAATATAGGGCGTACTACCAAGGTCTGGCGTGATCTCGATTCGCATATAAAAATCCAGCCCCGCCCGGATAGGATCCACGGTTTCGAGACGCAACCCAGTTTGGCTGATCTCCACGATGTGACCAATGATCTCCTGTGTATCATCATTGAGGACACGCATATACATATTAACTTTTTTTCGCGGAACAGTTCTTTTCTCAGGCACGATTTCCTACTTTCAATACTGTGAACTTCCAATCATTATACTAAACGTATTTAATAACCCTCGCATCTTATCAAAAAGATATCGGTTTAAAATAGGGCGCGTAAAATCGGTACGCGATGCATTAAATAAACAATAAGCCAGCCGGATCCAAAAGTAATCAGAGCAAGTAATGGTGTCATAAACAACGCGTTCCATTGATACGAGTCAAACCCTAAAACCCATCGATTGCGGGTCAGCCAATACAATATCAATGGGTGAATCAGATAAATGCCGAAAATATGTGGGGCGGAAATATGAGCAACATAAATAAGTGATTTCGATGCAGTTTGAAGTGCGCTTCTTAAAACGACAAATGACCCCAGTGACATAATAACAATATTTAAGCTGAGGTAATCACGCAAGATAAGTTCATTATCCACTGGGGGAATATCAAAATAAAAAACAGAAAAAGAAAAAACAAAGCCAATCAAAAAAAACAACCAAGACCAGACTAACATACGACGAGTAATTTCTGATTGTCCTAACAAATAGCCTATCAGAAAATAGCCCACATATCCATCCACAAAGCCCAGGTCAAACCCCTGTCTAATCAAAAAATATTCACCCATCAATAACATTACTGGCTTTACTAACAACCACAAAGCAACAAAATACAATACTTCGGTTAATTTTGCATTCTTAATAAAAATACGCAATATAGGTGTAAATAAATACAACCCAAACAATGAATAAAAAAACCAAAGATGGTCGTAACGTGGTCCCCGCAGAATACGAATAATCACACCTGCAACTGACTGCAGTGTAAAGCCATGCTCCTGAAACGGGTTTTCCCTGAACAGATCAAATATTATTGACCACACC
Source organism: Anaerolineales bacterium (assembly GCA_020634885.1). Lineage (GTDB taxonomy): Bacteria > Chloroflexota > Anaerolineae > Anaerolineales > Villigracilaceae > Villigracilis. The sequence goes on from JACKAW010000001.1 coordinate 655,423, forward strand.
AAAAACGGAATAAAAACTTTTAAAAAACGTTTATAAAAAAACGTCCAAAAATCTTCCTGATGAGAAAGTATTAGATAGCCACTTACCATAAAAAATATCGGAACAGCAATACGAGAGAGAGTGTAATAAAACGCCCCCCACACCCAAGGAATGTTGACCAAATCCACGGCATGAGCAAGAACGACTAGGAAAGCAGCTAAAAAACGTATTACATCAACCCAAGGAATAAAATTTGTTTTTCGAGAACTAATGGTATCAAGCATAAACTTCCTGTATTTTTGTATTAATTATAATCAATTCCCTATATCATGCTTTTAAAGTGAACATCAGAATTTCGCCAGAGGGACATGAATCCAAAATCTAAAGCCAGCCAGTTCAATAACCGCATCTTTGTCCAAAATCGGCACGAATGTAGAACAGGCAATAACGCCTTCAAACACTTTCTTCTCACAATCCATTTCGTATTTGGCACCTTCCCCGCTTAAAGATATCCAACCATTTAATTCAGAGGGTCTAAACTCGCCTGTGTAATAAAAATTTATTTCCACCAAACCACCAGAACTTTGTATATCAAGCAAACTCAATGACCGCGTCCCTCCCATTGGTATTGCAGCCAGGACAACGAATACACCCACCAGGCACAAGCTTATGGCTATTTTGATCTGCAAGTTCTTCATTGAAAGCTCCCTTCGTTGAAACGATATCCCTGCAAATCAAAGATACACTCTGTATTTTCAAATTTCAATCGGTAAAAATTACAAACACGCAAGGATGATTAACAATATCGCAAACCAAACACCCGACGCTAAAACCACACAGTCTTAAAAAAACAAACCCACCTTACAGATGAGTTTGTCAACTTGTTTTTCAACTATAAATCGAATAAATCGTTTTTTCTTTTGAACCCATCCTCCACTGGGGGGTATGCCCGCATAAAATCTTCCCGCTCGCCAAATATTCTCCCAATAAAACCCATCAATCCGCGCCGCATCTGCATCCCTCCTTGAGAAGCGTGTTGAGCGCTGGCTCGCGTCTTTGCCTCAGATACAGTTCGGGTCGAGATCCGCACATGCACGGGAAAATCCACCTCGGCAAGTTCCTTTAAATTAATATCACCATTGCGCCCAAACTTGGTGGGATCCTTTCCAAACAACGGCATCAAACGCGTTGCGGCACGTAAAAACCAGCGCGGAAAAACTTGAAAATACAACGCCGTCGGCTTGAAACCCGCACCCGCTTCAGGGTGAAATGTCTCATCTTCAGCGTTGGCAAAGGCTAGGACTGTCGCTTTGTGAATGTGAATATGGTCGGGGTGTTTGTAGCCGCCAATCGGGTCGAACGTGATGACAATATCCGGCTTGATATTGCGGATGTGCTTCACCACCTTGCCCGCCACCTCCTCCACCGGATGATTGATCTGCGCATCGGGATGGTTGTTCGCTTCCATGCCGGGCATGCCTGAATCGCGGTAACCCAAAAAGTGTACTTCTTTCAAGCCCAACTCTTTTGCAGCACGCATCAATTCATCTGTGCGCATTTCGGCAGTATCTTTAAATCCCTTAAGGTATTCATCATCCACTGAGCCCGCCTCACCCCGTGTTGCGCAAACATAATAAGTCTCATAACCCTTTTGGGCATAGAACGCCAATGTGCCCCCCAAACCAAAAGACTCGTCATCAGGGTGTGCCAGTACAGCTAATATTTTCTTTGTCATTTTTCCTCTTTATTAATGGATATTATTCTGACGCGCAAACCGCCCCCAAGTTTACCCCAACGGGTTTATAATGCGGTAGAACAAGTCTATAGACTTGTTCTACAAAAAAGGATACCCAGCGAATGACGGACAGCAAGTAGTTAAACCAATGTTTTCAGGGCACTTCCCTATTGGCATTTAATCTGCCGAGGCATGCCCTCGGTTTTCTTTTTAACTACAGGAGTTCGTATGCTTAGTATCCATAATCTTAGTAAACATTTCGGTATCCAGCCCGTTCTACAAAATATCAACTTCAATATCAACGCTGGCGAGCACATCGGTTTAATCGGCGCCAACGGTTCCGGCAAGACCACGCTCATGCGCATCCTCGCCGGGTTCGAACATCCAGATTCTGGGGATGTCGCTTCGACGCGCCCCGGACTACGCCTCGGCTACCTCGCCCAAGGAATGGATTTCCAAGCCGAGGCAACGCTTCACTCTGCCATTGGGCTTGATTCTGTTTCTCAAACCGACCCTGCGCTGGAAGTGGAGTCGCTGGCGTTGGCGCTATCTCAGAACCCGCATGACGCTTCATTGCAAGAGCAATATGATTCAGCGTTGCACAAACTCACAGAAAACAGCGACCCGCCCTCGGTCATACTTGAAGCGTTGGGCTTGTCCCACTTTCCCGCCGATACGCCCATCGCTCACCTTTCTGGCGGACAGAAAACTCGTCTCATGCTTGCCAAAGTTTTATTGGACAATCCGCATCTGCTATTACTGGATGAGCCCACCAATCACCTCGACATTGAAATGCTCGAATGGCTTGAAGAGTGGCTAAATAAATTTAATGGCGCGGCGCTGATCGTCTCGCATGACCGTACCTTTTTAGATAACACCGTGACAAAGGTGCTCGAATTAGATTCGTTGACACATACCGTCAAAGCCTATGAAGGCAACTATAGCGATTACCTCGACGCAAAAGAAAAAGAGTGGAATAAACAATGGGATGCGTATCGTGATCAGGAAACTGAGATTCGGCGCATGAAAGATGATATTAACCGCACAAAACAGCAAGCCTTGCATGTAGAAATGACAACTACTCCACGCCAACCGGGTGTGCGCCGCATTGCTAAAAAAGTGTCAGTGAAAGCGAAATCACGCGAGAAAAAATTAGACCGCTATATGCAGTCGGATGAGCGCGTGGAAAGACCTATGCCAAAATGGGGTATAAAACTTGATCTTGCCCAGCCCGAGCATCAGTCAAAAGACGTGCTGGTGACAGATGCACTCTCAATTGGCTACGCGCAGGTCGCGTCGCTACTCGCAGACATTAACTTGTTTATTCGTTCAGGTCAACGTGTAGTGCTGACGGGCGCAAATGGCTCTGGCAAGACCACTTTCTTAAGAACCATCGTTAGCAAAATTCCCCCACTGGCTGGGTCTTTCCGCTTGGGCGGCGCGACCAAGCTTGGTTATATGGCACAAGAACAGGAATTGCTAAACCCTGCATTGAATTCGGTACAGACCATTCAAAGTGTTGCAACCCTCAATGAAACCGAAACGCGCAACTTCTTGCATTACTTCCTTTTCAAAGGCGATGCCGCATTACGCCCAGCCGGAGAACTTTCGTATGGTGAACGCGCTCGCTTACAACTGGCTTTACTCGTTGCCCAAGGCTGCACCTTCCTGATTCTGGATGAACCGATCAATCATTTGGATATCCCCTCGCGGGAACGATTTGAAGAAGCGTTGGAGAATTTCAATGGAACCATCCTTGCCGTCGTCCATGATCGCAGTTTTATTGAGCGTTTCGCCACGGATGTATGGCAGGCGCGTGATGGGAAGATTTATAAATAAAGAGAAACAACATGATCACATATCGACCATATGAAGATAAAGATTGGCAAGCGATTTGCAGAATCCACGACCGGGCAAGACCAGATGAACTCAAAGGTTCCTGTGACCCGCGCGGATTTATTCCAATTGAGCAGGACAAAGAAGTGGAAGACTTGAAGCGCAGCAAAAAATTCGTCGCTTGTGATAGTGAGACCGTGGTCGGTTTCGTGGGCATGGACGAGGACTATCTCGCCTGGCTTTACATCGACCCATCTCATTATCGAAAAGGCATTGGGCGCGAATTGCTCCGCATTGGCATCCGCGAGATCGGTGAAGGCGTGTGGACTATCGTCCTTGATGGAAATAAAAGCGCGATTACGCTCTATGAAAGCGAAGGCTTCCGTGAGTTTGGGCGCTTCAACAGTGAGAACAACGGGTACCCAGTCACTTGCATCAAAATGAGTCGTGCAGTTTAATAAATTCAAACCAAAAAATTTAGGAAATGGTTCATGAATAAACGAGTCTACATCATTTACACTGGCGGAACAATCGGAATGCAGCCGACGCCCGAAGGGTATGCCCCTGCGCCTGGTTATTTGGCAGAGCAAATTCTCTCCATGCCCGAACTCAAAAGCGATTTGATGCCCAAGGTGGAGATTCAGGAATACGATCCGCTGCTCGACTCGGCAAACATGACCCCAGAAGATTGGTACAAGATTGCGCAGGATATCGGCGAGCATTATGACCAATATGATGGTTTTATCATTTTGCATGGCACCGACACGATGGCATACACCGCATCTGCGTTGCCCTTTATGTTGGAGGGTTTGGCAAAGCCTGTGGTGCTGACAGGTTCGCAAATTCCGCTGTGTGAAGTCCGCAATGATGCGCGGGCGAACATCATCACAGCGCTCACCGTCGCCGCAAATTTTGACATTCCCGAAGTCTGCCTATGTTTTGGCAATCAACTGCTGCGCGGCTGCCGCTCGGTCAAGGTCAGCACCGATGGGCTGGATGCTTTCGCCTCCCCCAACCTGCCGCCGCTGGGCGAGATCGGCGTGGAGATTCGCATTCAAAAAAATTTAGTCCTGCCTGCGCCACAAAGCACATTACAAGTGCAAGAACTCAAACAGGTCAACGTGGGCGCATTGCCATTGTGGCCCGGCATCCCTGCACAGGTCGTGCGCAACTTTCTCCAGCCGCCGCTGCAAGGATTAATCCTCCGCGCGTATGGGGTTGGCAACGGTCCCACCAACAACGCAGATTTTCTCACCGCCCTCGAAGAAGCCACACAACGCGGAGTGGTCATTGTGGATTGCACACAATGCCTACGGGGTAGTGTCCACCTTGAGGACTACGCAACAGGCTCCGCCTTAGCCAGAGCCGGAGTCATCAGCGGCTTCGATATGACCGCAGAAGCCGCACTGGCAAAACTGTCGTATCTTTTCAGTCAAAACCTTCCTGTAAATAAAATTAAGCAACTGATGCAAATCAACCTGCGTGGAGAGTTATCCACTTAAGCTTTACGCGTCATAAACAATTCAGCAAACCTTTCAATCTTGTTATTAATTTACAGTTTTATGCAAGGTATCATATATGCCTAATATTTTTCAAGGAGACCCATCTTGGACGAAATCCTTTTTAGAATTTCAGTAGCAATTGTTTTATTTGGCAGCAGCGCAATCTCTATTTACTATCGACGCAAAGCCAATTTAGATACTGGTGAAACAGTTTCAACAGAAGAAGAAAATAAAATTGTATTTCTCACTATTCGGCTTTCTGCGTTGGCTGCCGTCCTAAGTATGCTGACTTACTTACTCAGCCCGTCATGGATGAACTGGTCCAAAATGGGTTTACTTGAACCTATCCGTTGGGTTGGGGTTATGATCGGTTTTATATTTGTTGGTTTATGTTATTGGGTTTTCAGCAGTATTGGAGATAGTATTACAACAACCGTTGCCACACGACACGAAGCAAAACTTATTACCAGTGGACCATACCGGTGGGTGCGACATCCGCTTTATATTGTTGGGCTTGGAACTTTCGGATCCATTGGTGTTATTGCAGACAACTGGTTTATTGCAGGTTTAATCGTTCTAATTTTCATCACACTCATCATACGAACAAAAGATGAGGAAGAACATCTCATTGCAAAATTTGGCGATGAATATCGTGAATACATGAAACGAACAGGTCGTTTCATTCCAAAGTTTTTCTAAAAAACGGTTTCACAAGTACACGCAAAAACGTGTACTTATTTTTTATATGGAAAATATTTTCCCTTGACGAGAAGGCGCGGACATTTTTTCGCCATTACCTCAACGCGCCTCGGAACTCCGCCGCAAACTGTTTTGCTGTTTCAACAGGCTTTGGGCTACTCCCGATCATTTTCACACATGCCGAGCCGACAATGACTCCATCTGCAAGTTGACCGACTTGCTGCGCCTGTTCGGGTGTGCCGATGCCAAATCCCACGCATACTGGCGCGGACGTATGCGCCCGCACGCGATTAATCAACGAGCCGAGGTCGTTTGAAATTTCCCTGCGTTCGCCTGTCACGCCCGTAACCGAAACCAAATAAATAAATCCCTTCGCATTTCGAGCAATCGCTTCCATGCGTTCATCAGGTGAAGTCGGCGCGAGCATTTGAATCAATGGCATATCCCCCGCCACAGATGTAAACTCTTCCGCTTCTTCCAATGGCAAATCAGGGATGATGAATCCGTCCGCACCTGCTTCCTTTGCGTCGCGGATAAATTTCTCCAATCCGTATGCCAGCATGGGGTTGTAGTAACCCATCAAAATCAGCGGAATAGTCACACCGCGCTTGCGAAGTTCTTTCACCGCCTCAAGCGATTTCTTGACCGTGATTCCTTTCTCCAGCGCAACCTGCGTAGCTTGCTGAATTACAGGTCCATCCGCGAGCGGATCAGAGAAAGAAAGACCAACTTCGATTAAGTCCGCTCCATTTTTGGCAAGCGCCTCGATTACATCAATGGATGTTTCCAAGTCGGGGTATCCCAATGGGAAGTAGGGCATGAAGATGGGTTTGTTTTGAAAAGCAGATTCAAGTCTGTTCATGAGTTCCTCGTTGTAGGTAATTGGTAAATGGTAATTGGAGATTGGTAATTACCATTTACCAATTACCAATCTCCTTTATCACCGTATTCAAATCCTTATCCCCTCGTCCCGACAGGTTCACCAAAATCACTTGGTCTTTGCGCATCGTCGGCGCTTTCTTGATGACTTCTGCCACAGCGTGAGAAGACTCTAACGCGGGGATGATGCCTTCGGTGTGGCATAACATCTGAAAGGCGCTCAACGCTTCTTCATCCGTCGCGGAAGTGTAGAAGGCGCGTTCGTTGTCGCGCAGCATGGCGTGTTCTGGACCAACCGCAGCGTAATCCAAACCTGCTGAAACCGAATGTGTCTCGGCAATTTGTCCATCTTCATCTTGCAAGACATACGTGCGCGTGCCATGAATGACCCCCACTCGCGCTTTCTCTGCGTCGCCAAAACGAGCCGCGTGTTTACCCGAAGCGATTCCACTGCCCCCCGCTTCCACGCCGATGAGTTCCACACTTTCGTCGTTTACAAATCCACTGAAGACGCCGATGGCATTCGACCCGCCGCCCACGCAGGCGATTACTGTATCGGGCAGGCGACCCGCGTCCATGAGCATTTGCTCGCGCGCCTCACGCCCAATGACGGATTGAAACTCGCGCACGATGGTCGGGTACGGATGCGGTCCGAGCGCAGACCCCAAAAGATAATGCGTATCGCGCACATTCGTGACCCAATCGCGGATGGCTTCGTTGATGGCATCCTTCAACGTCTTCGTACCAGACTCCACGGGGCGCACTTCCGCGCCGAGCAATTTCATGCGGAAGACGTTCGGCTCCTGTCGTGCAATATCTACAGAACCCATGTACACAACGCATTCGAGTCCGAGCAATGCCGCAGCGGTGGCAGATGCCACACCGTGCTGCCCTGCCCCAGTTTCGGCAACGATGCGCTTCTTTCCCATCCGCTTGACGAGCAAGGCTTGTCCCAATGCGTTATTGATTTTATGTGCGCCCGTGTGCGCCAAGTCTTCCCGCTTCAAATAGATTTGCGCGCCGCCCAATTTTTCAGAGAGGCGTTTGGCGTAAGTCAACGGCGTGGGTCGTCCAACGAATGACGCCATCAATTTGTCGAACTCCGCGTTGAAGGCTGGGTCATTCCGCGCTGAGACGAACTCGCGTTCCAATTCGATCAACGCAGGCATGAGTGTTTCGGGGACGAATTGTCCGCCGTATGGACCGAATTTGTGGGGTAATAAAGTGGTCATGGATTATTCCTAACTTTGATTTTCGACTTGTCGAACTGCTTTTACAAACGCAGACATCTTCTCCGCATCTTTCTCCCCTGGAGCGGATTCAACACCCGAAGCCACGTCCACTCCCCAAGGTTGGACTTGGCGAACGGCGTCCGCGACATTTTCGGGGGTGAGTCCGCCCGCAAGCAGTAGCGGATATTGATGTGCGAGTTTTGCGGCGGCTGCCCAATCGGCGGTGATGCCGCTGCCACCATAGACGCCTTTAACAGCAGCGTCTATTAACATAAATGGTGCTTCTGTTCTTTCATAACCTGCATTTGATTCGGGGATTCCGCGAAAGGCACGGAAGGCGTGCGGGGCAAGTTGAGAAAATATCTCTGGCGTTTCATCACCGTGGAGTTGAGCAAGGTCGAGGTGACAGGTTTGCAGGATGTCGTTGATTTCATCCACAGGTAAATTCACAAACACACCGACAAGTTTGATTTGCGGATGTTCACGTTTCAACACAGATGTGATTTCGGCGCAGGCTTTTTTTTCAATGAAACGCACGCTCTTGGGGTAGAAGTTGAATCCCAGATAATCCGCGCCTGTTTCGATGGCGGCGAGAGCGTCTTTCAAGATTCTGATGCCACAGATTTTTATTTTGGTCATAAGGTTTAATGTTGAAGGTTGGCAGGTTTGAACGTTCAAACTTTCAAACGTTCGAACTTGCCAACTCCCTCACTTTCGCAGGGATGTCTTCGGAGGTGACTAGCGCTTCGCCGACGAGGATTGCGTTGATGTTGGCTTTTTCGAGGCGTTGCACGTCAGCGGCGGTGAATATGCCGCTTTCAGCAACGACGGTGATGTTGGAGGGAATCATCGGGCGGAGGCGTTCGGTGGTGGTGAGGGTGACTTCGAAGGTGGCGAGGTTGCGGTTGTTGATGCCGATGAGTTGGATGTTGGGAATTTTCAGGGCGCGTTCGGTTTCGGCTTCGTCGTGGACTTCGACAAGGGCGGTGAGACCTAAACTCAAAGCGCAGGCGTGGAGGTCGGCGAAGTGTTTATCATCTAGCAAAGCGGCGGCGATGAGGAGGATGGCGTCGGCTCCGTTGGCGCGGGCTTCGTAGATTTGGGATTGGTCGATGATGAAGTCTTTTCTTAAGAGCGGTAATTGGTGATTGGTAATTCGTAATTGATGCAAAGTTTCCAATTTACCCATGAAGAACTTTTCGTCGGTCAATACTGAAATTGCGGCGGCGCCGTTTTGGGTGTAGATGTCGGCGACTTGGAAGAGGTCGAGGTGCGGGGCGAGGATTCCCTTTGAGGGTGAAGCACGTTTGAGTTCAGCGATCAGGCTCGGGTGAGTCCCGAAGCGGCGGCGCTGTATGGCGGCAAGAAAATCTCTGGGCGTTGGACTCTGCTCGGCGGCGTGGCGCAAGGCTTGGGCGTCGAGCGCCGCAATTTCCAATCGTTTTTGGTCGAGGATTTTTTCGAGGATGTTCATAAGCGGATTATTGAAACGGATAGCGGATTTAGGCGGATTGTGTGAACTCAATGAGTTGGTTGAGTTTATCCAAGGCTTTGCCGCTATCAAGTGAAATTGTTGCTTCGGCGAGCGCGGATTTGAAGTCGCCTGTTTCGGCGGCGAGGGCGGCGGCAGTGTTGAGCAGGACGGCGTCGCGGCGAGCGCCTGTCAGTTTGTTGGAGAGGATGTCCCTCATCATCTGCGCGGATTCGTCGGGGGTGCCACCGCGAAGATCAGCAACGGTGCAGGGTGCGAGACCGAGGTCGGCGGGATTGAGGTCGTAGGTTTCGACTGCGCCGTTGCGCAGATGGCTGACGCGGTTGACGCCCGTGGGATTGAGTTCGTCGAGACCGTTGGCGCCGTGGATGATGAGCGCGGCTTGGCTGCCAAGTTCTTTGAGCACGTGCGCGAGCGGCTCGGTGAGTTTGGCGTCGTAAACGCCCGTGAGTTGGATGCGCGCGCCCGCAGGATTGGTGAGCGGACCGAGGACGTTGAAGATGGTGCGCTGACCCATCTCTTTGCGCGGACCGACGGCGTATTTCATGGCGGGATGAAACTTGGGCGCGAACATGAAGCCGATGCCGACCTGCTCGATAGCGGCGGCGACTTTTTCGGGTGTGAGGTCGAGGTTGACGCCGAGCGCGGAGAGAACGTCGGCGCTGCCACATTGCGAGGACGCGGCGCGGTTCCCATGCTTGGCAACTTTGCGCCCCGTGCCTGCGAGGACGAACGCGGCGGCGGTGGAGATGTTGAAGGTGTGCGCGCCGTCACCGCCTGTGCCGACAATGTCGTAGATGGGATCGGCGGCGTTGACGTTGACCTTCACCGCGACGTTGCGCATGGCGCGGACGGAACCTGTGATCTCGGGGATGGTTTCGCCTTTCATGCGCAGGGCGGTGAGATACGAACCGATCTGCGCGGGAGTCGCGCCGCCTGTCATGATGACGGTCATCGCTTCTTCGGCTTCGAGGTCGGTCAGATCGGTGCGGTTGATGACCTTGGCGATGAACGGCTTAAGCATGACGGGTTCGGTCGTGGGCAGAGGAGCGATCTTGATATCGAGGAAGTTCTTGAGCAGTTGCTTGCCGTGTTCGGTGAGAATCGATTCGGGATGGAACTGCACACCATAGGTCGGGTGTTGCTTATGCTTGAGTCCCATGATCTCGCCTTCGTCGGTTTGGGCGATGACTTCGAGTTCGGCGGGGACGGGATCATAGACGACGAGCGAGTGATAGCGCATGGCTTCAAAGGGAGTCGGGATGTCTTTGAAGATGCCCTGCTGATTGTGTTTGACGGGCGAGGTCTTGCCGTGCATGAGTCGCGGAGCACGGTCCACTTTGCCGCCGTAGATCGCACCGAGGCATTGATGCCCGAGGCAGACTCCGAGCACGGGGACTTTGCCCGTGAAGTATTTGACCGCTTCAGGCGAGACGCCGCCATCTTTGAGCGGTTCACCTGGACCTGGGGAGATGACGAGGTGGTCGGGCTTGAGGGCGATGAGTTCGTTCAGCGAGATCTGGTCGTTGCGGTAGACGCGAATGTCCGCGCCGAGTTCGCCGAAGTACTGAACGAGGTTGTAGGTAAATGAGTCGTAGTTGTCGATTAGGACTAGCATGAGGTTTCTCCGAAAAATGCAGAATGATGAATGAAGAATGCAGAATAAAGAGCAAAATTCATCATTCTGCATTCTGACTTCTGCATTTGTTTAATCTTCGTTTCCGAAAATATCCAATTCATCTGCGAACAGATCGAGCGAGTAGGACAAGCCTGTTTTCTCGCGGACGAGTTCCATGGTCTGTTTGGCTTCTGCTTGCATACGGCGGATGCCGTTGGCGAGGACGTCGCGGGGAATCATGGGATGGGCGAGGAAGTAGGCGCGTTTTTCGCGGATGGGGTCGAGGAAGTTGTTGATGGCGCGGGCGAGTTTTTCCTTGACTTCCACATCACCGACTTTGCCCTGACGGTAGCGTTCCTTGAGGTCGTCCACTTCAGCGTAGGAGGGATTGAACGCGTCGTGATAGATGAAGACGGGATTGCCTTCGACTGTCCCGGGGTCGGTGGCGCGGAGTCGCTTCGGATCGGTGTACATGTTCATCACCTTTTGCTTAACCGTCTCCGCGTCGTCGGAAAGATAGATGGCATTGTTAAGCGACTTGGACATTTTGTTTTGTCCGTCCGTGCCGACGAGAAGCGGAACGTCACCGATGATGGGTTCGGGTTCGGGGAAGACCTCACCGTAGAGATTATTGAAGCGACGAGCCATTTCGCGGGCAAGTTCGACGTGTGATTGATTGTCGCGCCCGACAGGGACGGCTTGCGCGCGCGGGAGGAGAATATCCACGGCTTGCAAGACGGGATAACCGAGCAAGCCAAACGGCATGGAGTCCATGTTGGCATCGCGTGCCATGTCTTTGAGCGTGGGCATACGCTCCAAGCGCGGAACGGTGACGAGCATTTCAAAGAGCAAGTTCAACTGGAATGTTTCAGGTACCGCCGATTGCACAAAAATAGTGCTGACGTTCGGGTCAATACCGACGGCGAGATAGTCCAGCACGGTCTCGCGGATGAAGGTCGGCACTTCTTTAATGTATTCGCGTTCGGGTTTGGTGGTCAGCGTGTGCAAGTCCGCAATGATGAAGAAGGAGTCGTAATGGTGTTGCAGGCGCACACGATTCGCCAGCGAGCCGACATAATGTCCGAGGTGCAGGCGTCCTGTGGGGCGATCGCCAGTGAGTAATCTTGGTTTCGAGGTCATGGTCATTTTCCTTTCAGTGGGAAGTGGGTAGTGTGCGGTGGGTAGTAAAACTGTCCACTACCCACTGTCCACTGTTAACTATTCGATTCAGCAACATCTATCGCACGTAACATCGCGCTCGCCTTATTCACCGTCTCTTGAAACTCACTCGTCGGGTTCGAATCCGCGACAATGCCTGCACCTGCTTGCACGCTGACGGTGTTGCCGCGCCCGACCATGGTACGGATAGCGAGGCAGGTGTCCATGGCGCCGTCGAAGCCGAAGTAGCCGACCATGCCCGCGTATGCGCCGCGCGCGTCGGGTTCGAGGTCGGCGATGATCTCCATCGCGCGGACTTTCGGCGCGCCGCTGACGGTGCCAGCAGGGAATGCCGCACGCACCAAATCGAAGGCGGTCAGTTCAGGCTTCAACTTTCCTTCCACGTGCGAGACGATGTGCATGACGTGTGAATATTTTTCGACCGTGAAGAAATCCGAAACGCGCACGGTGCCATATTCACAGACACGCCCTAGGTCGTTGCGTCCGAGGTCAACCAACATCACATGCTCGGCGCGTTCCTTCGGGTCCGCAAGCAGTTCTTGCGCGAGAGCGTCGTCAGCGGCGTTGTCTTTGCCTCGGGGTCGCGTCCCAGCGATCGGGCGGAGCGAGGCGGTTCTTCCTTCCAAACGCACGAACATCTCAGGCGACGATCCGCACAGATAAAGCGGCTCGCCGTCCACAGTTCCGAAATCAAAAAAGAACATGTACGGCGACGGGTTGAGGCGGCGCACGGCGCGATAAACATCGAACGGCTCGACATTGGTTTCGCGCGTGAATCGCTGCGAAAGCACCACCTGAAAAATATCGCCCGCCAAAATATTTTCCTTCGCGGCGCGCACCATGTCTTCGTATGTGCCTTGCGTGTGATTCGATTTAATTTTTGATGGCACGATTTCTTTTTTAGGCGCGGGCGGCAAGGGTTGTTGAATGCGCGACTCAATCGCGTCCAGTTTTTGATTCGCGGCTTCAGTGTTTCCGTCCAACACATTGGCGATGAGGAAAATGCTGCGACGCGCATGGTCAAAGGCGACGATGGTATCTGCCAGCATGTAAATGCCGTCGGGGATAAAACCCCGCTTCATCTTCGCGCCGAGAGTGGGTTCAAAAAACCGAACCGACTCGAACCCGAGAAAGCCCACCAACCCGCCCGTGAAGCGCGGCGTGTTCGGCACGCGGACGGCGGGGAAGCGATCCATTTCATTTTGCAAAAAGCGGGTCGGGTCGCCTTCGACTTTGATGGCGCGCGAACCATGTTCGTCTTTGATCTCGATCTCATCGTTGCGCAAAATATATTCCGCGCGCGGCTGGACTCCGATGAACGAATAGCGCGCAATCCGCTCGCCGCCTTCGACAGACTCCAGTAAAAACGACGCGCCGTCTCCGCGCAGTTTGAGATATATACTGACAGGTGTTTCGAGGTCAGCGGAGATTTCTCTAATTATGGTTTGTACGTTGGTTGATTCAAGAAGCATAAGTTCTCCTTCGGGTAATGATGAATGCGGATTGATGAATGATGAAAATTTTGCATTCCGCATTCAAAATTCATCATTAAATTAAAATCCCCTCCTGTCCATTGGGACGAGAGGGGAATCTCGTGGTGCCACCCAAGTTAAACGCTACTTAACAAAAAATTCCTGCGTGATGCACACAGGAAATCAAAGCCAGCGTCACTCTTTTAGTTTGCTAGTTGGATAGTTTGGTGATTCTGTAGTGACTATCGTTCTAAGAAACTCTGCGGGGTAACGGGTGCAGTTCCCGTCTCTGGTACTCGCTACTAGGCTCGAATTATCGAATATCTAGTATCTTTCTCTTCACAACTCGGAGGTCCATTCGACTTCTGCGCTTTTGCCTTGCTTTCAGAACTTCTGCTCGGCTCTCTGGAAATCGCTTTGAAGTGTACTCGTCCTCGTCAGCGTTTTTGATTTATGTTGGGCGAGATTTTATGACGGAGCGGGGGATGTGTCAAGGGATTGAGTAATTATCAGAAAAATTCTCATCTTTTGAATCTTTCTTTTTTATCTCTCTATCCAATTCACACCATCGTATTCCCAAACATCATTTAACTCTTCATCATTTTCATTAATCCCACCAAACAGAACTACCACACCTCTTGATACGTCATACGTCAATGCAGGTAGATTTCGAAGAGTTGGGGCAAATTCCGTAGATACTTGCGACCAATTACCATTTGAATATTCCATAACTACAAAATCTGATAAAAACCACTTCCATCCATCACTTGTAGCCTTACCATCAATAACTCCTTCTACCAACACTATGACATCTCGCCGTTGATCGTAGACCATCCTAGGAAATCCACCTAAATTTTGTTTAGGCAAAATAGATTCACTTTCATGCACCTTTATGTGCCAGTCATAATCCTGCATGGCAAATGTCCAACTCAACCCAGGTTGAAGTATGAGTTCTTGGTTTGTTATATAGTACACCATAGAAGGAAATATTATTCTATGTATATCATTATCACCATACTTCCACCCCCAATCCTCCCATGGAGATGAGCGATCAATTCTATATAAGTTTTTTCCGTCGTATGACCAAGTCTCGTAAATTCCACTTTCATTTTGCTCACCAAAAATAATGATTCTTCTTACAACAGGGTTATAGGTCATCACAGACCAGCGGATTGATATTTCCGGTGGTATATCCACCCTTTCCCACGAAATTCCGTCAAACTCCCAAAATTCAGAGTTCGCCCAGTAAAAAAGTACAGTCTTTTTACGGCTTGCATCATAGGCAAGATTTGAAAAAGACCATCCCCCCACAGGAGATTTTACATTTAATTTTTTCCATTCAAACCCGTCGTATTCCCACATATCATCAAAATAGATATCAGGTTCTGCTTCTCCACCCAACAATATCGAAACCCCTCTATCACTGTCATATACCATTAACCCTCCCGATCTCGGCTCTGGTCTTTCTCCCGTAATTTCTGGAGGAGGTGTATTTGTTGGTATTGCTGTCGGCAATTGAGTGGTTAGTGTTGGAGTCTGGAGTGTAGGTAAGGCAGTTGCAGTCTGAATTTTATTAGAAGAAGTACAAGCAAAAAGCAAGGGTAACAATAACATTCCAATGATTTTTTCATAATGTTTCCTCCTTCAATTCTTTCTTAATTCAGTATACAACAAAACAGACACACCACATGGGCGCGTTAGGATAAATCCCTCTCTCAGTTTGTGGAAGTCCGCTTCCATTCGTGGAAGTTCACTACGACAAAAAGACAATATCCATCGGCTGGCGCAAGAGTTGCAGGGTATTATCTTTTACCTGAATGATCTCGCTGAGTTTCACAAAATCCTGATCGCTGACAATAAATACTGTGGGGTCACCGTCTTCAAAGAGACTATCAAGGGTCAGGCTTTTATCGTTTTCATCAAACTCGTAGGGAGTTTTTTCGCGCAGGGCGTTCCAGTAGCGCTTCATTTGCTGGGCGTACCAGGTTTTGATTATTTTGCGGAAAAGATAGGGGTGAATCTCCGTCTCGTCCGTGATGTTTTTGATGTCGGCGATCTTTATCCCCTCAATGGGGCTTCGGTCATACACCCACAGGTTGGGAATTTTGCGCGTTCGTTCAACCGTGCTATTTTCAAGGGCTTGCCGTTTGGCGGCTGCGTCCGCTTGGGCAAGGCGCACGGCGTGGATCAACTTATCGCGCATACGACCCGCCAACGTCATAAAGAAATAGGGATAGACCAGTCCATACCGTAGGAGTTGATAGTTGACGCTTTTTTCCAAACGGTTGGAAAGCGCTTCTTTGGTCAACTCGGAGCCGTCAGCGTCATCTGGTTCGCCAGGAAATACCCAGGCGAGCGGACGTCCATTCTTTTCGATATTGCTGGTGACGATGTAGGCAGGAATATGCTCAGTCTGCTTTTCTTCCAGCCAAGTCTGCTGTCCGTTTTGCTCCACAAGGGCTTTGGAAACCCAGGTGGTCTTGCCAAACTTGCGCCACTCCGCTTTTTTTACGCCCACCAGCCACATAAATGCCTCGGCGGCAGTACGACCAATTTCATCGGGCTGCTTGTAATGTCCCGGTTTCGGCTTCCCTTCCTTGTCCTTTTCTTTTTCCTTCGATTTCAGATCAGGTGGAGTCGGCAAGGGCATGGGACCAAAATGCGTCTCCAACGCGTCAATGCCTTCCAAACGTAATTGAATGGCTCCGTTCTCTTTGGTCAACTTTTCTAAAAAAAGCTCATTATCTTCCTTGTCCAGCCCATCCCACACGGCAGGGTTCGCCGCCTTGAACATCATCGAATCTCCATCGGGAGAATATCCCACCACATGCAGCGAACCTTTGATCAATAAATATTTCATTGGGTTTCCTCGATATAAACAGGTTGATTGCCTAGTTTACCAAATTCCCTCATACTTACGCAGGAAAAACCATATTCAAAGATTTCTTGCACTATTGTAGTATTACTGGAGTAGTTCGCTTTTAAATGCCCCCTCCTCGGTTATTGAAGTCCAAATAAAACGCATATTTGAGATTAGTTCATAAACAAAAAAACACACTCCACCCATAAAAAAAGAAAGCCAGATATATGTAGATATTCTAAAAAATCATTTTATTTCGAAACCACCTGGGCATTCTGAATAATTTCATGTGGCAAAGAACAAGAAGTTAATTTATCTTTTAGTCGTAGGATCGGTTCATCAATAAACCGATAACTGAATGCTGAAATCAACAGTGTCGCCAAAAACGCAAGGATTGATACTTCAGCAGTCGTAATGCTTTCAAATCCATGGATATCTCTCAGGCGCGCTACCAACCAAAGCATTGGCACGTGAAAAATATACAACCCATACGAAATTTTTCCGAGATAAAAAAGAGGTTGCCATTCCAATAGTTTCAGCCAAAGTCCATCTAGTACAACTAAATAGATCAACAAGGCAAAAAAATAATTCAGCAGTGTATACGCCCAAATAAATTGATATGCGATAGGTAATGTCACCGGATATCCAAATTCTGTAATATCTCCAGCCTGCCCTGTAGCTATATAACTAGAAAGATACCCAGCGAACAAAGCGATCAGCCCTACATAGATCATCTTTTTCTTTGCATGTTTAATTTCAAATTGAGAGATATACGCCCCAAAAGCAAACGCATCCACATGGGAGAAAGGTAATGTATACATGGCTAAAGAAGATGGCGCTTTAAAAAAACCCATCATCCCATGCTCAATCGCCAAATAAAATACAAAACGAAATACAGGTCCGCTAAGGATGGCAGCTAAAAGCACGTGCCTTAAGTATCGTTTTGAGGTCAAGTAAATTACAATTGGCCATATCAAATAGAATTGCAACTCAACACACAATGACCAAAGGTGTACTAAAAAATATGGTTCTGGTGATTTCTTCAATGAGGCGAAAAAATTATAAATAAATAAAGAAGCATACGGTAAATTTTCTCGAACTTTATCCATTAAGAATGGTTTATATTGCTGATAGGTCGCTATGGAAGAAAACAATAAGACCAATAATATAAAAAAGTAGTACAGGGGGAATATTCTAAAAAACCTACGGGAAATAAATTGAACATAGTACTGTCTAAATCTGATTTCTGGCTTTGCTTTTATTAATACGGTGGTAATTAGAAAGCCAGATAATACAAAAAATAACTGCACACCTAACCACCCTGATTTAATATAACCAGCATGATGGAAAAATATTGCCAAATATGCGATAGCACGAATACCGTTTAACCCTGGGATCATTGAAGGTGTGATGCCTTTCCAAATATTTTACGGAATCCCTATTATTTTTCAATACTGAAAAACCCTACCTGCAAAAATATGTCTAGTCCAGATTAAATTAAAAGGCATTGACAATCAACTTATTTACGTGTATATACACTCATTATGTTCAAAGACCTGCCCAAAGAAAACCTATATGAATTCTCACGTCAAGCTGTGCCCTGTGTGGGGTTCAATACCCGTCGTGCCACACGGCTGATCACCCAGTATTACGACAAGGCATTAGCGCCAGCAGGAATCCGATCAACACAGTATTCGCTGCTGAGTCTGCTGGAGATGATGGGCGAAGCGCCGATGCAGGAAGTTGCCTATGTGCTGGCAATGGATAGGACGACTCTGACTCGGAATTTGAATCCGCTTCTAAGGGCGGGACTGGTCAAGGTCAAGGTAGGAAGCGACCGTCGTTCCCGTCCGCTGACGTTGACGCCCAAGGGCAAATCCACGCTGGAGAAGGCGCACCCCTATTGGCAAAAGGCGCAATCCCGTATTGTGGACGAGATCGGCGCAAAACAATGGGACACGATGATGCGCGGACTGCATCAAATTTCGATGATTGTAGAAGAGGAAACCAATGGTGAATAAATCAAGACCTGCATGGCTGGATGAAAAAGCGTATCCGTTCAAGGCTCATTATTTCAAAACTCCACAAGGTGACATGCACTATGTGGACGAAGGCACGGGCGACCCGATCGTGCTGTTACATGGCAACCCTGGCTGGTCTTTTGAATATCGTGAGATCATCAAAGAGATGTCGAAAACGCATCGCTGCATCGCGCCTGATTACATCGGCTTTGGGCTTTCAGATAAACCTGCCGATTGGGATTACCTGCCCATTCACCAGACAAAGCATGTGAGCAACCTGCTCGACAGCTTGAACTTGAATAACATCACGCTCGTGTTCAACGACTGGGGCGGTCCATTCGCCATGGCATATGCGATCAAGCACCCTGAAAAGATCAAAAAAATTGTGGTTACCAATAGCTGGTTCTGGCCCGTCACGCACATCCCCAATTTCACAAGATTTAGCGGCATGGCAGGCGGATCCATCGGCAAGTTCTTCACACTTAACTTCAACATGATTGGCAAGGTCTTATCAAAAGCAGCTTATGGACCGAAGAAGAAAATGCCGGAAGAAGTGCGCAAACACTACTACATGCCACATGAAGAAAAGACTGCGCGTGTTGGCACATGGGTTTTTCCGCGTGAGATCATCGGGTCGACAGCCTGGCTGCAAGTCTTATGGGCACAGCGTGACCGCATCAAACACATCCCCGCCGCCATTGTGTGGGGCGATTCAGACATTGCCTTCAAAGAAGGTGAACTCAAAGTGTGGACGGATTTGATGGAAAATCACACGCTCAATATTTTGAACAAGATCGGTCACTACCCGCCCGAAGAAGCGCCGGAAGAAGTGATCAAGGCATTGAAAGCATGAATCCGACCACAGAAAAAGCCGTTGCCGCGTATGGCGGCAAAGAATTCTGGTCGAAGGCGAAACACATCGAAGCCGAGGTCAGTGTACATGGCTGGGCGTTCACATTGAAGGGACGTCCATTTTTCAAGCGCGCAAAGATTCAAATGGAAGTTGCCCGCCCATTTTCGCGCTTGACTCCCATTGGTAAAGATCCGCAAATTGTGGGAGTACTCGATGGACATGATGTACGCCTTGAGGATTCAAATGGCAAGGTCATAAAAGAACGCAAAGATGCGCGACGCTACTTCCCCGGCGGCAGGCGGCTCTTCCATTGGGATGATCTGGATATGTCTTACTTTGCGAATTACGCCTTCTGGAATTACTTCACTCTGCCCGCCTTGTTAATGCGTGATGATATTGACTGGAAGGAGATTCAACCCGGCTGGCTCGAAGCGACCTTCCCCGAAAGCATTCCCACCCATAACAAAGTGCAGCGCTTCCGCTTTGACCCGGGAACGGGTCGGCTCCATCAGCATGATTACACCGCTGACATCATCACCAAACTCGCTACCGCCGCGAATGTCGTTCTTGAGCACAAACAAGGCGATGGGTTCGTTTATGCATCCCACAGGCTGGTCACTCCACGCGCCCCATCCGGCAAAGCCCTGCCGGGTCCAACCCTAATCGACATCACAGTCCATAAACTTCAAATCTTATGAGCAACAAAAAACCGATCAATGTATTTGACCGGTTTTTTGTTGCTCATTTCTGAGTTTTCTTTTTTGCAGAAGTCGGCTTCTTTGCCGAGGTCGTCTTTTTGGCAGTAGTTATTGTCTTTTTCGAAGAAGATTTAACCGTTTTAGTTACCGTCTTTTTCTTTGCAGGCGCTTTCTTTGTTGAAACCTTCTTTTCTGGTTTGACGGTGTCTTTCTTTGTCGTGGTTTTCTTTTTTGGCTTCGCAGCAGTTTTCTTACCTACAGTTTTCTTTACTGTTTTGGGTTTTGAAACTGCCTTCTTCGACGTTGTGCGAGCGGCTCGTTTTTTCTTTGCGGGCTTTTCTTCCGTTTCTTCTGCTACGGCAACCGTTTTCAACCATTCCGCCTGCATGGATGGAACACCCGCGCCTTTCAACCCATCGCAAATCGCCTGCCACTCAGCTTCATACACAAAGCGAAAATCCATAAAAGCGTGGCATTGATACGCGCTCAATTCTACATACAAGCCGTTATCCCAAAGCTCGCTGCACGAGCGGATGTATTCCAACTGGGAAGCATAATCTTTGAAGATCACGTATCCCTGACGCGGCAAGCCAAGACCATCAGCAAGGGTGCGTTTGCGCATCTTGCCTGAATTTTTATCCAAAACCGGTGCAGATGTTTTGACCCAGCCTTTGGTGTCGGCGTATTTATTATGATAGATGATCAGCCCACGTTCGCTTGCGCGTGAATTAGGATCATCAAGCCGGTTGCAGTAGGCAAAGACATTTTCATCAAGCCCACTGTAGGGTTTTTGAAGGTCGAAGAGTAGGAAATTCTCTACGTCGGCAAACAATGACCGGCGGTGTAAGAGCGGGAAGATACGCCATTCGTGCGCCTGGATCAAACCGTCATCCTGGGTTTCTTCCCATTTGGGGCGGCGGAATTCCATCCCGTATTTTTCAGAAAAGCCTTCTACCTGCCCGTGCCCAAACATCGGTAAGCCGGGCAGGGTTGCCAACACGGTACAAATGCCGAAATATTTATCGCCTTTGCCAAATTGTTCAACGGCTGTCTTTTCATCGGGGTTGTTCATGAAGTTGACGTAACGCTTGAGAATTTGCGGGTCAAATTCGAGCGTGTTCTTGATCGCCATGCGATATTTGGCATTATCTTCATCCCGCAGCATATGCATGAAAGCCGAGTTGTACACGCGGTGCATCCCCAACGTGCGGACGAAGTATCCTTCCATCAGCCAGAAGGCTTCAGCAAGCAGGAGCGTATCGGGCACTTCGGCGGCGACACGGTCCACAACTTCACGCCAAAACTCTACAGGAATTTTTTCATCGAACTCGGTTTTGGTCATGCCAAATTGAGAGCGTGAGGGAATCGCTCCGCCCGCGCCCGGTTCGGGGAACCATAAGCGCTGGATGTGTTTCTTGGCAAGGGTCATTGCCGCGTCAAAACGAATGACTGGGAAGTTACGCGCCACATGCAGGATAACCTGAATGACCGCCTCACGCACAATGGGGTTGCTGTAATCAAGCTGCGCGGTGTCGTTCCACGGGAAGGATGTGCCGTCGTTGCCGTGATAGATATAACGCACATCGCCTGTGTGATGATCTCTGCGTTGAAAGACAACTGCGGCATCTGTCTTATTGTAATAATGATCTTCGAGATAAACGCCTACGCGGTTATCATCTGCGAGATTTTCTGAGCCGAAAGAATAAGAAGGGTATGGCTGATAGGGAATGTTCAGGAACCAATCAGGGTGGTCGAGAACCCATTGCGAATCGATGCCCATGTGGTTTGGAACCATATCGGCGGAGAGGCGAATGCCGCGTGCCCACGCTCGTGAACGCAAATCTTGCAGCGCCATCCATCCGCCCAGGTCATTGGCAATGTCATAGGAATGAAGCGAGTACGCCGAAGCGACGGCATCCTGCTGCCCCATACGTTGTTTGATACGTTGTGAAGCACGGCTTCGTTCCCATAAACCGATAAGCCATAAGCCGGTAAATCCGCGTTGGGCAAGCAGGTCTAATTCTTCGTCTGGAATTTCATTTAAGTATTTGATCTCACGCCCATATTTTTTGGAAAGCTGGTCGAGCCAGACATATGTATTTTTTGCCATCAAAACGAGGCGCGGCATCCATTCTTTATCGGGGCTGTAGCGTTCATATTCGGCATACTCTGCGCCATGGAAAGTTGGCACATGGATTTCCTGGTTAAATGTGTCAATGGGACCCTGCTGACGGATAATATCTTCGCGCAAATAGTCCATGCCGCGTAAAAGGCGGTTGGAAAATTCTTCACCAAGCAGGTAGCCCCATTTTTGCAGAATAAATTGCAATTGCCCTTCAAGCGAATCAGGAGATGCCTTGATGGGTCCTTCAAGCAGGTCGGTGAGGGTTTCTCCCATCCCCGATCCTCCATGATCCATGCCTGGCTGGCGCGAGAAATACCCAAGGAGGTGGGCAACAAATTCTTTATAAGCAGAGCCTGCCATCACAGACTCATCGAAGAGTTCTTTATATTTCTGAATGGCTGGGTTCTTATTGGCGTTCTGAATGAGCAGCATTTCTTCTATGGCAACCGCGCGAACCCCATGCCCCAAGTCGCCAATATTCGGCAGTTTTTTAGAAAGATAAACACCTGCAGTTACCTCGCCGCGAAACACTGCCAGAGGGGGGAATTCCTCGGTAAATTTTGTCAGGGTCAGATCGTACTTCGACCCAATTGTAGATTGAAGCGACCCCATGGCGCGAGCCATCACACCGGTAAACCGGCTGTAGTAATTTCGTAAAAGGATGTGATACGCCTCATCCAGCAAAGACATGACATATAGATCAGAAGCAGGTACCGGCTCAGAACGAAGCGCAGACATTTGTCCGGCGAATGCCCTGGCGGACGCCATATCCGACAACACGACGCGCCCATCAGGGCGAAAAAAATCCTGAGAAAAGTTATATTTGAGTCGGGATGAACGTGATGTAAGCATGACAATAATGATAACCGATTATGGCTGAATTCGAGTAAAATTTCTTTAACATTATGAGCGCATCACTGGCACAGATCATCATCCTTTTATTTATTGGCGTGTTATACCTGCCGATTATTTTTTATGCCATTCAACGACGCGAGGAGGGTGCAGCCGCCGCCTGGCTTGTGGCTTTGTATGCCCTTTTTGCAATGGTCATCAACATTGCTGAAGCGATCTGGCAAACACGGGAAAACGCGACCCTCTTTCATGAAGTACACCTGTATGCCGCATTTGTGCTTGCATCGATTCTGATGATCGCGTTGCAAGGGTTTTTAAAACGTGAACTGTGGTGGGTGTGGCTTGTTTATTTTGGCGTTTGGTCGTTTGGTCTTGCGCTCATCGCTGCCAATGTATTTAACCTGCCAGATATGTTATGGACAAACGGCAGCCTGATACTTTACCGATCTCGATTGGGTCCGGCATGGGCAGTGTTGGGTTGGATCATCTTAACCATCAACATGATCCTAAACCTTGCCTCTGCACAAAAGCAAAGCCGTCAACCACTGCTTCGCAGCCGCCTCGGATATTGGTGGGTGCCGGTCGTTCTCACCCTGCTTGGTGACATCATTCTATTTTCCGGCACGGCAATCATCGGTCAGCCATTACGGCTTTTTGCTGCAACAGGACTGGCGTATGTTGTCAGCACCCACTATGTAGCAGATATCAAAAGCCTTACCCGCCGGGCGGCAATCTATGCAGCCAGTACATTAATCATTGTTGGTTTCTACGTTGCGGGTTTTTTGCTGCTTGAAGCTTTGTTTCGCGGAAACGATAATTACAACCCGTTGTTTGCAGGCGCTTTCGTGGCGCTCCTGATCGCCATATTCTTTTCCACCCTGACAGATCTGGTCTCACGCGCCATTAACCAATGGATGCGAAGCGACCAGTACGATGCCAGCCTCACCATTCACCAATACAGCGAGAGTATCAGCAACATCCTTGATATGGACCGCCTCGCAAGCATTGCCGTTGGCATTATGCTTGAAGCCATGCAGATCCACCGCGGATTTCTATTCCTTGTTGATGCCGAAAGGCAGGCAGATGGACAGAAACTTTACAAGCTCCGCTCGGCGCGCAGCCCTGAAGAACGCCAGATGGTGGCTGTGGAATTGCAGGAGACGGGGGTGATCGCCTCGTACTTTATCCGCGAACAGAAACCGCTTCTTCAATATGACATGGACCTGTTGCCTGCGTTTCGGAACGCACCTCCCCTTGAAGTGCGCTGGTTCAACGAACTGCACTGCGAAGTCTACATTCCCATTTTTGCAAAAAAGCAATGGATCGGCGTGCTGGCATTTGGCTCAAAAATGAGTGGAAATCGCTACACCCGTGAAGACCTTTCGGTGCTTAGCGCACACGCCAGCCAGACCGCGGTAGCGCTCGAAAACGCCCGCCTGGTAGATAACCTCATGCGGTTGAACCAGGAATTACGTCAGGCGCGCAGGACTCTTGAAAAGAATAATCTTGAACTTCAGAGAATCGATCAGGCAAAATCTGATTTCATCAGCATTGCTTCGCATGAGCTTCGCACCCCGTTGACAGTCATTCGCGGGTACACCGAAATGCTGATGGATGACCCCAAGCTCGATCAAAACCTGAAAGCCATGATGAAAGGCATTCATGATGGAACCATCCGCCTTCATGAAGTGATGGACTCCATGTTCGATATCGCCCAGATCGATGCGCGCGCTTTGCAGCCTCACCTGCAGCCGGTAGATGTTGGGCAATTGCTTCAACAGGTTTCAAAAGAAAACTTAAAATCACTTAGCGAACGAGAGCAGATACTCACCATAAAAGCGCCCGCGATACCGCTCGTAACCGCCGACCCGCACCTGTTGGAAAAACTTCTCCACCACCTGATCCGCAACGCGATCAAATTTACACCCAATAACGGGTGGATCAACATTACTGGCAAACACATTCCCGCCATCGTTAACCTGCCTGCCGGGGGCATTGAGATCATTGTCAGTGATACCGGCGTAGGCGTGGAACCCAACCTGCGCGAGGTGATCTTTTCCAAGTTTTACCAGCCTGGCGAATTAGGCAAACATTCCACCAGCAAGTCGCGGTTTAAGGGCGGCGGCGCAGGGTTGGGGCTGGCTCTTTCAAAAAGTATTGTAGAAGCACACGGCGGACGCATTTGGGTGGAAAGCCCAGGGTATGATGAAGTTAACTTCCCGGGCAGCCAGTTCCATGTTATTCTGCCGCTTGCCAAACCTGTTGAATCAGAAAACCAACGGGTCGGTGAGCCTATCAATTTGGAGCTCGGCAAGCAGAAAGATAAATAACCCGCCGCGAAGAGCTTAAATTCTGCTTTTGACAATGCTGTTTATGGCGGTTTGGGTATCGTGAGTACGGTAGAGAAAATTATACAAAAAGCGGATGGTGATCGCCATCCGCTTTTGCGTTTTTTAATCAAAATATCAATCACCTTTACGGCGCCGGTGATGTTCTGCCTTGCTGGCGTACATGGCATCGTCTGCAAGTTGGATCACTCTTTCAAGGCGCATTCCGCGTTTACTGGTTCCTGCGCCGCAGGAAATGCTCAGAAGCGGTTCGCGATAATATTTATTATTGATCTCAACAAGCGCCTGTATTTGTTTCATATAGTCGGCGACATCCTCTTCATCTGCTTCAGGGAGAATCACGGCAAATTCATCGCCGCCAATTCGGGCGGCAATTCCAACAGACTTAAAGGCAGTTTTTATCACTTCTGCCGTTCGGCGGATCAATTTATCACCTGCGTGATGTCCCAGCTTGTCGTTGGTTCGTTTTAGGTAGTTGAGATCGAGAATGAGAATGCTAACCGGGTCTTCACGGGAATGATCCAGTTCTTGAATATTCTCTTCAAAAAATGCGCGGTTGTACAACCCTGTCATTACGTCGTGCGTTCCCAAATAGTGCAGATAATCTTCCGCTTTTTTACGGGCAGTAATATCCTGTATGGAGACTAATGCCCAGTCAAAAGTATCTTCGTGCCCAGGCATGATCCTGAAATTGAGCAGTATGTTGATCGGGTCGCCGTTCAGGGTGTAGTTTATTCCCTCTCGCTCATACGATAATTTGCCATTCCATAGATCGACCAGTTCTTGAGAAAAATGAGAATTCACTTCATCTCGAAAAACATGGTTTAAGTTTGCCAATAAATGTTGTTTTGACGAAGCGCCAAATAATTCAATGGTACGCTGATTCACATCTAAGACTTTGATCAAGCCGGCACAATGCATGACAATTTCGGGATGTTTGGCAAGGTGTGCAGCAAGGTCTGTCACGCCCTGGCTTCGGAGGGTTTCAAAATATTTTCTAATTTCGCTATAGTCCTCTTCCCACAGCGAAATAGGAGACGCTTCAAAAAGTTGGTGAAGGCGTCTTTCTGCCTGTTTGCGTTCGGTAATATTCTCGATGGTAACAAGTATCCGTTCCCAATTTTCTTCATATCCGGGTATGATCTGCCAACGCAAGAGGACATCCAACGGCTCGCCACTTAACGTATAGTTAATACCCTCGCCTGCCCATTCTCTACTTCCATCCCATAGGGCGCGCAATTCATCACGGAAATGGCGCTGCATCCCATCGCGAAACACGATCTCCAAGCTATCAAATACTTGTTCCTTTGTCTCAGCGCCCAGCATTGAAAGGGTTTTCTGATTCACATCCACAACCCGTATTTGAGACATGCACTGATCGATGAATTCAGGGTGCATAACAAGGTGTGCATCCAAAGAAATCACACCGTCCGCCCGAAGTTCATCCATTATTTTTTTTATACCGCTAAAATCCTGCTCCCACAATGAAATGGGTGCATACTCGAATAACTTCACCAGATACTCCTTGTCATCTGAACCAGGCATAAACCCTCGATTTTTCTGCAATTGCTCAATAGGCTTTGATTATATCTTTTACCACGTCAATGCATCAGCGTGGATTAATGTAAAAATAACGGAATCAAGCCGAAGGGAGATTGAGGCGATGCTCTTTATCCCCAAATGAAGCTGCCAGCATGTAACGTTTTCCGCGTGCTGCCAGCAGGTTGCAATCTGACTCTAAACCACAGGTGGCGCATATCATTCCATCAGGACCGACTTCAACGAGTTTGCCTTTTTTTACAAGCAGGTCGAGCATGGGTAGGATGGCGGATGGCTGGGCTTTCATTTCACGGCTGATCTCTGAAAGACTGAGACCGCGTTCGTTGTTTGAGAACAGGTCGAGCAGTTGCGAGAGCATGGTCCTTATCCAAACCCCAACAGTACGCCGCTCTGGTAAACGATGAATGCAGCCAGCCAGGCGATGCCAGTTTGGTATACGGCTGAGAATACAGCCCAAGATGCGCCGAATTCATGTTTTATTGCCCCAAGTGTGGTGACGCAAGGGACGTATAGCAGCACAAACACCAGGAATGAGACTGCGCTTAATACATCAAAGTTCTGCTGTAAGGCAATGCTTAGGGCAGTATCTTCCCGTTGGGCACCGTCATTAATGAGGTTCACCCCGGGAATAATGCTTAATAGAATTCTGCCAGAGCTAATGGCGGCATCTACAAAACCTGTGCCAATGCCGAGCATATCTTCCTTGAAGTTGACCGGTTCGGGGGGAACATCTTGCCCGCCAAGGTAGATCACGCTCATGGTGCTAACCACGATCTCTTTTGCCATAAAACCAGAAACAAGTGCGCCGCCGGTTTCCCAGTTTCCAAAACCAAGTGGGGCAAAAACAGGTGAGATGGCGCCGCTCACCCTGCCAAAGTAGGAGTTCTTCTGATCTGTTACGCCCCAGGGGAGATTAAGCAGAAGCCACATGATGACGGAGGCAAAAAGGATCATGGTGCTTGCTTTGTGTACGAATTCGCGTGTATTTTCCCACATATGGATGAGTACGCTTTTCATGGAAGGCTGACGATAAGGCGGCAGTTCCAAGACAAAGGCGGAGGATGCATCGGGTTTGAGAATGGTGCGGGTAAAGACCATGCCTGCCAGCATGGCAACAAGAATGCCAAGTGCGTACATTGCCCAGATCACTGTTCCGGCACGCGAGCCGAAGAATGCCAGACCAAAGACCACATAAACCGGCAGCCGCGCCGAGCAAGACATTAGCGGAACCAGCAAAGAAGTGAGGATGCGGTCGCGTCTGCTGGAGATGGTACGGGTGGCGTAAATGGCAGGGACAGCACACCCGAAACCAAGAATCATGGGGATGAACGATTTCCCATGCAAGCCGACTACACGCATGAAGCGATCCATGACAAAGGCGGCGCGAGACATGTAGCCTGAATCTTCGAGCAAAGCCAGGAAGAAATAAAGAATTAACAAGCCAGGTACAAAGACCAATATCCCACCCACTCCGGCGACAATGCCATCAATGACCAGTGAATGAACCCATGCGGGTACGTGGAGGGAATTGAGCATAAATTGAAAAAGGTGCGCAATCGGTCCGTTGATAATGGCATCGGTCCAATCGAGGAAAGGTGAAGAAACATCAATGACGAGCCGAAAAACCACATACATAACCGCGAAGAAAACGGGCAACCCGAACCATTTATGGGTAACCACATCGTCAATTCGGTCTGTGAGGGTGATACGATCCATTTGTGGGCGGTGCAGGGTTTGACGTACAATGCCGTTGATAAAGCCATAACGCCGGTCGGCGGTGAGCAAATCCACCTCGTCGCCGAGCATGTCCTGAATATGCGCCGATCCATTTTGGGCAAGCGCAATCACCTGCTCTCCGCCCTGCTTTGACTGAATATGTGTGAGAATGTCTGAATCAGCTTCGAGTAATTTCAACGCCAGCCAACGCCTGGGGTATAGGGTAACATCCAGTTTGTTTTCTTCAAAAGCATGAATTATTTTTTCAACCTCACGCTCTACCTTGCCGCCATAATCGAGCTTGAACATGGGTTGAGTTTTGCCCGAAACTTCCAGCACTTTTTCAACAATTTCTGAGATACCCTTGCCTTTATTGGCAGCAGACTGCACAACAGGAATATCGGCAAGTAATTGCGAAATTAGGTCTACATTGATACTGGCGTTGTCTTTCTTTAATTCATCCGTCATGTTTAGGACTAAAACTACAGGTACATCCAGCTCAAGGATTTGAACGGTCAGGTAGAGGTTACGTTCCAGGTTTGTGGCATCCACCACGTTAATCACAAGGTCTGGTCGTTCATTAATGATGTAATCACGGGCAATGATCTCTTCGGGAGAATACGCCGTCAGGCTGTATGTACCGGGTAAATCTACAATATGGATCGTTCGACCATCCAGTTCAAACTCGCCCTCTTTTTTTTCTACGGTTTTGCCGGGCCAATTCCCCGTATGTTGGTGCAGCCCCGTCAACATATTGAAGATGGTGGTCTTACCTGCATTTGGGTTGCCCGCCAATGCTATGGTCAGGTCATTCATTGACAACGACCTCGATCAACGCAGCTTCTTCTTTGCGCAGGGCAAGGTGGTATCCCTTTATCAAAAATTCAATAGGGTCGCCAAGTGGAGCGCTGCGCTCATTAAGGATCTTTTCGCCTTTGATGATTCCCATTTCAATAAAACGTCTGCGTAGGGCACTTGTCCCACCAACATGGACGATCACCGCAGATTGACCGGGGCGTAATAAGTGTAATTGGATAGATTCAGTCATGTATTCCTCGAGAGAAGGGATTATTTCAGAAATATTCACCGCATGACATGGTAAGAGGTCACCAATTCCACAGACGCATGTCACCATGCTATACTCCACCAACCTACTCAGAAAAGGAGCTCACCATGTATCAAACTGATATGTATGAAGGTCTGTTGGCTGAAACCATTTCCATCACAGGAGCCAAAGGCGAAACCATCAATGCTTATTTTGCGCGTCCACTCGGGGCGGGTCCCTACCCCGCCATGGTACTTGCCCACCACATGCCCGGCTGGGATCAGTGGTACCGAGAAGCAACCTTCAAGTTTGCCCATCAAGGCTACATCACCATCACGCCTAATCTTTATTTTCGTGCCGGTCATGGCACGCCTGAAGATGTCGCTGCAAAAGTCCGCGCAGATGGCGGCATCGCAGACGAACAAGCGGTTGGCGACCTTGAAGGCGCGCTGAATTATATCCGCTCCCTGCCGTACTCCAATGGCAAAGTTGGCATCTTTGGCACATGTTCTGGCGGCAGGCATTCTTACATAGCCGCCTGTAAAACAAAAAAATTTGATGCAGTTGTGGATTGTTGGGGCGGGCGCGTGGTGATGACTCCTGACCAGTTGAACGAGAAAACGCCCGTCTCGCCTCTTGATCTGACCGGTGACCTGTCCTGCCCCATTTTGGGTTTATTCGGCAACGACGACTCAAGCCCCACCCCCGAGCAGGTGAACCAACATGAAGAAACCCTCAAAAAGTTGGGAAAAAATTATGAGTTCCATCGCTACGATGGCGCTGGTCATGGATTCTTCTATTACCACGCCGCCATGTACCGACAGGCTCAAGCGGTGGACGGCTGGCAAAAGGTCTGGGCGTTTTTAGGGAAACACCTCAAATAAGGAGCATGGACATGTGTACAATGATCGTTGAAAAAGTAAAGATCGAAGGCAGCGGAAAAGGTCTGAATGGATGGTTCAAACTGGAGCAGGCAAACGTCTCTTACGACCATCCCTTTGATGCTCCATATGAACATGCCCTCAATATTGATTTTGTGAACGAAGCCCAAGGCGTCGGCGCAAGGGTAGCCGTCGAGTTGAGCGAACAAGCCGCCCGTGAGTTGATCCGCACCATCCAAAACGTGCTGGACCAGGCTGAGGCTGGCGGTCATTTGTAATTCAACCTGCCGTTAAACAAAAAGGCTGTTTACATGAACAGCCTTTTTGTTTCTCTCAATTATCTCCGAGCCGAAGGCGGGAAAATGCCCATTTCGCTGGACTGTACTTCCTCCACAGAGAAAAAAGCCCGAGGAGCAACTTCATGGATGATCTTCGAAACTTCGGCAAGTTTTTTGCGCTGCACTACGGTGTATAGTAATTTCACAGAACCTTGAGCCCCTTCGCCGTCTACACTTGTTACACCATACCCTGCCTCGCGTAAGGCAGACGTTAATTCACTGGCATCCTTTTTAAGAATGATCCGCAGAACCAAGGTGCCCATTGCCATACGTTCTTCGATCAACATGCCAACGTAAGTCCCTGTGGCAAAGCCGCCTGCATAACCAAGGTAAGAGGTTATCCCTTGCGCGCTCTTCACGATCTGGCTAACGACTACGATCCAGATGAAGACCTCTACAAACCCCAGCAACGGCGCAATATTCCGCCTGCCGCGCGAGGTAAAGATGATCCGAAGCGTGCCAAGTGTCACATCTGCTACACGAGCAACAAATACTATTAACGGCAGAATAACCCACGCATACCATTCAAATTCCATGGTTCTATCTCCTATAAACTTCGGCTATGCCCCATGGTTGGAAATATCCAGCGGTCTTCAAAATGCTGGTTCAGGATTTTATAGTAATAAAGAGCTTCTTTATTTGGCAGGCGATAGTTCCATTCAAACAGCAGGCGCGCCCGCTCAGAATGGAACTCTTCTGTGGAAATTTTTTCTTCTGCCATTTTTGCGATCACATCAAACGAACCGGCACCCTTTGAGAATTTTTGTTTGGGGCGGTTGGTAATTTCGTCTGGCAGGTGACCTTCAAATGCTTTGCGCAAAAGGAACTTTGCCGGTTTTTCACGGTGGGTTTTCCACTTGGCGGGCAAGCCCAAACCCAATGCAATAGACCTTACATCCAAAAATGGGACGCGCGCCTCCAAACTAAACGCCATGGCAACCCGGTCGGCTCGTTGCAGGTTGGTATTGTGCAGCGCTGCCGTAATACCGATCATTTCCTTTTGGAGCATTTCAGGGTTTTCGTAAGAACGCAGGTAGTCGTAGCCCGCATAGATCTCATCAGCGCCTTCACCGGTGAGAATGACCTTTACATATTTAGACGCCATTTCTGCCAGGAAATAATTTGGGATGGCAGAGCGAACCAGCGCCGGGTCAAAGGTTTCAAGGTGATAGATCACATTTGGCAAAACCTCCAGCATTTCCGCTTCGGTATAAATCCGTTCGTGATGCTGAGTCCCGAGCATTTTTGCCACTTTGCGGGCAGCGGGCAGGTCTTCGCCGCCTTCCATGCCTACCGCAAAGGAGTGTAAATGTTCCGTGCCGCGATTGGCGAGTGCAGCCACAATGCTGCTATCCAAGCCGCCACTCAAGCTGATGCCCACAGGCACGTCGGAGATCATGCGTTTTTGAACCGCGTCGTCCAGCACAGATTGAATCGACTCGACTGCCTGTTTCTCTTCTTTTATGGATACGGGCTTGGGAGCAACTTCGTAAAAAGCGTGCCAGCCGACTTCTGAGTGAAACCAATGCCCGGCAGGGAATTCGCGGATCTCATCCGTCATCAATGCCAGGGCTTTGATCTCAGAAGCAAAATAGAACTTGCCATCTTTTTCACCGCAATAGAGCGGTTTGATCCCAATGGGGTCGCGAGCCAAAAAGAATTCTTCGCCATTCATTAAGGCGAAGGCAAACATGCCGTCCAGCATCTCCACGGCGCGAGGTCCATACTTGCGGTATAGATGCACGATCACTTCGGTGTCGCTGTGGGTTTTGAGTTCAACATCGTGCAAATGTTCTTTTGCCAGTTGACGAAAATTGTATACCTCGCCATTAAATGCGATCCAGGTATCTTCAAAACCCATTGGCTGGTGCCCGCTTTCCACGTCAATGATGGCAAGGCGGGTATGTCCGAGTGTGCCAATTGGCATATCTTTCACGCCGCTGCCATCAGGTCCACGATGGCTGAGTTTTTCCAGCATTTTTTCAACATCTTGAGATGCCTGTTGTTTGTAAACTCCTGCAATTCCACACATATTCTAAATTCTCCTTTTCTTTACTTGGAAGGCGTTGCTGTAACCACCGCCAGATATATTTCGGGGATCCAGCCTATTCTCCCTTCGCCGTCCATCACTTCTATCCAAACCAAACCATTTTCTTCTGTCTTTCTGTACAAAACAGTTAAAACCTGCCCCGGGCGAATCTGTCCGATGACCGGTCCATTTGGAGTTTGGTACAACTGCAATCTTGGAACTCCATTGTTCGACACCTGCCCCAACGCGGGTGTGGGCGTTGCCGATGGGGTGAGAGTCGCTGTCGGCGTAGGGGGAAGATAGGTAGGTGTAGCAGTAAACGTTGGGGTAGGACCCGGCGTAGCCGTCTGTGTTGGAGTTGGCGGAATGAGCGGATCCAATCGATCTGCAGAGATTTGATTCACTTTTAATGAGACGGGTCTTTGCAAACCGTCCACGATCGCTTTTTGAAGTTCGGTCACCTGTTCATATCGCAGCGGGTTGTATGTGTTTATGGTGATGGTCATATCAAGACTGTCACCAGTACGAGATAGGGAGAGTTCCACCAGTTCGGCACGCAGCCGCGAAACTTCTTGATTGACTACTTCGTTTATAAGTCTGTTTTCATTTGCCTGCTGAAAGAGTTGTACGCTGTAATAGGTTAGCGGAATAAGCAGTGCAAGTGTGATGAATGCCGAAATGAGCAAGCTGCTCGGCAGGCGATGGTTGACGATGTGCGTATCGGGTGCAAAGCCGCGCAGAAAGAAAACCAATGCGCCAGAAAATGCAATGGTGATGGCATTGGTGATAAACAAAAGCAATGCGCCGCCTGCCACATCGCCGTGCCCTAAAGCAAGCCCAATACCCACGGTGCAAAGCGGCGGCATGAGCGCTGTGGCAATGGCAACCCCTGGCAATGCGGCAGAGATGTTGGGGCGCGTGAGAGCGTAAGCCGCAGCCAAGCCGCCAGCTAATGCGATCACCAGGTCTATGGGAGAGGGGTGGGTTCGAGCAATCACCTCATTTGGCAGTTCCTGCAAGACAACGAAGGGCAGGTAAATATTGACCCATGTCATAAAAGCAGAGAGTGCAACCGCCAATACTGCGCCAAGAAACAGGGCTATGGCAGAGGCGCGGGCAAGTGATGAGTTTCCTGTAATCGAAGATAGCCCAATGCCGATGATGGGCGACATTAATGGGGCAACCAACATTGCGCCAATAATGACCGCTGGAGAGTTTGTAATTAGCCCCAGCGTGGCAATGCTGCACGAAAGCACAACAAGCAGAAAAAAGTCAAAACGTGAAGTGATAGACCTACGAATATCCTGCTCTACCGAAAGTTTTTCGTCGTCATCCAGCGGGTGCATTAGCCGCTTTATGACTTCATATGCATTCATGTGAGTCTGCCTTCCTTCACATATTGTGTTAATTCGCTCACACTCCACTGCTGAAAGCCAAGTCTATCCACGGTGCGCCCGCGCCGCCAGTAATCGGTGCGGTGCATGATATTGCCCAGACGGATGATGCTATCCATGCCGCGCACAGAAACGCCATAGCGCATTCCAAGCGAAGCCATGGGCACCATGCTCATGGGGATATCTTCAAACAGATACCGATGTTTCAAAGTAGCAGGCGCTTTAATACCATAATATCCCTGTTGGTTTTGGATGGCTTCATATAGATCTTCGCCTTCCGAGTTGTATGCCAATTTCAGCCAGTCTAATGCTGTTCTTACCCGTAAACCTAATGCAGAACCAACCGTCACCCGTTCACGATCCAGCACTTCCAATACACGCGCCACGGAGGGTGTAACCCCATCAATATAGAACTGATAATCACCATGGGTGTGTTCGATCCAACCAGAGTTTAGAATAGTCAGCGCCGGGTGAAAGATCGCGCCCATATTATTCAAGCCGGTGTGCAAAATGTCAACGCCGTCTATGTATTGAGGGTAGGCATGGTGAATAGCTTCGAGTACCATTTCGTTACGGTTGGAAGGCAGCGCTGCCAGGGGTACAGCATCTTTAATCCGAAAGATGCGTCCTTGCGCAGGTCCGTCGGTGCGGCTGGCGTAGATGAATGTTTCGGCTTCGGCAACCGTTACATCTGCGGTACAACCATTGTCACGGATCACATGCGTAAACTCCATGGCTCCAAGTGTGCGCCCGGGGTGTAAAACAACAATTTGACCATCTTTCAAGTGCGGCGCGCACATCTTCGCTACATCTGCATGAGCCGAAGACGGCAGAACCACCATGATGACCTGCGCATGTTGAATCGCTTCGGCAATATCCGGTGTCACCAGTGTCAACTTTCCAAACCCGTGCGGTCCGCCTTCGGGACTTTCCAATTCAACCCCTCCTCGTTTTTTAATTACAGAAATATGGTCGAAGGTACGGTTCCAAAGAGCAACATCTGCGCCCATTAAAGCCAGATGCGCCGCCATCACTTTGCCGCCATTCCCCGCCCCTAAAACGGTGTATTTCTCTGCCATGTTAAATTCCTTTCTTCAAAACCGGTCACGTTCCTCTCGCGTCACACGAGTTGATCAAGACGTTCTCTCTCAGGGAGGATGCGCCCCGCCTCATCTACTGCCTCACAGGCTCCATTCACAATTCGAGTGCGGGTCATTCCCCGCCCAAACTTGTTGTTCAGCAATTGCGGAGCATCCATC
This sequence comes from Anaerolineales bacterium, assembly GCA_020634885.1. Taxonomy (GTDB): domain Bacteria; phylum Chloroflexota; class Anaerolineae; order Anaerolineales; family Villigracilaceae; genus Villigracilis. The sequence continues at coordinate 691,025 of JACKAW010000001.1, forward strand.
ACGCCGGTAGTGACCGCTTTTGCAAGCGTCGCGGGGTCTCCCCAGGGGTCTTGCACGCCTGCCGCCGCAAGTTTTTGAATGCCACTCAACGTTACGTTCACTTCACTTATCAAATGTTCTTTACGCGCCTGAACCTCGGGGGCGAGGGTCATATCGGGCGCGCCTAAAGCGTTGTTGATCGCCCGTCGAACAATGCGGCTGGCTTCGATTACATCATCTGCTGTTGCGGCATGGTGCGCCTCGGTATGCCCAACGATGTGGTAAATATCGGGCTTGAGCGCCATTTGCAGGTATGTGCTTGCGGCGAGATGCCCGCGCGCGGCATCTGAATCGAGGGGATGCGAGAGCAGCCCGATGCGGGTTTGCTTCCAAATCCTGAAGTTTTCATCTGCCAACGGAGAGATCATTTCGATCACTGCCAGCATTTTTGCCAGATCCATGGCATCGCTTGTGCCGGGCGGGCTGTTAAACATCATTTGAGCAATGTAATCTTTTACCCCATATCTTTTGGCATTGTATGCCGAGAGGAATGCTGCGGCTACAAACGTAACATCTGATGAATCACGCATACCCCAGTGATGCGGTTCGTTCAGTTCAACCGGAATATCTCTTTCGCCGTACCATGTCATTACCTTTTGGTGTTCAAGGATCGAGCCTTCCAAGTCCCACGGGCCACGTCCGTCCATTTGATTGAACCAGTACAGCGGAATGGCACACCAAGCATTGTGTATGGTCTCCGTTAGTACCTCTGCATAGCGAATGAAATCATCTGTACCGGAGTAGGCGCGCAGCATGGGGAAGTTTCCACGGCGGCTGGCTTCAAACAAAGCGCGGAAATCATCCGGTGTGCGGACGGGTACGCCACCCGCGCCTTTACGGCGTGGGTCTTGCCGTTCGGGGTGAAAGAAGTTTTCCTGTGCGTCCTGATCTGTGCCAAGCGAGATCAAGTCTAATGCCTGCGCCTCGGCGATCTTTTGTATCCCTTCTATGGAATCCTGCATGGTCGGCAAGCCAAAATGATGCCGCAGAATTGGGTATGGCTTGCGCCAGTTTATTCGTTCGGTTACTCGCTGGGGAAAGTCTGAGGCAGTGAGGTTTCCTGTTGGCTGACCTTTGAGATACGCCAATACCTGCTCAGGTGTTTCGCTTCCATCAAATGCCTTTTCAAAGAAACTTAATTTTTCGGCACGTTCCACTACTGGCGGCGTACCGCCAAAAACGAAGCGCACACCGGCTTCATGCAAGTCCGCGGCTTCTTCGGCAAATTGCCCCAAAAGACGCTCACCTGTTTCAGGGGTGAGGCGGTATGAAATGCCAATAAGGTCGGCTTTTTCACGGCGGGCAGCTTGTAGAACTTCTTCTACAGAAACGGCAGGGCCGAGAAACACGGTTCTCCAACCAGCAGATTCTGCCAACCGTAAAAAGTTGGAAATTCCCGCCACGTGGACACACTCCCCCAACGCCGCTGCAATGACTGTTTTTTTCATCGATTTACTCCTTTTTAATAATTTTCAAATACTGTTTGTGTTCTCCAAAATGCACCAATATAAAAGAAACTTTGAGGCAATTATTCTGCCGCGTATGCAGATTTATTTCCTGGCTTTCGGGTGCGGCATCCGTGCCGCAGGGTTGAAAGCCCCTGTACCGCCTCTGGGCTGACCACCACTGTTATCTTCATATGAGGCTCAAGTTTTGTATCTGCTGTTGGAACAAAAGAATGTCCATCCATTACACAACGGATGATGACACAGCCAGGGGGCAGACCCAGCAAACGAATATCTTGCCGCGAGAAAGGTGAGCCGGGTTCCACGGTAAGGTCGAGCACCATGGGCTCTTGTAATTTGATGTGGGTATCATCACGGATCAGATCACGCTCCAGCAAGGCTTCATAGATCGGGAGATCATGCAACGCTTCGGCAGCGGCGTAAGCGAAGAAACAGGCAACCAACAATGGCAGCATTTGGTGATAGTTACCGGTCATTTCCACGATCAGCACGATGCCTGTCAATGGCGCGCGGACAATGGCGGTAAAGTAGGCTGCCATTCCAACTACGGCAAATACAGCGGGTATGGGTACAACATCTGGCGCAATGTAATTTGCAACTTGCCCTACTGCCAACCCCAGCATAGCGCCAATGGCAAGCAAAGGCGCAAATATGCCACCTGCCGCACCTGTTCCATAACTAAATACCGTCATCACAAAACGAAATAGAAATAAAGCCGGTATGGCAGCCAAAACCAGCTTGCCTGCCAGGGCTTCTTCTGCCAGAGCATGTCCCCCGCCCACAGACATTGGCAAATACCACCCAGCAATGCCAACCACTGCTCCTACCAATGCAACCAATATCAAGTTCCAAGTTCGGTTAAGCCGCGCAAAGATATTCAACGTCCCCAATAAACTGCGATTAAATGCCACTCCCAATACTCCAGCCAGAATCCCCAACACGGCGAAACCCCACAAAGATTCTATTGGCGGCGTTGGGTAATCGGGAATGGAGAAAACAGGGAATGCTCCCGCCAGTATTCTTGCAACAATATCAGCAATGGCAGCCGCAAGAAAAGCCGCTCCAAACACAAAGGGATGAAAATCCCTTTGCACCTCTTCGAGGACGAAGATCACGCCAGAAAGCGGCGCATTAAAGGCAGCAGCAAGCCCGGCTCCTGCCCCTGCCGCAATCAATGAACGGCGTTCACGCGGCGGAACCTTGAGCCATTTAGAGACCGCATCTCCCACGGCACCCCCCATTTGAACTGTGGGACCTTCGCGCCCCAGGGCGAGCCCGCCTCCAAGAGCTGCCACACCAGCGACAAATTTGACCGGCAATACGCGTCGCCAGTCAAGAATGCGCAGACGGTGTAAAACTGCCTTTAGGTGGGGAATACCACTCCCGCTCACTTCGGGCGCAAAGCTGCGCACCATAAAAACAGATAGAAATGCGCCAGAAATCCCAAACAAGATGGGAAATATCCATCCGAACTCAGGAATTTGATGCGACCATGTATTTACATTCAATCGAAAAGAATCTGCTTCGGACAGAACAATGCGAAAAATAGATGCCAGCAAACCGGCGAATAACCCAACCAGGGCGGCGCGAGGAAACATTTTTCGCCTTTGCTCTCGAAGGTAAAGTTCTTCCTGTAATTCAGTGATGACTTCACTGTTGATTTCATTTTCATTCTTCTGTTGCATGAATTTAATTTCCTTATTTTCAACCATTTGTGGAAGCTCGTATCAAGAGATTCGGCTTCACCATCACCTGCTTCTCTGAAAGTGTTTCGTTATGAATCATGGAAAGCAGCATACGAACAAGTTGACGGGCAATATCGTATACAGGCTGGTCCAATGTTGTAAGCGGCGGTTGTGTGTGTGCTGTATCGGCTATGCCGTCAAAACCGGCTACGGCAATATCATGCCCAACTTTCAAATGATGGTCATGACAGGCGTGCATGGCGCCGATGGCAGTCAGGTCGTTGATGCACACAATCGCTGTGGGTGGTTTCGACTGCGAAAGGAGGCGTATGGCGGATTGATATCCACCTTCAGATGTGAGGTCTGCCTGGGTTGTCATCTCAGGTCGAAACGAAAGATGAGCCGCGCTTAATCCGGCAAGGTAGGCTTGAAAGCGATCCTGCTCGATCTTTAGCTGTGAGTCTCCGCCAATGTAAGCAATACGTTTGTGTCCAGCATTTGTTAAATGCGTAATGAGTTCGAGCATTCCACTGGTAACGTCAGTTTCGATGCCAATGAAATTAATTGGGTCAAGTGAACGTTCCATTGAGACATGCGGGGTTTTGGTCCTGGCAAGGTACTGTAGTCGCCAGTCTTGCAACCTTACACGGTTAACAATGATCCCATCCACTTTTCCGCTTTGAATCCAACGGGTATATTGCGTGCGTTCTTCCTCGCTTGCTGGTGGTGCGCTGGTGACGAGGAGATCATAATTCTGCGAGGATATTTCATCGCCCAAACCGGCAATGAATTCGGAGAAAAATGGGTCGGCAAAGCCCACAGTGTGAACAGGGATTATATAACCTATCGTCTCAGCCTGCTGACGGCGTAATTGGCGCGCAGCGCGATTGGGGATATACCCCATTTTTTGCGCTGTGCTGACGACGGTAGCGCGTGTCTCTTCGGCAACATCGTCATAGCCATCCAATGCACGGGATACCGTTGTAATGGAAAGTCCGGTTTTTCGAGCTACGTCACGAATGGTTATTTTTTTCATTTTATCCAAAACGTTTTGGAATTTTACCAGATAATCAGGTTGTATTTCTGTATCATGAAATATTTCTTAATAAACCTGAGCGATGTGTCTCTATCAGTTGTAGACAATCCATGCGGAAATAAAAAACCAACTAAACCCGCCCTTAAACAAAAGAACGGCTCCCTAACCAGGAGCCGTTCTTTTGTTTAGACTTGGGGTAAATTCCTGCGGATGACGTTCAGCATCCCAAAGGCTTTTGATGCGCCCTGCGCCACACAAGTTAGCGGGTTATCCACAAGATACGCCGGAATACCGAGCGACTTGGTCAAAAGCTTATCAATGCCGCGCAAAAGTGCGCCCCCACCGCATAGCGCCACGCCACGGTCAATGATATCGGAAACCAGTTCAGGCGGCGTTTTTTCCAGTACTTTACGTCCCGACTCAACAATTTGTTTAAGCGGCTCCTGCAATGCTTCCACAATTTCGCCCGTGGTCAATGTGACCGGACGCGGCAACCCTGTAACCTGATCTTGCCCCTGCACTTCCATACTGTTTTCAATATCCTGTGGAACAGCGGCACCAATTCGAATTTTGAGTTGCTCGGCAGTTTGTTGACCGATAATTACACCGTATTTTCGTCTCACGTAATTGACGATGGCTTCGTCAAGATCCATGCCACCAAGCCGTAAGGTGTCAGCAGAAACAATGCCGTACATCGCCATTACAGCGGCTTCGGTACACCCGCCGCCGAGGCAGATGATCATATTTCCAGATGGCGAATTAATCGGAAGGTCAATACCAATGGCAGCTGCAAGCGGCTGTTGAATAAGGTACGCTTCACGGCTGCCAGCTTCCATCACCGCCTCATACACAGCGCGGCGCTCCACACTAGTGACGCCATAAGGAACCGTGATCATGATGCGTGGTCGAAAGATTCGCATGGAACCGCTGGCGCGTTGAAGCAGGTATGCCAGCAAGGTTTCGGTGATTTCATAGTCTGCGATCACGCCGTTACGGAGCGGGCGCGCCACTTCAATGCTCTCTGGAACTTTACCGTACATATCACGCGCTTCAATACCAGCAGCCACCATCTTTTGATCGTCCACTTCGATGGCGACAATGGTGGGTTCTTCCAGCAACACATTATTGTTGTCAGCAAAACGCGTAAACATGGTTCCCAGGTCAATGCCCAGGTCTTTTGAGAACATTGAGAACACTAGGTTTTAATTCTCCGAAATATGGATCTGGGAGCCGCCCTTGCGATAACGGCGGACTGCGTCCAAACGCAGGTTGGAGCGGCGCAAGGCAGCTTCCATGGCAAGGTAGGCATCGGTATCTGCGGGAGATCCGTTCTTGAGCATTTCTTCAGCACGTTTGCGGGCGGCATCGGCGCGGTTCTCGTCGATCTCTACAACATTTTCCGCCGCATCCGCGAGAATTGTAATGATATCAGGCTGAACTTCAGCAACACCGCCTGCAACAGCAAAGATTTCTTCCTTGCCGTCCTTGCGGACTCTGACAACACCATATTTCAAAGTGGTTAGAACTGGCGCATGTTTAGGCAGAATGCCCATTTCTCCTGCCGCGCCGGGAAGTACAACAATATCCACATCACCAGTGAATACTGTACGATCTTGCGATACGATTTCACAACGAATGGTCATAGGTTATATCACCCTCGTCATTGCAAGGAGGGCGGAAACCTGCAAAGCGACCCCAAAACAAAGGCTGCTTACAGGCCCCGCCCTCACAATGACACAACAAACTAGCTATTGGCTAATTTCTCGGCGCGTTCGCGCACGTCTTCGATGGTACCTGCCATCATGAAGGCTTGTTCGGGCAGGTCATCGCATTTTCCATCCAAAATCTCGCGGAAGCCGCGAACAGTGTCCTTGATGGAAACGTACTTACCAGAAATGCCTGTGAAACGTTCCGCCACAAAGAACGGCTGCGAGAAGAAACGTTCGATCTTGCGGGCGCGGGACACGACGAGTTTATCGTCTTCGGAGAGTTCGTCGATACCGAGAATGGCGATAATATCCTGCAAGTCTTTATAGCGCTGGAGAACACGCTGCACTTCACGAGCCGTCCGGTAGTGCTCTTCACCCACGATGTTAGGATCAAGAATTCGGGAGGTGGAGGCGAGCGGATCCACTGCGGGGTAAATACCCTTTTCCACAATGGAGCGTTCGAGCGCGATGGTCGCATCCAAGTGGGTAAAGGTCGCTACAGGAGCGGGATCGGAGTAGTCATCCGCAGGCACGTACACAGCCTGCATGGAGGTGATGGAGCCGGTGCGGGTGGAGGTAATGCGTTCCTGCAACTCACCCATTTCAGTGGCGAGAGTAGGCTGATAACCCACCGCAGAAGGCATACGACCAAGAAGCGCAGACACTTCGGAGCCGGACATGGAGAAGCGGAAGATGTTGTCGATGAAGAGCAACACGTCCTTGCCCTGATCGCGGAAGTATTCCGCCATCGAGAGCGCGGTCAGTGCCACGCGAAGGCGCACGCCGGAGGGCTCATTCATCTGACCATAAACCATCACGGTATCTTTCATAACGCCGTATTCGATCATTTCACGATACAAGCCGGTTCCTTCACGGGTGCGTTCACCCACGCCAGCGAACACGGAATTACCCTGGTGAACCGAAGCCACCGAGCGGATGAGCTCCATGATGATAACGGTCTTACCCGTTCCAGCGCCGCCGAAGATGCCGGTCTTACCGCCCTTGGTAAAGGGAGCAATCAAGTCAATGACCTTAATACCGGTTTCAAAGACTTCCACGCGAGTGGATTGTTCTTCGAAGGCAGGGGCGGAACGGTGAATGGGGTATTTGGATGAAGCCTGAACATCACCCTTCTTATCGATGGCATGACCCAACACATTGAAGATACGACCCAGAGTTGCGGGTCCTACCGGGACTGTGATCGGGGCACCCATGGAGCGGGCAGGGAGTCCACGCTGAAGCCCGTCAGTGGAGTCCATTGCCACGGTACGAACCCAGTTATTGCCGAGGTGCTTTTGAACTTCGAGAACCATCGGGTCCTTATCAGCACGATCGACTTCGATCGCTTCGAAAAGGTCGGGGACATCTCCATTGGGGAATTCGACATCCACCACACCACCTAAAATTTGTACGACACGGCCGTTTGCATTTGCCATGATTTCCTCCAGTTATTTTGCGGCAAGCGCTTCAGCGCCGCCGACAATATCCAAAATATCGTTTGTGATCGTCTGTTGACGAACCTTGTTGTAAACCAACTGCAACGCACTGACCAGTTCCTTGGCATTATCTGTAGCGTTACGCATGGCGACCATACGGGCAGCATGTTCACTCGCCTGAGATTCGAGAATTGCCTGATAGACCTGTAACGCCGTAAAGCGCGGAATGATCTGGTCAAGCAGTTCACGCTGGTCAGGTTCGTATTCGTATGCCGCAGCGGGTCCGCTGGAAGCCTTGTGTTCAAAATCTTCCACCAAGCCTTCACCTTCAAGTTCAAGCGGCAGGAGTTTCTTCACTGTGGCAACCTGACGACCCATGTTGATGAAGTCGGTGTACACAAGGAAAACTTCATCAACATTACCCTGGTTGTATTCTTCAACAGCAAGGCGACCAATGGCGGAGACATCCGCAAAGGAGGGCGCTGCAGGGAGGTTGCTGAAGTCAGCAATGACATTCTTTCGGCGGCGGAAGAGCAGGTCTCTGCCCTTGCGACCAACCGCAATGTACTTTACGGGAACGGAATAATTATCGAATTTCTGAGCTGTAAAACGAATCACATTGGAGTTATAAGCGCCTGCCAGACCACGGTCACCAGTGATGACCACGACCAGGGCATTCTTCACAGTAGAGCGCTTAACCAGCAGAGGGTGCAACGAATCGCGCCCGGGCTGCTCGGCGACATGGCGAAGTACCTGCCATGCCTTGGTTGCGTAGGAACGTGTCGCCATGACCGCATTAATTGCCTTGCGGACTTTGCTGGCGCTCACTGTTTCCAGCGCACGGGTAACCTGTGAAATGTTCTTTACGCTCTTAATTCGGAGCCGCATTTCACGAGCTGAAGCCATAATCTAATCCTTTATCCTTGGAATAACCTAGGCTTGCCAGCCCGCGCGGAAGCCATCGAGGGCTTTCATCAAAGCGGCACGATTATCGTCTGTAATGGTCTTCTTCGCCACAATATCCTTGCCGATTTCAGGGAAGGAGGTTTCCATGTAACGGATAAGGTCAGACTGCCATTGCGTCACCTTATCGAGCGGAACTCCATCCACAAATCCATTTGTACCGGCGAAGATCACAATGACCTGATATTCAAATTCCATTGGCTGGTATTGCGGCTGCTTGAGAAGTTCCTGCATACGCTGACCACGTCCCAACTGAGCCTGAGTGTTTTTATCAAGATCAGAAGCCATGAGCGCGAACGCTGCCAACTCGCGATAGGCAGCCATATCAAGGCGCAAGCGACCGGCAACCTGTTTCATCGCCTTGGTCTGGGCATCACCACCCACGCGGGAAACAGAGATACCTACGTTCACCGCCGGACGAATACCAGCATTGAACAAGTTGCTTTCGAGGTAGATCTGACCATCGGTGATGGAAATCACGTTGGTCGGAATGTAGGCAGAAACGTCGCCAAGCAGGGTTTCGATGATGGGCAATGAAGTAAGCGAACCGCCGGTTCCCTTAACTTTGACGGCTTTGAAGCCATCACCCTTTGCCTTGGCAGCTTCTTCCGCCTCATGCTTGGAAAGCGGACCAGAATACACTTTGCCATCCACGCCGTCTTTGGCATCAGCAAGTTCGTTGCTGTAGTCATTCTTTACAATTACGAACTGATTGGCGAGACGGGCAGAGCGTTCCAACAAGCGGGAGTGGAGATAGAACACATCACCAGGGTATGCTTCACGTCCGGGAGGACGGCGGAGAAGCAGAGAAACCTGGCGATACGCCCAGGCGTGTTTGGAAAGGTCATCATAAATAATGAGGGCATCGCGACCGGTTTCCATGAACTCTTCACCGATGGCGGTACCCGCATACGGAGCAATATATTGAAGCGCAGCAGATTCGTCTGCAGATGCCATCACAATGATGGTGTGATCCATCGCGCCATTTGCCTCAAGAATACCGAGAGTACGGGCAACAGCAGCTTTCTTCTGACCTACTGCCACATAGATACAAGTAACGCCCTTGCCTTTTTGATTGATGATCGCATCAATGGCAACAGCGGTTTTACCAGTCTGGCGGTCACCAATGATCAATTCACGCTGACCACGACCGATCGGGATCATCGAGTCGATGGACTTGATACCGGTCTGAACCGGGGTATCCACATCCTGACGTTCCACCACACCCGGCGCAATGCGTTCGATGGGACGGAACCCGGTAGTCGCAATCGGACCCTTGCCATCAATCGGCTCACCCAACGCATTAACCACACGCCCGATCATGGCATCACCCACAGGCACAGACGCGATGCGCCCCAATCCCTTCACAGACATGCCTTCGGTAATACCTTCGTAGTTACCCATCACGATCACACCGACGTTATCGCTTTCAAGGTTGAATGCAACGCCGATCACACCGTTGGCAAACTGCACAAGTTCCTGCGCCTTGATATTTGCAAGACCCTTAACACGTGCAATGCCATCACCCGCTTCAAGTACAGCACCAGCTTCGCTGACATTAAATTCGGGCTTAAAACCATCTATTTGTTTCTGCAAATCACTCGTGATTTGCTTGATCAAGTCTGACATTCGGTAGCCTCCACCAGAAATTCGTTTTACGTACAACAACCCGGATAAGGGGCTTATCCGGGCGTATTTTTATGTTTCTTATGCCTTTCGTGAGTAAGCGCACAAGCGAGCTAATGATACCTGAAAGGCGGATGATTGTCTAGCTACCTGCCGTTGCGCAAAGAGAAAGAGACCCTCGCCCTTGAAATTCGCACATCTTATACTATACTTCAACCTTTGAAATCGATACTCTGGAGCAGCAACTATAAATGAGCGCCCTGCCGGAAGAAAAAAGCCCTCCCAGACTAAAAAAAAGCAAATGGAAAGTGGCAATTCTCGCAAACATTAAAGACGATAATTTACCCAAGCCGGAAGGTGTGCCACCGGATGCCTTTGCAGACTTCGACCACATCGAGACCGTAGATGCGCTTCGCACCGTGCTCGAAGCGGACGGACACACCACAGTCTTTATCCACGCTGATAGGGAACTGCCTTTCAACCTCCGCAAGGAAAAGCCTGATATCTGCTTCAACCTCGCAGAAGGGCTCGGCGGTGACGCACGCGAGGCGCAGGTTCCCGCATTACTGGAAATGCTTGCCATCCCCTACACCGGCTCACGCGTATTAGCCAACGGCATTTCATTGGATAAAACCTTGACCAAACGCATCTGGCGTGACAGACGGCTGCCCGTTGCGCCGTTTCAGGAATTCCTTTTTGGCGATGAGCCTCTGCGCCCAGAGCTAAAGTTCCCGCTCTTCGTCAAACCTGCCCGCGAAGGGACGGGCATGGGCGTAGATATGAAAGCCATCGTCAACAACGAAGCGGAATTACGAGAGCGTACCCAATACATCATCAACGTTTACCAACAGCCCGCTTTGGTGGAAACCTTCCTTCCGGGAAGAGAATTCACCGTCGGTATTTTAGGCAGGGCAGATGCAAGGTTGTATAGCCGCCACCCTGAATGGTACGAAAAAGACGGCTTTCACCGTTTCCCCGTTCTGGAATTAGACACTGGCAACACAGATGGTCCGTGGGTTTATACGAATGAAGCAAAGTCAAAAGATGTGGGACCTGAAGGAAATGAAGGTTATTTCTGCCCAGCCATTATTGACCCTGAACTTGAAAAAAAACTTAAACACCTTGCCTACCGCGCCCACAACATCTTAAATGCCCTGGATGTCTCCCGCACTGATATCCGCTTGGATGAAGATGGCAACCCGCGCCTGATCGAGATCAACACCCTGCCGGGTGTCACGCCTGGCTACAGCGATCTCTGCCTGCAAGCCGCTGCTGAAGGCATCACCCATGCAGACCTGATGCTGGAGATTCTCTACCTTGGAGCAAGCCGTTGGGGCATGATGGAGCCGCGTGAATTCATCGTTGAGCCAAGACGAATTCTGAGCCGATAAACGAATGAAAAATACAACAAAAAACGCGAGAAACTCTCGCGTTTTTTGTTGTATTAATCGTCATCGCCGCCTTCATGTTCACGCCCGTCAATATGGCATTCGATACAGTTGCCAAAGTTACTAATACCTTCTTCGCGATGTTCACTGGCGATATTTGATTCGGTATGTTCATGGCAGCCATAGCACGTGTACGTGGTCAATCCGTTGGGATGGCAGGTTTGACAGCTTCCGTTTCCATCTCCATGATATATGGGGAAGGTATGCGGACCGTTGTACGCTGCGGGTTCCCATGCATTTGAGGTGTGACAGGCGGCGCAATCGGTGCCGAATTGACCGGCGTGCTCCCGGGGTTCGGCGTGGCAATTCACACATGCAGTCGTTGCGGTTACGCGGGCATGGTCAAAGGTCGCATTCTCCCAATCAGACGGGGTATGGCAGGATTCACATTGTGTTCCAAATTGCCCCCCGTGCTCATCATCTTGTTTATGGCAGGAGTAGCAATCTTTGGGAGTGCCTTTGTAAACGTTGTTGATATGGCAGTTTTCACAGGCGACTTCTCGATGTTCGCCCTCTAGTTTGAAGGCAGAAAGATCGTGGTTAAAATTTGCATCTTCCCACGATGAAGGGGTATGGCATGATTCGCAGTTTGTTCCATACCCGCCATTGTGCTGGTCATCCTGTGCATGGCAGGAATAGCAATCCTGCGGGGTGGATTGAAAATCCGTCAATGAGTGGGTGGAGAGATGACATTGAGTGCAACGCAAATTTTCGTGACCACCTTCAAGTTTGAAAGCCACTGCATTGTGGTTAAAGTCGTTCATGCTATCCACGCCGTCGTGACAGGCGAGACAATCGGAGCCGTAAGAGAGGAGATGAGCCCGGGCGAAGACAAGGTCTATATCGCTGTGGCAGGTCTGGCAGGAGTCTGAATCGAAGGTGGATAGATCCTCGCTGTGGCAATTTTCGCAGGTGATCGGGTCGCCATTTTCCATCCTTTGGTGTTTGTTCAATGAAAAGCCCAACGTGTCATGCGGAAAATCGAAGCTGCCCAAATCTGTAAGAGAGGCGGTTTTGCCACGGTGGTCGCGATGACAATCTCGACATGCCGCGCTGGATGTTTTCTCAACAATGCTGCCGTGCAAGCGGGCAACGTCTAACATTTCGGCGGCAATTTCGGTGTGGCAGTCGAGACAGCGATCTACCATGGCTTCCCTTTCCCATGGGGCGGTATGACAGGTTTTACATGCGGTGATTTCAGCGTGTGAGGTAACCCCGCCAATGGTTTCACCAGGCTGTGCATTAAGCTGCCCGGGGCTGAACATGTGACCGCCGCGTGCGAATGCGAAACCGACCATTAAAGCGATAGTGATAAAAGCGGCAACAAATCCCGTGCCCGTGAGACAGCCCAAACGATTGGAATGATTCATGGCAGCCTCCTATCGTAAAAACGTGGCGTAGTACAACGCGCCAGCCATGTGTACAAAAGCGGAAAGGAAAAGGGCAACGCCAATGGGAATGTGTACCGCGTGCCAAAGCGACATCATTTGGCGGGCACGTTTGAGGGCTTCTTGCGAAAGGGCACCCTCAACTTCCATTCCGTCCAGTGTGCGTGGAATGCGGGTGAAGATGTAGCGCCCAATAAAGCCGCTGAAAACGATGATGGCGGTCAGCAGGGTGGTTGCGCCCGCCAGCCCGTTGAACTTCCAGGAAGAGTGCAGCAAGACCATGAACGGACCGACCAACCCCATGAAGATATGAAACTTCAACCAGGTAGACATGCGTCCCATGGCAAAGCGGCTGCGTTTACGAATGCTGTACAAAGTTTCAGTCAGCAGCATGAGGATGAAGCCGACGATTCCCAGCGTATGACCAAAGAATTCACTGGCGGCGGGTATTTCCTGTGTCCAAATCACGACAAAGCCGTACCCGGCAGCGATAACGGCGCAGGTGATGAATGCAAGCCAAAGTTCTATGTTTCCACGAAGCATGATTGTTGCCCTCCCGAGGCGTTTTGTTTTATGCGGCGGTCAGATGGTTCGTCCAGAAATCCACGATCACATCGGCTACTCTGGCATCTTTTACAAGTAGTTTCGGTTTGATCGATGTTATGTTAACTTTTTCTTCAATAATCTTTTGCAAAGGCATGGATAGTTTTTGGTCACCCATCACCACCGCGCCAATGAGATGATCCTCCCCCACCAGCAGGCGGACGCGGTTCACATCAAAGCCGCTTTGTGCCACGATTGCATCTGGCAATTGACGCCAGGTTTCGCTATCGCCGCGCGCAATACCCACGATATCTTCATCATTTCCGTGCCCTACTGCGCCGATGATGGTGGTGGTGAGTCCGGCAAGTCGGGTCACATTGAATGGAGCCGATTTGATATAAGGTTGGGCTTGACCTGCCATGTTCAAGCCTGCAATGCGTCCCTGTTCGCGGGCGGGGTTCCACAAACTATCCAACACGGAACGCCCCGTAAGCGGGTCGTATGCCTGCGCCACGTCGCCAGCCGCGTAGATTTGGAGATCGTTGGTTTGCATAAATTCATTCACTAAAATGCCGCGATCCATGGCGAGGTTGGCAGATTGAGCCAAACTCAGGCGGGGTTTTATGCCAATGGCGTAGGCAACCAGATCGCACTTGATGATCTTTCCATTCAATAAACGAACGCCTGTAACTTTGCCAGTCCTGCCAAGCACTTCCTGCACTTCAGAGCGAAAGTGTAGTTCCACCCCTTCGGCTTGCAAACGTCCTTCGACAATACGTGATTCATGCTCATCGAGTACATTGCTCCAGTAGCGGCTGCCACGCAGTAAATAGTGGACGTTCATTCCGCGCGCAAACAGTCCTTCTGTTAATTCAAGTGCGGTGATGCCGCCGCCGATGACTACGGCGGTGCGTCCGCGTTTGGCGTATTTCAAAATATTGCGCGCATCTTCAAGGTCATCCAGTTTGAAAACACCTTGCAAATTTGCGCCTGGCACGGTTAGGGGGATGGCAGAGGCTCCGGTTGCAATGAGCAGCTTGTCATACGTCAGAGGCGCTTTCCCGTCCAATAACAGGGTCTTGCACTCTCGGTCAATTCCTGTCACGTGCGCCCCTAAAAAATTAAATTTCAAGCGGGTGTAATCATCCCGTTTTTTGGGGAAGAGGGATTTATCTTGCATTTCGCCGGTGAGGACGTACGCCAACCCCGGGCGGGAATAATAGCCGTGGGGGTCATCACCCACCATGACGACTTCAGCGGCTCGGTCTACGCTGCGAATGGCTTCGACCGCCGAGATTCCTGCCACGCCGGTACCGATGATGGCGTATCTCATGACTTGCTCCGTGCGAAGAGGTCTGTCTTTTCAAATCGAAGCACCCCGCGCGGACATCTCGCCACGCATTCGCCACAGGTGAGGCATTCGCTGTGTTTCACCGGCTCTCCCTTCCAAGCGTGGGCGCGGACATCAATATTGATCGGACAGTTGTAACTGCAAATGCCGCATTGAACGCAGCGGCTGGGGTCTGGTACAACCTGCCCCGACGACGCCGTTTCGTGACGGCTGGCATTGGTTTTAAATACATTAAGAATGGACAAGACGACCTCCACTAAATATTGTCGTACAGTTTTCGAAAAAGTTACGTAAAGATTTCAAATCTGCTAATTTTGGGCGGAATTAGCAGAAACAGATAATGGCGGGCAATTGCGGTTTTCCAAAATAAAAACAGGATCGTCTCTCGACGATCCTGTTTGGTTCGCAAAACTTGTTGTCTTACGAAAGGGGTACGACGTTGGCAGCCTGTAAGCCCTTGGGTCCATCTTCGATGGAGAATTCCACCTTCTGTTCGGCTTCCAACTTGCGGTAGCCGTCGGTTTGAATGGCGGAGAAATGGACGAAAACATCTTCGCCGCCGTCACGACCGATGAAGCCGTAGCCCTTGGTCGCGTTGAACCACTTGACAGTTCCAACAATACGTTCTGACATCTTTCTGTACTCCTGCTTTTAAAAAAATTTATGCCCGTCCACCTTTGCGCTTTCATTGGCGGGTCCGGGCACGTGGGGGCAAGATTATCACGCCTATTTTGGAGTGTCAAGATTTTATGAAAATTCGCAACGGATTGCGCCTCGCCCCAGTTTAAACCTTATAAACCGGGGATGATAAAGGAGGTTTTACGTTTGTATTCGGCGTAGGCTTCACCAAACTCACGCAAGAGTTTGCGTTCTTCAAAATACGCGCCGATGAATACATAGATGGTGACACCAATATACAAAGCAAGTGAATTTTGGCTCATGCTGGGCGAAAGCCAGATGAAAAGCAAACTAAAGGTGTAAAGCGGATGCCGCACCCATTTGTAGGGTCCACGGGTGGTGAGGACAGAAGGGGTTTCTTTTTCTTCAAATACCTGGCGCAGACCGATGAAGGAGAGCGTATCGGTTTGTAATAAAGAAACCAGAAGAAGCACGGCAGAAAGTCCTTGCCCGGTAAACAGGAGGTAGCTCCACGGGGCGGGGATTTGGTAGAGCGGTGTATCTGGCAGGGTGGCAGAGAGGTAGAGGATGGGCAAAAAGCTAACCCCGGCGAAGAGGTTGTACCCCAGCCGATACAAACGACCTATATTGAAAAGGTCTTTGGCTAACTGCGAGGCGAGGAAGGAATGGACGACGCCCCAAATGGCAAGCGAGAGTAGGATAAGGAGGATGCTATTCATGCGGTTTAGATGCAGGCAAGTGGGGTTTTGTTACAGGCTATCTTCTAACAACCGCCCCATCCCCACGCGGACAAGATACCCCACCCCAAAACTCGCCCCAATCGCGGACACGATCCCCGCGACCTCGCCCCACCTCATACCCACTTGCACATTCGCCAGCATGGCGGCGATTCCGCCAAGGAAAATAACGATTACAAGCGTGAGAATCATTATGCCCACTTCTTTGAGAATTTTGGCGCGGGCGTGTTCGGTCCCTGTATGTTTGGTGTAGATGGTGTAAGTAGAGAAAGCAAAGCTGAGGAGTAAAGAAATCATCCCGAAGAATGGGCTGATTGTTAGGTAAAGCACAAAGGAAAGCAAGGTGACACCCAAGAGCAAGATAGAAACAACGGGTAAGTATTTTTGCACCTCTCCTCCAAACAAAGAAAAGTATTTTGCAATTTTACGGAATAGTCAGCCAACCACTGGGTCTAATAAAGCCTGCCATATTTTCTGCTTTTGCAAGATAACGAATATAATTATCCTCTCCTGCTCGAACTACAAATAAATACGCATAACCTGGGTCATCAGGGTTATCGCCAAGGAACAGTATTGTCTTGCCGTCGGGGGAAATATCTTTGACATATCCCCCAATCCCGTGTCTGCCAATATGGTTATTCTGGGTTGCGAGATCGATCCACCCTGTAATCCCCGGCAACGCCCATACGAGTTTATCGCTTGCCGATGTGAATTTCGCCATCCAATCAAGGCGATAATCGTCTTCGAAAGGATTAAACGGCTTTAGGAAAGGCAAATCATAAACAACAGGTTTAGCGCAATCTTTTTCTTCAAGCATACACTCTAAATCCGCAACAGCAATCCGACGGCCAGATGTAGTTCCGTCAGGATTTTGAGGTGTATATCCCATATCAAACGTGATTTTTTTCCAGTCTGGTGAAACCGAAAGTATTCTCATCCGCCCATCCCCTATTTGCCTCACAGCCGCCTGATCATTTGAGACGGAAACAAAATAATACTCACCGAATGGACAATGATATGCAAATTCAGTTCCAGACTGGGACCAGAAGAAATTGGAATAGTTATCGGCGTAGTTCGTAAAATTCACATCAGCCAAACTTACTTTACAATTAATTAATATCGATTTAGTATCCCCTGCTTTAAGATCAATTAAATTGATCTCGTGCTTTGTTGCAGAAAAACAATCTACCACTAGCCAACGTTCAGGGAAGTATGCGGGATAGGAATAGGGGTATATCCTCTCTACTTCTACAATGGGTACTATGCACCATTCATCGAGATTTGGACTACCAATCCACGTCGCGTACGGTTTTCCATCTAAACCCCATTCTGAAACAGATAAGCCATTAAGTCGCCGAGACCTGAAGGTATCATCAATTTTGTCATACGTAAGACCAATAATAATTACCATTGGATCAATCCCTAAAGATACAGAAACCAGCCCAAATGGACGTTGCCCCTCGGGAAACTCAAGAAACTGGCCCCTGATTGTTCCATCCAGCGAAACATATTCATAACCGCTATCTCCTGCAAAAATCAAATATTTTCCAGCTATTTGGGGTAACGTGACATTAATTTTTTCGTTTTTTGGGAACTCGCCCCGGGTTAATATTTTTGATTGTTCAAAAGGTATGGTTTCAGCGGTATGGAAGCTCAAATCAGAGGCGAAGTTTGCGGTCGTGGTTGGCGTGATCTCAAGAGCAATTTGTGTCTGGGTGGAATTTAGGCTTTCCTGTGTTGCAGACCCATATACAAGAGTCGACACCTCGTTCCAAGCCGCAGTTTGGATTTCGCCTGTTAACGGGGCAACTTGACCGTTACTACATGCGATAAAAGCCATCCCTGAAATAATTAAACAATAAATCAATATTTTCTTCCACATTATTGATAACCTTTTATGGAGTAGCTACAGGAGCAATATAGGGGTTGCACGAATTTGGGTTCACAAAAAGCCCAATTGGACCATTATCATTTATAGCTACTTTGTCAAGGTCAATATTTGGGTTGTCCTTTAAATTTATTTTTATGAATTTCAACGCAGCATCTATAACTATTTGATAATCATTTACTTCTTGGCTATTCGGAGATGAGCTATATGATAGCACCTGCCCATCATTAATGCCCTGTGGTTGAACTTTATCCACCACAATCCAATGCGGAGTATCGCCGCTGCTTGTTATTATTCCACTCTCATTAATCGATACTCCCAAGATTAACTGATTTCCCATATCTAACTGAGACTGAATTTTTCCAGGAGTCACATTTATTATTTTATTACCTTGCCCCAAATCCACCTGAAATGGTTCATCAAGAAATGTGTTCCACGTATTTCCCGGTTCGTTGTGAAGCGGGTAATATTCGCAGCCATAAATATCCAGTATATTTTTCAAGTCTTTGATGTCTGTAGTGCTATCAATGGACAACAAACTTTTCGCTTCAGATGGCGAAGCGGTAATCCAATCATTAAGGAGTACGTCAATGGGGCGTTTTGTAATATAAGCAGTAACAAATGCTCCACAGAGATTCCAAAATTCCTTATCGCCGGGAGTAATCTTTCCGCTCGAAATATCTTCCACCTTCAACTTTAGGTTTTGTGCAGGTCCATTAGGATTGATAAGATTGGCGGGAATATCTACGTTTTTATTTGAAGTTACAAGCGGTATTGGATTTATAACAACACCTTCAAGCAAGGTAGATACAACCCAGCCAGTTTGTCCATTAACCGTTTTGACTTGGATATATAGAAACCCATTAGCGCCAAGGCGAGGAGGCGCACCAGTTAGCATAACTTCGGTAGTTCTAGGAATTCCACTTCCAACAACAAGGTTCTCAGGGCTTGGATTGTTAACGAGACTCGGATCTTTCCAAAAATTTGCTCCATATGTCACCCACATGGAAGTTGGAACCGGCGTTGGAGTAACAGTCGGTGAAGCCGTAGGCATTACCTGCGCAGTTTGAGTTGCAGAGACTTGCGTCTGCGCAGACTGTATAGCAGCTATTACCGTCGGGTCAACGGTTGGCGTTGCCTTAGGTGTTGACTGCTTTTCCCACTGCCAAAGTTCGTTCCACCGCGTTACGAAACCACCCCATTGTTCTCCCAACCATGCTACAAACTTGTCCCAAGGCGTAGGCGGACCCCCACCACGATTCGCCGACAACAATTCTCCGATATTCTTCACCGGTGACAGGGCACTCCCCACAGCGGACATGCTCGCATTCCATATCGCGAACAGAAAATTCTCGTTATTCTCTTCCCAAATCACCACCTGCTCTCCCGCCCGATAGGACTGCATAGCCTGTTCCCGTTGATATTCTTCTGCAATCTCAACTGCATTCCGCTCCCCAGCGCGGAAATCTTCCAGCGCTTGTTGTCGAGTGGCTTCTTCTTCAGCTTGACGCTGCGCCTCCAACATGGAGGCTTGCTCTGCCCTGCGTTGTTCTTCGGCTGCTTTTTCCTGCTTGGCTTGCGCCGTATTCAAATTGACAGAATACAACCCCGCATTGAAAACCCCGTTCACAGTCGCATTCTTAATCGCCTGCTCCTTAGTCGCCGCGTCCATCTCTTTGCCGAATGTTTCCTTGAACTGCTGATTCGCCGCATAGATCGCCTGACCATTGGCGTCCCATTGCGCTTGTTGTCTGGCTTGTGCCTGCGCCACGCTGATATTCGTCCCCTTTAGCTCCTGCGCCGTGACCTTGGCTATCGCCGCCTTCACGCTTTGCTGTTGAGCAAGTGAACGCGCATAGGCTGGGTTTGCCTTTGCCAATGCTTTCATGCGTTTTTTATCAGCGGCATCGTTATCTTCTTCTCCACCGCTGCCTCCGCTGTTTCGCATGGCGGCGAGACGGGCTGCCTCTTCTTCGCGTTTCTTTTGCCATTCCGCAAGTGTCGCGCCGAGCAGGGCGGCTGCTGCTCCACCCCAGAGAACATTCGATGTAGTGGTTGATTGGGTTGGGGTGGTTGTGCTGTTTGCAGAGAACGAGGTTTGGATGCTATTTCCAGTGAAGGGATTGTTACTGTTTCCAAATGCCTGTGGCGCGGGTTCGCTTTGCAGTGCTGCTGATTCAATGGCTGTATTTTCGACAGTCTCAAGCGCAGGCACAACCAGTGCTGGGATGCTCTCCTGCTCGGCAGTCTTCACCACCGGCACTTCAATCGTCGCCGTGCCGATGGTCTCCACGCCCGCGCCGTTGATCACTTTGAGCGCGATGTAGTAGATGCCGGGGGTGGGGTAAGTTCCATCGGCGAAGATGCCGTCCCAACGCACGCTGTCTTTGTATTTGCTGTTCCCGTCCAGGTTCTCCACCCAGGTCACGCGCTGGTACTTGCCCTCATTATCCTTGATCACCACCCGCAATTCGGTCAGCCCGCTTTGCGAATCTTCGATGCTGTAAAAAAGCCCGTCGCCCAGCGTAAGCGAATCATCCAGCATGGCAATCACGGCTGGGCTGGCATCAATGTAGAGAGTCTGCACCGGCGTTTCGGTGACGTTGCCCGCGTTATCCGTCACGCGGATTTGATAACTGTGATTCCCATCCGCGAAGAACAGCGGACTGTTGATGACCGTCCATGCGCCATTGTCTATCATCGCTTCGATCTTGTTTATGCCTGAGGTGGCATCACTGGCATTGGGCGTCACTGTGACCGACGTGGTGTAAAAGTCATTCTGACCGCGTGTGCCGTCCACTTGCAGGCTCAGGCTGGGGGTGATCGTATCCACCATGATGGTTTGCACAGCGGTTTCGGTCAGGTTGCCCGCATTGTCCACGGCACGGAATTGGATGCTGTGAATTCCGTCGCTGAAGGTTGTGTCTGCGTAGGGGGTATAGCCTGCGTTGTTCACATTCACTTCCAAACTGTACACGCCAGAGTTGGAATCAAAAGCTGAGGCGCTCACCAAGGTTTGGGAGACGAACCAGCCCGAAGTCCCGCTCGTGCCGCTGATGTTTCCGTCGATCTGCGGGGTGGTCACATCCACATAATAAGATGCCGTATCGCTGTCCGAGAGTCCGGTGGAGGCATCCACTTTGTAGTTCACGCTTCCCACGCCTTCGGACAGATCAATGGTGCAGGGGTTTTCTGTGCAGGTGAAATTATTGCCGTTCACATCCCCGCTGATGATGAGGCTTGCGTTCTGCGGGTCGGATGCGCTCAGTTCAATGCTGAGTGCGCCGATGCACCAATCACCCCAGCCGGGGACAGAGCAGTTGAGCGTGTGCGTGATCGTGGGCGGCGAGTAACTCGGTCCGCCACCGCCGCCCTCGTGAGTACAAGTACATTTCTGCTCGTATCGCAGACATCCTCCGCGAATCACTTCTGCACATGCCCACTCCCAACAATTCGGGTTGTCAAAGCAAGTCCATTCGGCGCCTGCTTTGGGGACGATAAAAGGAGAGTCCGCGTTGGGTTGCTTGTCCGGTGAATCTTCCGCTTGGGGAAGCGCTACCGGCAATAACCACACGATGGCTACCAACATCAAGGCTATAAAAACCTTTACAGGCTCAAAGAGTTCGTACTGTTTTGTTTTGTTTTGTTTTGTTTTGTTTTGGGGTTCATCTGCCTTGCCCCCTCCTTGGGTGTTTTTTCCATTTTACAGGAAGACCCAAGGCGCGGGGCTTGCAGGTTTGTTAGGTGGTGAGATATTGCGTAACTTACACAAACACAGCGGACGAAACCTTGAAACGCTTTGCCAACCCTCTGATTTGACGCACGTTCAACTCACGCTTGCCGTTCAATATCTCAGAGACCACGCCCTGCGAGCCGATTTCTGGCAAGTCAGATTGCGTCAATCCATGTTCATCCATGAGGAAGCGCAATACTTCCGCACCTGTCGCTTCGGGGATGGGGTAATGCTCTTCTTCATAAAGAGCGATCAACGAACCGAGCGTATCCAATAGCCCATACAGCGGGTGTTTTTCATCATCTCTGATTTCATCCAATAAGGCGTTCAGTCGCTTTACCGCCGCGTTATATTCACGCTCATTGCGAATGGACAACAGAGGCGCAATATTTGCCCAATGGGTTTGAAGTTCATTTGTCAGGAGTGTCATGTTTCCAATCTCCTTTGTCATACTCGGCGTGGGTAAGAACATACCGAATATAAACCTTGCCACGGTTGAAGTGAATGGATGTAATCAACCTGTACTTGTTGCCGCCGATATTAAAAATGATCCAATGGTCAACTTTATCTGCAGAAGGAAAAACCTCACGCAACTCTGCAAAACTACCAAATTCCGTTTTCTGCACAATCTTAAACCAGCGCATTAGGGCGGTTCGGCTTTCGGGATGTTTCTCCCAAAATTGGATCAAGGTTTTGCGAGTAATGATATGCACAGGAATAGTATATCTCAAAATGAGATATTGTCAAATTAATTTTGAACTCAACAGCCCTATCACCCGCTCTTCGCGCTTGACCCAAGTCAGCAAGGGAAGCTGGAAATGACGATTGTGAGTGTCTGGTCTAGCAAACTTTATCCAATGAAGGGGTTATCGACTGCCTGCGTCCCTTAATATCGTAATATTCTTTTAAAAATACTCGATATTGCCTCCATACGTCTGCCTGCCTCAAATCAAACAGTTCAAAAAGCCTCACGCCATAATGATCCCATATATCCATGTGCATTCTCATCAACCACTCTGGTTGACGTCGATGATAAGTTTTAAGAAATTCTTCTTCAAAATACCTATCTATTAAGTGATGCGATGCCTTCATGCTTACCGCTGAAGCAGGTAAAGTACCGTCTAAAAAATATAATACAAGATTCAAATCGTGCCACACATTACAATCTTCACCGTCCCAAACCATTGTAGCCGTGTCATTTGGTGCATAAAGCCTGCCGTAATAGATGCTGATGGAATTGCCACCCACCGGATCCCAGCCGCCCCAAACAAGATTTACCCGACACCATTCCGAATCATAGATCACTTTGCTCTTCGAACGAAAACTTTCCACAAAGCCCCATGTTTTAAGTTTAGAAAAGTTTTCAACGACTTTGAGCATTTCTTGTATTGGGTCTACATTTCTTTCATCTACAGTCATGGCATCCTCCTTTTTTGACAGCCAATAATGTAAAAAAACAGCGGCTAAACTTACATCACACAATCTGCGTCTTTGAAAACAGTACGCACCTATTAACTTCCAATCGTCTTCATCACCCGCTCTTCGCGCTTGACCCACGTCAACTGCTCCACATCCAAGCGGGCTTGTTTACCCAACGCCAACCTTCGCGGTTCATCGGCAAGCAACGCTTCAATCTCCAATCTCCAATCTCCAATCTTCCCCGGCTCCACCAGCACCGCATTGCCCTCATTCAACACTTCGCGGATCGAAGGCAAGTCCGCCGAAACGATTCCGCGCCCCGCCGCCATGTACTCGAACATCTTCATCGGGTTGATCACCTCGGCAATGTCCTGTCCGCTCGACGCCTCGATCGAACGCGAGTACGGCATCAGCAGCACATCCGCCGCCGCCTGATATAGCGGGATCACTTCATGCTTCACGAAGCCGGTCATCGTCACATTGGTCATCTTCGCTTCGGTTAATTTATTTTTCCAAAAATCCACCAATTCCGGCGTGCCACCCACCCACAAAAAATTGACAGTGGGTATTTGCTTTGCAAGTTCAAAGAGCAAGTCCGCGCCGCGCCCCGGGTAAATATGACCCGTGAAACCAACCGTCAACCCTTCTTTCAAATTTAATTGACGACGCGCTTCGGTTGGACTTGGCAACCCCGCATACTTTTCCAACTCGACGCCGTTCGGCGCGAGCAGCAGCGCTTCATTCGGGAACTGGAAGTTGGTCGAGCGCTCCAAAGCCTTTCTCAACGCTGACGTGGTGACCGTCATCACTTTGGGCGTGTTCTGCTTCCAGAATTGTTGCATCCACCACACGCCAAGTCGCCCCGAATTATCCGCGTGCATTTCGAGCACAACGGGGTAGCCCATCCACGCGCCCAGCGCCGCAGACTGGGGCAGCCAGGTGTAGATCAAGTCTGCGCCGAATTTCTTGGCGGCCCGCTGGGCATGGACGATAAAGTCGAGGCGTTTGAGTCTGCTGATGGACGGGAGCAGGTCAAGTTCGGGTGCGAGGCGGAGTCCGTAATGCGTGAGGAGTGATTCGTGATTCACGGCTTCCGTTTCTTTGGGGGCGAACATCTTGATGTCATGTCCCAATTGCATGAGCGCCTGTGCAACCTTCATGGCTTGAATGGAGTTTGCCGTAAGCGATGGAATTCTTGAATTTGTGATGAGTGCAATTTTCATTTCGCAATCTCCAATCTCTTAATCTCCAATATCCCTCTGCCTACCATCATCCCCACCGAAGCAATGTAATAGAACGAAAGCAGCCCGCCCGCTGCCGCCACGCCATAAACCGGCACAAGCCAAAACGAAAGCGCGAGTTTGATGACACCCGCCGCCAGCGTGACATAGACGGGGAATTCCGGCAAGCCGAGCGCAAGCAAGAGCGGACGATTCCAAAAGAGGATATAGTTGAAGACCAAGCCGATTGTCAAAGCAACGAGGGCGGGATAGGCAGCGAGATATTCTTCGCCAGAATAAATGCGAATGACCCAATGACCGAAGAGAATCAATCCCACACCGATGGCGATATTGTAAGCAAACGAGAATGCCGTGATCTTCTTGAGAAAACTTTTGAGTTTGCCCCAGGCTTTTTCAACGGCAAGTTTATTGATCTCAGGGAAAGTTGTAGCGATGAGCGGGTCAGCGGGGATGGCAAGGAAGTGCGTGATGGTGTATGCGACGCGATAATAGCCAACCGCGGTGGTATCGAGAAACAGACCGATCCAGATGAGTTCGCTTTCGCGGAAGAGTTTGATGATGGTCGCACTGATATTGGAACTGAACGCAAAACGGAAAATTTCTTTTCGTGCCGTGAGTTTATTAATGGGTGTGTGAAACCATCCGCTGCCGAGTTTTTCTTTTAGTTGAATTTGCGCCAGGGTGAAAAGCCCCAACCCTAAAATGGCTTTGCCAACGAGATACGCGACAAGCACAAGCGTAATACTGCCATTAAAGAAGAATGCACCCGCAATGATGAGCGTAGTGACGACAGCTTGAATCAAATTGACCGTGCCCTGCAATTTGATTCTTTCAGTGATCTGCAAAATCCCTGTGGAGGTTTCGGTATTGAAATTCGCCAGCAGGTTTATGGCAAAGAACGTGAACATCCATGCGATATCGGGAGTTTTGGCGAGGTAGGTTTCTGCCAGTTGGGCGGTGGCAAACACCACCATAAACGCCAACAGCGAAACCAAGGCTTCGGTCAGCCCCGCAGCTTTGAGCAAGGCAGAGGCTTGCTCTTTATCCTGCTTGTTGAGGTATTCGCCGCCATAGCGCACCACCACCTCGCTCATACGAAACGAGAAGACGCTGTTCACGGTGGAGGCGAACGCCATCACCACGCCAATGAGACCGAACCCAGCCGGACCGAGCAGGCGGGTTGCCATAATGCCCTGCACCATACTGAGTCCCAGTGCGAGGGTGTTGTTGCTGAATAACGATCCGCTGGAGCGCATGACTTTGGCAAAGAGCGGGTCGTTTTTGAATTTGGAAAGAAGGGACATAAAAAATTTACCAGTTACCATGCACGATTATAAGGGCGTAAAGGGTAACTGGTAATTAGAGATTGGTAATTGGAGATGTTACGGCGTAAGAATATCCTTTGCCCAATCGCGTTCTGCCATGTACCAATCGATCAGGTTCTTCATGCCCTGGCGTAAATTGAACTGCGGTTCCCAGCCCAGCATTTGGCGCGCCTTACTCACATCTGCCTGGTTGGTAAGCATATCTGCCAAATTGGGCGGACCATATTCCACAACAGCTTTTTTGCCGGTCAATTCTTCGGTTAGTGACACGAGCTCATTAATACTGATGACCTCATGCCCGCCGAGGTTGATGATCTCATATCCAACCGGTTTGAGCGCGGCAATGGTTCCACGGGCAATGTCGTCAATGTAGGTAAAACCGCGAGATTGATTCCCATCTCCATTAATGCGAACCGGTTTGCCTTCCAATATCCATTGCACAAAACGCAGCATGGCAAGGTCGGGGCGACCGGCGGGACCATACACCGTGAAGAAGCGCAGAATGGTCACATCAATATCATAGAGATGATGATACGAATGTGCCAATGCCTCGGCGCCTTTTTTACTGGCGGCATATGGCTGCATCGGCTCACTGCTGGATGCGGTCTCCGGCGTGGGGTAAGGCGGATTCTCACCATAGATGCTGGATGTGGAAGCGAGAATGAATTTCTTGCACCCATATTCTTTGCAAACCTCCAGCATATTCAGTGTGCCCATCACATTTGATTCAAGAAACACCCACGGGTTTTCCACACTAAAACGCACACCCGCCCGCGCCGCAAGGTTGATCACACCGTCAATTTTTTCGCCTTTGAATACTTCAACAACGGATTTTTCAGAAATATCGCGCTTGTGAAATTTAAATCCCGGCTTCGCCATCAGCTTTTTGAGGCGGTATTCCTTCATACGCGGGTCATAGGCATCATTGATATTATCAATGCCCACCACCGTATGCCCCTGCTCCATCAACAGTTCTGAAGTCCGCGCACCGATAAAACCTGCCGCGCCTGTCACCAGATAATTTGCCATAGTTTCTCCTTTATCAGTTAAACATTACGCACTACGTAATGATCACAGGCGTTCAACGTTTTCAAACCTGCCAAGCTTACCCGTTGCGTTGCGCGTATCAAACACAAATTTTGCCACACCAATGATCTCAGGATAGTTGTACATTTTATGATTTGTGACGATCACAACCGCATCAGAAGTTTTTACTTCAGCCATCAGGTCTGTAACACTATCCATCTGCCAGCCTTCGGTCTCATGGTGAATATGTGGAATGTACGGGTCATGATATTTGACAGACGCGCCTTTATTTTGAAGCAAGCCGATCACATCCAAAGACGGCGACTCGCGCACATCGTCAATATCGGGCTTGTATGCCACACCCAACACAAGGATATTTGAGCCTTTGATGGTCTTACCCAGATCGTTCATCGACTCCATCAACCGGCTGACTACATAACGCGGCATATTGGTGTTGACTTCAGAAGCCAGTTCGATAAAACGCGCGTTGTAGTTCAACGACTTCATCTTCCATGAAAGATAGAGCGGGTCAATCGGAATACAGTGACCGCCCAAGCCTGGACCCGGTGTGAATTTCATAAACCCGAATGGTTTGGTCGCCGCCGCATCGATCACCTCCCACACATCCACGCCGAGGCGTTCGCACATGATCGCCAACTCATTGACCATGCCAATATTGATCATGCGGAAAGTGTTCTCCAGCAATTTTGCCATCTCTGCCGCCTCGGCAGAACTGACCTTATGCACAATATCAATCGCGCCTTCATACCATGCCGTGGCAACCTCGCCGCAGGCTTCGGTGATTCCGCCCATCACTTTGGGAGTATTTTTCGTGGTGAAATCCTCACGCCCGGGGTCCACTCGTTCGGGTGAAAAGGCAAGGAACCAATCTTCGCCCACAACCAGATCGTGTTCTGTGCCAAGTTTTGGCAGCAGCAGTTCACGGGTGGTGCCGGGGTAAGTAGTGGATTGCAGCACCACCACCATGCCTTTATGCATGTACTTCGACAATTCTTCCATCGCAGAAATAATGAACGACATATCCGGGTCGCCGGTTTGGCGCAGCGGAGTCGGCACACAAATGCTGACCGCATCCATATCCTGTAAAACAGAAAAATCAGCAGTGGCGGTTAAATTTCCAGATTTGACTAATTTCGCAACGGCTTCAGTCGGCACATCTGGGATATATGACCTGCCCTCTTTCAGCGCATCCACCTTACGTTTATCCGGGTCTACCCCAGTGACCTTGAACCCCGCCTCACCAAAAACAACCGCCAAAGGCAGCCCCACATACCCCAACCCAAGAATGGCAACCTTAACATTCTTGTCTTTCAATTTTTTAGTTAGTTCTTCTTTAATAGACATATTTTCCTTCAATATTTCGTCAAAATAAACTTAATTGTTGCGGCTTGTCGTCTTGTACTACCGCGATAGTTTTTCTCTCCACGGGTTTGCGTCCCAAAGCCGCGCGCGCCTCATTTAGTTGATCTGGCAGTTTGGCAAAATCTGCCAGCATGGACGGGCGCAGGGCAGGCTGGTGCAAAGCCGCCGCCGGGTGATACATGGGAATGATAAACCTTCCACCAATATTTTGCATCTGCCCATGGATCGAAGTGATCTTTGCCCCCGCAAAATACCTGCTCATCGAGATGCGCCCCAGGGTAATGATCACACTGGGGTTAATGGCGCTGATCTGCGCCTCAAGATATTGATTACACATTTCAAGCTCATCGGGCTGTGGGTCGCGGTTGCCCGGCGGACGGCACTTAACCACATTGGCAATGAAAACCTCGCCGCGCAGCAGCCCAGCCTGTTCCAACAATTGATCTAAGAACTTACCCGATGCCCCCACGAACGGACGTCCCTGCTCATTCTCATGAAAACCCGGACCCTCCCCAATGAACATCACCTCAGCATCCGCCGGTCCTTCCCCCGTCACCGCCTTTTTACGAGACTCGTGCAAACTGCACTTCGTACAGGCAGAAACTTCACGGGCAATTTGTTCAAGCGTTTCAGCGGCAGACATTTATACTCCTTGCAGATCGTTCATTTCATTCAACGACATCAAAATGGCATCTTCCATCGTATCTTTGTAATACTCTTTTCTTCTGCCGTCTTCCACAAAGCCAAGGTTACGAT
This sequence comes from Anaerolineales bacterium, assembly GCA_020634885.1. GTDB lineage: Bacteria > Chloroflexota > Anaerolineae > Anaerolineales > Villigracilaceae > Villigracilis. The sequence goes on from JACKAW010000001.1 coordinate 719,862, forward strand.
ATAGATTCTGCGCAGCCTCATTCTTTTCACGCACTTCCAAAAAAGCGCGGATCACGCCTTCTTCTTGTGCGGCAAGCAAGGCATGAACCAAAATCTTTTTACCCAACCCCCGCCTGCGAAAATCGGGATGCGTGGCAATTGTCGCAACATGCAATTCATCCACCATCAACCAACCCACCATCATCGCCGCAATGCGCCCTTCACATTCCAGCACCCAAGAGCGTGAAACTTCATTGCTTGTAATTTCGTAATGAAACGAACGCGCGGGCCACGGCAGCGAAAAAGATACCTGATCAATGGCGATCACCTGCTCAAGATCATCTTCGGTCATTTTGCGTATTAAAAATTCTGACATAAATAGCTCTTACTGAATCGGCGTACCTGCCACATGCAAATAGATCGGCGCAAGCGAAGCCGCATCATCGGCATCACTATCCTGCCAGCGCGCCCATGCCAACTCTGCCAGAACCGAAGGTCTGCGTACACATAAAGAAGGCGAAGCCAATTGCAAATGTTTTACCTTTGAGATTTTCCCCCGTTCATCCGATGGAAGCTCCCCTGCAATGGCGGTGGGACTCTCGATCTCCGCCAGCAATTCATCCAACGTCCCGCTTCTCACCGGGCTTTCAGCCTGCCACTGTTTCTCAATATTTTGATACACACTGAAAGCGATCCGCTTCCGCCCGGCTTGCAACACAGCCACCAGCGGAATCTCTGCCAGGGGCTGCGCCGCCGCGATCACATCCAGCGTGGAGATGCCCATCACCGGCAGGTTGCGCGCCAGCGCAATTCCTTTTGCGAGAGATAATCCAACGCGCAAACTTGTAAAAGAGCCCGGTCCAATGGCAACGCCCAAGGCTTGGACCATGCTCATGGTCACGCCGCACCGTTTCAAAAGTCCAGAAAGAGCCGGAGAAAGTTCAGTGGTGTGATGCTGTTTGGTCGTCCACATCATCTCGCCGAGCACTTGATCCCCATCATACAAAGCCAACCCAACCTGGGCTGTGGAAGTATCAATAGATAAAAGCATGGTTATCCTCCCACCATGGCGTGACGAATGGATTCCAAAAGTTCATCATAGCGTTTTCCGTGTGCGTGGAAGTTCATCTGACGATGTTCTTCAGAAATATGGTTGAGCTGAATTTGCAAATGTTCAACGGGAATAAGATCGCCGAGCCGTTCGGGCCATTCGATGATGAGTGCGCCCTCTGCGACCATCGAGTCGAGGTCGAGTTCTTCGGCTTCGGGAATGGTTTCAAGGCGGTAGGCATCCATATGAAAAAGTTGAGCGCCATCGGCGCGGCGATATACATTAACGAGGATAAAGGTGGGGCTGGAAACCGTATCGAGAGAACCCCATCCCTGGGCAAGCCCTTGTGTAAATGTGGTCTTGCCTGCGCCGAGATCGCCCTGCAAACAAAGCACATCGCCCGGCTTCAATAAACCGCCAAGGCGCAGCCCAATGCGGCGGGTTTGCTCGGGGCTGCGGCTGAAAAATTCGATCATGTGTGCGTCAAGAATAGGCATCGGGTTGAAATTATACCCAGCGCGGTCACAAATTGCACTTTTTCGCCGTCCTCGATGAAGGGTGCCAATCTTTTTTAACCTCCGTTCATCAGGGTGAATTTTGAGTAAGGTGCGTACGTGATATTAAAAAAATTATGCAATACGCACTTCCGTATTGCATAATTTCTGCGTGATTATTTTTTCTGCCCGGGCATCCGCTTGGTGATCTCGTCGGATATTCTTTGCGGTATGCCTGTAATCTCTTGCGTGATCCGTTTTGGGATATGCTGCAATTGTTTGGGCAGCATTCGCTGAAAGAGTGTGCCGCGCCAGTTTTGCAAGATCGCTTCGGTGTACAGTTTTTCAAGCGAACGCACCTGTGTTTCGATGGAGTATTTTCGGCTCAGGGTAAGCGAGTGTTCGCCAAATTGCTTGAGGCGTTCACGATCTGGCAGCAAGTCCGCGAGAATATCGGCATATTGATTCACATCCAACGGCGTTTCGTAGCCGTTCATGCCATTTTCCAACATGCCTTCAAAGGCTTCATCTTTTACGGCAACGAAAGGCAAGCCCGAAGCAATGGCTTCGATGACAGAGATGGGGTGAACCTCGGTGGTGGAAGCAGAGAGGAATACATCGGCATCGTGGAAGATATCGGGCAGGTCGGCGCGATTGACCATGCCCAAAAAGTGGATGTGATCTTTGCCTTTGCTGGCATTGGCTTTTTCCTCCACGCCTTTCCGGGCGCCCCCATCCCCGGCGAAAACCAAATGAGCGTTTGGCACACGGTCGATCAAAAGATTGAAGGCATCCACAATAAAATCGAGGCGCTTCTCCGGGTCCATGCGCCCAACGGTGAGCATAATGGGGGCATCTTCTGCGATGCCTAATTGCTTACGCAGTACGCCGGGATTCTTCACGGTTTCGAACATGCTCAGGTCAATGCCGTTGGGGATGATGGTGATGGGCTGTTTCACCTTTTGCTGCAATAACAAGCGATAGAACTTTGGCGAAGGGACGATGATCTGATCACCCAGATCGGTGGAGGCTTTGCTAAACCATGCCGCCGCGCGTTTGATAAGCCCTGTACCGCCGATGAATTTGATGTAGTGGGTGTAATCGGTGATGGAGGTGTGATAGGTGTAGATCAATGGCAGGCGTTTGGTGGATGCGGTGAGATAGGCTAGCAGCCCCATACTTGCAGGACTATGCGCGTGCAATACATCAAAGTGTTCGCGGGTCAATTTCCATGTAGAGCGCGGTGTTCCCAACACTGCCACATAAATAGGCGGGTTGTTGAGATACTTCAACGAAGGCAGGCGCATCACATTGCGTTTGTCATCTTTGTAACCGGGGAATTTTGGGGCAAAAATGGTCACCTGGTGACCGCGTTCCTCCAGCCCTTTTGAGATCATCTGCAATGAGACGGATACCCCATTCACCTGCGGGGCGTAGGTATCTGTAAACAAGCCAATACGAAGCGAGCCAATTGGAAGATCAGTCTGTTCTATTTCCATTCTTTCTCCTAATAGAAAACCCTAAAGGTCTTAAAGACTTTTAGGGTCTATGTTTGATTCTTGATTCTTTTCCCGTGCCTGTTGCGACACGTTCAATTTCATACGTTTTGCCAGTTCACGTCGGGTTAACATGACACGGTGTTGGCAGCCTTTGCATTCCAAACCAATATCTGCGCCCAGACGAACCACCGTCCAGTCGTAAGAGCCGCATGGATGCGGCTTGCGCAGCCGTAACAGGTCTTTCATTTGCAGGTCTGGAAGCATGGAAATGATTATACGCCTTGAGTTTAACAATGTGTTATCGACACGCCCCGTTTCTTTTATTAAAACTACCCAACTGTGAACTACCAAACTATAATCCCGCCATGACAGATTACAACTTCTTTCACCCAACCGAAGTCCGTTACGGAGATTTGGACCCGCAGGGACATGTCAATAACGCAAAATACCTGACCTATTTTGAGCAGGCTCGTGTGTATCACTTTATGAAGATCGGTCTATTCAGCAAAGATCAATCGTTTATGGAGATCGGTGTCATCGTTGCGGATATCCATATCAGATACAAAGCGCCCACACACTACGGCGATAATATCAAGACCGGCGCAAGAGTCACCAAGATCGGCAACAAATCCATGACCGTTGAGCAATGCGTGATGAACGCAGACACCGGTCAAGTGATGGCAAGCGGCGAGGTGATTCTCGTCACGTTTGATTACAAGACCCAGAAGACCATTTCAGTGCCGGACGATTGGAAAAAGAAGATCAGTGAATTTGAGGGAATATAGCTAATGCTATAGAGAGTAAGCAAATGGACATTCAATTTGATGGCACGTTCTCCAAAGAAGACTACAAATCTTCTGTAAAACTCTTAAATTCTTCCATCACAAAAAAGCCAGGATTAAATATTGATATTTGGATCGTCCTAGTTGTGATTGGCATTGGAATGATGCTCTGGGGTTTCAGAACCATGTTTGTGGAATTAGATCTTAATTCTGGAACATTTATTATCGCATTTGGGTTAGTCATCCTTGTTTATGGGGTCAAAACCCGTACAGCCATAGATAAGGCATGGGAAGAAATAAACAAAAATACAACAAAATTTGAAGGAACCATCACGGAAGAATTTTTGGATATACGATCCTCCAACAGCGAAACAAAAATTTTGTGGGCAGCATTTTCAGGCTATGGCGCATATAAACAAGTCATTGTGTTGATACATAACAACCAAGGACAAATTTTTTCAAGGTCGATGTTTAAAAACGAGGAGGATTGGATACAATTCCAAAAGCTTGTTTCTCAAAAACTTAATGTTATCTTCAAAGTTCAAAAACCAAGGCTAAGCAACCTTGCAATCATCTATATAATAATCAATGTCCTATTTGTTGCTTTGGTATTAATTTCTTTACACAAAAACGGAGCAAGATAATGTCCCTCCCAAAAATTGACGAAACCTATTTCAAAAACTTTCTCGTAAACCTGCTCAACATCGCCTCGCCTACTGGTTTTGCCAGCCCGGCAATTGATTTTGTCGAAAAAGAACTTTCCAAATACAAGCAGCTTGAGTTAAGTCGCACTCGTAAAGGGGCGCTCGTTGCAAAGTGGAAAGTAGAAAGTGATTTGCCTCCGGTTGCGTTGACCGCCCATGTTGATACGCTTGGCGCAGTGGTCAAAGAAATCAAAGGCAATGGTCGTTTGCGTCTCAGCCGCGTTGGCGGCATTCAGTGGCCCACGGTAGAAACCGAAGGTGTATGGGTCTTCACCGCCAAAGGCGAAAAAATTCGCGGCTCGGTTCTCATTGACGTGGCATCGGGTCACATCCACAGCGGACCCGACCTGCCGCGTGATGACAAACATCTCGAAGTGCGGCTCGATGCGCGCACCACATCCGAAGCCGAAACCCGCGCCCTCGGCATTAACATTGGTGATTGTGTAGCGTTCGATACCCGCACCGAAGTGACGGATGGCTTCATCCGCTCGCGCTTTCTGGACGACAAGGCGTGCGTGGCAAACCTCGCAGCGGCGATCAAGTCGATGGTGGAATCAGGTCAAAGTCCGGCACGAACCGTGTACTTCCACATTTCAAATTATGAAGAAGTCGGTCACGGCGCATCGGCGGGCATCCCTGAAGATGTTGCCGAACTGGTCACAGTGGATATGGCGGTGGTGGGTCCTGGTCAAGAGTCGGATGAATTTCACGCCACGCTTTGCATCAAAGATAGCGGCGGGGTGTACTCCGAAGGCTTGAACAAAAAACTGCGCCTCATTGCGGATGAGCATAACATCCCCTACAAAACAGATGTCTACCCGTTCTACGGCTCAGACGGCGAAGCCTTTTGGCGCGCAGGCGGCGACGTAGAAGTGGCGCTGATCGGTCCCGGCATTGACGCTTCGCACAACTACGAACGCGCCCACATGGACGGATTGAACGCCACCACAAATTGGATCATGGCATATTTGATGGAAAAATAGAGATTGGAGATTTGAGATTTGAAACTAGATGCCGCCCTCCCCCCCGTTCAACTAAAAGAGATTCCCGCCATTGCAAAAGCTGCCGAAGCGACTGGCTTTGCCGCATTGTGGACTCAAGAGACACAGCATGACCCCTTCCTGCCGCTGACGCTGATCGCGGAACATTCATCCAAAATGGAAATGGGCACAGCCATTGCCGTATCGTTTGCGCGCTCACCCGCCAACCTTGCCTACACGGCATGGGATCTGGCGGCTCAGTCGAACGGACGATTCATCTTGGGTTTGGGCACACAGGTCAAAGCGCATATTGAGCGGCGCTTCGGCATGGCTTGGCCCGAGTCGGTGACGGGCAAACTGCGCGAGCAGATTCAGGTCATCCGCGCCTTGTGGGATAGTTGGCAAAATGGTACGAAGTTAAATTTTCGCGGCGAGTATTACAAGATCACGCTCATGTCGCCGTTCTTTAACCCGGGCAAGATCGAGAACCCGAATATTCCCATTTATATTGCAGGAGTCAACACCGGTTTGGCAAGGCTTGCAGGCGAAATGTGCGAAGGCTTCCATGCGCATCCGTTCAATAGTCCAAGGTATATGAACGAAGTCATCTTGCCCGCCATTGAAGAGGGGCTGCAAAAAAGCGGACGTAAACGCAGCGACATCACTGTTTCGATGACGCCTTTCATTGCCACCACGCCGGAAGAAGAAGGCTTTGCACGGATGCAGGTCGCGTTCTACGCATCTACGCCATCGTATAGAGCCGTAATGGATTTACATGGCTGGGGCGAAACAGCCGAAAAACTCTCCGGCTTTGCCTCCAAGGGTGAGTGGCATGAAATGCCCATGCTCATCACAGATGAGATGTTGGGCGAGTTTTGCCTGATGACCACGCAGGAAAATCTTGCAAGTGACCTCAAGAAACGCTATAACGGCATTGCCGACCGCCTCACACTCTACACGCCGTTTGTCCCCGGCGAGAAGGATGCGTGGTGGAAGAATCTGGCGGGAGCGTTTAACGCGTAAAATGTTCGGCGGGTTAAAAACCCGCCCTACTGAAAAGAGAAACTTATGAACTTCAACGACTACCAAAAAAGATCACGCGCCACGGCGCAATACCCCGCCATTGGACACCCCGTTATCTACCCGGCACTCGGCTTGGTGAACGAAGCGGGCGAAGTGGCAGGCAAGATCAAAAAGATATTTCGAGATAAACAAGGCAACATCGGCGAAGCCGAGCGAGAAGCGCTCAAAGCCGAACTGGGCGACGTGCTTTGGTACATTGCCCAGGTTGCCACCGAACTTGATCTTCCGCTCGATGAAATTGCCGAAGCCAATCTCGCCAAACTTTTAGACCGTCAGGCGCGCGGCAAAATCCAAGGAGATGGCGATAACCGTTAAATGAAAACCTTCATTGTCCTTTTCTTTGCGATCCTTAGCGAAGTCATCGCCACTTCTGCATTGAAATTTTCAGAAGGCTTTAGCAAGCCCGTCCCAAGCGTCATTGTGATTGTGGGGTATGGGTTTTCTTTCTACCTGCTTTCCATCGCATTGAAAACCATGCCTATTGGCGTTGCGTACGCCATCTGGTCAGGTGTCGGGTTGATCCTCACCGTCATTGCAGGGATCATCCTCTGGCGCGAAACACTGGACTGGGTGAAGGTCACCGGCATTGTACTCATCCTGGCAGGCATTGTGCTCATCAACGTCTTTTCAAGTTCCCCCGCTCATTAAATTCAAATCCTTCGCAATTATGGCGCTACTGCAAATAGACATTTGAGGTATGCGCCTTCTTTGTATGAGGTGGGATGATCCAACGCGTGACCGGTCCGTTCGATCTCTTTCAGCGGACGTCCCGCTTCTTGCGCGGCTTTGTGAATGGTGTTGAAAAAATCGTCGGCGCTGACGCGGCTGGAGCAGGAGGCTTGCACGAGAATGCCGCCGCGTTTGAGTACACCCAGCCCCAAAAGCGTGAGGCGACGATAGGCGTTGAGCGCGGTTTCGATCTGTGATTGATTCTGCGCGAACATGGGCGGGTCGAGGATGACGATATCAAATTTTTTCCCCACAGATTTCATTTGAGCGAGAGCTTCAAAGGCATCCTGGTCGAGCGTTTCAAATGTTGCGCTGCGGATGTTGGCTCGGTGCTGGTTGTGTTGAATGTTTCGCAGGGTGGCTTGCGTGGCGGGTGTGCTGAAGTCTACGCTGGTGACTTCGGTCGCGCCGCCGTCAGCTGCGTATAGTGAAAAGCCGCCGGTATAAGAAAAGACGTTCAAGACCGACTTGTTTTTAGATACATTCCGCACCCTGACGCGGTTCTCACGCTGATCGAGGAAGAAGCCGGTCTTTTGCCCGTTGATTGGATCACACTCAAAGGTGATGCCATTCTCTTTGAACAGAATCAAGCCTTCGGGAGTCTGAGGCGTGAGCGTCATTCCATCGGTGAGACCGTGCAGGTGTTTGGTCTGTTTGGTAAGTGAGCGGCTGAGTCTTAATATCAAATGCGTGAAGGGTTGTTTTTTTGCGAGCGCTGAAAAAATATCGTTGAGGTGCGGAATCCATGCCGGGGTGTAAAGTTTCAGCACGAGGGTTTCGGCGTAACGATCTATGACCATGCCGGGCAATCCGTCGTTCTCGCCGTGGATGAGGCGGTAGCCATTGGTTTCGTGTTGATTAAGCGGCGCACGGATGTCGGCGGCAGTTTTTATTTTTTCAGTGAACCAGTTCACATCAATGGTCGCTGGTTTTATTTTTTGCAAAATGCGCACACGGATTGTGGAGGTGGGGTCATACAAACCGACAGCGAGAAAGCGGCGCTTGTCATCGAAGATCACGGCAAGGTCGCCGGGGTTGCCTTCGCGGCTTTGCTCGGTGATGGATTGATCGAAGACCCAGGGGTGTCCCTGCTTGAGAGCACGCTCGGCGGGTGCGGTGAGGTGTAAGGCAATGCGCTTCGATGAAGGTTTTGGGAGTTTCAACTGTATGACGGTCATTAGGAATACAAGTATCTTACTATAACAGGCGTACTCGAAACCGTCGGCGGTCAATTGCTAAAAAGAGGAATGATTGTACGTAGGGGCGACCCGTCGAGGTTTTACATGCCATACTCTTTTGAAGCAAGGGTCGCCCCTACTGCGTAACATCAATTACTCAATATGCCGCACTTCACCGCTGACCGAAATGCTTTCACTTGCTTTTGGCGTGAAAGAGACATTCAAGCGCGAAGGCACACCCATATCTTCACCTTGTAAGATGGTGAAGGTCTTTGAGCCTTTCCAACCGATGTCACGCAGATAACCTGCCAACGCCGCCGCGGCTGCCCCAGTGGCTGGGTCTTCGTAGACTCCGCCCGCCGCGAAGGGGTTGCGGGAATGAATGACCGAATCCGATTCCTGCCACAACAAACTGATGGTAATGAGTCCTTCGTCCATCATCAAGGCGCGGACTGTATCGAAGTCATATTTCATGTTCGCAAGTGTTGCGCGATCTTTAACGAAGAGAATTAAATGCTTTGCGCCTGCACCAGCAATGCAAATGGGGAAGTTCGGGTCAAGTTGGGCACGGTCTATGTGAAAGCCAGCGAGGACTTGGGCGACAAAATCGGTCGGCGCTTCTTTTGACCATGTCTCCGGGGATTGAAGTGTGGCAGCCATTCCAAAGTCCGTTTTTGAGGCGCGGACAGTGATGGTGCTGTCGTTGAGAATCAGTTTATACGTCCCTTCACCGAAGCGTTCTCCCAAAGCCGCTCCTAGTGCAATGGTGGCATGACCGCAAAAAGGCACTTCCAACTCCGGCGCAAAATAGCGGACTCTCCAGCCGTCCTCTTGTTTCACCAGGAACGCCGTCTCTGAATAGCCCACTTCCTTTGCAATCGCCATCATCTCTTCGGGAGAGGGCATGGAGTCGTAGAAAGCAACTCCGGCGGGGTTGCCGCCTTGTCCGTTCTTGGAAAAAGCAGCCAGTCTTAATACATTCATAGTGTCTCCTATAGATCTAAAACTTGTTTCCAGTTTTGCCAGGTTAGTCTTTTTCGGTTAATGTCCCGATTATACGGACGGTCATACAAAATATGTTCCCACATCGGCGTAGGCTCTGCACCTGTGATGACCGGCTTGTCATCGATCAAAATATCGCCTTTCACCAGAGTCTTATCTTTGGTGAGGACGATTCGGTTTGTCCACTCAGGACCGAAATGCTGGTCTACCCATTCGTATTTTTCCAAGACACAATTCTTGTATGCCGTGAGCGGACTTGTGCAAAAGAAGATCTCCAAACCCAATTGCGCCATGGTCTTTACGGCATCAATTCCTCCCGGCATAGGCATGATATTGCGAAAAAAGCCGGGTTCCAGATAAATATCTTCCACCAGATTCTGCAACTCTTTTGGGTAAGACTCTTTTACATAAAAAATTTTACGATCTTCAAGCGGAACATACATTTTCTCAGGGTGCCGCTCCTGCCAGCGCTTCAAAAATTCCGCATCAAAATCTGCCAGCACATCGTCCATATCGACCAATATTCTCATTAAACATATTCCTTTCGCCGCGATTGTAATGGAAATAAAAACAAGCCGCATCCTCACAGATGCGGCTTGCCTATTCACTATTAACTATCTTAATCCAGCTTGCCGGTGATCATCGCCATCTTTACTTCGCCGATGGCTTTTGTCACCTTGATCTCACGCGGACATGCCTCGGTGCAGTTGTACGCGGTGTGACAGCGGGCGATGCCATCCGTCTCGGCGAGGATGTTCAAGCGCTCGTCAGCAGCCTGGTCACGGCTATCGAAAATGAAGCGGTGTGCGCTTACGATGGCGGCGGGACCATAGTATTCGCCGTTTGCCCAATACGAAGGGCAGGAGGTGGTACAGCACGCACACAGGATGCATTTGGTAGTTTCATCGAAACGGGCGCGTTCTTCCTGGCTTTGCAAACGTTCCCGCCCGTTCTCAGGGATGGGGTCTTCGTTGATAAAGTACGGCAGCATCTTCTTGTAGTTATCAAAGAAGGGTTCCATGTCTGAGATCAGGTCTTTTTTGATCGGCAGCCCAAGGATCGGCTCCACGGTGATATTTGCGCCGGTATCACGCACAAGGGTTTTGCACGCCAGCATATTGCGTCCGTTAATACGCATGGCATCTGAACCGCAAACCCCATGAGCGCATGAACGGCGGAAGGATAATGTGCCGTCCACCTTGCCTTTGATGTATTCCAGCACATCGAGCACACGATCATTCTCGTGTGCCTCCACTTTATAGGTCACATAATTACCACGCTGATCTTTTTCCGGGTTGTAACGAAAAATCTTAACTGTAATTTCCATACTGACCTCTAATAAACTCTTGCCTTCGGTTGGTATTTGGTAATGACAACCGGCTTGTAATGGATCTTAAGTTCACCGTTCTGTTTGGTCACGAGGGTGTGCTTCAACCATTCTTTATCATCGCGTTCGGGGTAATCTTCGCGCGAATGTCCGCCGCGGCTTTCCTTGCGGTTGAGGGCGCTTACCGCCACCACCTCAGCAACCTCTAAAAGATTGCCAAGTTCCCACGCGTTCAAAAGCTCGGTATTGAACACCTTGCCGGTATCGGTAACCTTTACATCCTTGAAACGCTTTTGAAGTTCGCGCACTTTTTCGAGCGCGGCAGCCATATCTTTTTCATTGCGATAGATGCCCACATCCTCGAACATGACCTGCTTCAATTCGTTGGATATATCGAACGCGTTCTCCCTGCCCGAACCGTTGTGCAGCGCCTCAAAATTGGACATGGAAGCGGATTCAGCATCCTCGGGCATTTTCTCAAATTCAGCCTGCTTCGCATACTCTGCCGCACGCAGCCCCGCATGTTTCCCAAAGACGACCAGATCCAGAAGCGAGTTGGTTCCCAAACGGTTCGCGCCGTGGACAGATACACAAGCGCATTCGCCTGCCGCATACAAGCCAGGAACGGTCGTGCCTTTGTCATCCACCACCACCTCACCGTACTTGTTGGTGGGAATACCGCCCATCGTGTAATGAGCCGTCGGTTGAATGGGCATCATTTGAGTGATCGGGTCCACACCGAGGTACACACGGCAGAAGTCGATGATATCGGGCAGTTTGGCAAGCACCTGCTCACCGGTGATATTGTAGGGAGAGCCATCCGGGTTGGTGCGTCCATCCAGGGCGGCAAATTTATTTACACTTTCGGGGCGCACATCCAGGTAGACGTAGTTCTTGCCGTCCACGCCGTTGCCTGCTTTAATTTCGGTGTAGATCGCGCGGGAAACTACATCGCGTGAAGCGAGGTCTTTTACGGTAGGCGCATATTTCGGCATGAAACGTTCGCCCTTGCCGTTGATCAAAATGCCGCCTTCACCGCGCACGCCTTCGGTAATGAGAATGCCCAGCTTATAAATGCCGGTGGGGTGAAATTGGAAGAACTCCATATCCTGAAGCGGAACGCCATGGCGGAGCAGGATCGCCGCGCCATCGCCGGTATAGGCATACGCATTCGAGGTCACTTCAAAAATGCGTCCGTGCCCGCCGGTGGCGAAGATGATCGCCTTGGCATGGAAGGTATGCAACTCGCCGGTGGCAAGCTCCACAGCCACCACACCCGCCGCCTTGCCATTGACCATGATGAAATCCAGAACCTGGAATTCATCGAAGAAATTGACCTCATTCTTCAAACACTGCTGGTACAGGGTCTGAAGGATCATGTGACCGGTGCGGTCGGCGGCATGAGCCGCACGGCGCACGGGTTTGCCGGTCTCATTATTGGTATGCCCGCCAAACGGACGCTGGGAAATCTTCCCCTCCGGTGTGCGGTCAAATGGCAGACCCATGTGTTCCAACTCAAGCACTGCGTCAATCGCTTCGCTGGTCATAAATTCAATGGCATCCTGATCGCCAAGGTAATCAGATCCCTTGACCGTATCATAGGTATGCCATTCCGGTTTATCTTCTTCATAATTACCCAACGCAGCAGAGATGCCCCCCTGCGCCGCGCCGGTATGTGAACGAGTGGGATACAACTTGCTAATGATCGCCGTCTTCGCGCCGCGAGATGCGTACAAGCCCGCCATGAGCCCCGCCCCGCCCGCGCCAACCACGATCACTTCAAACTGATGAACTTTTGCCATGAATTACTCCTGAGATCAACACGATAAAGGAAAAATATCCTTTTACCCTGGCAGAATTTACGAAGTCCAAATGATGTATGCGCCCATGAGACTCATGGAAGCCATCATCACCATACTGATAAAACGGACGATCTTGCGTCCGCGTTCACTGGCGATGTAATCATCCGCGATTACGACCAGCCCATGTACACCATGGGCAGTTGCCACCAACAAAAGCGCGATTGCCACCAGTTTCCAGAAAATGGTCATCCACGGGGCAAGGTCGGGAATATTGGTGCTTTGAACATGAGAAACATTTGGCATGAACGCCCAGCGCATTACATCCGCAAGGTTCATCTGGTATCTTGCACCCATTACCAGAGCGCCGATCAAAGCGAACAGGATAAGGGCATACATGGCAAGCGCAGAAAGGCGGGTGAAGATCCACATCTGTGTCTCGAAACTCATCATGCCGCGCTGTTTTAGGGAAAGCTTTCTTGTCTTTGTTGTCATCTTACTCAGCCTCCCGCCCCAACACGAACGATCACATATACGGCTATCAAATAGAGGGGAATGAATACCGCCCACTCGATCCAGATCGCCTCGGTCTGATAATCCAACAACTTGGGCCACAGGTCCAGAATGGTGATGCGCAAACCGTTAATGGCATGGAATAACACACAAAAATAAATGAATACCTGGAACGCCCAGTGTTCATAGATCCCATTCAATGTACCGCCGAACCTGCCGCCAAAAAATGAAGCCAGAATGTGCATGGTGATAAAGATACCCATGCCCAACCCGCCAATACGGTGCAGGATAAAGGTCAAATACCCGGCTGGACCGCGATAACGCAAGCCCGCAGCAAGGCTGACATCCCGTTTCAAACCCATGATTGCCTCCGTGGTGAAATTTATTACAAGCGCTGATTTTACCCGCTATCTTTCAAAAGTTTAAGTGAAAAGCAGGATATATTGAAACATGACAAAAATCCTGTAAATTTCATTCCTGCCGTCCTATAATAACGGGAACAATGACCCGTATAATCCAATTCCAAAACCATTTTTGACCGAAAAATTCCCATCCTTATTTGAGAGTCAGTTTGCAAGCATACTAACCATCCCATCAGGAGGCGCCAATGTCTGGTTCGCACGAGTTATCCCGCCGTGATTTCATCAAAGTGACGACGGGGATCGTTGGAGGTTTGATCGGCACAATGATCGGTCTACCCTCCATTTTCTACCTGATCGATCCTGCGCTACGCGAGGGCGGCAAAGAAGCATGGATCCCCATCGGCAAATTTGAAAATATGCAGGTCAACAAACCCTACCCGTTCACATTTACACGGGTTCAAGTTAACGGGTGGGAACGCACCGCAAGCTCATTCGGCGGATACGCCATCCGCAAATCAGATGCTCCCGAAAGTCTGCTCATCTTGAACAGTCGCTGCACGCATCTTTCATGCACCGTAAACTGGTCTGAAGAGGGGAACGTGTTTCACTGCCCATGCCATGATGCCGCATTCGATATTGACGGCGAGGTCGTAGACGGACCGCCCCCGCGCGCACTCGACGTTTACGAAGAATACCGCCTCACTGAAGACGGCACCATCGAAATATTCTTTAAGGAAAGCTAAACCATGTGGAAACAAGTTTACGCCTGGCTCGATGAACGACTGGGTCTCAACGACCTTTACACAAACCTGCTAGACCGCCCCGAACCCAAAACATCCTGGTGGAACACGCTCGGCTCAGCCAGCATGTTCCTTTTTATTTTACAGGGGTTCACCGGCATCTTCCTCACCGTTTATTACACCCCATCCCCAGACCACGCCTATGACTCCATCAACTATATTATGGAAGGCGTGGCATTCGGCTGGCTCATTCGCGGCATTCACCATTGGGGCGCAACCCTCATGGTCCTGGTAGTCTTCATTCACATGCTGCGTGTGTTCTACACCGCCTCCTTCAAATACCCGCGTGAATTGACATGGCTGATCGGAATCGGTCTCTTTCTCACTACATTGGGCATGGGCTTCACCGGCTACCTCCTGCCGTGGAACCAGAAATCCTATTGGGCGACCACCGTCGGCACCCAGATCGCAGGAACCGTTCCCTTTGTCGGTGAGTTCATCCTAAAAGCCCTGCGCGGCGGACCCGACCTGAGCGCCCTCACTCTCCAGCGCTTCTTCTCCGCCCATATCTGGATAATCCCCGCCATCCTCGCCGCATTGATCGGAGTGCATCTTTACCTCATCATCAAGCATGGTGAATCGCACTGGCCCAAGAAAGAAGATTAAGGACGCGCCATGGACGAGCAAACAAAAAAACAGATTAACGAACGGTACGAACGCGAACTTGATAAAGGAGAACGCTTCTGGCCCGACAGCATCTTCAAAGATGTTGTCATGGCAGTTGGCATTTTCATTTTGCTAATTCTGCTGGCGAGTTTTGTCGGCATCCCCTTTGAACCCAAAGCCGACCCAAGCGATACCTCCTACATCCCCCGCCCGGAATGGTACTTCCTCTTCCTCTTCAAATTCCTCGCGCTCTACGGTCAGCTTCCACTCATCGGCAAAATCGAATGGCTCGCAACCGTACTCATACCCACCGTTGCACTTGGCGCACTCACCCTGCTGCCTTTCATTGAAAAAAGCCCAAACCGGCACTACAGCAAACGCGTACTGCCCATCACAATCATGAGTGTGA
The DNA here is from genome assembly GCA_020634885.1 of Anaerolineales bacterium. GTDB lineage: Bacteria > Chloroflexota > Anaerolineae > Anaerolineales > Villigracilaceae > Villigracilis. Next base: position 735,159 of record JACKAW010000001.1, read on the forward strand.
TGGTTGTTGGCATTATCCTTCTAACCATGATGTCTGAAGTTCCCACCATTGCAGAAGACGGCTCAAAACTACTGGGAACGCTGCAAACCGTTGTTGGGATATTCATCCCCGTCGCCGCGTATGTCCTGCTGTATGTTTTCAAGAACAACAACCGCCTCATGATCTGGACGGCAAGCCTGTCCTCTGTTGCCATGATCCTGATCTCAGGGGTGGTTTTATCTCTTGCCCCCGCAAAGGAAATTGAAGAAACCCTCGTTGCTGCAACCCTGCCCGACCAGATCGTAGCCGGTCAGGACCTGTACTCCCTGCACTGCACCGAATGTCATGGTGATGATGGCTCAGTGGCGATCATTGAAGGCGTGGAAGGGCTCGAAGGCGAAAAGATCACCCCCATCAACAGCCGTGATGTACTCTACACCATCACCGACTCAGCCATGGGAGAAGTCATCGCCTACGGACGCCCCAACGCAGGCATGCCGCCCTTCGGCAAAACCTATGGCGGCGAACTCACCCGCAGTGAAATGGACTACATCATCATCTTCATGCGCTACATGTGGGACGACCGCTTTGAAGCGCCAGAGATCAAACCGCTCTTCCCGCCGCTGGCAGATGGAGAAGTTCCCTCTTATGATGTTCACATTCAACCCATTGCAAAGCGCTATTGCATCTCCTGCCACCGTGAAGGCAAAGACAACAACAATTACCTGATGACTTCGTATGACGAGATACTCACCACAGGTGATAATGCAGATCACAATGTGATCGCCGGAGACGAAAACTCCTATCTCTTGCAGGTCGTCAAACATCAAGCCATCATGAATCCAGACAACCCAAATGAAGAGATGATCGGCGTAATGCCGCCCAACAAAACCCTCTCCGCAGACATCCTTGATGCCCTCACCCGCTGGATACTAAATGGAATGCCCCAAACCGCAGAAGATGCGGCGGCGCTCTCTACACCAGCACCATAATACACACAATAATTCTCAAAAAGCCGGAACATTTTGTTCCGGCTTTTTTTATTGAACAAAAAAGAATCAAGAATTTCTACTTCTGGAAACAGGTACAATATCTAAAATTCAAAACATGGAGAACACATGAAAACAGAAAGCGGTCTTGAATATATCGAAATCGAAGCAGGAACCGGAACCCAAGCCACAGCGGGGAAAACCGTCCACGTTCACTACACAGGCAAATTTCAAGATGGACGCGTCTTCGACAGTTCCATCGCACGCGGTGAACCGCTCGCCTTCAAACTCGGAGCGGGTCAGGTCATCAAAGGCTGGGATGAAGGCATCGCATTGATGAAGGTCGGCGGCAAAGCCCAACTCATCATCCCCTCAAACCTCGCCTACGGCGAACGCGGCGCCGGTGGAGTCATCCCCCCCAATGCCACCCTGGTATTCGACGTTGAATTAGTAGATGTGAAGTAAAAAATAATACCCGACCCGGCACCCATGACAGAACCAGAAAAAGAACGCTTCCCCTTCGGCGAAAATTGGCTCAACTTTCTAAACATTCTCTCCGAGGCACACATTGCCGAAGCAGAAAAATCCCTGCACACATTTCTAGGTGATTTTGACCTGAAAGGCAAACGTTTTCTCGATATCGGCTCCGGGTCGGGCTTGCACAGCCTTGCCGCACGTAAATTGGGAGCAGATGTTCTTTCTTTTGACTACGACCTGCAATCTGTTGCCTGCACAAAGGAAGTAAAAAACCGTTACTTCCCAAATGACCCAACCTGGGAAGTTCAGCAAGGGTCGATCCTTGAACGGGACTATATCGAAAGCCTGGGGAAGTTCGATGTTGCATATGCCTGGGGCGTACTGCACCACACCGGCGTTTTATGGCAGGCGTTATACAACGCACAACTACCCGTAAAAGAAGATGGACTTTTGTTCGTGGCAATCTACAACGATCAAGGAATCATTTCGTCCACATGGAAGATCATAAAGCGCTTCTATTCCTCCGGTTGGCTTGGGCGATCCATCATGAGCCTGATCTTTTACCCGATCTTTTTCTTCTCTGGCTTACTCCTGGATCTGATTCGCCTGCGTAACCCGGCAACTCGTTATTACGAACACAAAAAATACCGGGGCATGTCCCTTCTGCACGATTGGCGCGACTGGCTTGGGGGCTATCCCTATGAACCGGCAAAACCCGAAGCCATCATCAGTTTTTACCAAAATCTCGGATTCGAACTCATCCACCTCCTGCCGCCAGATATTGGTTTTGGAAATAACCAGTTCCTTTTTCGTCGTATCAAGCACAAATAATTCGGTAAAACAGGAGAACCCCCATGTGTGGGATTTGCGGTATAGCGGTTTCGAGAAGCGGACCCCAGGTTTCTGAACGGCTGCTTCGAAAGATGAATGAGACCATCACGCATCGCGGGCCCGATGAAGATGGGTATTACGTGAACGACAAGGTTGGGCTGGCTTCGCGCCGGTTATCGATCATCGACCTTGCAAGCGGTACACAGCCCATTGAAAACGAAAATGGCTCGATTCGCATTGTATTTAACGGGGAAATATACAACTACAAGGAACTTCGTAGTTATCTCGAAAAACACGATCATAATTTCAGAACCCAATCCGACACAGAAGTGATTCTTCACCTTTATGAAGAGTTTGGTGTAGATTGCCTTCAACATTTGGATGGGATATTTGGCATCGCCATTTGGAACGAGAATAAACAAGAATTGCTCCTGGCGCGCGACCGTATGGGTATTAAACCCATGTACTACACCCACCTGCCAGATTGGCAATTCATATTTGGCTCCGAGATGAAAGCAATTCTCGCCAACCCGGCGGTGGAACGCAAGATTGACCTGATCGCCTTGAACGAATATCTATCCTACGAGTACGTCCCTACACCCAGAACCATCATCCGAAACGTCTGGCGCCTGGAAGCAGGGCACTACCTGCTCTTCAACCGGCGCGGGGTTGAGATACAAGCGTACGACAACTTAAGCTTTCGCCAAAGTGAGAGCCGCCCGCCCGTCCACTGGCGCGACTATTCCAATTCGCTGTATACCACGCTGCAATCGGCAGTCAAGCGGGAACTGGTCAGCGATGTACCCGTAGGTGTACTGCTCAGCGGCGGGTTGGATTCAAGCACCATTGCCGCATTAATGGTGGACCTATATCCCGGCAAGGTGGAAAGCTTCACCATCGGTTTTGAAGAAGGCTCATTCGACGAATCAAAATATGCGCGAAAAGTTGCGCAACGGCTTAATACCCAACACAATGAAATGATCCTAACCAGCCGAAAAGCAGTGGATCTGCTTGGAGAAATCTCCGAGTTTTTGGATGAACCATTTGCAGACTCATCCATCATCCCCACGTATCTGCTTTCGCGTTTTGCACGGCAAAAGGTAAAGGTGGTACTGGGCGGTGATGGCGGCGACGAACTTTTTGCGGGATACCCCACGGTGATATCTCACCGGCTCATTGAATTATACGAACGGACGGTTCCCCGCTTTATCCGGTCATCCATTGCCCCCTACATCATGGACAGGTTGAAAGTCTCCTTTGATAATATCAGCCTGGATTTTCGTTTGAGGCGGTTTCTTGCAGGGCGCGGCGTACCAATGATCGCCCGTCATCAACGCTGGCTCGGCTCATTTGTGGATGAAGAAAAGAAATTTCTACTGCAAAGCTGGGTTCACCCCGTCCTTCGGGAAACCTATCATCAATCCTTTGAATATGCCCGCAATAGCGACGCAAAGATCCCGCTCAACCAGATCCTATTCAACGATTTGAAAACCTACCTCGAAGGCGATATTCTATACAAAGTGGATCGCGCGAGTATGGCGGCTTCACTGGAGGTACGTGTCCCATTCCTCAACCGTGAAGTTGTCCAGTTTGCCAATAATCTGCCGCTTGAACTAAAACTGCATAATTTCACCGGTAAATTTCTCTTAAAGAAAATGATGCAGGGGCGGCTGCCTGATGAGATCATCAACCGTACCAAAAAGGGCTTTAATATGCCCGTGGCATACTGGCTTTCAGGTGACTTAAAAGAATTCCTGATGGATAGATTTTCCCCATCCTTTATCAACCGTCAGGGTCTTTTCGACAGCGCCTATATTAAACAACTAACAGACGATCATTTTGAACACCGAAAAGATAACCGCAAACTACTCTGGACGCTGCTGATGTTCCAGACCTGGTATCAACATTATATTGAATAGAGGTATTATGACGTTTAAATCCACCTCCCGCAAATTGAACCTGGGTTCCGGCGAGTTTCTCAAAGAAGGCTTTATTAATGTGGATTATTACTCGAACTCCACCCCAGATATATCGCACAACTTGAACCAGTTACCCTACCCATTTGAGAATGATTATTTCGAACGGGTGGAGGCAGACCATGTATTCGAACATTTATATGAGCCTTTTCAAGTTATGCAGGAATTGCATAGGATCTGCGCCCCCGAAGCCATCATCCACATCCGGGTTCCGCATTTTTCACGAGGATTCACTCATGCCGACCACAAACGCGGCTTTGATGTGACCTTCCCTTATTATTTCAACCCGAAATTTGGTCCCGGGTATCAGGGAGTGCCCCTGGAACTTGTGAAAATGCGCCTGACCTGGTTTGCACAACCCTATATGAAAAAAAGTGTCATGCCTGCCATCCTGGTGTGGATAGGACAAGGTATGGGGCTGGCAATCGACCTGCTGGCAAATCTTTCACCCTGGGTCTGCTCTCGGATATGGTGCTATTGGGTTGGCGGGTTTGAAGAGATCGAGTTTGTCTTTCGAGTGAAAAAGGGCGCCGCATGACCAGCACACCTAAAAAAGAGGCGGTCATTTTTACAACCTTGATCGTATTGGTAATTCTATTCAGGCTGCCAACATTAAACATACTATTGGATACAGACAGCAGCGCCAATGCCTTCCTTGCCCGTCAAATGATGCGGGGCGAAATTCTGTACGATAAATTTCACACAGCTCATCACCTGCCAGGAATTTACTACACATTTCTGTTGGCTTTTCGCCTGTTTGGCGATTATCCCATCTCACCCAAATTATTATTGATGGGTTTCATGCTGGCGGGCGCATGGCTTCTATATTTGCTTGGGCGTGATTTCTTTGATGAACAAACAGGCTTGCTCAGCGCGTTCTTTTATGTTCTTGCCACTTCCCAATTAAACCTGGCTGGCACCACTGCCGAAATGGAACATTTTGCCAATGTCCCAATGATCGCAACCGTATTTTTGTTCTTTACCCTGCATAAAAAAAATGCTTCACCGCTGAACTTCATCTGGGTTGGCGTTCTTGGAGCGGTCGCCATTTTATACAAGATCATTTTTATCCCGTCTCTTTTTGCTGTTGGCTTTGCAATTCTGCTTGCAGCCTGGCTCGAAAGGAAAGAAAAGGGCACGCTACAAAAGGCTGTTCTCAGGTTGGGGATGATCGGTATCGGGGTTGCGATTCCGCTTTTTTTGGTGGCGGGTTATTTTGCGGCATTGGGGTTGTGGGAACGGTTCATACTACTCTTCAAACTGGGTTTCCAATATACAGCCGACCAGACCCTGATAATCCATTTCCCGAAGCCGTTCGGTTTTCCGCTTTTCATGCTGGCAATGAACAACATTGTCTTGTTGGTGGTCGCCGCGTTGGGCATGTATCGGCTAATACGCCGTTCACTTCCAGCAAAAAATACATCAAGTCAAGTTGATTTAACCCTGCTGGCATGGTTGATTGCTTCCCTTTTTCTGGCAGGATTTCGCGGCGGGGGCTATCAGCACTATGTATTGATCGTCATCCCTCCGCTTGTTTTGACCACGGCAATCGAAATCACAACAAGCTATCAGCGTTGGAAAAAAGCCCACCTTGTAAGAACAGCCAAAATCGGGGCAGGAACCGTTATTGTTCTGATCCTTTTGAATTTTCTATGGGGAAATTTCAACCTGTACCGGTACTACATCCCTGGTATTCCAAACAGGGAGACCTCTTTCCCTGCCATACAGGCGCAACAATTTGAACTATTTGATTACATCAAGGCGCACACATCTCCTGATGATTTTATCTATGTATGGGATATCAATGTGCAGCCGTATTATTATGCGGATAGGCTTCCTCCCATTGATATTCTTTGGGCTTCATATGTCTCTGCCACTGGGGCGCCTGAAAGAATTTTCGACCCAAATACAAAATACATCATCGTGGCAGATGAGCAATTTTTTTTCAGACCCGAATGGCTGCGCGATGGACTGGCGCAATATTATGTTTTGGAAACAAGCATCCATACAACTGAGCTATACCGCCGCAAGTAACCAGTTTGCAAAATTCAAACCCTTGAGGTTTTGTATACGCAGATAAAAAGTTCAGAAATGTAAGTCTCTGGGCAGGCATTCCCTGAGTTATTAAGATTGTTTTACCTGACAAACTATCTTATACTTGTACGAAATCACACGAACTGGAGAAGGATATGGCTCTCAACACGCGTTCTTTCCACTCAAAGGGTTCTTTCCATTCAATTGTTCTATTGTGCGTACTGGCGCTCATTGGGAGCAGTTGCAGCGCAGCCCAGCAGTCTCCCCCTTCCGAAGAAATACCATCTGCAAATCCATCCTGCAAAGAACCGCTTGCAAGGGTCGTTATGATCATTCACGGCAACTTGAAGACAAGCGCATTTTGGCCGGATGTGGCGCAAGGGGCTGTAGAATCCGCGTATGATAACTGCATCCATCTGGAAGTGAATGACCTTGAGAACAGCGATTACGACAAAATGTCGGGGCTGATCGTAGATGCTGCTGCCTCCAAACCAGACGGTGTGATCATATCGCTGCCAAATGTTACAAAGTTACAACCTGCCATAAAAAAACTGGAAGAAAACAATATTCCATTTGTGGTGATCAATGCAGGTTCAGAAGATGCAAAAAATATGGGGGCGTTAGCCTTTGTGGGGCAAAAGGATGAATACAACGCTGGTTATAAAGCAGGTGAGCAAATGGCAGAAGCTGGAGTACGGCATGCATACTGCATTAACCTACAGCCGCAAAACAAAACATCCACCCAACGGTGTGAAGGGTTTATCGATGCGATCAAATCCAAGGGCGGGAGCGCACAAGTATTGGTGGTCGAAAGATCTGACCCTGGAGCCGCAGATCGGATCAAATTGGCCCTGGAGCTTGCCCCCGAGACTGACGGTATTTTTGCCACCGCAGAACTACCCATCATTCAAGATGCCATCAAAGACATGGGAATGCAAGATACGACCTCGTTCGCTTATTTCGACTTTAGCCCAAAATCATATGATGCAATTCAATACGAAAACATGTTGTTCGCTGCGGGGCAGGGACCGTATAAACAGGGATACTGTGCGATATCTATTCTGAGTTCCTACTTTTTGACGCCTGATGCAACCTATAAAGAAGTGATAACAGGTCCGGTGTTTATTACCCGGGAGAACTACCAAGATACTCAAACGGGAGGCGATTGTAAATAATATGTGGACTCGTATCCTTCGTTCTGTATGTTTGATTGCAGGGGTGGCAGGTTTGGTACTTCTGGGCAGGTTTTACTATTCGGCAACGGATGCCCGCTCAACCATTGAGGCTGGCAATTTAAGATCTGCACAAAAAGATACGCTCAAAATGGCTCTCGAGATCAACAACTCGCTAAGTCAAGTTGTTGATGCAACACGCCTGATACAAGATGAGCTATCTGGGCAGGACGGGAGTGATCTGACACCTGAGCAAATCCGCCAAAGTCTTGGTCGTGCCTCTGTGTTCATTAGAAAAACCAACTCTCCTCTCAAGGTGCAGACCATTGGCGTCATTGATATTCAGGATGAGGAACTTTCGTTGTACTACATCCGAGATGCACAGGGCAATTTTCATGCACCACAGCCGGATGAATGTGTTCACGATAAAGCATGGCTGCTTGATATATTCAATTCAATACAGGGAGAGGAAGGTCTCTGGAGCGAGCCTCAAACGGGTGTCTGTAATAATTCACTCAGCGTGACCTATGTTCGGTCTTTTTATCGGGTGGATCAAGACCAAAAGCAAATAAAAACAGTGATATATGCCACCCTTCCATTGAATGATGTTCAGGGATTGATCAACCAACTATATTTGGGAGACGAGGGGTATGCCTATATTGCTTCTTCGGATTGCAGGTATTTGGCGCACCAGCACGCCAGCCTGCTGGGAGATGTGCTTACTTCTACGCCCGACGAATGCACACCCGTTCTATCAGATGAAATAAAGAAAAGCGCGATCTACAACCCTGCCAACCTGGTAAGTTATATTGCGTGGTCCATTAGCGGGCAGATCATCTTACGCGAAGGTGAAATTGATGGACGACCCTACTGGTACTTCTTTGAGCCGATTCCCGCAACTGGTTGGACCTTGGGAGTGGTTCTGCAAAAAGACCCCCATAATGAACTAGTGATGGAAAAAAAGCAAACCACGGTCAAACTGGTTTTACTGCTTGCTGCATCCCTCTTCTTGATCTCAATATTTGCATTCAAACTACGCCTTGAATCATTGCCCAGCTTATGGGCTGTATCCATGACGGCATCGGCTCTCATTGCTGGTGTTATTGTATTGATCTGGGCGCTGGAAATTGCAAACCCATCCACCGCAAATACAACCGTTCCGCTTTCTAATCATGCTCTTCTCATAACCGAAGTGGACCACATCAATCAGGCATTTGATAGTAAAGGGTTGCCTTTGCCTGTGCAAATTCCAACCGGGATTTTTATCGAAAGCTGTGCGGTAAATGGGAGTGATGTAACCATTACCGGGTACGTTTGGCAAAAATTTCCCGCAGGCTCCATTGATGAAGAAAATCCACCCGAAGTCATTTTTACCGATTCGCAATCACAAGAAGAAACGCTTGCGTATCAATTTGAAGATGGCGACCAGATAGTTGTCGGGCATTACTTCCGGGTCAGCCAGACACAGGCGTTCTCATCGAACAAATATCCCCTGGACCTGGCAACAATTTCGATCCAATTACAGGCAGCGGATCTTAATAAAAATTATTTACTCGTCCCCGATTTAGGTTCGTACTACGAAACCAATCCATCAGGAAAACCAGGCGTCAAGAACGGGCTGATCTTGAATAATTGGGACATCATTGGCAGCACATTTACGTATGATGTTGAACAGCGTGATGTGGATTTTGGCAGTATGCAAATCATGCAATATGACCTGCCCATTCTCCAATTCGATATGGAACTGAAGCGCTTCATTCTCCCCAGCCTCCTCTCGTACGGCATAACCGCCATAGTCACTGCAATATTGATGTTCACACTGGTGGTATCCAAGGCTGAAAACCTGCGCTCGGTACTAACCGAGGCTTTTGCCCTGTTTTTTGTGATCGTAGTGGCGCATGTTGGCTTACGGAGCGAACTCGCATCGCAAAGCATAGCCTACCTTGAAATATTATTCATCATCTTATATTGTCTCATCCTGCTGGGCGCGTTAAACGGGTTGTTGCAATTCGTAGAGTTCAAGATACCCATCATCAGCTATGAAGATGGATTGGTATTCAAGCTATCCTATTGGCCCATTCTATTCGGTGTATTCCTGATCGCTTCGATCAATCTGTTTTACCCGCACCTTTTCAGATAGCTGTTTGCAGCAAAAATCAAGCCCCGTAAACATGCGGGGCTTGATTTTTTATATCTACTGTGGAGCCGTCCCAAACGAAAACTTCATGATCTCTTTCAACCTGAATATGCTATTCTTTTTGAAAGACAAGCAAAATATTTTCGTCTATCCACTGTATGTTGTCTTGATCCACAAAACTTAAACCCAGGTTTTCTGAAAATTCTTGCATAGCCCCATCCAATTCGTCGGGGGTGTAAAGGGTAAAAGTGGAGTAATGGTGGTATTTCGCCAAACGTAAAAGGCTGTTCGCACTGCTGCTCCGTGGAAATGTAAATGGTTGCGATTGCGCCCAGTGCAGCCCCGGCACTTTGGAGGCATATCTCTCCAAATCTCCCGATTCATGGAGCCTTGTTTCCTTTTCATTGAACAGGGGGAAATACCTTCCCCAAATATTTCGGCTATTCTGGCTTCGTAAACGCGTATAGATAAAAATATACCCGCCATTCTTAAGAACCCTGGCTGATTCGCTGAAAAATATTTCCGGCATAAAATGATGAATGGCATTAAAGGTAAAGAGACAATCAAGCGATTCGCTTTTGAATGGCAGCTTCATATAAGAAGCATTCACTTCTCTCAATGCCTTCCCGCGTCCGTTTCCCGAAAAATGGGTGTGCATCTGCTTCAACATCTCAATGCTGTAATCAATTCCGTGAATGATCGGGGTTTTATCCTGTAAATATTGCATCAAAAGGGATGTATATCTCCCTGTGCCGCAGCCCACATCGGCAGCGTGAATATCAGCCACCGATTTGAGATGATGGGCAATGTATTCAACAGGTTCAGCATCTGTGGTGCGCAGGGATTGATAATGCGGAGCGATCTTTCTAAAGTGTTCGCTATGGTAATGGGTATTCATGAGTAACACCTGTTTATTCGTAATTTAAAAGCCGGAACTTACAGGTTCCGGCTTTTAAATTTACGGGTGATTACTAAACTACATGTGCTTGATAACTGCGTCACCAAACTCGGAACATTTCACTTCAGTGGGGTTATCCATTAGGCGGGCGAAATCGTAGGTGACGGTCTTGGCGTTGATGGCGCCTTCCATGCCTTTGACGATCAGGTCGGCGACTTCGGTCCAGCCCATGTAGCGGAACATCATCTCACCGGAGAGGATGACCGAACCTGGGTTGACCTTGTCCAAGTCTGCATATTTCGGCGCGGTGCCGTGTGTGGCTTCAAAGATGGCGTGACCGGTCTCGTAGTTGATGTTCGCTCCCGGGGCAATACCAATACCACCCACCTGTGCCGCGAGCGCATCGGAGAGGTAATCACCGTTCAGGTTCATGGTGGCAATTACGTCGTAATCCTTCGGGCGGATGATGGTGAACTGCAAAGAAACATCGGCTATGGAGTCCTTGATGAGCAGCATCTTTTTCCACTTGCCATCACCGTGGGTAGCCCAAAGTTTGAGCGCGTCTTCCACTTCGCCTTTGATGTCGGCTTGCTGTGCGGGGCTCATCATGTCAAATCCCGGGTCAATCAACTTGGCGTTCTCTTCAACGCTCAGGTCTTTGTTGTGTTCCTTGTTACCGAGTATCCAGCTTTCGCGTTCAGTGACGATGCTGCCACGGAATTCGCGTTTGGCAAGAGTGTAACCCCAATCTTTAAAGGCGCCTTCGGTGTACTTCATGATATTGCCCTTATGGACGAAGTTCACGCTTTTGCGTTTGTTATCCAGCGCCCACTGAATTGCGGCGCGGATCAATCTGTCGGTGCCTTCTTCTGATACTGGTTTGAGACCAATTCCCGCTGTATCAGGGAAGCGCATCTTCGCATATTCCTTGGGGAAGGCTTCCTTGAAGATTTCCTTAAATTTCTTATTTTCTTCGGTTCCCTGTTGGAACTCGATACCGGTGTAAATATCTTCGGTGTTCTCGCGGAAGATGACCATATCCACATGTTCGGGATGGCGCACCGGCGAAGGCACACCCTGATACCAACGCACCGGGCGCTGGCAGACGTACAGATCGAGAAGTTTGCGGAGCGCAACATTTAACGAACGGATGCCGCCGCCAATTGGCGTGGTGAGCGGTCCCTTAATGCCAACCAAAAATTCCTTGAAGGCTTCGGTGGTTTCATCGGGAAGCCAGGTTTGCCAGAGTTTGAACGGTTTCTCACCGGCGTACACTTCCATCCAATGGATCTTGCGTTTGCCGCCATATGCCTTCTCTACTGCTGCATCGAACACACGCACAGAAGCGCGCCAAATGTCGCGTCCGGTGCCGTCGCCTTCGACGAACGGGATGATCGGATTATCGGGAACCTGTAATTTACCGTCTTTGATGCTGATCTTCGCCCCACCTTCGGGAACCTTAACGTTTACGTATGCCATTAGTACCTCTTCTTTTGGTGAAAATGATAGAAAAATTATAACCGTGGTAGGGTTTGAATCCGAGTGATGAAAATCATGTCATTTAGCCCGTATTCGTAACACGGGCTAAAATAGGCGAATCAAAACCACAGCGGGGTAACTATATCCGCTGTGGTTTCAGCTTGTCAACATAATTTACACAGAAATGCTTTTCCTTGGCATGGTGCGGCTTTCAAGTTTGTGCATTTTTTCTTCCGTTGCCCGGGCTGCCAACCTCCCCTGCCTCCAAAATATAAACAGAAGGGTTAAGCCCAAAAAAACTGCAAATAACGGTACTGCCACAGGAAGTTCGGAAATGGTGATATCGGAACTAAAGTAATCAAACAAAAAGAAAGTAGTGCCTACAAGAAATGGAAGGGCGGTCATGTAATAGGCGGTATGGAATATCCAGCCGCGCATATTATATGGAGTGTAAAGCAGAAAAGTCCGCTTCAATGGTCCCGTTTTCTTGACCCGGTCGTGCAATTCTTTGCGTATGGCTGACTGTTTATCCACTTCCAGAACGGCGCTGTTGTATTCTTCAAAAATTTCAGCAAGTTCTTCTTTCACGGTTTCTTTGTAGTCCCCCATTTGGTCACCACCTATAACTTCTTTTTGAAAATGGAACCATTTGTTCAAAAGGTCAATCCGAGAGTTTAAGTATTGAATTTGAGAGTTTCTCCTGGCGGTTTGGCTCTTTTTGTCGACAGCGTTAACTGTCAGGTTAATGATGAGTGGTATCAACCCCATGAGCGACGATATAAAGGCGAGCAACAATTTATCTTGAAGTTCAGTTGGCAATGTTGGCATAGCTTATTACTCCTGAAAGACAAAATGAATATCGATTTCGATTGTAATTATAATCACAATCGAAATTATTTTCTTATACACTTTTGTTAACCTATTCTTGACAGAATGCCCTTCGTGAATAGAATCGTGGCAATATGTTTTTCAATGATTGTTGTCAGACGAGCCTGCCATTACCAAACTTGAATGTGTCTGTTTCTGCCCCCTGTGAATCAGAGAGTCGCTTTTAGCGGCTCTCTTTTTTTACCTTACCCCGGCCCCTCTCCTGTTGGTAGAGGGGAGAAAAATAAATAGGAGAATGAGTTATGGCAACAAAAACAAGCAAGCCCAAGCCCAAAGGGACAGCAACCCCCAAGGCGAAGAAAAAGCCTGTAGAGGCGAAGCAGGTTGAAGTTAAGAAAGAGGCGGGCTCTTCATCCAATGTGATGGGCTACCTGCCCGATGACACTCCGCCGGTCGGCGCGATGTTGAGTCTTGGCTTCCAGCAGTTGTTGACGATGTTCCCAGCCACGGTTTTGGTGGCAGTGCTGACGAAGTTCGATGTGGGCGTAACGTTGCTTGCCTCTGGTTTGGGGACGATCATTGCCCTGCTCGTTTCCAAGCGCAAGATACCGATGTATTACGGTTCGTCGTTCTCGTACATTGCGGTGGTGGTGACGGCAATGAGTTTGTATGCGGGCGATTGTTTTACAAGTGACGCCGTGTACTGTGCCGACGGGGTGCGGCTGGTGCAGGTGGGCATCATCGGTACGGCAGTGGTTGAAATTTTGGTTGGTTTGCTGATTATGCGTGTAGGAAAAAGCGCGCTCGATACTGTGCTCCCGCCCATCGTTACCGGCTCGATGGCTGTCGTTATCGGTTTGGCTTTGGCAGGTGCAGCTTTAGGTATGGCTGGTGCAAACTGGTTGGTGGCTTTTGTTACTTTGCTGGCAACGGTTTTGTTCTCGGTCTTTTTGCAGAACAAGGGTTTGCTCGGAATGCTGCCGATCTTGTTCGGCGCTATTGTTGGTTATGTTTTTTCGGCTGCGCTCGGCATTGTGGACTATAGCGTCATCGCCAATGCGGCGTGGTTCCGTATGCCTGCCTTTACCTTCCCTGCTTTCAATGACCCACGCGCATGGGAATTGGTGGTGAGCATTTCACTGATCGCCATTGCGACCATCCCCGAATCGACGGCGCATCTGTACCAGATGAGTTTGTATATTGACACACTCGCAGAGCAGCTTGGACGCAAGCCGTTCAACATCAAGGAACTCATCGGTTTGAATCTCGTTGCAGACGGTGCCGATGACTTGATCGTCGGTTTCCTCGGCGGTGCGGCGGGGACGAACTACGGCGAGAATAATTCGTTGATGGCGATCACCCGCAATTATTCCATCCCTGTTTTGATGACGGCTGGAGCCATGGCGGTTTTGCTTGGCTTCGTTGGCAAGCTGGCGGGGTTGGTCAACTCTATTCCTGTGGCTGTGACGGGTGGTCTTGCGATCTATCTTTTCGGTGTGATCGGGATGCAGGGTGTGGCGCTCATTCAATCTGAAAAGGTGGACTTGTTCAACCCGAAGAATCTGGCAATCGGGTCGGCGATCCTCGTTTGCGGCATTGGCGGCAACCTCGCCCTCGAGAACGGACTCTTCCCCTTTAATGTTCCGGTGGTTTTCCCGCAGGGCATCCCTGCCATTGTATTTGCGGCAATTGTGGGGATATTGATGAATTTGATCTTCGTGGTGTTTAAGAGAGATTAGCTTATTTTTATAACAAAAAGGTGACCATTGCTTTTGAAGCGATGGTCACCTTTTTGTTTAACAGCAGAGAATTACATTTCGGTTTTCTGTGTTTGCATTTTGTATTTTTTCAAGGCATTCCAGCCCACAAGCACTTTTTCTTTCTCATCCCATAAGCGAAAGTAAAGCGATTTGAGACTGTCACGAAGGGTCAGCGGTTCGATCTGGAACATGGGGTTTTCTACATGGCATTGTTCCAATTTGTAATTGGGGATCTTCGGGCTAAGGTGATGGATGTGGTGAAAACCAATATTGCCCGTGAACCACTGCAAGACCTTGGGTAGTTTGTAGAAGGAACTACCATCCATGCCGGCATTGAAGAAGCTCCAATCTTTGTGGCGTTCCCAGTAGGTTGGGTCGAAGTTGTGCTGAACATAAAAGAGCCACACCCCCGCGCCGCAAGCCATCAGCAAAATGGGAAGTTCCACCATCACATACGCCTGCCAGCCAATGAGGTGGATGGTCCAGCCGACAAAGGCGAGCAATGCAAGGTTCGTCCAAATGACCGAATTCTTTTCGCGCTTCCCTGCGCCTTTCTCCCAAAAGCGGTGAAAAACGGCAAAGACCAACGTGGCGCCAATGGTGAACAAAATGAACGGGTTACGCAAAATGCGATAACCAAGTTTCTTGTACCAGGGCGCGGCAAGATATTCTTCCACTGTCATGGTGTACACGTCGCCAACACCACGACGATCCAAATCGCCAGCGGTGGCGTGATGAACCGCATGAGAATGCTGCCAATGAGAATAGGGCGTCCACACGGCAACACCCAACAACAGACCCAGCCGATCATTGGCTAGTTTTGTCTTGAAAAAAGAACCGTGACAGCAATCGTGGAAGATGATGAACATTCGCACCATGAAACCCGCAGCGGGAATCGTCAACAAAAGGGTCAGCCAATACCCCACTTCAAGGCTGAAGTAAGCCAGATACCAAAACACAAAGAACGGAATGACCGAATTAGCCACCTGCCACAAACTGCGCCAGGTTTCGGGGTATGCATATTTGGCAACAACCGACTGCCACTTAACTTGTCCAATGCTCATGGGGAAATCCTCCGTGGAATTTTTCTATATTAACCGTTGTACAGACACATGGTTACGCCATATTTACATCATACAACATTTCCACGTATACTCGCATCATGCTAAAACTTCCCGGATTAATAGACCCCCATGTTCATGTGCGCGAACCAGGCGCCACCCACAAAGAGGATTGGGACACCGTCACCCAGGCAGCACTTGCCGGAGGCGTTACCGCCATCCTTGCCATGCCAAACACGAAACCTCCGATATTCGATGATGCGACCTTCGATCTGGCGATAAAAGCAGCCAGCCAAAAAGCACGCTGCGACTATGGTCAATATGTGGGGGCAGGTCCTGATAATGCGGATATTGCCGCTTCACTCGCGCCGAAAGCTGCGGGGCTAAAGATGTACCTTGACTCTACCTTTGGGGAGCTGCGCCTCGACGATATGCAGTTGTGGATGCCTCACTTCCAAAAATTCCCAAAATCGGCGCCGATGGTGATGCACTCCGAAAGCCGCACCATGGCGGCGGCGATCCTGTTCTCTGCTATTTATGACCACCCCGTCCACATTGCGCATGTATCGCTAAAAGAAGAAATTCTGCTCATTAAAGCCGCAAAAGAAAAGGGAATCAAAGTCACCTGCGAGGTTTGTCCGCACCACTTATTCCTTTCCAAAGAAGATATCCCCGCCATCTCACACGGACACCCCGGGCGCGGCGAAGTTCGTCCGCGACTCGCCACCAAAGAGGATGTGGATAACCTGTGGATAAATCTGGATGTGATCGATTGCTTCGCTACAGACCATGCTCCACACACCTTGGAAGAAAAAGACGGCGAGAATCCCCCGCCAGGCTTCCCCGGTTTGGAAACCATGCTGCCTTTACTGCTCACGGCTGCAAGTGAAGGACGCTTAACCATAGACCAGATCGTCCAAAAACTATACGAAAACCCACGGCGCATCTTCAACCTGCCCGAACAGCCCAATACTTATATAGAAGTAGACGAGAACGCCACCTATGAGATCAAAGCCAGCGAAGGGTTTACCCGCTGCGGCTGGACACCCTTTGAAGGATGGAAGGTAAAAGGCAGGGTACAAAAAGTCGTATTAAGAGGAAAAACCGCCTTTGAAGACGGTAAAGTGTTAGCCGAAGCAGGGTCTGGCAAAAACGTCCGAAAATAGGCTTTTTTTACACAGTGGATAACACCCCCATATCTGTGGGTAAGTTATCCACTGTGTCTGCACTAAATTTCACATATTCACCGTTTAACTATCCGAAATATCGCCTCAAAAACCCATATCTGGGTATTGTTGTCTAAACAAGAAAACCGTTTCAAAGCCTCCAAACTGTGGATAACTGCCCATTATCTGTGGAAAAGTCCCCTACCCTGTGGACAAAAGTCACTTTTGGAGAGGGAATTGCCTGACAAATCAAGAAGGGGTCCCCCCCATATATGGGGGGTAGTTTGAGCCTTATCCAAAATATGGAAAACCGTAAAGAAGCGGCTTTTTTAGCCCAAACCCTGTGGAAAACTTATCCAGAATCAACCCACAGTTAAGGGAACAGCTTGCAAGGGCAATCAACGTCAAGTATGGGGTTTGAGCGCTGCACTTCATCCATATATGGGGGGTAAGATGAGTTATCCACATTATCCACACCCCCTACTATTATTACGAATCCATAATGATACTTATATACCACTTGAATCCATTAAGGGTTTCCTATACAATCCACAAAGTAATACATTGACCCCTCTTTGCAAACCTTGGGAGATTTCACATGGATATGATCAAAGTTTCAGCTAACTCCCGTACCTCTGCCGTCGCCGGGGCGATTGCGGGGGTCATCCGAGAACATAAACGGGCAGAAGTGCAAGCTATTGGCGCAGGCGCTGTCAATCAGGCAGTGAAGGCGCTGGTGCTTGCATCCAGTTATCTCAAGAACGATGGGATCGACGTAGTCTGCGTCCCTGAGTTCGTGGATGTTGAGATAGAAGATAAGGTGCGTACCGCCATTAAATTGGTGATCGAGCCTCGCATCGTTCCTACACCGCAAGAAACGTAAGATATGGGTGGCGGTATTTTGCCGCCACCCCCATTTTTTATATAGCGATTCAAGGGTGGTGAATGTATACCCGCCACGGGTATAATTTTCGCTTGTGGATTTTCGCCTCTTTTCATGTGAAAAGCTGGTCTTACACAGTTGGGGTGTATCCACACTGAATCCTTCCCATGCCATACGGACGCCGGTTCTTCCGACTTGCTTTGTTGTTTGCCCTATTTTGTGGGGTGGTGTTTCCACGCCCGCAGTTCGTTGAAGCGCAGCCAAAGGCGGCGCAGGCGACAAATGTGGTGATCAGCGAGTTTCGGTTTATAGGCAGCGCTGGGGCAAGTGACGAGTTTATTGAGCTGTACAACCCGACAAGTTCAGCCATCAATATCAGCGGCTGGTGGATACGAAGGGCTGGCGGTGGGGGGAGTGCCAGCACATTTGATACCATCCAAATTCCAACCAATTCAACCACTATTAATTTTCTGCCCGGGCAGTATTACCTGATTGCCAATTCGGCGGGGTACAACGATTCTGTGGCGGCAGACCTGACCTATTCCACGACCGGTTTTGCAAATGATGGCGGGGTTGCCTTAACTCTTGCAGATAAGACGACCATCATTGACCAGGCTGGGTTAAACTCTGGGGCTGCCTACAAAGAGGGGACAAATCTATCTCAGCTTACGACGAATGTAGATCGTAGCTACGAGCGCAAATTGGGCGGTTCTTCGGATAGCTGTTTGGACGATGGCGATAACTCCACCGATTTTCAATTGATCTCTGCCAGTACCCCGCAAAATTCATCCACGCCCACCCGTCTGTGCGGAGGGAATGCCGACCTGCGAATTACCCAAATCGTTGATAATGCAACGCCTCTGGTTGGAGCTCAAGTAATTTTCACGATCACTATTTTCAATGACGGCACAGGCGATGCCCGCAGCGTTGAGGTAAAAAGTCTTCTCCCTAGCGGTTTATCGTATGTTTCCCATTCCACTGTAACCGGAACTTACAATTCCAGCACAGGGATTTGGGACGTGGGAACACTTACCAATGGAGCCAGCGCAACTTTGAGTATCACAGCCGAGGTGATGACCGGCAGTACAAAAACGAATATGGCAGAAGTTTGGTCTTCATATGATGGCGACCCTGATTCAACGCCCGCCAATAGTTCCATCATTTCTGAAGATGATAATGCCTCCATCACCATCACCCCGCAAACGTTACTAATCACCAATACACCCAACAACACCAATCCACTGGTAGGGTCGAACATCATCTTCACCATTCAGGTGGAAAATCCTTCAACGTATCTATTTGATGCAACGAATGTAAACGTCAGCGCCTTGCTTCCCTCTGAGCTTGACTATATTTCCGATTCAACGACAACCGGCTCTTATGACGATAATTCAGGGCTGTGGTCTATTGGTTCCTTGCCCGTTGGGTCAAGCGCAACATTGACCCTCACCGCCAAAGTGATAAGCAATTCTCCGCCCATATTTACGGCAACAGTGACCTCAGATAATTATGCCGATAATAGCGCCAGTGTTTCATTTGGGACTCTCTCAGGGCAGGCAGAACTGGACCTCAGCCAAGCACTAGATCATAATACCGGGCAGGCTGGGCTTGTATTCCTTACCGTTTCCCTGGAAAATCATGGACCCGATACCGCCACCGGTGTGGAAGTGCGCGACCTGCTGCCCTCCGGTTTAACCTACATCTCCACCGAAACAATCGATGTAGGGACGTATACCCCTTCCACGGGCATCTGGGCGGTGGGCAGTTTAAATGATGGCGTGACTGTGAACTTAAAACTCAAGGTTCGGGTGGCAGCCAGTGGATCATCCACCAAAAACACCGCTCAAATCTGGAGAGCAGATCAATACGATGGGAATTCCAGCAACAACGCCAACGACCTTGAAGTTCCCATTGCCGATCTTAGCCTCACCCAAATAGCAGATATAACCGCCTCGACCGCCATTTTTACTATCACGGTCACCAACTCCGGTCCAGATGATGCGAACGTACAGGTCAAATCAAACCTGCCGGATGTAACGTCCTATTATCAATTTGTGTCCAGCTCGCAGCCTGCGGACTTCAACCCGACCACCGGCATTTGGAATGTTGGCTCCCTTCTCGATGGTGATAGCAAAACTCTGGTCATCACCACCAACACTGCAGGGACGTTGAAATCTCACATCGCCGAAATTTATTCCGCCAATGTTGTAGACCCGGATTCTGTACCCAATAACAAAGTCAGCACAGAAGATGATATTGCCGGCTATTCTCTGGCAGACTTAAGCCTTACACAGACCGTTAGTAAGAGCAACCCTTCTGTAAATGATAATGTCGTATTTACCATTCGGGTTAGTAACGCCGGTCCATTAACCGCGACAAATGTAAAAGTAAAAAGCCTGTTGCCCAGCGGCTTAACCTATGTTTCAGATACCACCGGCAATTATGTTCCCTCCACCGGTCTATGGACGGTAGGAACGCTAAACTCCGGTTCCACCGCGGAACTGAAAGTCACGGCAAAAGTTTCGAGCAATGGTATTTTTAGTAATTTGGCAGAGGTGTACGAAACTGATCTTTTCGACCCAGATTCAACCCCCGGCAACGGACAGACGACCGAAGATGACAGCATCAGCGTTTCTGTGATCACACCCGTGGCGCTGCGCCCTGTCATCATCAACGAAGTTGCCTGGGCGGGCACAACCTCCAGCCTGACGGGTGATGAATGGATCGAACTCTACAACACTACAAGCTCCAGCATCAACATCACCGGCTGGACGTTAAAGGCAGCCGATGGCACACCCTCCATTACGCTCAATGGAACCATCCCTGCCGGGGGCTATTTCCTGCTTGAAAAAGATGATGACACCACGGTATCCGATATCACCGCAGACCAGATATACACAGGCGACCTTTCCAATAGCGGCGAGGCGCTCACCCTGCGCGATGGCGCAAATACCGTCATAGATACCGCCAACGGCAATGGCGGCTCCTGGCCCGCCGGAAGTTCGTCCACCTATGGCTCAATGGAGCGCACGTCCACTTCGGCAGATAGCGACAGTATTTGGCAGACCAACACCGGCATAAAAAAGAACGGCAAAAATGCCAGCAACGGCGATATTCTTGGAACCCCGAAACAAAGCAATTCACAAGTGACCACAGCAACTGCCACTCCCACGAAAACTCCAACGCCGACGCCCACCCCTGCTATTGTTGGAACAGTCATCCCCCCGCGCCCTATTCTCAACGAAATTCTCGCCCGCCCGGGTTTCGATTGGAACGGCGATGGCGACATCAACGTCTTCGATGAATTTATTGAGATCAAGAACCTCAGTGTGGCAGATATTTCACTCAAAGGCTGGAAGTTGGATACCTTTGGGAATATCTCTTTCACCCTGCCAGAGATAACGCTCAAACCAGGGCAGCGCGTTGTTTACTACAGCAAAGAAACCAACCTCCTGCTCAGTGACGGCGGTGCAACCGTGCGTCTCATTGACCCGAACGGAAAGATATACGATGCCTTCACCTACGAACTCGCCCGTGCAGAAGACCGCTCCTTCTGCCGCCTGCCCGATGGCAACCCCGGCGATAAAGCCTGGTTTGAAGATTGCATCCCAACCCCGTTGCTAAACAACACCCGCGAAGGCAGGTCGCCCACCACACCCAACGTCACATCACCCGTTTGCAATTTACCCGATACCATTCCGCTTGAATTTTTCATTGCCGAATGCAATGGCTACGGCGGCGATATTTGGAATCCCATCTATTGGGATCAACGTACCGGCATCATCAGGCGATGGATACAGGATGGCAACAAGTGGAGTACATTCATTGAGTAAAATAGTCCCTAAAGCTAACAGCCTTTAGGGACTTAATTTTTATCAAAAGGAAACCATGGAAACCTTCTTCTCTTTTCTTGAAAAACGGGTGGATGACTGCTCCTCCCTCCTGTGTGTGGGACTCGACCCGCACGTCTCCGACCTCCCAAGCCCCACCGCCGCCTCAGCCCGCGACTTTTGTATTGATCTTGTTAAACAGACCTCTCGCTACGCTGCGGCTTTTAAACCCAATGCCGCATTCTTCGAGGTATTCGGCGCCGAAGGCTGGACGGAACTCAAGCGCGTGATTGAAACCATCAATGAAGAATCAGACCGAATGGGGTCGCGCATCCCCATCATCCTGGATGCGAAGCGCGGTGATATTTCATCCACCGCAGAGGCGTATGCCAAATCTGCTTTTGAGCACCTCGGCGCCGACTGCATCACCTTGAATCCCTACCTCGGCAAAGACTCCATCGAGCCATTCCTTGGTTATGAACAAAAAGGCGTCTTCCTGCTTTGTAAAACATCCAACGCCGGTTCCATGGATTTGCAGAACCTGCTCGTCATGCCAATGGGGTCTGACATGCCCATGCCTTTGTATATTTATGTGGCGCAGCTTGCTCAGCAATGGAACGAGAAGAATAATGTGGGCATCGTGGTGGGAGCAACCCACCCGCAGATCATGGAAATGATCCGCGCGGCGGTGCCAAATTTGTGGTTCCTTTCTCCTGGCGTTGGCGCACAAGGCGGCGAGTTGGAGATCACCCTCAAAGCCGGTTTGCGGGAAGATGGCAAGGGAATTTTGCTGCCCATCTCCCGCGCCATCTCCCGCGCCGAAAACCCCGGCAAAGCCGCCGCAGAAATTCGTGATGAAATTTTGCGCATCAAAAGAGAATTGAATAAATAGAGGAGTTCATAATGAGCGAAAAACAGGTTTTGAATAAACAGTTGGCTATGCTTGCAGATGAGCTCCTCTCTGCGGGTTGCATCAAGTTCGGCGAATTCACGCTCAAATCCGGGCTCAAAAGCCCCATTTATATTGACCTGCGTCAGATCATCACCTACCCAAAATTGTTGGAAAAGATCGGCGCCGCCTACCTGCCCTTGCTTTCCAATTTAAACTTTGCACGCATTGCAGGCTTACCTTATGCAGCCATTCCCATTGCCACAGCGGTTTCGCTTGCCGGTGATTACCCCATGATCTATCCGCGCAAGGAGGCAAAGACCTACGGAACCAAAGCGGATATTGAAGGTGAATATCATGCTGGTGAAGTGATCGTAGTCATTGACGACCTCGCCACAACCGGCGGCAGTAAGTTTGAAGCCATCGAAAAATTGACCGGCGTGGGTCTGGCTGTGAAAGATGTTGTGGTGTTGGTCGATCGTCAATCGGGCGCCAAAGAGTCGTTGGAGCAGGCAGGCTACAACCTCCACGCCGTGTTGACCATCACACAACTGCTCGATCACTGGGAATCCACAGGGGCTGTGGATAAGTCTAAGATCGCTGAAACCCGCGAGTTTTTGAAAGGCTAGTTCTATGACCGGTTCTGAAACAACCCTTCCCCTGGACCTTTCTTCTGCCTTAGCCATGGATTCAGAAGCCCAGTCTATTTTTGATAACCTGCCGCTCTCTCACCAACGGGAATACATCAAATGGATCGAAGAAGCCAAAAAGGCAGAAACCCGCACCAGGCGAATTCAACAGACGATAGAGCAATTGAAGAAGAAAAAGAATGTATAAACTTTTTCGCCCCCTGCTATTTCGACTCAGTTCTGAGCGTGCTCACGCGCTTACGATTAATGCATTACGCATGGCAGGGAAACTCCCCCCCGCCCGCCTCTTCCTTGACCTTATGTTTGCTGCGCCATCCAAGCCTGTTACTGTCTTTGGGCTGGTTTTTAAGAACCGGGTCGGTTTGGCGGCAGGGTACGACAAGGATGGTATAGCCGTTCAAGGTTTATCTGCCCTGGGGTTTGGGCATGTGGAGGTGGGAACCGTCACACCCAAGCCGCAGTTGGGCAACCCAAGCCCACGAGTGTTTCGGCTGGTGGAAGATGAAGGCGTTATCAACCGTATGGGGTTTCCTTCACGCGGCATGGAGTATGTGAAGAAGCATCTATCGGGAAAAAGAAAACAAGATTCTATCCTCGGCGTGAACCTCGGTAAGAATAAAGAAACCCCCAATGAAGATGCTGTTTTAGATTACTTAGCCCTTTTGCAAAATTTTGCAGGTATGGCTGATTACCTGACCATCAATGTCAGCTCACCCAATACGGTGGGGCTTCGCAGCTTGCAAGGGCGCGAAGCGTTGGAAGGCTTGCTTACTCAATTGCACCAACAGCGCATCATTGAACAACAAACATATAAGAAGAATCTTCCCATTCTTGTGAAGCTTGCACCAGACCTTTCTGACTCTGAACTGGCAGAGGCGCTCGAAGCCATCATCCACACACAGATGGATGGAGTCATCGTGACGAATACAACCTTGGGGCGCGAGGGATTAAGGTCAAATCATCGGGGAGAGACAGGTGGCTTAAGCGGCAGTCCGCTCACAGTTAAGAGTGAGGCGGTTCTTCGTCAAACATTGAAGCTGTTAAATGGTCAAATCCCTGTAGTGAGCGCGGGCGGAATCATGAATCCGGATGATGCCAAACGCCGCCTGGATATGGGGGCGGCGCTGGTGCAGGTCTACACGGGTTTGGTCTATCGCGGACCAGGGTTGGTGAAAGCCATTGCCAAAGCGGGATGAAAAAATAAGTAAAAATATTTGCTTATTTGTAAGTTTGCTATTATGGAGTTGTTACTGAACAACAACTAAAAAGAAATCTTTTATTCAATAGCCTTCATGTATAAAGTATGTACTGTAAAAAATATATTCTATATGGAGGCTCAAATGAAAAAGATCGTTTTGTACTTCGGTTCCCTGTTTCTCGTGGCTGTGATGTTGGGCATGACGGTCGGTCATGCGAGCGCCAGCGAACTCTACGATGATAGTGATTTGAATGGGGCGGCGCCCAAAGTGTACTTGGTTTCACCCTATTTCAACGGCATTCCTGCTGGCACACGTATTTCAGCGCAGATGTTCGTTCAGTCAGACATTCGAGGCTTGGAATGTGTAACGATCAACAATGAGGGGTCGGTGGTATGCACATTCCCTAAACGGTTTGGCGGGGAAAATGCAACCCTGTATTTGACAGTGGGCGGTAAGATGTTGATCTTTTACGTCAGAATTCCGCATGTTCAGGTGATTACGCCAGCGCCTGCACCCGCGCCCTCCCCAATTATATAAGGCAAAACTTGATCTGAATTTTCGCAAAGTGAAATAACATAAAAAAAGAGCCTCCTGAAATTGGAGGCTCTTTTTTTATGGCAGGGCGGGTCTTAAAACGGGCTTGGGCGACTCAGTTCGTGAGGTGAAGAAATCAGCGGGTAGTTCTGGCAGCGGGTCAATTTTGCGCTGTACGGTGATCGAGTCGGTGGGGATCAGGTATAGGTTGATCGGGCTGCTGCTGCCCAGCCGAATATCTTGAAAGGCAAATAAGATCTGGCTGCTATCGGGGCTGAAGACGGCATCGCGGTAACAACAATTACCTTCGTACGGAAAAGCATGGTCTGCTTTGTGGGTGAAGAGGCTGTACAAGAACAGGTCTCCAAAGCCGTCGTTGCGGACGTTGCTGTTGAGCAGGAAAAGAAGACCGCCGTCCCAATCAAAATGGGCGATCTCTTCAGGGAATTGGAAACGCCCCTGTGGGAAGTCATCTGCAACAGAATCGCCGATGCCTTCACAGGTTTCCACATTCACTACACGGATGGCTTCGCCGCGAATGCCGTTGAGGTTGGCGGCATATTCAATGGCAAGTTGTGTGCCATCGTCTGACCATTGCACTTCCTTGATGGCGAGGTCGTTGTAAAAACATCCCTTGAATTCATCCAAATCGCTTTTGCGGGCGGCAAAGGGCAGGCGTACCGGGTCGTAGGGAATGACATACAGTTCGCGGTTTACGCTGATGGCAACGCGCTTTCCATCAGGTGAAACGGCAAACCCTTCAAGGTACTCGCCTGCGGTGTAGCGGAACACAACTTCTTCAACAAGCGTTTCAATGTTTACTGTTTTGACGGTTTTTCCGGTGGTGTACAGAATGTTCTTGCCGTCATTCAACCATTGCAGGTTGGTTTTGGGGAGCCCGTCGTTGGTTACTTGCAGACGGTTTCCGCCTTCCATATCCATGATCCAAATATCGTTATTGCGCAGCAGGGCGATCATATCTGCGCCGCCCGCAAGGGGTAAACCGGTGGAGCTCGCCGGAGTGACCGCTTCTGTAGGCTGGGCGGGCAATGGGGTTGCTGTCCATGTGATGACCACGGGCTGCTTGGTTTCTGTGGGGAGGGGATCAGCTTGTGATTGCGTGGCAGAAGCCGCCGGTTCAAGCATGACCTGAAGCAGCCCACTGTTCCAGACTAAGAATCCTCCGCCGATAACGATTGCAGCCAAAACCAGAGCCATGACCATTCCTGCAATGGGGCTTCGCTTTTTTTCTTTTGATCTTTTTACAGTGGCGGTCTTGTTGAATGGTGAGATTTTTGCCGTGGCATTTATGTTTTTGGTGGGATTCTCTCCGCGTAGAAAAGCCTTGATGGTTTCGACCAGCTCCACCGCAGTTGTGAAGCGGTCGTCTGGCTTTTTCGCCATCGCGGTCGAGATGACCTTTTCCATCCAAATCGGCAGGTTGGGGTTGGCTTCCAAAATATGCGGTACCGGCTCGGTGACGTGCTTGATCGCCAACCCAAGTGGAGTATCTGATTGATACGGTTGTTTGCCTGTGACCATTTCATAGAGGATCACGCCCAGCGCGTAAATGTCGGCGCGTCCGTCCACCACATCACCAGAGGCTTGCTCAGGCGCCATATACGCTGGAGTGCCGATGATGGCAGAGCCGGTCATGTTGCTGCTGTTATCACCCTGGCTGAATTTTGCAATGCCAAAGTCTGAAATAAGTGGAACGTTCTTGTTGGTAAAAAGGATGTTGGCAGGTTTCAGATCGCGGTGGACAATGCCTTTTGAGTGGGCTTCATCCAACCCTGGCGCGATCTGTTCGATCACTTTGATGGTCTCTTCAATGCTGTAGGTTTTTCCACGAATGCGCTCTGAAAGTGAGCCCCCGTTCATATAACGCATGACAAAATAAGGCTGCCCGTTCTCTTCGCCTACATCATAAACAGGGACAATGGAGGGATGTTCCAACTGGGCAATGATCTTCGCCTCGCGTTCAAAACGCATCTTGAACTGCGGGTCAGCGTGGATCAACTCTGGCGGCAGAAACTTGATGGCTACCTCACGCTCAAAGCGGGGATCCCATCCGTGATACACGGTAGCGAAACCGCCGCGACCCAGTTCGCCTCTTATTTCATAACGTCCGATTCTTTCAGGGGTAGCCATGTGCGCAAGTATACCGATGAACTGTTTATTCTGCCATGTACAGACCGCCGCTTGCTTCCATCCAGTCGGCGATCCGCTCAACAGCGGCGGGTATGTTGTTGTCTGAAATATCCACCTCAAATTTGGGCAGGATCGAGTCTGCGAACATGGAGCGGATGAGCTTCTGTTCTTCCACGAACAGATTCAGGTCATCATATTGTGATGGGTTGCCGGAAACTTTGAGCCGTTCTTCGCGGGCGGCTGCAAAAGATTCGGGCGTGCGCGTCAGTAGGATGAGCCGAAAGTTAAGCGGCAGCAGGCGTTCTTCCAGCCAGTTGAAGTCGTACGCCTTGTTATAGGTCATCTGCTGGTACATGCGTGTGGAAAGATGAAAGCGGTCCACGATCCAGGAATAATATCGCTGCAATTCGAACAGTTTCACCCACGTCTCATACGTTTCCATTGCCAATGCTTCTTCTTGCGGCTCAAAGTTGATCAGTCCGCGCCCCCAGGGAAAATTGGTAAAGGCGCACCACTCGCCGGAGATGAGCGGCGAGTGGTATTTGTACTTGCGCGGTCCCACAATGCGCGGATGTTCGTTCAGCGCAAAGGCAATATCGGTTTTAAACGTAAGGCGTGTGCCTTCAAGAATGATCTTTGGTGTGAGCTTGCTCATGGGGTATTGACGAAGTTTTCCAGTTCCGGTTCCAACTCAATGCCAAGTTCGCGGGCGCGCAGCAGGTACTGCTTTGCCAATGCATCATCGCGGATGGATTCTCCGTAGTAATAGGCAGACCCTAAAAAGTAATTCACATATTCGTTGTTCTGCATTTGCGGATACGTCAATTCAAGATAATCACGCCCTTGTTCATACTCTTCCAACACAACATAAGAGATGCCAATGAAGACCTGCGCATCCACAACATATTCAGAATCTTGAGCTTTATAAAGTCCTTCCGCTTGTTTAAATTGGACTATGGCATCTTGATACTGCTCCAACGAAAAATAGACCCGTCCGGCGCCGTAATATCCCTCGGGGTCGTTTGGGTTGATGCGCAGCAGTTCGTTATATTCTTTTAGCGCATTATCGTATTCATCGAGGTCCATGTAATTATTGGCAAGCCCCATATGCGAAACATTATTATCCGGCGCCACTGCAATCGACCGTTCATACCAGGCTTGGGCTTCCTGATAATTGCCTTCCTTACGGTATAACAGCGCAAGGTTATCCATGGCATCGCAGTATTCGGGGTCAAGTTCAATTGCCGTCTGATATGCCTGTATGGCAGATTGGGTATCTCCCACAAGGTCATAATCCACGGCTTGGTTGTAGGCATCTACGGCTGCCTGAATTTCAGAGGAACAATAAATGTCAGATGTGAGATCGCGGTTTTCTTCGGTCACTACCGCTTCAGGTGTGGGTGCAAGGAACGCCTCGGTTGGTAATGGCGCAATGGTCGGCGCTTCGCTTGGGTTGAGCGCTTTTTCCACCGTGGCACAGGCAAGTGAACTTGAAAGCAGTAATAGTATAAAAAAGTATTTTTTCATGGAAAACCTCCTTTTTGTGTATGTGAATTTTCTCATTTGAAACTGTACAGCCAATGGTTATTAAGTACTGTTTTGAGATTCTGATAAATTTCTGAAATGATTCGGCAACCCTCTTGTGGTATATTCCCCCCGCATAGGTAAACTTATGGACGATAAAATCACGATCATCGAAGGACCGCCCCCGATCTTTGAGCATGTCAGCGACGGTTGGGCAATGGGCTTGAACGAAGGCCCGAATCTTTCCATCCCCGCGCTTACGCGTTTGCGCACATTCAATGGACCAGCCCTGGTTCAGCGCTGTTACAACGCGTGGCACAACAGAACTTCCATCCACCTGCATTACCGCAACGAGACGGGACTTGAGCAGACCGCTCCCATCCTCGCCGCCCGCAATGTAGAAACGGATGAAGGACATGTACTGTTGTTGTGGGTCTATCTCGATAGTGATAAGGTCGAATACGAAACCGACACCGGCGACGACGACCAGTTTGACGATTACCCGGGTGAATAGGGTATAAAATAAGTGACAGTCATTTTAATAGTGACTGTCACTTTTCTTTTCAGGATTCGATATGACCACGCTTCTTTCTTCGCTCAATGCTGGGGTGCTCACCCTAAGCCTTAACCGCCCCGAACGCGCCAACGCCTTCAACTTTGAAATGACCACGGCGCTGCAAAATTCACTTGCAGAGGCGCAAAAAGATTCACAGGTGCGCTGCGTTGTCATTTCAGGGAATGGCAAACTCTTCAGTTCCGGGCAGGATATTACCGAGATGAAGCTCGGCGGCGGCGAGATTTCGTACCGTGAGCATTTGGAGAAGACCTATAACCCGCTCATTTTACAGATCCGTGAAATGGACAAGCCGGTTGTGGCGGCTATCAATGGGGCATGTGCCGGGGCTGCGTTTGGCATTGCACTTGCTTGTGACCTGCGCATTGCACATACCAGCGCGTATTTTGTAGTCGGCTTTAGCGGCATTGCCCTTGCACCAGATTCGGGCGTCTCGTTACTGTTGCCAAAGTTGATCGGGTTGGGCAGGGCGCAGGAGTTCTTCTACACAAACAAACCGATCTTTGCAAAGCAGGCGCGTGAGTGGGGTCTCGTCAATCAAGTAGGTGGATTCAACTTTCAGCGTGTGGTAAACCAAATGGTCAGCGACCTGGCTCAAGGTCCGCGTGAGGCGTTTGCGGCGGGCAAGAAGGCGTTCAATTTGGCGATCCTTCCAAACCTGGCAGAGGCGCTGAATCAGGAAGGCATCCTTCAAGACGGGCTGGGCAAATCGGCAGAGCATCAAATGGCGGTAAAAGCGTTTTTAGAGAAGCGTAAACCCAAATACGACTAGCGTATCCGAATTAAAATCGCGGGGTTACATAAAACGTCAAAAGATGTCATTTTTTGTCAGAAATCAGTGTACTTTTGTCATATTGACGCAGGTTTGAATTTCTTGTATAGTTTCGCAGTAATGATGAACCAGCAAATTCACATCGGTTGTGAATAAGCGGGCGCCCGTCCGGGGTGCCCGCTTATATTTTCTCTAAACCCTCTACCCTAGGAGAGTAAAAATGTCAGGACAGATCAATGCGTTTGAAATGGCACAAAAGCAATTTGATGGTGTTGCCAAACAACTAAAGCTCGATTCCGGCGTTTCTGAAATGCTGCGATGGCCCATGCGTGAATATTCGTTCCGCATTCCGGTTCGCATGGATGACGGCTCTTTGAAAGTTTTTCAGGGCTTCCGCGTTCAGCACAACGACTCGCGCGGACCCAACAAGGGCGGCATTCGCTTCCACCCGGCTGAGACGCTCGACACCGTGCGCGCACTCGCCACGTGGATGACCTGGAAATGCGCCGTTGCAGATATCCCCCTTGGCGGCGGTAAGGGCGGCATTATTGTTGACCCCTCCACGTTGTCTGTGAATGAAAAAGAAAGCCTGTGCCGTGGTTGGGTACGTAACATGTGGAAGAACATCGGTCCACGCAATGACGTGCCCGCTCCCGATGTAGGAACCACCCCTCAAATGATGGGCTGGATGATGGACGAGTATTCCAAGCTCGTCGGGCAGTACACCCCGGGCGTATTCACCGGTAAACCCCTTGGCGGCGGCGGCTCACTCGGACGCACCGAAGCCACCGGCTACGGCGTGATCTATACCGTGCGTGAAGCGATGAAACGCCTCAACATTGACCCGAAGAAATCGGTTGCCGTGCTTCAGGGCTTTGGTAACGTCTCGCAGTATGCGGCTGTTGGTATGGTCGAAATTCTCGGCGGCACCGTGGCTTGTGTTTCCTGCTACGATCGCCATGAAAAGAAAGCCTTCACCTACAGCAAGAAGGGCGGTATTGATCCGCGCTTCCTGCTCTCCATCGTGGATGAATACGGAACCATTGATAAGAAAAAAGCAATGGACTCCGGTTACCAGGTGGATGATGGTGACAAGTGGATCGAGTTCGACGGCAATGTGCTCATCCCCGCCGCGCTCGAAGGACAGGTCAATGGCGACACCATTCAGAAGATGTCCAAAAACATCAAGATCGTCGCTGAAGGCGCCAATGGCCCCACCACCCCCGAAGCCGACGATGTCTTCAAGAAGAATAACATCTTCAACATTCCAGATTTCCTCTGCAATGCGGGCGGCGTGACCACCTCTTACTTTGAACAGGTTCAGAACGATATGAACTTCTACTGGAGCAAAGAAGAAGTGCTCGAACGCCTCGACCAAAAAATGACCTCTGCGTTCAACAGCGTGTTCGACCGCCACGAACAGGAAAAAGTCTACATGCGCGATGCGGCATACATGGTCGCCATCGACCGTGTGGTCAAGGCGATGGAACTTCGCGGCTGGTTGACGGGCGGCGCGTAGTTTAGTAATTGGTAAGTAGAGATTAAGAGGATACGCTCTCAAGGCGTGTCCTCTTTTTGATTCACGCTTCTTTCTGCGCTCGAAACAGATTCTGTTTTCTTTGAAATTTTCCTACTCTGACATTTGATACAATCGTCATGCAATCAATTACTAATTACTAATCTCCAATGCCCCGAGGCTTCCATGTCCAAACCAACATTCAAATGGGACGACCCCTTTCTGCTCAACGACCAACTGACCGAAGAAGAGCGCATGATCCGCGATGCCGCGCGCAGGTACTGTCAGGATAAGTTGATGCCGCGCATTCTCGAAGCGAATCGACATGAAGTGTTTCACCGTGAGATTATGAACGAAATGGGTGAGATGGGTTTTCTCGGCTCGACCATCCCCGAAGAATACGGCGGCGCAGGGTTGAATCATGTTGCCTACGGCATCATTGCCCGCGAAGTGGAACGGGTAGACAGCGGCTATCGTTCTGCCATGAGTGTGCAGTCCTCGCTGGTGATGTACCCGATCTTTACGTATGGAACTGAAGAGCAAAGGAAAAAATACCTGCCCAAACTTGCCAGCGGAGAATGGGTTGGCTGTTTTGGTCTCACCGAGCCGAATCACGGTAGTGACCCCGCCAGCATGGAAACCAAAGCCAAAAAAGTGGATGGTGGCTATATCTTGCATGGCAATAAGATGTGGATCACCAACTCACCCATTGCGGATGTCTTTGTTGTGTGGGCGAAACTCGAAGGTGAAATTCGCGGCTTTATTTTGGAAAAAGGCATGAAGGGACTCTCCGCGCCGAAGATCGAAGGGAAGTTCAGTTTGCGGGCGAGTGCCACGGGCGAGATCGTGATGGATGAAGTTTTCGTTCCCGAAGAAAATATCTTCCCCGAAGTGAAGGGATTGAAAGGTCCGTTCGGGTGTTTGAACAAGGCTCGCTATGGCATTGCCTGGGGCGCATTGGGCGCGGCGGAGTTTTGCTGGCACGCAGCGCGGCAATACACATTAGACCGTCCGCAGTTTGGTCGTCCGCTGGCGGCGAATCAGATCATGCAGTTAAAACTGGCAAATATGATGACGGAAATCACGTTGGGATTGCAAGGCGTTTTACGCGTTGGGCGTTTGATCGACGAAGAGAAAGTTTCTCCCGAAATGATCTCACTCATCAAACGCAATTCATGCGGCAAGGCATTGGAGATCGCCCGTACATCCCGCGATATGCACGGCGGTAACGGCGTTTCGGATGAGTATCATGTCATCCGCCATGTGATGAATCTCGAAGCGGTCAATACCTACGAAGGGACGCACGACATCCATGCATTGATCCTTGGCAGGGCGCAAACGGGTTTACAGGCATTCTCGTAGGGATACCCCTTGAGGGTATCCTAGTGGGTGTCTTATTGGGTATCCTAAAATAAAAAGGGCGACCGTGAGGGTCGCCCTTTTTATTATTGTTGCGGTGCTAGTGGGTAACCTGCATCTACCCAAGCGGCTAACCCGCCGAGCAGGGCTTGCACACTGGTGTATCCATTATTCAAGAGCAGGAACGCCGCACGGGCGCTCGTGTGTTCATTTTGTCAGGTGCAGTAAGTGATGATCCACTGGTCTTTTTCAAAAGATAGTTTATCGACGTTCAACTCAAAATTTACCAGCGGAATGGACATGGAACCCGCCGCATGTCCCTCTGCATAGAATTCAGGGTCGCGCACATCCACAAGAATGGCTTGACCAGAATCCAGTGCGGCTTTTGCCACATGAACATCAACACGCGGGACTCGATCTTCTGTGATCGGGGGGATGGTAATGAATGGTTTTTCTACAACGATGGGACCAGTGGGTGTAGCCGATTGAGCCTGCGGCATGAGCGTTTGGCAGGCAAGGGTGGTAAAGAGCAGGATGGAAAGTGTAAATAGCGTTTTATTTTTCATAGGATGTTGTTTATAGTTCGCAGAAGCGGTCTACCCGTTTGCCGATGATGGCGAGGCTGTCTGCCCAGAATTTCTTGGTGCGGATGTTGATGCCAAATTTATCGGCGAGTTCGGCGGCGGGGGCTTCACCAGTGGAGGCGAGTAGTTCTTTGTAGGCGGGCACGAAATCTTCGCCGCGTTTTTGGTAGACGGCGTACAAGCCAGTGGCAAAGAGCAGACCAAAGGAGTAGGGATAGTTATAGAACGAGAGACCGGCAGAGTAGTAATGCGGTTTCCACGTCCACATGTATTTTTGAAGATACTTTTCATCCAAGCCATCGCCGTAGGTTGCTTTTTGCGCGCGTTCCATAATGTCGTTGATCTCGTCGGCAGAGAGTTCGGCTTTGGCGCGGCGTTCAAAGACTTCCTTCTCAAACAGGTAGCGGGAATAGATATCCACAACGACCTGTGAGGCATTGTTCAGTTGCGCTTCGAGAATGGCGAGCACTTCCTGCTTGTCTGTGGTCTGTTCGAGAGCGGCTTCGGTGGCGATGGTTTCGCACATGATCGAGGCGGTTTCGGCGAGGGTCATGGGCGTTTGCTGTTGAAGCGGGGTTTTATTTGCTGCATAGGCACATTCGTTGTGAAAGGCGTGACCGAGTTCATGCGCCAGTGTACTGACCTGGTCGAACGAGCCGTCAAAATTGGCGAGGATGCGGCTTTCCTTCACCGCATCCAAGCCCATGCAGAATGCGCCGCCGCGTTTGCCTTCGCGTTGTTCGCCGTCGATCCAGTTATTATCGAAGGCGCGGCGGGCAAATGCGCCGAGTTCGGGGGAGAACTTATTGAAGTTTGCCACAATAAAATCGCGGGCTTCTTCCCATGAATATACTTTGTCGGTTTTGCCGAGCGGGGCAAAGAGATCCCACCAGGCGAGTTGTTCTTTGCCGATCATTTTCGCCTTGTGTTTGAAGTAGCGGCGGAACATGGGGAAGGAGTCTTTCATGGCGCCGAGCATGGCTTCGAGGGTGGCGCGATCCATGCGGGAGGTGTCAATGGAAGGGTGAATATCGTCTTCACGCCCGCGTTTGCGGTTGAGTACAAGGGTTTCGCCCTTTACACCATTCAGACAGGCAGCCAGGGTTTCCTGCGCGGTTTCCCAAGCCTTGTTCTCTGCTTCATATCCACGGCGGCGGGTGGCTTCATCGGGGTGTGAGCGCAGGTTGATGAGTGCCGGCATGGGCATCTTTTTCACTTCGCCGCCGAGTTCAAAGTCTACGGTCATTTGCGAGGTAACGGTTCCCTGCAATTTGCCGAAGGCGTTGCCGCCGCTGAGGGTCAGTTCGGCGGCGAGACCTTCCTCGGCTTCGCTCATCAGATATTTGGATTGCTCCGCCGCCTCAAGCAGGATGAATTCATGTGCCTTTGCGGCGGGGTTGGTCTTCACCGCTTTTTTGATGGCGGCTTTGCCCAATGTGCCAGCCCAGGCTGTGAATTTGGTATTCAACATGCTGGTCTGCACATTCATCTGCTCAAACTCGGAGAGAATGCGGGTGGCTTCTTTGTTGCGTGAGTCGGTGGTGATGAAAGAGTAGATATAAGACCCAATGGTGCCGGACAACTCGAAGAGGTCATTGAAGCGGTTTACAGCTTCACCGAGAACTTTCCCCAGTTTCTTGGGGTCGGTTTTGGCATCTGCTTTTCCGGCTTTTTTTAGAAAGGCTTCAAGTTCATCCAGTTGCTTTTTGAAACTTTTGAGCGCACTCTTAAACTTGCTGGAATCGAGCGCGGGGTAAACGTTGGTCAGGTCCCAACGGGGTGCTGAAACAGACATGGGGGGAGTCTCCTTATAAAGTGGTGAAGATTGAGCAAGTATACCGTGATTGATTTTGCGCTGAAACTGACACTTTTTGACAGTTCTTTCCCCTGATTTGGAGTAGAGTTAAAGTATGGAGGCTGTCTTATGAAACAGGATAAATTTCTAACAGGAATTCTTGCTGGCATTGGTGTGTTGACGTTGTTTGCCCTTGTTCTGTTCTTTACCCGACAAGATAGGCGCGCTTATTTACCTGAAGATACGCCCGAAGGCGTGGCGCATAATTATGTGCTTGCCGTTCTTAACAAAGATTATGAAAAAGCCTATGGTTACCTTGCTGATCTGAAATACAAACCTACCTATGATGAGTTTCGACAGTCATTTTTGAATGGCATGGTGACCCCGGATAACACCGGTGTAGATGTCGGACGATCTACTATCACAGGTGATGAAGCTGTGGTGGATATCACCATCTATTACGGGTACAGTGATCCATTCTCCAGCCGTGTTGGCTCACCAGACCGATCCCTTTTAGTGGAACAAAATGGCGAATGGAAGATCAGTTCCATGCCTTACAACTTTTGGGATTGGAACTGGTATCAGGAACCGTACTCCCCGTAGGCAGCATGTGACAGAAGGATAAAAATATGAAAACGATCCGCCGTCTTTATTTTTACGCCATTGCATTTATCAGTATCGAAGTGGTGTTGTGGGGCATCATCGGTTTGCTGCGCTCGGTCTTCGACCAGCAGGAACTGACGAATAGCGCCTCCAACCTGGCTTCGGCTTTGGCGCTTATCTTTGTGGGCGTGCCCATCTTCCTCATCCACTGGTCGTGGGCGCAAAATGTTTCATCAAAAGAGACTGAAGAAAGTTCTGCCAGCGTCCGCGCTGTTTTTCTTTACGGCATTCTGCTTGGCACACTGATTCCGGTTGTGCAAAACTTGCTAGCCTTCATCAACCGTACCGTCCTTTCCAGCGCGCATCTTTCGTCAGTGCGTGCCGTGGTGGGCGGTTCACAAACCTGGCTCGATAATCTTCTAGCTGTAGTGATCAACCTGCTCATCGCCGCCTACTTCTGGAATATTCTTCAAAAGAACTGGCAAACCCTCAACGAGCCAGAAAACTTTGCTGAAGTCCGCCGGTTGTACCGCTTTGTTTGGGTATTGTATGGGCTGCTTATGATGATCTACGGCGCACAGCAAGCCATCACCTACATCTTCTCATTCCCCACATCTGTATTGGGAGATATAGGACGGGAAACCGCTGTGAACGCCATCGCGCTGATGTTGGTCGGTTCCCCGATATGGTATTACGCCTGGCGGCTCTTACAAGACGGGTTGGCGGATTCTGCCGAAAGGGAGTCTTATCTGCGCCTTGGGCTTCTGTACCTTCTCTCGCTTGGCAGTGTGATTGTTTTTCTGGTTTCCAGCGGCAACCTGCTGTATCAAATTCTGTTCCAGTTGATGGATAGAGGCGAAACATGGGCTGATTTCATTCGTCAAATTGGTGCAACGATTTCCATAACCCTGCCGTTCGGTGTGGTCTGGGCGTACTACGGAAAATGGCTCAACCAGCAATTTGCGTTTGATGAAAACCTTCCGCGCCGTGAAAGTAAGCAGAGGTTGTATTTTTATATCCTTTCACTGCTTGGTTTGGGCGCAACCATCTTTGGCGTACTTTCCCTGTTTTCTGTTTTTATCGATCTCCTACTCGGACGCTCCTACCTGAGTCAAGGCGGGTTTAGCGAACCGCTGTCTGGCGCGCTGGCAACTTTAATCATCGGCTTGCCGGTGTGGTTGGCAACCTGGCGGCGAATGCAGACTCAGGCTCAGGCAGATACCGATACAGGCGACCATACGCGGCGTTCGGTCATTCGCAAAGCGTACTTGTATCTTGTCCTTTTTGCTTCGGTGATTGGCGGCATGGGGACGGCGGGAACTCTGGTCTTTGAGTTGATCAACGTTGCATTAGGGGGGAGCAGTTCCTTTTCCCTTAAAGATGCTCTCATTGAAGTGACTGCGTTGGTGGTCTTCATTGTGGTGCTGGTCTACCATTTGTTTGCTTTACGTGCCGATGGCTCTGCGCGGGCAGATGTATTGGTAAAAAGGCAATCTGCGTTTCAGGTGTTGGTGTTCGAGCACGACCAGGCATTTGGCGAAAAGGTGCAAGCCTCCTTTGCAAAACGCGCTCCTGACGTACCTGTGCTTGTAATGAATGCAAATGAGAACATCCCCGCCGATACAAAAGCAGATGCGGTGGTACTGCCTGCATCGCTGGCTTTGAATATGCCAAAAACGCTCGAGGCGTGGATCCGGTCATTTAATGGGAGCAGGCTCATCGTCAATGATGAAGCGGCGGGCGTGGTTTGGCTGGATGATGCCGGGCAGGCGGCGGATTCGGCGAAGTCTCTGGCTGAGGGGCAGGATATCCGCCCGCAATCTTCCAATCGCATGACTTCGGTTTGGACGTATATTGCGTATGTGTTTGCGGGGTTGTTTGCGTGTCAGTTGTTGTTTGGGCTGTTGATGTTTGGTATTTCGATGGTTGCGGGTAGCGGTTTTTAATATCGAGCAGGTCGCGCGGTGTGCCCCGTTTTTGGGTCTTGCGTGACCTGCTTGTTTCTTAATGATATACTTTTGAAAATTATAAAATTATCAAGCGAGGCGCACCATGAAAGTAACCGTCCTTCAAGAGAATCTTGCCCGTGGTCTCAATACTGTTTTGCGTGCGGTTTCATCACGCAGCACACTCCCTGTTCTTTCTAATATTTTGATCGCAACCGATGAAGGTCGTTTACGGCTTTCTGCCACCAACCTTGAGTTGGGCATTACGTGTTGGATCCCCGCTCGTATTGATGAGAATGGTTCCACTACGGTTCCTTCCCGCACATTCTCTGATCTGGTGAATACCCTGCCTGGCGATCAGGTGCAGTTGGCGTTGGAAGTGAAAACCCAGAACCTGCATGTGAAGAGCGGTTCTTCGAACAACGATATCAAGTGCATTGATGCGCAGGAATTCCCGCCGATGCCCACACCGGAAATGAAGGACGCGGTGCAGTTGAACGTGGCGGATTTCAAAGAGATGATCCAGCAGGTGGTCTTTGCTTCTTCCACCGATGAAGCCCGCCCGGTGTTGATGGGCGTGTTGATGAACGTGGAAAAGGACAAGGTGACAATGGCGGCTGCCGATGGTTTCCGCCTTTCGGTTCGTAAGGGTCAGCTTGCCCATGCGGTGAAAGATACTCTTAATATCATCATCCCTTCCCGTGCGTTGAATGAATTGGCGCGTGTGGCGCATGACCCGGAAGAACCCATTTACATGGTGGTGCCCAAACAACGCGGACAAGTTCTCTTCCGCGTAAAGGATGTGGAGGTTGTTTCGCAATTGATCGAAGGCACCTTCCCCGATTATCACCAGATCATTCCCCGCAATTACAAGTCGCGCACATTGGTGGCTACTGCGGCTTTACTCAAAGCTTGTAAGCAGGCTGAAATCTTTGCACGTGAAGGCTCGAACGTGGCGCGGTTGGATATCAAACAATCGAACGGTGACATGCAGCCCAGTGAGGTTGAAATTTCTGCCACCTCTGAAGAGACTGGCAAGAACGAGACCATCGTCGAAGCGACAGTAGATGGCAGTGGCGTGTTGATCGCCTTCAATGTCAAATTCCTGCGTGAAGCGCTTGAAGTGATCAAGACCCCAAATGTGGCGCTTGAGACCACCGCGCAGAATGCCCCGGGGGTTATTCGTCCGGTGGGTGATGATAATTTCTTGCACGTCATCATGCCGATGCATTTGGGCTAATTTTGCAAAACAGTTATTTGAATCCGTCAGAGAACCCTCTGACGGATTTTTTGTTATAGAATCAAATGGTAGACCACGAACCATTAAAAATAAACGAACGCCCAAAAGGACTCCTATGACCTTTCCCCGCCCTTCTCTCGATAATGTACTGCGCATTCTGCTCTCTTTGAGCCAATATCCCATCCTCAGTTCACGCATTCGCCACCAAATGCGAAAGGTATTGATCTCACGCGGTATTGTCCTGCGGGAGGTCTTTGATGAAGAAGTAAAACGCAAAGCCATTGAGTCGCAGACGTTGGAGGGGATCAAAAACCCCTTGCTGGAAGAAACCACCGAAGTCTGGCAGATGCGTTTGAACCGCGTCAAAGATTCGCTGACAGATTTTTATTTTGCCTCAAACCTCCCCTATTCAGAATTTGAGGAACTTGTTCTCAAAGTATTAACCGAACGAGGCAACGTGGACGAGGACTTTGTATGGGTGAACCCGGAACTTGCCCCGCAGGAACTTCTCTTTGAGCAGGCAGAGATGATCGAAGCAATGGGCGCGGAAGAAAAGAAAAAATACGACGCGCGTTTGAAAGCCATTCTTGCGGTACTCATCCGTACCATGATCAGTGATCAGTTGAAATACATCAAGATCGCCCGCCAATGGTTTACGGTGGAAGATATGCGGGAGATCAATCGGCGCAAGATTGGCGGCGGCAAGATCGGCGGCAAAGCGGCGGGAATGCTGCTCGCCATGCGTATTATTCAAGAGACCGCCCCGCCCGATGTGCGTGAACGCTTCCGCCTGCCAGAGTCTTATTACCTTGCTTCTGATGTTTTTTATAACTTCATGTCCTTGAATGATCTGGGCGCCTGGAACGGGCAGAAGTACAAAACAGAGGAGCAGATGCACGCTGACTACCCAAAGCTCCGGGAGGAATTTTTGAAAGGTGAATTCCCTCCCGAAGTGGTTGAACGTCTGGAAGAAATCTTGCGCGAGGCGGCAGACCGTCCGCTGATCGTGCGTTCATCCAGTTTGCTGGAAGATAATTTTGGCACATCGTTTGCAGGCAAGTATGAAAGTATTTTTCTGCCAAATCAAGGCGGGCATGAGGTTCGTCTCAACGCGCTGACACAAGCCATTGCCAGTATCTATGCCAGTGTTATGAATCCCGGCGCGCTGTTGTACCGTCACCTCAAAGACCTTGCCGACTATGATGAAC
Organism: Anaerolineales bacterium; assembly: GCA_020634885.1. Lineage (GTDB taxonomy): Bacteria > Chloroflexota > Anaerolineae > Anaerolineales > Villigracilaceae > Villigracilis. Next base: position 775,203 of record JACKAW010000001.1, read on the forward strand.
GCATTGGCATCCTTATTCAGATCGTTGAAGGTGAACGCGTGGGACAATACTATTTTCCAAACGCGGCGGGTGTGGCGTTCAGCCGTAACCTCTATCGATGGTCGCCGCAGATTAAACAAGATGAAGGTTTTCTGCGTCTTGTCTGTGGCTTGGGTACGCGTGCTGTAGACATGCTTGCGGATGATTACCCGCGTTTGGTCGCGCTCAGTCACCCCCGCCTGCACTCCTCATCAGACCCGCGTACCATCAAACGTTATTCGCAGCAAAATATAGATGCCATTGACCTCTCTAAAAACGAACTTGTTACGATCTCTGTCAAAGAGATACTTAACGACGATTATGCGCCGCTGCGTTATCTTGCCCAGGTGATGAGCGATGGCTACCTCGCCCCGATCCGGTCGCGGCTCGATGCTTCGGGAGAGTTGATCCTGACCTTTGATGGTTTGCTCTCGCGGACGCCTTTCTCGGCGTCCATGCGAACCGCGTTGAAACTTCTTGAAACACACTACCGCGCCCCGGTGGATACTGAATTTGCAGTAGAAGTTATCGATCCGGATGGTCAGCCGGAAGTTCGTATCGTATTACTGCAATGCCGTCCGCAAAGCCATATTGACGAAGTGAATGAGGTCCATTGGCCAAAAGATTTACAAACAGAGGATATTGTTTTCTCGTCACACAACATGGTACCGCGAGGCGTTGTGGAAGATATCAAGTATGTGTTGTTCGTTCCATCCGAAGGTTATTTCAACCTGGAGAACCAGTCTGAGCGAAATCAATTGGAACGTGCCATCGGTCAATTAAATGCTGCATTGGAAGGTAACACGTTCATTGCTGTAGGACCAGGACGTTGGGGCACATCTACACCCGACCTTGGTGTGCATGTTTCTTACAGCGATATATATAATGTACGTGTGCTGGTTGAGCTTGCCGGTTCAGAAGTTGGCGCATCTCCCGAACCATCTTTTGGAACTCATTTCTTTCAAGACTTGATGGAAGCAAATATATTTCCCCTGGGTGTTTTTCTTGATGATGAGCAAACGATCTTCAAACGTGAATTCTTTCGCTCAACGCCTAATCGTGTATTAGATTTCATCTCCATTGAAAATCCGCGCGTACTGGCTTCATTGAAGTTAATTGCTGTAAATGATTTTCGACCTAATGCCCGCATGAACCTTGTGATGGATGCAAATAAAAGCCGGGCTGTTGCTTTCATCATTCGAGATGAAATTGCATTGAACGAAGAGAACGCATCGCCCGGTCCAGCCCCATCTGATCTTGAATAACAAAAATGGGCGATATGAAGTCGCCCATTTTTGTTATTTTAAAAAAGAACATTTGTTCTAATTTATACGCGCCTCAATTTTGACCATTGCCTGCTCTGCGTCATCAACTTGATTCTGTACTGGAAATTGTTTCGTCCATACCAACCATGCAATGAATACTGCCATACCAATCCATGCTGTTGGCGCGGCAAGTGTGCCACCGAGTGCCATGTTGAAACCAGGCTTGAGAAACAATACAGGTAAACCAGCAATGGCATTAACAGACCCATGCGCTAAAGCGGCAACCCATGGGCTTTTTGTGTTGAGATAAAGCCATGAGATGATGGTGCCCAGTAACACACAAAAAACAATCATCATGAAAGACCCAAGGATCGGATACCCGGGATAGTTATGTCCCTGCATAATGGCAGGTGTATGCCACGCCCCCCAAATAATTCCGCTTAGTACTACAGCTTTCCATTGTCCCAGCGGCAACAATTTTGGCAATAAGTATCCACGCCAACCGAGTTCTTCTCCCATGGTGAAAAGCATATTGATCAGTGGACCAATGGTAAGCGCTTGAATAGTTTGCGCGATGATGACCAAAGACACAGGTATTTCACTTCCACCGGGAGTTGCTTTAAGTAAGTCGCGGATCATGGTGAAATCTGTGTCCATTTTTGCAATGCCGAACAGTAAAGTGAAACCCCATCCTATCAAGGTAAATACAACCGGAAGCAGCCACGCCCAAAGATAATAACGCTTGGGTCCCAATGTGTTTAACCTGAAACTTCTAAATGACTTCTTCTCAACGTATAACGTTGTAACAATGGCTGCAATACCCGGACCCCACATTGCGAGCGCCCAAAGTCCCTGAATTGCAAGTTGTTTTGTAGCAGGAGGTATTTCTCCCAACATCAACGGTATTAGAAATAAAACCCATGATATTGCAACTGAAATGGAGAGAAACCAATAGATCGATCTTTTTTCAAGCATAAGTTTATTCCTTTACTTGCCAGATTGTGGCATTGATCGTTTTCTAATTACGTCACGTGTTAATGGACGTTTTGCAACGATGGTTACTTTGCCGCTGTTTTCAGGGGTGTAAACGTGGGTAGCTTCCCAACCTTCTGCGCCCCAGTCATTCAATAATTCTTCAATGGCTTCATCCCTTGTTCCGAAGATACTGCCAATAGTCTGGACACGATATTCCCATTTTTGTAATTCATTGCTATTCATCTTTTTATCCTTTTGTTTCACGTGAAACACGGGCGGGCTAATTAGCCCGCCCGTGTTGTTTAGGCTTTTGACTCTCTTTGATATAACACGTATGAGTAGAGTACGAGGATAAAAGTTGAACCAAGCAATGGGAAGAGTGTCAGCCATAGGGCAGTCATGCCACCGAAGAAACTTCCAGCGAAGGATAGAACTCCAGAAACAATGAACAACACCGAACCAAGTTGATGCGTCTTATCCCAAACCGTATCACTGGAAAGAGTCCACGGGGTGCGAATCCCAATGAAGAAATTGCGCTTGGCTTGTTTTAGTAAATAACCCATGAAGATGAACAGAATTCCCATGAATGGAAGCATGGCGCTGCTCATGCGAAATTGAAAACCCATATTCCAAGCCAGGGTAAGTCCGTGCATGTAGAGCATGAATGCTGAAATAAACAGGATGAACAGGTTGAATACTCCACGGAATTGCTCTATGTTTGCCTTGAGTGGGTCGATATTTGGGATGGTCAGGAATAGCGCGAGCATTCCCAATGTGACAAGCGGCATCATCCACACGCCCCAAACCTTTGGCATGTAACCATTTACTTGATCGTTTGCATCCCAGTGAGAAGCCATTTGTTCCGGGAGTTGTGCCCATAAAACCATGCCCGCAACGATGGCAAGCATGATCATGAACATTACAAGGATGGATGTAGTTCGAGTTGACATATTTGTTTTCCTTTTCGTTTCACGTGAAACGTTAGCTTTCCTTTGATGCATTGTTCTGTGCCATTGAGATCATTCCACTGAGTCCGCCAAGGTTCATGGTGTCTACTGCGGAGGACGGTACGATGACCATGGCGCCTTTTTCTTTTAGACCTTCAAACAGCATATTCATGGCACGGAGATGAAGCGCAGTTGGATTATTGATATATGCTTGTGATGCTTCTGAGAAAGAAGCCGCGATCTGCTTTTCTGACTCGCCAAGGATCACTCGCGCCTGACGTTCGCGCTCTGCCTGCGCCTGACGTGACATGGCATCTTCCAAATCCTGCGGAATGACAATGTCGCGGATCTCAACAGATTGCACCGTGACGCCCCAGGGGGTTGTTCGTTCATCAATAACTTGTTGCAATTCCTGATCGATAACACTACGACCCACAAGAATATCTGCCAACATTTTTTTGCCAATGATGTCACGCAATGCGGTTTGGGCTGCCCAGTCTACTGCAGCACGATAATCCTCCACTTCAAGCGCGGCTTTTTCTGCATCCCATACAACCCAGAACAGAACTGCATCCACGTCTACTGGCACTGTATCTTGCGTTAAAGTTTTTTGTGCAGCAAAGGGCGTGACCATCACACGGTGATCGATCCATGTTGTGGCAGTATCCACAATGGGAATGAGCCAAAACAAGCCCGGTCCTTTCAGCCCACGGAACTTGCCAAGCCGAAGCACTATAACTTTTTCCCATTGCGACGCAACCTTGATCGCAAATAAAAAGTATGTGGCAATACCCAGTGTAGCAAGTACGACCGCGCCGATGGTTAAGTCTGATGCATGGATGCTTTCCAATAGCAACGCCGCTTTGATCGCTCCAATGAGAAGAATGCCAAAGACAAAGCCTGCGATTGGTGGGATGTGTTGGTCGTCCTTCTTTGTTTGAATAAGTGATTTGAAAATATTTGAATTCATGTCTGCGTACTCCTTGATTATTCTTTCTCTCTAACTTTCGCTTCTTTGCGGACCTTTAGCCTGTCTCTCACCATTTGGCTGACTTCACGCTCCGTAAAGCCAAGCCGGTATGCTTCGCTAATAAAACGATCTGTCAACTCAATGAGCGTTTCTTCTTGTAATTTTTTTGTAACCTCTGGCGGCGGAATCTCTGTGATGTATGTGCCGCGCCCTTGCTGTGTGGATATGATGCGGGCTTCATCCAACATGCGATACGCTCTTGCCACTGTGTTGAAGTTGACTCTCAATTCTTGAGCCAGCGCCCGAACCGTTGGAAGCTGATCGCCAGGTTTTAATATCTCATTGGCGAGCTGACTTTGTATTTGTGTAACGATCTGGGTGTAGATGGGCAGCCCTGAGTGGAAGTCGAGTTGCAGGGTTAGTTTCTTTTCAGTCATACGCGCTCCTAATATTGTACTAATTGTATCATTGTGTGAATTGTAGCACTTAAGCCGGTTTTGTCAATATCTTTTGGCTTGGGCGTGGATCAAGCCTGAAGCGCAGACACATTTTCAATGTCTGGTTTGAGGCTGATTCTGACCACCTACCTTCTTATGATTCGCTGATATTCCGCATGGTAGAATTCCAGCGCAATCATTTCAAGGAGTAAAAAAATGGAAGCAAAAACTGGTACCTGGACTGAGAAAAAAGGTTTAGCTCAAATGTTGAAGGGCGGCGTCATCATGGATGTGGTGAATGCCGAGCAGGCAAAGATCGCGGAAGAAGCGGGCGCATGTGCAGTGATGGCGCTCGAACGTGTGCCTGCTGATATCCGTGCAGATGGCGGCGTTGCCCGCATGAGTGACCCCGATATGATTCTGAAGATCATGGATGCGGTTTCGATCCCTGTCATGGCGAAGTGCCGCATTGGTCACTTTGTGGAAGCACAGATTCTTGAATCCATTGGTGTGGACTATATTGATGAGTCCGAAGTTCTCACTCCTGCGGATGAAGAGCATCACATTCTGAAGCACAACTTCAAAGTGCCATTTGTATGCGGATGCCGCAATATTGGCGAAGCCCTGCGCCGCATTGGCGAAGGCGCTGCCATGATGCGTACCAAAGGTGAAGCCGGTACAGGTGACGTGGTGGAAGCCGTGCGCCACGCCCGCAGTGTAGTGGGCGCTATTCGCCAGTTGAAGACTATGAACGATGAAGAATTGATGGCGTATGCCAAGAACAATGGTGCGCCTTATGAATTGGTTAAAGAAGTAAAAGAACTCGGGCGTCTGCCCGTGGTGAACTTTGCCGCTGGCGGCGTTGCCACCCCTGCGGATGCGGCGTTGATGATGCAGCTCGGTGTGGACGGTGTCTTTGTGGGGTCTGGTATTTTCAAATCTGGCGACCCTGCCAAACGCGCGCAAGCCATCGTTAAGTCCGTGACGCATTATCAGGATGCTTCCATTCTTGCCGAAGTGAGCAAGAATCTTGGCGAAGCCATGGTTGGACGTAATGCTTCGCAAATGCCCGAAGGCGAAAGACTCGCCGGACGCGGTTGGTAAATTAAAGGTTGGCTAATTGGAGATTAGAGATTGGGCTAATACCTGATCTCTAATCTCTATTCTCTGCTCTTATGAAAATCGGTGTATTAGCTTTACAAGGTGATTTTTCAGAACACATCACCATGCTGAAAAAACTCGGCGTGGAGACTGTTGAAGTGCGTTTGCCAAAGCACCTCGCAGGCTTGAATGGACTCATCATCCCCGGCGGTGAATCGACGACGATCGGCAAGCTGGCTGTGGCATATGAATTAATGGAGCCGCTGCGAGAGTTTGGAAAAGAACATGCCATTTGGGGGACGTGCGCCGGAGCGATCTTTCTTTCAAAAGATATTGGGCGCGACCAGCCCCTGCTCGGTTTGATGGATATAAAAGTTCAGCGCAATGCCTTCGGGCGTCAGGTCGATTCATTTGAGACTGATCTTGAAATTGATGAGTTGTATAAAGCCACAGGCACAGAACATCCCTATCATGCGGTCTTCATCCGCGCGCCCATCATTGAATCGGTCAGCGGCAGTACAAAAATATTAAGCGCATTAGCCGATGGACGTATTGTTGCCGCACAGCAGGGGCGTTTGCTGGCAACATCCTTTCACCCCGAATTGACCGGCGACACGCGCTTCCACGAATACTTTATTTCTTTAGCATCCTAAACCGCAGGGGCAGATTCGTATATGAACTGCCCCTGCACCATAAAATGACCATTCGCCCTCTCGACCTGCTCGACCTCCCCACCATTGCCCGATATCGTAATGACGTTCTTACGCTCGATAGCTCGCGCGCATTAACGCGCGGGCACCCGCTGGGCGCAATGGGCTTGCTGGCATACATAAACCCTGCCCGTCATTTATATGCGGCGGTTCATCATGGGGATGAGCTTAACTTGCTTGGCGGAATCATCCACACCCGCGGTGAGACCTTTGCCAAACTTTTGTATCTTGCGCCTTCAGCCCGCCTCAATGACCCCAACCTTCCGGCATTGATCGAACACCTCACCGCACAGGCTGGAGAGTGGCAGGCGTTTCATGTCCTTGCCGAAGTGGATGAAACCAGCGACGTTTTTATCGCCTTGCGGCGGGCGGGATTCTCCGTCTATGCATGGCAAAGGGTTTGGGATGTGAGTCACATTCAGAAAACCGGAGCAGGCTCAACGTCTGGGTGGAGGCGGGTGCAACCCATTCATTTACCTGCGGTACAAAATCTGCATTATCAGATCGTGCCGCAGTTACTTCATCCTGTAGACCCTGCACCGAAACGCTCGAATGGATTTATCCACACCGATGGGCATTGCTTTGCCAGTGTGAATTACGGCGTGTATGGTGTTATGCTGACGCCGTTGATGCTGCCAGATGAAGGTGAAGTTGATGATAAGATTGCTTCACTTGTACACAGCCTGCCTGACCGCCGCGGACGTTCTGTTTACTTAACCGTGCGCTCCTACCAGGCATGGCTTGAACCCGCACTGGAAGACCTTGGCGCAAAGGCACTGCCCCGGCAGGCGGTGATGGTGAAATACCTTGCGCGTTTGCTGAAAGATGCGCAACCCGCCCGTGCTGTTCCACCGAATGCAGGAATTCAACCCACACACATGAGCAGATTGGATACAGATGAGTAGCTGGTCGATCTACAATCACGGGAAAACCATTGGAACCAAAGGCGCAGAAGGCGGCGTAATCCTTTCGGACGAGTCTCATGAAAAAGGCGCACGCATCACGCTCAAACGAGGAGATGCTTTTATTTCGGTCTCTGTCAGCATTCGCGGCTGGATGGACCACACGCGTTTCTTTGCCACCGATGCCGACTCGCAACGCGAGTATCGTGCCATGCGTGCGGCAGTGGTCAACGTGTTGAACATCATCAATGCCGAGGGCGCTACCGATATAAAAATTTGGGAAGCGATCTCTGAATTTGTACGGCGGTATCCATAAATGTTGAAAGCGCTCATCTTCGATTTTGACGGGCTGATCCTCGACACCGAAACGCCCGAAGTTCTGGTGTGGCAATCTATTTATAAAGAACATGGATTTGAACTCCCCGTGGAAGAATGGGAAAAAACCGTGGGCGGATACGGCATCTCCAACTTTGACCCTGCCCAAAACCTCTCGCTTCTGACTCAGGAGCGGCTTGATCCTGTTTCCCTTCGAGCCCGCTACAGGCTGGAAGCGGATGCGCTCATCCATACCAACCCCATCCTGCCTGGCATCATGGATATGATAGCTTCGGCAAAAGCAAATGGCTTAAAGGTTGCCATTGGCTCCAGTTCTCCGCACTCCTGGGTCGATGCGCATACGAAGCGGCTGGGCATTTACGAGAACTTCGATCACATCATCTGTCAGGACGATGTAGCCCCTGGGCGAACCAAACCCCACCCCGATATTTATTTGAAAGCCCTCGAAACCTTGCAGGTGGATAAAAGCGAAGCCGTAGTTTTTGAAGATTCTCCCAATGGGGTGTTTGCCTCCAAACGAGCCGGTATTTTTGTGGTGGCAGTTCCCAACCCGCTCACGGCAAAAATGAACGTGCAGGGCGATTTGACAATAGCATCTCTGGCAGAAATAACGCTGCACGATTTATTGAATAGGTGAATGTTGGTCAGGGGATATGTCCCTGCACAGGGTATTTCGCCTGACTTTTTTATGACTATGCAAAAACGAATTTCTCCACTCCTTTTCTTTGTATTGGGCGCCCTTGCAGGCGCTTCATATTTTTTATTCAAGCCATCCCCTGTTGAAACCGTCCCTGTCAGCCCTGCCGCCGAAATTCCAACCGCTATTTCAGCCGAACAACCTGAAACCCTTCCCCTGGGTGATTCCGCAGTGGAGCGAAACCTCATCGCAGCCGGAGAGTATCTGGTTCGTCAGCAGCTTGCCAATGGCGAACTGGCGTACCAGGTCAACGTATTAAATGGCGAGCGTTCGTCTACGCCGTCCAATATTCGTTTGGTCAATGGGGCAAGTGCGCTTTACACCGTTTGTCGTGTTTCTGGCAAAACAGAATATTGCGAAGCTGGCGACAAGGCGCTTGCTCATTACACCCCCCACTTGCTTTCTGACCCAACTAACTTTAAGGGGACATGCCTTTATTCCAATGGCAGTTGTCCGCTGGGCGGGGCGGCGGCAATGGTAGATGCAGTGTACAAGCGTTGGCAGGCGTCGGACAGCGTATTATTGGCAGAGCACAACCTGCTCAACGATGCAGTGGAACTTGGCTACTTCATCGTTTCCATGCGCCGACCCGAGGGCGGCTTTTACCATGCCTTCGACCCGCATATTGGCGGAACGGTGAACCCAGTTTCTTTTGACCCAAGCTTTAACGGCGAGGCTTTAACCGCGTTATTGCAGCTTTACGAAATGACTGGTAATTCATTCTGGCTTGAACAGGCGCGGGAAGTGAATGATTTTATGACTTCTCAACCTGTTACTGAAGACCAGAGCCATGCCATTGCCCTTGCCATGTTTGCCCGTTTGGATGCATTAAGTCAGGCAGATGAGGCGTATGCCAAGCAGATCGCTGACCTAGTGATTGTTGGGCAGATCCGTTCACTCAACCCGGCGAATGGCAGTATTGCCACCGCCGCCAAAGTGGAAGCATTATCTGCTTTAGCGCAGGCTTTCGCGTACTCAGAGGCGGAGCATGAATGGCTGGAAAGTGATATTCAATCTTTTATCACTTTCGTGCAGGCTCGCCAATTCCCCGCAAATGATTGCAATTTCCAATTCACCGAAGGCATGATCGAAAATTACCAAGGCGGTATCTTCAACACCTGTGAAGACCCGTCCATTCGGGTGGATGGGTCTTATCATTGGGTCAATGCGCTTACGTTGTACCTGGAATATTTAGGGATGAAATAAAAAACTCCCGCCATTATTTGGCGGGAGTTTTTTATTTACCGTTTTTATAAGTGCTTACACAACCTTTTCGCGCATCACGGAGCTGATGTAATCCATGAGTGAAACGACGATGGCGATTGCGATCATCTGCGCGGAGGCGGCGCGGTAGTTGAGCAGGTTGATATTCTGCTGAAGCAGGAAGCCGATCCCACCGCCGCCCACAAAACCGATGATGGTGGACATACGCACGTTGATATCCCAGCGGTACATGGTGTAGGAAATGTACGGCGGTACGATCTGCGGAACCACGGCGTAGATAATGGTCTGCAAACGGTTCGCGCCGGTGGCAGTGATCGCTTCCAGCGGTCCAGCTTGAATGCTTTCTACTTGTTCGGAGTACAACTTTGCCAAACTCACAATGGTATGCAAGCCAAGCGCCATTACACCTGCGAACGGACCAATTCCTACCGCGATCACGAATACGATCGCCATTACCAGCGCTTCCACGGAGCGCAGGGTGTTGAGAATGGTACGGGTAACGTAATAGATCACCAAACCTGTGGGGAGTGTATCTTTGGGTTTGGTGGTGAGTGCCAGTAAAAGACCGAGCAATGCACCTATGACAATGGGTCCGGTCTGGGTGTACTCTGGTCTACCGAGTTGATAGAGCCATTCCACCAGCCAGCCGATCAACCCGAATACGGTTGCTCCTGCGGTAGCAGACGAGACGAGGTTGATAATTTTCACCGTTCCAGAATTGAGCTTTTCAGAAATGTTCTGCCCAAGTTTGCCAAAGAAGTTCCCGGCAACGCTTCCGGCTGCCAGCGCCCCAACTACTGGAATGCTCACCTGGAAGATATCCCCAATCTGCACAAGGAAATAGCCGAGGAAGGTAAATACTCCGAGTTTTGGCGCAATGAGATTACCCGAGTTCATTAATAAGGCTGAAAATTGATACATCCACACAAAGCCGATTAAAGTAGCTATTACGAGAACAATAAATCTTGTTGCACGTAAACCTGAGGTCGGTATGGTTGTATCCTCTTCGGGGAGCGCCCAGCGAATGACTACGCTCAAGAGGGCAGGAACTATGAGTACAAGGAGAATATTTACAAGCAGGTTGCTTGTAAATGGCGCAATGAATTGCGATACAAGCCTTACTATGAATATCCCCACCGCCATGCCAATTGGCCAGCCAAGCAGGGAGAAGGACAAGCTGGTTAATGGGCTGCGTACCGGTTTCATCAAGTTGCGAGCCGCAATAAAACTGAGTGGAACGGCAAAAAGAGTTCCAAATACGGTGGCTAAAAGCGCGAGAAAAACGGTCTCTACGATCTTTTCCCATGTATCGTATGCGGTTTTGGTTAAGTGCGGAGAGCCTACATTGGTACGAATGGTCGCACGGATGTATTGAACATCATCACTTGGACGGTCTGGAATTTCCATTTCCAAAACAAAGTGTCCGTTGCCATCTGTTTCTGCGTTTTCACGCCCGAGTGTGACGATGTTGGTTATGTCACTTCCCGGAACAAAACGCACGGGTCCAATGGAGTAGGGTGCAAAATTGAAGCCTTCCACGGTGACGATCTCGCCAGGGTTTGCACAGGCAGGGGTGACGACAATGTATGCGCCAGATTCATCGGATGTGGGGACGGTTGCGTTTTCGGGGCAAGGGGTATAGAAGGGTTGATTGATAACCGCTTCTTCCCGTTCGTATTCAAACAGGTCGGGGTTTGCCAGGGCGCGTGTTACACGTACGAGGCTTTCCTGACGGGTTTCACTTCGAAGTTCTTCAAGATTGACCTTGGTGATCTGAAACCCATAGGCGAAAACAATGAGCCCAAATAAAACACTTAGACCAAGTTTTATCGATTTCCAGGGGGATGCTTTTTGGTTGTTCATGGTCTACCCTACCCGCTCGGCATCACGGCCGTAAATGTCTTTGAATTTTTTATCGTCAATTTCTTTGGGCAGTCCTTCAAATACAAGTTGACCTTGATTGAGCGCAACCACACGGTCTGCGTAGCGGTGAACGAGGTCGAGGAAGTGCAGGCTGCACAAAACAGTCACGCCGTCTGAATCATTGATATCTTCCAAATGCTTCATAATGCTGTGCGCAAGAACCGGATCCAGACTGGCAACAGGCTCATCGGCGAGGATCATCTCCGGGTCCTGCATGAGCGCTCGTGCAATGCCCACCCGTTGCTGCTGCCCGCCGCTTAGCTCATCTGCGCGGTGATTCGCTTTATCGGCGATTCCGACACGTTCAAGTTGTTTGATTGCTTTTTCAATATCACTTTTTGGAAAACGATTCACCAACCCCCACGCTGGGTTTGTATATCCCAGACGCCCTGCCAATACATTGGTAATCACTTTGGAGCGATGCACAAGATTGAAGTGTTGAAATACCATGCCGATCTTTCGGCGGATGCGGCGCATTTCTTCGGGAGTTGCCTTGGTAATATCTTCGCCGTTCCAGAGAATTTGCCCATCGGTGGGTTCGATCAGGCGGTTGATGCACCGCAGGAGCGTGGACTTTCCCGAACCGCTCAAACCGATCACAGCCAAAAATTGTCCATCTGGCACATCAAAGCTGACGTTATCAAGCGCTTTCACGCCGCCATCATAGATCTTGGTCAGGTTTTTTATTTGTAGCATTTGGGTATCCTGAAAACTTTTTTGCCAGTACAACGTCACTGGTGGAATGTCATTATAAAATAACTTTTATAGAAAGAACACAGAAGGCTTAAAGAATCGAGGCAGAGATATTATCTCTGCCTCGATGTATTGCAAATTACAAGAACGTTTTACGGTTCAATGGTGTAACCAGTGGCTTCCACCATGGCGCGAACCATATCGTATTCGGCGTCGGTGGCGGGAGCAATGCCAGACCAACCGTAGAAGTCGGCGGAACCGATGGAGGTGCTCCAAGCTTCGGTTTCAGCGAACGCTACGAGAGCTTCTTCGATCTGGGCGCGAACTTCGGCGGGGAATTCAGGTCCGAAGGACATGGTGTCGTTCGGGATGGCGGCAGAAACAGCCAAAATGCGAACCTTCTGCATGACATCAGGGGCATCGGTGCGGATGTTGGCGCGGGCATCGAGAACGCGGTAACCGTCGCAGAGGAGTTTCTTGCCTTCAGCATCGGGAGCGCAGTTCGGAATGGTTTCAGCAGGGATTTCGTACTGGGCGAGATCGGTGATGGCACCGGAAAGATACTCGTCATAGTTGAACAACGGAGCGCCATCGGGGTTCAAAGGCACGCTGTAGAAAACGGTACCGAAATCCACTTCGCCGTTGTACACAGCGGTGACGGTCTGGTTGTGACCACCGGTCTGCTTCTGTTCGCCGGGGGTAATACCAGCGGCGGCGAGTTCAACGGTGGGAACCATGTAACCAGAGGTGGAACCCTGATCGCCATAACCCCAGGTTGCGCCTTCGAGGTCAGCGAGGGTCTGGTATTCGCTGTCGCGGGCTACGATGTATTCAGCCCAGTAAACAGGGTAACCAAAGCGAATGGCTTTGAAGGAAACGTCCACACCGCAGAGCTGGCTGGCGATGGCGTAACCGAGACCGGGGATGAATGCCATGGTGTCGGAGGGGGAAGCACACATTTCTTCAATGGTCGCGGCATAGGAGGTCGGGACAACCACTTCGAAGGTGAGACCAGTGGCTTCGTTCAACGCAGCAGCCATCACTTCACCACCAGAGACGATGATGTTCGCATCCACGGAGGGGACGAACAACACTTTGATGGGGTGTTCAGGTGAGCCAACAGCGGGCATGGCTTCTTCGGTAGCTGCCGGTTCTTCGGTGGCAGCGGGGGCTTCTTCTGTCATCGCTTCTTCGGTGGCGGCAGGAGCTTCTTCTGCGGCAGGCGCACCGCAGGCGCTGAGGATCATTGCCAAAGCAGCAATGAGTGACAGCAGGACGAACAAATTACGTTTATTCATTATTTCTCCTTCTTCCTTTACTGTTACAAATGTTTTTGGGGTAGAGGTACCCCTGACAAAATGATGATACCGCTTGTTAATATTGTTAACAAGTACGCTTCTCTTAAAATTTTGTTACAAATTTCTCAAATTCTTGTATAGACAATATCGCGGCAACTTGGTTATTATACAAGCTGTTCTATTAAATGGGAACTTTTGGAGCGTTAAATATTTGAAAGAGTTTCGTTATCAGAGCATGGTCAAAAAATTAAGGCAGATATACCAAGATAAAGATAACAAGCAGCGCCACAACCCCAACGCCCACAGAAATTTGCAGCAACCGCCTTTGTTCTGGCGACACAGGTTTTTTGTACGATGTGTACATCGTCAGACCGATTGAAAGGATAACGGCTAACAGAATAATGAAAATGGCATCCATGATTTCTCCTTTAATAATGATGCTTGCTCATCTTGTTTTCTGTTCTCTACCGTACATTCCAAACCCTAAAGGTCTATTTTCCCTTCGTAAATTACCGAATAATTAGCAAGAGCTTTAGGGTTTATTTACAAAGGAAATGTACGGTAACAAAATTTTCTGTAAAAAATCCCGCCAACACGGCGGGATTTTTGCTACTTCGTATTAACCACCGGCAGCGGATTTTCATTCATAACACTGCTGCCGTATAACTTACGGTGTACCACGCTCAAAGCGCGGACTTGTTCTGCCGCGTGGTATGAAGACCTCACCAGCGGATTCGACTCGACCCACTTGAAGCCGATGGAATAACCAAACTCGCGTAGCTCTGCAAATTCTTCCATGGTGTAGTAGCGATCCATGGGCATGTGCTTTTTGCTGGGTTGAAGATACTGACCAATGGTGAGAATGTCCACGCCCCAACTGCGTTGGTCGCGCATCACTTGCTTCACTTCATCCATCGTCTCGCCAATGCCAACCATGATTCCGCTCTTGGTCAATACATCGGGGTCGAGCTTCTTGGCATTGGAAAGGGTCGCGGCTGCCCACTCGTAATTATCCTGCGGCTGAATGGTCTTGAACATACGCGGAACGGTCTCCACGTTATGGTTCAAAATTTCGGGGCGGGCATCCATGACGATCTTCAACGCTTCGATGCTGCCTTTGAAATCGGGGATGAGCACTTCGATGGAGCAGCCCGGGAGCAGTTCACGAATGCGGCGAATGACCATCGCAAAAATGGGCGCACCCCCATCACGGCGTTCATCGCGATTCACCGATGTGATGACGGCATGTTTCAAGTCCATCGATTTGACAGCCTGCGCCACGCGTTCCGCTTCGCTCCAATCTAACAAAGCGGGCTTGCCGTGTTTAATATCGCAGAAGGCGCATGTGCGCGTGCAGACATCGCCCAGCATCAGGAAGGTGGCAGTGCCGCTGCCCCAGCATTCGCCGAGGTTTGGGCACATGGCTTCTTCGCACACGGTGTGTAATTCTTTCGAACGCATCAACGAGTGGACGCGTTCGTAGGTTTCGCCGGAGGGCGCACGTACTTTGATCCATTCCGGGCGGCGCAGGGGGCGCGCATCCTCTTTCGGGGTAACTCGGGCTCGGGTTGGGGTGGCAGGCATAAGGTCCTTTTGAGGCGGTTACGTCATTGCGTGTTCTTCGCAAGGACGGATAAAAGTTATTTTTTCTTAACGATCAATCTTAATCCACGAATTTCGACGACCTCGATTTTATCACCCTTACCAATCGGCTCTGAATCAGTGGATTTTTCTGCGCTCCACATTTCACCGTTGACGTGAACCTGCCCCGCATCTCCTTCGAACGTTTGGGCTGTTCCTGTTTTCCCGGCAAGGGATTCACTCCCGATCTGGATCGGGTTTTTACGCACCCGCAGAACGACGATCAATACGGCAAAGATAACCGAGCCGATGAACAAGCCTGTGCCGACGACCAGTGGAATGGAGACGCGCTGAAAATCGGGCGTGCCGGGAGAATTGAACAATACCAATGCGCCGACAATGAAGGATGCCACGCCTGCTGCGGTCAGTGCGCCGTGCGTGGGCGCTTTGATGTCGAGGATGAAGAGCACAAAAGATGTGATGAGAAAGATCAACCCAAACCAGTTGACAGAAAGGACGCCCAAGCCGTACCCAGCCAGAGTAAGGCAGACCACGCCAAGAAAACCCGCCGCCCAACCGCCAGGGCTGGAGATTTCAATGTAGAGCGCTTGCGCTCCGAGCGCCAATAAAAGGAAGGCGACATTTGAATCGGCAAGGATGAGCAGAATTTGCTCAATGAAGGATATGTCTATCGATTGGGTGTCGATGCCGTCTGTATTGAGGGTGTGTGTGCCGTCATTGGTTTCAACGTCCATGCCGTGAATGGCTTGCAGCAGGTCTTCGGTATCGTCTGCTATGAAATCGATCAAGCCGACTTGTAATGCTTCGTCGGCGGTGACTGCCACGGCATCATCTATCATCGCTTCGGCAAGTTTTGCGGCTTTATCGCCGCGCGGAATGGTGAACGGGCGGATGGACGCTTTGATGATTTCCTTGGCTTTCTTGTCGGCTGTCGAAGTCAGGTTCTCCCCGTCGCTGGTGATCGGGCTGGCTGCACCAATACTGGTTTCAGGTGACATGGCGATCACATGCCCCGCCATGCTGATGATCGCTCCACCGCTGCCTGCCATGGCGTTCTTTGGGGTTACATACACCACCACAGGCACATCACTATTTCGAATTGCGCCAACGATATCCAGTGTGGTATCCACCCTGCCGCCGGGCGTATTCAACTCAATGATGATCACTTCTGCATTGCGTTGGTTGGCGGTATCAATGCCGCGTTGGATGTAATCGTACATGGACGGCATGATGATGTTATCCAGCGTGAGCACAACAGCAAAGGGATCGCGGGTTTGGGCATAGGCTGTTTGAGCCAATGCAAGGATGAGAAAAAACAACACAAATAAGCGTCTGGATTTCATGGATTTGTCCGGTTCCTTAAAAAGATTATACTGTTTAAGGCGGGCGCCATGACCGAAGATAAGAATATATTTACCCAGGGTTGGTCACTTATTGTTGTGGTTGTTTTAGCTCCGTTTTGTTACAATCTCCATTACTTCTTAACTCGCTCACCGTACATGATTTCATCGTAGGGTGAGTTCATAATCAGGAATCAAAGGTCTTTGAGTGAATAAATTCTTTGTTTTTATTATCCTCTTCCTTGGCGTGGTCGTTGTTGCCTTTAGTTTTAGCGAACTTGAGACCATTCTAGTAACGCTGGAAAAGGCGCGCTTCCTATTCTTCATTTTGGCATTGAGTATTCAAACCCTTTGGTTTATTGTCAACGGACGGATGTATCAGTCCATTTTTCACCTGCTGGGCGTACACGAAGATGTACCCACTCTGAGCCGCATTGCCGCCGCCGCAACCTTCATCAACATAGTTGCACCCACTGCCGGGGCGGGCGGCGTTGCACTCTTTGCCGCAGAAGCAAAGCGACGTGGTCACCCTGCCGGAAAAGCAACCGTGGCAGGAGCCTTGTTCATGCTGCTCGATCTCTCCGCATTTTTGGCGGTTCTCTCTTTGGGGTTGATTGTTCTTGTCCGCCGAAACGATCTTGATGCAAGTGAAATTTCGGCTTCGCTCCTTCTCTTTATCATTGCAGCCATTAGCGCCGTCGGGCTTTATATGGGGTATCGGTCTGCTGAAAAATTGGGAAACGTGCTTGCAAAAATTGCTCACATCATTAATGCAATGCTTCGGCTTGTGCGAAGAAAAGATTACCTCAGCGAAGAACGCGCCCACGAATTTGCCCATGAAATTGCCGAAGGGTTTTCAGGGCTTACTGAAAAAAACACCAGCCTTATCCGTCCGGTGATGTGGGGCATTCTAAACAAAAGCATGTTAATGCTTGTGCTGGTATGTTCCTTCCTCGCCTTTGAAGTTCCATTCTCTGCGGGCACCATCATTGCCGGGTTTGCCATCGGATACCTGTTTCTCATCGTATCACCCACCCCGTCTGGCATTGGCATTGTAGAAGGCATACTGCCCGTTGCGTTAACCTCGCTCAACGTCAACTGGAGTCAAGCCGTGGTGATCACCCTCTTCTATCGCGCCATCACATTTTGGTATCCGCTTGGCATGGGCGCATGGGCATTCCGCACCCTGCACACCCACCGTGAGCAACCCGCTTAACGAATATGCTTTCAACTCTTTTGGATTTTTGGAAACAGGATGAAGAAACCGCCCCCGGACTCTTCGCCTGGCAGACAACCCCTGCCCGACCCGCACAAACGCATCCAATCCCTGACGATGTGCCTGCTGCGCTTCAAGAAGCCTTATCTACCCGCGGCATTTCCCTGCTCTACTCCCACCAACAATCCGCGTGGATTCATGCCCGCGCCCGCCGAAACCTCATCCTCGCCACTGGCACTGCCAGCGGAAAAACCCTCGCCTACAACCTGCCCATCCTCGCAAAAATGATCGAAGACCCATTGGCGCGGGCGTTATACATCTTTCCCACCAAAGCCCTCACCCAAGACCAACAATCAAGCCTCGAATCTTTTCAATCATCAATCCCAACTCTGAAATCGTCAATTTACGACGGCGACACCCCTCAACCTCATCGTTCCGCCATCCGCAAGACCGCCCGTATCGTACTCACCAACCCCGATATGCTTCACACCGGCATTCTGCCGCACCACGCCAACTGGAGCGACTTCTTCAGCAATCTCAAATTCATCGTCGTGGACGAAGCCCACACTTACCGCGGCGTTTTTGGTTCGCATGTTGCCAACGTCATTCGCAGACTCAAACGGGCAGCAACGTTCTACGGAGCGAATCCGCAGTTCATCCTTGCCTCTGCCACCATCGGCAACCCGCAGGAACTTGCCCAAACCCTCATCGAAGAACCCGTGGAACTGGTGGATAACGACGGCTCTTCCCGTGGGGAACGTCACTTCATTATCTACAACCCGCCCATGCTGAATGAAACGCTGGGTCTGCGCAAAAGCAGCATCCTCGAAGGTGTGAAGCTGGCAAACGACCTCTTAAAGCACGATGTACAGTCTGTGGTCTTTGCGCGCACACGCCGAAGTGTGGAAATGCTGCTCACCAATCTCCAATCTCAAGTTACCAATTACCAATTACCAATCTCCACCTCCAAAATTCGCGGCTACCGCAGCGGCTATCTGCCCCAACAACGCCGCGAGATCGAGCAGGGATTGCGCGACGGTTCGGTTAAAACTGTGGTCGCCACCAACGCCCTTGAACTCGGCATTGATATTGGCGGCATGGGCGCGGCAGTCATGGTCGGCTACCCGGGCACGATAGCCAGCGCCCGCCAGCAAGCCGGTCGCGCGGGGCGCGGCGATGCGCCTGCTGTTTCTGTGCTTATCACCAACTCCAACCCGCTGGACCAGTTCCTTGCTCATCACCCTGAATACTTTTTCGAGCGTTCGCCAGAGATGGCATTGGTCAACCCGAACCATTTGCTGATCCTGTTGGAGCATCTGCGCTGTGCCATGTTTGAACTGCCCTTTCAAAAAGGAGAAGGTTTTGGCTCCATCTCAGATGAACTGGTGGATGAGTATTTGGATTTTCTCGTCTCCAACAACGAAGCACATTTCTCGAATGAAAAATATTTCTGGATGCAAGATGCCTACCCCGCCGCAAATATCTCTTTGCGTTCTGCATCACCTCAGAGCGTAGTTTTGCACACCACCGCCGAAGACGGACGCCCTACAATCGTCGGAACGGTAGACGGTGAATCTGCAAATTGGATGGTTCACCCGGGCGCGATCTACATGCACGAAGCCCAGCAGTATTTTGTGCAGGAACTCGACCTCGAAAACCGCATTGCCCATCTCGTACCGGTTGGGTTGGATTACTTCACCGAAGCCCAAAGAGAATCGCAGATACAGATCACGAACAAGAACGCGCAAATCTCTGTCCCCGGTGGCGATAAGGCATACGGCGAGATTCAAGTCACCACGCAGGTGGTGGGATTTAAAAAGACGCGCTGGTTCACCAACGAAAATTTAGGGCAGGAACCGCTCGACCTGCCGCCTTCGGAATTACAGACCACCGGCTACTGGCTGACCTTGTCTGAGTCTGCGCTGCAAAGTTTGCGCGACGCCGGAATGTGGACCAACGACCCCAACGACTATGGACCGAATTGGTCAAAGATAAGATTCGCTGTCAGAAAACGGGATCAGTTCAAATGTCAGGTGTGCGGCGCAGCAGAAACGAACCGCGAGCATGATGTGCATCACAAAACGCCGTTTCGCGCGTTCATCCATCGTATTTCCCCATCTGCCGGGTTTGAAGCGGCGAGAGATCAAGCCAACCATTTGGATAATCTCACGACGTTGTGTTCGAGCTGTCATAAAAAAGTGGAGCAGAATGTGCGCATCCGCAGCGGGTTGGCTGGGCTTGGTTTTGTGCTTGGCAACCTTGCGCCGCTCTTTTTGATGTGCGATGCAGGCGACCTTGGTGTTCAGTCAGAACCGGCATGGTCTGAAGTGGATGGACTGCCTGCGGTGATTTTGTATGACCTTGTGCCCGCGGGCATCGGTTTTAGTGAACGGTTGTTTGAATTGCACAATGAGTTGGTGCGCCGCGCATTTGAATTGGTGAGCGGCTGTGCCTGTGAAGATGGCTGTCCTTCGTGTGTGGGTCCGGGCGGTGAGAATGGGTACGGGGGCAAGGCAGAAACGCTTGCGATATTGGAGCAGTTGAGTAGAACAAGTCTATAGACTTGTTCTACTTATTTACGGTTTCCAATGTGCGGTAGGTTTCCAATAAGCTGATGAGAATATCATCAGTAAAGGTGTGGATCTGCGTGTACATTTCGGTGGCGCGGCGGGCGGGGATGTTGGCTTCGTTGTACACCTTGATGACCGACTCAACCAATGCATCTCTGAAAAAAAGAAAAGCTTTTGCCGCATCTACATAATTGAGGTTGTAGCGCCGTGCGCGCGAGGCATACTCGTATCCGATGGCGTAGGCTTCACTTTCGGCTTCGCGCCCTTGAGTGGCAACATAGGTCATCAACCCTTGAAACAAAGAACGCGCACTCATGCGATATTGAACACGGGCTTCATCGTTCAGCTTTTGATACCAGGATTCCTCCTCAAGCCGTCCTTCGGATATTTGTACACGGACGTTCTTCACGACTTCCTGCATCATGCCTTCAGGCTCAAGCGCTTCTTCTCTGGACTTTGAATTTGATTCTGCCCAGAGGAGCAGTTCACCACGCCGATAGCGGCGATGCCCGCCCTGCGTCTTGTGAACCGGCAACACCCCTTTATCAGACCACAGCCGCACGGTACTGGGATGTACACCTAATACCTCCGCTGCGTCGCTAAGTGAGAGCCATTCTTCTGTCATTCGTTACTCTGTCGCCAGTGCAATTTTTTCGGCAAACTCAGGGTCGTGCGCTTTCTTCTGAAAGACACCTACATCAATGCGGTAGAGCATGATGGCGGCGATCAACAACATGAGCGCTTCCAGCCCAAAGACAACGAGATAGCCATGCAGGGCGTCGCCGGTGATTTGGGTTGCCACATCGGCAATGACGCCTGCCATGAGCAGACCCACCAGGCGCGAGAGTCCGTTCGAGAAACCCCATGCGCCGATGTACAAGCCGACCTTCTCTGGCACGGTCAGGTCGAACATGAGGGAAAGGTTCGAGATGGTGGAAATGCCTGTGCCAAAGCCCAACAGGGTAATGCCAATGTAGAATGCAGAGGTGCTGGCGGTGAATCCGCTGATGACGATGGTGATGAAGCCGAAGAGCGCCGTCAGATTGCCGATTTGGGCGACATATTTTTTCTTTACGCGCCCGTCGAGAAAGCCCGCCACGATGAAAGCGGCAAGTGTAAATGTATTGGTGATGGAGACGATACGCGAGGTCTGTTCGAGGGTCATGCCGAAGGCTTGTGCAGCGAAGGGTTCGAGCAAAACATCCTGACTCAGAATGGCGGCGAGAAGCAGAAGCAGGTAGACAAAGAAAATCTTTGCCACGCGGTTTTCCATGATGGCGGCGGTCATCTGCTTGACGGTGTACGTATCAGCTTTGGGGTGAGGGGCAGAGCGGCTAAAGGGTGGCTCCAGTTTGAAGAGACCGAGCAAGCCCATTGTCAGGGCTGAGGCGGCGACGATAAGGAAGGCACGCTCAAGGGTGGCTGGGTCAAAGGTGGGCACCATCCGGCTTAGGCTGATTCCTGTTGCGATCAGACCGATGACCATGATGGTGAACATGGTGGCGATGGTCTTGCCGCGTTCTTTTTCGCCGGATAGTTCAGAAGCCAGTGAAAGGTAGGAAACCGCCGAGAGGTTGTAGCCCATGCCCCACAAACCAAAGGCAAGCACACCTGCGAGGACTCCCAGTGTAAAGTTTTCGCTGATAAGCAGCGCCACTTGCGGCGCCACCGCCACCCCAATGACGCACAATACCAGCCCGGCAAGGATGTAGGGTGCGCGGCGATACCCGAAGATGGGGTGCCGGTCTGAAAAAGAGCCGATGGCAACCTGTATAGGCGAAAGCAGGTAAGGAAAGATGGCAAGCAGGGTGAAGAGCGTTTTGGAAATGCCGAGGTCAAAGATCATGACGCGGTTAAGCGTGCTGTTGATGGGCACGAGCGTCATGGCGACGGCGGTATGAATGAGGGCAAGTTGCAGGCGTTTGATGAGCATGATTCTCTCGAAAGTGGATTAAACGAAGCAAGGGCGTTTTTTGCGCCCTCACCTCTGGTTGGTATTTTAGACGTAAATTTCTATAGAACTATGTAGATTTATATAGATTTTTACTAGAGTTTTCTGAGCAATGTTGTAGGAGGGCAATACCTTATTTGGCAAACCGTTCGATCAAATTATTGTATTTTTCCATTAACTCAGGAGTTGGGGCTTTGTTGCCAAAATTGAGGAATACTTTGAAGGCGGAATTGCCGCGTTGGTCGAAGAATTGGAAGGATAGCGCTTCGTGCCCGTCGAGGTGGCTGGGTTTGCGGAAAGCAAATACAGATGCCAGTTCCCAACCGCGGATGTGCATGTCGAGCGATTTGCTGCGGACGTTGAGAAAGCCCTGGGCGTTGTTGAATCCGCCGAACTGACCGAAGGATTCGATGGTGGTCGAGCCGTTCGAGACGATGACGGTTACTTCGCCGAGTGATTCAAAGGCGCGGATGAGCTCTTCCCAGTGGGAGAAATCGAGTTCGCGGGCGGTATCGCCTTCGAGCGCGCGGATCACGTCCACTTCGGGCACACGCAGTTGATGGGCAAGCATGAGCGTCATTTGTGAGCGGTCTTCGTTATAGGCTTCGCGGATGGCAACAAGACGTTCTTCGTGAGTCAGGTCGGGGCTGAGGGGGAAAACTTGTAACATGATTGGCTCCTGTAATTTTGTCTATGAATTGGCGCGTAGTATAATGACGGCGTTCTGAATAATCTAGATATTTGTTATAAAATTTATCTATATCGGGTTGAGAGTAAAAATCAACCTGATTGATGTTTTGGAGTTTTTGAAAGTATGACTGCCAGCCCCGCTATGCAGCGCTATGCTGCTGAAATTTACCGTTTACAACAAGACCACGAACAGGTTCCGCTTTCGCTTTTAAGCTCGCATGTTGATTCTTCGGCGCAGGCTATTTCCAGCATGGTGAAACGCCTGCAAAAAGATGGTTATCTTGAGCACGAACCCTATCGCGGTGTGCGCCTGACTGAAACTGGCGAACAGATCGCCATGCCCTCCCTGCGCCGACACCGTCTCACCGAAGTTTTTCTCGTCAAAGTGATGAAATACGATTGGGCAACTGCCCATGAACTTTCTGATACGTTTGAAAAAGGTGTCAATGATGAGATCGAAGACCGCATGGACGAACTCGCTGGTCGCCCCACGCGCTGCCCGCATGGTGAACCGATTCCCTCAAAGGATGGGGTCATGCCCATCGTCAAAGATATGCCACTCATTGATGTACCCTCCGGCTCCGATTGCGTCATCAGCCGCGTCCGCACGCATGATCTTGAAAAGCTGGGGTACATCGGTGAGTTGGGACTCGTACCTGGCACTTCTTTTCATCTATATAGCTGCGCGCCATTCAAAGGTCCGCTGCGATTGCAAATGAAACCACACGATCATCTTATTGGATACGAACTCGCCTCGTCACTTTGGGTGGATGTCACCACACAGGGACCCGGTAATACACCTCCGTTGCAAAAGACAAATAAATAATCGATCCGGCTATTGTCTGGATTTCAATTCGCTTTCATGGTAAAACTGAAAGTGCTTTCATAACACTTTCGGAAACTATGGCAAATCTCAAAAAATTACCCACCATCTATGATGTAGCCGAAATGTCTGGCGTAAGCATTGCCACCATTTCACGCGTTCTTAATTCACCCGATAAAGTCAATTCCGAAACCCGTTCCAAGGTGATGGAAGCCATTGACCGGTTGGGATTCGTCCCCAAAGCCGAAGCGCGTGCGCGCGCCATGCAAAGTACGAATCGGATCGGGGTCATCACACCATTCTTTACCGCGCCATCTTTTGTTCAGAGATTACGCGGTGTGGCTGGCAGGCTCTCTCGTGAGAATTATGAATTGGTCATCTATCCGGTCGATTCTGAGTCGCAACTTCAGGGTTATATTTCTTCCATCCCTGTCATGCGGAATGTGGATGGGCTGATCATCATGTCTTTGGCTGTTGAAACACGTGATGTAGACCGCCTTATCAGCAACAAAATGGAAACTGTGCTCATTGAGTTCTCGCATGATAACTTGAATAGTATTGTGATTAATGACGAATATGGCGGGCGGTTGGCGGGGGAATATCTCATCAAAAAGGGATATACATCCTTTGGGTTTATTGGTGATATTGAGCCTCCCGAACGGTACGCCATTCACCCGGTTAAATCACGGTTGCAGGGATTTAAAACTGTAATGGAAGATGCTGGTTTTGCCTTGCCTGAAAGGAATATTAAACAGGCTCTTTATTCGTATGAAAAATCACGGCAGGCGGCATATGAACTTTTAACCATGAAGGAACGCCCAAAGGCAATTTTTGCCTCCTCAGATATTCAAGCTCTAAGCGTTATGAAAGTTGCCCGCCAGTTGCGTTTGAAGATACCGGATGATATTGCCATTATTGGGTTTGACGATATAGATATGGCAGATTACGTAGACCTCACAACCATCCGCCAACATTTGGATGAATCGGGCAGGCTTTCAGCTGAAATGGTTCTTGCACGTATTGCAGACTCTGGACGGGCTTTACAGCATATTAACTTGCCACTCACTTTGGTGGAGCGTCTGACGGTCTGATATTTTTCAGGGAGAGGGGATGAATATCTTCACTAAAAAGAAATGCTTTTTTGAATATTGACTTAAAGTTGGATTGTGCTATACTGTTTCTTGAAAGTGCTTTCATAAAAACTCTTTCAATTTCTTAAACGGCTTTCGTATGAAAGGAGGCATGTCCCCTGCAGTTGGCCACAAAAAAATCCCCCCACCTCTATTTTCAAATAATAAACATTACGTATTTCCAAATTTCAAGGAGAGAAGAATGAAAAAAGTTTTATGGCAAGTATTGGCTTTGATGTTGGTTGCTTCCATGGTACTCGCTGCTTGTGGTGCCCCTGCCGCAACCGAAGAAGCCCCCGCTGCGACCGAAGAAGCTCATGCTGCTACCGAAGAAGCTGCAATGACTGAAGAAGCCCCTGCTATGGCAGAAGTTGATTTTGCCTATCCTGCTGGCGGCGCTTTGGAGGAAGCCCTCAAAGGCACCTACGCTGGAACCACCGTTACCGTTGACGGCGCTTTTGAAGGAAACGACCCCGATGGTGTGAAGTTGGCTGAATCTGTTAAGGCGTTCGAAGAAGCCACTGGCATTACCGTCAACTACATTGGTAACAAAGAATTCGAAGCCACCATCTCCGTGCGTGTTGATGCTGGCGATGCTCCCGATATCGTAGACTTCCCTCAGCCTGGTAAAGCTGCCCAGTTTGTTGCTTCCGGCAACATCGTTCCTGTCAGCGAATACCTTTCTGATGAGTGGCTTACCCAACAGTACAACCAGAGCTGGCGCGACATGGTCACCTTTGATGGTTCTGAAATGGGTGTGTTCCACCGCTTCAATGGCAAGAGCCTCGTTTGGTATCCCAAGAAGGCGTGGGATGCTGCTGGCTACCCCATCCCCCAGACCTGGGAAGAATTGATCGCGCTGAACGACCAGATTGTTGCTGACGGCGATACCCCTTGGTGCATCGGTATTGAATCCGGCGCTGCCACCGGCTGGGCTGCCACCGACTGGACCGAAGAAATGATGCTCCGCACCACCTCCCTCGAGAACTACGATGCTTGGGTTGCTGGTGATTTGGCGTTTGACTCCCCCGAAGTTAAGAAGGCTGTTGAAACCTGGAGCGCAATGTGGTTCAACGATGCGTATGTCTATGGTGGACGCTCCTCCATCGTCACCACCTTCTTCGGTGACTCCCCCACCCCCATGTTCGATGCAGATGGCCCCAAATGCTGGATGCACAAACAGGGTAACTTCATCACCGGCTTCTTCCCTGAAGGTACCGTTGCTGGTGAAGACTATGGCTTCTTCTACTTCCCGCCCGTGGATCCTGCCTACGGCAAGCCCTTCCTCGTAGCTGGCGACTCCATGTACATGTTCAACGACCGCCCCGAAGTTCGCGCTTTGATGGAATACTTCACCGTACCTCAATCTGCCAGCGGCTGGCTCCAGGGTGGCGGCGCTTTGGCTGCTCACCAGACAGCCACTCCTGATATGTACGGCGTGGAACTGGAAAAGGGCATTGCTGAACTCGTTGCAAATGCAACAAGCTTCCGCTTCGATGCTTCTGACCTCATGCCTGGTGAAGTTGGTGCTGGTTCCTTCTGGGAACACATTTCCAGCTATGTGGCGGGTTCTGAAGACATCGACACCGCCATGCAGGCAATTGACGCCTCCTGGCCTCGCTAGTAATCTGTACTAAAATAATGGGGTGGAGCGCCTTTTCAGGTGTTCCACCCCACGCTTTTTTTCCTCTTGTATTTCGTAGGAGACGACTATGAATCTGCCGGGTAACGAAGTACGAAGACAAGCACCATCTGGGGGGATGTTAAATAAAATTGGCCATGTGTTATTGGCTGTAGTTATTCCATTCGTATCATTTTTTATTTTATATCTTGGCTTTCTCTTTCTTCGTGATAGTAAAGCTTCAAGAGAAGTTATCGTTCTTGTCGCGATCATATGGGGTGTTGGCGGAGTTGGGCTTTTGTATTGGGTTTTCAACTGGCTTGTAGAAAAGCTCCCAGACCCGTGGAAAGGAAGATTGCTCCCCTTTGTATTCGTGGGTCCCGCCGTTGCCATCCTTTCCTGGTATTTGGCCGTTCCAACCTTACGCACGTTTTATATCAGCCTCTTTGACCGCAACGGACCGCCAGCAGACCTGAATTTTATTCAACAATTACTTAGCGGTTCCTTTGTAGGGCCTGCCAATTACATCGCTGTCTTCACTGAAGACTTAATGCTTCAGGCATTTCGCAATAACCTGATGTGGATCGTTTTTGGGAGTACGTTCTCGGTTATTTTTGGGCTTCTCATTGCAGTCCTTGCTGATCGAAGTAGTTTTGAAAAATTGGCTAAATCATTGATCTTTCTTCCAATGGCAATCTCCTTTGTTGGAGCAAGCATCATCTGGAATTTCATTTACGAATATAGACCAGCCGGAGAAACACAGATCGGCTTACTGAATTCCATTGTTACGAGCATGGGGGGCACTCCGCAAGCCTGGCCCCAATGGGTGGCTGTTGCCCCATGGAACAACCTTTTTCTCATTGTGATCGTGGTCTGGCTGCAAGCAGGGTTTGCCATGGTCTTATTTTCTGCCGCATTAAAAGGTATTCCTGAAGAGATGTTGGAAGCGGGGCGTATTGATGGGGCGAATGAGTTTCAGATATTTTTCAGGATCATGTTGCCCTCCATTCAGGGAACTTTGATCTCGGTCTGGACAACGATCGTGATCTTCACACTAAAGATTTTTGATGTTGTCTGGGTGATGACCGGCGGGCAATTTGGAACTCATGTGATTGCCACACAGTTCTATCGACAGACATTTACGAACCGTAATTCCGGTTTTGGTTCTGCGATTGCCATTATTCTTTTGGTGGCGGTCATCCCTGTCATGTTCTATAACCTTAAACAATTCAGGGAACAGGAGGCTTTCTAATGCGCGGGCAAAAGCAGCGAAAACAGTTTGGAAAGTTTTTAGTCAACTTAACTCTCCTGTTTATCATCATTGTCTGGACCGTACCGACGCTCGGTATTTTTGTATCTTCATTCCGAAATAGGACCAAGATCGATACAACGGGGTGGTGGGCTGTGCTCCCGCATCGTGAGTGGCAGGCTGTCAGTGAGTTGGACCCGAAGTCTCTTGATCTCGACCCGGATGGCATTATGGAAATCGAGGGGATCTCAGGCACATTCGATGAATTTCGTACCGGAGTGGAAACGCCCGATGGAAAAAGACTGACCTGGCTTGGTAATAAGCGTCTCGGCAGAATCGAAGTTCAGGAGCAGGTGTGGGCAGTGGACTGGGATTTTTCGCTTGATAACTACAGGCAGGTTCTTGGCGGGCAGGATTTTGAATTTAAACGCCCGGATGGTACCGTGGAAGTGGTTCCCGGCGATAATATGATCAACGCCTTCCTCAATAGTCTTGCGGTTGCCATTCCCTCAACTGTTATTCCGATCTTGATCGCGGCATTCGCAGCGTATGCGTTCGCATGGATGAAATTCCCGGGACGCCGGACATTGTTTATCTTGGTCGTTGCGCTTCTGGTGGTTCCTTTGCAGATCGCCCTTGTCCCGATCTTACGTGACTATAAGGCGCTTAACCTGAATGGAACGTTTCTCGCCATTTGGCTGGCGCATACCGGTTTTGGTCTTGCTTTGGCAACGTACCTGCTTTACAACTACATCAGCCAACTACCACGAGACATATTGGAATCAGCGTTTATTGACGGGGCATCGCACTTTACTGTTTTCACGCAATTGGTAATGCCGTTGTCGCTGCCTGCGCTGGCATCTTTCGCCATCTTCCAATTCTTATGGGTTTGGAACGATTACCTTGTCGCTTTGATCTTCCTTGGGGGGAACCCTGAGTTCGAACTGGTGACACAACGTATGGCTGCCATCGTTGGTGCACGCGGACAGGACTGGCATCTATTAACGGCGGGGGCATTTGTGTCAATGCTATTACCCCTGATCGTATTCTTTAGCTTGCAGCGTTTCTTCGTTCGCGGGTTGCTGGCAGGCTCAGTCAAAGGATAAACTCTCCAAAAGGATTAGTGGACTGGGATTGCCCCCAGTCCATTTTTTATATATGAACAATAACCTCTGGTACAAGAACGCAGTTTTTTATGAAATTTCCGTCCGCGCTTTCAAAGACAGCAACGGCGATGGGCACGGTGACTTGCGTGGGCTCACCGAAAAGCTCGATTATCTGCAAACCCTCGGCGTGGATTGTGTCTGGATCATGCCGATCTACCCCTCGCCCCTGAGAGACGATGGCTACGACATTGCAGACTATTACAGTGTAGATAAAACCTACGGGTCACTGGACGATCTCAAAGTCCTGATCGAAGCGGCGCACCAGCGCAATATCCGCATCGTTATGGACCTGGTGCTGAATCACACCTCCGATCAACATCCCTGGTTCCAATCTTCCCGCATGGATAAGAACTCGCCCTACCGTGATTATTATGTCTGGAGTGACGATAACACCCGTTACAAAGACACGCGCATTATCTTTGTGGATACCGAGCCTTCGAACTGGACATGGGACGAGCAAGCCGGGCAATATTTTTGGCACCGCTTTTACGCCACCCAGCCCGATCTAAATTTTGATAACCCCAAGGTACAAGCAGAAATGTTGAACGTGGCGCGCTTCTGGCTTGACCTTGGCATTGATGGCTTTCGCGCCGACGCCGTTCCCTACCTGATAGAACGCGAAGGCACCAACTGCGAGAACCTGCCTGAAACACACGTGTATTTAAAACAACTTCGCGCTTTTATGGATGAGCATTACCCGGGGCGTATTTTGCTTTGCGAAGCCAACCAGTGGCCCGAAGATGTGCGACCCTACTTCGGTGACGGCGATGAATTCCACATGGGCTTTCACTTCCCGATCATGCCGCGCATTTACATGGCATTAAAAAAGGGACGCTTTGAAGACATGGAAGCCATCATGAACCGCACGCCCGCCATCCCTGAGAATTGTCAGTGGTGTACTTTCTTGCGCAATCATGATGAACTCACCCTCGAAATGGTCACCGAAGAAGAACGCCAGTGGATGTGGAAGGAATACGCGCCCGAACCGCGTATGAAACTCAACCTCGGCATTCGCCGCCGCCTTGCGCCCCTGCTCGATAACGACCGCCGCAAAATTGAACTGGCAAACTCACTGCTCTTCACCCTGCCTGGCACACCCATCATTTATTACGGCGATGAAATTGGCATGGGCGATAATTTAGACCTGTTCGACCGTAACGGCGTGCGCACGCCCATGCAATGGGACGACTCACCGCATGGCGGTTTTACCAGCGGCACACCCTTCACCGAAATGGTGAAAGGCGAATACGGCTTTGCCCACATCAACGTAGCCGACCAAATGAAGTCAGATTATTCCCTGTTGCGAACCATTCAACGCATGATCGCTCTTCGCAAAAAACATGCCGCGTTTGGCGGCAGTGATATGCAATGGATCAAGACAGGCAACCCTGCTGTGGCGGTTTATGTGCGCCAGCACGCGGGCGAAACCATGCTCATCCTTAATAGCCTGAGCGATGCACTTCAGCAGGTTGCATTGCCCGCCGAATATCACCAAAATGGGCTGGAGCTTTTCTCTGGTAAGACCCTCTCTTTGCAAGCGCCGATCAGCCTGCAACCCTACGCCTATCTTTGGATCAAACTTTCGTAATGTCTGAACTCTCCCGCCCCGCTTTTCACTTCACCCCGCCCAGCATGTGGCTGAACGACCCCAACGGGCTGGTCTATCTTGATGGCGAGTATCACCTCTTCTATCAATATCACCCGCACAGCACCGTTTGGGGACCCATGCACTGGGGGCACGCCATCAGCCGTGACCTCATTCATTGGGAACACCTGCCCATTGCGCTCTACCCCGATGAGTTTGGCATGGTCTTCTCAGGCAGCGCCGTGGTTGATGTGCAAAATACCGCAGGCTTTGGCAAGAATGCGCTGGTTGCCATCTTCACCTACAACAAAGATTACCGCGAAACCCAAAACCTCGCCTACAGCACAGACCGCGGACGCACCTGGACGAAATACGCAGGCAACCCCGTCATCCCTGCGCCCGACCCACTGGGTGATTGCCGCGACCCCAAAGTCTTCTGGCATGAAGACCACTGGGTGTTGCTGCTTGCCGCCAAAGACAAGGTGCTTTTCTTTTCATCACCCAACCTCAAAGATTGGCAACTCACAGGAGAATTTGGGAATGGATTTGGCTCTACCGAAGGTGTGTGGGAAACCCCAGACCTTTTCCTGCTCCCAGTCAACGCCTCAGACTCACGCTGGGTGCTGACCGTTGGACTTGGAAAAGGATCCCACGCTGGAGGCTCTGGCACACAGTACTTTGTGGGCGAGTTCAACGGCAAGACCTTCACCTCTGAAAACCCCAAAGAAACGGTTTTATGGATGGATTACGGCGCCGACTTTTACGCGCCGCAATCGTGGAGCAACGAACCACACGGGCGCCGCATTATGCTCGCCTGGATGAGCAACTGGCAATATGCCCTCTTCACCCCCACCGAACCCTGGCGCGGACAATTCTCGTTGCCGCGTGAGTTGTCGCTTGTGCAAACGGTTGGGGGCATTCGCCTTCGTCAGCAACCGCCTGCCGAAACATCCTCTTTGCGCGGCAAGAATTTTCACTGGCAGAATGTGGATGCAGTACCCGCAGAAAATCTGTTAAGAGAAATTCATGGCAGTACGTTTGAAATTGACGTTAAATTTCAGCTTGCAGAAACCACCCAGGTTTTTGGTTTTCGCGTCCGCAAGGGAAGTGAAAACCATACGACCATTGGTTTCGATGCAAGATCGAACGAAATGTTTATAGATCGAACACAGTCCGGTATGATTGATTTCTACGAAGGCTTTGCGGCGCGTCACACCGTCAAAATGAAAAGCCCGGCGGCACGGATGCATATTTTTGCAGACCGCAGCTCGGTGGAAGTATTCGTCAATGACGGCATCGTTTGCCTTTCTGACCTGATCTACCCCTCGCCAGAAAGTTTGGACCTTGAAATTTTTACAGAAGGCGGCACGGTTCATCTCATGTCGCTGGATGTGTATCAACTTGAAAACCATAAGGCGGTTTTATGACAAAAACTCTCCCACTCTATGGCGCCATTGAAGGCGGCGGCACAAAGTTCAATTGCGCTGTCGGCAGCGGACCCGACGACATCCGTGCTGAAATAAGGATAGCCACCACCACACCAGAAGAAACCTTGAACCAGGTGGTGGAATTCTTCAAACAGCAGGAAGACGCACATGGAAAACTCAGCGCCATTGGCTTTGCCTGCTTTGGTCCACTGGACCCGAACCCCGCGTCCTTAACGTTTGGGCATATTTTGCCAACCCCCAAACCCGGCTGGACGAATGCAGATGTGGTCGGGATACTGCGCAAGCATTTCAATATTCCCATTGCCTTTGATACCGATGTGAACGGCGCAGCCCTGGGCGAATGGCGCTGGGGCGCGGCGCGTGGATTGCAAACCTTCATCTACCTCACGGTTGGCACGGGTGTTGGCGGCGGCGCATATGTGGAGGGAAAACTTCTGCATGGGCTGATCCACCCTGAGATGGGGCACATCCTGCTGGATCATGATCGCAAAAAAGATGCGTTTGAAGGCGCATGTCCATTTCATGGTGATTGCTTTGAAGGGCTGGCTTCGGGCGTTGCCATTGAAAAACGATGGGGTCAGCGCGGCGGTACACTCCCTGCCGACCACCCCGCCTGGGAACTCGAAGCAGATTACATTGCGCAGGCGCTCATGACGTACTCCATGACGCTCTCACCGCAGCGGATCATTATCGGCGGAGGGGTCGGCTCACTGGGGCATCTCCTGCCCAAAGTCCAGATAAAGACGCGTGATCTTATCAATGGCTACATTCAATCGCCTGTCATCCTCGATCATATCGAATCCTATATTGTGAACCCCGGGCTGGGCGGCCGCTCTGGTGTGCTCGGTGCCATGGCGCTGGCTGAACAATCTCTAAAAACATTATGATCTTAGAACACCAACTTTCCACTGAATCAAAAATATCCTTGAAGCGCATTCTCCCACGGGTAGAGGCGGAACTCAAACGTGCAATCACTAAAAACCCGCAGGCATGGGGTGAATTTACAAACCGTCTGCATCGGCAGTTCCCTGCTTTGCTTTCGCTGTATGCTGAAGTGTATGGTGATCGTTATGATTTCTTTTATCACCTTGAAGACCTTGTTTTGAGCATGGCGCGTTCATGGTTCGAGCGTCCGCAGGATCTGCGCGAACTCGATACCGCCCGTGAAGAAAACCCGCGTTGGTTCCAGTCAAACCAGATGATTGGCGGCGTATGTTATGTGGATCTGTTTGCGAACAACCTTGAAGGCATTCGTAAAAAGATTCCCTACTTTAAAGAACTTGGGCTGACCTACCTGCACCTCATGCCGCTTTTCAAAGCGCCCGAAGGTGAAAACGATGGCGGGTATGCCGTGAGCAGCTACCGCGAAGTGCATCCGCCGCTGGGGACGATGAAGCAGCTCTCTTCGCTCTCCCACGATTTTCGTGAAGCCGGCATCAGCCTTGTTGTCGATCTGGTCTTCAATCACACATCCGATGAACACATCTGGGCGCAGCGTGCCAAGGCTGGCGATGAAGAATACATGGATTTCTACCGCATCTTCCCCAGCCGTGAACTGCCTCAGCACTACGAGCAGAATCTACGCGAGATCTTTCCCGAAGAACACTCGGGCGCATTTTCCCCGTTTGTCATAAACGGACATGAACACTGGGTGTGGACGACCTTCCATTCCTATCAATGGGACTTGAACTACGCCAACCCCGCTGTTTTTAACCGCATGGCAGAAGAGATGCTCTTCCTTGCCAACCAGGGCGTGGAAGTGCTGCGCCTTGATGCGGTGGCGTTCATTTGGAAACAACTTGGCACCAACTGCGAAAATCTTCCGCAGGCGCATACCCTTATTAAAGCCTTCAATGCGGTGGCGCGCATCGCCTCCCCTGCGCTCATTTTCAAATCCGAAGCCATCGTCCACCCCGACGATGTGGTGAAGTATATTTCTTTGGAGGAATGCCAGGTTTCATACAACCCGCTAACCATGGCATTGTTGTGGAATTCGCTTGCCACCCGCAAGACGAATTTGCTCTCTCAGGCGTTGGCGAGCCGTTTCAAACTTCCACAGGGAACAGCATGGGTCAATTACGTCCGCGTGCATGACGATATCGGTTGGACCTTTTCAGACGACGATGCCGCTGCCCTTGGCATGAATGGGTACGATCACCGCCGCTTTCTAAACGAATTTTTCCGTGGGCGTTTCCCCGGCAGTTTCTCGCGCGGTTTGCCTTTTCAAGAGAACCCTGCCACGGGTGATTGCCGCATCAGCGGCACCTGTGCCTCGCTTGCCGGTTTGGAAAAAGCCCTGACCGAAGAAGGCGAAAAGGAAGTAGAACTCGCCATTCGCCGCATTTTACTTATTCATGGAGTCATCCTTACGGTGGGCGGCATTCCCCTTATTTATCTTGGCGATGAGATCGGCACGCTTAACGACTATACCTATCGTGACGACCCCGACCATGAACGCGACAGCCGCTGGGTTCACCGTCCGCGCGCCGATTGGGACAGGTACAAGAAGCGCTCCAACCTGCACACGTTGGAAGGGCATATCTTCAACGGGTTCCGCACCATGATCGAATTGCGCAAGTCCAATGATGTTTTTGCAGGCGGCGAGCTGGAAGTCATTCACACCGGCAGGGATAGTGTACTGGCGTTCACCCGTTTTCATGAGGGCAAACGTGTGGTGATCTTTGCCAACTTCTCTGAAACCATGCAAATTATTGAGCCGCGTATCGTCAATCAGTATGCTGTGACCAACCTGAAGCGGCTGCATGGGCATAACCATGTTTCGGCAAATAACAGCCTTGTTCTGGAACCGTTGGATTTTGTGGTGTTCGGATGATCTTGTAGGGCGTTTTTGTAGGGTGTTTTTTGTAGGGCGGGCTATTTCAGCCCGCCAAAATTCACCACAGATAAACACGGATAAACACAGATTTTTTGAAAAAATAATTTTCCGGCATCCTCCAAATAAAAAAGGACACACATTGCGTGTGCCCTTTTTGTATCTATCCGGCGATCTTTTTTAGCGCCTCTCCTAATTTTGCCACCTCATCCAACGTATTGTAGTGGACGGGTCCCACCCGCACCATGCCGCCCTTATCTTCCACACCCAACCGCTCGCTGACGTTGATGGCGTAGTAGTTGCCGTCCCATACATAGATGTTTTCAGCGGCAAGTTTTTTCGCTACTTCATTTGGGTGCATATCGCCAATGCGGAAGGAGAAGGTGGCGATGCGCTCGTCGAGGCGGCGGGCGTCGGTGTTGCCAAAGATGTGAAGGTTTGGAACCGCCTCCAGCGCGGAAAGAACCGCGCGTCCCAGTTCAAATTCGTAGGCGTGGATGGCGCTCATGGCTTGTTTAAGAATCAGGCGGCGTCCGCTGTAGCCCTGCTGTTTCAACTCATCGGTATATTCGCTGCCGAATTCCCTGCCGAGCCATTCAAAGTATTCAATGGCGCCAAGCACACCGGCAATGCCCTCGTGATTTTGTGTGCCGGTTTCAAATTTATCGGGAATGGCGTTGCTGGCAGGGCGCACTTTGTAGGCAGTCAGTCTTTCCAGGTGCTCGCGCTTGCCGTAAAGAATGCCCGCGTGAGGTCCGAACCATTTATATTACAGGACACAAATCACAAGACACGTTCAGCTTTACGGTTCGCTTGGTTATTGGAAAGACAAATAAGTGACCCTCGGAAAGCGAACGTCATAATGGGTGATGGGCTATTATAATCAATCCCTGTCACCTATTTCTTTTTCGGAGTACATCCAATGCCCCTCGATCTTTCAGCTATCCGTAGTCAGTTTCCTGGTCTAAATCGCCCTGATGTTTTCTTTGATAATCCTGGCGGTACCCAGATAGCAAAACCATCTCTCGACCGTGTCACCCAATATTTGATTGAAAGTAATGCCAATCATGAAGGTGCGTTTGCGACAAGTATTGCCTCTGATGCGGTTCTAGATGAAGCACACCGCGCAATGGCGGATTTTTATAACGCAGCATCCCCAGAAGAGATCGTCTTTGGCAATAATATGACGACGATAACTCTTCATATCAGTCGATCCCTTTCACGTGAATGGAAGGAAGGTGATGAAATTGTCGTGACACGATTGGATCATGATGCCAACGTGACTCCCTGGGTCTTGGCGGCACAAGATCGAGGCGTAAAGGTGAACTGGGTGGATTTTGATGTAGAAGATGGAACCCTCAATCTGGATGATTTGCAAAAAGCGCTGGAGCGAAAACCTAAACTTTTAGCAGTGGGTTACGCTTCAAATTCACTGGGCACGATTAATCCAGTAAAGAAGATCATTGATATGGCTCACGCAGCTGGAACTTTGGTTTACATTGATGCGGTTCAATATGCGCCACATGGCACGATTGATGTTCAAAAACTTGACTGTGATTTTCTTATTTCCTCTGCCTACAAATTTTTCGGCACTCACTCCGGGATTTTGTATGGAAAACATGATCTTTTAGAGAAACTATTCGCTTATAAGGTTCGCCCTGCAACTAATAAACTTCCTGGAAAATTCGAAACCGGTACACAGAATCATGAAGGGATTGCCGGGGTATTGGGAGCAATTGAATATTTTGAATGGGTTGGCAAGGAATTTGGTGGTGAGTTTACAAGCGGGCTGACAGAAGAGAAATATCAAGGCAGACGCCTCGAACTCAAAAAAGGCATGACCGCCATCCATGCCTATGAATACGAGTTGTCACGTGGATTGTTATCAGCACTGGAGTCTGTCCCCGGACTGCGGCTTTACGGTTTAACGGATGTTCGCCGTCTGGACGAGCGAGTTGCCACATTCTCATTCCGACTGAAAGACATTCATCCGCGTGTAGTGGCTGAAAAATTGGCGCAAGAAGGAATTTATGTATGGGATGGGCACTACTATGCTCTCAATGTATCCGAACGCCTGGGCGTGGAAGAACATGGTGGAATGGTGCGAGTTGGTGCTGCTCATTACAACACGCTTGAGGAAGTCGCTAGGTTAAAGGATGCTTTGATCAAAATTGCAAACCAATAATGATTGACTTTCAGCAGTAAAGAATTTATCTGTTCAAATCGGCAATGACTTGATTTACTTCATAAGTCGTTGCCGATTTTCTTTTATAAATTGAATTAGTTCCTTTTCTTCGATGATTTTACCCATCCCAGGCAGGTCTACCCCGTGTAACTTCTCTTTTTTCAACCAAGCCGTAACAGTTCTTACTGTTACACCACACATCTCTGCTACCTGAGTAATTGTGTAATACTTCCCCTGTGGAATCGAGGTACCATTATTTGCTGGTGGTTTTGGGTCTTGTTTTATTTCCGGGGTAATTAATGCTTCCTTCGCCTTTCTTTCCCGTCGCCAGCTCAAAATAAGTGAATAGACCTTCCCTAATATTCTGCTACGTTCTTCGTTTTCTTTGGCAATGATTTCTTTCAGTTTTGCATCATTTTGTTCCAAAAATGATAAGAACTCCTTGGTCTGACTTGGTGATAACTGGATAGTATTAGTTAAGCACCAGTCATCTTTCTCCATTTTATTCTCTGTTGGATTTTCGGTAATTTTACCTTTCACCTTTTTATCAGCCGGCATAGATATCCGATAT
>JACKAW010000010.1 GCA_020634885.1 Anaerolineales bacterium
TTCAAGAATGCTTGTGCAGCAACTGAGCCCTCAACGAGATTTGAACCCGTGACCTCACCCTTACCAAGGGTGTGCTCTGCCAACTGAGCTATGAGGGCATTTCGTGCTGATCCCCAATTGGTAGTTGGGGTGCGTTGAACCATATCAACGCAGTGGGCAGTGAAGGATTCGAACCTCCGAAGTCTTCTGACAACTGATTTACAGTCAGTCCCCTTTGGCCACTTGGGTAACTGCCCATTTAGATTGTTAATTGATCACCGCGTTTCGCTTGTCCGGCAATCCAGAGCCGACGACGAGAATTGAACTCGTAACCTTCCGCTTACAAGGCGGATGCTCTGCCGATTGAGCTACGTCGGCAAGTCAATTAGCGGACAGATTATACCAAAACAATTCGATGCGTCAAGCAATTTTACCAACAATGAATTTAATACGAAAAACAAAAAAGCACCTCTTGACACGAGGAATTATATGACGTATTATTAGAACATATTTTCTAATATGAACAATACCAGTGACCTCGACCTCATGCTCAACGCATTGACGGAAATCATACAGGAAGAAAAGGCAAAGGGAATCACGCCTCAGACTCCGCTCAAGCCTGCCCAGCCAAACCTGAGTTCGGTACTCGCCCGCATCACTCCCCTGCCAAGCGAAGCGCTCTTCCTTGGAATGGCAAATGACGGGTTGCCGGTACTGCTCAATTTGTTCGACCCAGTTCCGGGTCCGCTTTTGATCGCAGGCGATTCTTCCACAGGTAAAACACGCCTGCTCCAAACAATCGCTTGCGGCGTGGAAAATCTGCACGCTCCTGAATTGGTCAAATATTGTGTTGTTACAACCAAACCAGATGAATGGCAAACATTTTACGGCAAAGAGCATAACCTCGGTATTTATAAAACAGATGAAGAAAACACCGCAGAACTTATTAAGTCTTTGGCAGAATGGGCTCATAACAACAAAGGTGATGGGCAATGTGTACTTTTATTTGTTGATGGCATGAATGCCTTTAACAATCTCGATCCGCTCACCCAACAGAACCTACGCTGGCTCCTCCTTCGTGGACCCAGCCGCCGCGTTTGGATTTTCGCAACCTTAGACACCGATCACGCCAAGGCACAAATGGAATGGCTCGAACTTTTCCGCACCCGTTTATTCAGTTTTGTGGAAGATGCAGAACACGCAAAAGTGCTCGCAGGTAAAAATTTAGACCACCTAACACCTGCCGAAGAATTTGCCATGCGTGAAGACGACAACTTATTAAAATTCTGGCTCCCTTCCATTGAAGAAAGATTAAGCAAATAGCAAGGAGAAAATATGCACACCGGACTTTTGTGGTTTGACAACGACCCGCAAGCAACCCTAAGCGTAAAGGTTCAGAAAGCCATCGCATATTATTTCAAGAAATATGGTCGCAACCCAGATCTATGCCTGGTTCACCCCAGCATGTTAGAAGCAGACCAAAGACAATTTGAATTTGGAAAAGTTGTTATTCGTGGTTACCGCCCCGTTATGCCCGGACACTTTTGGATCGGGACTGAAGACCAAAAGTAAATTCCCCCGTCAAGCAGAGATGTGATTCTTTTCTTTCGCCAAATCATATCTCCTTGGTTCCCTCCCGCGACTGGCACGCGGGAGGGATTTTTTTATTCAACCATTACCACAAAGGCAATTGCATGATCGCGAGAATGGCTCAAACTAACCGAAAAACTCCTTAACCCCAATCGCCCTGCTACCTGCTCCCCTTCTCCATGCAAAACCAAATGAGGCGCTTTCATCTCGTCCGAACGAATTTCGATATCCAACCAACTTACATCGCCGATACCACAGCCGAGCGCCTTTGCCGCTGCTTCCTTCGCCGCAAAACGCGCTGCCAGAGACTCAATCCGTCCCCGACATTGCTCCTGCTCCAGTTTTGTAAAAACCCGATTCAAGAAACGCTCCCCATGCTGCTGAATGGCTTCGGCAACACGGTGGATTTCGATCAGATCAACACCGGTTCGCAGATTCATAATTCCAGCCGTTATGGACCCGCCGTTGCAACAATCATCCGGTCGGGGTTGATATATCGGCGGGCAGCTTCCACCACATCATCACGAGTCACACTTCGCACCAAGCCCTCATACCGCTGGTAATAATCCATACCCAATTGATGCCGATGAATATTGAGAATGGCACTAACCATCCCCCCATTCGACTCAAACGAGAGCGGCAAACGCCCAATATAATTCGCCTGACTATCCGCCAACTCCTGCTTCGTTACACCACTTTTCACAAAACGACGCAACTCCGCATCAATAAGTTCTAAAGCCTTATTCAAATTTTTCGGGTTCACACCGGCGCTCACTTCCCAACTACCTGGTCCCGCCCCTGCGTTTAAGCTGGAATAAGCATAATATGCCAAACCAGATTTCTCACGAACAACGTGCCCAATCCGCCCCATCATGCCAAACTGACCCAGCACCGAATTCGCCAAAGAAACCGCCATAAAATCAGGGCTCTTTCGGTACGGAGCAAACGTCCCAACCACAAGATCAGATTGTGATTTTCCCTCAATGCGGTGATGCTTGCGAATCATCTTTCTTAATGGCTTAAGCGGAGGAAGTGCAGGCGGCTCTTTCTGACCGGAAACTGACCAGCCACCCAAAGCTTTTGCCACCGCCTCAACCGCCTTCTTCGGCTGAATTGCCCCAACGATACCAACGACCATACCCCGAGGTCCGTAATTGAGTCGATGGAATGCGGCGAGATCTTTTCGCGTAATAGACTGAATCGTCTCCACGTACCCATCTGTGGGTTTTCCGTAGGGATGGTCAGGATAAAGATGCCGCTCAAAAAGCATATCTGCCATATCAGATGTATCTTGTTCACGCAGGGCAAGCCCGGTGAGAATTTGCGCGCGCAGACGTTCCATTTCAGCTTTTGGAAACGTTGGGTGAAACAGCGCTTCGGCAAGCAGGTTTAAAAGAAGCGGCAGGTCTTCAACCAAAGAACGCCCGCCAAAACTGGCGTTATGAACCCCCGAATTAAAACCAAGGCTTGCGCCAACCGTCTCCAATTCATTGTAGATGGAGTCGAAGGTGTAGCGCTGGGTTCCACGCATTAACATGCTTGAAACAAAGCCTGCCAAACCAAGTTTTTCATCCGTCTCAAAAATAGACCCGCCAGATAAATACCCGCTGATATTCACCGCCGGGCTGTTGAAGTTGGCACGCGCCAAAACCGTAATCCCATTCGGCAATACAGACTGATAAATATCTTCAGGACTGGGTAAAGAATTTATAGTTTTAGCGTTCATTATGACCCCTTCCCCGTTGGAATGTATGAACCGACTACGCGTTTATTCGGCTGGAAGTATTTCTGCGCCACACGCTGCACATCCTTCGGCGTGACCTTTGCAAGGTTATCCAGATAACTTGTGTAAAAGCTGTAATCAGAGATCATGGAGGTATACCCCATCCAAAACGCTTGATTGGTAATATTCTCACTGCCATAGGCAAAGACCGCGCGCGCCTGTTTTACAGCGCGGTGAATTTCAGCCGCTGGAGCGGGGGTATCTTGAAGTTTTTGTATTTCAGCATCCAGAATCTTTATGGCTTGTTCTGGCTTGGTGTTTGGGCGGTGAACCATGACAAAACGATAGAGAAATGGGTCGATGGTGGATTCAGACCAGCCGGAAACATCCACCACAACGCCTTTATCTACAAGCGCGCGGTACAGGCGGCAGGTTTTATAAGAAAGCCCGCTGGCGCCATTGAGCAGGCTTTCCAGCACTTGAAGCGGAAAGTAATCTTCATGAGTGGCATTGGGGAAGGGATAGGCAACCTGCGTGAACACCGTCTCGCCGGGTCCTTCTACCGTAAGGCGAACTTCGCCCTTGCGTTCAGGCTCAGGGCGAGCCAGGCGAGGGGGAACACTGCCTGCCGGAATTTTCTCAAACAACTCTCGAACACGTTTGATCATGATCTTGGTATCAAAATCACCTGCCAGAGATAAAACAGCGTTATTGGGAACGTAATAGGTTCGGTAATGAGAATAAAGATCATCACGAGTGATGCTGTGCAGATCTGCCATATCGCCAATGATCTCGTGCTGGTAGGGATGTACGCGAAACGAAGCATGAAGCATGGATTCGCTCAACTGGAACATGGGCTCATTTTCTGAGCCTTCCCGTTCTGAGATGATGACCGTGCGTTCAGACGCGACCTCTTTGGGGTCGAAGATGCTTTTGGTCATGCGGTCTGCTTCGAGGCGCAGGGCAAGGTCTATTTTTGCAGCCGGCATGGTTTCATAATAACGAGTGGAATCGCGCGAGGTGGAGGCGTTCCAACGCCCGCCTTCACGGGAGATGGCTTTATCTAATATGCCGTTGGGAAATTTTTTCGTCCCTTTGAACATCATGTGCTCTGTCCAATGGGAAATACCCGTCTTACCGGTCGGCTCATCGCGTGAGCCGACTTTGTACCATATCCATGATGAGATGATGGGCGCGGTATGAATCTCTTTGAGCATGACCTTCATGCCGTTTTTCAGTGTGACCTTTGTGATGGATTTACTCATTCAACTCCAAGGGGTGATTGCATAATTTATGGGCAGACGGGCTGTCCATCCATATTGACAGCCTGCGGGGTGAGAAAACAATAAAGGGGCTTGATGACTTCCTGCAAGCCGACAAATGGGTCTTTTAGCTGGGTTTCACGAAGCGGAATATTGACCGGCACATTGAGGGTGACCGGTACTTGCTTGTCTACAGGGACGGTGAGACTCAAATTAACGGGCAGGGTTGTACCGGCAGGTAAAACGATGGTGGTTGCGGCGCGGGAAATATTCAAGCCACCAGTATTCACGGTGACGAGAGCGTTTGTAATGGTGACATCCTGGCTGAGGACGACATTGGTCTGCTGGTTGAGTTCCAGATCGAACTGTACGGGGATGACCGCCTCGACCACTACATTCGTTTCGATGTTGGCACGTTCCATCTTCTCGAAGTTCTCGTATAAACCGCCGGGCAGGTTCACCACGCTGGGTACAAGCGCGGTGATCTGCGTGAGGTTCAGGCGCATACGATACACGCTGATGACCAGAACGATGAGGACAAGCATAATAATGATATTGATGGTAAGGGTTAGCACACTTGCCGTCGTCCATAAACGAGGACCCCAGGCGGGGTATCCGCTTTGAAGCGCAGATTCAGGTTTGAGGTCGGGTTTTGAGGCGGGCGCTTTATCCTGTTTGGGTTGAACCGGCGATGCGTCTTTCTTCTTTTTGACCAGTGATGCGAGGTCTACTTTTGGTTTGGGCGTTTCGGCGGGTTTGGTAGTTTTTTCTTCCGGTTGGGCGTTGGCGCTTTCCGCCTTTTTGGGCAACCCCGCAAGTTTACCGGTATCGGTTGCGGCTTTTTTAGGCAATGAAGAGATGGGATCTTTTTTATCTTCCATTTCAGCCTCTGATTTTTCTTCAATAGGCTCTTCAACCTTTTTTCGGGTGAGGCGCGCAAGCGGAATAAAACTGGCGATCAGTTTTCTAAATTTTTCTACAGGGTCTTCCTTGATGGGTTCCTCGGTCATACCTTCTCCTGTGCGGCTATGCCTAATATTAACATAGTTGGAGGCTGGCAGCCGATACGGGTTTGAAAGGGTGAACACAGTAAAAATATTAATTTTTATTTAATAAACAGCAGTAACTTTTTTATGAGTTGTCAGACTATGTTATTGAAAGCAGGCAGAAATTTTAAAAATAAAGGCTTTTTTTGTCTGTAAATTCCAAGACCTTTGTGGTAAAAGTGCGCTTGATTTTTTTACTGCAATGAGTTTCTAATTTTATCTTTGGAGGAAGAGAGAATGGAAAGTAAATTTCTTGTCGCCGTAATCGGCGCAGGACCTGCGGGGCTTTTTGGCGCGCGTGAGTTGGCGAACAACGGTGTGCAGGTTGCGCTTTTTAATCGTGATATCAAGGCGGGGGGGTTGGCAGAGTACGGCATTTACCTTGAAAAGCATACGATGAAGGAAGGTTTGCGCAAGCAGTTTAGACAGGCGCTTGACCTTGAAAATATTAACTACTACGGCAATGTGACGATTGGCGCAGGCGGCGATTTTACGCTGGATGAAATTCGTGCGCTCGGTTTTGACGCAGTGCTGGTCTCTGCGGGTGCGCAGGGGACGAAGTCTTTGGGCTTGCCCGGCGAACACCTTTCGGGTGTGTATCACGCCAAGGATGTAGTGTTTCATTACAACAGCCTGCCCCCTTTCAGCCAGCAGAACTTCCCGTTTGGTAAGCGGGTTGCCATTATCGGTGCGGGCAATGTGATGATAGACCTCTCCCGTTATCTGATCAACTACCAAGGTGTGCAAGAGGTTACGGCGGTGGTACGGCGCGGTCCGGCAGAGGTGAACTTCACGAAAGAAGAAATGAAGCACCTGATCTCCTATCTCGACATGAACGAGTTTGAACAAGAATTGGAGCGTGTGCGCCCTGCTCTGGAAGCAGTTGGTCAGGATGTGGAATTTGGCAAACAGAAAATTTTAGAAGCGCTCGCCAAGGCTGACCCCAAAACTCAAAATGCGAAATTCAAGTTCGATTTCCTCGCCTCGCCTAGCGCCATGATCGACGAGAATGGAAAACTGGTCAAACTGGAAGTGGAAGAGAACGTCCTCACCGAACGGGATGGCAAAACCAGCGCAAAAGGCACCGGC
Source organism: Anaerolineales bacterium (assembly GCA_020634885.1). Taxonomy (GTDB): domain Bacteria; phylum Chloroflexota; class Anaerolineae; order Anaerolineales; family Villigracilaceae; genus Villigracilis. The sequence continues at coordinate 6,690 of JACKAW010000010.1, forward strand.
GTAAAACGCACCTTGGACGTGGACACGGTCATCTTCGCCATCGGCGACCAGGTAGATTCCAATTTTGGTCTGCCTACCGATTGGGGTGAATTCACAAAGAATAAGGAACCCAGGTTCCCCATTGACGGTATCTCATACGAATCCACGACCGAGGGAATTTTTGTTGGCGGGTGGGCACGCAAGGCAAGCGAAGGTTTGGTTGGCTATGCCCGCCGTGATGGGACAAATGCCGCCAAAGCGGTGCTGGAATATTTGAAGGGACGCACCCCATCGAATGTTCAACCAGAGGCGGTTGCCCAAAAGGTGAAATCGTTGAGCAAACCCATCGTCTCACGAGATGATCTGAAACGGCTGGAAACAGTCGAGGCGGAAGAAGCCAAAAAACGCGGGCTGGTATTCTTCAAGTTCGCAAGCAACGAAGAGATGCTGCAAGCCATGGGTCTCATCGAAACAGCGTAGAAAAAAGTTCCGAGTTCTTTGAGAACTCGGAACTTTTTTGTTTCAGGTCAGGAGCAATGAGATGTTTTTATTTCAAGGATATTGGATGTGGTTTCATACAGGTCGGCGTAAGGGTTATCCTGCTGCAGATAATCACCGAATAAAGATTTGGCGGGGTAATAGGTGAAATCGTAGCAAGACTGGTCTTCGATCTGATTCCATGTATCCTGCCCCAAGCCGAAGGTGTAATACTTCTCGCCATCGCTGGCTTCAATAACATAGTCTGTGCAAACACCACCGGGGGCGTCACAATTCCGTTTCACAACCCTCTTTTTATCCACATGGACGTGTGCGGTGGTCTGCCCACTGGTGAAGGTCATATAAGTTGCAATTGCGCCGCCCACCCCAGCCAAAAGCAGAATCAGCGAAACGATCCCCTGCCCCACCCGCATGGCAATCTTCTGCCTGCGGCTAAAAATAGCAGATAAAAGGCTAAACCCACCCAGCCCAAAAATAAATAGCAGAAAGAGCAAACTACCCGAAAAAGCCTTCAACGGTGAAGCGGAATAGATCACGGTATCCATTAAAACTCTCCAATAAAGTTATTTGATACACCCATGTTCTTGCAACTCATTGATCCTCTCTTCTGAATAACCGAGGACTTCACTCAATATATCTTTCGTGTGCTGCCCCATCAACGGCGGCGGGAGGCGATAGCTCACAGGTGTGCCGCTCATCTTAAGCGGTGAGCCGACCAGGGGCAACGCCCCAATGGTGGGATGTTCCATCTCGACCAGCATCTCACGCTCTTTCACATGCGGCATCGAGAAGACCTGTTCAAGGGTATTGATCGGTCCACAGGGGAATTTCTCGCCGATCAACTCAAGCCATGCGTTTACCGTCTTTTCCATAAAAATTGGCTTCAGAATTTCGATCAACTCGTCCCTGTTCTCTACACGCAGTTTATTAGTTTGGAAGCGCGAGTCACTGGCAAGGTCTGCCCGCCCAATGACATGACAAAACGCCTCAAATTGTTTGTCATTGCCCACTGCCACTACCAACCAACCGTCATTTGCTTGAAAACTTTGATACGGCACAATATTGGCATGGGCGTTCCCATACCGGTGCGGGTTCTTCCCCGAAACCAGATAACTACTTGCCACGTTTGCCAGCCAGCCCAGTTCCGAATCAAACAAGGCAATATCAAGATGCTGCCCTTTGCCGGTCACCGTCCGTGCTTGCAATGCCGCGAGAATAGCAATGACGGCGTTCTGACCGGCAAACAAGTCAGCGACGGCTACGCCGACTTTCATCGGCTCGCCATCTGGTTCGCCGGTGATGCTCATGATTCCGCCCATGGCTTGGATCATAAAATCGTAGCCGGGTTTTTCGTGCAAACTTCCAGTTTGACCAAAGCCCGAAATGGAACAATAGACCAGCCCCGAGTTAAGACTCTGAAGCGTTTCATAATCCAAGCCAAATTTTTTCAGCGTACCCGGGCGGAAGTTTTCCACGATCACATCACTTTGCATGGCAAGTTCACGCAAAATAGTTTTGCCCTCATTCGTTTTTAAATTCACGATCATGCCGCGCTTGTTGCGGTTGACGCACAAATAATAGGCGCTCTCGCCGCCTGCAAACGGCGGACCCCAGCCACGGGTTTCATCGCCTTCGGGCGGCTCCACTTTGATGACCTCGGCGCCCAGGTCGCCGAGAAGCATCGTACAATATGGACCAGCCAGCACACGGCTGAGATCGAGCACACGAATGTTTTGTAAGGGCTGCATGGGACTCCGATTTCGCTCCATTGGGGGCTAAGCCCCCAATGGAGCTGGTGAAAAAATGAAACGCGATTTGTATTTTAGCAAACCCCTCATCAACGCGGCGGGAAGTTTGGGATTCACGCCCGATACCCGCAATGGAATTTTTTTTGATTCATTCGGCGCTTTCGTAACAAACCCGATCTCACTCCGCCCGCGCCTGCCGACTCACCATCCGGCTTTGGTTGAATTCCCGGGCGGGTTTCTTATGCATACCGGCTTGCCCAACCCAGGCTTTAGTGCCTCCCTAAAAAAATATTCCGCCAAATGGAACCGCGCCGACCTGCCCATCATCGTTCACTTGATGGCAGATCGCCCCGAAGAAACCCAGCGCATGGTGCGCGAACTGGAAAATGTGGAAAACGTGATGGCGGTTCAACTCGGTTTTGCGCCGCTTTTGTCGGATGACATTATTTTGATGAATTTGGATATGTGCCTGGGTGAAGTTCCGCTGATATTTGCACTCTCCCACGAACAGGTGTTACCCCTGGGACGCGAACTCATGGATGGCGGCGCCAGCGCCATCAGCATTGCCTCGCCGCGCGGGGCAATGTATGACAAGACCGGTAACTTGGTTACGGGAAGAATGTATGGGCAATCTTTGTTCCCGCGTTCGTTGGATATTGTCCGCTCGGCGGCAATGAGCGGTTTGCAAGTGATCGGTTCAGGCGGCGTGTGGTCGCTGGCTGATGCAGAATCCATGCTCAAAGCGGGCGCACTCGCCGTAGAAATGGATGCCCGCCTCTGGCTGCCGCAAGAAATGAAAAATTAAAATACACCAAAAATTTAAACAAAAAAGAGCCCCGTCTCACGACGAGGCTCTTTTGATCGGTTCAAATAATTACAAAATTAGAGAACCACAACATCCGCGGCTTGTAAACCCTTGGGGCCGTTTTCGATGGTGAATTCCACCTTCTGGCCTTCCTGCAGGTTCTTGAAGCCCTCACCGCGAATGGCGGAAAAGTGGACGAAAACATCAGGTCCGCCTTCACGAGCGAGAAAGCCGTAACCCTTGGTTCCATTGAACCACTTAACCGTGCCGATGATACGTTCAGCCATATTTGCCTCCTAAGCAAATGAAAAAAAATTGGGTGACGCAGTTGTGTCCATCGGGTGGCAAAAAAAATACGGCTCAAGGTCTTGCTTTGAGCCGTCGTCTTTCTTCCTTCCACAACGAAAACCTCTTGCATCCTTCAATGCTTAATTTATCATTAAATTCCAAAGTTGGCAATTATTTTCGGGGTTCAAGAATCATCACCGGAATGCGGCGGTGTGAGGCGCGTTCCTTGTATTTTTCATAACCGGCATAGAGTGCAACCGCCTTTTGCCAGTAGATTTCCCGTTCTGGGTCTTCCGCTTCGTGGGCAACATACTCTTTGGCAACACCGTTCAAAAGGACTTCACATTCGGGATGTTTCTTCAGGTTGTAGTACCAGCCTGGGTTGGGTTTGCGCCCAAAATTCGAGGCAATGAGCGCGATCTTTTCACCATCCATCACCGCGATCAGAATAATGGTGTGCTTCTCGCCGCTTTTTGCACCGGTGGTAACAACCTGGGCAATGTTCCAACCAAGAATTTCAGAGAGGGTGTATTTGCCTTTGGAAACCTTGAGAATGAATTTATCTAATACATGCGTGCGGGGTGCAAAAAATGCTGTGACCTGTTTGACCATGAAAAAACGGTGCAAACCGCGCTGAAAGAGGTTTGGGCGTTTCATTACTTCTCCAGCCAGATGGTGACGGGACCATCATTATGAATTTCGACTGCCATGTGTGCGCCGAATTTGCCGGTTTGGGTCGGGACGCCATGCGATTGCAAGAGTTCAACAAAACGATTGACCAACGGTTCGGCGACTTCGGGCAGGGCGGCATCAATAAAAGAGGGACGGCGTCCCTTGCGGCTATCGGCGTAGAGCGTGAACTGCGAAACGACAATGGCTTCACCTTTCACATCCAGCACAGAGAGGTTGGTCTTGCCTTGTTCATCTTCAAAGATGCGCAAGTTGGCGGTTTTCTCGGCAAGGAATTGCACTTGCTCTTCCCCATCGCCATGACCAATGCCCAAAAGAATGAGCAGACCCTTCCCAATGCTGGAAATGATCTGCCCTTCAACTGTAACACTTGCTTTTGAAACTCGTTGGATTAAGACTCGCATTACGGAAGTTTCATCGCCGCGCGGACTTCCTTCATCACATCCTGCGCAATGGCACGGGCGCGTTTACCGCCATCCACAAGGATTTCCTGCACTTCGGCGGGTCTGGAGGCAAAGTCGGCGCGTTTGGCGCGGAAGGGTTCGAGGTGTTTGTTGAGGTTTCCGGCAAAGCGCAGTTTGCAGTCTACACAGCCGATGCCGGCTTTGCGGCATTCGGTGTTGATCATGTCCACTTCTTCCTTTTCAGAGAAAATCTTGTGCATGGTGAAGACATTGCAGATGTCGGGGTTGCCCGGGTCGGTTTTGCGCATACGCGCCGGGTCTGTCACCATTTCGCGGACTCGTTTGGTGGTCTCTTCGGCGGTGAGGGCAAGCTCAATATGGTTGTTGAGGCTCTTGCTCATTTTATCCTTGCCGTCAATGCCCACCACTTTCTTTACCTCAGTGTGCTTGACATCCGGTTCGATGAGCGCTTTGGTGCCAAAACGATAATTGAACGAGCGCACGGTCTCACGCGCAAATTCGATATGCGGCGCCTGATCTATGCCCACCGGCACAATATCCGTTTTGTAGAGCACGATATCGGCGGTCATCAGCACCGGGTAGCCGAGCAAACCGTAGTTGACATTCTCTGGCTGCTGGCGAATTTTTTCCTTGAAGGTCGGCAGGTCGGTCAGTTTGCCAAGCGGCGTGACCATGGAAAGGTAGGTATGCAATTCCATCACTTCAGGCACATGTGACTGAACAAAGAGAATGGACTCGTCGGGGCGGATGCCGGCGGCAAGCCAATCGAGCGCCATTTCAAAGGTATTTTGCTGCAATTCCTGGGTGGTTTCCACCGTGGTGAGCGCGTGGACATCCACAATGCAGTACACGCAATCATATTCTTTTTGCAGGTCTACATAATTTTGGATCGCGCCAAGGTAATTCCCCAAATGTTGGCGTCCTGTTGGGCGTGCGCCCGAAAATACTCGTCCTTTTTTAGCCATTCGTAAGTCCTCTTTTTAATTCCAAATTCAAATATCTGAATTCAGAAATTTAATCAACCATTTTTGAGATGAGATTGAGAATCTCACCCACTTCGGCATGACGTTTAGTCTGCAATTTGGAGTAGACCAATTCACCGTTCACGCTGACCTCAAACCTGCCTCCATCAGAAGGGACGAGGGTCATGGTTTCGATCACATGTTCATATTCTTTTAGTACTTGTTCTGCCAGGCTCACGGCTCGGCTGGTGTAATGTCAAACCGCGCAGTAGATGATCTCGATCTTTAGCATGGGTTTCTCCGCTTAAGACTTGTCATTTAACTGTCACTTTTTCCCGCGTGATTGCATCCAAGTGAAGCAACAAGCCAGCAAAATTTATAAGAAAATTATAACATGGCGGCTTTTAAGGCTTGCCACGCCTCTTTAAGGGGACTATAATGCCGCCATCGTATTCAAGAATTAAGAAAGAAAGCAAGGAGAGAACGCATGCCCGTCTATACTTATCGCTGTGATAATTGCGGAATTCAATTTGAAAAACAGCAATCTTTCACAGATAATCCGCTGAAGACCTGCCCCGAGTGCCGCAAGAAGGCGCTCAAAAAGGTTATCACCCCCACCAAGGTCATCTTCAAGGGTTCGGGGTTCTATGCCACAGATCACAAGTCGCCTTCTGGGGCTTCCACCACTGCCCCTGCAAAGAAGAGCAGCGAGAGCACTTCCAGCGGCGAATAAAGCCAAGGGTTGTAGAATCAAGCACAGGTCACGTTAGACACTCATCTCTGGGTGCAAGGCGTGACCTGTTTTTTATCCTATGGGTTGGGGTTGGGCGGGTTTTCTCATCATCCACACGATCACAACGATCAACGGAATAAATGCCGCAACAGCGCTGACGTATGCCATCATGTTGTAGCCGAGCGAGGCAAAGATGAAGCCGCTTTCCAAACTTCCGAGTGCAGAGGCAAGCCCCACCATCAAGTCGTTGAAACCCTGTGTGCGGGCGCGCTCTGCCGGAGAGAGTTGGTCGGCTAGCAGGGTGGAGCCGCCCACAAAACAGAAGTTCCAACCCAAGCCCAGCAGGAACAACGCCACACCCAGCGGGAGGACATCGGGTGAGATGGTGGCGGCGATACAAGAAATGACGAGGGTTGCCGAGCCGATCAAAATGACCGTGCCCCGCCCCCACTTATCGGCAAGGCGACCAGAAATGATGGAAAAAGCGTACATGCCGAACGTGTGCGATGCAATGACGGCGGAAATATCGGAGAGGTCGTGGTTGTGTCCGCGCATGTGAAGCGATGTGATGACCATGACCAGCACCATGACCATTTGCCCCAGCACCATGCTGACCAGTGCGACGAGTGCGGCGGGTTGGCTGAAGATTTCGCGCAAGCCTCGTACGTGTTTATGCTTGATCAGCGTTTCTGGATATTTTTCCGCCACCTGAGCCCCGATCTCGCGCGGGTCTGGGCGTAAGCCGGTGAACACGACGATTGCGCCAAATGCAAACAGAATCGCTGCCACCATGTATGCGCCTGCCAACTCATCCACGCCCCACGAGCGGACGAGTGTGCCTGCCGGTCCCGCGACAAACGGACCGATGACCGAGCCAACCGTACCGCCGATGACGACATTGGAAATGGCACGTCCGCGATGTTCGGGTTTGTTTACTTCTGCGGCGGCAAAGCGTCCGAGTTGGACGGCTGAGTTTGCAATGCCCATCAATACCATGCCGCCGAGAAACAGCGGGAATGAGTGGATGGCAATGGCGTAGAAGGTTAGGCTTGAACCTGCCACGCCCGCGCTTAGCCCAGTGGTCAGTCCCTTGCGCCTGCCAATGGCATCGTAGACGTATCCCCATAGATACGCGGAGAATGCGCCTGCCAGCAAGTAGACGGCAGTGGGCACGCCTGCCCAACTTGGGTTATTGCTGAGTTCCTTACCAACAATGGAATTGAGCGTTGCCGCTGCAATAAAGCCTGCCGATGCTAATGATTGCTGTGCAAATAGAATGGCGGTTATTTTTCGAGCAATGGATTCGAGGTTTGTGAGAGGGTTATTCATGAGGCGGAAGTATATCAAAGAGGGTGCTGCGAAGACTAGTCAGTTGGTCGTACTAATTTAGAAAACAAGGATGTACAAGTCGTTTTTTTCCACGAAGCACACAAAGTCAGGACTTACGCAAAATCTTTTAGCTCATGTGTAAAAGATGCGCCGTCGTTTGACAAGACAAAAAAATCTTAACGCGAATAAAAAAGTATTTTGTCGAAGCGCAGGTCAAAACTTCGTGTGCTTTGTGTGCTTCGTGGATGAAGTTTTTTTCACAATGTCAGGACTTACGCAAAATCTTTTAGCTCATGTGTAAAAGATATGCCGTCGTATGACAAGACAAAAAAATCTTAACGCGAATGATGCAAATGAGGCGAATAAAAAAGTATTTTGGCGAAGCGCAAATCAAAACTTCGTGTGCTTCGTGGATGAAGTTTTTTTCGCTATTTTGACCGAATAATTAAAAAGCCCCCAAAGGCTTTTCAACCTTCGGGGGCTCAACTACTACACTATCAAACGATCAAACTACCGACCCATTGCATCCATCACCGCCACAGAAGCGATCTGCACAATCGCGTTCACTTCGTCACCGGTCTGCAATACATGAACGGGTGCGCCCATGCCCAGCAGAATCGGTCCGATGGCTTTGGCATTGCCCAGTCGAGAGAGCAGCTTATAGGCAATGTTCGCTGATTCGAGCGAAGGAAAGACCAGCACGTTGGCATCTTTCACAGCGCTAAACGGATAACGTTCTTCAGAGATGGAAGGAACAACGGCGGTATCGGCTTGCATCTCGCCATCCACTCGCAGGTCGGGGCGGCGGGCATGAACCATGCTAACCGCCTTGCGGACTTTATCGGACAGCGGATGCGGGGTGGAGCCAAAATTGGAGAATGAGAGGAAAGCGACATGCGGGTCGATCTCAATCTTCTTGGCGAAATCAGCCGCGAGGATGGCGATCTCGGCGAGGTCTTCAGCGGTCGGGTCGATGTTGACGGTGGCATCTGTAAAGAGGAACACCTTATCTTCCACGATCATGATGTACACCCCAGCCGCACGCGTCACGCCCTGAGCGGTGTGATGTACCTGCAATGCAGGGCGGATCACTTCGGGGTAGTCATATGTCAAACCAGAGACAAAGGCATCGGCATCACCCATCTTCACCATCATCGAGCCGAGGATGTTCGGGTCGCGCATTCGTTTGGTTGAGTCACTTAGCGTCAGTCCCTTGCGCTGGCGCAATTCATAGAACGATTTTGCATACGGTTCCAGTTTTTCAAAAGCGTCTGGGTCTACGATCTGGGGTTTGTAATCAAAACTCAGGGTATTGAGTTCCTTTTCAATCACGGCTTTGCGCCCGATCAAAATGGGGGTCGCAATTCCCTCTTCTTGAATTCGGTATGCAGCGCGAATGATCTTCTGCTCTTCACCTTCTGCAAACGCCACGCGCTTTGTGCCGCCGGAAGTCCGCGCCTTGTTCTGGAAGAAGTAGCGGATGCGCTCCCCCTTGCCCTGACGGAATGCCAATTGCTCTTTGTATTCTTCAATATCAATGGTTTTGCGAGCCATGCCGGTCTTCATTGCCATCTCTGCCACGGCGGGAGCTTCCCACAACAACACACGCGGATCAAGCGGAGTGGGGATGATGTACTCACGTCCGAACTTGATCGGCTGTCCGCCATAGGCACGGATGACTGAATCGGGCACATCTTCCTTTGCCAACGAAGCAAGCGCCTTCGATGCGGCAAATTTCATCTCTTCGTTGATCTGCTTGGCGCGCACATCCAACGCACCGCGGAAGATGAACGGGAAGCCCAATACGTTATTAACCTGATTGGCATAATCTGAACGACCCGTGGCGATGATCACATCCTTGCGAGCTGCCTTCGCCAATTCCGGTTTGATCTCGGGGTCTGGGTTTGCCATGGCAAAAATGATCGGGTCTGCCGCCATGGTTTTGACCATTTCAGGTGAAAGCACATTTGCCACTGAAAGCCCGTAGAACACGTCTGCGCCAACGAGGGCATCTGCCAGTGTGCGATGACCTTTATCGTCAACGGCAAGCATTTCCTTATATTTGTTCATGCCTTCTTTGCGTCCCTTGTACACAACCCCCTTGGTATCGCAAAGCATGATATTTTCGCGTTTCACACCCCAACTGATCGCAAGCTCTGCACACGAGATCGCAGAAGCGCCCGCGCCAGAAATGACGATGCGAATATCCTCATGTTTCTTGCCAACGATCTCCAGTGCATTCGCCAAACCTGCCGAAGAAATGATCGCCGTGCCATGCTGATCGTCATGAAAGACGGGAATATCCAGCATCTTTTTTAATTCTTCTTCAATATAAAAACATTCGGGAGCTTTGATGTCTTCAAGGTTAATTCCGCCAAAGGTTGGTGAAATGGCGGCAACCACCTTGATGATCTCATCCGGGTCTTTGGAGTTAAGCTCAATATCGAAAACATCGATATCGGCGAACTTCTTAAATAGAACGCCTTTGCCTTCCATCACCGGCTTGCTTGCCAGCGCGCCGCGGTCACCCAAACCGAGGATCGCCGTGCCGTTCGAGATCACAGCCACCAGGTTTCCCTTGGATGTGTACTCATAGGCGTCGCCCGGGTTCTTTTCGATCTCTAAAACCGGTTCTGCCACGCCGGGAGAATACGCCAAACTCAGATCACGCTGTGTATCCATCGGTTTGGTGGGCACAATTGCCACCTTGCCGGGTTTCCCCTTAAGACGGTGGTATTCAAGAGCATCTTCACGAGTTAACTTAGCCATAAAACCTCCAGGTTTTTTGTTCGTTGCCATCTATAAAATTATCACACGACTTGTCGGGTTGGAATAGTTGCTTTTGTCATTATTTTATATACAGTGGTCAAAAGAGATTTTTATGCGAAATGCCTGTCCATTTCTCGCAGGTTTCAGGCAAGCGAACAAATGGCGGAGGCAACTTTCTGCACCTGCTCATCCGTGAGTTCGGGGTAGATGGGCAGGGATAGGATTTCCTCAGCCGCCTGTTCAGAGTGAGGCAAACTTCCACGCTTCAAACCCAGATTAGCATACCCGGGCTGCAAATGCACTGGTATGGGGTAATGCACCAATGTGTGGATGCCCAGCGCCTGCAAGGCGGCTCGAAGAGAATCACGGTTGGGGTGGCGAATCACAAATTGATGGTAGACCGGCTCCACGTCGAGGGGGTGAGGCGGGAGCAGTACATGGGCAGAAGAGAGGCATTTTCGGTACAAGTCTGCTATTTGGCGGCGGCGCTGATTCCATTTATCCAAATGCTTTAGTTTGACCCGTAGAATCGCCGCTTGCATTTCGTCGAGGCGGCTGTTCATGCCTTTGACGGAACTGACATAGCGTTCTTTCCAGCCGTATTGATGAAGCAAGCGCACACGTTCTGCCAGCTTTGGGTTGTTGGTTAGTACGGCTCCGCCATCGCCAAAGGCGCCCAGGTTTTTGGTGGGGTAAAAACTAAAGGCGGCAATATCGCCCAGGGAGCCCGCCTTTCTTCCGTTCCATAAAGCGCCGTGTGCTTGTGCGGCATCTTCGATCACAAATATCTCTTTTTCTTTTGCCAAATTTAAAATAGGCTGCATCTCTGCCGGGCAGCCATATAAATGGACAGGGATCATGGCTTTGGTCTTTGGGGTAATGGCTTGGGCAATCTTTTCTGGGTCTATGGTGTAGCGCGCGGGGTCAATATCCACCAGCCTTGGGAAGGCTCCTGTGCGCTCAATGGCGGCGATGGTGGCAACCGCCGTCTGGGAGGGAGCGATCACCTCGTCTCCTGCGCCGATCTCACAAGCCATGAGTGCAAGCGAAAGGGCATCTGTGCCAGAAGCCGCGCCCACAGCAAAAGATGTTTCGCAGTATTGGGCAAACTCTGTTTCAAAAGCGGAAACTTCCTTACCCAAAATATATGCCCCGCTGTTCAATGTGCGGGCAATTGCGGCATCTACCTCGGGGCGCAGCTGTTCATATTGTTGGTGAAGATCAAATGCGGGGATGATGTTCATTAAAAGTAGCGTTCTGCATATTGCAAATAATAATCCAGCATACGGCGTATGCCCTGGCGATGTGAAATACGCGGCTGCCAGCCCAGTTCGCTACGGATCAGATTGTAGTCGCCGTAGTAATCACCAATATCAATGCGGCGGCGGTTTTCGGGGAAAGGTACGAGTTCGTAGGAGCCGCTGCCAAATTCTTCGACCATTAGCTTCGCCAAATCCAACAGGGTGATCGGTTCGCCGCCCAGGTTGTAAATTTGCCCTTGCGCCTTGGGGTGGCAGGCACAGCGCAAAAAGGCGTCAATCACGTCGTCCACATGGTTCATATCACGGACCTGTTTTCCATCGCCATAGACTTGAATGGGTTTGCCCTCCAATAACTGACGCACCCACCAGCCAATAAAGGTGAGCCGCGCATCACGGATACGCATTCGTGCGCCGTATGTGTTCGTCATACGCAGCACACTGGTAATGATGCCATGCACATGGTGGTAGACAATGTGGTACATCTCCCCTGCCCGTTTACTGACCCCGTTATTATCCAACGGAGTCAGTAGATGCTTTTCATCCACAGGCAAATATGTGGCGCGCCCATATACCTGCCGGGTTCCTGCAAAGACAATGTGTACGTCGGGGTTGTGCAATCGGCACATTTCCAAAAGGGTTAAGTGCCCCACGGTGTTCACATTTAAATCCTTGAAGGGGTCGGTCATACTGCCGATATGGCTCATCTCTCCCGCCAGGTTGAAGATGATATCCTGTCCTTCGACCGCTTCGCGCAGCATTTGTCCGTCTCGAATATCTGCTTCGATCACCCGTACCTGAGATTTGATCCCGTCCAGATTAAACGGATTCGCCCCTGACTCTGGGTCGGCGATATCCAGGGTGGTTACCTGAGCGCCGATCTCAAGCAGGGTATGAGCCAGGTTACTGCCCACAAATCCCAAACCGCCTGTGATCAATATTTTTTTATCTTGATAGGTATCTCTAAAATTCATTGGCTTTTGTTCTAAGATGCTCTTTTTTTACGACTAATTGCCGATACAACTGCATGATCTGTATTAAAGAACGAATAATGCGCCATGGGACAAAAAACTGTGAAATGCCGTATTTGCGGGAATAGTGATTGACCGGCACCTCAGCAAATACATAGCCGGCATCTTCAATCTTTTTAACCAGTTCAAGACAGATCGCGCCGCTCACACTTTGCAGGTTTAGGCTTTGCAGAATCTTGCGGGGAATAAGTCGGAAATCACAATCCACATCGCGGATGTGGATGTTAAAAAGGAATTTTACAAGCAAGTGATACAACCGCCCGATTATGGTTCGTAGGAATGAGTCGTTGCGCGAAAGTTTATACCCGTTAACAAGCTCTGCGCCTTTATGTACTTCTTCTACAAGCAAGACCAATTCCATTGGGTTATATTGAGAATCGCCATCGGTGTAAAAGACCCAATCTTTTGTGGCGGCGGAAAATCCGCTGTGTAAAGCGCCGCCATATCCCCGGTTTGTTTCATGGGTAATCACACGTAGTTCGGGGTAGCGATCTTGCATCTCGGTCAGCATGTCGGCAGTATAGTCTGCACTGCCGTCGTTCACCACAATGATCTCATGCTCATTGGCGGTTGCCCGACATGCCAATGAAGCGGCTGCGACCATACTGGCAATCGTCCCGCCATCGTTATATGCAGGGAAAACCACGCTGATGCTGGATAATTTACGAGAACGATCTTGCGGCATGATGTTCATTTCTGTGCCACCGCAAAGACACTTAATCCAAAAGGCAAACCCGCTCCAGCCACCCGGGGGGCTTCGCTGGAAAGAATCGCTTGAAAAACTGAATTGAGTGAGCCTGCATTCAGAGAAAGGTCGGAATGATCTTCCCCTGGCGGAAATATGTTTTCGCTGAGCCGCTTTGCCACAGCCAATGGAAACAGCCATGTGTTTGCGTAGGAAAGGTGTTGAACCTTAAACCCGCTTTCTTGAAGTAAAGAACGAATCAACCCCGTGGTGTAGCGTCGGTTCGTATGGACACGTTCGTCGTGTTTGCCTCGCAGCCAGTTGTAGGCAGGCAGGCGTAGCAGAAGCCTTCCGCCTGGGGTTAAAACGCGGAAGATTTCGTTCAACGCCGCTTGCTCATTAGAAACAGCGCGTTCATATAAAACATCAAAACTGGTGACCAGGTCAAATGAGGCAGAATCAAATGGCAGGTTAAGAATCGAGGCGCAGGAAATTCGTTCTGCGCCTCGTTGACGGCAAAATTCCAATGCCTGCGGGTATAGATCCACTCCAGTCACGTTCCCGTATTTTGGGAGGTAACCGGTCATGGCTGCGCCTGTACCGCATCCGGCATCTAATATTCGTTGCGTAGTGGAGTCCGCCCAGCGATCAAGCAAAGATGTTGTGATGGCTGCCATGCCAAGGTACCACCAGTGAACATCCTCCACCTGATACATGAGCGCATATTCACGCGGATCCAAAGTTCCTCTAACTATGGAACTCGATACGCTACAAGAAGCAGGTTATCGCAGTCATATTGGTACGTGAGGTCGCCGCCCGGGTGGAGGTGTGTCCATTGAACAAGTTCATCAAATCGCTCCGGGCTTGCAATAACAGTTTCACCAGAAACAAGCCCAATGGTATCAATGGGGTCGGGCACATTGACAATGCGCCGCCGCAGACTCAAAAAATCTGTAGAGGCATGACTGCCGTAAAAATAAAGTGGGTCACTTAATAGATAAACATCAAATTCATTATCCACGGTTCTGGTATAGCTGCCGAGGTAGGATGCAAAACGACCAATGCTGTCATTACCAAAGCGGCATTTTCCAGCAAATTCGCCAAAATACGTCCACATATTGAAAACCATTAAACTAAACAGAACAGCAGACGCTGAAAATATGTATGCGTTCCGGGCGCTTTTCCAATCAAGCCCCATTGATTCCAGTATTTTATCCAAACCGATTGCCGCCATAATGAACGCGGCAGGAATCGCCATGAGCATCCGATACGAGTCTGCACTGGGCGGGATGGCAAAAACACCCACAGAAAAAGTTGCACCCCAAAAGTATCCATTTAAAAGCAAATAAGCGGGGCGCTTAATTCGCATTAAAGACACTGTTAAACCGACAATAAAGAGAACACTCGTGATCATGCTGATAACAGGCGTTGTCGCGCCATAAAAATCAAGAGCCGGGTAATAGATCAACGACATGAAGGCATGAACAAAACGCTCAAAAAGAATTTGCACGGCGCTATGCCCTGTTATTAGCATCCTATCCTGAAGCCAGCCTGTTTGAAACGTGCCATTGGCGCCCAAACGATTAAAAAACTCATTTGGGTTGGTAAAAATAAAAAAGGTGGTTGGCATGATAAGCAGAAGAAGCCCGCCCCAAAAAGCGGCGGCTTGTGAAACCCTGGCTTTGAGCCATCCACGGTAAAACAAAGCAGACAATATCAAATAAACGAAGATCAGGCCCGCAATGACTTGCGCCGTCAAGTACACAGAAAAATGAATGCCCAATAAAATTCCACCAAGCGCAGTCCGCCATGTTTCGCGCTTTTCCATACCGCTGATGAAAAAATAGAGTTCAAGCGGCGCAAGCCATGTGCCATGAATATAAGCAACAGAAACGATTCTGCTAAAATTAATGTGTGTATGTGAGAACGCCAAAAGGGCAGCCGTCATAATAGCGATTCGCCTGCCGCCAAGCCAGCGGGCAAGCAAATATACGGATGGAATGGCAAGTATCCCGCCGATGGCAGGCAATAAACGCAACGCAAAAGGATTAACACCAAAAAAATTGAACGCTATATTAATCAATTGCAGGTACATGGAGCCAAAATTTTCCCACATGGAAAACGGATTCATTAAATCCCCGCCCGTAGTGGTTTGCGCAAAAATCCCGATCAACCCCTCATCACCGTCAAGCACTTTGGGAAGGTCTCCAAGCTTATACAACCTAAGGACAGTCCCAAGCAGCGTTACACCGGCAACAGCAAGCAATTCCTGACGGTTCTGCCGAAACCATGCAAAAACCGCCTGTGCATCCCCTTGTTTATCCCAAAAGGCATACCCATATGCCCACGCACTTAATAACCACAAAGTAACAGCAGGAATATAATTAATTCTTGTAAATGAAGTTAATTTAACAACAGCAAATGTCACCAGGCTGGATAAAACAAAAGCAACAAGAACCCAAAATGCGGAATTACGAAATACAAACCAGGTAGAAATCTTTTCAAAAAATTGCGACGGGCGGATAAACCAGCTTCCAAAAAAAACGACCAACCCCAAAATAGCCAACCATGTATATGGCGGAAAAACAACATCCTCAACCGGCTTTGAGAAAATCAAAAATTGGCTTAACAAAATTGTCATCAACCCCGCAAATGCCACAATCCGCCTTAAGTACTGAACCCCGCCCCCATTTTTTTGACCTTCAGTCATCTCATTCTCCTTTTTAGTTTTATGTCAAAATACACCTAATCACACAAAGGCTACAAGATATGAAACCTCTTATAACATGGTTTTACAGGATATTTCAACATTAACATCAATTGGTATACATTCAAAACACATCAGGCATTTTGCAACGCATGGTTGATACTCTTTGCCCGCCTGCTCAAAAACTATTAACAAGCATTTAAAAATTAATGTATAATTAAACAAATCTAAGGCTATTCCCGCTTTGCGGTCTCTGCTGAAAACTAACTGGAAAACTCGCGCACGATCCTCCCCCGGTTTTGGGAGTTAATTTGTGAAGTCTGAACGAAACAGGAATAAGACTTTTGACCAGACAACTGGCTTCACCCTAAAATCTACAAGCGCCGAACCTGACGGACCCCCGCCACGGATTTCGACCTATCTCCGGTAACGCCTCTTTCTAACCCCGGAGCCTGGTTCCAAACCCAGACCTTTTTCACAGCCGAGGCCGATTCAATCGGGTAACTCGGCTGTGTGTGTTTAAAAATGAAAAAGATAACCGCACTCGAAGTTCAGAAAAAGAACCCCAACCGGGTAAACATACACCTGGACGGAGAATTCGCCTTTGGGTTGGCACGCATTACAGCCGCATGGCTAAAGATCGGCGATATTCTCAGCGATGAGAAAATCACCCAACTACAGAACGAAGACGCGCGTGAAAGAGCGCTGCAACAGGCTCTTCTCTTCCTTAGTTACCGCGCACGTTCTGAAAAAGAAATACGGCAAAACCTGAAAAAGCACGAGTATCCTGAAGAAGCCATCGAATATACGATGACCCGCTTACGGGATAACAGGCTCGCCAACGACAATGAATTTGCTCAGGCGTGGGTTGAAAATCGCAACACATTCCGCCCCCGCAGCCGCCGCGCACTCACAATGGAACTTCGTCAAAAAGGGTTAGACGAGGAAACGATCAATAACGCCGTTTCCGATATAGATGAAGAAACCCTGGCATACGAAGCAGCCCAAAAACGGGCACCCAGATTCCTAGGTCTGGAGTGGAACGAGTTTCGAAAGAAACTTTCCGAATACCTTGCAAGGCGCGGCTTCCCCTACCCTGTTGCAGCCTCCGTCATTACCAAAATTTGGAATGAGGCGCACACAGAGGAAACAAAATACGAAGATGAGGAACAATTATGAATCCGATCATCGCCTTACTTATTAATATTCTCGCACTGATCGTCGGTGCGGTAGCCGGATATTTTATTCACCGCTACCGCATTGAGCGAGCCGCAAAAGCCCGCCAGGAACGTGCTGAGGATATTGTCAAAGCCGCCCAAACCCAGGCAAACATGATCGTAAAAGGTGCGCAAGATAATGCCACCAAGATCATTCAAGCTGCCGAAAGTGAGCTCAAAGAGCGGCGCGTGGAATTGAATCGCGATACCGAGCGCCTTGAAAAACGCCGCTCTGAAGTGGATAGCCGCTACGACAAGATCGAACAACGCGAGCAAAACCTAAACCGCCGCCAATCACAGATCGACAAGCGCCACAACGAAGCCGAGAAATTGTTCGAAGACCAAATGAAAAAGCTCGAAGAGATCGCTCAGATGACGCCTGAAGAAGCGCGCAAAGACCTCTTCGCCGCCGTGGAAAAAGAAGCGCGTGGCGATATGGCGCGCATCATCCGCCAGATCGAAGCCGAAGCCCGCGAAGAAGGCGAAAAGCGCGCCCGCAAACTCATCGCCGACGCCATTCAACGTGTGGCATCTGAACACGTCGCCGAAGTAACCCGTGCCGTTGTTACCCTGCCCAGCGAAGAAATGAAGGGACGCATTGTAGGACGCAACGGACGCAACATCAAAGCCTTTGAGCAAGCCGCCGGTGTAGATGTGATCGTGGACGACACACCCGACTCTGTCACCGTCTCCTGTTTCGACTCGGTTCGCCGTGAAATTGCCCGTCGCGCCCTTTCCAAACTCATTCTCGATGGACGCATTCACCCCGCTCATATTGAAAAAGTCATCGAAGACGAAACCAAAGCCGTTGAAAAGATCATCAACGAAGCGGGCGAACAAGCCGCCTACGATGCCAACGTCTCTGGCTTGCACCCCGAAATTCTGCGCATGATGGGGCGGCTCAAATTCCGCACCTCCTATGGGCAGAACCAACTCTCCCACGCCGTGGAAGTTTCCAAACTGGCGGGCATCCTTGCCGCTGAGATCGGCGCCAATGTGGAACTCGCCAAGATGGGCGGTTTCCTGCATGACATCGGCAAAGCTATGGATCACAACCAGGAAGGAACACACGCAGGACTCGGCGCAGAATTTTGTAAGCGCTACGGCGTGAATGCAGTGGTGGTGAACACCATCGCCGCGCACCACCATGAAGTGGATCAGGAAACTGTCGAAGCGGTCATCGCTGAAGCCGCCGATGCCATTTCTGGCGCACGCCCCGGCGCACGCCGTGAAGACCTCGAAGCCTACATCAAACGCATCCGCTCACTGGAAGAAATGTCCATGTCCTTTGATGGGGTTCAGCAAGCCTTCGCCATTCAAGCTGGACGTGAAGTGCGCATTCTCGTCAAACCTGAAACCATTGACGATCTCGGTTCCACCCGCCTCGCCCGTGATATTGCCAAGAAGATCGAAGAGACCATGCAATACCCGGGTCAGATCCGCGTGACGGTCATCCGCGAGACGAGGGCAACTGAGTACGCAAAATAACGCCTTACAAGGATATTACGAACAGATCACCCCATTTCACCGAGTGCTACAATGATGTAGAAATCCTCTGTGAGATGGGGTTTTCCTTTCCTGTTGATATTCGTCCATTCATATAGCGAGGACTCTTTGGCAAAATCAAAGCCATCGAACACGAATAAAAAATCTGCCGCCATTCCCAATATACGAGGGGGAAAATCTGCGATGCCGGTAAAAAGAAAAAACGCGCCAAAAATACGAGAAGATAATCAAGAAGCACAATCAACGGGAGTTTTTTTTGATTTCGCACCTGTGGCAATACTCTCCGTCGGCAAAGACGGAAGAGTCCGTGCTGCCAACCTTTATGCTGAAAAGTTGTTAGGATATTCGCTAAAAGAATTAGCGGGCATGGAAGTGCTAGCGCTCATCCCTGAGAGGTTCCGCGAGAACCATCTTCATAAACAGGCAGATTTTTTTGCATCTCCCCACACAAGGGATATGAGTGCCCTCCAAGACTTGTACTGCCTGCACAAAGACGGCAGCGAAATACCCGTTGAGATCGGCATCAACCCGATCACTTTAAACGGGGAAAGTTGTGCGTTGCTCTCTCTTACTGATATATCAAAAAGAAAACGCATCGAGCAGGGTGTTCGAGAAAAAGCCAAAGAACTGCGCCTGCTCTATGAAGTTGAACAAAATCATGCCCGCGAATTGGAAGCACTGGCAGATATGACGCACACAGCGCTGACCGTGCAAACCTTTGAAGAAGTTCTTGCCAAACTGGCTGTGGCTTTACAAAAGCTATTTAAAGCAGATGATTGTTACATCACCCTATGGGATGAGGAAACAAACAAAGTCATTCCACAGGCAACAACTGCAAAATTAAAAGAGGCGTACCGATACATTCCACAGTCTACTGAAATCAGTATGACCGAATCAGTGGTGAGAGCGGGGCACGCCCTGATCGCTGAAGATACGCTTAACTCACCACATATCAGCCCCAATATTGCAAGCCGCTATCCCGCCCGATCTATTTTGGGGTCACCGCTTACCTTTCGCGAACATAAACTGGGGGCGGTCATCATCGCCTTTAATACACCGCACCAATTCTCTCAAGAAGAAATTCAACTCGCAGAGCGGGCAACAAATCATATTGTGGTTTCCATTTGGAACAGCCTGCAAGAAAGCGAAATTAAGCAACAGTTAAAACAGCAGGAAACGCTGGCAAGGATCACCACCACATTAAGTCAGATGGAAACCGTGGGTCTGCCCAAAGTATTGGATATGATCGTCATTTCAGCGAGAGAGTTAATTCCCTCTGCACAGCAAGCAGTGATCCATTTGATGGATAAGGAACAGAATTATCTGCACCCTGAAGCGGTATCTGGTTTTGAAAATTACCAGGTAAGTTCCCGAAAAATGCGCGCAGGTGAAGGGATTGCCGGGCTGGCGATCTCTGAAGAAAGGGATATCTACATCCCCGCTGTAAGTGAAGATGAGCGTTTTATCAATTTGAATCCAAACGCAAAGTTCAAATCGCTGCTTGTTTCGCCGATCCGCAGTGGCAACAAAAAGCTGGGGACACTCAGCATACAAAGTGAAAAAGCGTACGCCTTCTCAAAGAACGAGATCAACATTCTGGGTGAGTTGGGGCAACAAGCCGCCATTGCAATTGAAAATGCCCGCCTGTACGAAGCCGGTCAACAGGAATTAAGAGAGCGTATTCAGGTAGAAGAAGAACTACGCGCCAGTGAAGAACGGTATCGCAGAATTTCCGAAGATATTTCTGCAATGATATGCCGTTACCTTGATGATGGAACCCTGCTTTTTACCAATATCGTTTACGCACAATTCTTTGGAAAAACCCGCCACGATCTTCAAGGCACGAGTCTGCTGGCATTAATCCCATCAGACCAGCGTGAGAGCGTTAAGAATTCCTATAGTTCCCTTACCGCCGAAAACCCCTACTCCACTTATGAGACCCTGGAAATCAACGCCCAAGGTGAAAAACGCTGGCTGCAATGGACAGATCGCCGCATTGAAATGCCCAACCACATAGAGTACCAGTCGGTTGGCATTGATATTACAGACAGAAAAAATGCAGATATCGAGCGCGAGCGCTTGCTAAAAATCACCCAGGAACAACGCCTGCTGGCAGAAACCAGCGCAGAGGCAACCCTTGCAATGGTCTCGCATACCGAAACCAGACAAGTATTGAATGAAATCCTCATTCAGGTACAAAGATTAATTCCAGGATGCGCCGTCAATATTTCCCTGCTCGAAAACGAATTGCTCCGTCCTGCTGCATGGCGGGGATATGAAGGAAGAGGCGAAGAGGTGTTTCATTCTCTCATTAGAGAAACCCGTCTGTTCCCCATTGAGAAGAGAATGTTGGACCACCCCAAAGCTCTCATCGTAGAAGATACCCTCAAAGAACCCGGGTGGCAGCACGTAGAAGGATTAAACTGGGTTCGCTCGAATATATCCATTCCACTGAAATGGAACAATCAAATTCTGGGCGTGCTGTATCTCGATGAAGAAACGCCCGGAAAGTTCACCCAGGAAACCCTGCAACGCCTAACCCCTCTGGTCAACGCCACAGTAGTGGCATTGGAAAGCGCCCTCTTAATAGAAAAGACCAGCCAGGCATTAAAAGAAACCAGCGCTCTCTACCGCATTAACCAAGGGATGGTTTCTGTAGAAACAGATGAACTATTAAACGACGTGGCAGAGCTGCTCAAAAACAATTTTGATTATTACCATGTGCAGATATTCATGTTAAACCCCGAAACAGGCAATTTCACCCTAAAAGCCGCCAGTGGAGAATTGGGAAAAAAACTTGTAGCCGCAGCGCACGAGCTGCAAGCCGGGCTGGGCATTATTGGTTACGCGGCTGAAACCAGAACCCCTTACTTCACCAACAATGTTGATGAAGTAGTATTCTTTCTTTACGATCCTTACTTGCCAGATACCAAGGCTGAAATGTCAATTCCCGTAATGAATGGGGATAAACTCTACGGCATACTCGATATTCAACAAACAGGCACAAAATCATTCTCAGAGCGCGACCAGCAATTGGTACTCGCTGTGGCAGGGCAGCTTGCCGTGGCGCTGCACAAGGCAGAGCTATACCAAAATTTACAACTCGCATTAGAGCAGGAAAAAGCCGTCCGAAACCAACTCGTACAAAATGAACGTCTCGCCGTAATGGGAAGGCTGCTCGCCTCGGTTTCACATGAATTGAATAACCCACTACAGGCAATTCAAAATGCACTCTTCCTGCTCAAAGAAGAAAAAGGCATTTCAGATCAAGGGCACAACGACCTGGAAATCGTCCTCGCTGAATCGGAACGCATGGCAAGCCTGATCGACCGCCTGCGAACCACCTACCGTCCGCCCCAAATGGAAGACCTGCAAAATATTAACTTAAATATCATCGTTGAAGATGTGCTGGCGTTGCTCGCCACCCACCTTCGCAAGAACGAAATATCCTTCGAATTCCACCCAGATGACAACCTTCCCTCTATTCCGGTCATATCCGATCAAATACGGCAGGTGGTTTTAAACCTTCTCATGAATGCAGTAGAAGCCATGCCAAATGGGGGCAAACTGACCGTGCATACCCAACGCCTGCGTGAGACCAATGAACTGATGCTTTCAGTCATGGATACCGGCGAGGGCATCTCGCCTGAAATTCTCCCCCACATCTTTGACCCGTTCGTCACCAACAAAAAACGAGGTACCGGGCTGGGGCTAACCATTACACACGATATTGTCCTAAAACACCGTGGACGAATCACAGCAGAGAACACCTCTGAGTTTGGCGCCTGCTTCAAAGTATGGCTGCCATTAACTTCCCTGCCTGCGGAGATCGAATGAACATTAACGGTCACATCCTGATCATTGACGATGAAGCCCCACTGCGCCAAACCCTGGCGCGCATATTGCAACAGGCAGGGTTCGAGATCACCACAGCCGAAAGCGCAGAAAAAGGGCTCGACTACCTCAAAACAACATCCTTCGACCTGGTACTCACCGACCTGCGAATGCCCGGTATGCATGGCATGGATGCCCTCAAACAGATCCACACCGAATACCCGCACATTCCCGTTGTGCTATTTACCGCTCAACCCGATATTAACTCGGCAGTAGAGGCGCTGCGTTACGGCGCCATCGATTACCTGCTCAAACCCATCAAGCCTGAAGCCATCATCGAGCGCACGCGCAGCATTCTGCTTAACCAGCAGCGCGAGAAAAGAAAGCGCGAACTTCAGGTACAGATCGAAGTCTTGCAAAACGAGCTCAAAAGCCTCGATGCGGGTGAACCCCTCAGTAAAACCACCCAACCCCTGCAACCCGCATCCCTGGAAAGCGGGCGTTACATCAAACATGGCAATCTGGTGTTAGATATGCACGCCCGAAGGGTTCTACTCAACGACCAGCCAGTTAACATCCCACCCACTTCTTTTGACTACCTGCTCGTATTGGCACGTCACTCGCCCAACGTGGTAGATTATCAAACCCTTGTGGCTGAAGCCCAGGGGTTTCAAACCGACCCGCGTGAAGCGCAGGAACTCGCCAAATGGCACATCCACCAACTGCGTCAGTCCATCGAAAACGACACACGCAACCCGTCATTCCTTATTAACGTGAGAGGAACAGGCTACCGGCTTGTAGGGGATTAAGCCACAGTGTAAGAAGAACCCTAATGGATGGAACCCCGCTTCAAACCCGTGTTTGAGGCGGGGTTTTGCGTTCCCAACTTTTACCAACTTTTATCCTCTTCTACCTATCGTTCTCGCAAGGGAATCTGATGAAAATAGTATCCGATGGATACTATACAAGCCCCCCTCAAAGAAATGGTTCGTATTCTCGTTGTGGACGATCATCCCAACACAGCCACCACCTTGGCACGCGCCCTCTCACAGATCGGACCCACGGTGGATGTGGTTTCTGCTGTCAGCGGAACCGATGCCCTCGAAAAGGTGAAGGACAAGGGTGTGGATATCCTCTTTACCGATATGATCATGCCTGAAATGACCGGGTTGGAATTGATCGAACAGCTTCAAAATCACCCTGGCGGTAAACCTTCGTATGCGTATTTGATCACTGCCTACGATGTACCCGGGCTGAAAGTGACCGCCCAGCGTTTGAAGGTAAACGAAGTCATCATCAAACCGGTGCGCCCTGAAAAGATATGCCAGATCGCAAGCGATGCGATCAAAGAGATGAAACACGCCACGCATCCGACAGGCAAGAAAACAGAATCAAAACGCAAATTCAAAATTCTTGTGGCTGATGATGTCATGGATAATGTGACCCTGCTGACCCGCTATCTGGATTACGAAGGCTACGATCAGATCATTGCCCGCGATGGACAACAGGCTTTGAACAAAGTTCGCGATGAAATGCCCGATCTTATTTTGTTGGATGTGAATATGCCAAACAAGGATGGGTTTACCGTTCTTGAAGAGATTCGCAATGACCCTGCCATCTCGCATATTCCGGTCATTATCCTTACGGCGGCACGGCTCGACCCGGCAGATGTTCAATCGGGCTTGAATCTCGGCGCAGATGATTATGTAACCAAGCCATTTGACCGCCATGAATTGATGGCGCGCATCCGCACCAAGTTGCGCGTAAAAGAAGCCGAAGATGTCATCCGCCGCCGCAACCGCGAGTTGAATTTGCTGCCAGAGATCGGCAAACAACTCAGTGCAAGGCTCGATATTAAAGACCTCGCCAATGTATTGTTAAAACGCACGACTGAAACATTGGGCGCCATTCAAGCCAATATGTACATTCTGGAAGAGAATGGCAGGGATGTGCGTGAGAATTATGAAGAGGTTTTGAATCCTTCTGGTGTGGCGGCAGACCTGACCCCGCCCGATAGGTTGATCGATCATATTCAAGAGACACGTCAGGGTTTGGTGATCGAAAATGCCATTACAGACCCGCTCTGGCATGTGAGCCCGAGTGAAGCTATTCATTCGGCGTTGGTTGTCCCTATTTTCGGGCGTTTTTCGCTGCTTGGGTTGATCGTACTCAGCCATGAGCGCGAGAATTATTTTTCAAGAGATCATCTTTATCTGGTTCAGGCGATTGCCAGTCAGGCAGCGATTGCAATTGAAAACTCCAAGCTGTATTCGGTGATCGTTCAGGAACAAAAGAAGGTAGCGGCCGTGCTGCGCCATGCTTCAGAGGCAATTTTGCTATTTGACGAGGCTGGCAAGGTTTCTCTGGTGAACCCGGCAGGTGAGCAGCTATTTATTGAAAATCCGATTGAATTAAATCAGGCTCTTCCTGTAGACCATGGCTTCGATGAGCTATTGCAACTACTTGATGAAGTGAAAAAATCTCACCGGTCTACCTCGGGAGATGTGGTTTGGAATGATAAACGAACTTTTACAGCATTCATTGCCCCGATAGAAGATGGAGGCATGGTTGCCATTTTGCACGATGTGAGCCGCTTTAAGGATCTAGACCAGGTAAAGAATGAATTTATTGCCACCGCCTCGCATGACTTGAAAAACCCACTCACCAGCATTGGCGGGTATGCACAGCTTATGGAGCAGGCAGGTCCGTTGACCGATGCGCAAAGGGATTTTGTGGAGCGCATTCAATTTGCGGTCGGCAACATGAACGAATTGATACAGAACATGATGTCGCTGGCACAGGCAGATCTTAATGCAACCACAAGGCATGAAGACCTGAATATTACAGGTATTCTGCGAGAGATGGCAAAAGAGTTTGAAACTCAGGCAAAGGAAAAAGAGCAATTATTCAACACCATCATTCCCAACGAAGAAATTATCCTGGAAGGTGACCCGTTGCAAATACGGCAGGTGTTTCGCAACCTGATCGGAAATGCGATTAAATACACGCCCAAAGGCGGCGAGGTAAAGTTCAAAGTGGAAACAGACGAGGGCAAGGTCAATATTATGGTGGCAGATAACGGCTACGGAATCCCTGCCGCAGACCTACCGTTCATCTTCAACCGTTTTTACCGCGTCCGCAGCGGCAAAGCCAGCGAAGTGGAAGGCAATGGGTTGGGACTGGCAATCGTTAAAACCATTGTAGAGCAGCATAACGGTCATTTAAGTGTGGAAAGCGAATTGGGAAAAGGCACTTTATTCGGCGTTCGCCTGCCATTGAAAAACAAGTAAAAAAAGAACCAAGGAGACTATGATGAAAAAATTCAGCTTTTTTATGATTTTGGCAATTGCAATGGTATTCATGACAGCCTGTTCCCCCAAGGTGATCTATGAAAACGCGGCAGAAGCTCAAATTAAACCCGGCGATGTGATCGCAGCCCCAAGCGGCGAAGTCATTTTGACCGTTACTGGAAATATCAGCGCCAAAAATAACGGAGATGCCCTTGAATTGGATATGGCAACACTCGAAAAGTTTGGTCTTGTACGCTACGATGTTAACGATCCATGGATGGGGGAAAACATGACCTACACTGGTATCTTGATGTCTGATTTTCTTAAGGTCGTTGGCGCTTCAGAAACGGCTGAAAATGTATTATTCACCGCGCTGGATGACTACGAAATAAATCTCACTACCAACGAACTGGAGCAGTGGCCCATTTTGCTTGCCACGCAAGCCAATGGCGCTTATATGACCGTCAGTGAGAATGGACCCACACGCATCATCTTCCCGTTCGATGATTATGCTGATATAGACCAGGTACTTTATAAAGATCTGTGGATCTGGAATATCAAGAGTATCGAGGTGCAATAAAAATGGAAAATAAATCCAGCCAGCGCAAACCTGTAAGATTGCAATTCATTATAGGGGTGGTGGGAGCGATCTTTCTCACCGCCATTTTGTCAGTGGTTTTCCTATCCTTCCAAAGCAGTACAAGATCGCGCGAAGCCTTTCTTGTAGATTCGGAGGCGCTTGCAACCCTGTCAAATATTCAACGTCACTGGTTGCTACTGCATGTGGAAACACGCGCCTGGCTGGATGATCCAAGCATTGGAATGGAAGAAATTGAAAATCAAAGGGCGCTCCTCACTGCGCAACTTCGGGTGATCAAACCTTATATTGAGAATAACCTTTCCGTTTCCAGAAGAATAGCCAATATTGAAACCAGCCTGATTGAATACGATGCCTTGTTGGCAGAGGCGCAAGCTTCCGACGATCCTCAAGCATACAAAGTACAACTGACTGAACTGCTTCAAAACGAAGAAGCAGAACAGATCAAACGAGCCTACGATCAAGTGGAGCGAGGTTTCTTTGTAACATTTAGTGAGAATCTTTCTGTTCAACAAAATATTCAAAGTTTGCTGATCATTCTGGCGGTTCTTTTTACGATCTTCATTATCAGCGCCGGTATTTGGGCGGCACGTACCGCGCGAATTACAGCAGAATTACAGCAGAGCCAGGTTACCGAACTGGAACAACGCGTTTTAGATCGCACGAAAGCGTTGGCGGCATCAGCTGAAATCAGCCGCCGCCTTTCCACCATTTTGGAACAGGATCAGTTGGTGCATGAAGTTGTTGAACAGGTAAAAGATACGTTCGACTACTACCACGTCCATATTTACTTCTTTGACGATCAAAAACAAAACCTGGTGATGGCTGGCGGCACGGGAGATGCAGGGAAAACCATGCTTGCTCAGGGGCATAAAATTACGAGAGGGCGCGGTCTGGTTGGGCAAGCTGCTGAAACGAACACCCCTGTCGTTGTGCAGGAAACCAGAAAAAGCCCCAATTGGCTGCCAAATCCATTGTTGCCTGAAACCGTTGCAGAAATCGCCATCCCCATTTCGATAGGAGATAAGGTTCTCGGTGTTTTGGATGTACAGCACAATATTCCAAACAGCCTGGGGCAGGTTGACATCGATTCCCTGCAATCCATTGCTAATCAGGTGGCGATTGCCTCACAAAACATCAGTCAGTACGAAAATACCCAAAAGATTGCCCACGACTATAAAGAATTGGTAGATAGCTCACCGGTTGCGATTGCAGTATTAGACGCAGATACGGGCTTTTTTATAGATGCCAACCAAACCGCGATGAACATGTACGAAATCACCCCGGAACAATTGGGGAAACTCGGACCCATTCAACTTAGCCCTGCCACACAAGCCGATGGGATTCCTTCACAAGACAAGGCATTTAAAATGATAAAAACCGCCATTGAAAGCGGACACAACACTTTTGAATGGACACATCAGACTTTAAGCGGCAAGGAGTTTTTGGCTGAAATACGGCTGGCGCTTGTTAGTTCTTCCACTGATGAGCAAAAAACCCTTAACGCAGTTATGACCAATATTACCGAGCAGCGACGCGCTCAAGAAGCAGATCGTCAGCGCGCCCGACAACAGGAAGCGCTCAACCTTATTACTCAAAAAATACAATCAGCAGCCAGTATCGAAGATGCCATGAAAGTTGCCACCCGTGAACTCGGTCATGTTCTTGGCATGAAGCCAACAGCGGTCATGCTTCATGCAGATACAGCAGACACAACAAAACATAACCAGTAAAAATGTACGGTTTCGTATTACAAGGCAATCTTATGCCACTATACGTTGTAATTTTAGAAAATGATCATCTTCTCCGAAATTCTTGCGAATTGGTAAACAGGAGTAGGAAATGAATAAATGGTTCTTGAAAATTTTTAATAATTTAGACGAAGTCTCTCAAACCGGACTAAGCGTCAATACGATCCTGCTTATGTCTGTATTTTTAACTTTGCCGCCATCCATTTACCTGGCTGTGCAAAGCAATACATGGCAAATAAATTTAGTAGTAGCAGGGATTTTGTTTTTACTGGTCGTAGCCCTTCTCGGTATATTCTTATCCATCCGAAACCGTGGAAGACCCGCCATGGGTATCACCCTGATCGTAATGGCTCTCATAGCTCCGTTTCTAACATCCATGGTCAGTGGGGTCGGCTGGGCAGTAGCATTAACTGTTGCAGTTATCTACATAGCGATCTCAGTTCAAACTTCAATGCGGGAGCGTACCATTCGAGCTCTGGTACTTGGTGGTATATCAGTAATTGCCACGTTTGCCGTGGATTTTTATACGCCTTGGGAACGTTTAAGCAGCCCGCTTCTCCAAACAGTTGTACCCCTTGCTACGCTGGCGCTAATCTTTGCGTTTGGCTGGTTCTCCCTGCAACTATTTCGAAACTTCTCACTGCGCATCAAAATGATCGTAGGGTTCCTGGTGATCGGCTTGATCACCACAAGCGCAATCGGGATCGTTACGAACCTGATCGCCACCGCGCAATTAAGCTCTGTGTTGGAAACCAACCTATCGGGAGTTGCAACCCGAATGGCAAGACAAGCCGGAGATACCCTCTCGGTCAGCCAGATCGCCCTTGAAAGCCTGTCTCTTAATAAATTCGTACAAGACTCAGTCGAACAAGCAAACCTCGAAGGCACGCCCGATCTTGCAAGGTTAAATTCCTTAGACAACCAATGGAAGAATGCAAGCGATCAAAGCCTGTTAATTCAAAATGTTCTAAACAACGAACTCGCTGGCGAGTTACTCGAATTACAAGAGCGCCTGCCCCAATACGCAGAATTATTCGTCACAGATCAATACGGAGCTGTGATTGCATCCACAGGACGAACGAGCGACTACTACCAGGCAGATGAAGAATGGTGGCAGGGGGCATGGAACAACGGAGATGGAGATCTATACATCAGCCAACCAGTGTATGACGAAAGCGCCGGTATTTACGCGATTGAAATTGCCCTGCCCATTCCCGCCCATAATCGTCCCGAACTAGTTGGGGTGTTACGAGCCACGGTCAGCATTAATGAAGTGACTAATATTCTCACAGTAAGCGAACTCGGTGAGACAGGCAATGCTTATCTTCTGCTTCCAAGTAACGAAATCCTCACATCAGAATTAGAGAGTATCGAAACTCTTAATGAGAAAACGCTCACTGAAATCAAGTCCTTTCAAAATAACTTTGGCGAAATTACGGTAGGAGAAACAAAGAATATTGCAAGCAGTGCGGTGGTCAATACAAATGCTTCAAATAGTGAAGTAATCAAGAACCTGAATTGGACGATCATCGTTTATAAAGACCTGAATGATGCCTACAAGCCTGTTTCGGCTACAACAAACAGCATCTTCTTGCTGGCTGTTGCCCTGCTTATCTTAACGTTCTTTGTCGCTCAATACCTGGGCGGACAATTGATACACCCCATTGAAATTCTATCTTCAGCAGCAATTGATATTGGAAAGGGAAATTTATCCACCCGGGCAGATGTAGACTCAAAAGATGAGGTTGGTACGCTTGCCCGTGCATTTAATACAATGGCTGAACAACTTGGCAGTTTGCTGGGAGAACTGGAAGAGCGCGTAGCAGCCCGTACAAAAGACCTCGCAACCGTAGCAGAGGTGGGAACCGTAACCTCAACCATTCTGGAATCAAACAGGCTATTGCAAGAAGTTGTAAATCTCACGAAAGAACGTTTTAATCTCTACCACTCACATATTTATCTGCTTGATGAGGAAGGCAAAAACCTGGTGCTTACCGCAGGCGCTGGTGAACCAGGGCGTATTATGGCAGCAGAAAGACGTTCGATCCCGATCAATAGAGAACAGTCGCTGGTAGCCCGCGCCGCCCGCGAACGTAAAGGCATTATCGTGAACGATGTGACCGAAGCGCCTGATTTTCTACCCAATCCCCTTTTGCCTGATACCCGCGCCGAGTTGGCAGTCCCCATGATCGTCAGCAACACCCTTATCGGTGTATTTGATATTCAGTCCGATCAAGCTGGACGCTTCACAACCTCAGACATCGACATCCAAACCACACTTGCAGCCCAATTAGCGACTTCCATTCAAAATGTGCGTTCGTTCGAACAATCCAAAAAACAGGCGGATTTTGAAGCCAGGGTCAACCTGATCGGTCAAAAGATACAACAAGCCACCTCTATCGAAGAAACACTTCAAACCGCCGTCCGCGAGTTGGGGACGGCGATTGGCGCCCCGCGCGTGAAGGTAGATATCTCTTCGAGTAACGACGGAATGACCAACAACAAGAATTAAGAGGTGTTAGATCACGATCCTAACATCTGCGCCATAAGCCTTAGTTAAGGAAAACAAAAATGGACGATATGAAGCATACCAATTCAGATCCGCAAAATACCGCTCCCCGAATTGCTTTCTGGGGAACCCTTATGATGGCTGTTGTACTATCAGCGGTATTCATTTACGCATTTCTTTTCATTGAACAGACTACCATCATATCCTATATTACAAGAGCGGGGTTTCTGCTTGCCGTCATCTTAAATGCAGCAGGCATAGCAGCTACCATTCGAAACCGCCAGGAATTAGGCGTAAAACTGATCTACTATCCCATTCTCATGATTGGAGTTATGGTTGCCGCAACAGTTCAGGGACGTGCTTTAGCCGTTTCCATTGTCCTTCTAACTATCTTTGGGCTGGGTTACAGGTGGGTATTTCCAAAAGCATCTATACGAGAATATACAATCGCTTCTGCCATCACCTTCGTGAGCGTGTGGCTGATCGAGTGGATCAATCCTGTGTGGCGGCAGACTTCTCAGTTGGCACAGGCGGGTCCCATTGGATCAGTGCTTTTGGTTCTGATCTTTGTAATTTTGCTTATCGTTCAGGCACAGGATCGAATAAACTCCCAAATCCGCTTAAAGGTGCTTACATCAAGCATCAGCATCACGCTCATTCTTGTTCTTGGCATGGGAACCTATGTAGTCACTAGAACAATCAACTACAACCAAGATTCAGCGACATCAGACTTACTCCACACAAAATTTTCAGTTGATGCAAGCGCTAATTCATTGCAATCCCTCGCGAATGGGCTTTCAACCCAAATGGCAAATTCACCGCAAGTTCAAGAAGCCTTTGCAAACCGAGACCGTGAAGCTCTTACACAAATTACTCTAAGCACTTTTGAAACCCTGAAAAGCGAATTTAACGTAAAACAGTATCAATTCATCTTACCTAATTCCACATCGTTTCTACGCTTGCATCAATTAGACAGTTTTGGAGACGACCTGTCTTCTTTCCGATTAACAGTTGTGGAAGCAAATCGGACACAAGAAGCAGTCAGCGGTCTTGAAATTGGACGCGGCGGGCTCGGGGTGCGCGGAGAGGCGCCTGTTTTCTATCAGGGAAAGTACATCGGCGTTATAGATGTTGGTTTGGATATTGGTGAAAGTTTTCTTGCTGATGTCAAATCCAAATTTAGTGTTGATGCACAAATCCTGCTTGATGAAGAGGCGGCACAGATCGCTACATTTGAAGGCTCAGTCAGCAACGATCAGAGTCCTATACCTGGTCTTTTATTGCAAGCCAGCACTTTTTCATCCCCCGTTTTCGCCGATGCAGATGCTTATGAAAAGGTCTTAAATGGTGAAGATGTTATTTCCACCATATCAAGTAACGGAAAGATATACGCAGTTATCAGCAGTCCATTAAGAGACCATGCAGGAAATGTTATAGGCGTTCTGGAAATCTTTGAAGACCGTACGGCGGCGGCGGCAAATGAAACTCGAAATTTATCCTTCCTCATCATTGGAAGCCTCCTGGTACTTGCCGCTGGTCTGGTTATTCAAGAAAGAGTTGTCAGCCAGACCATTAAACCAGTTGACGTATTAACGAAAACAGCCCTGGAATTATCCAAAGGCAACCTGCAACAACGCGTCACTATTCAAAGCGGAGATGAGCTTGGAACCCTGGCGAATGTTTTCAATGAAATGGCAAACCGCATCAGGGAACTGGTCGCAAACCTGGAAGCGCGGGTCGAAGCCCGTACTCGCAATTTGCAACTGGCGGCAGAAGTGGGCAGAACGGTATCACAGGTTCGCAATTTGGACGATATGTTGAAAGATGCCTGCGACCTGATCTTGCAAGAATTCGACCTGTACTATGTTCAAGTATATTTGACCAACCCAAGCCAGACGCGGTTGGTATTGGAAGCCGGTACAGGAGATGTAGGAAAGCAATTACTTGCCAAGAACCATAGTCTGGCGTTCAATATCAACTCGATCAATGGGCGCGCAGCGATTGAAAAACGCTCGGTGGTCATTACCGATACAACCAAAAGCGCCACATTCCTGAAGAACCCATTGCTGCCCGAAACACGCGGTGAAATGGCAGTGCCGTTGATCGTTGCAAATCAAGTGGTGGGTGTTTTGGATATGCAAAGTGACAAGGCAGACATGTTGACCCATGAAATACTCCCAGCCTTTGAAGCCCTTGCCGGTCAAATGGCGGTTGCTGTGCAAAATGCAAACCTGCTGGCTGAAACAGAAGAAGCCCGCGCACAGGTTGAATCGCAAGCCCGCCGCCTCGTCCGCCAGGGATGGGACGAACACCTTGATGCCCTTCACAAACCCGAAAAAATTGGATATGTATTCGATCAAAACAACGTTACCCCGCTCGATCATATTGAGATGGCTGAAACAAATGAAGCAGCGATTTCTGCGCCAATCACTGTAACCGGTGAAAAACTTGGGTCTCTTGTGGTTGAGCTTGATAACGACCTACAAGCAGACCAAACCAGTGCGTTGATCCATGTTGTTGCCAATCAGGTGGCGCAGCAAATTGAAAACCTGCGCCTGCTTGAAAGCGCAGAACGATACCGCGCCGAGGCTGAAGAGGCTTCGCGCCGACTCACCCGCGAAAGTTGGAATCAATATAAACAAAATGACAGGCACGACCTTGGTTATTACTATGACCTGACAGAAGTGCATCCGTTGAACGAGACGATTTCTTACGAAAAAGCAACTCCTATTCCTGTAACCATACGAAATGAAGCCATTGGTCAGTTCGTTATTCAGGGGTTACAGGAAAATGATACCGAAGCAGTCAACCTTGCAAGAGAAGTTGCTGCCCGTTTGGGTTCACATATTGAAAACCTGCGCCTGCTGCAAGAATCAGAAGAAACCCGCACCGAAATTCAGGAAAGCCAGGAACGCCTCGCTGAAGCATTGAACATTGCCCGCCTTGGAAATTGGGAATATGATGTAAACACAGATCTATTCACGTTCAACGATAATTTCTACGCTATTTTCCATACCAACGTAAAAGAGGTTGGCAGTTACAAGTTACATTCAAGCGAATATGCCGAACGTTTTGTACACCCAGAAGATGCGCCCCTTGTTGGCGGCGAAATTGGCAAGGCGTTGAATTCTACAGACCGGCACTACAAAACATCGCTTGAGCACCGTGTAATTTTTGCAGATGGCACAGTGGGGCATATTTCAGTCAATGTTAATGTGGAACGGGATGAAAGCGGAACGATCACCCGTTTCTACGGAGCGAATCAGAATATTACCGAAAGAAAGAAAATTGAAGAAGAACTGAGAGCACGCGATATCCAAATTACCGCCGCACTCACAGAAACAGAAAAGCGCGCCAAACAACTCGCTGCGGTGGCTGAGATCAGTACACTTTCTGCCCAAATGCAGAATACGGATGAAATGCTTGCCAATGTGGTGCATTTGACACAACGTCGGTTTGGCCTATACCATGCGCATATATTCCTCTACGATGAGGAAGCCTCTACCCTCGAGATCAAAGCCTGCGGCTGGAAGGAAGGCGATGAACACGAAGGTACACATGGAACTGCAACAATTCCGATCAATCAGGAACAATCGCTGGTAGCCCGCGCCGCCCGCACGAAAAAAGCAGTCATCGTCAACGATGTCCACAACGAACCCGGATGGCTGCCTAATAAGTTGCTGCCTGATACCGCCTCTGAAATGGCTGTTCCGCTCATCATCGGCGATACGATCCTTGGTGTGTTGGATTTACAGTCAGATCAAAAAGATGCATTCACAGAAGAAGATGCCAACGTGCAAACCACACTTGCTTCACAGGTTGCCACATCCCTGCAAAATGCCCGATCCTTTGCAAAGGCGCAACAACAGGCTGAACGCGAATCCATGCTGAATACCATCAACCAGAAGATCCAAAGCGCAACCTCAGTTGAAGCTGTGCTCCAGATCGCGGCTCGTGAATTGGGTCATGCTCTTGGCGCCCCGATGACTGTTGCCCAATTGAACCTGAAAGATAAGAATAACTCCTAAGTAGCTGTTGGAGAATATTGAATGCCCAATCAGAACCCAAACAAGCGCGTGGATGATCTTTTCGATGAGATGCGCTCCGTGGTTGCAGACCCGCATAATGGGGGCAACCAAGCCAAAACCAAGTCTGATGCGAAGCGTCCTGTTAAACCCAGACAGGAACTCAGTCTCACTGAAGAATTACAAGCGCTGCATATACGCATCAAGGAATTGGAAAGCCGTCTGGAAGCAAAAGAGAAAGAGCCGCATGTGGCGGCATCCATCTACGAGAAAGAAAAGATGGGCTATATCTTTCACAACGATGTGGTTTCTCCCGCACCCATTGCAGGCTCGTCTCAATTAACGCAGGACCATGTAGTCAAAACACCTCTGGTTTCGAGTGGAGCGTCCATTGGCGAATTTCAGATCGCCACAAATGAAAAACATACATTAAAAGATGATGATCTGAAACTGGCGAATGCCATTGCTCAACAAGCTGCGCTTCAAATTGAAAACCTGCGCCTGCTTGCCGCCACCGAACGTGCCCGCGCCGAGGCTGAAGAAGCCACCAAGCAATATGCCCACAAAAGCTGGGATAATTTTTTGGATGCCATTAACAAGGCTGAACGTATTGGGTATGCCTACGATCAAGCCTCGGTACAACCCTTTGAGCAGCCCCGCCCTGCCGAGTATGACCATGAAGAGATCATGCAAACGCTTAATATGCAGATCGGCAAACTCTTTGTTAAAGGCAACAAGGCGCTCACAGAAGATGACCACAAGTTCATTAATGCCATTGCCAACCAGGTCGGGCAGCAGGTTGAGAATATTCGCCTTTTGGCAGATGCCTCGCGCGCCCGTGCCGAAGCCGAAGAAGCCACGCGCCTGCTTACCCGCCAAAACTGGGAAACGTATAACGAACGCACAGGAGATACACTGGGGTTTGTGTACGACTCTGTCAAAGTATCTACACTGGAAGACGACAAAAACCTCACAAAATCAGTACTTGAACAGCCGTTGTATGTGCGCGGTGAAGCCATTGGTCAATTAGCTGTAAAGGGTTTGCAAAATATATCACCTGAAGCCCGCCAGCTTGCCGCCGCCATTGCTGCACAAACCAGCATTCACCTTGAAACCCTTCGTTTGACAGAAGAGCTGCAAAAACGAGCACAGGAGCTAAAAGAATTAGACCGTTTGAAATCGGCGTTCCTTGCCAACATGTCACATGAATTACGCACCCCGCTCAACTCCATCCTTGGTTTTACCGATGTGATGCTCGAAGGGTTGGACGGCGAATTGACTCCCTACATGGATAATGACCTGCGCCTGATCCAAAAGAATGGACAGCACCTGTTGCACCTTATCAATGACGTGCTCGATATGGCGAAGATCGAATCAGGTCGTATGAACCTGCACCCCGAAAAATTCATTATCCACAATCTGTTTGAAGAGGTCGCCAGCATTACCTCTACATTGGCAAGCGAAAGGAATATCACTCTTTATATTGACCCCGAATCAGATAAAGAACTTGAAATCTTTGCCGATAATACCCGCATCCGCCAGGTGATGATCAACCTTGTGAACAATGCCGTCAAGTTCACGGGTCAGGGCAAGATCGCAATCAAGGCGTTCCAAATGGATGGAGCCCGGGCGCTCATCACCGTAAAAGATACCGGTCTTGGCATTCCGCCTGAAAAACTCGAAGCGATCTTTGAAGAATTCTCGCAAGTGGATACTTCCACCACCCGCAAAGCGGGCGGCACCGGATTGGGGCTGCCCATCAGCCGCCGCCTGGTTGAAATGCACGGCGGGCGCCTGTGGGCAGAAAGTGCCGGTGTGGAAGGCGAAGGCTCAACGTTCTTTGTGGAACTCCCACTTGAAGCGCGTATTACTGAAGTCATTGAGAAAAAGGAAAAATAAATGGCAACGCCGCTATACCTCGAATGCAACCTTTGCGGACATCAACAAACCTACATCCCCTTCGTACCCGGCATTTGTCAAAAGTGTAATTCACAATGGGTGGAGGCGCACTACGATTACGACGCCTTCAAACGCGAGATATTGCGAGGTATTCCCAACCGCCCCAACAACTTGTGGCGTTTTCAGGATGTACTCCCCTTGAACGATCCTGCCGCATTAGACCTCTACCCCGCGGGCGGAACTCCCTTGTGGCATTCCAACCGCTTCGCACCAAACCTTGGGCATGGTTCTGTTTACTTCAAAGATGAACGCTACAGCCCGACCTCTTCCTTCAAAGACCGACAGGCAGCCGTTGCGGTTGCCGCGATGAACGAAAACGGAATCAGCGAAGCTGTGATCGCTTCTACAGGGAATGCCGCCGTGGCGTATGCCGCTGCTTGTGCGCGTGCGGGCATCAAACTATGGGTATTCATGACAAGCCTTGTGCCGCAGGAAAAACTGCGCGAAGCGGCTCTTTTTGGCGCAGAGGTGATCCGGGTAAGCGGCAACTACGACCAAACCAAGCAGATCGCCAGTCAGTTTGCCCAGCGCAAAAATTTATTACTTGACCGCGGCGCCAGTTCCATCCCTGCCCGTGAATCGATGAAGACCATCGCCTACGAGATCGTGGAACAACTCGGTTGGCGCGCCCCCGATTGGTACATTCAAGCCGTGAGCGGCGGTATGGGACCTTTGGGCGTGTATCACGGCTTCAAAGAATTGTTTAACATGGGACTTATTAATAAGATTCCCAAGCTCGCTGTAATTCAAGCAGAAGGCTGTGCCCCCATGGTACACGCCTTCAAAGCAGGCAAAGATGAGGCTGATCCCATTATTCCTGATACACGCATCATTATCCTTTCCACTGGAGACCCGGGGAAATCATACACATACCTTTGGAATCTTACCCAACAATACGGCGGCGCAATGGAATCGGTGACTGATTTTGAAGCCTACGAAGCCATGAAAGCGCTCGCCAAAAGCGAAGGCATGGCAGTGGAACCCGCAACCGCAGTGGCGTTTGCAGGCTTCACAAAGCTCTCAAAAAACGGCACAATTGGTAAAGACGAACTGGTAGCAATCAATTGCACGGGGCACACCTTCCCCGTCGAAAAACATGTTCTTGGCGATCAATGGGCTGTGGATGTTCACCTCAGCAAAGACCAATCCCCCGCCCCGCGTGAGGGATTACAAGCTGCGCTGGAGAACTTGGATGAAAAAACCACCACCGTTCTGCTGATTGATGACAACCCCGATGACGCGCACCTCATCCGCCGCCTGTTGGAAGCGAAGAAGAACTACCGCATGTATCATGCCAAAGACGGCTGGGAAGGGCTTGCCATGGCGCGTCAGAAATTACCCGACCTGATCGTGAGTGACCTGACAATGCCCGGCATTGATGGGTTTGGGCTGGTGGAAGAGCTAAAACTGGACCCACGCACCAAAGATATTCCCGTGGTCGTTGTCAGCGCAAAGGACATCACAGAGGAAGAACGAGAGCGTTTAAAGGGTCAGATCGAGGCGCTTTATCAAAAAGGTTCCCTGCCTACCCGTACATTTGTAGACAAGGTGATCGGTGTCATTGCAGAAAAGCAGGAAGAAAAAGGCAAGGAATAAGGAGAATCCATGGGAAACCAAATCCTTTACATTGAAGATAACCCAGATAATATGATGCTTGTTAAACGTGCGCTTGAATCACGCGGGTATGTTTTATTGGAAGCATTTAACGGAATCAACGGGTTGGACGTTGCCGAAAAAGCGGAGATAGATCTGATCTTATTGGATATCAACCTGCCCGATATTGATGGATACGAAGTTGCGCGCCGTCTGCGTGGCAGCGGAAAACCCAACCTGGCGTATGTCCCCATCATTGCCATCACAGCCAACGCGTTAAAAGGAGATGCCGAAAAAGCCCTCTCTGCGGGCTGCGATGTGTACATGTCCAAACCGATCAATATCCGTGAACTGTGGGCACGGGTCGAGGCATTTGTCCCCGCGCCTGAGAAAAAGTAAGACCTGTTCAGCCAACAAAAAATCCCGCCAATACTGGCGGGATTTTTTGTTGGCGCATGTTAACCTTCTGCGATCACGATCAACTTATCTTCCAAACGGAAAGTCACTTTTTCAGATTTCCTGGGGTTGGTCTTCACACCATACGATTTTTCGGCATTCTGGCTTTCGCTCATAATACGGTAACCAATGGCGGTTTCGCCGCGCTGACGGGCAGCTTCTACAACTGTATAGAAATCTACTGGTTGGTCTGTTTGCACATAAGCGCTGATCGGTTTTAGGTAAACCTCTGCGCCTTCAGGGTCAAACAGGTCTACAAAAACTCCCTGAAGTTCAGAATTTTCCGAAAGTTGGGAAAGCATTAAGCTGATAAGGTGCTCGCTAACGATGAAATCATCCACTTTGGCGGCTTCGGCAAGCTCACGGTTACGCAGATCAAGCATTTCGCTGATGATGGAGAATGGGGTTTCATCCTTTTCTGCAATGTCGCGCAGGTGCAAAAGTGTGACCAGTGTAATGGCATCAGCATCTTGAACACTGAGGTGTCCATATGCCAGCACGATCACATGGTCGTATTCGGTCACACCCAACTCATTCAATAGAGCGCGGTCACGGATGTTGCCTTCCATGACCTTAAGTTTCTGGTTTTTGAGTTTGCCCACATCACGGCGGATCTGATCTTCCACGCCCTCCGCTTCAGAGACGACAAGCAATTCAGACCCTTTGGCTACATAGTTATCCAACTCACGAATAATAATGGGTGCAGAACGGTTCCAGCCTAAAATAAGTCCGCGTTCCGGCTTGGGCTTGGAGGTTTCGTTGAGGTTGGTGATCAAGCCTGCTTCCACTGCCGGGTGGGAATGCTTTGAGAGGTAAATTTTGTCATCATCTTCTGCAATGGCAAAAATGGAATCGCCGGAATTGATCCGGGTATCCATGGCGGGGTTTAAAAGAACGGCGCCGTCTGCACGGCGGATGCCCATCACAGAGGAGGTCTCATAAGCAAGCAAAGCTTCGCCATAGGTCTTGCCGGAAAGCCCTGGTTCATTCTTGAAGTAGATCTCATCTCCGCCAAAATTCATCAGCTCGGTGTATACAATGGATAAGCCGCTCTGGCGTGAAGTTTGCGCAACCACACGGGCTATCAGGTCGGTGGTGAGGATGGGTTGGACGTTGTCCCGTTCCGAAAGCAGTTTGATCACATCCAAATTTTGCGGATCACGGATCTGGGTTACGATGTGATAAGGTTTTTCGTGGCGGTTGGGGTTATTGGTAATGGCAAGCAGGGTTTTGATCACATGTGTATCAGGGTCTTCACCTTCGGAGAGGACGATGATGGAACGCGCTGTGTGCGGGCTGGCAATTTCCAGGTCGTTCATATCGGAAGGACTACCAGAGCGGCAAATAATGCGGGTATTTTTTGTATCTGGAATCCGCTCGTTGATCGCATCTTCCATCTCAACCTTATCCTGCTCTGCCAAAACAACAATAACAGCGCCGCTGGTACGGCTTTCATTGGCAGCGACAAGCTCGGAAATAATGGTAAATATCTGCGGTGTCCAGCCAAATATGAGGGTATGGTCATTTTCGAGAACCATTGAACGCCCTTTGCGAAGTTGCTCAATGCGTTCTTCCAACCCGTTGCTGAGAATACCGATGAGGGTGGATACAATGAAAATGCCGCCGATGGTAACTAACAGCATAACAAAGCGAAAGCCGGGTCCTTCGTCACCGCCCATGGTGCCTGCATCGAGGGTGCGCATCAGGCTCATCCATGCGGCTTCGCCAAATGTCAATTCCCCTGCCCCACCCATGGCGACATGCCCAATACGGATAATTGCCGCAGCAAGGACTATAATGGCAAGGGAGAGGACTGCAAGCCCGCCGATCATGGCAATGGGACCCTTGGACATATAATTATCAAACCAATACTGGAATTTTTGCTTAAAGGTGGGTTGTTTCATACCTTTTCTCCTTGACTTAAATTTGGTCTATTATAAATTCAATCAATCGTATAAACAAAGGGATAATTTCTCAGCATGTTATCAGTTTTCTCTAGTAACATTTGAAGCTGTTTTACGTCACAGTTAAGTAGAATAGGTCATTCGCATAACACAAGTGAGGCTTTCAAAAATCTCGCCAGACCCAATTTTTGAGATGCTCCGGTCTGCAATATGCCCTATAGAATTTTTCAAAGTGAGGTATTTTATGTTTCAACATGAAGGTTTTGACCGCCGAAAACAGGAAGACCAAATTCGCTCTGAAGGACGTTTGCCCCCCGGGCAGGCGCTGACCCAAAAATTTCCCGTCCTGCACTATGGACCCGTCCCCACCTTCAACCCTGCCGCATGGGATTTCCGCGTGTGGGGTGAAGTGGAAGAGGAAAAACGCTGGAACTGGGATGAGTTCAACCAATTGCCGCGCACCAAGCTGCACATGGATATTCACTGTGTAACCCGCTGGAGCAAGTTCGATACAGATTGGGAAGGTGTTTCGGTAAAGACCTTGATGGAACAGGGTTTCTTCAAGATCAAGCCAACTGCCACCCATGTAATGCAACATGCAGAATACGGCTTTACAGTAAACCTGCCGTTGGAAGTGGTATTGCAGGATAACTTCCTGCTGGCTACACACTTTCAAGGTGAGCCGCTTTCGCCAGATCACGGCTACCCTTTGCGAGGCGTGGTGGGTTTCATCCCCGGGCGGGAAGATATGGAAACGCCCTATTTTTGGAAAGGTGCAAAGTGGCTGCGCTCCATTGAGTTCATGTCAAAAGATAAACGCGGCTTCTGGGAACAGGCTGGTTATCACAACCGTGCCGATGTCTGGCGTGAGGAACGTTTTGGGTAAAATAAAAAAACTCCGGGAATTTTTCATTCTCGGAGTTTTTTTATTAGCCTTCTTATGTAGACAGGTTTTCAACCTGTCTTTTATTTATGGGCGGCTGCCAAGCGTTACAAGAATATCCAGTTTTTCACTTCCGCGAAGAACAGTCAGCACCACGGTATCGCCAGGTCCTTTGTTGGATACGAGGTAGGCAAGCAGGTCATCAAAGACACGCACTTCGCGTCCATCAATGGCGATGATGAGGTCGCCACCCGCTAACAGTGTAGGATAATTTGTGGGTGTCGTCCCCGCTTTGATACCCGCCTGATCCGCAGGTCCACCTTTAACCACCGAGGTGATGTATGCGCCGGTATATTGGGGGAGTCCCAGCGCTTCTACTGCGGCGAGGTTCAATGAACTGCTGGAGGATATTCCGAGGTAGGGGTAATCATATTTTCCCGTTTCGATCAATACGGGGACAACTCGTTTGACGATATTGATGGAAATGGCAAAGCCAATGCCAGAGTTAAGCGGTTCGCCTGTATCGGTGTAGCTGGTGGTGCGGATGGCGCGATTAATGCCAATGACATCGCCAAGAATGTTGAACAAGGGTCCACCAGAGTTGCCCGGGTTGATCGCGGCATCGGTCTGGATGATATCGCCTGCGCTAAAAAACACGCCGCTGCTTGTAGCTGCATGTTGCGAATCGAGCGTACGCCCAAGCGCTGAGATAATGCCCACCGTCATGGTGTTTTCCAAGCCAAAGGGGTTGCCAATGGCAACCACGGTCTGCCCTACTTTCAATTGGGAAGAATCGCCCAGGGGCAATGGTTTGAGTTCCTCTGCCGGAGCCTCCACTTTTACCACGGCAATGTCCGAGTCCAGGTCAATACCAATCACGGAGCCATACACCATGTAGCCGGATGGAAAACGCACTTCCACAACATCCACGGGTTTGTCTTCGGTTTGTGAAACCACGTGGAAGTTGGTCACAATATGTCCCTGATTGTCATATACAAAGCCGCTGCCTTGTCCCGTCGCTGTAAAGATTGCCACGGTTCCCGGGCTGACTTTTTCAAAAAGGGTGACCAAGGCTTCCTGTCCGGCTGGGTTAACAGATACGGGTACGTCTACAGAAGTTGCATCTGCAGGTGCGGTTTCTACGGTTGAGTCTGTGGTCGTTAATTCCGGCGTGGCAAGCGTTGGTGATTGGCACGCCAAAGTTGCCAGGATCATCACCAAAATTACAGCTAAAGTCTTTTTCATCAATACTCCTCTGAGTTAAAACTTTATAAGGGATGCTTCTTCGATCAATTCCCGTTGTTTGGACGATAAATACTTGGGAATTTGTACCTTCAGTTTCACGTAAAGATCGCCTTTTTGGTTGGCATCTTTTACATTTGGCATTCCGCGTCCAGCCAGCCTGAACACTTGCTCGGGCTGCGTCCCGGCGGGAATATTCAAGCGGACGGTTCCTGTTGGGGTATCCACTTCAGCATCGCCGCCAAGAATTAAAGTAAATACACTTACATTAGATGTTGTGGTCAGGTTGCTGCCTTCACGCTCAAAGCGGGCATCATCTTGCACATTGATCAGGAGGTAAAGATCGCTTCCTTCGGGACCCGCACCTGCCACTCGCACCTTTGAGCCTGTCTTCACCCCAGCCGGTATGCGGACGGTGAGCTTGCTGCCGTTCGTCTTCTGTATTTGGCGGGTGGTTCCTTCAAATGATTCCTGGAAGCTGATGCCTGCTTCCTGTTCATACCCGGGAGAATCATAGGCAAACGGGTTGCTTCTTCCTTGTGTGCGCATGGCTTCTCCAAAGATGGTGCGGAAGAATTCAGAAAAACTTCCTACGCCGCCAGAGTTCCCAAAGCTCTCTTCACCGGCTCCACGGGAACTGCCTGCCGCTTGTTGCGCAAACCAATCTTCCCATTGAAAGTCTCCCGGTCTGCCGCCCGTAGTGCGGAAGTTGGTGTAGGCGCTGCCAAGCCGGTCGTAATGAGCGCGTTTCTTTTCATCGCTCAAAACCTGATACGCCTCGTTGATCTCTTTGAAGCGATCTTCCGCTTTTTTATCACCGGGGTTTTTATCAGGATGATATTTCATGGCGAGTTTCCGGTATGCAGTACGGATCTCGTCTGTGCTGGCTTTTCGGTCTACGCCGAGGGTTTTGTAATAATCCTTATAATCCATGTTTATATTTTCATCCTGTCAGTTGCAAGGGTCAAGCATTCCATGCCCGAACTTACAGAATTCTAACCTGACCGGAATATGGTACATTAGGCAGATACTATTCTAAAAAAGAAAAATGAGAGTGCCATGAAATCAATTTGTGTTTTTTGCGGGTCTTCCGATGCGGTGCATCAGGAGTATAAGGATGCCGCCTTCCAAACTGGTGTGATCCTTGCCAAAAATGGGATCCGGGTCGTATACGGCGGCGGCAAAACCGGGCTTATGGGCGCAGTAGCAGATGGAGCATTGTCTTCGGGTGGTGAAGTGACCGGGGTGATCATCCCCTCCATGAATACGGCTTCACTTGCACACATCGGGTTGACGAAGATGGAAGTGACCCCCGAAATGCGTTCACGCAAAGCCCGTATGCACGAGCTTTCTGATGGTTTCATTGCCTTACCCGGCGGCTTTGGCACGTGGGATGAACTCTTTGAAACCGTAACCTGGGCGCAGACTGGAGAACATGAAAAGCCAGTAGGTTTGCTCAATGTGCGGAATTACTACACTCCCCTGCTCGCTGCCATAGACCATGCTGTGGCAGAAGGGTTTGTTTTCGCCGAGCATCGTCAAGCCATTGCATTTGAAGCCGAGCCGATGAAATTACTTGAATCCATGCGAAAATATGAGCACCCCCATGATGCAGTAAAACGGTGGATGAAAGAAGAGTAAATATAAATTTAAGTTTTATAAAAGAACGCATCACGAATTATGTGATGCGTTCTTTTATTTAAGCTATGGCAGCGTTAAAATGATCGGCTCATCTTTGGTGACGATGACGGTATGTTCAAATTGGGCAGCGATGGTGTTATCCACAGTTTTGAGCGACCAGCCATCGGCTTTT
This sequence comes from Anaerolineales bacterium, assembly GCA_020634885.1. GTDB lineage: Bacteria > Chloroflexota > Anaerolineae > Anaerolineales > Villigracilaceae > Villigracilis. The sequence goes on from JACKAW010000010.1 coordinate 51,178, forward strand.
TCGACCACATGCCCCTGCCCGGTGGTAAAGAATGGCTCAATGGCAAGCACCATGCCCTTATCCATAATGCGGCGGTCATCTGGTTTGTGAAAGTTGTAAATGGCAGATGGCTTGTCGTGCAATTGACGCCCAATGCCATGACCCGTCAGATCAAAGATGGGGTTGTATCCGTTCTTATTGGCTTCCTGTTGAACGGTTTTGCCAATGAGATTCAATGGTTTGCCTGCCTGCACAAGAGTGAGAACCTTATTCAGTGTTTCTTTTGTGGCGGTGAGTAGTTTTTCATATTCCGGGTTGGGTGTGCCCACAACCATCGAAGCACCTGTATCGCCAAAATAGCCGCCCAGTTCTGCCGACACATCAATGTTGATCAGTTCGCCATCCTGAATTACATGATTGCCAGGAATGCCGTGTGCGATAACTGGCATCACACTAATACAGGTGCCGCCAGGGAAGTTATACATTGCCCTCGGGGCGGAGGTTGCGCCTTCTTTTTTCAGGAACTTTTCACCGATCTGGTCGAGTTCAAGGGTGGTCATACCAGGCTTGGCACTTTCCATCATCAATTGCATGGCTTGGGCACATACCCTTCCTGCTGCCCGTAATGCTTTTATATCTTTATCTGTGTTTGCTATCATTTCTTTTCCATCGATTTAGACACCCGTACAGCCATTTCTTTTAATTGATTGGGGCTGATCGGTTTCAATAAAACAATATCTGCCAAGGAATCCAATGTGGCTGCCTGAATATTATCGGCAGTTGTTAGAATAATCTTAATAGACAAAAAACGTTCGGAGCCTCGCAGTTTCTTTAATATTTTTTCGCCCGACATCCCGGGCAGGTTAATATCCAGAACGATCAGGTCTGGCACATGAAAATCGAGAGCCTCGAACGCAAGGTCTCCGCGCAAATAAGACTCAACTTGAAAATATGGTTCCAGGGTAAGGCAGTTAATATCATTAAGAATCGGGTCATCTTCCACAACAAAGGCAAGTGGCTTTAATGTCATAGTGCGTGCTCCAAAGGCAATAAGATTTGAAATACAGCGCCCTTATATTGGTCGCTTATTACATTGATGGAACCTTTCATCAAGGCAACCAGGTCCCTTGTAATTGAAAGACCAAGACCAATGCCGCGATTCTCATGCGACACTTCATTATTAACCTGTTTGAATGGGTCAAAAATATCAGCCAATGCATCTTGCGGGATGCCAACGCCGGTATCAGAAACTACGATTTTCCAATGTTCTGCATCTTCCAACAAAAATGAAACCTTCACCACTCCTTCTGTTGTGAATTTCATGGCGTTTGCAACAAGGTTGATGATGATCTGGCGCAGACGGCGTTCATCGCCCATGATCTGGGACGGTAGTTGCGGGTCTAAAAATCTCTTTAACTGCACGTTCTTTTTCTCTGTTGAAACAACAAAACCGGCGCAGGAACTTTCCACCAAGTCGTTCAATAAAAATTCGCTTTTCTTAAGGATCAAATTTCCTGATTCGATCTGAGCTTGGTCCAGCAATTCTGAAACCATCTCATTCAGATGTTCCGCGCTTCTCAAGACCGTCTGCACCACCCGTTTTTGTTCTTTATTTAATTCCCCAAAATTATCCCCTTCCAATAATTCCGCATACCCAATAATGCCCCCCAGTGGCGTGCGGAACTCATGGCTTACCTTTGCCAAAAAACGACTTTTCAAGGCATTGGCTTCTAACGCCTTATTACGAGCCTCCAACAAAAGCTGTTGTGTCTCCTTTGTTTGGGTAATATCATGGATCGTGACAATGCCTCCAATGATCATCTGAAACCGATCACGCAAGGGGGAGTATGAAATCTCCAAATGCTGGTTTTCCCCATTCTCTTTGAGAAATTCAACCTCATGTCTCCCTTCGGTAAGGGTAAGGTCTTTTTCGGCAAGTTCTGCCCAATTGGAAAACAGTTGGGCAATACTGCTCCCAATCATTTCAGTTTTCAGGGACAATAACCTGTAGGCGGCAGGGTTTGAATCCACCACCCGGTTGTCCTTATCCAGGATGAGAACGCCATCTCTCAACCCCTCCACTACCACCTCGCGGGCTATTGGCGCGAGATCCAACATTCGGTGGCGCACTACTGCGAAGGTTAATCCAAGCCCGGTAATGGAAAAGGCAAAGGGGGTCAAATCGATAAATATTGGAAGTATCTTGAAAATCGTAATAGCATTGGCAACCCACGGCACACTGATCGCAATAAGGGTCCAAATCATTTGTCCACGATATTGGCGGGGCCATTTTATCAATGCCAATACAAGGAACACCACCCCACCTAGCAATCCAAGATACGAGTAAATGGCATGAATATTCCAATACCACCAACCATTTACCCCATTGATCAGAAGAAAATCCCCTTGGGTAATCAACGTTTGAGATACCCAGAACCACGGACGAAAAGCCGGAGTAAAGATAACAATAATGGTGGAAATGGGGAGAAGTAATGCCAGCCCCACTCGAAGAGGCGTCAGCCAGTGCCCTCGCTCGGTATACTCAATGCTAAACAGCAGAAAAGAAAGTGGGGTAAATGCGATAAAGATAAACGAGATATTATTCCAAAATATTTTTGTTTCAAGATGAGCAGATGCCAGTTCTAAAATATATGCACTTTCCCAAAAGAACAATAGCAGCATCATAATGGCGAGGTATTTGGCGCCTTTTGCCTTGCGTCTGCGCCATATATAAATGGACAGCAATCCTGGGATAATCCCCCCGATTACTAATGGAATTAATGAGGCTGAGAAAGAAAAAACCATGGTTTCCCTCCTTTAGAGGAATCTTCTTAAAATTCCAACGACTATCGCGAGCATCAATCTATTATATCAATTACAAAATTACAGCAGACAATTTTCACAATCTTTCCAAGATCACTCGCCGCAGTTCATCCTGTACAGACTCCCATGCCTGCTCCGAGTTGACCAACACCCACCTCTCCGGTTCAGCGTTGACCATCTCCAAATACCCGACGCGGACTCGTTTGTGAAAATCCACAGTTTTGGCATCCATGCGGTTCCACTCATTATCTTTCTTCTTTCGTCCCAAGCCCACTTCCACATCCAGATCGAGCAAAACTGTCAGATCAGGCTTTAAGCCGCCAGTAGCATATTTGACCAAGGCACGAATCTCATCCAAATCCTGCTGATGACCATAGCCCTGATACGCAATGGTCGAATCATAATATCGGTCAGAAAGGACGATCTCGCCATCCGCAAGGCGCGGTTTGATAACCTGCTCCACAATTTGAGCGCGGGCAGATTGATAGAGCAAGGTTTCAGTGCGAGCGTGCATTTCAGCATTCTTCATATCATGCAGCACATCACGAATCTGCTCACTGATCGATGTTCCGCCGGGTTCACGGGTGGGAAAGACCGTATAGCCCTTCTCGCGCAGAAATTCTACAAGATGGGGAATATGGGATGTTTTGCCCGAGCCTTCGGGACCTTCAAGAGTAATGAACATAATTTATCCGTAGGGACAGGGCTTACCCCTGTCCATGTGTTTTATTTCACGTCATAATAATACAAAACGGCAAATATAGAAAATAAAAGGGCGACCTTCACGGTCGCCCCTACAAATTATTCTCGAAATATTCTTACATGCCTGCGCGGCTCTTTCCCATACGAATGAGAAACCAACTCGGCATCACGCGCCATTTCATGTTGCAAGCGGCGCACAAGTGAAGGTCCCGGCGGCAGGTCTACAAAGCGTTCACCGTTCAGAACCGCGCTAATGGCTTCTTTCGCCTGATCGCGGATATCCTCCATATTGTCGCGCTGTACGTGCTCGGTCAAGCTATACAGGTCGCTGATGAATTGCTCGGTCTGCGAAACCGAATTCGCGCGCAGCACATAGATCGGCATTCCGCGCGCCTCGGCATCCATGATGGTGTGCTCGCGGTTACGGTAGTACGTCCGCAGCGTCACCAATACATCGGCTTCGGCAACATCGGTTACAACAACCGCCGGAACACCAAGCCGCTTCGCAGATTGCTGGAGACGGTTGCGTGCCACGCCATACGCAAAGATGCGGATGGTCTGCAATTTTGTGCCAAGGTTCGGAACCTGTGTCGGAGTAGGTAAATGTTCGACGGGCTGAGAAACAGGCTGCTGACGTCGAGTTCGAAGCGGGGTTTTCGTCGGCGCTTCAGTTCTGGACTTTGGAGCGGGTGCGGCTTTCTCGATCTTGATCTCACCCGTTTCATCGCGCGTGCGCACTTCTGGCGGGATGGGTGCATCACGCAGCAACGAATCGACCGAGGTCATAATATCGGCGTGAACGGTGAAGCGGTCGCGGGTTTGAATTTCGATCAGCACATCAAAGGTTGGCGGCGCACGGCGTTCGAGCACGGTCTTCTGCGTACCACGACGGCGGGCTTCTTCGTCAGAGAGGGTTACGGCTTCAATGCCGCCCACAAGGTCACTGAGTGTGGGATTAAGCAAAAGGTTATCAAGCGTTTGCCCGTGCGCCGTGCCAATAAGTTGCACGCCGCGTTCTGCAATGGTACGAGCAGCAAGCGCTTCGAGTTCGCGCCCAATTTCATCAATGACGATCACTTCGGGGTTGTGGTTTTCCACGGCTTCGATCATCACCTCATGCTGAAGCATCGGCTCGCGGACTTGCATACGACGCGCCTTGCCCACCGCCGGGTGCGGCACATCGCCATCGCCGCCAATTTCATTGGATGTATCAACGATGACCACGCGTTTATTTTCCGCAAGGATGCGAGCGGCTTCGCGCAAGAGCGTTGTTTTACCAACACCCGGGCGCCCCAGGATCAAAACGGATTTACCCGATTCGATCAGGTCTTGGATGATATCCACCGTGCCATACACGGCGCGACCTACGCGGCAAGTGAGCCCGACAATGGCGCTGCGTCGATTCTTAATGGCAGAGATACGATGAAGTGTTCGCTCCATACCGGCGCGGTTGTCGGCATCGAACGTACCAATCCGTTCGGTGACGTGGTCGATCTCAGCACGGGTGATCTCGGTATTCAGCAGGGCGATCTCACCATCCACAAAACGAGCGGTGGGAATGCGCCCAAGGTCAATGACGATCTCAAGTAATTTATCGTTGTTATTTGCCTTCTCCACCGCATGGCGCAGGTTGGATGGGAGTACATCTAACAGGGCTTCGAGATCATCTGTAATTCTGTGTTGTGTCATAGTAAAGTACCGGTTTCCATTTTAGGCTTGCCCTGCAACTGACAAAAAAGCCAATTGAAGGGTATCAAGCGGCGCATTAAATCAAAAAAGAAAAGAACACGCGAAATACTCAAGCGCGGTTTGGGTTTTAAGGGTGAAGGGGAATGTGAATATAAATCATGACGGTGTACCTTGCCTTTCCGGGGCGTCACATGCAGAGTTTCATGTGTCAGGCATCATGTGCCGATTTGTAGTGGCGGGAATATTATAGCAGGTCGCCGGTTAACGCATTGTTAGAGGTGCGTGTTAATTTCCTTCAAATTGTCTGACCAATTCCTCGTAAACAAAAAAAAACTGGATCAGAGGAAAACGTATCAGCTATAATAGCTCGCTACTATCTTTATTTACGAAAGGAATTTAAAAAGCAATGAGTAATTACTCTTTGAGGGGTATCAGCAGGATACACTCAAAGGGGGCTGGCTGGTTAGTCAGGTTGTATCGAAATGCTAAAGTGATCACAAAACTCTTTAGCGATGGCGTTTACGGGAGCTCCGATAAGGCATTAAAAGCAGCACAGGCTTATCATCGGCAGGCTCAAATAAAATTTCCACCCATCGAAAAACCTCCTTTTCGAGAAACGCCGCTTCGAAATAACAGGTCTGGTTACAATGGCATTTGTGAGACTTTTAGCCGCACAAGAAAAGGCGAAAAAATCTCGTGCTGGAATGTCAGTTGGTATAACCCGCCAAACAAGTTAAACAGCAAAAAGTTCTATTTTCACGATCCGCAAGAACGCAAACAAGCCTTGAAAGAAGCCCTCCAATTTCGAAAGGAGCGCGAAGCCGAAATTTTAAAGAGATCGCGCAGAAGGCGAAAGATCACAACTTAAGGTATACATGCAATACTGCCTGTAAAAATTAGAACAATTTTTACAGGCAGTATTCTTTTGTACTCCAAACTTAGATGTGTAGTTTGCCTTGCTGCCAATTCCGCAGCACCAAATAGGCAATTGGCAGGCTCAGGCTCATACCAGAAATTTTTATACTCTTTCCATTCGTCAGTTGCAAAAAGATAAAGTAATGCCTCCCATTGCGGGTTTGGGTATAACGCAGTTGCACAAAGCTCACTTCACTTGCATGGATAATGCGTTCGCTTAAAATATATCGCAGGGTTAGCTGGTCGCCTTCCATCAAAACAACCCGGGGTGCAGAGAGGAACATTCCAACAAAAGCCAGGAGCATCAAAAACAAGATTGCAAAAGGAATGAGGTTTTCAACAGACAAATTACCCGAGGCTAAAAGTTCTGAAACAAAAAAAACAATAAAGCCAAGGAACAACAAAAGGAAAACGCCCAGGGAGGTGAAGAAGCCAAGTCCGCGCCGCATTTCAGGGTAATCTCGAGGCGAAAAAAGTTCAGGGCGTTTCGCGCCAACCGCCTCGATCACTTCCAAATACCCGGGCATACGCGAACTGATAGACAAATTCACATCCTCATCGCGGCTGTGCAATTTCATCGTGCCGCCCCAGCCTGATACATGCCCGATCTCCATCCAACGCAGGGTCTTCGCCCCAAACAAACCCTGAACCGAAATTTCATCATCTGAAACAATGGTTTTGGAAGTTAAGGAAATAAAAAGCAATCCAAAAATAAACGCCATAAATGCCAGGACGGGTATCGCATATTGCGTCAACGCCGACCCAAAGGCAGTCCACACAATGCCCAAAAAGAACAAAAAAACAATGGCGATCAAAATCAACAACAAGGGTGAAGTTTTATAAACACGAGGCTCGTTCATTTATGATCCTTTTCTGAAATAAATGTCCATAAAGAACTATACAACAGAACCTATCAAAATAGCTATAGCTCTTCTTTCCTCCCTTCCAACCTCTCGCCCCTGTATAGATGCCGCAATCAAAAATTGCAATTTACCCCTTCTAAAAAAGCGCAATTTTTGACCGCGCTGGGTATAATTGCACCATGTCTATGCAAGAAGATCAAAACCTGCCCCTCGAACCAGTTAAACCAGAACCCACCACACCTCTGCCGCCCAGGCGCAGACGCGTTACGCGGCGTTCCCACATCCCCACCGATGCGGCAGGACAAGCAGAATTAATCGCATCTCTCGCGCGCCGCGCCTACCCATCCATCGAACTATTCGTCTTCTCCCTGGTATGCGGCGCAATTCTTGGGCTGGGCTACCTGCTCGATTCGCAAGCCGTCATCCTGTTTGGTATATTGGTTGCCCCACTCATGACCCCCTGGGTAGGCTTTTTACTTGCCATGCTCACCGGCTCGCTCCGCTTCATGTTTGAAACCCTCATGGCGCTGCTCATCAGCCTGATCTTTGTTTTTGTGGGCGGGCTGCTTACCGGGTTTGCCGCGCGTCTCTTAATGCCCATCACCCTCAACAACATATACATCCATTCACGACTTTGGATACCAGAGTTGGTCGTCTTTGTCATCGGAGCCATCACCCTCGTCATTTCCTTCGCCCGCTCAGAAGACAAACCCTTCCTCCCCAGCGTCCTCATTGCATACGCATTTTTTCTCCCCATCAGCGCCTCAGCATTTGGGCTGAGCGCAGGGCTGCCCAACGTTTGGCTGCAAGGCTTACTCGTCTTCCTCACCCACTTTGCACTCACCAGCACCATCGGGCTTGTCACCCTGCTCATCCTGCGTTTGCGTCCCACTACTGGCGGCATCATGCTCAGCGTGATCATGATCTTAGCGTTTGCCGCCATCCTCATCACATTGATCGGATCAGGCTCCCCCACTACCCAAACAGATGTGCCGCAAGCCACACCCACCAACGCGAATCAAGAAACGCCTCTCTCTCCAACCGAAGACCTGTCCGGTAAACCCGAGCCGAGTGCCACGCCGTTGGTTCAGGCAGCCACAAATACCCCCACTGCCAATAACATCACTCCCAGCCCCGTGCCGGTGACGTTGGAAATCACCCTCCCGCCCACCCAAACCCCCACCATCACACTCACCATCCCACCTGAACCGGTGTACGGCAAGGTACGAGCCAATGAAGGCGGCGGCGCAAACCTTCGTGACGCCCCCGGCGGAACCTATGTGATGACCCTGCTCAATGGCACCATTGTTGAAACCTATTCAGAATTCCAGTTGGTTAACGGCACAACCTGGGTAAAGGTTTTCGCACAGGTCAACGGACAACGCATCGAAGGCTGGCTGCTCGAATCGGTCATTTCATACGCCACCCCCGCACCAGATTTTCAACCTTCGTCCACACCGCAAGGCACACCCACTATCATCGTTACCCCCTAATATTTCAATATTTTTAGGTGACAGTCTTTTGACGAAAAGGCTGTCACCTTTTTATGTCAACTACTTAAAGGAGTTTCCATGCCCATTCATTTTGGCACCGACGGCTGGCGCGCCGTCATTTCAGATAGTTTCACATTCAGCAACTTACGCATGGTTTCGCAAGCCATTGCCGATGCCGTTGCCTCAGATCACTGGGATAAGACAGACTCAGTGGATGAGAAAAAGATCGTCATCGGCTACGATACCCGTTTTCTCTCAGACCGTTTTGCAGGTGAAGTGGCGCGTGTGCTCGCCGCAAATGGATTCAGCGTCCTGCTCGCCCAGTCTGATTCGCCCACCCCTGCCATTTCGTATGCCGTCAAGAAAAATAACGCCATTGCAGGTGTAATGATCACAGCATCTCACAATGCCCCGCGCTACAACGGCATGAAACTAAAAGGCGCATTTGGCGGGTCTGCCCTGCCGGAACAATGCCGCCGCGTGGAAGTGTACATCAACGACAATGAGGAACAAGCACGCGGACCCAACCTGATGGATTTCAACAAAGCGAGAGACGCGGGCTTGATCCAAAAATTCAACCCCCTGCCTGCCTACTTCGACCATCTGCGTACGTTGATCAACACAGACATCATTGCCGATAATCCGCAGCGTTTTGTAGCCGATGCCATGTACGGCTCTGGCAGAGGTGTGATCAAAGCCTTCCTGCAAGGTACAGGCTGCGAAATTCATGAAATTCGCGGTGAGATGAACCCGGGGTTTGGTGGTATTCACCCTGAACCCATCGCAAAGAACCTTGGCGCATTAGCCAGCGCGGTCAGTTCCGGGTTTGGTAATTTTGGTGTGGTCACCGATGGTGACGCCGACCGCATCGGTGCAATGGACGAACGCGGCAATTTTGTAGACCCGCACAAGATCATGGCGCTTTCCCTCAAATACCTGGTTGAAAAGCGCGGCATGAGCGGGTCTGTCGTCCGCACGGTTTCAACCACTCGCATGATAGACCGTCTTGCCAAACGCTATGGCATGAAAGTTCACGAAACTCCGGTTGGCTTTAACCATATCGCTGATATTATGATGAATGAAGATGTGCTCATCGGCGGCGAAGAATCTGGCGGCATTTCGTTCAAGGGACACATTCCCGAGGGCGATGGTCCGATCATGGGGTTGCTGTTGGTCGAAATGCTGGCGGCTTCGGGCAAATCTTTGGGAGCAATGGTAGATGAGTTGCTTGAAGATGTGGGTCCCGCTTTTTATGAACGTGTAGACCTGCGCTTGAGCCGTCCTGTTGCCAAGGCAGAAATGACGGATTACCTCACTCAAAATGCTCCGGCTGAAATTGGCGGCGAGAAGGTGGCAGAGATCAGTCAACGTGACGGGGTGAAGTACATCATGTCTGATGATTCCTGGCTTTTAGTCCGCCCAAGTGGTACTGAGCCTGTGCTGCGAGTTTATGCCGAAGGGCGTACACAGGAAATGGTCAAATCTCTTTTGGGGTATGGTCAAAAAGTGGCTGAAAGCGTTTCGTAAAAAAACACTTTACGTTAAACAAAAACTCACTCCGGCTTTGGAGTGAGTTTTTGTTTGGTTGCAGAAACAGCTAACGGCTTGGGGCGAAGCGTAAACGGCGAGCCATAAGAATGACGATGATGAAAGCCAAAGCCATCACGGTCAATCCGGGGACGCCCACATCATCTACAAAACCGGTTTGAGGCAATGCGGTAGTGGTTGGGACGATGGTTAGTTGCGCAATTGCCGCTTGTGTTAGCGCGGCGCCTACTGTGGCAGTGGCAGCAACTTGCGTGCTGGCATTATTCCCATCGGCAACGGAGGTCGTTGTTGCAGTGGGCAGGTTTACAACGGAGGTAGCCGTGGGGGGCTGAGTGGCGGTGGGCAGCAAAGAGGCGGCGGCAGTGGCAGTCAACGCATCATTGATGAAGTTACTGGAGGCAATTGCGGTTTCAGTAGCGGCAACCGATGCTGCATCTGTTGCCTGTGTAGCGCCGCGATTGAGCACGATGAAGCCAACAAGACATGCGACTGCGATCAAAATGATCCCGCCAAGGATACCAGCGGCGATCAGGAAGGTACGATTATTACTCGACTCCTCAGGGAGTTCTTCACCTTCAGGAATATTTTCGTCAAAAGCGGGTTCTTCAAAAGACATGGAGCACTCTCCTGATTTTATTTCTTGTATTATTTCCTACAACACTCTGGTAATTATCCCACAACTTCCATATTTACAAGCGGAACAATCACGGTTTCATCATTTTCCAGTTTAACTTCAGCCGAGGGTGCGCGCATTCCACTGGGAAGGGTGGTTAGACCAGGTTTAATGGATACGACCGAGCCAACCATGCCCATGGCAGGCGGGCGCAGCATACGCACCTGAACGCCGGGGGCAAGTTCTCGGAAATCATCTGCCAGAGGCGGCTCCGATGAGGTTGGAAGCGGGATGAATACTTCGGGATGGGCACCTGAGTAGCGATCATAATTTTCGGCATTTAAAGATAATTCGCGTTTGATATTTGTACTGAGCAGTTTGTACGCAAGGGAATTCATTGGTACAGAACCAAAACCATCTGTCAGCAAAACCGGAAATTTCATCTCGCGCGCCTTTGGGAGCAGAGCCGGAAGCATACTTGAGGCAATCAAACCGCGTGCGGGTAATTCTGCAAGAGCCTGCAATATTTCAGGAGACTTAATGATACCGCCAAGGATGATCGAACCGCGCATACTCACGTCCAACCGTCCGGGAGCAAGAACCGTTTCAGGTCCATCCATTAGGTTGACCAGCAGTCCAGTATCAATGCGTCCATTCCCCCACACCCCTTGAACCAAGCCGCCAGATGCTTGAATTACAACTCCACGTTCGGGTATGACTTCCACAACTGTTCCTGGAAGTCCGGCACGCAATTGCATTTTCGATTCGCCAACCTCCATAAGAACCTGCCCACCTCCCACAGCGACAACCCGTCCATCACGCGGCGCAGTCACTGTTCGCGGAAAGATACCCTTCCCGCGCGCAATTTCGGTTTCGGCTTTGATACGATCTCCAACCTGGCATTTGATGAGGGCATCGGCAGCGACAGGGGATATCTTAAGCGCATGAGCTATATCCAAAAGGGCATGTTCACGTGCCCAACGGGTTTCAGCAACAACATCTCCAGCCGAAACTTTTTGCTGAATGCGGGCAACCACACTCCCGGAAATGGGTAAAAGTCTTTCACGAACAACGGTTGTGAGACCTGTAACATGATGTACGGGTACGATCATTTCTAGCCGCCTCCCAGTGCCCAATTCCATTTTTTGATAAGTTCACGCCTGCGCACCGGATCACCAGGAAGGTCCAGCGGACGCCCGCGTCCATCGAAAATGATGCCCAAGGTGCCGCCAGCAATGCTCATGTTTTTCACACCGCGACCGGAACCAAACCCAATATTGACGCCGCGTCCAACCTGAATGGTGATGCGGGCGGCTTCGCCTGTGGCAAGCGGTACAGTTTCGAGGAAGCCATACTTCAAATCCACGACAGATTCAGCGCCGGTGCTGTAGGTTATTTTGGCTTTGAGAATAGACTGTCCGTAGCGGGCTGACACAACCGGAGCTATGACCGTCCCTACACTAAGGAATGCGCCAGATTCGATAACCTGCACCGGCAGGATGCTATTTTGCGATGCGGCGGCGCCGAGCATGGGCATGAGATTATTTTGATCCAAAATAACAGTAGAAATGCCGACCGGTTGCACAGAGTTAAGGAGTAGGAGTAAACTGCGCCCCGGGCTGGAGACATCACTCAAGACAGACCCGCCTGCTATGATCGGGTCGAAGAGCGGGGTGAGTGTCTGTTTTATATATGCCGCATCTTTTGGAAAATCGCTCTGCGTTGCCTGCATGGCGAGGAATAAGGACTGTGTAGCGACCGCCTGTGCAAGCGCCAAGTCTTCGGGGGTGGCGGCAATGGTGGCAGGATGCAGCGCCTTTTGATAGAGATAGTCGAGCGCAACACTGGTGGGGATGTCAAGCGGACACCAACGCAGGATATCTTCAAGAGAGGTGTGGGCGGTCAGACTGGTGAGGTATTCACCTATGCCAAATTGTGGAAATACCTTTAAGACAGATTTTTTGGCAAACCCTGCTGCTATGGCTGCGGCTGAAGAGCCAAGGTCTACGCTGAGGAGTCCTTTTTTTGAGCCGTACACATCAGCAAGGAAACGTACCATTCGTCCTGTAGCGTAGGATGTGGGCAGGGTATGCCCGCCCGCCCAAAGGTCAAGCGAATCCAGACCTTTAAGTTGTTTTTTGCGGATGTTAATGAACATTTGCGCCAATTCAAGTCCGGCGGGATCTAAATCTTCCACATCCAACGAGGGGCGAATATTATGACTGAAATGAACCGAGGAAGCAAATGAGCCAACAAGGGATTGTACTTCGGTCGCCATTTTGGCATTGCCTGCGAACAATACAGCAGGTCGTTTTTCTTCCGGTAGAAGGTAGCTGGCAAGCCCGATGGGGTCGAGCAGTTTTTGGAGTGAGCGCGAGGCGCCCCCATCTGTACCGCCTGCAATGACCACCATATCGGGTCTGGCGCGCAGGATGCTATCTATCTGTTGTTGCGGTTTGCGGGTATCGCCGAGGCTGATGGTATCCATGATCTTTGTATACACAGATTCTGTCAGGCGGCGGGCGGTTTCAAGGGATATATCCTTAAGCAGCCCCACTACAATAGTCTTGATAGCGGGTCCCGCCGAAATGGTGACAACCAAAGAATCGACTCCAGTCCCGTTGGGCTGGCTTGGTACGATCAGGCTGCGGGTTGAATCCAGCAGGGTCTTCTGCAAAATATTTTGCAAAGATTGAATGGCATTGCGCGCGCCTTCAGAAACATCTTTAAAGGGTGCTTCCACGGTGCTGGGTGCAACGCCCGAAGCGACAAAGCGATATTCGCCTTCGATCACGTCAAATAACACCGCACGGGTGGTGGATGCGCCGACATCGATTGCAAGCAGGGAATTACCGGTGACCAATGAAGTGGGCATAATAGCTATGGAACCCCGATCAGTGTGTTGATAAATTGAACAATGGAAAAGGCGCGTTCAAGCAAGGTGGTCAATGCCGAGGCAAATACGCCGGAAAATATAACGCCTAATGCAATGCCGATAAAGAACTGTCCCACCCAGGCTGCCACCTCAATAAAACCCAAACGGTGGATTGTGCCATCCTGCTGGCGGCGAGCGCCAAAATGGAAGTATGCCAAAGATGTAACCACCCCAATCAGTATGACCGCGCCGCTTCCCAATACCTCAGAGACTTTGATGTTCCGCGCCTGTGCCACGTCAAGATCGAAAGCATTAATGGTGGCAGCGATCTGCGGTAGAAGGGTGCCGGTCAATGTGCCTACAAGGGTCACAGCCGCCCCCGCCCCCACCAAAAATGCCATCACCATCCGGGATGCTCCTGCAAATCGGGGAGATGCCTTCATCAATATAAAGAACAGCCCAAGCCATGGAACAACCAGCCGGATCATCCCAACATCATATGCGCCTGTTTGTAGAACCGTGATGGTGGGTAAAAGTAGTTTTGCAAAAAGTACCTGCCAGAAGATAATGGCAATGGCATACCCTGAGGAAACTCCAACAAAAAGATAAACGGCGATCTTAAACAATGGATTATCGCCGATGAGGTAGCTTAACACCATAAGTGTAAACAGAAAGCTCAACAGACCAGTAATAAGATCAAGAGAGAATACCATGGGCTATCCCTCCCTCTTTGCGGTACGATCACGCATACCAAGGAACAGGTTTACCAAACCGCCTCCAAAGACAAGTATTGCAGCGATTAACATACCGGCAGAATATCCGTCCCAATACCTGCGCGCTGTGCCGGGGTTACCATTGTTGTATTGGCGTTCAACGATCGCTCCGCCATATAAACCAGAAACCATCCCCTGCACCTGATTCGATTCAAAGTACGGCTGGATCATGGGTGCAGCTTGTGCGCTGGATACCACAAGGAATGGGGTTGCCCCGCGCAGTTCCTGCGTTTGCTCCACCCATGCACGGGCAGCCTCTGCATCGTCAGTAACGAGGATCATAGCGGCAAATTGATTAAGAGCCGTTACGCCTTGCAAGGGAGGCTGTGTCCATGCAAACTGGTTGGAGGTATCAAACGTGATCGTTTGGGCAGGGTTTTGGGCAAATGAGCGTATGCCCATATGTCCGCCGGAGAGGTAGCCCAAATTCAGGTAGGTCACTCCGCTTTGGTAGCCGCGCCCAGCCAAAGGTCCAGAAATGAAGCGTTCAGCAAGTACAGAGCCATATTCATTGGTGGAGATAAAAGTCAGGCGGGGATGATTAAGAATCATCATATGGTCAAACAAGGGCGTTGCAGCAACTTCCATTTCACCAGCACGGGAAGGGTCGTAATCGAAAATGACCAGAACAGGCGCATCGGGCGGGATGGATTGCACAATGGAAACTGCCGTCTTGAGTTCATTGGGAACTCCAACTGGCATGGAAAAGATCTGCGTCCCCATGAAAGCGAATAAAAAGACAGAAACCACCATAACAAACGCCAAACCAAAACGCAGGATACGCGAAGAACGCATCACGTTTTCAGAAGCAAGGGTAACAGGAGAAGTTTCTGCGGCGAGAATCTGTTCGAGAATACCCGCTTGTTTGAGTTGATCTTCGTCGGCATTTATTTTAATAGAATGAACTTTGGGTTTGCTTGTAGGGGCAAAACCGGCACCCACAGGCAATATGCCCGAAAGACCCGCAAATACTCCCTGCACTTCAGCCGGCTCACTATTATTGCCAGATAAGGCAGAAGCCAACGCCATCCCCTCATTGGCATTGGGTGTTTGTTCTACCGGACGCATCGCCTCCACCCATGAGGGTAACTCATTCGGAGCAAGCGCATCTGAACCAATAATAGGCTCGGGTGTGGCGGGGCTTTCCATTGCATCAGAAAGCCAATCGGGCATCTCAGTAAAAAGCGCGTCATTGCCATCTGGCAAGTTGGAATCAAAGGCAGGCGTCTCGGCAAAGGGCACCGAGGCAGACAGCCCTTCGAGTTCTTCAGGTTTATTTTTTTCAGGTTCGTCAAAAATAGTTGACTCTGGGGCAGCAGAACGCAGCCAATCGGGAACAGCACTAAAGAGACCATCCCCCGCAGCGCGCTCATCCTTTACATCTTCACCTTCTAATGAAGCGCCAAAAGGATCAACAGCAGAGGCTGCTTCGGGAGTCAACCATGAAGGTTCTTCATAGGATTTATTAGAAGAAAGCGGATCAGACTCACTTTGAGTGGATTCAACAAAAGGAGCCATTCCTCCACTCATGTCTTTCAACCAATCGGGAGTATCGTCACTACCCAAGTCAAACGCACCAGACGATGGCTGCGCTGACGGCAATTCGGCGGGGGCTTCAACCTCGCCTCCACTCATGTCTTTCAACCAATCGGGGGTATCGTCACTGCCGAAGTCAAACGCACCAGACGATGGCTGCGCCGACGGCAATTCGGCGGGGGCTTCAACCTCGCCGCCAGACATTTCTTTCAGCCAATCGGGAGTGTCGTCACTGCCCAAATCAAACGCACCAGACGATGGCTGCGCTGACGGCAATTCGGCGGGGGCTTCAACCTCGCCGCCAGACATATCTTTCAGCCAATCGGGAGTGTCGTCACTGCCCAAGTCAAACGCACCAGGCGATGGTTGCGCTGACGGCAATTCGGCGGGGGCTTCAACCTCACCGCCAGACATTTCTTTCAGCCAATCGGGAGTGTCGTCACTGCCCAAATCAAACGCACCAGACGATGGCTGCGCTGACGGCAATTCAGCGGGGGCTTCAACCTCGCCGTCAGACATTTCTTTCAACCAATCGGGAGTATCGTCACTGCCCAAGTCAAACGCACCAGACGAGTTAGATTCATCCTGAGGTTGGTCAAACCAGTTTGAAGACCCGAAAGAGCCGGTGTCAGCCGGTTTGGGTTGCTTTTCATCCCCCGCGCTGAACCAATCTGAAGAACCATCAGTAGTCTCAGAAAAAGCCGCCGGATCAAAAGCCGGAGCTTGTTGTGCAGGTGTATCTTGCAAAAAGTCGGTTAACTCATCTTTTTCATCAGTACTGATAGTGGAAGAGTTTTGAAGCCCAGCAAGCCAATCCGCTTCGCCCTCGGAAGATTCAGTCCATTTGATACCTTCCGCAGAATCAATGGGGTTCTCCGTTTGAACGGTTTCTTTGGGCTTTGCTGCGCCTGTAATACTGGTTAACCAGTCTGGTATGTCTTCGTCGTCTTCATCATCTGCCTGAGATTGCAAGCCCGATAAAAAGTCGATATTTGAAGCAGGCGCAGCGGGTTTTGGAGTCGGTTGACGGGGTTGCTGCTGAATTGGTGGAACTTCTATTTTATTAGAAGAAGTTTCATCCGCTGCTTTTGCGTCCGAACGGGCGCTACGAAGCCATTCAGGCAGCATGGGCTCAAGTTCACCAGTATCCACTTGTTTTGGCGATTGTCCAGGCACAAAGAGGGCATCTGTTGCCAGTGGGGTTTGACAATTGGAGCAAGATTTTTGCCCAACCGGATTTTCCCTTCCGCATTGAGGGCATACTCTTGTATCAGTCATTATTTACCCCCATAGGGTCGGTCTATGCCGAACAGCACACGCAAACCAGTGAGGAGCGTACCAAGCGAAACGCCGATCAATATGCCACGCACACCGCCAAGAGCCAGAATTTGCGAAACCCACGGGCGGATGAGCGTCCCCAAAATAGGCATATCTCCAAATGGGAGCGTGGCAGAAGCAAAAAAGATCAAGGACGCTGTAACAATAAAAGTAATGCTCATTGCGTCTGCGCGGCGGCGTAAAAGGCGTATGGCAGTGTAAAGTAAAGTGACGGTAAGAAGCGCAAGCAAAGAAGCTTCCACTGGAATAATGATCCCATTCAGGAAAATTGCCTGCATAAATGAATTTTGTGGTTTGAATGCCAACCCCAACCCCGCCGCTACGATCATACCCATGATTAACATGGCGCTATAAATGCCATCTTTTGCGCGGCGGCGTACTTTATCCGCATGGACTGTTGCAAGATTTATGACACCAACCACTGCTGCTACAGCAACAAGAATAACCGCCCATTCCAACAGTATGGTTTGAACCGGAACAGCCACCGGCAGAAAATACCCCAAAAGAACGAGCAAACCTACAGCGATGGCAATAACAGCAGAGACTACACGCATTATATAATCCCTATGAATTTCAACCCTGCGCCCACGATCAACCCCACAATAATGACCCAACGGAAAACATCCTGCACGGTCAGGCTGGCAGAATAAACCGCATCGTCATTCAGATAGGCACCTGTCGCAAATAACTCTTCGCCGATCAAGGCTTCCTGGGCGCTTGTAAAAAGTATGGATTGTCCAGCAAGATCATCGGATGCCCCGATCAGGGGAACATTGGCACGTTCAGAAGCATCAGCGATTAGCCCCGCCTCTGAGCCGAGATTGCCAAGCACAATGGTCGTGGAAACATTTTCATTTTGTGAAATATACATTGCACCTGCTGCATAACTAAAAGGTGTAAGTCCTGTCACCCGCCCAATGGTGTGAACGTAGGCATCCTCAACGCCCGCTGCTTGATAGCCAGCCTCCAATGTATCCTGAGTCAATAAACCAAGTGTCGAGTCACCTGCCGAAGCCACTGAAGGCATATCACTCACCGAAGTGCGCTCGGCAACATTCCGAAGGAGCGCCAGACCAGCAAACGCAGACCCACCGCGTCCGTCCGTCATTCTGCCATGTCCAAGGGAGATATGCAGGCGTTTTCCATCTTCGATGCTAAGCCCTAATGAACGGATGAGGCGAGTGAAGGCTGGAATCTCCCTTATCGCAGAAGAAGAGCGGCGCTTCCACAACGTAACCACACCAAGCAAAACAACAGCAAGAATGAGAATAATAAATGCGTTCATGGGTTCCTGGTAATAAACGCGGCAAATGCACGGGTTTCTGTTTCATCTTCAAGCATTCCGGCAAGCGCAGAGAGGGCGTCATTTTTGATGAAACCGCCGCTAAAATAAATCGCCTGTGCACCGAGCAGGGTGAACGGACTTCCTGCTTCAAGGAACGAGGCGACAAGCTCATCAAGTTGGTAGCGGCGCAGGGTCTCAGCCCAGCGTTGCCAGAATTCGCGCGTTGAATTCATATTAACGGCGAGTATAGCATAAATTTATTGCCACCCCGCCGTATATAGATGAAAACAATATTGCAATTGAGTGAAATTATGAGACCCTGAAGACATGAACTTCAGGGTCTCATAATTTATGGTGCAATGACCGTGCCGGGGGGGATTTCCACATCCTTTGGCAGAATGACAATGCCATCACGAACATACCACTTTTCATTATCAATTTCCGTATTACGCGGAAACGGCTTGATCGTTACATTTTCGCCAATACGCACATTCTTATCAAGGATCGCGCCCTCAATATGACAATTTGCTCCAACCCCAATAGGAAGCCCACCCCAGTCTCGTTCAAAATAATCTGACCCCATCACAATGGAATCTTTGATCACACACCCGGCAAAAATCTGTGTGCGAATGCCCAAAATCGAATGCTCAATATTCGACTTCAGCACCCGACTTCCTTCTGCAATCAAGACATCCTTTAGTTTGCTATCTTCCACAATCGAAGCGGGGAGATAGCGGGTATCTGTATAAATGGGAAGTTTGGCATCATAAAAATTAAAGGGTGCGTCTGCACGCGTCAGCATCAAATTGGTTTCATAAAAAGAGCGGATCGTTCCAATATCCTGCCAGTAATCATCAAAATCAAAACCGTACACCTGGTGAGTCTTTATCGCCGCCGGAATAATATCGCCGCCAAAATCATCATGATCAGGGAATTTATCGATCAAATCTGCAAGCACTCTGGTATTGAACATGTAAATACCCATCGAACCCAGGTACGGTCGTTCGGGATCGTCACGACTGACAAATTTTTTCTGGATGTCTGGATCTTTGGGCTTTTCAAAGAAATCGGATATCTTCCCATCGGATTCACGCTTCAAGACTCCAAAGCGGCTTGCCTCTTCCTTCGCAACCGGTTGCACCGCGACGGTGATATCTGCCTTATTGTTCCAGTGAAATTCCGCCATCGCCTTGTAATTCATACGGTAAAGATGATCTCCCGCAAGGATAAGCACATAGCTCGCACCCGTTGCCAGAATTTCCATCATCTGCTTGCGGACGGCATCGGCTGTGCCCTGATACCAGTCGGCGCTGTCCATCGTCTGCTCGGCAGCCCAGATCTGCACCCAACCTTGGTGGAATGAATCGAAATTGTAGGTGCGGGTAATATGCCGGTGCAAAGAAACCGAGTTAAATTGAGTCAGGATCGCAATACGAAAAATCTCTGAGTTGATGCAATTACTAATGGGAATATCAATGAGCCTGTATTTTCCAGCAATGGGGACGGCTGGTTTCGACCTCATCTGTGTGAGCGGATATAAACGCGCTCCACGACCTCCCCCAAGAATGACTGCCAGAACCTCGTTGTACGACGCCATAAAAACCTCCCGGAATGTGGTGAGTTTTTGTTATGCGTCTATTTTACTCCACCCTTCATCCGGCGAAGGCGGTGAAACACATACACGAAGGGATATGCCAAAAGTATGAGGATATCAAAAAGAATAAAGAAAAATTGGAGCTTCACGTCAAACCTGCCTTTTACTAAACAGAGACATACCTATTATTACAGCCAAGGTCACGCTCAAAGCTGCCCTCCCCGGCGCAGGAAACAACTTTGCTACTGTAATAACATATACGAATAAAATGGAAGTTCCGTTACCATCCTTTTTCATTCTATAACTCCGCTGAATACAAGTCAATTACGGAGAGGGGATTTATATAAAAATCAAACGTCCTCCATTTCGGAGGACGCTGCAAAGGGGTGCGGTATAATCCGCTGTGCCGAAGGAGGGAATCGAACCCTCATTCCCGGAGGGAACACGATTTTGAGTCGTGCGCGTCTGCCTATTCCGCCACTTCGGCTTGATTGTCTGCCCCAGTCTCACGGGGCGAACGCAAGTATACCACTCCCAAACATAAGGTCAAGAATGAAACTAGGAATTATCGGACTGCCCCAATCTGGAAAAACCACCCTCTTCAACGCCCTCACCCGTGGAAACGCCCCCACCACCGCCTCAGCCGGACGCATCGAAGTTCACCAAGCCGTGGTGGATGTGCCCGACCCGCGTGTGGACACACTCTCAAAAATGTTCAACCCGCGCAAGACGATCTACACCAAAGTTGCCTACGCCGACATCGCCGGTTTGGATAGCGGCTCTGCCAAAACCGGAATTTCGGGTCAATTATTGAATCATCTTAACCAAATGGATGCGCTAATTCTGGTTGTACGCGCCTTTGAAAATGATAACGTAGCACACCCAAATGGCAGCATCAATCCACTGCGCGATGTGGATACGATGACCAGCGAACTTCTCTTAAATGATCTCATTGCTGTGGAACGCAAACTGGAACGATTAACTGACGAACGCAAAAAAGGCGGCACCGATAAAACATTGAACGCCCGCCATACCGAATTGTTCGAGAAAATGCACACGGCGCTCTCTGATAACAAACCCCTGCGTGACCTGGAATACACAGCCGATGAAGAGAAGGAACTTTCCAGCTTCGGTCTACTCACCCGCAAACGCTTGCTGACCGTGTTTAACCTTGGCGAAAGCGACTCTGCACCCGAAGCAAAGCTCGATCATCCATCTGTGGCGTTGATGGGCAAACTTGAAATGGAAATTGCCCAACTGCCGCCCGATGATGCGGCGGTATTTATGGAAGAATACGGCATCAAAGAACTCAGCCTCAACCGCATGATCAACCTCTCTTACGAACTGCTGAACGAGCAAACCTTCTTTACTGTTGGTGAAGATGAAGTGCGGGCATGGGTCACCCACCGTGGGGCGACCGCACAGGAAGCGGCAGGTGAAATTCACACCGATCTTTCGCGTGGATTCGTTCGAGCCGAGGTGGTGGCTTATGAGGACCTCGTCACTCTCGGGTCCATGAATGAAGCGAAGGCAAAAGGGAAGTTCCGCCTCGAAGGCAAGGAATACATCGTCAACGATGGCGATATCATGCACGTTCGTTCAAGTTTATAATTATAAGCAGGGACACTTCCAGTGTCCCTGTACTATTTATACAAGGAGACATGATGGCATATAAACTTTCAAAGTGGGATCTTACCCAAATCTACCCGGGTTATGACAGCCCGGAATTGCAAAGCGCCTTCGACATGATCGAAGAACAAGTGGCATCCTTTGAGGGCGTGCGTGACAAGCTCAAGCCAGATATGCCCGCCGACCAGTTCGTGGAAGTATTGAAAGCCAGCGAAGCGATGACGCGCATCGGCAACAAACTTTATTCGTTTGCTGGGCTTTCTTTTACCGCCGACACACAAGACCAGAAAGCACAGGCGTTGCAGGCACGCGCCATGCAATTCCTTGCAGAGATCGAAAACCGCACCCTGTTCTTTGGGTTGTGGTGGAAAGACCTGGACGAAGAGAATTCCAAACGATTAATGGAAACCGCCGGTGATTACCGCTACTACCTCGAAGCGATGCGAAATTTCAAACCGCACACCCTGAGCGAAGCCGAAGAAAAGGTGGTCAACCTCAAAAATGTGACCGGCGTGAACGCACTCGGAAACCTGTACGACTCCATTACGAACCGTTACATGTTCAAGATGAAAGTCGGCGGCAAAGAAAAAGAAATGACTGCTGCAGAGTTATTTTCCTACCGCTACAGCACAGACCCCGCCGTCCGCGCCGCGAGCTATCAATCACAGTTCAAGATCTACGCGGAGGATGGTCCCATCCTTGGGCAGATCTACCAGACCATTCTGCGTGACTGGCACAGCGAGAACGTGAACTTGCGCAAGTTCAAGAATTCCATTGCCCCACGCAACCTGAACAATGACATTCCCGACGAAGCCGTGGAAGCGCTGCTCTCCGTCGCGCGCAAGAATGTGGGCATTTTCCAGCGTTACTTCAAGATGAAAGCCAAACATCTCGGCGTAAAGCAGATGCGCCGTTACGACATCTATGCGCCGATTGCTGCATCGAAGAAAACTTACGAATGGGATGAAGCCGTGACGATGGTGCTGGATGCCTTCAACAACTTCTCGCCCAAAGTAGCAGAGCTCGCCAAACGTGTGTTTGACCAAAGCCGCATTGACAGCGAAATTCGCAAGGGCAAGCGCGGCGGCGCATTCTGTTGGGGCTTTTTGCCCGAAGAGACGCCCTATGTGCTGGTGAACTACCAGGGCACCGGACGTGAAGTTGCCACCCTTGCCCACGAACTTGGTCATGCCATCCATGCGATGCTGGCGGAACACCATAGCGTATTCACTTTCCATTCATCCCTGCCACTGGCTGAGACCGCATCCACCTTTGCCGAAATGGTCTTGATCGACAAACTTCTCACCGAAGAAAGCGACGAAACCGTCCGCCGCGATATTCTCTTCAAGCAAATGGATGATGCCTACGCCACCATCATGCGCCAATCTTATTTTGCGCTGTTCGAAAAGACTGCACATGAAATGGTGCAGAAGAACGCCTCAGTGGATGACCTGAGCAACGCCTATCTTGAAAACCTCAAGGAACAATTTGGTGACGCACTCGAAGTGAGCGATGAATTCAAATGGGAATGGGTCGGCATTCCGCACATTTATCAGGTTCCCTTCTATGTGTATGCCTACGCTTTCGGTCAGTTGCTTGTTTTGGCGCTGTACCAGCAATTTAAAGCCGAAGGCGAATCTTTCAAGCCGAAGTATCTCAAGATCCTTTCCGCGGGCGGGTCAGAAGCCCCCGAACGCATCTTGAGCGAAGCTGGAATCAACATCCGCGACCCGAAATTCTGGCAGGGTGGTTTCGATGTGTTGGAAAAACTGGTGAGCGAGTTGGAAGCTCTGCCCGTGGCAAAACCCGCCAAGGCAAAGAAACCCGCCGCGAAGAAAGCAGTCAAGAAAGCCAAACCCGCAGCGAAAAAGGTCGCCAAGAAAACAGTGACCAAGAAAGCCCCCGCGAAGAAAGTTGCTGGAAAGAAAAAGAAGTAATCAAAAAGACCCGGCTTGTCACCGGGTCTTTTTGTATTCTAACGTAGAGAATAGATAACAATTTTTGACCACAGATAAACACAGATAAACAGGATTAGAGATTTATTTTAGAACAAATCCATTTTCTAAATCTGTGTCAATCTGCGTTCATCTGTGGTGAATTTCGACAAGATTTCTTATCCATAACTGACGTTATTCTAAGTGTAGGTCAGGCTTTTAAGCTGACAAATCTAATTGGCGGGTTACAAACCCGCCCCTACTTCACCGTCACCTGAATGACCGCCGTGTCCACTTTTTTATCCTCGCGGATGACGATCAATTGCACAGCATACAAACCTTCCAACTCAATGGTATCCCACTCGGCAAGCGGACCGCCATCCACGGGTGTGGTGATATCGGTTCCAAGCTGGATCCACTCCTGCGGGTTGAGCCCCTTACCCACCTGCACCCGATATGATTGAAACCCCTCCCCAGATGCAGTCCCAAGGATGAGCACCTTGCCATCTACATCCGCGAATAATTGAGGGGCGGTGATGTTGGCATATGGCTTGACGGGCGGCGCCTGAATGGCATCGTATGATTCCGGCGGGATGGCAACCCCCGCAGACCGTGCCCAATCACGCGCTTCATCAGGGATGAGCATATAAATACGCCGATCCACCAATTCAGGCGGAGTGAACACCGTGGCAAGCAGCCCCGTTTCACGGTTAACCGAAAGCTCCTCGAACATATTATCCGCCTGAGTCGGTTCACTGCCGTTGAGGAAGATTTCCGTCACTAACGTGGTGCATTCTTGTGTGGGCAGCATTCCGCTGGGGTCACAAACCGTCATCGGAGAAATGCCTTGCGGCGTAGACCAGCCATCTTCAGAAAAACCTTCAGATGCGATCTGAGTCAGCGCACTCCATAACGAAGCCGGGTATCGCGGCGCGACCGCATCCTCTTCACCGCGCACACCCGTCCACACGGCAACCGAAATATTTGGGGTATACCCAACCACCCAGGCATCTTTGCCATCCGCAGTCTGCCCGGGCTTCACTCCGGCGGGTCTGCCGATCTCCAGCACATTTTGCTGCCCCCAGGTATTCCAACGAGCCGGCTCATCGCTCAACACATTCGTCATCAAATACGCCATGGCGGGCGTCACCACGGTTTGCGCTTCGGGCAAAGACCAATCGAGCAGCACGCCATGATCCACGCCTTCCACCCGTAAAATCGTTACCGGCGAAAATTCATCATTCACATATTGACCAAAGCGTACCCCCTGCGTGCCAAACGAACCATACGCACTGGCAAGATCGAGCATTCCAACTTCTTGTGAGCCGGTCGCGGGGTTCACATCCAACCCAAAGGACGAAGCGATCTTCGCCACATTCTCAGCACCCATCTGCGCTTGCAGCCTTGCCGCCGGAACCTGATAATCATTTGCCAGCGCCATGCGCAAACGCATCGGTCCGTGATATTCGCCGTCAAAGTTTTGGATGGTTTCAACACCGGGAATATCCCACACCAACGAAGCAGGACTCAAGCCGCGGGTGAATCCTGTGAGGTAGACAAACGCATCCAAACCTGACCCGGGGTTGTGAACACTGACCAGGGGGGTTTCTACGCCTTGAACGGTCTCCCCCACCATCGCCAGCACCTGCCCCGTGTTCGGGTCGAGAACGACAACACTCGCGGACGAATCAGGGTAGGTGTTCGCAGGCGGCAGAGACGGTAAAACCCGTGCGGCTTCACAATCATTTGCGGGGTCGGGCAAACCGGCGAGACGTGCCGCATACACTTCGGTGAGACAGGCGGCATCTTTCTGCAAGTCGTAATCCAATGTAGAGATGACAATGATGCCGCCGCGTTCAATGCGCGCGCGTGAGACTTGCGAATCGGCTTGGGCGAGGAGCAGGTTGACGAAGGCAGGAGCAACCCGGGGCGGAGTCTGCGGCGGTGCGGCGAAGGGCGGATTCTCTATGAGGGCGGCGGCAACTTCTGTAGGGGGAGCCAGCCCCAGGTCGTGCATCACATACAGCACTTCCCGTCCACGTTGAATGGCGACAAGCGGGGCATCGTGCGGGTTGAGGGCGGGCGTTTCGCTGACGGCGGCGAGGATGGCGCACTCGGCGAGGGTAAGTTCGCTGGCGGGTTTGCCAAAATATAGCTGCGAGGCGGCATCAAGACCGTAGGCGTAATTGCCGAAGTTGGCGCTGTTGAGATACCACTCCATGACCTGTGTGCGCCCAAATTGAGAGGTGATCTGCGCGGCGAGCAAGCGTTCGCGGACGGCGCGTGTGATGGTGGGCGGCTCGTTGTAGAGCATGAGGTCGATGGCGATTTTTTGAGCGAGGGTTGGGTGCAGGTCTGGGTTGGTGAGACCTTCGAGCGAGTAGCCGGAATGTTTGTCGAACTGCGGGTCGGCGGCGGCGATGACGGCGTTGAGCATCTGCTCTGGAATGTATTGCGCGTTCTGTGCGCTGATGGGGATGTACCGGCGCGGCGATTCAGACGGCGCGAAGGTGGCAAGCAACTGCAAGCCGGTGCGGTCATAAATGCGGGTGGGTTGCAGCAGCAACCCATCGGGCGGGTTGAGCAGGCGCGGAAGAATGGCAGTGGAGGGTAGATCGCGGGTAGTTTCTGCATACGCGAACGCACCAAGGATGATGGCAGACCCAAGCAAGATGGAAAGTAGCAAGCCCACGCTTAGAATAGTATTGCGTGAGCGGTTCTCGCTGCGTTTTTGTTTGTGTAGTCTGCGTGTTCTTCGCGCCCGCAGAATGGGTAAAGTGGAAGGCATGTGGGTAGTATATTGTTTTTTTAGCGATTTGGGGAAGTCACAAACCGGCGGCGTGGATACTGGTATGAAATTCCAACATCAACGCATCAGTACCCCCATGAGCGAACAACCTCCTAAAATCATTTTCAACCCGGATGGCAATGGAGCAGGCGATGCCTGTGTGCCCAACATCAGCCCCGCCGAGCGCAAGAAACGCATGGACTTCGGCATCCTCCAGCTTGTGATCGCCTTTGGTATCCTCGCTGCCATGCTCTATTTCGGTGTGGATAAGTTCTGGCGTTTGCCGCTTTTTGCCATGTTCTCTGCCGGAGCCGTTTCCATCTTTCAAGCTCTTGATAAAACCTGAGTAGCCCTCGCCATGCGTAGTGTACGCATCACCTCCGATAAATATGAGCGGGTAAAAGACTCAGCCGAAGACGCAAAGATCAAACGTCAGGCACGGAAGGTCATCATCAAAGGCAGTCTTGTTGGGCTGGCAATTACAGCCGCCATCATGTTGATTCCCTAACCTGTACCCATCGTCCGCAAAACGCTCTGCCCGCAAAGCAGGGCGTTTTTCTTTGCCAATCGCATGGCGTATAATCGTAAGAGCGACCCTTCATGATCGTCAGGCTAACTTGCTTTCACAGGGCGGGTCGCCCCTACAACCAATATCAAAATCGGAAAACCACCCATGCACATCCTTGTAACCAACGACGACGGCGTAACCGCCCCCGGACTGCTCGCTCTCGCGCAGGAAATGCGCAAACTCGGCAAAGTGACCGTCTTTGCGCCAGACAAGAACTGGTCTGCTTCGGGGCATGTCAAAACCATGGAACGTCCATTGCGCGTGAAAGAAGTGACGCTTGCAGACGGCACATCCGCGTTCGCTTCGGATGGCGCACCATCTGACTGTGTGGCATTGCCTTTGCTCGGTCTCATCGAAGACCCCATTGACATGGTCGTTTCGGGCATTAACCCGAATGCGAATTTGGGGTACGATGTGACCTACTCTGGTACGGTCACTGCCGCGATGGAAGCCGTCATTGCGGGCGTGCGCGGCGTAGCGGTGTCGTTGGATTCGCCCGAGGGACACAAAGGTCCACTCGACTACTCAACTGCCGCCGCTGTTGGGAGGCGCGTGGTCGAGCAGGTCATCGCCGATGGGTTACCCGAAGGCGTGGTGGTGAATGTCAACGTTCCGTATTTGAAAGAATCAGAACTCAAAGGTTATATGATCACACGCCAGGGACTTCGCGTGTACCGCGATGCGCTCGATGTGCGCAGTGACCCGCGCGGCAAACCGTATTATTGGATCGGCGGCGAAGCCCCCACCGGCGTGGATGAACCCGGCACCGACTTCGGCGCTCTGCGGGCGGGTTATGTTTCCATCACGCCCCTGCAATTGGATTTGACCCATGTCAAGGCGATGGATGTGTTGAAGAAGTGGAAGTTTGCATGAGCTCCATTAAAGAACTCATCCCCGTTCTGCAAACAGCCATCGGACCTGTGATCCTCATCTCAGGGGTCGGCTTGCTTTTATTGAGCATGACCAATCGCCTTTCACGCGTCATTGACCGCGCCCGTAATTTATTGGCGACCTCGGAGCATCAAGCTGGCCCTCCGCGCCAGAAAACGCTAGCGCAAATAGACATCTTGTGGAGTCAGGCAAAATTGATCCGGCTTTCGATTCTTTTTGCTGCAATTAGCTTACTATGCGCGGCGTTGCTGATCATCATTTTATTCGTCACCGCACTGCTCGGAATTGAAGATGCCTGGTTGTTGAGCATTATCTTTGTTATTTGTATGAGTTCACTAATAGCATCTTTGATCGCGTTTATCACCGATATCAACCGCTCTCTCTCCGCTTTCAAGGTTGAGTTGTACGGTTATGAAATAAAGCAGGGAGAAATAAAATGAACTTCCTCAAAAAACTTTTCGCTCCTCGTGAAGCATACAAAAAGGACTACTACACCTTCACCGTCAAATGCAAACGCTGCGGCGAGACCATCACCGGGCGCGTGGACTTGGACAACGACCTCAGTGTGGAATACGAAGATGGCGGCGATGTTTTCTATGCCCGCAAGGTATTGATGGGCGAGAATAAATGTTTCCAACGCGTCGAAGTCAATCTCAAATTCAATGCAGAACGTCAGGTCATCGAAAAAGACATCATCGGTGGAGATTTCATCGAGTGAGTCACTCAGACATCAAATCGTATTGGGAAAATTTTCTCGCCGCCCATCCTGAACATCGCGGCAAAGCTTACATTGCCGAACCTTTTGGCGACAACCCCACCCTTGCCGATGAACTCGGCAACCTCGTCTTAAGCGGAGTTAAATCTGCCACCTGCTCTGCCGTATGGAATTACGAAGCCGAAGGCGAACCCATTCCGCAAGTCGGCACCCTTTGGCTCGTCCTCGACGGACGCAACCAACCCATGTGTGTGGTCGAAACCATCGAAGTGACATTTCGCAAATACAACGAAGTCGATGCAGACTTTGCCCGCGCCGAAGGAGAAGATGATCTCTCGCTTGAAAGTTGGCGTGAAGGTCACAAACGTTTCTTCACCCGCACCCTCGCCACCATTGGAAAAGAATTTACAGAAGACATGCCGCTCGTCTGCGAACGTTTCCATGTTATCTACAAATAATCTTCAACGCATCACTACCATCGTCCTCATTCTGCTTGCCGCCTTGCTCATTGCACAGGCGGCATTCTCGCTTCAATGGCCCATCGCACACGACGAAGCCCCGCTCTTCTACGAAGCCTTCCTCATGCAAAACGGGCACATCCCCTACAAAGATTTCTTCGACTTCCAAATGCCCGGAAGTTTTTTCGCCTACTACATCCTCGGCATCATTAGTAATTTCGGTCCGCTTCGCATCCGCATCCTAGACCTCATTATCCTAGCAGTCATCGCCACCATCACCTACTTCGCCATGCGCCGCTTCGGGAAATTCACAGCCCTCGCCGCACCCATCCTCTTCGCGCTCAAATACCTGCAAGGCGGTCCCAACCTCTCCCTGCAACGCGAATACATCATCCTCATCTTCATTTCCCTTTCCATCTGGATCGGCGTGACCGACTCTCTCACCTTTCGCAAACGCCTCAGCCTCGGACTCCTCTACGGACTCGCCGCCACACTCAAACCTCACGCCGCGCTCGGACTCCTCCCCTTCCTGCTCTTTGACATTGCAGACCTTAAGCAACGCCGCGAGTTGGCTCTGTCTACGCTGGCAAAGCAAATTATTCTCCCCGTAGCCATTGGCTTTTTCATTCCCGTTTCACTCGTCATTGTTTATCTGACAAGTACTCACGCCCTTACCCCACTCATTGACATCATCCTCAACTACGTTCCGCTTTATGCCCAGATCAACGGCGAGATGGCGATCACACCGTCAGCGGAAAGAACGGCTTACTTGATGAGTCAACTTTGGCGTCTCGGCGGCAACGGACTCTGGCTCATCCCCGCCGCATTCGGCATATATCTCAATCGCAACCGTCAAGCGTATCTGCTCGGCGGTCTCGCAATCATCTACGCCCTCTACCCCACCCTCACCGGACAATTCTTCCCCTATCACTACATCCCTTTCATCTACACCATCATCCTCGTCGCATCGCTAACCATCAACCACCAACTATCAACCACCAACCATTCACCATTCACTATTCACTATTTATCTGCCATCATTCTCCTTCTCACCATCCTCCTCACCATCCGCCCCTCCCAAACCTTCCTCCGTCAACTCCAAGGCAAAGACATTGCCATCGCCGCAGACCGCGCCACGCAAATCTCTGCATATCTCGAAAAGAAACTCGAACCCGGCGACCAAGTCCAACCTCTCGATTGGACCGGCGGCTCCCTGCTCGCCATGCTGGAAAACCGCGCACCCATCGCCACTTCATATGTCTTCGATTTTTATTTCTATCATCACGTATCGAATCCCTACATCCAATCCCTGCGAACAGATTTCATGAAGCAATTACAAGAATCCAAACCGCGCTTCATCATCGAAGTCACCGCCATCGACAAGCCCTGGGTCTCCGGCGAAGACACCAGCCGAGACTTCCCCGAACTGCGCGAGTTTCTCACCGAGAATTATTCCGTTACAATGGAAAAAGAAGATTACATCATCTATGAACGACGATAGTCCACTGACCATAAAACATGGTCAATCGTCCATTGTCCATGGTCTCCGCATGAAACGCCTTTCATACCTATACCTCACCCTCCCCTTCATCCTCTTCCTCTTCGGCTGGGTTCGTCTCACCATCGCCATCCCACTTGCGTTAATTCTGCTCTTTACTCTCTGGCAACTCCTCAAACAATCGTCTAATACTCACTACTCACTATTCACTATTCACTATTCACCATCAACCATCTACTGGATACTGCTCGCTGCATTCTGGTTACTGCTTTCTGGAATAGGCAGCTACGCCTTCCAAAACTGGGACCATAACTGGCGCAATGTCGTCTTTCGTGACCTGATGAATTTTGATTGGCCCGTCTACTACGCTCAACCCGAAAGCGGACCGGTCAAGATGCTCGTGTACTACGTCGGCTTTTGGCTGCCTTCGGTGCTGATCGCAAAAGTCACCAACTGGCAAATTGCCAATTTCGCCCTCTTCGTCTGGTCACTCGCTGGCTTGTTACTCATTACTCATCATCTCGGCAATTTCTTCAAAACATCCAACCTCAAAGCCACCGCCCTCCTCATCCTCTTCAGCGGACTCGACATCCTCGGCACACTCTTCTTCCCGCAAGAGTATCCGACCATCTTCCCTCCCATCACCCATCTCGAAACCTGGGCAGGGAATTTGCAATATTCCTCGTTCACCACGCAATTGTTTTGGGTTTTCAATCAGGCGATTCCTGCCTGGCTATGTATTGCTATGCTTACGGATGAACGTCAATCAGCCAATTACCAATTACCAATTACCAATAAACTATTCCTCTTCTCTCTCTGCTTCTTCTTCGCGCCCCTCGCCTCGGTAGGACTTCTCCCCTACATCCTCATCGAACTCGTCAAACAAACCGACTTCAAATCTCCATTCAAAAATCTTCGCTGGGAACAACTCCTCTCCACTCTCATCATCTTTCTTCTTTCCGCTTTCTTCTTCACCGCCAACACCGCCGCCCAACAACGTGGATTCCAATCCCTGCCCTTCGATAAATTCCTCGCCTTCTTCCTACTCGAAGGCGGCATTCTCTGGCTCGTCCTTGCTCCGTCCAGATACAAAGACCCGCGTTGGATCATCACCGGCGTTCTCCTCGCTCTCATCCCCTTCATCCAACTCGGCAGTGGCCGTGACTTCGTCATGCGTGCCTCTATTGCTCCGCTGTTTTATCTCATGTTGCTGACCGGCGAAACCATCTTCAACAAATCCACTCCACGCCTTTTACGGGTCACTGTTTACGGTTTACTGCTCATAGGCTCTTTCACCCCTCTTTACGAAATCAACCGCTCCCTCTACCGCACCTACGATTATTACTTCCTGCAAGATTCCTGTGCCGCCTGTGATTTCTCCACTGACCCGATCACAAAACTTGCCCAACCTGGCATTCCCGAAGAAGAACACCCCGGCACTCTCTCCGCCGATGCCCTGCCCACGTTAAAATTCATGACCGATGAACTTTCACAGAACTTCATCGCCAATGTACGGCAAACATTTTTCTATAAATATCTAGCCAGGCGTTAAGAACTTCCCACTTTCTACTTTCCACAAGGACACCCTACCTCATGCCCGAACTCCCAACCCTCCCAGACCCACAAGCGTTTTACACCCAAGTATGGAACATCGTCGCCCGCATTCCACGCGGAAAAGTCGCTTCGTATGGGCAGATCGCCAAAATGCTGCGCCCGCCCGCCGGTGTGGATGAAACCACCTACACTGAGTTTGGTGCATTGTGGGTCAGCAACGCCGTCGCCGCCAGCCCGAATGAGATTCCGTGGCAGCGTGTGGTCAACTCAAAGGGGCAGATCACAGAACGGGACGGGGTAGAGGCGAAACGTCACCAACTCATGCTGTATGATGAAGGCGTCCCATTCAATCCCAGAGGGCGCATTGACATGCGCAAATATGGCTGGGATGGAAAGTAATGTGGACGATAGACGATAGTCCACGGACTATGGATGACTGTAATATTGGTCAATGACCTATCGTCTAAATTCATCATTCATCATTCATCATTCATCATTCATCATTCATCATTCAAAAATCCCCATGTCCTTCTCCTCTCCCCCTAACCCGCAAGCCTTTTACGAACAAGTCTGGGCGATTGCCAGAATGATCCCGCGCGGAAAAGTCGCCACCTATGGGCAGATCGCCAAAATGATTCCACCGCCCAATGGCGTGGAACTTGAAGCGTACGTGGCGTTTGGTCCGCGTTGGGTGGGCGGCGCGATGGCGAATTGCCCCGATGATGTGCCGTGGCAGCGCGTGATCAACTCGCAGGGCAAGATCAGCGAACGCCCGGGCGCAGAGAGACAACGTCCACTGCTTGAAGCGGAAGGAGTCATCTTCGATACCAAAGACCGCGTGGACTTGAAAAAGTTCAGTTGGAGCGGACGGGATGAAAGTGACATTCCGCAACAGCAGACTTTGTTTTGAAAAAACAGTGGAAAGTAGAAAAGTCATTTTCCCACTTTTCACTTTCTACATCTAGCAGTACCTGTTCTTGCAATGGAATTGCATAATTAAAACGCCTCCGCTTCGAGTAAATTTTTACCAAACGGAGGCAACTCATGTACATCTTTCAAGTTCATCATTACATCAAACCAGAAGGCGTAGAAGCCTACAAAGCCGTCACATTGGAGAACGCGCAAAAGACCCGCCTTGAACCTGGCGTGTTACGTTTTGAATTCTTTCAAGACGCGGCAGACCCCACCCACTTCAGTCTCTTTGAGATTTATCAAGACCTTGCAGCACGCGACGCCCATCTTGAAACCGAACACTTCTTGAAATGGAAAGACGTATATCTCGCTACGCAAGCGCGCAAAGGCGAAGGGCATGAGTTTATTGCAGTGTATCCAGCAGAAGGGGATTGGAAAAAAGTTTAACGCGCCAGTTCAACGACTAACGTATCCAGTGCCAGGTCCAATGTGATCTGGCTTGTTTTTACCTGTTCGTCAATTTGCAGCAAACGATGGTAAATGCCCTCAAGCGCTTCCATCGAAAAACGGTTCGCTTGTCCGCTGGTTTTTTCTGCCACAAAGGGATGAACAGACAACGCCCGCGCGACATCGTCTTTATTACCGCGCCCATCCAAGATCTCACGCGCTTGAATCAACAAGCGGAATTGACGCACCACCATGCCCCACAACGAGAAAGCCTCTTCATTTTCCAAAAGCCGATGCAAAAGTTTTTGCGCCCTTTGGGCATTTCCTTGTGATAAGGCATCGACAAAGTCAAACACGCTTTGCTGAGATGTGACGATACAAACCGCCTCCACATCCGACCCGCGCACGGGTCGCTCCCAGTTGACATATGCCAGCAACTTTGAGATTTCCATGCCCGCCTGACGAGTATCCACGCCAGACATTTCGGCGAGTTTGGCGGCGGCGGCGGGTTCGATCTGTCCGCCTTGATTCTTGGCTTCGTTGATGATCCAGCCGGGCATGTCGCGTTGTTGCGGCAGAAAGAAAGCTTGCAACCTGACCTGCGGTTTGTGCTTCTCCCCCCATTTCACCAGCCAGTGTTTTTCTGCGTCTTTGGGTTTTTCTACCGTGTCATACAAAACGACTTTAGCCGTGTCGGGCGCTTTTTCTAAAAACTCTTGAAATTTTTTGCGGGTATCAGGCTTGTTGAATTTTGCAGACGGATAGGCAATGAAGACCAATCTTTTCGGCGCGAGGAACGGCATGGCATTGACCGCGTTGTTGAGGTCGTTCTCGCTCATTGTCCGTGCTTCGAGGCGGGTGGTGTTCATATCGGCAGTGGTCGGGTCGCTGAAGTCAGACTCAAAATCTTTGAGCTTGCGGGTGATGGCAAATTCGTCGTTACCGTAGAGGAGGAAGATGGTTGGCATAAGGTGTATGTAGGGGCGGCGTCTCGCCGCCCAAGCGTAAAGGGCGAGGAGACCTCGCCCCTACGTATAAATTACTTTGTAATGACCCGATGCACGCCTTTGCGGACGGGCACAACATCCACGATTTGCAGGTTTCCCAAATTCGCTTCGGTGGTGACGTATTTTTGCAGCCACGGTCCGAGCGGTTTGCTGAGTTGGTAGCCGAGGATGGCAAACAGCAATGCCAACGGAGCGAGCATGAGACGCCACAGCGTAGACTTCGTTCCCCGCAGCGGCAACCAGGCTAACGTTCCAGAAAGAAGCGCAGTGGTCGCCATGTTGGTGCCGCAGCCCGGGTGGACTGCCAATCCGCTTTCGCCGGCGTTGAGTCTTGTGTGGGCTTCCCGCGCTGATTCCCAAATTTGTTCGGCGGTCAAGTCGCCGAGTAGAAAAAAGCCGGTCGGGTTGGAATGACCCGCCATGCGTTTGCCGGGGTTGCGCGGCGCAAGCAAATGGATGGTGGCGTGTTCGAGGGCGTGGTTGCGGCGGGTTTCGAGAATGAGGGGAAGGTCGAGGATCATGGTTTGATTATATGTCAGGCTTGCATAATGGGTGAGTCGTAAATTTTTTCGAGTAATTCCAAAAATTCAGCAGAGGGGCGCGATTTAAGAATCTCTTTGCGTTCATCGCGGGTGAGGTGATTCATCATCACATATTGAACCGCGTTCTTGCGGAAGAGACGCGAGCCGTCTTCATCGCCATAGAATTCCACGCTGCGGGCAAGGTGTTTGCGGATGGTTTCTTTGACCATCTCTGGCGGCACTTGCTCACGGTCGAGGCGGGCAAAGATCCACGGGTTGGGAATGGCGCCGCGTCCGATCATCACCGCATCGACATTGGTGTGCGCTTTCATGCGGTCAATATCGGCGACAGTTTTCACATCACCGCTGCCGATGACCGGAATCTTTACTAAAGATTTCACTTCGGCAATGGCGTCCCAATCGGCGTTGCCTGCGTAACGCTGTTCTTTGGTTCTTCCATGCACAGCAATAAGTGAGCCGCCTTCTTCTTCAACAATGCGGGCGATCAGTTTGTAATTCTTGTTGCGATCCCATCCAAGGCGAATTTTCCCCGTCACCGGCACACGCAGATGCTTAACTAGTTTGCGAAAGGTGCGTGCGATCTTAAGCGGAGTGGGCATCATGCCTACGCCTGCGCCGCGCTCTGCAATGGTTTTGGCAGGGCAGCCCATGTTGAGGTCGATCACATCGGGGTTGTTCTCTTGAATTTTCAGCGCGGCTTGTAAAATCAGGTCAGGGTCATCACCGTAGACTTGGAAGGTAATGGGGCGCTCCGGTTCGGTGAAATACATTCGCTTGGCGGGCTGTTTCGATTTGCTCAGGATCTTCTCGACCTTGATGAACTCGGTGTAGCTCATGGCGGAACCGAGTTCACGGCAAATGGATCGAAACGGCCAGTCTGAATATCCGTCCATGGGCGCGAGAATCGTATCGCCATAAATGGGCAGGTCGCGGATGTAAAAATTGGGTGTCTTGCTCTCGGTCATAAGTTTGGAAAGTATAACAAACTATTTTTTTCATTTTTTAGGTGACAGTCACTTTGAAAGCGACTGTCACCTTTTTATTTACACTGCCTGCTTCTTCCACAACTCCAAAAAGTGCTTGCGGAACTTACTGACCTTCGGCGCGACGACCGCCATGCAGTACGGCTGGTTCGGGTTGTTCGCAAAATATTCCTGATGATAATCCTCAGCGATATAGAAATCCTTGATCGGTTCCACTTCGGTGACGATGGGGTTACCCCAAACTTTCTGTGCTTCCAACTCGCGAATGGTCTGTTCGGCAATTTCTTTTTGCTGCGGCGTGTGATAGTAAATGCCTGAACGATACTGCGTGCCCGCATCCGCGCCCTGACGGTTCAATGTAGTTGGGTCGTGGATCACAAAGAAGATATTGAGCAGGTCACGGAACGTAATGACAGAAGGGTCGAATTTGATCTGCACTACTTCAGCATGACCCGTATCCCCATTGCAAACCGCGCGATAACTCGGGTTCTTCACATGTCCATTGGCGTAGCCTGACTCAACAGACAAAACACCTTTCACTTCATCATAAACAGCTTCCAAACACCAGAAACATCCCCCCGCCAGCGTAACGGTTTCAAAATTTGTGTTCATAATAATTTCTCCTTTTTTCTATGGATAAGACGCGGTGTGAAGCCAAAAAATCCTTAACAAAGGATTACAAAAAAGCCCGCCTCAAAAAGCGGACTTTTGAACTGCTTGCTCAACCCAAACTTTTATCTCGTCCCTGAAACGGTCACGAGACCACTCGTCACCTTGGCGCTGACCAGCTTCAGCCCGGGGGTATTTGTGTTGATGGCATCTGTCAAAGCCTGATTCAACCAGGTTTCTATTTGAGCGATCAAAATATTCGGAATCACCTGCTGCCCAATCTGCGCCGATTCTAATTTGAGGGTTGGTTGTTGGCTCTCGTTCACCATCAACTCACCCACAAGCAAGACCGAAGTGGAATTTTCACTTCCCGCCACCATACCCCACACTTGTACACTGCCATCGCGCAGATAAACTTGCACATCGCTCAAAGGCAGGTCTGGGCTGTTTTTCATTTCCAAAGCAAGCCAGGATGTGATCTCCTGTTCGGTGAG
>JACKAW010000011.1 GCA_020634885.1 Anaerolineales bacterium
ATTAAAAACCTGTTGCCCATCGTTCATCGTCTGCCAAAGCAGTATAATCACCGCGTATGTCCATTCTTTCTGGCAAACATATCCTGCTTGGCGTCACAGGCTCTATTGCGGCGTATAAAGCGGCAGATCTGGCATCCAAACTCACGCAGGCGGGCGCACAGGTGGATGTGATCTTGACCAACGCTGCAGAAAAATTCGTTACCCCGCTTACCTATCAATCTGTCACCGGACGCAAAGCCTACACCGACAAAGACCTGTGGGGCGACGAAGCTCATGTGCTGCATGTCAACCTCGGCAAAACCGCCGACCTGCTTGTCATTGCGCCCTGCACCGCCGACACCATGGCAAAACTTGCGCACGGCATGGCAGATAATTTATTAACCGTCACCGCCCTTGCCGCAACCTGCCCGATATTAATTGCGCCTGCCATGGATGGCGGGATGTTCTACCACCCCGCCACGCAAGCGAATCTCCAAACGCTTCAGACTCGCTCAGTGCTGGTCGCTGGACCCGCAGCCGGGCACCTCGCTTCAGGCTTGAAAGGCGTGGGACGTATGCTTGAGCCAATCGAAATCCTTGGGCATATTCGAATCGCGCTCGGCAAGAAGGGCATACTAGCGGGCAAAAAAATCATCGTCACCGCCGGTGGGACACAGGAAGCCATAGACCCGGTGCGCGTCATTACCAATCATTCATCTGGCAAGCAGGGCTATGCCCTTGCTCAAGCCGCATTGGACGCTGGTGCAAAAGTCACTCTCATCACCACGCCAACAGCGCTCACGCCTCCAGTCGGTGCGGAAGTTATCCGCGTGAAAAGCGTGCAGGATATGCTCGACGCCCTGCTCAATGAAACAGCCGATGCGCTCATTATGGCGGCGGCGGGCGCGGACTTCCGACCGGTGCATGTGGCAAAAGATAAACTCAAAAAACGAGACGGCATTCCCCAGATCCAGCTTGAGGCGGCGCCCGATATTCTGAAAGCGCTGTCAAGCCCAAATGAAGGAAAGAAGCGTTTCAACGTCACGGTAGGGTTTGCGGCGGAGAGTCGTGACCTGTTGGCGAATGCATCCGAAAAGCTGAAATCCAAGGGCTTAGACTTTATCGCCGCGAATGACATCTCTGCGAATGATGCCGGGTTTGCTGTTGAAACCAATCGCATCACGTTGTTATTTGCAACCGGAACGCCGGAAACTTTACCGCTCATGAGTAAACATGATGCGGCTGAAAAAATCATCGAACACGTTGCACGATTGCTGGAGTAATATGCGAATTTTGGTCATGTCTGATATTCATGCGAACTATACTGCGCTCGAAGCGGTATTAAAAGATGCCGGGGCTGTGGATGAAACCTGGTGTCTCGGCGATCTGGTAGGCTACGGACCCGATCCCAACGCGGTAGTGGAGGAAATACGCGAGATCAAAAACCTGACTTGCCTGATGGGCAACCATGATGTGGGCGTCATCGGAAAAATGTCGCTTGATACTTTTAATGGGGAAGCCAAACGCTCGTTGATTTATCACGAACAGGTTCTTTCTGCCAGCAATATGGATTTCATAAAATCACTGCCATCGAATGTGAAGGTGCGCGGCGAGGCATCCATCGTTCACGGCTCTCCACGCGACCCGGTGTGGGAATATATTTTGAACGCCATGACTGCCAGTTTGAATTTTGATTATTTTGACACCCCCTGGTGCTTTGTGGGACATACCCACCTGCCAAGCATGTTCATCCGCGATGAAGAACAGACGCGTATCCTGGTTTCTCCAACCCAACCCGATACTATCGTTCAACTTCGCCCAAAAATGATCTTAAACCCGGGGTCGGTTGGTCAGCCGCGAGACCGCGACCCGCGCGCCTCCTACGCCATTTACGATACCGAAGCAAGAACATGGACGCCCAAACGGGTTACTTATAATATCCCCGAAGTACAGGAACGCATCCGGGCGGCGAAATTACCGGAAAAACACGCCATACGAATCGCCGAAGGCTGGTAATATCCCACAAAAGTCCTCTCAACTGCCAGAGAGGGCTTTTTCTTTGTCAGAAGTTGTAAAATAGTAAGGAACAAATAGTTCGATTCCATCGTCCTTTTGGAAGAGAAATCACCAAAGGAAAAGGAGAATGAGAAATGAAACGCCTGTTACCGTATAGTCTTATTTTGATCACCGCTGTCATTGTAGGAGCCTGTGGAGCCGGAGCCGCGCCGGAATACGCCATGGAAGCGCCTGCCGCTCCAGCAGAATATGGCGCCGCCCCGGCATCTGAAGAATTGTATCTTGGAGATACAGTTGAGTATTCAGAGGAAGCTGCACGCGCTGGCAATGGTGGTGGGGGTGTAGACGCGACTCAGGTACAACGCCTCGTCATCCAAAACGCAGATATCACGGTCGTCGTTTCGGATGTGGAACTACGTATGGAAGATATCGGCGGTATGGCAGAGGAAATGGGCGGCTTTGTTGTATCTTCCAACCTGTACCAGAGCTACACCAGCAATTATGTACAGGTTCCCGAAGCCAGTATCAATGTGCGCGTACCCGCCGAAAAACTGGACGAAGCCCTTGACCTGATCAAGAAAGACACCGTTGAAATACGCAGTGAAACCCGCTCCGGTACAGATGTCACCGCCGAATACGTGGACTTGAAATCACGGCTCAAAACTTATCAAGCCGCTGAAAAAGAACTGACCGAGTTAATGGAGAGCGCACAAGACACGGATGAGGTTGTAAACATCTTCAACCAATTAATGTACTACCGCGAACAGATCGAGGTCTTGCAAGGTCAGATCAAGTACTATGAAGAAGCCGCCGCGCTTTCTTCCATCAACATCCGTCTGATCGCAGAAGAGACCATTCAGCCGGTAACGATCGGCAAATGGGAACCGAAGGGTGTGGCGCTCGAAGCGATCCAGGACCTGCTTGATTTCTGGAAAAACTTTGTAGACTTTATGATCCGATTCATCGTCTTTACCCTGCCCGTGCTTATCACCATCGGCATTCCACTCTACTTCGGTTTCATTGGACTGCGTTGGGTCTTCCGCAAGTTGCGCGGCAACAAGAAACCCAAAGCTGCTGAAAGCAAAAAAGAAGAGGAACCAAAAAAGTAACCGGCAACAAATAATGAGAGGACGGCATGGATGCCGTCCTCTTTTTTTTATGGAACGGCATGGGTATAATCTTCTCTCATGGACTCATTAATTCAAGATGCACAGAACCTTTTCAACGTTCACCTAACTGCACGTCAAATGGCGGCGCTCAGCCGGTATGAAAAGGAATTGATGGAATGGAATCAAAAGTTCAACCTCACCGCCATTCGGGATGTTGAGTCCATACGTACCAAACACTTTTTGGATTCGTATTCCTGTGTTCTCGCGTGGAAAGCCACCCCGCCGCGCCGCCTCATTGATGTGGGTACGGGCGCGGGTTTCCCCGGCATTCCGCTAAAGATCATCTATCCGATGATGCATGTCACGCTGGTTGAATCGGTCGGCAAAAAGGTCAAGTTTTGCCAGCATGTGGTCCAAACCCTCGAACTGGACGACATTGAAGTGATCCACTCACGCGCCGAAGATATTGGACAAAACCCCGCACACCGTGAAAGCTACGACTGGGCAGTGGCTCGCGCTGTGGCGCAACTCAATATCCTGAGCGAGTACCTGCTGCCTCTGGTGAAACTGGGCGGAACAATGCTCGCCCAAAAAGGCGAGACGGGTCCCGCCGAGGCACAGTCGGCGGAAAAGGCAATGAAATTACTGGGTGGAAAACTCAGGCAGTTGATCCCCGTCGAATTACCCGGCGTTGCAGATATACGCCACCTGGTGATCGCAGATAAGGTCGCCGCCACGCCGCCAAAATATCCGCGCAAGGCAGGCATTCCCATGAAGACCCCTCTTTAAACAAAAAGGGCAGAAGTCTCAACGACTTCCGCCCTTTTTATTTCAGCAACCTTCTTCCACAATCTTGATCACATCTTCCTTATTCGGCACAATACACAAAAACTCGAACGGTTCACTACCCGTATTCTCATACGAATGAATCGCCCCCGCCGGAATGTAAACGGCGTCACCAGCCCGAACTTGATGTGTCTCATCGCCAATGGTGATGGTAGCTTCACCCCGTAGAACATACTGTTCATGTTCCACTTCATTGGTATGACGAGGCATTCCACCTCCAGGCTTCATTGCGAACTTCCGCAACGCAAAATTTGGTCCCTCTTGAGAAGAGATCAATACCTGAATGGTCGTATCTTTACCGGCAGCAACATTTTTTGCTTCGACCTCGGTTGAATGTTTTACAGTCATGGCAGCCTCCAAAAGAAAACTTCCGAAGTTTCAACTTCGGAAGTCCATTGTATTCTATTTCCCGAACCACATCCGTGCAAGCAAGTTATCCTTCTTGATAAACTGATGGAACAAGGCTGCACCAACATGCAAGGCGACCAGCCCAAGCAGCAGCCAGGAGAATAATCCATGCCCGACGCGAGGGAGATACTCAAAGAAGTTGGCAGGGTAGGGTGCAGCTCCACTAAAGACGGCAGGCAGGTTCGCCATTTGGAACAACCCCAAACCGCTTGCAACCATTCCCAGCATTAACACATATAAAAGGATATGCACAGCGCGCCCGATGAAGTTCAACGCGGCGTTTCCGGCATCTGCCGGAGCGGGGCGCTTCGCGGCGAAGAGCATGACAATGCGCACAAGTAACAGGACACCGATCGTCATACCAATGAATGCATGGCTTTGCAGCATCATCGGCTTTTGCGGGTCGGTTGGGTCTATGCCGGGCATTACGGTCTTTCCAACGCCGAGCATCATAACAATAAGCAACGCCATCAGCCAATGAATGACAACATGAACAGGGTGGTACCGTTTGGGTGTATTTTCAGACATATCTCTCTCCTCTTTTGTGTGATACAGACTATCTCTTAAATTCCTTTCTTACAACTCGTTGCGGGTGTAAAATGGACAAGTTCACATATATTTCCCCGTCGTCTTTCGGCGGGTACCTCAAACTCAGGAGAAACTCCCCATGTACCACACCCTTATCATCGTCGGCAATTTAGGCAAAGACCCGGAAATGCGCTACACCCCATCCGGGCAGGCAGTCACGTCCTTTTCTGTGGCAACCAGCCGCCAATACACCGCAGGCAATGGCGAACAAGTAAAAGAAACCGTCTGGTTCCGCGTTTCAGCCTGGGGCAAAACCGCAGAAGTTTGCAACCAATATCTCAAGAAAGGTTCCAAAGTTCTGGTGGAAGGTCGCCTCACGCCCGATAAAACCACCGGCGGTCCGCGCATCTTCACCCGTGGAGACGGCTCCGCAGGCTCTTCATTTGAAGTGACAGCCGCCACGGTTCGCT
Source organism: Anaerolineales bacterium (assembly GCA_020634885.1). Classification (GTDB taxonomy): domain Bacteria; phylum Chloroflexota; class Anaerolineae; order Anaerolineales; family Villigracilaceae; genus Villigracilis. The sequence continues at coordinate 5,357 of JACKAW010000011.1, forward strand.
TCCTCTCCTCTCGCGGTGAAGCGGATAGCGGTCCCATGGCAGGCGGAGGCGGCATGGATATGGTCGAAATGCCCCCGGAAGATGATATTCCGTTCTAACAAATCAACAGCCCCTAAAGGTTTATAAAAACCTTTAGGGGCTCAATAAAAAATCATGACAACTCCCCCAATCCCACCAAACAAACCCACCGGACCCATTCTTGAAGTCCCCGCAGGCTTGGAACCCACATACGTCAACCTCGCCCGTATCGCTCATTCTCCCTCTGATATCGTTATAGATTTTGCCCACCTGCTCCCTGGCGAGGTACGCGCAAAAATCCGCTCACGTGTGGTCATGACCCCGCTAAGCGCCAAACTACTACTCAAAGCGCTTGCCGAAAACATCTCTCGGTACGAGGCAGCCTACGGTGAAATTCATGTACCGGTCAATTCATCACTGGCAGATAATCTCTTCCGCCCGTTTCAACAACCGCCCGAACCACCCAAAGAATAACCATGCACAAACTGGAAACAATCGCCGACCACATCCGAAAGAGTTTCGACCTGCGCACCGCCGCACGCGACCAGGCATTAACCCAGGCTCGCCAACTTACCCGCGCCTGCTCGCTCGCCATCCGCGCTGTACACCGCGATGACCTTGAAACCATGCAGGCGCAACTACTCGAAGCCCGCGCCCTCGCAGAAACCCTGCGAACCGCACTTGCAAACCACCCCGATCTCTTTCATGCCGGATACACCCAGGACGCGCTCAAGGAATTTGTAGAAGCCAATGTCACCTGTGCGCTGATCAAAAGCCAACCGCTTCCGACTCCCGAAGAGCTGTCCGTTGAACCCGCAACCTATCTCAACGGATTGGCAGAAGTGGTCGGCGAACTACGTCGCCGCACCCTCGATATTCTGCGCCACGGCTACTCGACAGAAGCTGAACGTCTGCTCGGTATTATGGATGAGATCTACTCCATTCTCGTCACCATGGATTACCCCGACGCCATCACCAACGGTCTGCGCCGCCAAACCGACCTGGCACGCGGCATCATCGAAAAGACGCGCGGCGATATCACCTTTAGTCTGCGCGGTGGTCATCTGGAACAAGCCATCGGGCGGCTGCTCAACCAAATGGGCAGCGACCCGGCTCAAGGTCCAGATGGAGCCGAAACGATCCCCACCATGGACGAGGATGATTAGAAGTATGGCTGTCAAAAAAGGCGGACGAAAATATCCACTTGTCATTTTCACCACCATGCTCAGCCGATGGTGGACGGCGGTATTCACGCTTGGGTTGGCAATGATCGGGCTGGCTTGGATATTAAGAAGCTGGGGGTTTGAAAGCTGGCGCTGGCTGATCTTTGGCGGACTGGGTGTCGGTTTTGTTTTTATTGGTCTTATCATATTTGCTCTTCGTAAGAGCGCCTACATTCAACCCTTCACCGATCATGTACGCATTGTGACCCCGCTCCTGCGTTTTAATATCTCATACAAACGTTTTACGCGCACCACCACGGCAAATATGGGGTCGCTCTTCCCGCCAAAAACGATTGGCAAGGCGTTGGCAGAGGTGGTGGAGCCGCTGGCAAGAATGACTGCCATTGTGATCGAAGTGAAGGCAATGCCCATGAAGCAATCTTCGCTGCGGTTGTTTCTTTCTCCGCTTTTCTTCAAGGATAAGTCTCCGCATATTGTGATCCTTGTTGAAGATTGGATGCGTTTCAGCGCCGAAATGGACAGCCTGCGCCACGGCGGCGAGATCGCTGCGCCTGCGCACCGGCGTGATATATCCATTCTTTCCAAACTTCCCAAGAAATGAATATTTATTTTGCATGTTCCATCACAGGCGGGCGTGAGCTTGAATCGTTCTACCGTGATTTTGTCGCCGCACTTGAATCGGATGGGCACATCATCCCAACATCACACCTTGCCCAGTCTGAATCCATGGAAGGTGAGCGTTTACTTTCTGCACATGATGTGTATGAACGGGATGTAAAGTGGATTCGTGAGTGTGATGCGTTGATCGCCGAGGTGGGGGTCCCCTCACATGGTGTAGGGTATGAGATCGGGTATGCGTTGCAATTAGGAAAGCCTGTTTTATGCCTTGCTGGAAAGGACAGGCGGGTTTCAAAAATGATCACAGGCAACCCGGCGGTTTCGATGAAAACGTATAATGTATTGGAAGAGGCGCTAAAAGAGGTACGCGAATTTCTTAAGAGTATGTAATTTTTTATGTGATTCATCATCTGTAATTTGTGACAAATTACGATACCGAAAAACGGGGCAATGATTTAACATCATCAACGGAGACCGTTGCAGACACCTCTAAAAGATCGTCTCCTCCTTTGGCGAAAGTTGATGCCGGGTTTTGCCCGGCATCAACATTTTAATTCTTATTAATTGGGGAAAATTAAACTACAGAAGTGGGCAGTAATACAACAAAGGCAGAACCAAAGCCCAGTTTGGATTCAACCCACACCCTGCCCTGGTGGCTATCCACCACTGATTTGACAATTGCCAATCCCAGCCCAGACCCTTCAACACCTTCGGGGCGATTTGAAGCACGGAAGAATTTTTCAAAGACCCGGCTTTGTTCATCTGCCGGAATCCCCGGTCCGCTGTCCTGAATTCGTAGAACCAGTTGGTTTTCTTGCATTGCCATACCAACTTTGACAATGCCGCCCTCGGGTGTGTATTTAATGGCGTTTCCGAGCAGGTTATCGATCATCTGCCGAATACGAATGGGGTTTGCCCGCAAGGGTTTCAGGCTGCCTGAAATTTCGGTTTGTATCTGAATATTTTTATTTTTGATCTGGGTATCGAAGACTGCCAGTGAATATTCAAGTACATTTTGCAAATGCACTGACTCGCGGCGGGTATCAAAGCCTGATTCCAAACGCCCAAGGTCTAGCAGTTCGTTCACCAGGTTGGTCATGTGGTGAACACTGGCTTGAAGCCTTTTAAGAAATTCCTGCTGCGATTCGTTCAAGGTTCCCACGCGCTCGATCAACTCCATGTACCCCAATACAGAGGTCAACGGTGAGCGCAGGTCGTGAGAAACGGTATGCACAAAATCATTCTTAAGTCGGTCTATTTCCTTAATGTAGGAAATATCCTGCATGGTTACGGCACTGCCAATGCGTGGAATGGGAGCATACTGTGCATTGAATACGCGTCCATCGTCAAAATTAACTTCATGGTATTTCAATACACCATCACGGGCGCGGTCGATCAGGGCGTTTAAATCTGCGTTGGAGATCACATCATGGACGTGTTTTCCCTCGATCGGGAATTCACTCAGCCCAAATATTTCATGGATCGTCTGGTTGGCAAACAGGATATTGCGCTTCTCATCCATGACAAGCACGCCATCTTGAATATTGGAGATGATCGCCTCCAACTTGCTGCGTTCTGCTTCAGATATCTTTGCCTTTTGCTCCAGTGAAGCCGTGGTGCGTTTCACCTCACGGCGAAGCCAGTCGCCCAGTTTTCCAGCGCGGATCATGCTGCGCTTGATCTCATTAACAATATCATCCGTTCTAAGAGGGGCGTGTAAATAGCCGCTCATGCCTGCTTGAATGGCGCTCATCGCCAGTTGTGGGGTTTCCTGGCTGGAATATAAAACGATGGGAATTGTAGGAAAGCGGTCCAGCACATCTGCCGCAATGGTAAAAACATCACCGCCTTCAAACTGTTCACCCACGACGATCAAGGCGGGAAACGCCTCTTGAATGGATTTATCCATACTTTCGCGGTTATGTGCAACAGCCACTTCAAAACCCGAAGCGCGCAAAACCCGCATCATTAAATCCAGAGTGGGGGAAGTTTCAAGGGCAAGTAATATCAGATCTTTTTTTGGCATGAATTTTGAGCTTATCTAGGTGAAGTGACCGTATTTTCCGATGCGTGGACAAGCTTTATCAGGGAGGTCTTCACTGTTTCGAGCGCTTTCTTTTGATCCACATTCAAGGAGCCGGGCATTTCGGTCATTAGCAGGTTTAGCGGGTAGCTCGCAGCTTCCACTTCTTTGCGAATGTTCTGACGCAATGCCGCCAGAGATGCGTGACGATTTTTCTCTCCAGCACGGGCGGCGTCGGCGGTTTGCTCAATGGCGCGGAACAATCTTGCATTGACCAGTGAGATCGAAATGTAATCTGCCATGGCTTCAAGCATGGTCTGTGAATCGCGCGAGAATTCCTTATCTGCCTTCCTCACCACATTCAACAAACCGATCACATCACTCTTGACCTTGATGGGTACAACACAAGCCGATTTGCCAAGTGAAGCGATCTTGAATTTTTGCAAGGGCACGCCGTTCATGTGCAGGCTTTCGCCTGAAAGCGAAACCAATGAACTGATGCCGTCATCGAGAGTTTGATTCATTTTTTTTGCCCAGGCATCGGGCAGCCCATGCTGGGCGCGTACTACATATTGGCTGCCTTTATCTTCGCGGAGGGTCAGCCAGCACATATCTGCATCGCCGACCTGTAAGGCGCTTTCCAAAATACGGTCAAACAACGTCCGTTGGTCGGTCATGGAGGTGACCGCTTTTGCCACGGAGAGGATGGTGGTCATATCGCGGAGGCGCGTCTTTAATTCATCGTTCGTTGATTTTAACTGGCGGTCTAATTTCTGGCGCTCGCGTGATTCCTGCGTCTGACGCAAGGCGCGTTCAACAATGGATACCACCTCAGCATCGCGCAGGGGCCAGAACATCACATCCATGGCACCCAGACGGAAGGCTTGAATGGCATCATGCTCCTGCCCTTTTTCTGCGATGACGATCACAGGCGCTTTAATACCCTGAGATTGAAGCGCAGCCAGAAGGTCTTTTCCGCTCAAGCCGGGGAGATTCAAATTTGCAAGAATCAGGTCTGGCGGAGTCTGAACCGCGAGCTTAATCGCAGAACCGGCGTCTTGCGAAACCGCCACCTGGTATCCAAGCGGACGGAGCGCCTGACGTCCGATCAAATCTGCAATATCTGGGTCACTTTCAACAATGAGAATGCGTTCCGCGGAAGGCATAAAAAATCTCCTGAAAAAAGATTCTAACACCTTTTCGATTACAATTTTGAATATGGATTTTTCAAGGTTTAATATTGCCGTTGTCATCCCTGCATACCGCGCAGAAGATGAGATTCAAGCCGTGCTTGCGGGCATTCCGAAATTTATCCGGCATATCATTGTGGTGGATGATGCCTCACCCGATGCAAGCGCGGCACGGGTAAGAGCCGCCGCAGAGCAAGATGCCCGCATTCACTTGATCTGCCATGAAAAAAATCAAGGTGTGGGTGGCGCCATGGTAACAGGGTTCAAAAAAGCGCTCGAACTTGGCATTGAAATTGTAATAAAGCTCGATAGCGACGGACAGATGGATCCGCAATACATCCCCAGCCTGGTCGCCCCGCTCATCCATGGTGATGCAGATTACGCCAAAGGCAACCGCTTTCGCAATTTTGATTCACTGCGGCAAATGCCTTTCATTCGCCGGGTGGGCAACCTGGGTTTGAGTTTTCTCACCAAAGCCGCCACCGGCTATTGGAATGTTTTCGACCCAACCAACGGGTACTTCGCCATCCGCGCCGATGTGCTGGCGCAATTACCTTTTGAAAAAATAGATAAGGGATATTTCTTTGAAACCTCCATGCTTGCCCGCCTATACCTGCTCGAAGCCCGCGTGCAGGATGTAACCATCCCGGCGCGCTATCGCGGCGAAATCTCCAGCCTTTCCATTCGGCGCGTATTGTTCGAATTCCCATATAAACTAACCCATACCCTGGTCAAACGCATCATCGTCAAATATTTCTTTTACGATTTTTCCATGATGGCAATTTACTTATTAACCGGCATACCGCTCTTGCTGTTTGGGCTTATCTTCGGCAGCATAAAATGGATTCAGTACGCCCGCATCGGCATCGCCGCGCCCACTGGCACAGTCATCCTGCCGACCCTTTCCGTCATCCTCGCCATTCAAATTCTGCTTTCCGCCATCGAAATAGACCTGCACGCAGCCCCCAACAAAGCCATCAGCAAAGCGCTGGTGTGAGATGAACCCCCAACCCTATATTCCAGGATTCAAACCCGCAGACGAAGGTCCCCTCGCGCGCTTTTTACCTGCGTTGGAAGATGGCGTGGTCTCAGGCTGGCTTTCGGCTCAACCCTTCGCCGGTAGCTGGCTGCTCGACCCATTTGGATTCTCGCCGAAACTGACTCTCGAAGCTGCCCGCAGCGGATACCGCGTACTCGTCACAGCCAACAACCCGGTAACGCGCTTCCTGTTGGAAGTTGCCGCCAACCCGCCGCAACGCGCCGATTTTGTGGCAGCCCTTGCAGACCTTGGCTCAACTAAAAAAGGGGATGAACGCCTTGAACAACATTTGCAAGCCCTGTATTTCACCCAATGTGAAAAATGCGAAAAACAAATTCCTGCACAAGCCTTCCTCTGGCGCAAAAACGAAGAGGTTCCCTACGCCAAAATATACACATGCAAACACTGCGGCGATTCGGGTGAGCACATTACCAGCGATGAAGATAAAGATATCGCCCTTCAAATTCAAGCCACAGATACCCTGCACCGCACCCGTTTGTTTGAGCGGGTGGTCTCGCTAAAAGACGAAGACCGTATCTATGCCGAAGAAGCCATTAAACATTACCTGCCCCGCCCGCTGTATGTGATCGGCACGATCTTGAACAAGTTAGACGGCATGAACATCACCCCCGTCCGCAAGCGTGCATTGACAGCTTTACTCCTGCTGGTGTTCGATGCGGGCAATACGCTTTGGGGGCATCCGGCGGGGCGCCCGCGCCCGAAACAGTTGAGCACACCCAGCCAATTCCGCGAGAACAATTTGTGGGAAATGCTGGAACGTGGAATCGGCTTGTTTGCCGAATCAGGCTCACCCGTCCCGCTTGAGGCGTGGCCGAATAAAATTCCAGAAACTGGCGGCATCGTCATCTATGAAGGTCGTCTCAAAGATCTTGCGAATGAGGTCAAAAAAGAAATCCCAATTGCGGCAATGATCGGCTCCATCCCCAGACCCAACCAGGCGTTTTGGACTCTCTCTGCGTTGTGGGCAGGCTGGCTCTGGGGCAGGGATGCGGTGGAACCGTACAAAACCGCGCTGCGCCGCAGACGTTACGATTGGGCATGGAACGCCACCGCGCTTTCATCCATGTTCACCCATTTGAACGACCTGCTAGCCGACGGCGTACCCGTCTTTGGATTGATACCCGAGCCCGAAGCGCATTACATGACCTCGGTGCTGACTGCCGCACAAACCGCAGGGTTTGACTTGGAAAGCGTTGCCCTGCGAACCGAACATGACCCGGCACAAATCCTTTTGAAGAGCGGGAAGAAAAAGAAACCCGCCGCGTTGGATGTTGAAACCATCCGCACAGCAATGCAAACGCACCTTACAGAACGCGGCGAACCGGCAACTTATCTACACCTGCATACGGCGGGGCTGATGGCGCTTGCCGAAAAGAATGCGCTCAAACTGAACAATGAAGAATTTGATTTTGCCCTGCGAAAAACACACAACGCCATGGAACAGGCATTGAAAGGTGCGCATACGTTTACACATCATTCAACAGGTGAGGGCGTGGAAACCGGCACATGGAACCTTGCAAAGCCCGCACATGCAGAATCGCTTTCAGACAAAGTGGAAGTTGCCATCGTCAATTTTCTACAGAAGAATCGCAGCACCATTTTTTTGGAAGTAGAAAACGAATTGAACGCCCAATTTACAGGGCTGATGACACCCTCCAAAGGCTTGATCTATGCCGTATTAAATTCATACGCCGAAAAAGACGGCGGCGCGTGGACGTTGCGAAACGAAGATGCAGCCTCTGCCCGCCGCGAAGAAATGAAAAGCATCTTCACACAATTGGAAGAGATCGGCAAACGTTTGGAATACGCCGCAAAACTCGATGGCAAACTAATGTACTGGATGGAAGGCAATAAACCCATCCGCAAATTTCACATCATGGCTTCGGCATTGATCCACCGCGCGCTCGAACATGATAATGAACAAACCATCATTGTCATCCCTGGCGGGCGGGCGGCATTGATCGCCTATAAATTGGAACGCGACCCGCAACTGAAACAAAGAATAAAAAAATACAAACTGGTTAAATACCGCCTATTGCGCACCCTGCTCGAACTACCCATCCTCACCCGCGAAACCATCAACGAACAACTCGCCAGTGATCCGGTTGAAAAAGAGACCGGGCAGATGATGATGTTCTGATCCCAAACCTATTGACCATGAAAAAGATAATCCCAATCCTCGCTCTTGCCATCGTGCTTTCTGCATGTATCTCTATAGAAACGCAGCCAACCCAAACGCCCGCACCGGCAGAATTCATCACAGCCACCCTGCCGCCCACCAAAGCCGGTTACGTTTCGCCCACTCCCTCCGCCACGCCCGCCATCACCCTCACACCCACCTTCGCCGTCACCATCGACCCAAACTGCAACGATAGCGCCGTACTCCTTCGTGATGTCACCATCCCCGATGGAACCATTCTGCGCGCCGGTGAAACCTTCACCAAGACATGGGAATTCATGAACAATGGAAGTTGCCCCTGGTATGGATACACCCTCAAATACGCTGCGGGCGACCAAATGTCTGCGCCTCTTTCTGCGCCCGTGCCTGTTACGCTGACGAAGGAACTGGTGCAAGTCTCTGTCCAACTCACTGCCCCCTCGGCTGACGGAGAATACACAGGCTACTTTACCCTCAACGACCCCACCGGCAAAGACGTGCCCATCGGCATTGAAAAAACATTCTGGGTGAAGATACGCGTAGGGAGCGGCGGAACGGTTCCGCAACCGACCACTTCAGGCAGTGTCCCAACCACATCTGTGGTGACAGGCGGGAATTGCAGTTATTCACAAAATGCAGATTATGTGAATCAGATCGCTTCTGCGATCAATCAGGAACGCGCCAATGCCGGTCTGCCCGAACTGACCATCAACCCCATCCTAACCAATGCCGCTCAAGCTCACGCCGCCGGTATGGCGTGCAGCGGGCGCATCAGCCATACCGGCTCAGATGGTTCTTCGCCCTACGCACGGATTCAAACCATGGGCTACACCCCTTCCTACTACGAAGAGATCATCTACGGGGGCGGCGGTCCGCAGGCGGCAATGACCTGGTGGATGAACGACCAAATCCACCGTGATGCGATACTCAACCCCAAGTCTACAGAGATGGGTGTGGGGTATGCGTATTATGCCAACGGTTCGTATGGTGATTATTTTGCGGTCGAGTTGGGAAGCCCGTAAAAAGAGGCTCATGTGCTTTTCACATGAGCCTCTTTTTTATTGTAGTATAGGTGTAATGGCATCAAACCATTTTTGCGCGATGATGTCGTAACCAGCTTGGTTGGGATGATTGCCGTCATCATACAGGGTGGCGGGGTTTGTAAAAATATCGGTTGAGTAAAAGTCTACGGTGAGAGCGCCGTATTGGGCGGCTTTATCTAGAATGATCTGGTTGTATACACTTGCCTGAGCAGACATGCGATTTAATTCATCTGGTGTAATGGCGACAAACGCTTCACCCTTTAATGCAACCGGACGTTTGGATTGATCGTCTAACAGGGCAATCACGACCTGAGCGCCCGTTCCGCGCAGTTGGCTGAGGATTGTGTCGATATTCGCCTCAAAATGTTCAGCATCTGCAGCATCCCCGGCATCGTCAATGTCACCGCCAAACTCGTACAAATACCATAAATCATTACTGCCGATCCACACCAATGCCAAACCTGCTTTTCCTTGCGCTGTTGCATCTTGCAATTCGCCTACCGCCCGCGTGAGTTGACTCTCCAATCCCTGATCGCCATTGATAAGCGCATCTGAATTCCAGCCAGATTGACCAAAATTAGACAGAGTCGAATCTGGGCGGACGCTGTTAATCATATCCAATAAGCGACCGGGATATCCACGCCCTGAGTCGTCGCCGTCACCTTGGGTAAGGCTATCGCCGAGGGCAACCATGTGAACCGGTCCAGCAGGAAGCGGGGCGGCGGGTTGCAGATTAGTGGGCGGATTATTCTCCGTTTGAGTCACCACTTCGGTTTGAGGGGCGTCACCAACTGCTTCATCAGTCGTTGGGTCTATTGCAGGAGCAGAACCTGGCAGATTGCAGGCAGAGAGAAGTAAAGCGAAAAGCAAAATATATTTTTTCATGACATGTCCTCAGTTGATCTTTCTTCAAATTATACAGAAGCGATTCTTTTCAGACATGTCAAAGTTGTTATGTCAAAATATTCCTCACCACGGGTTGATATTCGGGGAAGACGTCACTGGTGGCGGGGTTGTTCAGGCGCTTCGACAACACTTCAGAGAGCACATCGCGGTAATCGGTGGTTACCGCCAAGTCACCGGGACCGATGAGTTGACCTTCACCAAGTCCGGGCCACTGCCCGTGGACTTTGCCGCCATCCACGTTGCCGCCCAAGACCATCATCATGCTGCCGTGTCCGTGATCCGTGCCGAGGCTTCCGTTCTCGTAGGCGCGCCGCCCAAACTCAGACATGGTGACGGTGGTCAGTTTGCTCATGTGGTCTGCCATATCGGCATGGAAGGCGGCGAGACCTTCGGCGAGGTCTTTCATCAGATTTGGCATAAGACCCGTCATTGAGCCTTGTGTGAAGTGTGTGTCCCAGCCGCCAAGGTCAATGGCAGAGACTTCGAGACCGACTTCCGATTTGATGAGCATGGCGGTTTGTTTGAGGGCGAGACCGAATTCGGTGTCGGGGTAATTAGTGGAAAGTGGCGAGTGGTAAGTGGATGGATCAAGTTTTTGGAGGGTGTCCATGATGGATAAAGTATCTTGACCGAGTTCATCGTTTTGATAAACGTAACTTAGCGCGGCTCGCATTTGTTGCAGGGCACGTACATCGCCGCCGAGGTGGAAGTCTGCGATGGAGCGCAGGGCGGAGACGGGGACACTTCCGCTCAAACTGCGCTGCGGACGGGTGCCCATGCCCACGGCTCTCAATGGCGACGAGTTGCCGGTGTTCAACGTGGCGAGGTGACGTCCAATCCAACCCGAGGCGGGACCACGTTCATCGTCCACACCGCGTTCCATCAATTCCATCGCTTTGAAGTGACTGCGCGATTCATCAGGTGCGCCACAAGCGTGAATGATGGCAAGTTGCTGAGTCTGCCATGCATCAAGCAGCGGACTCATATTGGGATGCAAACCGAAGAAGCCATCCAAATCCACAACTCTTTCTTCTTTCTTCTTTTTCGAATCATCAGGTCTTGCAATGCCCAAGGTCGGGCGCAATTGATAATAGGCTTCTTCGCCATGCGGCACGACCATGTTGAGCACGTCCGCGGCGCCGCGCAGGAAGACGACCACGAGCGTATCTCCGCGCGGGGCGGTGTTCTTGGGTGCGAAAGACAGGCGCGGCATCCAGGTTTTTTGTGGGTGTTGGATTAAGGGTAAGGTTTGTAACATAAGATCTCCAATAAAATTTTTCCCGTCATTGCGAGGGCGCTCTTGCTCTTTGCCCGAAGCAATCTCCAACTCAGCTCATGAGATTGCTTCGGACGGAAGAACACCGTCCTCGCAATGACGAAATATCATCGCCACTGAAATGCAGGCGACGCAATCAAACTTGCGGCGATGATTTGCAGAGTCTCTTCAGGCGTGGCGCCAGCCGAATGGACGGTATCAATCATCCCGTCGCGGGTGAGGCGATCTAACGGCGTGCCTAAAAGCAATGAGGTGAGGGAATCAATATCAGTGTGTAAACTGCCTGTAGAAGCGACATCCAATAAAGCATTGAGGTTGTGTTTCGTCTTTGGAAGTTCGTTACGAATTAATTCAAAAGCAAATTGCCAGCGCGGCATGAGATTGCCTTGCCACGCGTCGCTCGTGTCGGGGTAGCCGTCGGGCGTCGTCCAGTTGAAATACATTTGCCCCATTTGCATGAGCGGGTCGTGCATGGCAACGCCATCGGTTTCAACGTTGATCATACGCAACGCAGAGAGCACAAAGTTGAGCGGACGTTTGTATTTGGGCTGCGCGAAGGCGAGACCTTCAAGCAGGATGACGCGCAGAACCGATTTGATATCGCCTTTGGTGGCGAGAAATGTTTGCGCGGCTTTCTCGATAATTTCCTGTGGCGGCTCATCGGCGATGAAGCGACGCGCGAGTTTGGTTGAAATAAATTTTGCCGTGGATGGATGCAACGCGAGATGCTCGATGACTTGCTCCGCCTCACGCTGACCTGATTCCTGAATCGCGAGACCCAAAACATTTTTCTCGCCTGATTCATGTTGGTCTTGCTTGAAGACGAAATCGCCAAGCCAGAAATGTTCCTTGACCGACCAACCCGTGAGACACCGCGCGAGTTGCATGACATCGTTTTGAGTGTAGCCGCCGTTCACGCCGAGTGTGTGAAGTTCCATCAGTTCGCGGGCGTAGTTCTCGTTGGGCGTACCTTTGACATTGGCTTGATTGTCGAGATAGGTGAGCATGGCGGGCGAATGTGCGGACGCCCACACCAGATCGCGGAAGTTGCCGAGGGCGTGTTTGCGAATCACGTCGCGGTCATCAACGGTCTTGAGATAGAAGCATGGTTCTTTCTCGATGAAGATGTTGAAGTGGTCGCTCCAGAAATCGGCCATCACTTCGTAGAGTTGACGCTTGCTGTAAAGTTGACGCAGGAAGGTGGCTTGACGCAGTTCATTAATGGGATGTTCACGATCATAGCCATCGAAGAGTTGATTGGTAACGGCTTCAATCTCGTTAGCTGCCATTTTTAGAGTTTTAAAGTTGGAAAGTTGCAGGTCGCAGGTTAGGTCGTTGATGGCTTCATAATCAAGTTGTTCTTCGATGTAATTTGCCAAGCCGATCTCTGCCAAGCGGGCGCGTTCTTCCACTCTCGCGCCGAAGGTGATGCGGTTGAGCGCGGTAAAGTCTGCTACGCTGAGCGGACTCCACGGGACGGATGGCAGGTCGTCTGTCAGTCGTCGCAGGGCGGGGGCGCAGGCGTTGAGCGCGGCAGATGCAGAGAGAAGGGTGGTGAGTTTGAGGAAGTCGCGGCGAGATAGGGGCATGGTGACCAGTAGAAAGTGGAAAGTGGGAAGTGGTAAGTGGTAAGTGGGAAGTGGGAAGTGACGAGTTACAAGTTACGAGTTACGAGGTTGGGGTTTCCTTGTGTACTTGTTTCCTTGTCTACTTCTCTCTGACGTGGAGTCCAATTCAGTAAAGCAAAACCAGTTGCACCAAACGAAACAAGGATGATGGGAATCCACACGAAGAGCCAGCCGATAAGGGGGAAGAAGGCGGCGAGTTCTAGGATGACCGAGCCACGGATGAATCCGTTCAATGGAGTCATGTTGCTGTGTTTGGAAAGTCTCGCGCCAAGGTGAGCAGCGATGCCTGCGGAACCGATGGTAGAGATGGCGAGCGCTGCGCCGAGCAGAATCCAGCCGATGAATTTGGCAGGTCCAAATGGAAGCGCGAGCAGAATGACGATGGGAATCGTCACGGCAATGACGAGGATGAGTCCCAGCCAGAAGGTGCCCCAAGGCGTTTTTTCCACGCGTGAATGGGCACGAGCAATGAGAGACGGGAACAATAGCCACCATGCCGTGAGCATGGCGGGGAAGGCGATTCCGATAATGAGCAGGATGAAGAAGATGGCAGAGATGTCAGCCATGGGGTATGTCCTTTCGTTTGGTTGATATAAGGGATACAGGGATGGGGCGGGGAAAGTTGCAGGGAATAGTGAGTAGTGGATAGTGGGTAGTGAGCAGGAAAAGAAAAAGACGCGCTAGCCGCGTCTTTTTCAAAAATATCCGGTGGTCTCGATACGCCTTCGGCTATCGCCTCAGGCTACTCGACCATCGAGATTGGACTTTAACTTTTTTGGAAGAATCCCAAGATCGTGGCACCGATGCCAGTGAAGGTGACGTAGGGCAGAAGCAGGAACCAACCGACAAAGGGCAGAGCGCAGGCGATGCAGAGGATGACGGAACTCCAGAGGTTGCGCTTCCATGCGGACATGTCTGGGAAGAGACGTTCGGCGAGGTGGTGGACGGTGGCGGTGAGTCCCACACTCAAGAGGACGGAGAGAAAGGCGAGGATGAGCAAGGCAGGGATGGTGAGTATCCCATTGACGAAGGAGCCTGCGTTCTCGGCGAGCGAGAGCATGACAAAGGCGATCAAGCCAAAGAAGAAAAAGTTGACCATGCCCAAGCCGAAGGAGCGCCCTGGGGTGAGGGTTAGGCTGGTTTGGGTCTTGGCGACGCGGGCGGTGAAGAGTGCGCCGATGACGAGAAAGTAGGCGCTGAGGGTGATGGTCAGCAAGAGGATGATGAGGGTAAGGCGAAGGATGTCGGTCATGATTTCTCCAAAGGTTTTGTAGGGGCGAGGTCTCCTCGCCCTATGTCATTGTGCAGACGTTATTGGGCGGGGGATACCACTTCGTGGCACAAGCCCCGCCCCTACGAATGGCGATGATTTCTTAACAACAACCCATTCCCAAAGATCCAAAAGATGGACACGATGGAGAGGGCGATGAAGAGGGTGGATAGTTCAACGGGATAAGCGGGCAGGTTGGGGAATTGGGTAATTGGTAACTGGAAAGTAGAAAGTGTGTCTAACCATGAAGTCCACAAAGATTGAAGCTCGAAGAGCCAGGTGGTGAAGGATGGCGTTTCAATTTGTGGAATCATGATGGAGAAGAATGGAATGGCGACGATGAGTGCAACCAGCGCGGCAGCGGCTTGCAGAGTCGCTGTCAGCGTGAGCCAGCGTGGGAGTTGTGGAGTCAGGCTGGGGCGGGGAGAGAAGCGAGCGGCGAGATTGGTAGATAATTCCACGTCGGGCAGAGAATCCAAATCTGTGAATAAGGCTTGGAGTGCCGAGAGTCGCGCCGCGCATTCGTCACATGAGTCGAGATGCGTTTCGATCTCTGCGCGTTCAGTGGAAGCGTTATCCAAATATTCGTTGAGTTGCTCGTTAGTCAGGTGCATGGAGTTTCTCCGCGAGAAGTTTGCGCGCGCGGAAGAGATGGCTCTTCACGTCGCTGAGGGGGATGTTGAGTTCGCTTGCGATCTCGTCGTAGGATAGTTCTTGATAATGCCGCAGTTCGACGACGATACGATAATGCGGCGGCAGGGACGCGAGCGCGCTGCGGATCTGCTCGCTTCTTTCTTTGACCTCAACCTGCTCGCTGGGACCTTGAGTTTTATCTTCGTCCCGTTCTTCGTCGAGCGGGGCAGATGGTTTCTGTGCCTCAATATGATTCAGGCACAAATTGGCTGCCACGCGGCGAATCCATGGGCTGAATTCGCGTTCGATGTCGAAGGTGTGCAGACGGTCGAGGGCGCGGATGAAGGTCTCTTGGGCGAGGTCTTCGGCATCGGCGCGGTTGTGCAGAATGCGGTAGCAGACGTTGAACACGCTGGTCTGGTGACGGGTGACGAGGTCGCCGTAGGCTTCAGCGTCGCCGCGACGGGCTTGCAGGATCAGGTCGCGGTCGGTGGGTGCATTCATGGCTAGAGTGTAATACAGGCGGGGCGGTTAAAAAGTTGCAGGGGCGGCACTTCTGCCGCCCCTGCTGGTAATGTTGGGCTATTCGTCTTCAACCCGTACAAGAACTGCGCGCACGAGTCTCCTGAAGAGGTAGGTATCATTGGACGGGTTATACGTCTGACAGGTGATCAACGTAAGGTATGAATGGTCTTTCAAAGATTCGAACGCATACGCCGTAGTATCGGGATGAACCAGTTTCTGCTTTCTCACTTCGAAAATATATTTTGAGCCATTCATATGCACAATGATCTGGTCTCCATACACAAGTTGTTTCAGGTCCGAGAAGGGACCATCCAACCCGCTGGCGTTGGTCACATGGGCGGTCAATACGGAGTTCCCTTCCCATGAGGGGAAGGCTGTGCCGTTCAACCAGCCGATATTGTTTTCAAGCCATTTCACGTCCCATTCGCCGTTAAGTTGCGGCACACCGACAATGGGTTCCTTCACGTTCAGGGCGGGTATTTCCAGCCAAATATCACCAAACTGCGAATACGCCTGTGCTTCCGTCTGTTCTGGGAGCAGGGTTACCTTACCGGGGGCAAAGCCGGTAGCAGGCATTTTCTTCAGCTTATCACCAGACTCTTCGTCGTTTACATTGACCGGGTTGATCGTAAGAGCGGAAGAATTGCTGTAAAGATCCAAGCCGCTTGGAGGATCGTACCAGCGTTCAGTAGACCTGCTGTTATAAGCAGAAAGCTCAATGGGATTCCCAGTGAGGATATCCGGGTCAATCTCCAGTGAAGTCCACTCAACAAAAGCGACATTCGTCGCCGGAGTACCCACCAATACAGCAGTAAAGCGGATGGTAGAGGTCTGCCCCAGCGGGAAGGATGCCCAGTTGAAAACAAGGTCTGTTGTAGTCGAGCCGGGGTTGCAGTAATCTGAAGCAGGAGTATCAGGAGCCAACCCGGCAATATATTGAACCGTACATTCAACATACTGTAACTCCGCCTGAATGATATCCTGAACGACCACATCAAAGGCATCTGCCCGGCTTGCGGGGCTGGTGTGGTTGATCACAATCGTGAACTCGATCGGTGTTCCCAGGGGAACATTCTGAGTCACGTTGGCTGTTTTGAGGATCGCCATATTCGGTTCGATCACTCTGACATTCGGTGCGCTGGTTTCAAACGAACCGCCAGTGAATGACCATGTTACTGCGTTGTTCAAGGTAACATCATTGACATTCTCAACGACGTTCAAGACCACGGCGCGGTATTGAATCACGATGGTCTGCGGGGTGGTTTGTGCAGAAATATCGCCGAGGCTGAATTCCACCTGCCTGCCAGGGTTGGCGGGATTGGTGGGGCTGTCTCCAGCGTTGACAACGGCTGAAACCACAGGGGATGCGGGCGGGGCGGGAGGTGGAGCCGGACAAACGGAAGCCGTCATATCCACGCCAGCGACCATCACAGAAGAACAATCTACAAATGCCAAGCCCTTGTCCATCACATCGGTCACTTTAACATCTGTCAAAGCAATGCCAAGGGGCAGGCTGATGGAAATCCGGTAGGTAACGACCTCGCCGATGGTCACATCGGCGCCAGTGGTATGAGCCTCGCTGGTGGTAATGATGGTCTTCGACATTCCATTATCAGAACGGAAGCCAAAATCTGCTGTGGGGTTATAGGTGGTGCCGTTGCTATTGGTGACCGTGTTTTCAGTCTTTGCTCCCACAGAACCCGCGGTAAGCGGAATGGCGTTGCTATAGGCGGCTCCATAATTTTCGCCAACGCCATTGTCATTATCATTGGTGTTGGTATCTGGTGTGGTGGTATCGACGGCGTCGAATGTATCCACCGTGCCGACATAGCCAACCGGCGGCGTTACTTTGACGATGTAATCACCCTGCGGCAAACCGGTAAAGATGTATTTTCCATCGATCAAGGTGGTCATCGTGCCAGAGCCAACCGTGATCTCCGTTACGCCGTCGCTGGCATAAAGCTGAACAATGGCATCAGCCAACAGCGTGTCACCGCTGTTATAGTCGCCGCTGCTGTCCACATCTATGAAGACCAGATCACCAACCGATACGCGGTAGAAGCCGAAATCAACCGTCATATTTGCGCGCGCATCGGGGTTACTGCCCTGTCCAACGCCGGTTTCCAGGTCTGTTTCACCGGTTGGTTCAGAATTATTGGGACCCAGGGTAACCGCCAACGAAAGGACTCTTCCGCCGCTGAGTGTTCCATTATCGTCCGAGTCTTTGTCGTCATCCCCGCCGCCTGCGACGCCATCGGGACCGAGGTCTGGGTCTGGCGCTGCGGTTTCTGTTGTTGTGCCGTCCGATTGCATACTCGTAGCCGAAGACCAATAGCCGTATAGCACGCCGCCCGAGTTGAAGTTACTGGCGGCAACTGCCACGACATAATCACCCGCGGCGAGGTTATCGAACAGGTAATACCCGCCATTGGTGGTTGTATCGGTACTTAAAACCGTTGAAAGGTCGCTGGCGGCATACAATTCAACCAACACACCATTCACCCCAACTTCACCCGGGGTGATGTCGCTATCATTGTCGGTGTCGAACCAGACGCGATTGCCCAAGGCGTACACGGTGGTGACAACACCAAAGTCGACGGTGTTGTCGGTGGTGGTGCCATTGGCATTGAGCGCCTGAATGTTGGTCTTGGCAGATGTATCTGGTTTTGTGCCGCCGCCTGCCGTCATGGTCAGAACATTGGAGAAGACTTCTCCATTCCCAACACCCACACCGTTATCGTTATCATCCGTGTTCCAATCGGGGCTGGCGCTATCGTTCGCATCGTAATCATCGCGGGTACTGGATGCACCGGAGGAGATATCCACACTGACAATGTAATTACCAGCGGGCCACCCGATGAATGAGTAATGTCCGTTGATATCCGTGGTGGTTGTGTCAAGTAACGTGGTGGTGGTACCTGCCGCATTGGAAGCGTACAGATTGACAGACACACCTTGAATGGGCGTATCTGAGTTGTTGAAGGTTCCGTCTTTATCCAGATCCGCAAATACAAGGTTGCCGATCTCGGTGCGATAGAAACCGAAGTCCACGGTCATGTTGGCGCGTCCATCCGGCTGGTCTCCCTGTGAACCGCCGTTCAAATCTGTTTCGGCAGTCGGTTCGGTGAGTCCGTTTGGTCCAATGGTTACGGCAGATGAGATGACCGCACCCGGGAGTGTGACACCTGTTTGCAGGGTGCCATTGTCGTCCAAATCTTTGTCGTCATCCCCGCCGCCTACGATTCCATCGGGACCGAGGTCTGGGTCTGGCGCTGCGGTCTCTGTTGTTGTGCCGTCAGCTTGCATGGTCGTAGCAGACGACCAATAGCCATTCAATGCCCCGCCCGTGTTGAAGTTAGCGGCTGTGATCACCACAACATAATCGCCGGGGGCGAGGTAATCGAACAGGTAATAGCCGTTGGCGTTGGTGGTGGTAACACGGGGAGAGCCGTTGGCGATGACTGGCGTGGTGGGGTTTCCGCTCGCATCCGCGTGATACAGAGCCACTTCGACATTAGAGACACCCACTTCGCCTGTATCCATGAGGCTGTTGTTATCGGTATCGAACCAGACGCGGTTGCCGAGCGCATAGGTTTCTACAAAGCCAAAATCGAGGGTAAGGTCACTGTAGTTATCTGCCTCGCCGTAACGCCCGCGTGAGTTGGGTCCATCACCGGCGGTGGGGTTGAAACCGAGTGTGGTTGTGGTGTCGCCGCTGCCGGTTTCGCCAGTGGGAACTCCGCTCAATGTTGCGCCGGAGAAGTTTACAGTGGTGGAAATGATCCCGTATGGCGAGCCGGTTGGGGTGGGGTTGAGGCGGTCGATCCCGTTATCCAGGCTGTCGGTATTGTTCGCGGCGTTATCGACATGATCGGTGCTGCTTGTGTATCCGACCAGGGCAGAGTATGTACCGCCTGCATCGAAGTTATCGGCATCTACGGCAAGGATGTAGCGGTTGGGGGGCAGGTTGTCGAAAAGGTAATAGCCGTTCGCATCGGTCACATCCCAAGCGACCCAGTCATCGGTTGTATCGCCAAGGGTTCCGCGATCATCAGGAATGCCATCATTATTGTTATCCAGATACAAACGGACAAGCGCATTGGCAACGGGAGTTTCATCCGCTGTATCAAACACGCCGTTATTGGTATTTGTGCCTGCGCCGGTATCGAACCATAAATAGTTGCCCAAACTGCGCGGACGGCGGACGAAGCCGAAATCCATGGTCAGGTTGCTGTTTGTATCGGTTTGCCCGTAAAGCCCGACATTATTCGTTCCGTATAAAGTCGTGTTGGAACTTAGGTCGGTTTCTCCTGTGGGCGTTGTTTGAGGTTCAGTTCCATACGCCATAACGATGACCGTGCTGCTGATGCCGTTTGTGGCGGGGTTGTTATTATCCACACCGTTATCGTCTTTATCTTCGTCATCGGCTGGTGCGGTGAGCGGCGTGGTATCGGTGCTGCTAATGTAATTTCGCAATGGCTGCCCAGCCGCAAAGTTGGAGGCGGGGATGTGGATGTAGTAATCTGTACCGGGTTGGATGCGGTCGAACAGATAATATCCGTTGGCATCGGTTGTTTCGTAGCGGATATTTGTATCAGGGGTTGCTCCACCAACCTGAAGCCCGGGGGTTCCATTGGTATCTGACCACAGTTCCACACGAACGCCTGAAACGCCGGGTTCGGTGCCGTCTTGAATGCTGTTGTTAAAGCCGCTGCGGAAGGTGGTTTCACCCGCGCCGCTATCAAACCAGACGCGGTTGCCCAAACTCATGGGCGGAATAAAGCCGAAGTCAATGGTGAGGTTGCTGGTGGCGTCTGTTTCGAGGTAGCGTCCGCGTGAATTCACGCCATCATATTCGGTGGGGTTTATGCCGAGGTTGAGGGTGGCGGGGTTGCCATCTGGGTCGGGTTGATTGCTTAGGTGAGTTTCGCCTGTTGGTTCAGGGAAGAGTACATCACGGGTTAATACGATGGGTCCGCTAAAGACGCCTGTTGCTTCAGGCGTATCTGTATTTTCGCCATTGTCATCCACGTCGATTTCGGCGGTGGTTGTGCCGCCATTGACATCGCTGGTTTCTGTACCGGTGGGCTGACTGCTGTACCATCCGCGTAAGACGCCGTTAGCCGAAGGCATGGAACCTGCGCCGTCGGGGTCAAACGTATCCTGGAAGTTCCCCGGGGCAACCAACACAAAATAGGTGCCGGGGTCGAGGTTATCAAACAAGTAGAAACCGTTTGCGTCGGTGACATCAAAGCGGATGTATTCATTCCCTTCGGCGGTGCCGCTTCCGTTCCCGTCGCGATAGAGTTCCACGCGGGCTCCCGCTACGGGGAGTTCTCCCGCATCGCGGATGCCGTTATTGAGCGTTCCACCGCCAGTTCCATCGTCATACCAGAGGTAGTTACCAATGCTGAAGGCTACATCTGAGCCGCCGAAAAAGCCGAAGTCTACGGTGAGGTCGCTGTTTCCGTCTTTCTCGCCGTTCAAGCCGCGCCGGGTGGCGGCGGGACCATCACGGTCGTTACTGGAGAGGTCGCTTTCGTTCTTTTGTTCATTATCAGAAGACAAGGGGATCGTTGCGCTGAAGACTTCTGTGCTTGGGGCAGGCAGCACAGCGGTAGAATCAATACCGTGGTCGCTGCTATCGGGGTTGGCATCTGGCGGGTTGGTGTAGGTGGCAGAAGAAGGTGTGCCGGTACTGCTTCGCAATCCGTAAAGCGGGTCGGATGGGGTTGCGAAGTTACTGGCAGGGATGCCTACTACATAATCGCCTGCGGGGAGGTTGCTAAAGAGATAGTAGCCACCCGAATCGGTTGTCATTGTGGCGATGGGTGTGGTTGTATCTGCCGCATTATAAAGATTGACAGTAACGCCTGCGATGCCCGGGTTTGTATCATCTGGCGGGTTGATCGTGCCGCTGTTATCCGAGTCACGCCAGACGCGGTTACCAATGCTAAAGCGTTCAGGGATGGTGATACCCACTTTTCTCGGTTCAGATGCGAGCAGGTCACGGAGGTTAAGGCTTGGGTCGAGATACGATCCAACATGTGCGAAGGAGTTCCAGGCGATTTCGCGTGTCTGGGCGTCGTCATTATTAAATGTGCCGACGATGGGTGAATCTTTCGGGATGGACATGAGCGCCCCAAAACGGACAATATTCGTTGGGTCGCCTTCCACATAGGGTGCAATGGACTGTCCGGCGTTCAATCGAATACGATACGAACGAACGGTACTCCAATCGGTGATACCGGATCCGTCGTCCCAGACATTGTTACACGCGGATGGCACAAGGTTGCCAGACGGCTGGTTGAACACCTCGGGTCGGCATGGGTTGGTTGTGAGGTTGTATTCGATGGTGAAATTAGAGGCATTTAAACCCGCGCCACCCAAAAAGGAAAGAGGACCTGTCATCACTGGGCGGAATTCAGAATCTCTTGGCGTGCTTTCCAAAGTGCCGCCAGAGCCGCGATCCCCATAGTAGGGCAAAATATCGTACAGCACATAATTAAGCATGGGGACGTTGCCATCATTGAAGATGCGCAACTGGTATTCAAAATCATCGAGTGTGGCGCTGCCGGGCGGCGGTGAAACGAACTGCCCTGGGTTTAGCGCGCCTTCAGGATAGGCTTGTGAGATACAGGGGTAACGGGTAAAAGGGTTGCTGCCCGATAAACCAACTGTACCGCCATCGGGGCAGGAGGCATCTGGCGCAAAGGTATCTTTATTAACTACAACACTGTTCAATGGATCAATACTGCGTATCCATTTTTCGCCGCGTAAGGCAGCAGAACGATCCACGATATAGACATCTGTAGCTCGGCAGGTGTTTTCTGTCGTGTTGCCGTCGCCATCAATGTTTGTAGAATCCGTCAGGGTTGTGCCTGTTTCGCAGCGGACTTCGGTTGAGTCGGTTGCCACTTGAATGGTGTTGGTGCGCGAGCCGTGAATCTGTCCGCTGGGGATGCGGGCGAAAAATTCCACGGTAAGGAGGTTGCTGCCCAGTACATTTTCATTCACGGTCAAGCCAGAAAATTCCCAACGGAGGGTGTTGCCAGCCCCGGGGTTGGGTCCGCTTTGGGCGAAGGTGACAGATGCTCCTGGCGGAAGAGCCGATCCATTCAAGCGGGCATCTCCTGCACGGACGAAGACCAAGTCACTGGGGAGAGTATCCACAATGGTAGGATCTACGAGGGGTTCCGAGGAGCGCTCGGTCATATCTATGGTGAGTACATAGCGAAGGGTATCGCCCGGCAGGATGGTCGTATCGGATGTGAAGGTGTTGATGAGCGGGTCTTCTGCTGAATCCCATGATGCGCCTGGAGTTTCTGCTTTACTTACATTCAGGCTTACATAATCGCCCTGCACGGTCATATCTTCGTTGGAGCATGGATCTATTACCGAACCGCCTGAATTGGTGCGGGTCAGGTAAACGCAGTTATCGTATGTGTCACCGATCACAGCCGCTGGCAACGGAGCGCCATCATCTGCTGTGGTTGCTGTAGCGCGCGGCGTAACCCGGATCTGCGGCTGGGTGGTAAACGACCAAACATAGGGCAAGCCGGGCAGGTAGCTTGCACTTACATCGTCAAAATATTCAAAGCGCCAGCGCACGTTGGTGATGTTGGCTGGCAGGTTGGCAGGCGCGCCGGTCGTATAGGTGGCAGCCGTGTTGTAGCTGACGGGCTGCCCGGGGAGGGTGGTAACCCAATTGCTGCCGTTATCGGTGGAATATTCCACATAAGCACGCACATTACTAAATGAAGAAGACCATTGTCCACTGGTTATGCTGGTTACCTGTAGTTCGGGGGGCAGGTTATCTATGAGGGTGACATCATTGGAAGGGTAGTTTGTTCCATTAGTATTTAAGTTCAAACTAAAACGAGCCGTACCGGTAATACCAACAGGATCTCCTGAATCTGTTTTTGAATAATCAGGAACATCCTGAATAGGGACAATATCATGGGTAAGGTCAGTGGGTGTTGGCGCAAAGCAATCTGGGCAGGGGTTGCCACCTGAATCGACATAACTCGCGGTAACGCTTGCCGAGTTTGTCAGGTTACTGCCTGTAGAATAGAATGGGGTCGGATAAATAAGGGTTACATAGCGATCAATACAACTTGGTGGAAAAAGAGGACCGGCAACAGAGGGCCAGGTAACAACCCCAGCGCTTTCGGTGCCCCCATCAGATGCCGAAACAAAAGTAACATTCGGGGGTAAATTATCCGTTATTACAATGTTACTAAGATCGGCAATACCGCCAGAGGGCGGGGTGATGGGACAAAGCCGTAAGCGGTAGGTCACTTCGGTATCTACTGCGGGTTCGATCACTGGAGCCACACGCGTCTTGCTTAAAGCCCAGCTTGGAGATACGGTTCCAATCGATATAGGCGGAGCGGAAGCAGGGGTTGAGTTTTGCACACCGACTGGACCCGGAGGGTCAATCCAACCAGTGACTTCGTTATCGATGGTTGCAGGCAATGGTCGGAAATCTGAGGCAACTTTTACGACAATGACAGCATCGTACTGGGTTCCATCGATGAGGTCGTCATCGTCTTTTGTGATCGTTACTGTATTGGTTCCGCTGTTGTAGTTTATGCTAAAGCCGCTTGGCACAGATGAATTTGGGGGCGGCAGGTATTGCAAACCACTTTGAAGCGTATCACTGATCTCCATTTCACCGCAGGAGGTTGTAAGGCTGCTGCATTCCCAGCGAATTCTGTAGCGAATGGTATCCCCGACCTGAACCGTGCTGACATTATCATCCACTGTTTTGGTGAGGATCAGTTGCGGTTCACCGGCACGCAGGGGGCTGTTTTCGGCGCCGAATGAACTTATCTCATCGTTTGGCGAAACATCCCCTGGCTCTGCCTGTACAGGAGGAAGAAAGATGGACTGCCCCGCCAGAAGCCCAAGCAAGATGAAAATTTGAAAATATCTTTTAAATGAATTTTTTTGGCTCATTGAAAACTCTCTCAATCGTCCGCCTGTATTAAAAGAACTTGAATTTCCTTTTAAAATTCAAACGTTCTTTAGGCATATCCGCGTTTTGTGGGTGTGGGCGGCTGATCAACCCTTTGGAGGGCAAATTGCGCCATGATCTTTTGCAGGGCGCAACAGTTCTTATGTAATTCTAAGGCAATAAAGAAAACGAGTCAATTTAACAAGGGTATGTTATTCATGGGTTTCTCAAAGTCTTAAACCTTAACGCGAGGGGTCGTTTTTTTTACCTACCCCACCTTGGCTGCCAATCGGATATGGGGTATGTCTACTTTGCCAGCAGCTCGTATGACGATTATTTCACAGTGGAATTGGGAGTCCCGTAAAAAGAGGTTTATTTTTAAGCGGGGCAGCAGGTTGCAGATTAGCGGGCGGGTTATTCTTTGTCGGAGGTGCGGCTTCTGTTTGCAAAACGTCACTAACTGTTTCTTCAGCAGTTGATTCTGTTGCAGAGGCAGAGGCAGAGCCAGGCAGGTTGCAGGCAGAGAGGAGAAGCGCAAAAAACAAAATATATTTTTTCATGAAATGTCCTCAAATAATGTTTCTTCAAACTGCACAGAAAAGAGTTCCTTGTAAGGTGTTTGCAAATCACTTGCAAACACTATGCAAACTTAAGCGGTTGCTTTTGGTATTACGCAGCTATAAAATAAGTGCAATGAAATTGTAATTTTTTTCACAATTTGATAATTACGATAAACAAAGGAGCCTTTCATGAAAAAGTTTTTGTTTGCAAGTTTATTTGCACTAGCCTTTCTTTCTTTGGCTACAGTCCCTGCTTTTGCGGGATCGGTTGTTGGTTTGAGTGTCAGCAACGGCGGCGGCGGACCCACCTTTGTCTTCACAGTCACTGGTGAGTTTTCACCCAGCGAACTCACCAGTGGGTTTGTACAGGTCGGAGACAAAACCTTCCAACTCAATTGTGTTCAGAAGGACGCCAGCACGGTTGTGTGCCATGCCCCCAAAAAAGCAGAGGGCAATGTCTTCATTAGTTTTGGTGGCGCACGCTTCTGGACCGATGTGCCGGAAATACCCGTACCCGACGTACAAGAACCTTCGCCTAGTAGCGGCTATTGCTACCCCGTAATTGATTTTCCGACAGATGACCAATATTTCAATCAGGGTATTGATGATTGGGTTTTGCAAGGAACTAATTGTCAGGACGCGCCCGCAGTTGATAAGGATACAATTGAGTTCTACTCACAAAATTATGACGAGACACGTCCGTATGGTTATTTGGAAGATGGTTGGGAATGGCCTGGAGGAGCCCACAATAACAACCCCGGTTCAGGGTACTATATTTGGTATTAGGATAAATAAAAAGCCCTGCCTAAAAAGGCAGGGCTTTTTTTATTACCTCCCCCACCTTGGCTGCCAATCGGAGATGGGACTGTTCGTCAGGCGGGTCAGCCCTGTTCCATCGGGGTGGATGATGTAGAGTTCGTTGTTGCCGTCACGGAAGGAGGTGAAGACGATCCAGTTGCCGTCGGGTGACCAGGACGGACCGAGGTTGTCGCCGCCATCGGTGAGTTTGACCAAATCGGTGCCATCTACATTGATGATGTAGATGTTGCGGTCCCCCTGCTCACCGCGATAAAAGGCAAGGCGGGTTCCATCCGGCGACCAGGTGTTACGTCCGCCCATGTTGCTGAGGTTGGTCACTTGCTGAATGTTTGAACCGTCGGCATTCATCACGAATAACTGACGCGCGCCCGCACGGGAGGATGCAAAGGAGATCATCGAACCATCCGGCGACCAGGTGGGGTCGATATCGTCTTTGGTGGTGAGTGCGTGCGGATTTTTTCCATCGGGGCGCATGAGCCAGAGTCCGCTGCCGTTGTTGGTGAAGATGACCCATTCCCCATCCGGCGAGAGTTCGGGGGCGTAGAGAGAGCCGATATTATTCGTTAGTCTGGTCAGGTTGTTCCCGGTTATGTCCATTGAATAAATTTCAAAATTGCCGCTCTCGCGTGAAGAGAAAAAGATGGTCTGCCCATCAGGCGATACGGAGGGATAAAAAGCAGTGGCGCTGAAATTGGTGAGTTGGACACGTCCGCTGCCATCGGCATTGAGCAGGCAGATCTGGTCGATCTGATTTATGTAGCAGGCGAAGGCGATTTTTCCACTTGGCGGCGGGGTGTCATTGAAGGAAGGCTGAGGCGAAGGGATAAACTCAATGGTTGGAATCAACTCAAGGGTAGGTTGAGGCGCGGCAGAATCGGTAGGGGTGAAAAAGGGTTCAGCAGTGGGTGAGGCTTCGAGAGGCTGGTCAGGCAGAGGTGTGGGTGCTTCCACCGGTTCTTTCGCAACGACGATGATGGCATACCCAATGAGCAGGAATAAACAGAGGAAAGCAATTCCCAAACCGATAAGAGCTGCCGATTCTAAAAAAGTAAGTTTTCTCATATAAGTTTGTAGGTCACGCATAATGCGTGACCTACGTATTTACTTCAAAATAATTCTGTTCCAGTCCATGAGAGGTTTGAGGTTTTCAGTGGGTGCCTCACCCTCGGGCACATAACCGACGAAAGAGCGGTTGTAGTTATCTTCGGTGCCGTCGTCGAGGTTCCAGCGCAGGGTGTTGCGGAAGATGCCGAGGCAGGAGGTTCCGGCGAAGTCGTCGGGCAGGGAGGTTTCAAAGGTGTAGACGTAGGTGCCGTCGGCGGTGTCGGTCACTTCGATGACGGTGGCTTCATGGATCCAGCGTAGCCATTGGTTTTGTGTGGATTTTTGTTTGTTGGCATCAATGGTGGTGCGGGTGCGCGTTAAACCTTTGTAACTCCACGGCACAACCGGCGGTGGGGCGTTCTTTCCGGCTTTGGGGGCTGGGCGTTTGCCAAGAAATTCAGCGGGTAGAAGTCCGTTGCCGTTTTCATCTTGTGTGGCTTTGGGAATTTGCCAAACACTCGGTTCGCTGTTGACGAAGCGCAGCCAGAAGATGCTCGCGCCTTGTGTGTAGTGCTTTGCTTCGGTGGGTTTGATGAAGTAACAGCCGGGCGTTTTTTCGGCGGCGAGTTTTACATAACGCGCGGCGTTATCGGTCAGCCCGCCGGGGGGGAGGTGCCCGCGAATGTGTTGGGAATGTTCTGCTGTTTCGTTACAGACTGCGCGCGTAACAATGACCTCGTGGGTGCGTCCATGCTCGGGACGCCACATGCCGGTGTTATCGGTTGCCCATTTGCTGAAAAGTTGAAAGAGCGGGTCGGCAAAGCGGATCTTGTCTTCTTCGGCAGTGAAGGTTTCCCAGCCTGCGTCGGTGACGTGGTTGACGCGCAGGGGGGTGAGCATGACGATCCACTTCCATGCCCAGGCGGGAAGCTGATTCTTCATCGCCTCTAACTTGACCAGGGCTTGGTCGGTGGTCATGGACATGTACTCGTATTTGACCTCTTCTCCTGCCAGGGCGGCAAGACTGGCGCGTTTGGTTTTGGGTCCATTCGCTTTGACGCCCGTCATGTGCATGGCGGCTTTGTCTTTCCATTTTTTGTCGGCGGTTTTGGCAAGGGCGGGTTTGTTCGCGTCACTGCCTTCGTATTGAGAAATCTTTTGCGCGCACTGGGCGGCAACATCGGCATCGCTAAGGGCGGCTTGCTGTTTTTCAACCTCCGCCATGCGCAGGCGCACCAGCAGGTCTTTGGGGTCTGCCCATGAGCCGTGCGCTGATTTGTAGCGCATCCCTGAGAAATGAATGACCATGTATCGCAGCCAGATTGGAAAGCGTTTCGGCTCTTTCTCAAAACGTGCGCGGATATCATCCAGCAACAGGTACTGGTCTTTGCCTTCGAGGGTTTTGGTGAATTGCTCCACCTTTAGGCGCACAATATCTTTAACCGTGACGGGGGTCTTTGGGTCGTACTTGAGCAAAAATTCTTCTTCGGTGACGGCGTAGTTCGGGTCGGCTTTCTTGAGCTTGTACCACTCCAGTTTGGGTCCTTCCACTTTGTTGTAAGTTTCGTCAAACTGGCGCAGTTTTTCCATCTCGTCCAACAACATGGGCAGGGATGATGCGGTCTTGATCTTGTATTCGGCTTCCACAGTGGAACGCTTCGGGTGATCTGGCAGCATCCCTTCGAGCATACGCTGCAAGTAGCGGATGCGGTCACGCAAGAATCCGAGTTGGGTTTTCAGCGATTCCATGCGCATTTGAATAAATCCACGTTCGCCGCGAATATCCTTGGGCCATGAGGTAATGAAAAGGTCGTGATTCTTTTGAATTTGCGCCATGGCGTCATCTTCAAATGGTTTGTATTTAATGAAGAGCGTGCTCACATCCTTGGTCATGAAGTAGCTTTTCAGGCTGGTGTATTTTTTAAATTCGGTCAGGCGGGCAAGGTCCATGCCGTCGTCATATTCCTTTACCTCTGCCGCGAGGGTGGAAATATCCTTGTCCTTGTACTGTATCCACAGGTCAACTTCCTTGTAGAAGATGAGAAAGTCGCGCAGTTTTGGCAGGCGCATGGGGTAAATATCTTTAAGTAATTGGGGGTTTTGCCATTGGAAGTTGTAAGTTGTTGTCAATTTCATCATCCTTTCGGGTTTCTATAACAGGCATCCCCATCTTCCCCGGGAATGCCTGTTAACTTTGCTCTTCATTTTACTGCCGTGTACGTACAAGTAATCAATAAATTACTCATTGTATAAGTCCTGCTTTATTTATATCCTGCCATGCGAGCCAGCGCCATAAGCGGATTTTGAATATATAACCACAAGTTGGTCTCAGAAAACAGATTCACCGTTGAACGCCCCGCCAATTTATTCCTAACTACAGAAATCGCGCTTGCATATCTTACGTCGTGATATTCCGCTTTTGGGAAGGTTTCCCCAAGACTTGCCTTTACGGCAAGGTGCGGAAAATTCACACCGGCACGGAATGAACCTTCCAAACTACCCCAAAAACGCGGATTAACTTCTATGATCACAACCCGTCCATCCGATGCTCTTTTGCGCAGATCAATATGAGCAACCCCAGTCCACTTGAACGTGGACACAAGCTTCGTTACCGCTTGCAACACATCAGGATCATGTACAAACTCAATAGCATCTGGAGATTGAAAACCTTCTCTTACTTCACTGCCCTTTATTCCCTTTTGGATTGTATGTGCAAGGATTTCGCCATTTTTGCATAATACACTGCAGTCAATATCTTCTCCTTCAAGAAAATTTTGCACAATGTAATTATCAAAAAAATCTGGTTTTTCTTCGATCTCGCGTGACAAGGCTATACGATCTTCAAAACGGACAATCCCAACCCCACCGCCCGATAGCCGAGGCTTAACCAAAACCGGAAAGATCAAACCACGATCTCTTCCATTGAACTGCTCATAACTTCTAATGGTAACGGGTGCAGGCAGGCGATTCTCAGCAAGAAAGGCTGCGAGCAATCCTTTATCCCAAAAGGTTCGCAAATTTTGCGCAGAATCCATTAACAAAAACGGAACGATAGCCTCAACCTGTTTGCGGCGCTGTGCAAAATAATAGATGGCATCCATATCCACTGGCATACATAAATCTATTTTTTGTTTACTGCAAACTTCCATAACCGCATCCGCCAAACTTTGCCCATCTCGCAAAAAGTGAAATGATTTTACTTTTCTTGAAAACCGTGCAAGAGGGGCAGGGGTACGCGATACAAGATGGACACTTAATTTCTTCGCCTGCAATAAACAAGTGATCACATGCGAAGCAAAAGGGCTTTCTCCATCAGGAATTACTATTGATAGTTTCGGCATGGGCTAAACTTTTCAAGGCTGAATATATTTCAAACCATACTATATTGCATTAGAGAATACAAACTGTATTATATACAATAAAAAGTATCTCACTTGAGTGGTGATAAAATCCGCATGACATTTTGTTTGAATTTCAGATCAACATATAAACCCAATTCTATTAGGACAACTCATGGATAAGATATTCATCAAAGACCTGTTGGTGCGCGGCATCATCGGTATTCGTGATTGGGAACGTGAAACCGTGCAGGATATTCTCATCAATGTGACGGTCTACACCGACACCCTCCGCGCCGCCGAAACAGACGATATTGCCGATTGCGTGGATTACAGCGCGCTGGCAAGTAAGATCCGCGCCCATGCAGAGACCGCCAAGCGGCTCACCGTGGAAGCCCTCGCCAACGACCTGGCAAAAATTTGCCTCGAAACGCCGCTGGTCAAAAAGACCGTTGTCCGTGTGGAAAAACCCGGCGCGGTCCGCTTCACCAAATCGGTAGGCGTGGAAGTTGAACGAAAACGCGGCGATTAGATCCGCAAAGGTTCCGCGCCACGGTTGAGATGGTCTAAAAATTCCTGACGGGTGTTGATGCTCTTTCTAAATGTACCCAGCATGGATGAAGTGGTCATACGCGCATCGTGCTTTTTCACGCCGCGCATCATGGCGCACAGGTGAAGTCCCTCCACCACCACTGCCACCCCCTGCGGTTTGAGCAGGTCGTTAATAAAATCCGCGATCTGACGGGTCATGCGTTCCTGCACCTGCAAGCGGCGGGCGAACATATCTACAATGCGGGGGATTTTGGAAAGCCCGATCACCTGTCCGTTGGGGATGTAGGCAACATGCGCCCGACCCATGAACGGCAGCATGTGATGTTCGCATAAGCTGAAGTACTCAATATCACGCACGATCACCATGTCATCATAGGTCACATTGAAGACCGCCCCATTGACCAGTTTTTCCACATCGGTGCGGTAGCCGCCAAGCAGCTCGGGGTACATCCGCGCCACGCGTTTGGGGGTATTTTGCAATCCCTCACGGTTGGGGTCTTCGCCAAAAGCAGCCAACATCGCCCGAACAGATTCTTCAATGGTTGTTGTATCGATCTCTTCATTGAAGTTCGGACCTTCATCAAAATCTTCATTGGTTTCGGGGTCGATCATTGTTTCTCCAGTTTATGGGGTGGGTCTCCCGATTGTATCTGATTTACAAATGTCTACCCACTTGGTACAGAGAGGATAAAATACGCTTTATGAATAATAACCTTACTTCTAAAAGTATTTTCTTCGGTTCATGGCTGGGCGTTCTCAGTGGCGCCATTCTTGGGGCGGGAACCGGCGCCATCAGCGGAACATGGAACGGCGTAACAGTCGCCGCCATCATCGGCGCAATCAGCGGAATTTTCACCGGCGCATTGACGGGGGCACTCGTCACCCGCACCGCAGGCACAACCGGCGGCGTCAGCACGGGCGCATATTCTGGCATGGCATTTGGCGCCTTTTTGGGGCTGATCTGCGGCATGTTCGTCCCCGAATCTTTTCGGCTCAAAGTTCTAGAGTTGGATGTGCTTATTTTGAACGTCATCTTCTCGGGGCGGTTCGAGGCGGCGATCCTTTTCAGTTTCCTGTTCTCGGTACTCGCCACCGCTGTCGGCGCGTGGATCGGCGGGCGAAATCTCATGCGCCGCGATGTAGAAAACCTGAAAACAAACCACCCGTAGGGGCGGGGCACACACCCACACAACGTTTCATCCCCGTTATGCCGCAAAACCAGAATGGTATAATTTTGTCGCCTAAATTCATAAATCCCCGATCAAAATTGGTCATTATCTGAAGGAGAACGACATGTCCGGACATTCGAAGTGGTCCACCATTAAACGCAAGAAAGGCGTAGCCGATGCCAAACGCGGCGCCATTTTCACCCGCCTGGCGCGTGAAATCACCATTGCCGCCCGCGATGGCGGCGACCCCGATACCAATTTCCGCCTGCGCCTCGCCGTGGAAAAAGCCCGCGCCGAAAACATGCCCAAAGACAATATCGAACGCGCCATCAAAAAAGGCACCGGCGAAGATAAAGATGCCGCCGTGTTCGAAGAACTCACCCTCGAAGGCTACGGACCACATGGTTCAGCCGTCATGGTCTCCTGCGTCACCGATAACCGAGTCCGCACCGTTTCAGATGTCCGCCACATCTTCAGCAAGTTTGGCGGCAACATGGCAGAAGCCGGAGCCGTCGGCTGGCAGTTCGACCGCAAATGCTACTTCTCCTTCCCCGCCAGCGCCATCGCTTTCGATAAAGCTTTCGAACTCGGCGTTGAAGCCGGAGCCGACGATGTAGTGGACAGCGGCGAAGAGATCGAAATTTTTGGTCCCGTTGATGCCTTCAAAACCATCATGGATACCCTCAGCAAAGCCAACGTTCAGCCTGCCGAAGCCGGTCTGCGCCTGATCTCCAAACAAGAGATCGACCTCGGTGTGGAAGAGATCATGTCTGTAATGAAGGTCGTTGAAAACCTCGAAGACCTCGACGATGTGCAGGATGTCTATCACAACGTGAAGATGTCTGACGAAGCGCTCGCCGCCCTCGAAAACGCGTAAAAATCATCAAACACGACGGGCACGAAGGACACGAAGGTTTTCCTTTGTGAACTTCGTGCCCTTTGTGGTTAAATGGGTTTATGACACTCGCCCTCGGAATTGACCCCGGCACCGCCACCACAGGCTACGGACTCGTGCGCCTCATGCCAGACGGGGAGCTGGTCGCTGTTGATTATGGCGTGATCCTCACCCCAAAAGAATCCAGCGACTCCGCTCGGCTCGTGATGCTCTTCGATGAACTCAACAAGATCCTAAAGAAGCACAAGCCCGAAACCGCCGCCGTGGAAAAACTCTTCTTCGCGCGCAACGTAACCACCGGCATCACGGTTGGACAGGCTCGCGGCGTGGTGCTGCTCGCGCTCGAAAAAGCAAAGATCACTCCCTACGAATACAGCCCCACCGAAGTGAAAAATGCCGTAGCGGGCTATGGTCATGCCGAAAAACGTCAAATGCAGGAAATGGTACGGACATTACTGCAGCTTGAAAAAATCCCCAAACCAGACGATGCCGCCGACGCATTGGCAGTTGCCATCACCCATCTAAACACTGCCCGATATGATCTTCCGGGCTACAACGGGTAATCCTTATCTTGTCCGGCACACCTGTCTGTGCTACACTACGAGCAATAAATTTCAAAAGGAAAGGAGGTACGTTAAGTGAATATTGATAACAAATTTCGACTAAAGAAACGAGTGCCTCCTGTTCGCATATTGGCTTAACTTTCCCAACTATTGGGTTTAATTCCATGACCGCAGGCGCTTGTCTGCGGTTTTTTTTATTAATAGACTTCTTGCAAAAGTCACTTGTAGGTCAGGCTTTTAGCCTGACGATCTGTTGATATTTAGCGCATGGCGGGTTGAAAACCCGCCCTATGGATACTTGTGCAAGAGGTCTAATGCATCAATGAAGAAGGTAACACATGAGTGTGATTGAAGTGCAAGAACTAGGCAAAGAATTTCAAGTGCCGCAAAAAGACCCGGGGGTTCTAGGCGCGGTGCGCGGGTTATTCCGTCCGCGTTATGAAAACAAAAAGGCGGTAGACCAGCTCAACTTCCAGGTGGAAGCGGGGGAGATCGTTGGCTACATCGGCGTGAACGGTGCGGGCAAATCCACCACCATCAAAATGCTTACCGGCATCCTCATGCCCTCCAGCGGAACCGTGCGCGTGCTGGGGCGTGACCCACACAAACAGCGCGTGGAAAACGCCCGTGAGATCGGCGTAGTCTTTGGGCAGCGCACCCAATTATGGTGGGACCTTGCGCTGATCGAATCGCTGGACCTGATCGCAAAGATCTATGATGTGCCGCCCGCTCGATACAAGGAAGTGCTGGAGCAATTTACCGAAACGTTGGAACTCGGCAGCCTGCTCAAAGTGCCGGTGCGCAACATGTCGCTCGGACAAAAGATGCGTTCAGAACTTGCCGCTGCGCTGATCCATCAGCCCAAAGTGGTGTATCTGGATGAACCCACCATCGGGTTGGACTTGATCGTGAAGGAACGCATCCGCGATTTTATTAAGAAGGAATGCGGTTCCAAAGGCATGACCGTGATGCTGACCACACACGACCTCGGCGATATTGAAGAACTGTGCCAGCGAGTCATCATCATTGACAACGGACATGTGATCTACGACGGACCGATCAACACTATTAAGAAACGCTTTGGTAAATTCCGTGAGATCACCTTTGAAACAGCAGAAAATGCAAAAGCGCCCACACTGCCTGCGGGCGCAGAAGTTCTCGCGGCAGAAGAACGCAAATTGCAAATCCGTTTTGACCGCACAGTAAGCAGCGCCAGCAAGATCGCCAGTACCGTGATGAGCCAAATGGAAGTGACCGATTTTTCCCTCTCTGAACCAGACCTCGCCGGAATTGTGAAACAGATCTACAACGGCGCATTGGATATGGAGGAAAAATGATCCACTCCTTAAACCGCCGCGCCTCCATGTATGGTGCGTTATTTGCCATGATCCCCAAAATGTTCATGGCGTATCAACTATGGTTTTGGGCAGGGCTGGTAATGAACATTATCAGCATTACCATTTTGTATTTTTTTTGGGATGCGATCTACGCCAATGCAACCATCATCTCCGGGCTTACCCGTGAGCAGACCCTCAATTATGTTTTACTGGCGTTCTTCTTCATGCCGCTTGTCAGCAATGACCTGCTCTGGGAGTTCGGCAGCAACCTGCGTGAAGGGTTAATGATCCACCACCTTTTGCGTCCGGTTAATTTTCAGGCAATGAACTACGCCCAACAACTGGGTGGGCTGGTCACCCGCATGGCATTTCAACTTCCCATCATGCTGCTTGCCATGTTCCTGTTCGATATGCAATTTCCAGCCGACTTGAATACATGGGTGGCTTTCCTCCTCTCTGCCCTGCTTGGATTCACTGCCATGTTCTTTTTTAGTTGGCTGATGGCGTGCATGGCATTCTACACCACCGAGATATGGGGGTTGGGCGTCTTGCTTGAAGGCATTACCATCTTTTTTAGCGGGTCACTGGTGCCGCTGGCAATGATGCCCGCATGGCTGCGTGGAATTGTGCTCAGCGTCCCTTTTGCACAGGCATTGGCGGTTCCTGTTGGTTTACTGGCAGGCATTACCCCCGTGAGTGACGCACCCCGCATCTGGCTCATTCAATTGGGTTGGATCATCAGCATGTGGATTCTTTCAAACCTTGTCTTTCGTGTTGCAGTTCGCAAGATCACGGTGCAGGGAGGCTGATATGACACGATACCTTGATCTATACTGGCTGTTCCTCATTCAACGCCTCAAAACCCTGATGGAATACCGCGCCAGCTTTATCCTTGGGGCGGCTTCCACCATTTCGTTACAGGCGGCAAGTATTGCGGCGGTATGGGTTGTGATGCAAAAAGTGCCCAGCCTAAACGGTTGGAGCTACAACGAAGTACTGATGGTCTATGGGTTTGTCACACTGACAAAATCCATCAACCACATGTTTGCCGATAATCTGTGGACGATAGGACGGGTGTACATCCGTACCGGCGGGTTTGATAGGTTCCTCGTCCGCCCGATTGACCCGCTCTTTCACCTGCTGGCAGACCGGTTTTGTCAGGATGGCGTGGGCAACTTCGTGGTTGGCATTGCATTGGTCATCAAAACCTCCATCGACCTCGGCATAGAGTGGACTCTGCCCAAGGCGCTCATGTTGATCGTTGCCACTATCAGCGGTGGGGTGATCTTCATTGCGCTCAACCTTATCACGGCGGTTTCCTCATTCTGGGTGATAGACTCTGTCCCCGTTACCCGGCTTGTGTTCGATAATCACCTCTTCGCGCAGTATCCGCTCACGATCTATCCGCGAGCTATTTCGGTGCTACTCACCTGGGTCATTCCCTACGGGTTTGCTTCGTTCTACCCCGCCAGCTATTTACTCGGACGCGAGATCGGCAACCTCGCCTGGCTCTCTCCATTTATCGCGGCGTTTCTGATGTTCATTGGCTATCGCTTCTGGCAATTCGGGTTGAGATATTACTCAGGCACAGGCTCCTAAAAGTAGGGGCGACTTTTACGGTCGCCCCTACTTTTTATTTACGGTAAAATACGAACCATGATCGCAACCTTACGCGGAGAAATTCAACATATTGAAGATAACGCCATCATCGTCGAAGTGGGCGGTGTGGGGCTGAGAGTCTTTGTCCCGGCGCCAGTGCGCACAAAGGCATCGGCGGGAGAAATGATCTTTTTGTTCACCCATCTTGTCGTTAGGGAAGATGCGTTAACGCTCTACGGCTTCGAATCCCAATCCGACCGCGATCTGTTCAACATCCTGCTCGGGGTTGATGGGGTGGGTCCAAAAGTGGCAGTTTCCGTTTTATCCACACTTACGCTTGAAACCATTCAACGCGCCATCTTTTCGGATGAAGAAGAACTGCTTAGCAAGGTGCCGGGCGTGGGCAAGAAAACCGCGCAAAAAATGGCGATCCATCTCAAAGACAAACTCAAACCAACGGATGCACTCGGCAAACTCGCGGCGCTCGCCGATTACGACAGCGAAGTCCTCGCCGCGCTCACCGCATTGGGTTATTCTGTGGTTGAAGCACAAGCCGCGCTGCAATCGTTACCCAAAGATGCGCCCAAAGATGTGGAAGAACGCCTGCGCGCCGCTTTGCAATACATTAGCCGATAAGTGCAGCATAGCGTGTAAATAAGAAGAGACGGTCACCATCAAAGTGACCGTCTCTTCTTATTATTTAAACAAATGAATTATCGCTGAACAGGTCTTTGTACAGGGATAGGTTTCTTAACTGGGAATAACGTATCGATCACGATACTCACCAAGCGGACAAATAAGAGGAAGAGCAAACTGCCAGCCGAGAACCAGTAATAATTCTGCGCCCAAGCCATGCTGGTATCTGTTCCGCTGAAAATAGCGTGGAAGATGCCCACAAAATACATGGCAAAGCTCAGGTAATGCAGCGTGCGCCAGAACGCCTGCCCAATCACCGGGCGGATGTAGAAACTCAACGCCACCATGAGCCAGATGTAAAAACCCAATTGCCCAAGCCCCACCCAAAAGGGACGGTAGTCCACAGTGCTGAATGGGATCAGCAATTGCAAAAGAGTGAAGTTGATGTAATGATCGCCAAGGATGACAAGCGCATGGAACCCGGCGAATGCCAACCCCAGCAAACTGACATATTCATGAATGGCAAAGGTGGCGGGCATACCGGGCCACAATCGAGCCATCTTGTTGGTAATGCCCAAACCCAACGCCATGGATAGCCATAAAAGCGAAAGGGATACAAATGCCGTACCGCGCGAAAGATACCAATACGCCTTGGGGGCGTCACCGCTCAATGAGAAAGCCATATTCGGCAAAAAGATCGGCATGACAAGCAAGGCGATCAATAGCCCAAGCATGGACGCTAAAAGGAACAACAAAAAAGATTGAATACTTACCGATGATTCATTGAAATCATTTTGAGTTTGCATACATCACTCCTTGCAAAAATTCAGGCATAGACTGGTTAATGAACACCTCACCCGATTCGAGGATCATCATTCCCGCATAAGATGGGTTTTCCCTGAGCCACTCCAACCCTTTTTCTCTGCCGAGGATGAAGGTGGTCTTGGCGGCGGCTTCGGCTTCCATCACCGTCGGCGCGATGACCGTCACACGCAGGGCATCTGTTTCCACCGGCTGACCGGTGTTGGGATTAATGATGTGGTGCTGCATCACGCCATTGCGCTTCCACTTGCGGCGGTCTTTGCCTGAGGTTGCCACACCGCCGCCTTTGATATGCAGCGTATCAAAATCCTTGCCTTTATTGAACGGGTCTGAAACGCCAACTTGCCATGCACTTCCATCCAGGCGCGGGCCACTTACGGCAATATCACCACCTGCGTTCATTAAACATGCGCCATACGCCCGTAAACGTTCAACGGTTTGATGAGCCGCCCATCCCTTTGCAATACCGCCAAAATCAAGCTGCACGCCCCTGGGCAAGGTAATGGTGCGGGTTTCAGGGTCTGAAACCACCATGGCAAGCGGCTCCACTTCGAAACACCCTGCAAAAGCATCCTTATTCAAATCAGTGCGATGAAGAGAATCAAAAGGCTGGCTGTAGCCAGAAGCAAGCATCGCGTTCAACACCGTCGGCGTGACCAGCCCGCCGCTGAACCCGTTTGCCCACAGAGCCGTTTGGTACACATCCCACAAGGTATCGCTGACCGTTACCGGCTGGTCAAAGGTTCGGTTGAGCTGAGTCAGTTCACTGTCCAGCCTGAAGCGGGAGAGAGATTGTTCCCATTCTTCAAACCAGTTCGGCACATCCTGTAATACGCCAGAGATTGAATCCGAATCTGATTCGAGAATGGCAAGCATGTCACAGCCCATGGCGCGAAACGAGGTTGAGTGAAACATTTAAGAAGAACCTGTTGAAGCAGCTGGTTGGCTGGCTGGTGCGCTGTTTCCTCCACCACCGCCGCCACCGCCATCCGAATTATCTCCACCACCGTTGTTTTTCTTAGGCTGAGCAACAACAATGACTTGTGGCTTCGGCGCTTCACCGCCAAAAAGGATCGTGTATCCCTTGGGCGGCATGGTTGCCACAATGACTGGAGGCTCAATGACCTCCGGGGTTGGCGTAACGGTTGCAGGCGGAATCAACGCCGCCTGCTGTTCAGCCAGGGCTTTTTCATCTGCCTTCACCTTATCGGGTCCGGCAAACATATTCCAAAATGCAATTACAGATGTCATGGAGATGGCAGCGATTGCAAGCTGCACATCTGACCATTTATTTGAATTCGTTTTAGGAGCCATTTAATTACTCCTAATCATCGTCGTCATGATCATCATGGTCATGGTCATCATGGTCTTCACGTTCTCCACCGCCGCCATTGTTATTCGAGCCACTGTTTGCCTGACTGCCATTATTATTCACCGCG
The DNA here is from genome assembly GCA_020634885.1 of Anaerolineales bacterium. Classification (GTDB taxonomy): domain Bacteria; phylum Chloroflexota; class Anaerolineae; order Anaerolineales; family Villigracilaceae; genus Villigracilis. Next base: position 44,621 of record JACKAW010000011.1, read on the forward strand.
GCAGGCGGTGCAGATACGATCACCGGCTGAATTTTTTCAGAGGCAACAACCTGCCCCGTGGAACTCACATAGATCAGATCACCTGAAGTAAATGTGACCAGGTAAGTCGGCGCGCCTTGATAATCGACAACTTCAACACTGTATACATTGGGGTCGTTAAGAAAATTCACAGCAACGGTGGTGGCTTCTTCAGGAGAAACAACCAACGGTTGTTGAATATCTATCACAGCGGGCGCTTCCACCACTACGGGCATGGGCGAAGGAATGGATACGGGGTCCAGCGATTGCGAAGCAATAAATTTGGGCTGCTTTGCACCAAAACTCACGCCCAAATTCGAAGCCTGTTGATAGGCAGAAACCACGCCGAACATAGTTGCCATTAAAAACACAGTAAGCAGGGCAGATACGAACAAAGTACTCTTTCTCATCATAAAACTCCTCTCAAAATAAGCCAAAGGCTATATATGACATCAGTCGAATTCGCCACAAGAAGGTTACGGCTCAAGATGAGCAAAAAATGAGAGAATGCCGAAATCAAAATCCACCCACACGTTCAAAGAAAAAGCCAAAGCACGTTTTGCTTTATAATCTTTTTCATGAACAAACTTAAAAATATAGACAAGCGTTGGTGGATCGCCGCCGCGGTTGTTCTTTTTATTGGCATCGCTTTACTTCCCCCGGTCAAGAGTCGTATCGCCACCCAATACGAACTCCTACGAACCCGCGTCATTTACTTTTTCAGACCTCCAAGCGAAGCGGTCTTTGAACCCGGCGGCGAAACAGACCCGCTCACCATTGAAACCGCAGTAGGAACCGCCCGCGCCGAAATGCTTTTGACGTTGACTCCCAAAGCGACAGCTACGCCGAAAACGGGTCCCACCCTCAAGCCGACGATCACCACAACGCCGGTGCCTGATTCGGTTATTCTGCCGGGTGTTATCTACGTCGATCAGCACGGACGCTGGAACTATTGCGGTCCCGCCAATTTGACGATGGCGCTCAATTTTTGGGGCTGGCAGGGAGACCGTGATGATGTTGCCAGCGTCATCAAACCCGGGTCGCCTGATACAAAACTAAACTTCGTCGAACGCGGTCTGCCAGACAAGAACGTGATGCCCTATGAGCTGGTGGACTTCGTCAATACACAGACCACAGAATACAAGGCGCTCTATCGCCATGGCGGCGATATTGACCTCATTAAAAAACTCATTGCGGCTGGGTATCCCGTGATCGTGGAAAAAGGCTATTACGAAAAAGACTACACCGGAAAGATAGACTGGCTTGGTCATTACTTATTCACCACCGGGTACGATGATGCCAAGGGCGGCTTCACGGTGCAAGATGCCTACCTAAAACCCGGCAAAGACCTGTTTAGCCCCTACGAAGAATACGAAGATGGCTGGCGTTCGTTCAATTATCTGTTTATCGTGGTGTACCCCGCTGGCAGTGAAACCGAAGTCTTAAGTATCCTTGGTCCATGGGCAGATGATAAGTGGGCAGCCCAACATGCGCTTGAACTGGCTGAAAATGACATCGCAACCCTTGAAGGGAACGACCTTTTCTTTGCATGGTTCAACCAGGGAACCAGCCAGATCGTTTTGAATCAATATTCCGATGCAGCTTTTGCCTACGACCAGGCATTCCGCTTGTATAACAATTGGGATATAGAAAAAGGCAACCGACCCTTCCGCATGATGTGGTACCAAACAGGACCATACTTTGCCTACTATTACTCGGCTCGGTATCAGGATGTGATCGACCTCGCCACCACCACCCTGACCAAGACCATCTCCAAACCAACCCTCGAAGAGTCCCTGCTCTGGCGCGGACGTGCCTATTACATGATCGGCAACACCGAAGCCGCCATTGCTGATTACCGCGCCACCTTGCAGATCCACGCCAATTGGTATCCCGCTGTGCAGGCGTTGCAAGAACTTGGGCTTCAGCCGTAGAAAATTCGTAGGTCATGCTTGTAGCGTGACAAAGCCTCAACAAAAAACATCACGTTGAAAACGTGATCTACAGGTATCAAAATGAAACTATTACATTTTGCAGATGCTCACATTGATATGGCGAACTACGGGCGGCATGACCCTGTAACCGGTCTGCCCATGCGCGTGTTGGATTTTCTCAAATCGCTCGACACCATCGTGGAAACCGCCATCGAACGCAAGGTAGATTTGGTCATTTTTGCGGGCGATGCCTACAAAGACCGTTCTCCGGCTCCAACGTTTCAACGAGAGTGGGGCAGGCGCATCATGCGTTTTTCGCAGGCGAAGATTCCCACCCTGCTTTTGATAGGCAACCACGACATTTCCCCGTCCATTGGACGTGCCCATGCCTTGCAAGAATTCAAAACCCTGCAAGTGCCTTATGTAAAAGTGATCGACTCACCAGAACTGCTCAAACCGGAAGACCTTTGGGGCTTGCCACTTCAGGTGATTGGAATGCCCTGGGTGGCGCGTTCCGGGTTGATGGCTGCCACAGGCGAAACCGACTCTACGCAAGCCTTCTCTCGTATTGAAGAAAATATCGGCGATCTGATCGACGGGTGGATGGAAGAGTGTGATGCCTCACTGCCCATCGTCCTCACCGCACACGCTTCGATCGAAGGGGCAAAATTCGGCGGCGAACGATTGGTGATGCTGGGCAATGACCTGGTCTTGACCGGCTCACTGGTGAAGAATCCCAAACTCAGTTATGTGGCAATGGGTCACATCCACAAGCCGCAGGATGTGAATGAAGGGCACCAGCCGCCGGTGATCTACCCCGGCTCCATTGAACGAGTCGACTTTGGCGAGGCGAAGGAAGATCGATTCTTCGTCATTGCCGATGTGGAAAAGGGACGCGACACCAAAGTAGAGTGGATCCAACTGACAGGGGTGAGAAAATTCATAGACCGCCGAACAAGCCTACAGTCCAGTGAAGAGGCGACGAAGCAGTTGCTGGCAACATTGCCCAAGCCGAAGGAAATGTCTGGGGCAATCGTCCGTTTGGTGGTGGAGTATCCAAGAGAATGGGATTCGCTCATTGACGAATCTGCTTTGCGAAAATATGCGGCAGATGCTTTTGAATTCCATTTTGTGAAACGCCCGCAGGTTGAAGCGCGTGTGCGGATTGAAGAGGGGCAGGTGGTGAGCAGTTTGAGCCCGCTTGATCTATTGGAACAATTTTTCAAGGCGTCAAAAACCACAAACGCAGACGAGTTGACAGCGCTGGCACAGGAAATTATTTCTGAAGACACACTTGACACTTGACACTTGACACCTGACACTTGATACTTGGGCATCTCATCCAACCGAGGTGTTTTATGTCCAAAGAGCAGACAAGTAATCGCTGGGTCGTTGTTGTAATTTTTTTCTTTTTTATGCTGCTGCACCAAACCGACAAGTTGATGATCGGTTCACTGCAAGTGCAGATCAGTGAAGATTTTGGAATTAGCAATACACAATGGGGGTTGGTCAATTCGGGCGCGCTCATTGTTGCGACCATCCTTTACCCGATCTGGGGCTATCTTTATGACCGGTACGCGCGTTCCAAACTGCTTTCTCTGGCTTCGTTCATTTGGGGCGCCACCACATGGCTGAATGCCATTGTGCGTTCGTTTGGCGGTTTTCTTGTTACCCGCGCCTCCACCGGCATTGATGATTCTTCGTACCCGGGGCTTTATACACTGATCGCCGATTATTTTGGTCCCACTCAACGCGGCAAGGTGTTTGGTATTCTTCAGCTTACACAGCCCATTGGTTATTTATTGGGAATGATCCTTGCGCTGATGGTCGCCCCGAACATTGGCGGGTGGCGCAGTGTGTTCTATATCACCGGTTCACTGGGATTAGTGATCGCCTTGTTGATATTTTTCTTCGTGAAAGAGATGCCGCGCGGCAGGGCAGAACCGGAATTCGAGCAGATCGCCGAAATGCAGACCTTTAAGTTCTCGTGGGCAGAAGCCAAAGAGATCTTCAAAAAGAAGACCATGTGGTTCATCTTTTTGCAGGGGTTTGCGGGTGTGTTCCCATGGAATGTGATCACGTTCTTCTTCTTTGCCTATCTTGAAAAAGAACGCGGCTACGATGCGAACAGTATCTTGTTTACGATGGCGCCGGTGATCCTCATTCTTGCCAGCGGATATTTTGTGGGCGGGGCGTTGGGCGATTTCGCTTTCAAGCGTTCGAACAAGGGTCGCATTATTGTTTCGAGCATTGGTGTATTGATGGGCGCTTTGTTCATGTACCTCGCCATCACCACCCCCATTGAAGCGAAGAATCAGTTCTTTATTTTCATGTGCCTCACAGCGATATTCATGCCGCTTTCTGCCACGAATGTCACCGCCACGGTTTATGATGTGACCGTGCCGGAAGTCCGCTCGACGGCGCAGGCAACGGAGTATTTTATTGAGAATGCTGGCGCAGCATTTGCACCGATCATTACCGGTCTGATCGCAGATGCGTACAGTTTGCAAACTGCAATTCTGCTTATTTGTACTGTGGCGTGGGGGTTGTGCTTCGTGTTCTACCTTGGCGCGATCTTTACCATCGATCATGATACGCAGCACCTGCGTAACCAGATGGCGGAGAGAGCCAAGACGATGTAATCTTTTTGAAAGGGCACGAATAGATCGTGCCCTTTTTGTTTTAACTAACGTGATCTTCGCAGGATGAAGAGGGATGCTCCCTGCACAGCAAGCGCAGTTAGCACAGCAAAACCAAACGAAACGCCCAAACTCGTGCGTTCGATCAGCAAATTTAAGACGATGAAAAAGCCGATGTAAGCGAACATGCCATACAACAATCCGCGTTGGACATGCGCGGCAGCGGCGGGACCGTGGTTACGGTGCGCAAAAACGGCAAGGATGGAAACATACAACGGGATCATCGCGAGCAATCCCGTCAGGCGTGAACCGATGAATGGGGCAACCCCTGTGAGCAGCAAAATGAAACTGGTTCCGATCAACACCCGCATGGGGATATCCCAACGGTTCAGTTGCGTTTCTCCTGGCTCTACATCTCCTTTAGGCATAAACTTCAGCCCAAAAAAAGCCGCAAGGGTCACCGCCGGAGCTATCACCACAAAAGGAAAGATATGAGATTGCATAAAAAGTGTTGTGATGGCTAAAAAAAGAAAGCTCCCCAGTAAAGCCACATACCAGCGAAAACGGGTGGCAAGCCATGCAAAAGTGACAGAATAGACCACAAGCGATATGCCCCCGCTCAAAACCCCAAGGATGGAGCTGGCAGCAAAACCCACACCATGATCTAACGCGACAAAAAAGACCACCGGACCAGAAGTGAGCGGCATCCCTACGATCCACCCGCTGACCGCGGGACCCCACTTGCGTCCGGCAAGGCTGGCAGAGCCGATGATGAGCGGGGCAAGGATCAGTTTCAGAATAAAAATATTCATCTTGTCACTTTCAAGCAGATGGGGGGGGATAATTGCGAGGCTGCGGAATCGTCGCAAGCCATTTTGAGTTCACGCAAAAGATTATTTGATTTCGGTGATGATCGTCCGTTTGGCGCCTGCGGAGGTAAGAGACGCTGCCACCGACTCCGCCGCGGCTTGGTCTACCAACGCGATCATATTGCCGCCGCGTCCGCCGCCGCTGAGTTTTGCGCCTAATGCGCCTGCACGTCTAGCCGCATAAATGAGCACGTCTAATTCGGGTGAAGAGACGGTCATCTGTTTCAGGAATTCCTGATTCTGATCCATTAACTCGCCGAGGTGTTCCGGGTGACCCGTCTCTATAAAACGGCGCGCCATGGTGGAAATCTGCGCGATCTCATTGAACATCTCTTCGAAACGATTTTCATTATGCAGCCATAAACGACGTACATCGCCAACGGATTCTTTTGTAGGTGCGGGAACACCGGTATCTCCAATGACAATGGTAAACGGCTTGCCGCACGTGAACGTTTCGACGGGTTTATGTTTCATGTAAAAGACCGGCTTGTTATAGGTGATAACGGTATTGTCTATGCCGGAGGGCGTGCCGTGGTGGAGTTTTTCAATTTCGAAGACCAGTCCATTCACCTGTTCGTCACTCAGCGGGTGAGACAGATAGGATGAAAGCGCCCGGAACATGGCAACCGAAACCGCTGCCCCAGAGCCAAGTCCCGCCGCAACGGGGATGGTTGATCGGATGGTGAGCAGAATATTTGGATGTTGAGAAATGCCCAAGTGTTGAAAAAGTTTCAGAATAACCGCAGCAATTGGATGGTCGTCAGGAAGCGTGGAGAGTTCGCCATGCAGTTCCACCATGGGCGCATCGATCCAAACACCAGACTTGTCTGAATCCGTGACTTCCACTTCCACCTGTGCCTGATCTACAGGCACGGCAAGCGCGGGGCGGTTATATACAACCGCATGTTCTCCAAAGAGGATGATCTTGCCGGGGGCGGATGCTTTCATGAAAAATAGAAGATGATAATAACGGCGACAGCCCAAAACAGCATGGAAACCTGAAAGGGGCGGTCTGAAAGCAGGATCTCTTCGGGGGTGCCGCCTGCTTTTTCCACTTCGATCAGGTACAGATAGCGGAAGATGGCATAGACCATGAATGGAATGGTGAGCATCATGGAGTGATTCGCAGGCACGTTTGGCGCGGAGAACGTGTAAAGCGAGTATGCAATAATGGTCATACCCGAAACGATCATAATATATTGGTTAAGCAGCGGCAGGGTGTAGCCGTCGAGCACTTTGCGGTGTGAGCCAGCGCCATCGGTAAGCAGGGCAAGCTCGGCGCGGCGTTTGCCAAAGCCGAGAAAGAGCGAAAGCAGGAACATCACAATATAGAGCCAGGGCGAAAAGCGTTCTACATGGATCAACGTTACACCCGCGCCCACGCGCATGACAAAACCGGCGGCAATGATCAATACATCCAAAATGGAAATATGCTTAAGCGCCATGGAGTAGGCAAGGTTGAGCACAAAATAAGCGCCTACGATGAGCGCAAACAGGGGCGCCAATAAATACGCAAAGACCAAAGTAAAGATCACAAGAACAATGCCCGCCGCCCAAGCCGTATGTACAGATAATTTTCCCGAAGCAATGGGGCGGTTCTTCTTTTCGGGGTGCTGGCGGTCGGCTTCCACATCGGCGAGATCGTTGAAGATGTAAACGGAAGAGGATATCAGACAAAATAATACGAACCCAGCCAGCGTCCGCAGAAAAGAGTCAACCACAAATAGTTGTTTATCGAAGACCAGCGCGGCAAAAATAAAAACATTTTTCGTCCACTGGCGCGGACGCATGGTTTTGAACAAGGCTTTTAACATGGCGTTATTTTACCTGATACAATATTTTTATGCCCAAAGTTCGGTTGGATGTATTACTTGTAGAAAAAGGATTGGCGGATTCGCGCGCCAAAGCGCAAGCCCTCATCATGGCGGGACAGGTGAGAGTCGCGGGTCAGGTCGCGCTCAAGCCTGCCACAGCGGTTCAAGCCGATTCCACGCTGACGGTGGATACCGGTCCCAAGTTCGTTTCGCGCGGCGGCGAGAAAATTGAGGGCGCCTTAAATACCTTTGGCATTGCTGTCACCGGTTTTACCTGCGCCGATGTGGGATCATCCACCGGCGGGTTCACAGATTGCATGTTGCAGCACGGCGCGGTAAAGGTCTACGCCATAGATGTGGGCAAGGGCATTCTGCATTGGAAGCTGCGCAACGATCCGCGTGTGGTGGTGATGGAAGAAACCAATGCGCGTTTTGTTGAATCATTGCCGGAAAAGATAGATTTTGTTACGGTGGATGCTTCTTTTATTTCCTTGAAAACATTGCTGCCGGTGATCAAAAAATGGAAAGTGGAAAGCGGGATCGTGGCTTTGATCAAGCCCCAATTTGAAGCAGGCAGGAAGGAAGTCTCTCGGGGTGATGGGGTCATCCGTGACCCGGAAATTCACCGGCAGGTATTGTTGGATGTATTGACCTTTGCCAAATTAGAGGGCTTTGGGCTGCGCGGCTTGGTGAAATCTTCACTGATGGGTCCCAAAGGGAATGCCGAATTTTTGGTCTGGCTGGACATGACACCGAATGATGCCATTGTGGAAGAGTTGGTCAATCATGTAATGAAAGAGGAGATTGCCTTAGACGAAAAAGAAACGTCTGAGCAATAACATACAACATGAATTGTCCCAAATGCGCTCATGAATTAGTTAAGAAATTTTACAAGGGCATGTTTGAAGTAGAGTCTTGCCCAAACTGCCGGGGCATGTGGCTGGATTTTTACGAACTGGATAAACTGGAAGATATTGTTTTTGAAGATGATGAGCATAAGGGGTCTTTGGTTCACTTTCAAAAGCAGACGGAGTATCCCTGCCCGCACTGCGGTAAAAATCTGGATGAATTTCAATACCGGCTCTTCGACCTTAAACTCGATACATGCACAGTCAACGATCATGGTTTCTGGCTCGATGCGGGCGAAGATGAACGCGTAATGGATTTGATGCAAAAGCGTTCTGAGAATATTCAACGAAAACTAAGCGCCGAAGTGGAATGGAAGCAGATGCTGAAAGGCTTGCACTCATTTTTAGGAAAGAGAAAGTAGTTTGCACAGGACTTACGCAAAATCTTTTAGTCATGTGTAAAAGATGCGCTGTCGTTCGACAAGACAAAAAATCTTAACGCGAATGACGCAAATGAAGCGAATAGCACGAATAAAAAAGTCTCCCGTTTGTGCGGGAGACTTTTTTATATGATCTCTTGCATAAGAAATTATCTCAAAAGGCATTTTGAGCTAGTCTGCGAAACCAGAGCATAGTACAAGCAAGTTGAAGAAGTGCCAGATAATTTTTGGATTTCTTTTCGTAACGGATCAATAAACCGCGACATTTGGATAACCATGCTAACGTCCTTTCCACAACCCATCTTCGGGCAGGATACTTTTTTTACCCCTGCCCAACTTTTCTTCTCCAATACGGCGCACATGCCCAGTATAGTTATGTTTCTCTATCGCCGTTGCGCTGGTCGGGTTGTCATAGCCTTTATCCAAACACAGGTGTTGCGGCTTGGCCTTGGTCACGTTGGGTCTATCTATAATGATGCCTTCCAGCGTTTTATCCAACAATTTCGCATCATGGACATTGGCTCCTGCAACCACGATCGACAGGGGACCACCCATGCGGTCTGTCAAAATGCTCTTTTTCGTGCCGTTTTTGCCTCGATCCGTTGGGTTAGCGCCAATTTCATCCCCTCCCAGACGAGCCTTGCCCATCGTTCCATCGGCGGCTTGCCATTCCCAATCCACCAATCCCAATTCGGCACATTCTTCCACCAACAACGCCCAAATCTTGGGAAACAGTTCAATATCAACCCAATGTTGGAACGTTCGATGGATTGTGGAATCATCGCCATACACTCGCGGAATATGATTCCACTGACAGCCAGTGCGGATCCGAAAAATCAGGGCATCCAATACATTTCTCGGGTTGATTCGGGGTCTGCCCGTTTCCTTGGGCGGGTCAATTTCCAGAATAAGAGGTTCTATGCGCTCCCATAGTTCATCCGGAACTTCCCAGATTGTTGGCATTGGCTTCTTTTTCTTCATTTGTCGTTTTCCTTTGTTGGCACCAAAATTATATGCCTTCAAAGTGTTTTGAGATAGTTACTAAGTGTTTTTGTCGCCTTGAGCAGGGTCAAAAACTGACTTTTGCAAGGAGGCTATTATTTTACTTTTCAGATCTTCGCAGGAAGAACTTGGTGATTTCTTCTGCAATGGCTGGCATCAGAGCCAACCCAACTACAAGGCTCCACTCCCGTCCGCTCAAGAAGTGAGTATTGAAGATCGGCTGCAAGAATGGCACTGCACACACGAGCAGAAGCATGGTGATGGATATCCCAACAGCATACTGCATATATTTATTCGAGAATACCCCAATGGTAAACAGAGATGCCCGTTCCGAACGAACCGTGTACGCGCGGAACAATTCAGCCAGTGAGAGGGTTACGAACGCCATGGTTTCAGCAGTCTGCACATCCACGCCGCGCCAATCATGATTAAGAACAAAAGAAAGCACATTTGCACCGGTTGGTAAAACCTCATCGGCGCCAAGATGCCATGCCAGCCCCATCACAAATGCACCCAACACAGCGCCCGTTTGCATCACGGTTTGCACAGCAATGCCAATACCCATGGAGCGGTTGATGATCGGTTCCGATTTTGCGCGAGGCTTTCTATCCATAATATCGGGGTCACCCTTTTCCATGGCAAGCGCCAGAGCAGGAGCGCCGTCTGTAACAAGGTTGAGCCACAAAAGTTGAATGGCAGTGAGCGGTGCGGGCAGCCCTGCAAGGGTTGCAAGGAAAATAACCATGATCTCAGCAACGTTGGAAGAAAGCAGGAAGAACACGAACTTGCGAATGTTCGAGTAGATGATGCGTCCTTGCTCTACAGCAGAAACAATACTGGCATAGTTATCATCAGTTAGCACCATATCGGCAGTGCCTTTGGCAACATCGGTGCCGGTGATGCCCATTGCTACGCCAATATCTGCCCGTTTGATGGCAGGCGCATCATTTACGCCGTCACCGGTCATGGCAACGACCTCATCGTTGGCTTGCAATGCATCTACGATGCGCATTTTATGCTCAGGAGAAACACGGGCAAAGACATCGGTATCTTCGATCACTTTGGCAAGTTCTGTGTCGTCAATATCGTCAAGCATGGCTCCGGTCATCACGCCTTTGCCGGGGCGCAGCAACCCAATCGATTCTGCGATGGCGCGAGCCGTATTGGGGAAATCGCCGGTAATCATCACCGTGCGAATGCCCGCCTCGCGTGCTTTTTCCAGGGCGGGCTTTACTTCTGTCCGAGGCGGGTCGATCATCCCCATCAAACCAACAAAGACAAGGTCTTTTTCCAATTCTTCCGTCTTCACTTGTTCAATATTGTCAGGTACATCTTTATCCACCCGATAGGCAAACCCCAATACGCGCAATGCCGATTCGGTCATTTCATCATTGGCTGCCAAAATACGTTTTCGCATTTCATCGGTCAGCGGTTTCGGCTCATCCTGCATGTTTTGGTACATTGAGCACAGGTCTAACACAATATCCGGCGCACCCTTAACAACAATGACATCCCAATCTTTTTTATTTTCATCATAGAACGGCGAAATATCGCTGGAAGCCGGTTTGGTCACATCATGAATGGTGATCATGCGTTTACGTTCAGAGTCAAATGGAACTTCGTTCTCGCGCGGGTAGGCAAGAGATACATCCACCTGAATGGCTCCTGCTTTGGATGCCGCAACAAGCAGCGCGCCTTCTGTCGGGTCGCCAACAATGCGATAGGTTTGCTGTGAACCCGCTTCCCCCGTAATTTCGATCTCTGAGTCATTGTTCAAAACGCCAAGCCAAAGCGTGGAAAGAATGGCGGGATATTCACGCACATCCACCGGCGTACCGTCCACCTCGAAGTTCCCATCAGGTGAGTATCCGGCTCCTGAAACGCTGACAAATTGTCCGTCAGCCCAGAGCCGCGTAACCGTCATCTCGTTTTGCGTGAGTGTGCCGGTCTTATCCGAACAGATGACCGTGGCAGACCCCAGCGTCTCCACTGAGGAGAGTTTGCGAATGAGTGCATGGCGTTGGATCATCTCGCGCATTCCCAATGCGAGTGAAATGGTCACTACAGCGGGCAAGCCTTCTGGCACGGCAGCAATCGCAAGGCTGATGGCAATGATGAAAACTTCGGTGATCTCACCAGCAAAGGTCTTAAAATAATTAATAGGATCAGAAAATAGTGTGGCTGTTTCGGTATAGTTGAATAACGCAACGGCAAAGACAATAAAGACCAACGCCAATGAACCAATGCTCAAGGTTCTGCCCAATTGGTCGAGCCTGCGCTGAAGCGGCGTTTCTTCGGCTTCAACATTTTGCAGCATGGTGGCGATCAAGCCCAGTTGGGTGTTCATACCTGTGCTAATGACCACACCGCGCCCGCGCCCATACGAAACGACCGTTCCCATAAAAGCGGTATTCTTACGGTCGCCAAGCGGAACATTCTTATCAAGCACAGTTGCCGCATTCTTTTGCACCGGCAAAGACTCGCCCGTGAGCGAGGCTTCTTCCACCCGCAAATTAACCGATTCTAAAAGACGCAGATCAGCCGGAATAAAATTACCCGCCTCTAAAAAGACAATATCACCCGGCACCAGGTTATATGCCGGTACCGATTTATGTGAACCATCGCGCATGACATGAGCCTCGGGGGCTGCAAGTTTTTTCAATGCCGCAAGCGCCTGTTCTGCACGTTGTTCTTGAATAATTCCAAGAACTGCGTTTAATACGACAATTGCCATAATGGCAATCGCTTCCACATAATCACCCAGCGCCGCAGATATTACGGAAGCTACGATCAGAAGGATCACAACAAAATTATTTAATTGAGCCCACAAAATGGTAAGAAAGCCCGGGCGGGGCGCTTCACGAAGTTCATTTTGCCCATAGTGTTTAAGCCTTTTTTCGGCTTCTTCTGTACTTAGCCCCTCTTCAAATACTTCAAGGTGTTTCAGTGTTTCATCTGCGGTCAGCGCGTGAAACTCATGCTGTTGTTTTCCTTCATGTGTCATGTGCATCTCCTGATTTAATGGTTGGGAGGGCAAGCTGCTTACAAAGAAAAAGCGAGACCATCACGCCTCCGTGATTGGTCTCGCCAAACGTTCATAACGTCCGCGCTGCCGATGGTTTTTACATACCAATGGTTTGACGACAACACGCCCTGCGGGGAGGCAGGTGGCTACTCCCCAAACACGTTGAGTGTATCCATTGCCATTTGTATTGTCAAGCAAGGTCACAGACAAATGCGTAAGGAAAGAGTAAAATCCACGCCATGACCAAAATAAAATCGCCCCTCGTGCTTTTTTTCATCACCGTCCTATTAATTGCCATACTCGCCCTTTTCGGTCCCGAAGAACAATCGTTGGGATCAAATGTCCGACTGGTTTATTTACATGGAGCCTGGGTCCTCACAGCCGAAATCGCCTTCATTGCAGCCGCTCTCACCGGACTTTTAGGTCTGCTCCTGCAACGTGACCTTTTCCACACCTGGAGCGCCGCGCTCGGTCGCACTGGCATCATGTTTTGGCTAACCTACCTGCCCCTTTCTTTATTCGCAATGCAAGCCAATTGGAACGGGCTCTTCCTTGCAGAACCGCGCTTTCGTCTCGCCATGATCTTCGCCATCACCGGCATTCTCTTACAACTTGGCTTGTGGGTATTCAACCTGCCCTGGCTCACCTCCCTCGGAAATATTTTCTACATCATCACCCTGCGGGTTATCTTTGCCACTGCCGAAAATATCATGCACCCACCGCCATCTCCAATTTTCAAATCAGGAAATTACACCATCATCGGATTTTTCATTGGATTAAATCTCCTCGCATGGCTGGCAGCTTTCTTCCTCACCCGCTTCATGCTTACCTTCAAGCATGATACACAACCCAAACCTTGAGACTACGCTTTCAACTTACCGGCTTCGTGCTCATCCGCACCATCCTGAATTCCGCTCACAGAATGGTGTATCCGTTTCTGCCTATCTTTGCCCGCAGCCTCGGCGTGGATCTCTCCACCATGTCCCTGCTCATGACAGCCCGCTCCCTGCTTGGAGCCACCAGCCCGCTGCTGGGTCCCATTGCAGACCGTTACGGCAGGCGGTTTGGAATGTTAATGGGGTTGGGGATTTTCACAATCGGAATTAGCATAGTAGCCATACACCCAACATTCTGGACATTGGTCATAGCACTTGGTCTTGCAATCATCGGCAAATATATTTTTGACCCATCCATGCAAGCCTATTTCGGCGACCGCATTCCATACCACCAACGCGGCACCGCGCTTGCCATCACAGAAATGTCATGGTCGATGGCATTTATTATCGGGGTTCCAGTTGCAGGATATTTGATCGATACATTCGGCTGGTCCGCTCCATTCCCATTTTTCACGATCCTGGGATTAATCGCCTTCTTTGTAATTTGGCATGTTATCCCCAAAGACGACACACACCACACACCCGTTACCACTTCCCACTCCGGGTATTTATCCATATTCAAGTCACCAGCCAGTGTAGCGGGCATATCCATTGCGCTGTGGGTCAGCGCGGCAAACGAGCTGGTCAATGTAATCTTTGGTGTCTGGTTGGAAGATTCTTTCGGTTTAAAAATAGCCGCACTGGCAGGAGCCTCCGCCATCATTGGAATATCTGAACTCAGCGGAGAAGGACTGGTTGCCCTGACCACAGACCGCCTGGGCAAGCCGCGCGCCCTTGCCATAGGGTTGGTCGCCAATTCAATTGCAGCGATCCTTCTACCCTTCATTGGGCGGTCACAAGTCGGCGCACTAATCGGATTATTCCTTTTTTACATCTCTTTTGAATATATCATCGTCAGCCACATCCCCCTGGTTTCAGAACTTGCCCCAAGTGCCCGCGCAACCCTGCTCTCGCTCAACGTCACCGGGCATGCCCTGGGAAGGGCGCTTGGAGCTTTCTTAGCTGCAATTATTTATCAAAATACCGGTTTTCTCTTTGTAGCGCTCATGGCAGCATTTTTTAATATGATTGGAATTTTCGCTCTACAAAGGATACAAAAATAAAAAAAGCCCCGCCAGAAGGCGGGACCTTTTTTATTACAAAAAAGTAGAATTACAGACCACCAAGGCTGGTGTTGATGGAGTTGAAGACGTTACCGATTACGGGTCCGAGGATCATGAGCGCAGCGATAACAACGATAGCAACCAAAACAAGAATCAACGCATATTCAACCAAACCCTGGCCTTTTTCTTTGGGTGAGAACAACATGGCAAATTTCTCCTTTCTTTTAGATTTCCCAAAACAATGTATTGGGATGTTTTTATTTTACATCATATAAAAAATTACGCAAGAAAAAAAAAGCCCATTCCTTAACAGTTATGTTAGCCCTAACAAACAAATTTTGAAGGCAAAACTGTCACACAGAAATGCGTTCAAAGCGTTTAAACTGACGAAAATCCCCCATAAAACCCGATAACAACCCTCTATAAATTGTCGTACAAATTTAGGGAATGCCCGTCAGTAAAGAAGTACAATAAGAAGATAGGGCAATAAAAAGCCGTGAACTTTTCAAATATCCGGTGGTCTGGGGAACTTCATAATTGGCAGTCTGCCATGTGTGTGTCACAGCCACGAAGAAACGCTGCGTTATGTTGATCTCCACGACCTAATCACCTATTCTTTTGGAAACCTTATGCTCATACATTCAGCCTCTCAACTCCTTACCCTTGCCGGTGGACCCCAGCGCGGAAAAGCCCTCGGAACGCTTGGCGTTATCCCCAATGGCGCAGTCGTCATTCGTGATGAAAAAATTCTTGCAGTTGGCAACACCGAGGAATTGCGTAACGCTTACCCCGATGAGCCCACGCTTGATGCAGGCAAGTGTGTAGTTATGCCTGGGTTTGTAGACCCGCACACACACCTTATTTGGGCAGGTGACCGTGCAGACGAATTCGAAAAGAAAATGGCGGGAACACCCTATCTAGACATTCTGGCGGCAGGAGGGGGGATTCTCTCCACGGTAAAAGCCACACGCACAGCCAGTATTGAGACCCTTATCGCTGAAACACGTCCGCGAATGCTGCGCATGTTCCGCAATGGGACGACAACAGCCGAGGCAAAAACTGGTTATGGTTTGCAAACCGCCACAGAGTTACGCCTTCTCAAAGCCCTGCTCACCCTTAATGACGAAAGCCCAATGGACCTTGTCTTGACCTTCCTTGGCGCACATGCCATTGCCCCCGAGTATAAAGATAATCCGCAGGGGTATGCCGATGAAGTGACTCATACCATGCTGCCCATGCTTCGGGAGTGGTGGCAAACCCACGCTCCACACCATTCCCTGCCCTTTGTGGATGTCTTTTGCGAGACAAAAGCATTCACGCTTGAACAATCGCGCCAGATCCTAACCCGTGCCGGAGAACTGGGCTTCCCGCTCAAGATCCATGCCGATGAATTCGACAACCTTGGCGGAGCTTCGCTTGCAGCGGAGTTAAAGGCAGCGTCGGCAGACCACCTTGTGGTTACGTCTGATGCGGATATTGAGGCGCTGGGAAAATCCGATACTGTAGCGGTCGCCCTGCCATGCACACCCTTCGGTTTGGCAGAACCACACTACACCCCCGCAAAGAAATTACTGGAAGCAAACGCCTTGCTTGCTGTTGCCACTGATTGCAACCCCGGCACCACCTGGAACGAGTCGATGCAGTTTGCCATTGCATTGGCGTGTCGTTATATGAAGCTGACCCCTGCACAGGCAATTGCCGCTGCCACCATCAACTCGGCGCACGCTATTCGCAAAGCAGATGAAATCGGTTCGATAGAAGTTGGCAAGCAGGCGGATCTTCTCATTCTTTCCGTTAACGATTACCGACAAGTTGGGTATCGCTACGGGACGAATCTTGTCAAACAGGTTATCAAACGCGGGCAAGTTTATTCTGTAGACATGGGTTATTACCGAACGGCATAGAAGATGATACCGACACCCTGGCTTATTTTTGCAATCATTCTATTTATCAGCACAGCAGTTGCCATTACCCTTGCAAGTATTTTAATTTACAGAATTCAAAAACCGGGTATTCGCTCAATATTTGCAACATTAGCTTCTCTGGCGGTCTGGTCATTTGGCTATGCCATGACCGTTATCATGCCGTCTGAGGCTGATAAACTTTTCTGGCTGCGGGTGGAGAACGTAGGCATTCAACTCGCGCCTGTGTTCTGGTTTGTCTTTTCGTTCAAATATGCACACAACGACCAATGGCTTACTGGCAAGCCGATCATGCTGGCTTTTTACTTCATACCAATCGCATCACTTGCTTGTGTTTTTTCGGATACTTTTTTTCACTTGTATTACACCTCGACAAAAGTGGCAACACCGACGGGGGGACCGTTCATCATTAGCCGTGGACCCATGTATTGGGTAACTCTTGTATATAGTTATTCACTGTACACTTTTGGGTTGATCGTACTGATCAGGCGTTTTTTACGCTTGCGAAGGTTTTATCGCAGGCAAATGCCGTATCTAATCGCCGCAGTCCTCATCCCCTTTTCATTAAATATCTTGTACCAGGTTGCGCCCGAGGTTTTACCTTTGCTGCCTGCGCCTGTAGATCTTACCCCGCTTGCCTTCACAATTACCGCCGTGCTGCTCGTCGTTGGAATCTTCGGTTTTCACTCAATAGATGTTGTTCCCATTGCCCGTGATACGGTTATGGAACATATTCCTGAAATGGTATTCGTGCTGGACGAGAAAGATCGGATCATTGATGCGAATGCAGTGGCGCAAAAATGGCTTGGCAAGCCTTTGCAGGAAATTTCCGGCAGGGAGCCGATTGAAGTTTTTGAAAAATGGCCCCAATTACTGCAACGCTTCTTCTTTTTGGAAGAGGCGCGTGATGAAATTGAAATTCCCGGCGACCCGCCGCGCATTTTGGAAACCATCATTACGCCCATCCATAATCGTCAACAGAAGATCGAAGGACGTGTGATCCTTGCCTATGACATTACCGACCGAAAGAACCTGGAAAAAGAACTAAAAAGAACGAATGAAACCTTACAGGAACAGTTGGATGAAAATGAGCGCTTGCGCCTGCAATTACAAGAACAAGCCATCCGCGACCCGCTTACGGGGGTGTTCAACCGCCGCTATTTTGCAGAAGCATTGGATAATGAAACTGCCCGCTCCATTCGCGAAAAGGTTCCTTTTTCTCTCATCATTTTGGATGTGGATCATTTCAAGAAAACCAACGATACCTACGGGCACAAATGCGGCGATGTTGTTCTTCGATCACTTGCGGAATTCTTATTGCAGCATACCCGCCGTAGTGATATTGTCTGCCGGTTTGGCGGCGAAGAATTCGTTATTTTGATGCCAGATGCCTCGGTTGAATCTGCGAAAGAACGCGCGGAATTTTTCAGGCGTGAGTTTATGCAGCATGTTCACCAGTGCGGTGAACTTGAGATCAAATCCACTTTTTCGGCGGGGGTGGCTTCTTTCCCGATACACTCAGATTCAGGGGAAATTCTGCTTGGGTTGGCAGACCAAGCCCTTTATGAGTCAAAAGAGGCGGGGCGTAACCGTGTCACCGTTTATTCGCCAACCACGGCAATATCCAACGCCAAAAGCTAATCCATCCATTTTAGAAAAAATCAGGAGATTACCAACATGCAAATCGATATTATCGGCGTACCCATTGATCTTGGCGCAGACCGGCGCGGGGTGGATATGGGACCCAGTGCCATTCGGTACGCGCATTTACAAAAGAAAATTGAAGACCTCGGACACACGGTTCATGATGAAGGTAATGTTGAAGTGCCCATTGCCGAAATGTGCAAGATCACCAACCCAAAATTAAAATACATTGATTGCATCGTGCCCATGTCGCGGCGCGTTTCGGGGGCGGTATCCACTTCGATACAGGCGGGTAATTTTCCTCTGGTGATCGGGGGCGATCATTCGCTTTCGATTGGCTCGGTTCGCGGCGCGGCACGCAACCGCAAGGTTGGTGTGATATGGGTGGATGCCCATGCCGATTTCAACACTGCCGAAACCACGCCATCGGGCAATATTCATGGCATGTCTTTGGCGGCTCTGTGCGGGCTGGGCGATAAAAGCCTTGTTCAGTTATGGGATGAGTCCACCCCCGTTATCGATCCAAAGAAAGTTGCCATCATCGGCGCGCGCGACCTTGATGAAGGGGAGAAAAGAAATTTGCGTGAAGCGGGCGCCATGGTGATGGGCATGGAACAAATTGACCGATACGGCATGGTGGCGTGTCTTGAAAAAGCCATTGCGCGTGTCAGCAGCGATGTGGATGGAATCTACCTTTCACTTGATCTTGATTCGCTCGACCCCGAACACGCGCCGGGTGTGGGAACACCCGTGCCTGCCGGGCTGACCCAGCGTGAAGCGCACCTTGCCTGCGAAATGATCGGTGAAACCGGCAAACTTATTGGCATGGATGTTGTTGAGGTTAACCCCATTCTTGATGTACAAAACCGCACTGCTCTGCTCGCCGTCGATTTTGCGCTCTCGGCGCTGGGTCGTCGCATTTGGAAAGGAATCTAATGAAGCCTGATATTTCTGATCTTGAACGCCTTGCCCGTGGAGCGGGCGCCATTCTTAAAGAGGGATACAACAAAGAGCACACGGTTCATTACAAAGGAGAAATTGATCTTGTTACTGAAAGCGATCATGCCTCTGAAGCCTTTCTACTTGGCGAGATAAAATCCGCATTCCCGGGCGGGCATATCCTCGCCGAAGAAAGCGGAAGTATTCAAGGCAGCAATGAAGATATTTGGTACATCGACCCGCTCGATGGCACGGTCAATTACGCGCACCATGTTCCCATTTTTTGCGTCTCTATTGCGCTGGCTGTGAAGGGTGTTCTGACACTTGGTGCAATCTACGACCCCATGCGTGACGAAATGTTCACCGCCGAAAAAGGTAAAGGCGCATTCCTTAATGGAAAAAAACTGCAAGTATCCAACACGAACGAGCTGGGAAAGAGCCTGCTTGTTACGGGGTTCCCCTACGATACATGGAATACAGAGCTGGATAATTTTAAATATTTTGAACGCCTCGCCAAACGGACGCAGGGTGTGCGCCGCCTTGGGTCTGCTGCGTTAGATGCCTGTTACGTTGGCGCTGGTCGTTTTGATGGGTTCTGGGAATACAAGCTCAAGCCGTGGGATGTGGCGGCAGGCGGTTTAATTGCCGCTGAAGCGGGAGCAAAGGTCACCTCCATAGACGGCAGAGATGATTTCCTGGCTGCGCCCATGTCCATTTTGGCGGCAACGCCAGGGATCTATGATGCGGTAAAAGAACAGTTGGGGTAATAATTTGTTATAAAAAATAGCCCCTCCGATTCGTTTGCTTTCATCAGGCAAACTTGTCGGAGGGGCTATTTATTTTTAATCGTTTCAAACGCGGATATTTAATGCCCTTCGTGCCCAGACCGAAACGGCAGGTAGCGGGTAGCGAGACTAAAAGCAAGCAGCCAGTAGCAAATCACCAACGTTCCAACAGAGAATTCAACCCAGGTTGGCGTGTAGGAGTTCAAAACAATACTGGGGGTGAAAGGGTCGTAGGAGATGGAGGCGATCAGACCGGCGAAGTTGTAATTCCAACGTGTGATGATGGCGGCAATGATCGGAATGACTGCGGCTGCCATCAAGTAGCGGAAATTCTTAATACTTTTGGCTGCAAGCAAAACAGACCCGGCAATGATCGGCAACAGCGCCTGCCCGAACCAAAATGTA
>JACKAW010000012.1 GCA_020634885.1 Anaerolineales bacterium
GATGAGGCGATGGAAAAAATTCGCAATGTGTATGATTCTCATATCCGCAGCCTGGTTCACAATTACTGGTAAGTCAAATCCGTTGTATTGAGGTGCATCATGATCTATGGCGAGGTTGCAGGGTTAAGTAAACCCGTTGCGCGTGTGATTCAAGGGACGACCATGATCGGCAGTGACTTGAACGATGCCGAAAGTTTCGCCTTGCTCGACCAAATTTATGAAGCAGGCGGAAACACGTTAGACACGGCCCATGTTTACAGCAGCGGGAACAGTGAACGGGTTATCGGAAAGTGGCTTCAAGCGCATGGGCTTCGTGAGAAGATGGTCATCATCACAAAAGGATGCGCACATTCTGACGACCGCCGCAGGATGACACCCTTTGACCTCACCGCAGACTTGCACGACTCGTTAGCCCGCCTCAAGACAGACTATATTGACCTGTACCTGCTTCATCGAGATAACTCCGACATCCCATTTGAAGCGATCGTGGATGCGTTGAACGAACATCAGCAGGCGGGGCGCATCCATGCTTTTGGCGCATCCAATTGGTCACATCCACGCATCGAAGTGGCGAATGCGTATGCAAAAGCCAATGGGTTGAAGTCCTTTGTAGCGAGCAGTCCGCAGTACAGTTTGGCAGAGTCGCACACCGAGCCGTGGCCGCTCTGCCTCAGCATTAGCGGAGAATCAAGCAACGAAGCCAGAAGTTGGTACGCGAAGAATAATATGGCGGTCATGGCATGGTCGCCTCTTGCGAGCGGGTTTTTCTCTGGGAAATTCAGACGCGATAACTTGAACAGCTTTGGAGTGCGCGAGTGGGATGAAGTAGTGATACGCACATACGCTAAAGAATCCAACTTTCAACGTTTGGAACGAGCCGAACAATTGGCAAAAGAAAAGGGTGTTACTGCAGCACAGATCGCATTGGCATTTGTTATGAACCAGCCGATGAATATGTATGCAGTTGTGGGTCCGCATGGCATTCAGAAATTCAAAGAAAATATTGCAGCCGCCAAACTCAAACTCACCCCGCAAGAGATGGATTGGCTCGACCTGAAAAGAGAAATACCCCAATGAACAAACGCACCCTCAAAAATGCCTTTCTTGAAATTGAATACCTCACCGACTCACTACGTATCTCGGGGCTGACCCCCGCAGGTAAACAAAACCTGCTGGCAGATATGAGTCACCAGCCGCCAGTCTCCACCCCGTATGGCGATTTTTATTTTCGCGGCGGGCATCGGTTATGGCACGCGCCCGAAGCCATGCCGCGCACTTACGCACCTGACACTGGTGAGTTGAAGATCACCGACATCTCCAATGGCGTGATCCTCGAAACAAATACCGAACTCGGCACGGGCATTTGCAAGCGCATTGAAATTCAACTCGCGCCAGATAAGCCATCCGCCACACTCACCCACACCCTTATCAACGATGGTCTCTGGGCAGTGGAACTCGCGCCGTGGGCGATCACTCAATTTCAGTTGGGAGGTACGGTCATTTTGCCCATGCCAGTAGGAAATGTGGACGAAGCCGGACTTTTGCCCAACCGCAACATTTCGTTCTGGTCGTACTCCCGCATCAATGACCCGCGCCTGAGCCTGCGCGATGACTACGTCCTCTTCCACGCTGATGCCTTGCCCGCCTTCAAAATGGGCTACTTTAATCCGCATGGCTGGCTGGCATATTATGTGAATGGCACGTTATTCCGCAAAGCCTTTGCCGCAGAGACAAGCACAAGATACCCCGACAATAACAGCAATGCTGAGATCTATTGCAATGAACAGTTTGTAGAGCTTGAAAGCCTGGGAGCATTAACAATGCTACCCCCCGGCAAGGAAATAACACACACAGAGACATGGGAACTATTCAATGGGCTGGAACCTTTGCCAGAAAACATACAAAAGGCGCTTCAAACGCCATAAATGTTTCGCCGCTCGTACAACACATTGTTAACCCAGCCCAGCTTGCAAGACGATAAAATAGAAACAATGTCGCACATAACCCAATCTGCCAATAAGATCGAGATCACCGAAACCATGCCCATAAAGCGGAACATATCGGGGAAAGCGCGATACGCATCCACCAACTGCGCCACAAACTGACCGAACTTTTCAAAGCCATTGCCCGCAAACGCCTGTCGCGCCGCATGATAACCCTCGGCGGACTCAATTCCATCGTCCTGACCCTCACTTGGTTCATCTTCTTCCTCATTCCCGAATTCTGGGTAGCGTTCACTTTATACAAAAAGGACTTCGCGAAATAAAACTGAAACTTGACTCTGCCCCCGCGGAAGAGTTTATACTTTGCCCATGCTAAAAATTGGCGACTTCTCACAACTGGCACAGGTATCCGTCCGCGCATTGCGGATTTACGACGAGATGGGTTTGATCAAACCCATCCATGTGGATAAATTCTCAGGCTATCGGTATTATGAAGCGAGCCAACTGCCGCGCCTGAATAGAATTATTGCGTTAAAAGATTTGGGCTTCACGCTGGAACAGATCGCGCAGGCATTGAAGGAAAATCTCTCTGCGGAACAATTGCGCGGCATGTTGATGATGAAGCAGGCGGAACTGGAGCAGGAACTCAAAGAGGGCAAACTGCGCCTGATGCGTGTGGCTGCCCGTCTGCGGCAGATCGAACGTGAGGGCGGGGTATCACCGTATGAAGTGACGGTCAAATCCGTTCGTCCGCTGATCGTTATCTCTTCTAAAATATCGCTTGCCACGCTGGAAGAAATTGTCCATGTGCGCTGTGGAATGTACGAATCGGTCTATCGCTGGCTGGAGGAGAATCATCTCACACCGCTGGAGCCTGAGTTGGCGCTTTACGACAACAAGGAATATGTCGAAACGGACATCAACATGGAGGTGGGGGCTATCGTGGAGGAAAAGGTTTGGGAAAACAGGAGCAGGCTCAAAGTCCAGACCGGAGGCGTGGAACTTCGTCAACTGCCAGCGGTCGAGGAAATGGCTTCCGTCATTCATCATGGAAAATTGCTCGAAGTCGGTGATGCCATCGGGGCGTTATTTCAATGGGTCGGCGAAAACGGATACGAAGCGAATGGCGCGTATCGTGAATTGCATTTGTTCGGGCGCGAGATCACCTGCACGGACGAAGACAACGTGACGGTGGAAGTGCAATTGCCTTTCCGCAAGCCTTGACTCTGACGCAGGGGAAGACTGTATAAACGGGGGAAAGGAGATAATATGATTCAAATTGCAAACGATGTATTTCAAATATCGGTCATGCCGCGCCAGTTGATCAATGCCTACCTGGTCGGTTCGACGTTGATCGATGCGGGGATTAAGACTTCGGGCGGGACGATTTTGCGCCAGATCGGGAATCGCCCGCTGACCGCTCACGCGTTAACGCATGCCCATTCCGATCATCAAGGCGCGAGCGCGGAGATTTGCAAAAAATTGGGTATCCCATATTGCGTTGGGGCAAAGGATGTTCCTGTCGCCGAAAGTGGAAGGATCGCTGAGACCATGCCGAACCCGCATCATCCGGTGTTGGCTTTTGAACAAAAATACTGGGAGGGTCCGAGTCATCCTGTGGATCGCGCATTACGCGAGGGTGATAAGGTGGAAGATTTTGTCATCATTGAAACGCCGGGGCATTCAGCAGGGCATATTTGTTTTTGGCGCGAGCGCGACGGCGTGCTGATCGCGGGCGATGTGCTGCGAAATGTTAATTTCTTCACGACCATGCCGGAACTGGGCGAGCCGCCTTCCATCTTTACGCCAGACCCGCAAGAGAATCGCAAATCCATCAAGAAGATTGCCGCGCTCAAGCCGCAGGTGGTCTGCTTTGGGCATGGTCCTGCTTTGCGTGATCCACAAAAGATTTTTGAATTTGCAAAGAGGACAGGATAAATGGACGCATCCAAGAAAATTATTCTCATCATCGGCGGGACGGGTATGCTCGGCAAGCCTGTGGCACAGCAACTCAAAGCGGATGGGTTCAACGTCCGCTTGTTGGTGCGCAACCCTGAAAAGGCAAAGAAATTTTTGGGCGAAGGGTATGAACTCGTGCAAGGCGATGTGGATAATCTCGCGTCTGTCCGCGCCGCGCTGACTGGCGTGGATGGAGTCCACATCAGCCTGAAGGGCGGTCCCACTGAAGCGGATTTCGAGCGCATGGATCACTTCGCGGTGCGCGATATCTCCCAAATTGCCAAAGAAAAAAATGTCGGGCGGGTCACGTTGATTTCGGCGTACGCCGTCAGCGAGGAAAAGGCTGACACGCCAGAGAGCAGGTCAAAGGTTAAGGGCGAAGCGGCACTTAAATTCAGCGGCGTGCCGTACACCATTTTCCGCTGTTCGTGGTTCATGGAGACACTTCCGCTTTTTGTTCAGGGTAAAAATATTTCGCTGATCGGAAACCAAGTCCACTTGCTGCATTGGATCGCTGTTGAAGATTATGCACGTATGGTTTCGAAAAGTTACCAAACCGATGAGACCTTGAACAAGGAACTTTATATTTTTGGACCCGAAGCACACACCATGAGCGAGGCGATGAAAATTTATGCTGAACATTCAGGCGTAAGAGTTTCACCAATGTCCACTCAAATGCTGGCTGTGTTGGGTGCGCTCACCTTCAACACCGAATGGAAAGGCATGTCAGTGTTGATGAAGCACTACGAAAAATGGGGCGAGGATGGTTCGCCCGAAGAAGCCAATCGGCTGCTCGGTGCGCCACGCGTGACATTGAAAGAATGGTGTGAGACACATTGCTGATAAATTCCCTGAGCAAAGGCGGCGGGCTCAGTTCGCTTGGAAGTTTGTCACTCAAAGATAAAAAGGCTTAACGTGAATGCCGCGAAAAGAGATTGTTTTTTTGCGAAACTCACCCTTTTCGCATTAAGGATTTAAACCTTTGAGAAAGCCTTAAGGTGGGGATGGAAACTGATTGACAAACTCGCTGCGGCGGGTTATTATAGGAATAATCCTATATAAGAAAAGTCCTATAATATGTCCCTCGATTATGCCATCCTCGGTTTTTTGAACTACCGCCCTTATTCGGGCTATGACTTAAAGAAATTTTTTGATACTTCAGTGCGGCATTTCTGGCCCGCCGACCAAAGCCAGATTTACAAAACGCTGGCGCGGATGAGTGAAAAAGGTTGGGTAAAAATCAAGGTCATCCCGCAAGAAGCACGCCCAGACCGTAAAGAATATAGCATTACCAAAACGGGACGTGATGAATTGCGCAAGTGGCTGACCACTCCGTTGCCGCCCGAAGAAAACCGCAGCGCAGATATGATCCAGGTCTTTTTTGCCGCACAGCTTTCGGACGAAGAGATACTGGGGATGTTTGAACGTGTCGCGATGTTAATGCGAGCGGGGCTTGAGCAATACGCGCAGATCTCACGCAATATTGAAGATTACAGCGAATACACCAACTCGCCACGCGAGTTTTTCTTCTGGATGTTAACGCTTGACGTGGGTGTCAATAACCTGCGTTCGAGTCTCGCTTTTATCGAAAACCTCATCAAACGCATTCGTAATGGCGAACTACCCAAAACATAAATAGAAGGAGTTTCCAATGATTCGTCAACTTCCAATACGCCAGCGCATCCGCAAAGGAATTGTACTGGTCAGCTTCTTATCTTTCCCGCTAACCATGAATTTCCTCTCGCCCTATGTAATCGTGGACGGCGCTGCACACGGAATCATCAACGGCAGTTTGATCATGTTTGGGCTGATGTTTCTCTCCGCGCTGGTATTGGGACGCGCATGGTGCGGCTGGGTTTGCCCTGGCGCGGGGATGCAAGAAATCCTCGAACCCGTCAATATTCGCCCCGTCAGCAAGAATGTGGATTGGATCAAATGGGCGATCTGGATCCCATGGGTAACTCTGATCGCGTGGCTGGCAATGCGCGCGGGCGGATATTCCCGCGTAGATTTCCTCTACCTGACCGAAACAGGCGTTTCCGTAGATGCGCCTGTCAAATACATCATCTATTACGGCGTGGTGCTGATCTTTGTTGGGCTGGCGGCTTTTGCAGGCAGGCGCGCAGGTTGTCACACCATTTGTTGGATGGCGCCCTTCATGATGATCGGACGCTGGATCCGTAATCGCTTCGGCTGGGCTTCCCTGCGCCTCGTCGCAGACTCGTCGGCTTGCAGTGACTGCAAACTCTGCAACAAACATTGTTCGATGAGTTTAAACGTCAGCGCAATGGCGTTGGCGGGCAACATGGAAAATGCTGAATGTATTTTGTGCGGCGCATGTGTGGATCATTGCGCAAAGAAAGTCATTCGTTATTCGTTCAGCGGGTCGAAATGAAGATCGCACAATTCGCGATTATCTATTTCGTTGCAGTCATCCTGATCGCTCATTTTTTCGCTCCGCGTGAATACTATTGGGCGCAAAACACGATCAGCGATCTGGCGGCACAAGGCTTGAAATATCAGTGGATCATGCAGGCAGGGCTTATCGGTTTCGGCTTGCTATTGAACATCGGTTTCATCCAAAAGTTTATCGCCGCGCAAAAGGTATCTTATCCCGATCTATTCATCATGGTTTATGGATTGGCAATTTTACTGTCTGGATTTTTCAGCACAAAACCTTTTACTGAAGGCGTGCAATATTCCATACAAGAGAGCAACCTGCATTCCATGTTCGCCACCATCGCGGGCATTTCCTTCAGCATTAGCATTTTCTACAGAATGGTCATCGCCGCAACCCCCGCCGAACGCTGGGGGCATGCCATCTTTTTTGTGCTGGTCATTGGCACATCCCTCCTGTTCGGGTTAAGCGAAAATCACATTCTCGCAATCGGTAAGGGAATAGTACAGCGGACTTTGTATCTCGTCAGTTTCATCTGGCTGTTCATCAACCTGTAAGGAATTCTCATCATGAATAAAGAAACCAAAGATCTCACACTGTACTTTGTGCTGGCTTACGCCATTTCGTGGATCATCGGTATCCCTCTTGCGCTGCAACACCACGGCATGATGGATCACATCCTCCCTGATTGGGCACATTATTTTATTTCATACGGTCCCCTATTTTCGGCGGTGATCGTTTCTTTAATGAACGAAGGAACAACTGGATCGAAAAAACTTTGGGAACGAATAACGCTGTGGCGCGTCCAGCCTCTTTGGTGGGCAGTGGCTCTGTCTCCGTTGTTGTTCGGCGCTTTGGCTGCCGCAGTCATAGTATTGGTCACAGGCGAGCCAATTTCCATTGCCTTATTGGGCAACGTCAACTTTCTACCGCCGCTGGGGCTCATGGCGTTGCCGCTTTGGATCTTCACATTTGGGATCGGCGAAGAGACAGGTTGGCGCGGTTATGCTTTACCAAGATTACAAAAGGATCGCAGCGCGCTATCCGCCGCCTTGATATTGGCTGTATTATGGGCGCTATGGCACCTGCCTCAATTCTTCTACCTCTTTGACCCATCCATTGCCATCGGCTGGGCGTTGGGTTTACTGTGCGGTTCCATACTGTTTGCATGGCTATTCAACAGCGCCAATGGCAGTGTTTTGATCGTCGCCATCTGGCATGGATGTTTCAACTTCATCACGGCATCTGATGCTGGCAATGGCGTCCTTGCCGCCGTGGTCAGCACAGCGGTTATGATATGGGCAATTGTTTTAATATTTTTATTCAAGCCTCAAAACCTATCCAACCAACCGAAGGCAGCTATTTAATAAGCATATGGAAACACAGCCATGAAACCCATCCATCTCGGAAATTTTTTCGGTCTATCAATCGACCTTCTACCCGCCGCACTTTTGACAACACTTCTTTTGTGGATCGGATTAAGCGCAGCCGCTTATGCGATTGAAATCCCGGCAGGAGAATCGATTCTGATTGGGCTCGTCGCCGCGCTTCTTCACTGGACCTCGATCCTGTTCCACCATCTTGGGCATGTTGCCGCCGCCCGAAGGACTGGCTTCCCCATGTCGGGCATTCTATTGGGTATGTTCGGAATCCTGGCACGCGACCTGTACCCCGCAGATGAACCCGAGCTTTCGCCAGCCATTCACATTCAACGCGCCCTGGGTGGACCCATCGCCAGCGGGGCATTTTCCATCTTCTTCTTCCTACTCATACCCCTCTGGTCTGGAAACTGGTACTGGCTCGGTTGGTTTATCCTGCTCGAAAATGTTTTTGTGCTCACCTTGCAAGCCTTTATTCCATTAAGTTTCAATGACGGCGGGACGATCTGGAAAAATCTACGGAAGAAATAGCAGACAGCCCATAAACAGCCACGACACCAAACACTCTGACATACCTCATGTCAGAGTGTTTTTTTTCTTGACAAATTAGTAAATATATACTAAATTAGTAAAATCATACTAAATTAAGGAGAAGCCATGTCCCCACGGACTTATAAGGCGTCGGAACAGACAAAAAATAACATCCTGCAAACCGCGGTGGATTTGTTCAACGAACACGGCACAGCTGCAATTTCGATGAACGCACTTGCAGAAGCCTGCGGCATAAGCGCGGGCAATTTGCAATATCACTACCGCAACAAGGAAGAACTTATCCGCAAAATTTTGGAGGCGCTGTTCAAGGATTTCGACGTGATCTATGAACCGATTACGGCTGAATTCACACTGGATACATTGCGTCACATTATGCGGTTGAACTTTGACATCATTTGGAAATACCGTTTCTTCTACCGTGAATTTGCCGCCCTGCTGCGAAATGACAAAATACTGGCAAAACGCTTTCGCGATATTCAGGAGTATCGAATATCAGAGTTGGAAAAACGTATTCGCGGGCTGGCAGGCTCGGGCGCGGTACGAAGCGATCTGAGACCAGAAGAATTGCATAACGTGATTCAGATCGGCTGGGTGTTGGGCAATACGTGGCTTTCCTTCGCCGAAAGCATGGGACAGAAAATTGACGAAGCCGCCATGCAGCACGCGGTGGAAATCATGGTGCAGCATTACAAACCGTATTTTAAAGAAATCCCATAGCATGAAAAAACGCCATTATCGTCGGTTCAGACGTAGGCAGAATTTTACAGTAAAAATTTTTTCATCAAGCAAGACGGCGAAACAATTATCAAAATTCCCAGGAGCAAACGCATGAAAAATCTCATAAAACTCGAAGAATTCTTTATGTTTGGCTTTAGCATTTTCCTGTTTTCAAAAATGGACTTTGCCTGGTGGTGGTATCCCGTTTTGTTATTCACCCCAGATCTGAGCATGATCGGCTACATCATCAATCCACAGATCGGCGCGTGGACGTATAACTTCATCCACTTCAAAGGTGTGGGACTGAGTGTTTACGTCTTCGGTATTGCGATTGCAAATCCTGTTCTGCAACTTGCAGGCATTATTTTATTTGGTCATTCCAGCATGGATCGTATTTTGGACTACGGATTAAAATACCCCGACTCGTTCCAGCATACACACTTGGGCATGATCGAAAAAAAGACGGGGCCTCATAACGTTTAGGACAAAGGTGCAAGGCATCAACAGGGATACAAAATTTCACGCTCCTGAAAGTTCATCATATTTACGGCGTGCCTCGCGGATATCTTCCCACATCAGCGACTTGGGCGAGCCGGGTTCGCGCGATTGATTGCGAAGCAAATACGAAGGGTGGAAAATAGGCATAAGCCAGCGCCGGTCCATCTCGATCCATTTACCGCGAAGAGAAGTGATGCCGGTCTTTTGCAGAACAGCCTGACACGCCACATTGCCGGTCAGCAAAATCACCAGCGGGTCCATCAGGCGGATGATCTCAAACACGAACGGACGGTAGAATTCGATCTCCTTGTCATTCGGTTTGCGAAAGTTTTTACCTGCATCACCGGGCGGCATACGAAAAACAGAGTTGGTGATGTAGACATCGGCTTCGGGGTCAAATTCTGCTGATTGCAATATCTTATCCAATAACTGCCCGGCGGGACCAACAAAAGGTTTTCCTTTGATATTTTCCTGTGGGCCGGGTGCTTCTCCAACCAGTAATATTTTGGCTTGCGGGTTGCCGCGGCTGATGACAATATTTGTACCCGCATTTGCCAACGGGTCATCTTTCAAACCTCGAATTGCATTGAGGGCTTCATCCAAAGAATTGTATTTGGGTAAACCGGGTTGTGACATGTTACATCCTTTTATTCTTCCATCAGCGGGTTAAACCCATGCCCAAGAATTTCCTGCGCAGGCGAAACGATCACAAATGCTTTGGGGTCTTCTCTACCAACAGCAGATTTGAGATTATGCACCTCGGTCATTGTGACCGCACATATCAAAACACTGTGTTCCTTGCCAGTATACATCCCTTTGCCCTGCAAGGCGGTTACGCCGCGGTGCATATCGGCGAGAATACGCCCAGATACAGATTCTTTTTTATCTGTAATGATCAAAGCCAGGTACTGTTTCCTTCGGTGACGCGAACTAAACCACGATCGTTTATCGTTGGAATTTTTGATCGGCTGTTCGGTTCCTTCTTGATCAACCCCAAAGCGCGGAAGGATCTCCCCTGTTGCCTTTGTCATGCCAACCGTCCCCACGGC
This sequence comes from Anaerolineales bacterium, assembly GCA_020634885.1. Taxonomy (GTDB): domain Bacteria; phylum Chloroflexota; class Anaerolineae; order Anaerolineales; family Villigracilaceae; genus Villigracilis. The sequence continues at coordinate 10,496 of JACKAW010000012.1, forward strand.
GATCAACAGGAGGAATAAATGATATACAGCCCCCATACCGATCATGAAATAGCCGGGGATCGAACCAACCGCTGCCCGTTGCATAAATTCCGACAGGCTGGTTACAGGTGCAGGAAAAAGAAAAATTTTTCCACACCACGAAATCCCCAGTATTAAGTAGATCCAGAGATAATTTCTACGCAAGCGTCTTCCGAACGCCTCCCACATGGAAATAGGGAACCTCGGAGCAAGCAAGTTTTCTGCCAAACTCTCCGCCCATTCTGGTGAAGGATGAAACGGCGGCACAAGCATGGGCGCATAAAAATCTGTTTCCATGAGGCGGACGCGGTAACTCCAAAGCTCATAGTAACGGTACCTGCGAGCCTCAATAAAAAGGAACCACGTTACCAATAACGTATTAAGAATAATCACACCATGATGGACATTGGGCTGACTAAACGAGACGGAAAGCGCCGCACCAGTTGCAACGACCGCCCAGTTCGTGGTGGTATCCAGGCGCTGACGCCAGACATTCGCACGCTGAACCTCGGCACGAAAGAGATGCACCATGGCGGTGATAAATTCACTGGTCTTGGCACGATAGCCGCGATACGTCCAAACGGCATCTTCCTCTGGTAAAGGTATTGACTTCCCTTTTTCTTTCGTAGTTGTTTTTTGTCTTTTCGCAGGCGTTTTTTTTGTTGTTTTGGTCGGCATATTTTTACCCAATCGGCATGATGAATGGTAACAAAAGAAGAAGGATGACCACAAGCAATATCGTAAGAGGAATACCTACACGAGCATAATCTTTAAATGTGTACCCACCCGCACCCATCACCATGACGTTCACCGCATGAGCCAGCGGCGACATAAACGCGATGGATGAAGCTACCGTGACCGCCATGGCAACGCTGCGCGGCTCCATGCCAACCTGTTGGGCAGTTGTGATCGCAATTGGAGCAATCACCGTCACCGCGGCTGGACCGTTGATCACCTGCGTCAGCAGCACGGTCAGCAGAACCAACCCAGCCAGCAGTCCATAATGACCTGCACTTCCAAAAACATTAAGAATCATGGCAGAAAGCATATCTGCCGTGCCGGTCTTGGTTATCGCAACACCCACAGAAAGCATGCCCGCCACAAGAAACAGGCTGCGCCAATCCACCGCCTGGTAGGCTTGATCCATGCTCAATGCCCCGATCAACACCATACAAATGGCACCAGTAAGCATAATCTCGGTCATACTCGAGGTAAATATTGCCGCCAAGGCAAGAGTGGTAAGCATGATAAACGCCGTCAACCAACCGCGCCTCGATATGGTCGCAGGCGGACCTGGCTCGGCAAGAACCAACAAACCCGGCTCTGTTCGTAAAAGTTTAAGCGTACTTTCGGTCCCCTGAAGCAAAAGCCCGTCTCCCAATTCAAGCGGCTGCTTTTCAAGCCGTGTACGAATGGAACGTCCCTGCCGCCAGATCGCGAGAACCTTCGCCCCAAATTTTTGTTCAAAATTCAGGTTACGCAAGGTCTGCGCCGCAAGGTGCGAGCGCGGCGGAATGGCAACTTCGATCAAACGCAGACCGGGGATGGAAAGATAATCCTCCTGCCATTCTCCAGAAGGCAGAACAGTGAGCGCGCTCTGTAAATTTTCGGTACCAATATCTTCGGGGCGCGCCATAAAAAAGAGAATATCATTCCCTTTGATCTGCGTATCAGCCTTGATCGGAAGAATACGCTCATCACGCTCCAAGGCGATGACATTCAAATGATATACCCCCCGCAAACCGCTTTTTTGCAGGGTCACCCCATCCAGTATCTCATTGGGCGTTACCTGCGCACGCACAAGCCTGTCGCTCAAGTTATAGCTATCGATCAGTTCATCAGGAGCGCCGCTTTTTTCCAACTGCTGCTCAGGCGATTTATCAGGCAATAAACGGCGGCCGAACAAAGCCATATACACCACCCCTGCAATGGCCAATGGTCCGCCCACCGGCGCAAAACTAAGCAGGTTAAACCCTATCAAATTGCTATCGTGAAGCACACCGCTCACGATGATATTCGTCGTGGTCAACAAGGTCGCCATCCCGCCAAGTGAAGCGCCAAACGCCACCGGCATCAGCAGCTTGGAAAGAGATACCTTCGATTTTCGTGCCATCCCCGATGTTGAAGGCAGCAGCAAAGATACCGCTGCCACATTATTCATAAACAACGAAAAAAAAGCAGCCGCAGCCGTTACACCAAAAAGCAAACCCTGCTCACTGGCACCAAACAATTGGATAATAAACCTGCCCATTCGTTCAGCAATACCCGAACGCTTCAAGCCCTCCGCCAGAATAAAAGCCGCCATCATAAAGATCACAGCCGAACGGCTAAACCCGGCAAACGCTTCCTGCGGAGTAAGAATACCGCTCAAACCAAGCGCAAGCATCAACAAAATGGAAACAATATCCGCCCTGAAAACGTTTCGCAGTAATAAAATGGCAGCAATGCCAAGAAAAATTAAAGTAAGAGCAATTTGAGACATGAACTAACTTTCTTATTTTGGATATGGAACCGCTTCACACTCACTCGAAGCTGATTCTGTCACCTGAATTTTTGCAGCGCTGTGAGTGGGGCTCGGACAACAACATTCCTTGCTGATCTCCCCTCTACGTCCACTGCATCCGCAAAACCCTGACAACCTGGCTTTCCTTCGTAAATGTCTGTTTAATCGTTAAAACCTCAAGGGTTTCTTTACGAAGAAATCATACAGTAGACTTCTTGCAAAAGTCAGTTTTTGACCCTGCTCAAGGCGGTGTACCCATTTCTGGGCATACATCCTCGCAGCCGGAGACTGCGGCGAAAGCACTTATGCAAGAGGTTTGGTAATAATTTTTTTAGACCTGACAGGTTTTCCAAGGAGGTCAACCTGTCAGGTCTTTTTCGTTACTTCGGCAACTTATACGCTTCCTTCACAGGCTTGAGTGGACGGCTCAACCACAGCGGTCTGCGGTTGCCATCCGGGCTGACCTTATCGGCGGGGCGGGTGAGGGCGAGCCACTCGCGGTACTTCTCCATGGATTTGTTCGTATCCACGAAGACATCGCCCGCTTTTTCGCCTGCGCTGGCTTTTGTAACGCTCATCACCTTTTGCAGCCAGCAATGCACACCGCTGATCGGGTCGGGGTGAACGGCGTGAGTGAGGTTCTGCGAAACGCCCACTTCGCTCCACCAGATGCGGCTGGTATCGGGGTCAGATGATTCCCATTTTTCTGCGCCATGCAAAACGCGCAAGAGGAAGCCGCCTTTGCCGTCGTCGTTGATCTCCACGAGGTTGGATGCGCCGCGATTCACGCCTTCATCTTCCTTGAGACGGAAACGACCAAGGTGATGACTGATGGCGATAATGCCCGGCTTGATACCTTCGGTGACCCAAACAGAATCAATGAAGTAGCCAATTTCCGTTTGAACTTTGGCGAGGTCGCCCGTCGTCACGCCGATGCGTTCGGCATCTTCGGGGTTCATCCAGATCGGGTTCTTGTGGCTGATCTCATACAACCACTTTGCATTTGCGCTTCGGGTGTGAATCAGAGTCGGCAGGCGGAAGTTAGGCAGCAGAATCATCTCGCCTTTGGAGCGGTCAATATTATCGGGGTGAACATGGCTCTTGACCGACCACGGAATGACGTTCTCTTTTTCGCTCCAACCCCAGTTGGCGAGGGTGTCGCTGAAGAACTCCAGTTTTTTGGAGGGAGTATCAAACCCGGGGGAGACAAAACCGTCCACCGCCAGACCAACCACCTGTCCGTCTTTTGAGGCGCGGTTGAATTCATCCACCTGATACTCGGCGGCTTTGCCAAGTCCCTTTGCAAACGGAGTGTAGTTTTCCTTCTTTACTTCAAAAGCGCCGTACTTGCGCATGTACTCAAGCGGGGTGATATTTTCTTTTGCGGCGGCTTCGGGCAGACCGGGCACAGAGTTCTCGAAGATCCAGCGGTAGTATTCTTCGACGGTGATGATCTCGCCGGGGCGATAGGGACTCTCGAACCACTGGCGGATGCCAAGCGAGCCGTCCGGGTCCATGTGCGCGGAAAGTTGAATCCACCATTCGTTCTCTTCCCAAACCTCGCCCGGGTTGGCTTGGTAGGTAAAGTCCACTTTGATACCTGCGCGTTCCATCGCCACGCGGCGCACCGGCTGACGGAAGCCGATCCACTGACCGGCATGTGTTTCCTGACTCAGTAAGTCGTGGCGTTCGGGACCAAGTCCCATTGGCAGGACGTAATCGGCATACCATGCGGTTTCGTTCCATGTGGGCGTGAGCGCCACATAGCATTTTATTTTTGATTCATCCTTGAGCGCCTTGAGCCACATGAAGCCATCGGGGTTGACCCACAGCGGGTTGTAAACGCGGGTGAAATACACGTCAATGTCGCCGCGACCTTCTTCGAGCATGTGCGGCAGGAGGATGGACATTTCGTAATGCGCGAGCGGATATTCGATGGGGTAATGCAGTTCGTTCCATGTTTCGGGAGCGGGCGCGCCCTTGAACGGCTTGGGCACGAACTTGTTCCAGCCAGTCATGGAAGTGCCGCCCTTGTTGCCGATGCTTCCGGTCAAGACGTTGAGGAAGAGCAAACAACGCGAGACCTGCCATCCGCCGAGGTTACCAACGCTGGCGCTGCGCCAAACGTGTGTGGCGAGTTTGCCTTCGCAATTGGCAACATATTTCGCGGCGAGTTCGATGCGGTCAATGGAAACTTGCGATTCCTGCGCGGCGCGCTCGAAGGTGTATTCGGCATACAGGGCTTTCAAGACCTTGTCGAAGATTTCGAAAGTGAGGGATGAGGAATTAGGAATTAGGGAGCGAACAGAATCCCATTCTTTTGATTCAGAGTTTTTGACGTATAGTAAAAACTCCTGCCAGTTGGTCCACTTGCGGACGAAATCTTTGTCGTACAAGTCATTTTGAATCAAATGATTCGCTATCGCAAGCAGGACGGTGTTTTCACTGCCCGGGTAGGTTGGCAGCCACGCATCGCTCATGGAGGCGGTATTCGAGAGGCGCGGGTCAAAAGTGATGATCTTCGCACCGTCGGTTTTGGCTTCCATAATGCGCTGGGCGTGCGGGTTGAAGTAATGTCCAGTTTCGAGATGGCTGGAGATGAGCAGGATGGTGCGCGAGTTTGAAAAATCAGGGCTGGGGCGATCCTGCCCGAGCCAGAAGTTGTAACCCGCACGGGAAGAAGATGAGCAGATGTTGGTATGGCTGTTGTGACCATCCATGCCCCACGCTTGAACGATGCGGTTGGTGTATCCATCTTCGCCGGGACGACCAACGTGATAGACAACCCCGTTCGGGCGGCGCTTTTTACTTTCACGCATCTTTTCGGAAATTTCGGACAACGCCTGATCCCAGGAGATGCGCTCCCATTTGCCTTCGCCGCGTTTCCCAACCCGCTTCATCGGATACAAGATCCGCTCCGGGTCGTAGACTTGGTTATGGGTGGCGGGACCCTTGGCGCAGTTTCGTCCGCGGCTGCCCGGGTGGACGGGGTTGCCTTCAAACTTGCGAACTTCGTAAGTGTCCTTGTCCACGTAGGCGAGCAAGCCACAGCCTGATTCGCAGTTGAAGCACAGGGTTGGCACGAGGGTGTAATTCCGTGCTACACGTTTGGGCCAGGCTTTGCCGTCCCACTCTGTCCAGTTATCCCACACGTCGGCGGGCGGATACTGACTGATGCGCCCATCGGGATGGACAACCTCGGTCAATTTGATGGGCTTGCGGTCTGAGTTAGTGAATTGCGGAACAGCGGTGCCTGCGGAAGTTTTAGGTGCAGTTTTTGTCATATCAAACCTCGCTTATGAATTCGGAATATGCTGAGGCGCCATCACGAAGGCGTATTCATAGAAGAACAAGCCAACGAGCGAGGCAAGAACTGCCACAGGGAGAGCAGGAGCAAAGGCAAGCATCAACGCCAGCGGAATGACATGTCCAAGGGCAATACCGCCCCACCAGTAGTGATTGCGGAATTTGCCGTGCGTCATTTCGCGTGAAGCAAGCAAGGCGGTGTTGGTCGGGTATGAGTTAAGTTTGCCTGCGAAGGTCATCAATAAATTAAGCGCGATGCTGACAGGGAAAAGAACTGTGAGCAAAGCGGTCAGGTCAGCGGGGAAATTCACGAACAGATTCAAGACGAAGAACACGCCACTTGCCACCATTGCCGATTGCGAAAGCAACTGAAACGGAAGCAAATTGCTCTGCCACATATCGCGTCCCTCGGCTTGACCGAGCAGGAAGGCGGTGTAGATGACCACGCCCAACGCAAACGGGAAGACAATCCACGCCGCGATAGGGCGAATGCCTGCTGCAAAGTCTGCGGGGAGGATGTTCCAGAATGAACCCGCTTCGAGCAGCCACCACAGTCCAGCCACGGCAGTGAATGTGACCATGATGTACGCGCCGCGCGCTACCCATGACTTCCACTGCGGGCGCAAGAGAATATTAAGGAAGCGTGTCGGTTGCGACAAATCCTTGATGAGCAGGATGGTCGTGATAAGCATGAAGACCATCGCAGTGAAACCGGCGGCGAGGAAGGTTGCTGAGTCAAAACTGAAAAGCCCGAACATGGTACCGAGGCTCAACAGCATGAAGATTCCGCCCGCAATACTTTTGGTGACAAGATATGAAGGCAATTCCCAATGCCAATTGATCTTGTGTTGCGCGGTGTAGGCAGTCTGTACCATATGCTCGGCAACACGCCCGCCGAATTGGATGGGACCGTTGAGCGGCTCACCTTGAGTCTGCGGGGTGCGGATGGGCGTACCGGATTTGGAAGTCAACACAGGCAGGGCAATCGCGCCGCGCTCATATGCAGAGACGTTCTGCTCGGTCACACGGTCAGCCCACATGTATGAGTCATGTGTTTCAGTGGCAGATGGATGAAGTGACCAATCGTTACCCTGAATGTAGAAGAGTTTGGGACCCGTACCCTGTTCCGGCTTGCGAACGGTCACTTGAGAAGTCGCCAACTTCCGGCTTATTTCTGAGGCGGGGTCGTTCAAATCGCCAGCGAGAATTGCATGTTCGGGGCAGACCACCACGCAGGCGGGTTCGAGTCCCACATCAATGCGGTGAGCACAGAAGGTGCATTTGGCGGCGGTGTTGGTTTCGGGGTCGAGGTAGATCGAGTCGTAGGGGCAGGCTTGCATACAGGATTTACACCCGATGCAGATGCTTGGATCGAACTCGACGATGCCGTCTGCGCGTTGGTACATGGCGGTGACGGGGCAGATGCGCACGCAGGGCGGGTTGACGCAGTGGTTGCAGCGCGTCACTTGAAAGCGGCGGCGCACATCGGGGAAGGAGCCCGTTTCCACATACTTGACCCATGTTCGGTACACGCCCAGCGGCACCTGGTTTTCGGATTTGCACGCAGTGGAGCAAGCGTGACAGCCGATGCATTTGCTTTGGTCAATGAGAAAGCCGTAGTTTTGAGTCATTAAGTGAAAAACCTTTGGGACACGGATGCCACGGATTTCACGGACAAGAACGGATTTTTTATTTTAAAAATCTGTCCGCGAGAATCCGTGTAATCCGTCCAATCCGTGTACAAGAATTTAAGCGGCTTGCGGAGGGGTGACCGCGTTCATGATGGCGGTTGTGAAATCGGCGGGCGTAACGCCAGGCGATTGGATGTTGAGGCGGTAGTACGCTTCTTCAATTTTTGATTTGAGATTCTCTGGCGTGGCAGCCACACCGCGCAGGGACTGTTCGAGCGCGCCAAGAGCGAAGACGGGCAGCAGTGTGAAATCGCCAGAGATAGTGACGTCGTCAATGCGACCTTCGCGCAAGCGGGCGATGATACGGATCAAACCGCCCTGAGCCTTGAATGCCGCTTCGACGATGTGTACATCCTGATGGATTTTCACGCCCTGCTGTTTGAGTTGACCCTTTTGGTAGAGCCATTCGTCAGAAGTGAAACGTTCGTCGATCTCTTTTGCCATGGCTTCTTCTTCGGCTGTCCATTCGCCTTCGTAGACTTCTGCACCCAACGCTTCGGAGACTTTCTTCATATACAGGTCTTTGACCATGGCGCGGTCGGGCGTGGAGCCGAGTTGTTCGCTCATGGTGGTCATGTAGGCTTCAAGCGATTCGAAGATCTTGTCGCGCATTTTCTCGGAGGGGACTTTCAACACCTGCGACATGGTCTTCTTGTCGAAAGTGTACATCAGACTGCCGACGAGAATTTCCGCAATGCCCATCTGCGCCGCGCCTGTGCCGCCGATCTTCTTGCCGTTGACATGCACGTCATTGATGGGGCGCAGGTTGGCGGGAATGCCGAGCTCCTGATAGGTTGCCACGAGCGGGTCGATATAAAGTTTGAAGCGTTCTTCTAGCGTGGCAGGCAGGTCTTCTTTGTGGAAGATCCACTGCGTGAAGAGTTGACCGTTATCCAAAAAGACCGCGCCGCCACCCACTTCGCGACGATACACAGGCAGGTTGTGCTTTTCGCAGTAATCCAAGTCCACTTCTTTTTGCATATCCTGGTGATAGCCGATGGAAACATACGGTCCATTGGGTGAGACCATGATGATTGTGTTGGGAGTGTCTTTGGTCATTGCATATCCGACCGCGTGATAAACGGTCTGCGAGCGCAGCGGGGATACGCCTTCCATGTAAAGCAAGCGGATTTTTTTGGACATTGGGGGATTCTCCTCTAAGTTTTTTTCGTCATTGCGAGGGCAGTGTTCTGCCGCCCGAAGCAATCTCATAACATGATTGGGGATTGCTTCTAATCAATACATCTCAAACAATTGACTTTTAATTCTTTGATTCTTTCTCTATATTTTTCCGCAGCCGCTTCACCTGTGACGAGGTGACTGGATTCTGCTGCGAAATTCGTCGGTCGCACTTTGACCAGCCAGCCATCGGCGTAGGGTTCTTTGTTGGCAAGCAAAATATTTTTTGCAAACCCTTCTTCATTGGTCGCCACGATCTCACACGAGAACGGAGCGGGGAAGGGTCCCACCCACTTGGCTGATTCAATGGTCACAAGCGCCTTGCCTTGCGCCACTTTTTTGCCAACATCTCGAAAACTGAGCGCGGCGAATTTTCCACAGCGGGTTTGGGCAACGTCGGTCATGCCGAGTGTGGCGATCTCGCCATCGAAGCGAATCCACACATCACGATCTACATCGTAATAAAGGTCTTCGGGAATATCGCAGGCATAATAGATCATGGGTAGGGGGAATTTTTAGAGCAGGGGTTCTCCCTTATTTGGAGAGAGAACCCCTTTCTTATTATTTGAACTTGCTTTGTACCGCTACTGTATAGATCTTAATATTCAGCGCAATGAAACGATACAACTGATACAGTTTGAAGTTCATCCAGAATTTTTCAGATTTTGTGAATTGTTGTTCCATGACAAACTCCTATTCGGGGATCAGCTTCCAGCCAAACTTGCCTTTGAATTTCCACATAAACGTGTAGTGGAGCATGTACTTCATCCAGGCGCCGCTCAAACCCATTTCGAGGTGCGAGACGAACAAATCACGCCCGTAGGGGTTGTTGTATTTCTTGCGATCAGGCACCACGGGGCGCATCACAATGGTCACGGCGTTGCCATCCCAAAGGGAGTCGCCCATGCTGGCGATACAGGCAGCGACCATTTCGGTCATGCGTTCGCCGTGGGTGATCTCGCCCTTTTCAATGAGGTCTGCCACATTCATGGCAACCACACGACCAATGGCGCCGCTGATCATGCCGGTGCGTGGAGGCGCCGGGGCGATGAGAAGTCCATTCTTGTTGGTGAACGGTTTGGAGATCGGTCCGGGAGGGGCAAAGGCAATACCTGCGGCGAACATGTTCGGGTAGGTGGGATTCTGATACTTGGAGGGCCAGGCTTCGGGGGTCTGGGCAAGCTCGGGGTAAGGAAGACCGTACTTTCCATCCACAAGGAAGAAACCGCCGGGGTTATTCAATTTAGCAGTGATGTCTTCGCCTTCCTTGTTCACGTATTTGAAGGGCTGTCCCTTGAAGGCAGGGATGAGCATGGCAAAGTCGAAGTCAGTGGTGCCTTCGTCGCCTTCGTAGTTCTGCCAGTGGATCTTGCCTTCTTCCACCTTGGTCACGCCCGATTGGATCTGGTAGCGAATGCCGTGATCGTTGAAGACCGATTTGATGAACTCTTCGCTGACCATGGTATGACCATTGCGTTTGATCTGCACACCATTTACGCCGAGATCGCCCAATTCCGGCTCATTGGAAAGCCAGAGGATGTCCGCCTTATCGCGCAGTCCGCGTTTGACAAGGTCTTTATGTACGTTGACGATATATTCAAACGCTGCGCCCTGACAGGTGGCGCCGGGGTGACCGGTGCCAATGACGATCTTTACATTCTCACCCTTTTTCATGCGTTCACACAAGGCGAGGTAGTTATCACGAGTGGTGACAGCATGGGGCAGGGAGCAGATCGAATTGGTAAAACCCTTTTCAGGTCCAAGCCCGGGGGTGGCGGCAAAATTCAAGAAAGGACCCGGCGCAACTACAACATAATCGTAGTCGATGCGGGTTTCCTTGCCAGAGCCTACTTCATCCGCAAGAATGAACTGTTCACCAGCATCTGGATGAATCTCACGAACAGCGGCATGGACAAACTTAATGCCCTTACGATCATAGACCGGCTTCACTTTGAAGATGGTCTTTTCGGGCTTCATATGTCCCACACCTACCCACACCCATGAGGGTAGGTAGCTGAACACATCACGGTTGCTTACGACAACGACTTCGTGCTTTTTTTTGAGCCTGTCTGCCAGATACAAGGCAGTGGTATGACCGGCAAAACCGGCACCAATAACGACAACCTTAGCCATATCATTCTCCTGAATTTAGATGCTGCCCTCCCCAGGACAGGTATTATTCGAAATTCAAATTCTGGTCTTCCATGAATTTCAGGTACGCAGCCACAGCCGCTTCACCGGTTAATAACTCGGCGCTTTCTGCTTCCCAATTATCGGGCTTCACTTTCACGAACCAGCCCTCTCCATACGGATCATCATTGATGAGCGCGGGCTTGGCTTTCACAGCTTCGTTCACTTCCACGATCTCGCCGGTCAGGGGTGAAGTTACAGGTCCCACCCACTTGCCGCTCTCAAGCGTGCCAGCAGATTTGCCCTTCTGCACTTTGCGTCCGGCATCTTTGGGGGTCACGTTCACGATACCTTTTGCCAAATTCTGCGCCACATCAGAAATGCCGATCTTTACGGTTCCATCTGCTTCGAGCGTTGCCCAGGCGTGCTTCTCCACCCAATAGAAGCGATCTTCAGGAATATTACATCCACGTACTGTTGCCATTTTTATTCTCCTTAATTTGTTTGGTTGAGTGGCGGTTCTTCCGCCGCACCGAGACCATGTTCACCCTGCAAATGATACAGAAGCAGGTCGAAAACAACCATTCGGATCTCGTGCTCATATTCTGACACAAAACTCGGATCCCGACGAGCCTTTTTGGTTACCTGTTCATAACCTGCGCCGCAAACCGGGCATGTGATCACATAAAAAGTATGCTTCGTAAACTCATCAACCCGCAGCCCCAGGGTATCGCCATGGGCTTCTGCAAGATGATTATGGAGTTCAGATCGTTTACCGTTAAAATCGCAATAGGGACATTTGAACATGATAGTATTCAATAACTTGATAATTCGATACCCGCTTTTCGAGTATCGAATTATCAAGTATCGCTTCTTTCTTAAGCCGCAACGGGTTCAGCCACTTTGGGCTCTTCCACGCCGACAGCTTCAGCGATGAGTTGCACAATATCGCGGACTTCGATCTTGCCTTCGTTTCCGGTGGTCTTAACCGCATCCGAGTACATGATCATATCCTTGGGGCAGGTCACAATAAATAGTTGAGTCTTATCGCCAGCGCCTTCACCGAAGGTGGTCAGTGCTTCCTTGATGCGATTTTCCGCGGGGCGTTCACCCGGAGCAACCTTGCCCATCCAAATTTGACCGCCGCCCGCGCCGCAGCAGAATGAATTCTCGCAGTTGCGTGGCATCTCGACGAATTCCACGCCGCACAGTTCAAGCAACTTGCGCGGAGCGGTAAATCCGCCATTGTAGCGACCGAGGTAACAAGGATCGTGGAAGGTCACCTTGTAATTCGACAGTTTGTTCTTGATGGTCAACTTGCCTTCTTCAATGAGACGCAGCAAAGTGACGGTGTAGTGCTTCACTTCCCATTCACTGCCAAATTGCGGGTACTCATTCTTGAGCGTGTTGAACGAGTGCGGATCGGTGGTGACAATGCGCTGGAACTGTGACTTGCCAAAGGCAGCCATGTTCTGCTCGACCAACTGCTCGAACAAACCTTCTTCACCTACGCGGCGGACGTCATTGCCGGCATTGGATTCTTCCTTGTACAAAATGCCGAAGTCCAAACCGGCGGCGTTGAAGATGCGGGCAACCATCTTGGTGATCGGGATGACGCGCTCATCGAACGAGGCGGTATCACCCACAAACCAGAGATGATCCACAGGCTCGGCAGTCGCATCCTTGACGGGGAATTCCATTTCCTTCGCCCACTTGCCGCGCAAGCGTTTGCCTTTGCTCATCCAGTTGCCGTTGGTGGCGAGAGATTGAAGCGCGTTTTGCACGCCGCTGTCAATTTCGTAACCGTCAACCAACATGCGGCGGCGGATGTCCACAATATCTGCCATTGGTTCATTGCCAACGGGACACACGCGCACACAGGCATAACAGGTGGTGCAAGACCAAACCGCTTCGGGCGAGATTACGGTTTCAGTGAGCGGCAATTCCAACTTTTCAGGATGACCGCCGAATGTGGCTTCTTTGAGAAGGTAGCGTTTGTTCACTTCCAAAGCCGAAGGGGAGAGCGGACGTTGGTAGAAGTTCGCGGGGCAAACGTCCTGACAGCGATTGCATTGCACACAAGCATACGCATCGAGTACGCGAGTCCATGCCAGGTCGTGGACGTGTTTCGCGCCCGGGTCGAAGCGTGTACCTTCGATCATCTTGAGCGGAACAGCGGGGTCGAGTTGTCCGCGCGGGTTTTGCTTGGCAAGACCCAAATTGACAGGGGACATGAAGAAGTGTGTATGCTTGCTGCGCGAAAGATACGGGATGATGAACATCACCCAGCCAAGGCTGATCCACCACGCCACATGCACACCAACTTCAGATGCGCCAAAAATACCGTTGAGAAAACTGGCGATCGGCATGAAAGGGTCAGCGCCTTCGGTGAGGCGGAATGCCTGGCTCATTAAGCGTGCGCCCACATGCATCACCACGAACACATCCACAACCAGCGAGTCTCTATTTTGTCCGCCCGCCTTCACTTTGGGGTTGAGCAAAACATTATCACGGAAGGTCAGCGCCTTATCTTTGGTGATGAAGCGGCGTACAAAAAAGACTGTGATGGCAATGAGCAAAAATCCGCTCATCACATCGGCAATGAGGTTGAAGGTATTGATCAACCCTGTGGGGACATTTTCATATGGGAGGTGCTTGCCGCCATAGACCAAATCAAACCCGGGGATGAGTCCTTCAAGCGCATCGGTCAGGTTGACAAAAGCGTAGGTGATGAGACCAAAGAAAAGCCCCATGTGAATGGCGCTCAAAAGTTTGCGGGCTTTGAAAATAGTTTGTTGGAACAAAACAGCAATGCCCGCTTTAAGCAGGCTGCCGGGAATGTTCTTCAATTCAGGGGCTGGGCGTCCCTTGCGAATGGAGTCAATGATCGTTTTGAAACCATGAAATGTAAATCCCACCGAGGCGATTGCCGCCAAAATAAAAATAATTTTTTCAACTGGTGTTAACAACGTACCCTCCCGAAAAGAAATTAGGAATCAGTAAATTAGGGATTAGGAATTTGCGAACAAAATACACCCCTAATTCCTAATCACCTAATTCCTAATTATCTAAAGCAGTTCCAACATCGCTTCCGCAACTTCAAACAGGTCTGCGGTTGCGCCGTAATGCGCTACATTGAAGATCGGCGCTTTCTTGTCGGTATTGATGGCGATGATCAACTCAGCGCTTTTCATACCTTCGAGGTGTTCCGGCGCGCCAGAGATGCCCAGCATAAGGTACAACTTCGGCTTGACCTTGAGACCCGACTTACCCACCTGACGGGTGCGCGGCAGCCAGCCTGCATCCACCACGGGGCGGGAAGCGGAAACGGTTGCGCCAAGCGCCTGCGCGAGTTCTTCGGCAAGTTCCACGTTTTCCTTGCCGCCGATACCGCGACCAATCGAAACCAATTTTGCCTGAGCAGTAATGTCCACATCGCCGCCGGCAGGTTTGATGGCTTCGACAAACTTCACTTTCAAAGAACCGGCATCTACAGGTGAGGCGGTTGCAGTTGCAGCGGTGGAACCCTGACCCGCTTCCACGGGGAAGGAACCGGCGAGGCACGCGATAACCGCCATGTCACCTTCGGGGGCAACTTCAGCCATCAACTTACCGCCGTACACCTGGCAACTCACCACAAAGCCGCCACCATCCACACGGATATCTTTGGCATACGCGGCGCACGGAGCGCCCGTCTTGGCAGAAAGCCATGCGGCAACATCCATGCCGGTCACGGTCCAGCCGAAGAGCACAGCCTTCGGTGATTTTTCCTTGACCAGGGCTTCGACGATCTTGGCATAGGCTTCAGGGTTGAATCCGCTCAACGCGGCATCATCAATATGAAGGGTCGAATCAGAGGCGAAGACGTTTGCATCCACACCGCTTCCGATCACGACCGCAACTGCCTGCCCGCCCAAAGCGGATGCCAATTCCCTGGCTTTTCCTACCATTTCAAAAGACACATCGGAGAACTTGCCATCCATGTGCTCGGTGATTACGAGAATATCATTGCTCATGTTATGCCAGTCCTTTGCTCTTCAACAGTTCCACGATCTTCGCCGCAACTTCTTTCGACGAACCTTCGATCATTTCGGCATGACCCGTTGCAACAGGCGGAGCCATATTCTTGAAGGCGAGTCCTGCGCTGGCATCACCCGAAGGGGAGACGGTTTCAATGGTGGCGGTCTGCGCCATCTGGCGGACCTTGCTCACAGGGGCGTAACGCGGCGGCTTGGGAGCAGCCTGCACACCCGCAACGAACGGCATGGACACGGAATACTTCGCGCCTGCGCCGCCCGCAAATTCCTTGTTGACGGTGGCGGAGTCGCCATTCGCTTCAACAGAACTCACGCCGCCGATGTAGGGCATATCGAGATACGCCGCAATCATTGGACCAATTTGTCCGTCAAGATCGTTGGAAGCCTGCACACCCGCAAAGACCATATTCGCGCCCATGCCCTTGATGGCTTCAGCGAGCCACTTGGCTTGCATGTGCGAATCAGCAGCGGGGTCATCGGCGGTGATCTTTACGACCTTATCCGCACCTTTGGCAAGGGCGAGGTGGAGGACGTTATCCAACTCGCCGATCAGATCCACACCGACCACGGTCACTGTCCCACCGACGGCTTCCTTGATCAGCACAGCCTGCTCAATGGAATGCTCGTCCCATTCGTTGAGGACGAAATCCACCGAGTCAAAATCCACATTCTTACCACTGACGGGGAGGTCATCGGCAATGCTGGGGATATGTTTGATTGCTACTACAATGTTCATGAAAATCTCTCTCCTGTATGAAGTGTCACGTGATTCGGTGTTTCAGTGTCACGTGTCAGGTTAAATTCCACTTTCTACTTTCTACTGTTTACTGACCACTGGCTACTGATCTCCCCTCATCGACCTATCCAGCAATTCAAGGATATCCAACACATCCACATGCTCATTGCCGGTGGATTTGACCGCATCGGCGAAGCGGGAAACTTCAAACGGACAAGCCACTGCCAGTACATTCGCACCTGTGGAAGCGGCTTCCATTGCGCGTTTTTCAGAGAGGCGCATGGTGGTGTGTTTGGCGGTGAATGAGTCCATCCACATGCCGCCGCCGCCACCGCCGCAGCAATAACCGTTCTCACGATTGCGTCCCATTTCGACCAGTTCCACGCCGGGGATGGCTTCGAGCAACTGACGAGGCGCCTCGTATTCACCGTTGTGGCGACCGAGGTAGCACGGGTCGTGATAGGTGATCTTCTTGTTGACCGAGTGCTTGAGCATCGGTTTGAGTTTGTCCAAGTGACGCGCAAGGAAGGTGGTGTAGTGAACGACAGGGCGTTCAAAGCCATACTTCGGATACACGTTTTTGAAGGCGTTCAACTCATGCGGACCGGTGACAACAAGTTCGTCCCATTCGTATTTATTGAAGGTTTCGATGTTGTACTCGGTCATCATTTCAAAGAGACCCTTCTCGCCAGCCAAACGCTGGGAGTCGGCATCGTCTTTTTCTTCCTTGCCGAGGATGGCGAAGTCAATGCCGAGGGCGGTGAAGATGCGAGCCGCCGCAGATGCCGCGTCAATGCCGCGCGGATGGTAGGAAGGATACGAACCGACATACCAAAGCACATCCACTTTGCGACCGAGGTCTTTCATGATGGGGATTTCGACGCCCGCGTCTTTGATCCACGCATCGCGTTTGCGTTGCGGCTGCCCAAGCGGATTTCCGCTCTTGGCGGTGTTTTCAAACGCCTGTTGTAATTCGTTTGGCACGAACTTGCCGTCGAGGATCGCCTGCTCACGCGCGGCAGGCATGATCTTGACCATGTTCACTTCTTTGGGGCATACCCGCAGACAGTTGGCACAGGTGGTGCAAAGCCACAATTCGGGCGCTTCGGTCAAATCCATGCCGGTTTGGGCGTAGCGATACAACTTACGCGGACCGTAATTCCCGACCACATCCACCGGGCAGACGGCAACACACTTTGCGCACTGGTAACAGTTCGCAAAGGATTCCGCGTTGGGGATGTCGGCAATTTTTTCGATCAGTTCGGGCGTGTATTCGGTAATGACCCGCTGTTCGAACATGCGGTTCCAGTGACCTGAAATATCAATCCCGTCTACAACGACATTTTCTTTTTGGATTGCTTTTGCTTTTTCATACTTAGGTGCCATGAAGAATGGTCTCCTGTTGTAACGTAATTCCTAAAGCCTAATGCCTGATTTCCGGCGAGGAATTACAAATTAGGGATTAGGAATGATTTGCTTTCTTTAAGCCTAAAAGCCTTCGCGCCATGTTCGGCAGGGTGGGCATCAAACCATTAAACTCTCTGCTCAAACGCCAACTGGTGGTTCCGTACAAGTACACACTGTAGGAACAAGCCAGAAATGCGCTGTTGGCGAACGGAGCGCGTTTCTCGTCGCGGGTCAACTCTTCCACGAACAGACCGGTGCCTTCGCCGAACTTGACACTCATCGCCGAAACTGCGCCAACACGGACATAGCCATCGGCGAGGTTTTCAGCGGTGAGGTTGTGAGTGCTGCCCGCCAGCAAAGGCAAAATGCCTGTGCCTACGGTTGGGTCCCACAGCCAGCGCGTCCACAACCAGTGTTCGTTGGGTGAGATGTTGTGTAAAAGTCCGGTGGCGAGTTCGAGTGCGAGTCTTGTATCGAGGGCGTTGACCTTCTCTACGAAGGAAGCCACACGCACAGAGGCGGGCGCTTCGCCGTTCAGCAATTGCTCAAAGAGCGAGTAGTCGCCTTGCGCAAAGTAGTTGGTGATCGTCCGCGCATTTGCTTTGGTGTGCGCGACAGCGTCTGCGATTTCGGCGAAGGAAGAGGCTACTTTCGCTGAACCAGTTTCAAGTCCACGAAAGAGGCGGGCGTGTCGTTCCGCCATTTCGTCTGCTATCGAGATCACATCCTCCGGCGCGACCTGTTCCAACGCCTCTTGCAAGGTGGCTTGCAATTCGGGGTCGTCGGGTCCCGTCTTTTGCTTGATGATGTGACTCTGGCGCTGAGGTAAAGCCATGATTAGGCAGCCGCCATTGCTTTGCGAATAGAGGCAACCGCGCGTGCGGCGGCAAGACCGGCTTCAGAGATGGAGTCGTCGAGGTCTGAAGGACCAGCAGCGGCGCCCGCAACGAAGATGCCCGGTACAGAAGTAGCGGCGGGGTCGAGACCACCGGTGCCGCCTGCTTCGATGAATCCGTATTTGTTCTGCTGCACACCGAGGGTCTGCGCAATGGCGCGGGTTCCGGCGCTGGGTTCCATGCCGACAGAAAGCACGACCATATCCATGGTCACTTCCATCGGGCGGCTCATGGTGGTGTCTTCACCACGGATCAAGAGTTGGTCGCCCTTTTTGAGCACTTCACTGATGACGCCCTTCACATAATTGACCTTGTGTTTTTCCTGGGCGGGCCAGTAAATTTCATTTTCCCAATAGCCGTACATACGCATATCGATGTAGAAGATCATCACTTTGCTATCGGGCAGTTGTTCGCGGATCTCAATGGCTTGTTTGCTGGCAATACCGCAGCAAACCTTTGAGCAATATTCATTGCCGAGTTGGCGGTCACGCGAACCCACGCATTGAATGAAGGCAACTTTCTTGGGAGGCTGTCCATTGGACGGGCGCACCACGTTGTGTTCCTTCAACATCTTCTCGAGGTCGGTCAGGGTGATGACATCGGGGAAGGAGTAGTAGTTGTAATACTGGGTGGCACGACCGGGATCGAAATGCTGGAAGCCGGTGGCGATGATGATGGCGCCCGCGTTGATGGACTCGGCTTTGCCGCCCGCTTCAACTTCGACGGTGAAGTTGCCAGCGCTGCCAGACATTCCCTTCACTTCGGTCGAATACTTCACTTCAATATTGGCGTTGCCTGTAACGGCAGATGCCAGTTCGCCCATCGCTTCAGACGCATCGCGCCAGTGATGGGTGAGTTTGGCGTAATTCTCGCGGTCGGGTGTGCCGCCAAGACGTTCACGCTTTTCGATCAAGATGACTTCCCCACCGAGTTCAGCCGCAGAACGGGCTGCTTCGAGCCCAGCAGGTCCGCCGCCGATTACCAAGACTTTGTTAGATGACATTGATGTTCCTCCGATTGGTAATTGGTAATTAGTAATTGAGTAGTTACCAATTACTAATTACTAATCTCTAATTACTTTTTTATCCGTACACCACAGGCGCGTCCGCATCTTCCCACGTGATGCCCGATTTCTGCCCGGAGCGGATCAGTTCAAGATCGCCCTGAAATTCGTCCCAGTACTTCTGCCAGTTGATGCCCAATTTATCGAGGAAGGGGCGCCAATCGGTGGAGTGCCAGTGGAACTGCACCACGCGGAAGGGATGCGCTCCCATTGCCAAAGCAGCCATCTGCGCATCTGATAGTACGGGGATGCCCACTTTGCGGTCATGCGCCTTGGCAGAGAACTGGCTCTTGTCGAGGGTGGTCACACAGCCGGTATCGTGGGTCACGGTCACATCTGGGTTAACTTCGTTCTTCATCACTTCGATCTTGCGCAAGGTGGAGAAAGAGCGGGTGAAGTCGCGTTCCACCAACACATGCCGGAAGCCGAAGCCGCAGCAATCGAACCAGGTGGAATAGTCAGCCACGTTGATGCCCAACGATTGCAGTGTGCCGGTCACTGTCGCGGTGCGCTGACCGCCGTAAATATCGGGGTCGTAGATCGCATCTTCTGCCACGATCTTGTAGTAGTGGCAGGCGGGGTGAACGGTGGCGGTGATCATGCTCATGTCTACGGTTTGTTTTTCCGCGAACCTGTTGCGCATGGCATGAATCCATTCGCTGTAGTGGACAAGTTCTTCGGGGATGACGAGCGGTTTGCCCATCTTATCCAGCACGCGGCGTACTTCGTCACGCAGTTCTTTGTGGTGAACCAACTGCTCGCGGATTTCCTTGTAGTGTCCGTAGGAAGTTCCGCAGTGGATCATGGGGAAGTAGCCGGTTTCGTGCGCGGCGGCAAAGTTGCGGATCATCACCGCAGCCTGAGCCACAGCGTTGGAAGTCGCTGAAGCGTAGTAGTTCCAGCCGGTGCAGGAGGTCTGATCGGTGGGGTCGATGTAATCCAAACCGAACTGACGGTGCAGCCAGAAGATGGAAGAGGTGTAGCCGGGGATGTGTCCGCATTGACCGCAGGATTTGTGGTGCCAGGTGTGTTCCACGGGAATTTTCTTGGTGCGACCATACTTGGTCTTCACTTCGATATGGTTCTCTGGCACACGCTGAACGACGATCTCACCTTTGGCTTCCAGTTCAAACAACGCCTCACGAATATCGTGGGTTGGCGCCTGTTCGGGGTCGCGGGTGACTGCGTGCGATTTACGTTCAAGGATTTCTTCAACAGTAGTCGTCATAAGTTCTCCAATGAAGAATGTAGAATGAGGAATGGCACTTGCGGGTTAATTTGCATTCTGCCTTCCGCCTTCTGCATTTCTTCTATCCTTCTTCCAATTCTTCTTGCATCACGTCTGCCAATAAATCGTACAAACCTTCATCAATTTCCTTGATGATGTCCATATTGCCGGTCTCAAACCAGATGGTATAGAGTTCGAGCAGGGTCTTGCGATCCGTCTTCCACGCCGCATCAGTCACGCCGCGCAGTGTATCCACGGGGATGGCTTTGCGCCAGACAGGCATGTTCGCGGAGAACTGTCCTACCCACGGACCCCAGTCGGGGAAGAAGTCGGGCTGGAGCATATCGGGCGAAACCTGATTACCCTTGAGCATGACCTTGTAGATCACGCGGCTGTAGCCCTGAAGAACGTCCTTGGTTTCCTGCAAACCGTTGTTCACAGCCACTTCACGCAGCAGGGTCACGAGTCCGCCCGGGTTGTTCTGGCGCGGACAACGCACACAGGAGAAGCATTGCGCACAATTCCAAATATCTTCCGAGATAATGTCGTAAACACGGACAATATCTTCACGCGCCATCGCCTGGGCGATCACACGCGGGCTATAGTCATAGAAGCGCGCCGAAGGGCAGGCTGAAACACAAATGCCGCACTCGAAACATCCGTAGAGGAAGTCTTCATAGCGCGGGTCATTTTTCACCTCAAGAAAGAGGCGTTCTTTCTCTTCGTAGGAAACTTCGGGGTGGCGGTCTTCCAGTTTACCGGGGTTCCAATTTTCCTGGGTCGTTGGCATTTTGCCTCCTAGTATTTCACCACAGAGGGCACAGAGTTCTCAGAGAAAAAATCTCAGTGTTCTTTGTGCCTCTGTGGTGAATGCTTTTAGAAACCGATCACCGCGTCTGCGTCACAAGCCATATCGTTGAAGGCTGCGCCGCCGATCATCTCCACGCCTTCGATCATGTCGTCCATGGTGTAGCCGTGGAGGTCAAGTGAAGGCTGACAGACGAGAAAACGCACGCCGACTTCGCGAGCCTGTTCAATGAAGAAGTTCAGTTCCTTGCCGCCGCCGCCCTTGCGCGGGATGATGATCTTGTCGCCGTTATCCTTTGCCACGCATTGCGGTCCATTCATGGTGAAGTAGATGCATACTTCGTTATCCATTGCCGCGCCTGCTGTGGCAAGGAAGAACGGAGTGGCAGTGCGCTCGGGGTCTTTCTCTCCGTGAGTCTGCACATACAAAATTTTCTTTACTTCGGGGTCGTTCGTTTTCCAAACACTCATCGTTCAGCCCTCTCCTTTATTTATTGATATTTAGAAACTTGCAATCGCTTCGTCAACACTCGCGTAAGACTTGATCTTATCCACAATACCAACAGTATAAAAAATGGATGTTACCAATTCGGGAGCGGCAGCCAGCTTTACAGCGCCGCCTTTTTGTTCAACGGTCTGGGCAGCTTTAACAATGGCGCGCAAACCAGCCGAAGACATGTACTCTACGCCCTGCATTTCCAACACGATCTTGGAACTTTCACCAGCCGCCTTGGTCAGTGCCGCATCAAAAGCGGGAGCAGTTTCAGAGTCGATTCTTCCACTCGCAAAGACCACAGCCACATCTCCCCTGGTTTCAGACGTTGTTGAAATGTTTCCCATTTTTTCCTCTATTCTCAGATTAATAGCAGGTCACGCAAGATTTTGCGTGACCTGCTATTTTTTTGTTTTTAGATAAATAACTGCACATCTGCATCAGCTGCAAATTCGAGGAAGGTTGCAGCGCCGCCAATTTCAGCCTGTGGGATAAATTCTTCCTTTTTGAAACCGAAGACATCCATGGTCATCTGGCATCCGATCATTTTCACATCAAGGTCAAGGCACATATCGCGCAATTCCTCAACGGAGGCAACACCCTTATTTTTGAAAGTCTGCTTCATTAAACCAGTAGCAATATTCTCAAAACCCGGCATGTTTGCCATTACAAGATTCGGCATGGGCCAATTAATATTCTGGAACTCTTCAGAACCAAAGGGCATCTTCATCGGCATGGCGGGATTACCAAGCGCTGAAACTTTGGCATCCAATTTTGGTTTAAGCAAAGGCAAACCAAAAAAGGTGAAGAAAATGGTCACTTCCCATCCCATTGCAGCTGCAGCGCTGGCGAGAATGAAAGGCGGGTACGCCCAATCCAAGGTTCCCTTGCTGGCGATCAAGGCAAGTTTCTTGGGGGCGTTTGGGTCAGATTTGGACATATAGATACCTCGTATTAAAAAAATATCTCAGATATGTTATTACTTCTTCTTCAAGAAGAAGATGAACTTGCCGTCTTCGGTCATCGAGCGCAAAAGCTCATTACCGGTCTGGCGGCTCCAGGCTTCCATATCAGGGGGAGCACCCGGGTCGGTAGCAAGCATTTTAAGAATTTGACCTGACTGTAATTCCTTCATTGCCTTTGTAGCCTTAACCACCGGCATAGGGCAAAGCATTCCAGAACAATCCAATACCTGATCTTCCTTAATTACTTCATCTGTCATTTGAGCCTCCTTTGGGACTACCGAATGATAATAAATTGGCAGGGGATTCACCATCCCCCACACAAGGGAATTTTCCTCCCCCGCAAGGGGGAGAAGGGCTAATTCGGATATAATCATTATGCTCCTTAAAGAATTTTTTTCAATAGCCATGCTTAAAAATATCGAAGCCTTATATAAATCAAATCGTTTTTTTATTTTCCTGCTCAGTTATCGCTGGTTATCCATCCTGCCTGCGTTATTTGTACTGACCACAGAAAAAGAAACATTACTCTCACCATACCTGACCTTCACAGTTGTGTTGGCGGCAAATACGATCATCTCCCTGTTTAATCGCAAACTAAACCAGGTAGTTACCCAATATCCCCTTTTATTAAGCGTGGATATTCTCTTCTCGACCCTCGTCATTGCAGTTAGTGGCGGCATTCACAGCCCCTATTATTTATACGTGCTTAGCCCTTTGCTCGCTGGAGCCTTTTTCTTTCAATCCCGAGGGGCGTTCCTTGCCTCCCTTTTCTTCACCCCGCTCTACCTCTTTTCAGGCGGAACCATCACCAGCAGTTCATGGGACTTAAGCCTGCTCGTCACCCATCTGGCTGGCATTTGGCTGCTGCCGCTGCTATTCTCGTACCCTTCCACTTTATTAAAAACCGTCAATCAAGCAACAGAAGAACTTTCCGCGGCGCACCGCCAGTTGGAGATCATCCACGACCTGACCGTGCTGCTGCAAGCCGCGCCAGACCTGCTCTCCGTTCAAGAGCGCGTGCTTGGCGCCGTCACCACCGAGTTGGGTTTCTCCAAAGCCATGGTTGCACTGGTAGACCCCGCCCGCGAAGAACTTGGCGGCTGGCTGGTTTACCCGCGTGAAGAAAACTTCCCAAACACCCCTCCCATCCAAATGAAATCAGAAAACGGGGTCATCATCAAATCCATGCTCAACCGCGAAACTTTTCGATCGAACGGAGAGCAGCTTATTAATGATGCGCCACTCAGCAAGTGGCTGTCACAAAACGATTGGTTCATTACCCCGCTTTATTTACGCGAACACCCAGTAGGACTCTTGCTCGTAGATGAAGCAAACCTGACCCGCGAACGGGAAGCCACACTAATGACGGTTGCGAATCAAGCTGCGCTCGCGCTTGGTACCACCATCCTATGCATTGACCGTGCCCGACGCCTTGCCATCGAAACCGAACGAAACCGCATTGCCCGCGATATTCACGATACCGTGGCGCAATCGCTCTTTGGCATTGTGTACTCACTCGATGCCTGCATCACCATGCTGCCGCAAAAGGCGGAAGATGTCCGCACAGAATTGATCGAACTGCGTTCACTGGCAAACAACGCGCATGATGAAGTCCGCCGCTCAGTCTTTGACCTGTGGCCTTCTGCCCTCACCATTGAACTTTTCATGGCAGACCTGACCAACTACATCAACAGCTGCTGCCGTCCGCGTTCGTTCAACATCATCTTCAACCATCACGGCGATTTCAACTCCCTCTCCCCGGGTTTACGCCGAACCATCTACCGCATGGCACAAGAAGCGCTGGCGAACTCGGCGCGGCATTCAGGCGTACAGTCTGCCCGCCTGTGTTTGGCGGTCACAGACCACGATATTTATCTGGATATTTCAGACCAGGGCAAAGGCTTCGATCTTTCAAGAGCCATGTCTCGCAGCCAGAACCGCGAACATTTTGGGCTGCAAGGCATGCAAGAACGTGCCCGCGCACTAGGCGGCGATTGTGTGATCGCATCCAACCTTGAGGCAGGGTCACGCGTAATGATCACCCTCCCCACCCACGGACACCCCCATGCCTGAGCCTATTCGTATCCTCATCGTAGACGACCATGCCGTAGTCCGCAAAGGGTTGGCAATGGTCCTTCGTCTGGAACCAGACCTTGAGGTTGTAGGTGAAGCGGAAAATGGACTCCTTGGGCTGGAGGCGGCTAAAAATCTACATCCCCATATCATGCTCGCAGACTTGGTCATGCCAGAAATGGATGGGCAGGAAATGGCGCTTGCGCTCCGCAAGGCTGTACCCGAGATCAAGATCATGATGCTAACCGGCACCGAAGTGGACGACCGTGTATTCGACCTGGTTGCAGCAGGCATTGAAGGCTATGTAATGAAGAACATCGAGCCAGCCGAGTTGGTGCGAGCCATCCATGCGATCATGCATGGTGAAGCCTACCTGCACCCCGATGTGATGAAAAAGGTAATGGAACGAATGAAGCCGCATCACGAAATATCGGTTTCATTAACTCCGCGCGAAATGGAAGTTCTGGAATGGATGGCATCTTCGAATACCTATAAACAGATCGCGGAACAATTGGGCATAGGGGAAGAAACGATCCGAAGTCATGCAAAGAACATTCTTGAAAAACTTCACCAACCGAATCGCGCACAGGCGGTTCTGACCGCCATGAAGATGAAACTGATCGAACTGAGCGATTAACTTTTCAAATGATCTCCACTGAAAGTGATTTTCTTGAATACCTGGGGGCGCACTCTTTCGTTTACGAACGATTGGAACATACCGCTGTGTTTACCTGCGCAGAAGCAGATGCACACCACACGGGTATCGAAGCGGTCAGCACCAAAAATTTATTCTTATGCGATAAAAAAGCCCGCCGCTTCTTCCTTGTGGCAACTTCATGTGAAAAGACTGTGAAGTTGGATGAACTTTCTTCAACCTTGGGCGTTCCCCATCTTCGTTTCGCTTCGGAGCAAAACCTTATGCGATTGCTTGGTGTGGAGCGCGGTTCAGTGACCATGATGGGCTTGGTCAATGATGGGGAACAAATCGTTGAATTGTGGATGGATTCAGAAATATGGGAGGGGGAAACGTTTCTCTGCCACCCGCTTGTGAATACTGCCACACTGGTTCTTGGCAAAGTTGAGCTACAGCGTTTTCTCTTGTTGACGGGTCATACCCTGAAATTCTTTTAATCATCCTATCTACTAAAAGCGCAGTCAGGAAGCATGATTCAAATAAATGTAATATCCATCATTCTTCTTATTACAACCGTGATCAATATGGCGGTAAGCTTTATCAGTTGGGGGAGAAGAGGCACAAAAACCGGTTTTTATTTTGCGTTGGGAATGTCCAGTATTACGCTATGGACCTTTGCTGCGGCTCTGGGGTACATGGTCATTCCGCTTGATTTAACCATCCTATTCGCCAAATTAGATGCTATCGGATATAACTTTGCAATTGTCTTTTTATTTTTTGCGGCAATGTATTTTGCCCGACTCGATAAGTGGGCAGATCATAAAACGCTACGCTTGTTGATTTTTTTCATCCCGGTTTCAAATACCCTCTTAACAATTACAAATGAATGGCACGCCGGTGTTTGGGCAGGTTTTGAGCTCATTGATAATAATATTTATATTTTCAAACATGGACCAGCATTCATCTGGATAACTTCTACAAGCTACTTATTAATCGCCACGATCCTCTTGGTCTTGTTTGGGGTGGCGCAAAACGGGTCTGTTATCCAGCGCCGTCAGGCAAGGTTACTTATTGGCGGAACAGTCTTCCCGATCATTGCAAATATTATGTATCGGTACGGCGCTCAGGGTATTGAAGGGATAGACTGGTCATCTGTTACATTTTCGGTCACTGGCTTTTTATTCCTGCGGGCGCTTCAAGATGCACAATTTATTAATATCATTCCCATTGCGCGGGATGTACTGATCAACAGTTCCAGTGACGGCATGATGGTAGTTGATACGCAGTACCGCATCATTGACAGCAATCCGGCAATGTCGCCAATTCTTGGCAGGTCATCTGGAGAAGATTTGATTGGGTATGACTTACAGCAATCTTTGCCTGTCCTTCATTCACACATTCTGGAAACTATGGGGCAGAAAAGCCGAATGGAATTTGAGATCGGCGCCATCCCTTTTGACATCCTTATTTCACCCCTTTATGAAAAAGATCAACAGATCGGATACTTGATCGTTTTTCGCAACATTACAGAGATCAAACAAAAAGAACTGCAACTCCAATTACTCAATCATGCCGTTGAGCAAAGTCCGACTTCGATCATTATCACTGACAAGACCGGGAACATCACCTTTGTAAACCCGTTCTTCGTCATGTTGACAGGGTATTCTCTTACCGAAGTGCTTGGCAAAAAGCCGAACATGCTCCAATCAGGACAAACCCCAGATCAAGTGTATCAAGCCATGTGGCAAAGCATTCTTTCTGCACAGGTATGGAGAGGGGAGCTCCTAAATAAAAAGAAGAATGGTGAATTCTATTGGGTAAGCGTTGTCATGGCTCCCGTCCTGGATTCTGACGGCGACATTCAAAGTTATATTTCAATCCAGGAAGATATTACTGAGCGAAAACTAGCGGAACAAGCTCTTGAAGATCGTTTTCTGGAAATTCAGTCGCTCAACAAGGATTTGCAGGAGGCGCAGAACCAGATTGTGGATCAACAACGTGAACTTGCCATTCTGGAAGAACGTCAACGGCTCGGACGCAACCTGCACGACTCAGTCAACCAATCCATTCACAGTTTGATGCTTTTTTCTGAAACCCTGATCGCACTGCTGCAAAACGGGCAAACTGAGCAAGCCATTAACGCCGCAGTACGTATTCACAAGAGCGGTGAACAGGCGCTCAAAGAAGCGAGAATGCTGGTGCATGAGGGACGGGTTTCTGAAATGAGCAATTATGAGGAATTGGTAGAAGCCATTGAAAACCGGTTCGATATGGTTGAAAGACGGACAGGCATTCAGGCAGTTCTTTCATACGATAATCTCGTTCATGAAGATGGTTTCCCTGCGAACTCGATCGTGGATATATATTGGATCATCATCGAATCACTCAACAATTCGTTGAAACATTCCCAAGCCAGCCACGTGCAGGTTGAGATGACAAAAAAGGAGAATCAACTTTCGGTGGAGATAAAGGATAATGGTATCGGCTTCAACCAAGGTCAGGCAAGAGGCGGTTTTGGTTTGACATCCATGCAGGAACGGGCAACATCGCTGAATGGAACATTATCTGTAGAATCATCTATTCACATTGGGACTCGGGTAAAATTCTCAATGGAGATTTAGCCAAGATGGAGTCTATCAAAATCCTGATCGTGGACGATCACCCCATTATGCGGGAGGCTTTAAAAATGTCAGTGATGGGGGAAAAAGATATTAAGGTTATCGGCGAAGCAGGAAATGGCAAAGAGGCGTTGCTGTTATTGAGAACGCTTATGCCAGACATCATTTTGATGGATCTGATGATGCCGGAATTAAGTGGTGTGGAAACCATCACACAAATATTCAATACAAATCCTCAGGCAAAAATCCTGGTTTTAACCAGCATGGAAGACGAAACGCATATAGTGGAAGCCATACAGGCGGGCGCATTGGGTTATTTTCCAAAAACTGCGCCGCGCCAATATTTGCTGGAAGCGATTCGGAAAGTGGCAGATGGCATACCTTATATGCCCGCAGGAATCACGTTGAAACTTATTCAAGGGTTAAGGCGGACAAAAAGCATTTTACAGAATGAACCACAGATCACCATTACAGCCCGCCAGCGCGAGATCATGGTACTCATGGCAGAGGGCAAGACCGATGAAGAAATATCCAATATGCTGCACCTGCAAGAATCAACGGTTCGCGCCCACATTCACCAGATTGGGCAGAGGATCGGCACGGAAAGCCGGTCGCAGATCGTGGCGTATGTCCATAATCATTTGAAATCATAAGTTAATTGTCAAAAGCCCGACCCGCCCTGGCGGGTCTTTTTTTTTGTTTAAGTCTTTCTTAAACATTTTTTACACAAAAAATCAACACAGCATCAATGCGTTAAACGGGGGGATTTCATACAATACAAAGCATGAAATCGGAGATTATCTCTGTGCTGATCGTGGAACAACAACCGATGATGCGTACCGCACTTAGCACACTCTTCTCTTCCGCCGGGATGATGGTGGTTGGCGAAGTTACAAATGGCAGAGAAGCGCTGCAAGCCGCCTCAAAGCTATCTCCTGACTTGATCCTCTTTTCTGTGAGGATTCCCAGCCTTGAAGATTTGCAGCACATTTCTACGCTCCGTAAAGAATTCCCCAATACGCGCATCCTCGCGATGGTCACCGGCGAATTCAGAGGACAGGAAAACACGGCTCTTAATCATGGCGCACACCGGGTTCTGGCTAAGACCGCCCACCGCACAGAAATACTGAATACAGTAAGAGCAATGGCACACTAGGTTATTCAAGAGATAGCCCCATACTCTCTTCAAAATTTGTTTTTTTATCTATAAGGAGCAAAAATGTATAATCATTTCAAAAGCAGCAAAGTAAATGAAAAGGGGCAGGGATTGGTGGAGTACGCGCTGATCCTCGTATTGGTTGCCATCGTGGTGATCGCGGCAATGATGATACTTGGTCCCACTGTTGGCAATGTTTTCAACAATGTCAATTCTTCTCTGGAAGGGCTTACCAGTGGCGGGGGCGGTGGTGGTTCTCTCCCAACTGGTCCCACTGATTTCGGCTCAACCCAATGGAAAAATGGATTCGACACTTCAACCCCAATCAATAATTATTGTGCTTCAGAGGGTACCGGCTCAAATTACAATTTATACAGCGTCAACGGTGGAAGCTATACGTACTATATTGCATCGGGACAACCCTGGACGGGTAGTGGGTCAACATTCATGAATACAGGCTCTTGCCCGTAAACAACAGTCTATTACTAAACAAACCCAAACTTAATTTGAGTTTGGAAATTAACAGCATAGATTGGCATACTTAAAGAACAAGTCATATCTTCTGTCTATCAGTACACAAATCAAAAAGGGACTATTCACAAGGATAGTTCCTTTTTGATTTGTGCAAAAGCAAATTGCAAATAAGGTAAAGAATATAGAGAAAAATCGTTTTCAGGGTTGTTTTTTCCACAAGAACCATGTAATATGGAAACACTTTATTTTTTCGTTGTTTATTTCAAGGAGTTATCTCATGTTCATGTATTCAAAACGACCTCGCGGGCAGGGTTTGCTCGAATATGCCCTAATTCTGGTACTGGTGGCAATTGTGGTCATTGCCGCGTTGATGGCAATGGGACCCTGGATCGGCAACGTCTTCAACCAGATCAATACCAGCATCGCAGGCGTATAAACCCCAGCGCAACCACAGTTTCACTGAAAACGCCCCAAAAAGCCCGTGTTATCCAAAGCACACGGGCTTTTTGTAATCCAGACCGCTCTTGGTATAATTCGCGCCTACAAAACTAGGAGTACGCATGAAATACCACATCTGGACCGAAGGCTGCCAAATGAACGTCGCCGACTCGCAGCGGGTTGGCGCTTCGCTGGAGCATCTCGGTTATTCCCTTACCGAAAACCCCGAAGAAGCAGACGTTATCGTTTTGAATACCTGCGTTGTGCGCCAGTCTGCCGAAGACAAGGCGATGGGACGCGTCACTTCGCTTTCTCCTCTCAAAAAGAAAAACCCCAATCTCGTCATCAACCTGATGGGCTGCATGGTCGGTGTACGCGGCGCGGAGAAATTACGCGAGAAGCTCCCCTTTGTGGATGTGTTCTCCCCCCCCTCCGACCCGGGACCACTGATCTCACATCTCACCCAGGGCGAAGTGCAATCGCTCGAAGATGCTGAGACCACACGCCGCTTTTTGATGATGGACGAGGAACTCAAACTACCAGTCGCCGAACAAGGTAAAACCGTCAGCGTGCATGTGCCCATCGTGTATGGATGTTCCCATGCCTGCACTTTCTGCATCATCCCCTACAAACGCGGCGTTGAGCGCTCGCGTCCTGTCGGCGACATTGTAAGTGAAATCCGCTCACTGGCAAAACAAGGCGTGAAAGAGATCACCCTGCTCGGTCAGATCGTAGACCGCTACGGCAAAGATATAAAGGATGGACCCAATCTTGCCGCGTTGCTTCGCATCATCCATGAAGTGGAAGGCATCGAGCGCATCCGCTTCTTAACCTCGCACCCCAACTACTTCGACGATGAACTCATCAACACGATCAGCGAACTGCCGCGTGTCATGCCGCACATTGAACTGCCCATCCAAGCCGGTGACGATACCGTTCTCGAAAACATGAAACGCGGATACACGCAAAAACAATTCCGCGACCTCGTGGCAAAGATCCGTACACAGATTCCAGATTGCTCGATTGCCACCGATATTATCGTAGGCTTCCCCGGCGAAACCGAGGAACAATTCATGGAAACCTACCGCGTCTTATCGGACCTCAAACTGGATGTTGCCCATTTGGCTCGCTACTCCGTCCGTGAAGGGACTGTTGCCACCCGCCGCATGGTGGATGATGTGCCCGAAGAAGAAAAAATGCGCCGCCTGCACATGCTCGATGATCTGCAAGAACAGATATTGGGAGAGATCAACGCCAAATATCTCGGTCAGACCGTAGATGTGCTCTTCGAAGAAAAGGTCAAGGGTCGCTGGCGCGGACGCACCCCCACCAACAAACTTGTCTTTGTCGAATCAGAGAACGATCTGCGCGGTAAGCTCTTGCCCGTCACCGTCACGTGGACGGGTCCCTGGTCGATGCAGGCAAATTTGATCAAACAGCCTGCTGAATTAATTTCGTTGTAAAACTGTAGGGGCGGGGTAACCCCGCCCCTACGTAATTTAAGGGGTTTATATAATACCCACGGTTACAAATTACGCTTTCCCTTTCTCAAAAAGCGCAATTTGCAACCGCGCTGGGTATAATTTCACTCACCATGTCTTTCATTGAACTCTTTAATACCTTTGCCAACAACCTGTTACCCATCATGCTCATCACCACGGCAGGGTACATCCTCGGTAAAGTTCTCCCCGTCGATTCGCGCAGCATTGGACGCATGGTGTTCTATATTTTCAGCCCCTTGCTGGTTTTCAACCTGATGGTCACAAGCCAGTTAAACCTGAAACAGGCGCTGCTCACCGTAGGGTACACCGCCGCCATCATCACAGTGATGGGCTTGCTGGCATTCACCTTTGGAAAAATCTTCAAACTGGAACGTACCCACCTGCTTGCGGTCGTGCTCACAGTTGCATTTGGCAATACCGGCAACTATGGTTTACCCCTGGTCAAATTTGCATTTGGAGACGAAGCGCTGGCAGTTGCCTCCATTTTCTACGTCACCACAACCATCCTGTTCAATACGGTGGGCGTGGTCATCGCCTCACTCGGGCATTTGGATTTGAAATCCGCTATACTGGGTGTGTTCAAACTGCCCATTCTTTATGCTGTTATCGTTGCCCTCATGGTCAAAGGATTCGGGTTGCAGATTCCATTGCCCCTCTCTCGCACCATTGAGATCGCAGCGAACGGAGCCATCCCTGCCATGATCATTCTTTTGGGGTTGGAACTCGCCCACATTCAATGGTCGCAAAGCCTTCGCGCAACCAGTTTGGGTGTGGCAATCAAATTACTTTTAGGACCCGTCGTCGGTTTACTTTTTGCCAGCCTGTTCGGCATGAGCGGACACACCCGTCAGGGAAGTGTGATCGAATCTGCCATGCCTGCCGCGGTTGCCACCACCGTCGTGGCAACCGAATACAAACTGGAACCATCGCTCGTCACCGCCATTGTTTTCTTTGGCACCCTACTCAGTCCGCTTACGCTTACACCGTTGATCGTTCTCCTATCGAGGTAATCTGTCATGTCTGCCATTCGTCAAAGGATGTTATCCCTCATCGTCGTCACCCTTCTCGTGGCAACCCTCTCCCCATCGTGGAATCAAGCCCAGGCGCAGGCAGGAATCGTCGTGGAAAACCCGCAGGCGCAGGCAGAGTTTGGGAAGTCGATAAAATTTACAGCGAAGATCACAGCCGCCAGTCCCATCCAACAGGCATCTCTTTT
This sequence comes from Anaerolineales bacterium, assembly GCA_020634885.1. Lineage (GTDB taxonomy): Bacteria > Chloroflexota > Anaerolineae > Anaerolineales > Villigracilaceae > Villigracilis. The sequence continues at coordinate 43,066 of JACKAW010000012.1, forward strand.
ATTTCGCGGCGACAATGAAGAAGTCACCCGTGTTGAAACCCTCACCCCCAAAGCAGACGGTTCGGTGGAATTCACCTACGATGCCTCACTAAATGTCTTCCCGCCCTTCAGTTGGGTGGTGTATTGGTTTCAGGCAACCCTTGCAGACGGCAAGACCTACACCAGCGAGCAATATCGTTTTCAATATATTGACAACCGCTTTCCGTGGCGTGAAGTTTCACAGAACAACGTCACTGTCCATTGGTATGGCGGCGACGATGCCTTTGGCGTTTCTGCGTTAAATGCTGCGGCTACCGGCTTGCTTGGCATGAAAGATATTGTGCCCATCTCGCTTACCGAGCCGGTGCATATTTACATCTACGCCGTGGAACAAGACCTCATTGATACCATGCTGCTTGGCGGGCGCGAGTGGGCGGGGGGGCACGCACATACAGACCTTGGGGTGGTACTGGTTGCCATTCCACCGGGGGCGGGGCAGGTAAACGAAATGGAGCGGCTAATTCCGCATGAACTGGCGCATGTGATGTTATACCGCTGGCTGGGACCCAATTATGAAAAACAGCCCGTATGGCTGATCGAGGGGATCGCTTCGATGATGGAAATTTACCCAAACCCCGATTACGCCCGCGTGCTGGAAATTGCCAGCGCCAACAACACCTTGATCCACTTTAATGACCTATGCGCCACTTTCCCCGCCGATACCGGGTCGGCGTACCTGGCATATGCCCAGTCTCAATCCTTTGTCACTTACATCCGCGATTCATTTGGCGTTTCGGGTATCTCACGACTCACCAGCGCCTACAGCGATGGGTTTGAATGCAACCTTGGTGCAACCAAAGCACTTGGCTCTTCGCTCGATCAGCTAGACCTGCGTTGGCGGCAGACTGTTCTGGGACAAAACAGCGGCGGGATCGCATTTTTCAACTTACTGCCCTTCTTTGTGTTACTTGCCATAGTGATGATGGTTCCGCTGTGGAGCATTATCGATATGTTCATCAGGAGCAGAAAAAATGCAGCCTGAGCCCGGCGAGATCCTCCGTGCCCATATTTGGGTAAAAGGACGGGTACAGGGCGTGGGCTTTCGCGCCCATGTGGAGTACGCCGCCCGCAAGATCGGCGGGTTAACCGGCTGGGTTCGTAATGTTGGGTATGACATTGTGGAAGCCATTGCTGAAGGACCACGCGAGCAGATCGAGCGCCTGATCGAAGCAATGAAACAGGGTCCGCGCATGTCGCGGGTGGATGAAACCAAAGTGGAGTACGAACGTGTTACAGGGGAATTTAAAGAGTTCGGCGTGAAGAGAAGCGCGTAACGCGCGTTATGTAAAACCCAATCCGCGTTCTTTTAGCGAAACCCACTTTCCAGAACCGATCACCAAATGGTCGAGCACATCAATATCAAGTAATTTTCCGGCTTGCACCATGGCTCGGGTAACGGCAACGTCATCGGGGCTGGGGGTTGGGTCGCCGCTGGGATGGTTATGAGCAACAATAATCGCAGAGGCATTGGCGCGGATGGCATCTTTGAATAATTCACCCACCCGCACTTGTGAAGAATTGACCGAGCCTTTGTATACTTCCAACACTTCCAAAACGCGGTTTCTTCTATCCAACAAGATCACCCGTAAATGTTCCTGCTCCAAAGCAGACATTTCATACTGCACCAGCGCCGCCGCATCTGCCGGGCTGTTAATGGATGGGCGTTCCTCTGGCGCTTCGAGGGTGAGCCGCCTGCCAAGTTCAATGGCTGCCTGAATTTGAGAAGCCTTGGCTTCGCCCATTCCATGTTGACTCATCAACTCTTTGAATGGCGCGCGATGCAGCCCGCGCAACCCGCCAAACTTGGTCAGCAAACGCTGCCCCACCTCCACCGCATTTTCTCCTTGTACCCCCACCCGCAGCAAAATAGCGAGCAGCTCGGCATTCGTCAATGCCTGCGGACCGAGCGAAGCCAGCCGCTCACGCGGGCGGTCTGCTTCGTGCAGATCTGAGATTCGATAGGTTGGTTTTGGGGTCGTGTCTGTCATGGAATGCCTCCCTGCTATTGTTTTATTACGCTGAGGCTGGTGGTCAGCCTCAGCGTATTTTATGGAATGGGTTCTTCCACCGCCTGAACAGAATCTACTTGAGCCTCGTTACCTGTGCCGCCAACTGGCGAGATGATCACAACATATTCATAATCTCCGGCTGGCGGGTTGCTGTCTGCTGTATCCACATCAATAAGAATGCCGGTTTGTGGGGCAGGACCAGCGCCATCCGGGTCATACAAATCAGCCAGGTTTACTGTTTCGTCATCCACCTCGCCATCCACATCTGTGGAGTAATCTTTTACGTTTGAATTCAAATCCGGGTCCTGGTTTTCGCCCCAGTTAAAAACCTCGTAATATTCACGCCCATCGGAATAATGGCTGATGCCAATAATAATGTAATCAAGATAAACGGCGCCGCCATTGTTCCATTCGTACACTGCCAAATCATAATTATTATCCGGCGTATTTTCCACTCGAATACCCAGTGTAATTACAACGTAGGTTCCATCACTGATCTCCCCGATATTATTATAATTTCCAGGGTTTGTATTATCGGGCAGTGTGCCAACGCCCAACTCAGTGGGAGGAGGAGATACCTGCGAACTGCCTGTGGGCGGGGTGGAAACTACCTCATAGGTGCATGGCAGAGGTTGTCCGTAATTCGTTGCCGTATTATCCTGGCAAAGCGCTGGGGGGTAAGTACAAGGTAAAGGCTGACCGTAGTTTGTTGCCGTGTTATCCTGGCATGTCGTGGGCGGTGGAGGGGGGTATTCACACGGCAGAGAACCGCCGTAATTATTCGCACCTGTGTCATTACAAACATCATCGGGCGGTTGTGTAGGGGATGGTGATGGAACAGGTGTGGTTGCCGTTGGAGATGGCGATGGAGGCGTTGTCGGTGTGGATTCGGTTGCAGTTGGAGTGACAGGTGTGGATGAGGGTGAAGCGGTCGGTTCAAATGACACAAACTCAGGGTATGAAATTTCCGCGCCTGGGGTAAGGTACGATTCCGCCCAAGCCATGGGGGTAAGCAGTTGCGGCATCAGCGGTTGAAGCGCCGCAAACGGGCGTGGATTGCCCGGGTCTGGCTCCAAGTTGGAGTTCATATCCGCGTTCACGCTCCAAAACGGCATCAAGCGCACTGCCAACTGCCCAACGATAAGGATCAGGATGATGCCAATAGGAATGGTAAAGATTAGCAGGGTCCAATCCATGCGGTCACGTTTTCCGATCAGGTTCATTTCTCGTTATCCTTTGCAACTTCCAGTGGAAGAGAAACTATAAACTTACTGCCAGGCATGGTTTCTTCATCGTGTCCGGGGCTTTCTACACGGATGTTCCCGCCGTGCGCCTTCACAATGCCGCGCGCAATGGCAAGCCCTAAACCGGGTCCGCCGCCTTTGAATTTTGTTTTACCAGTGGAATGTAAAAGCACCTCGCCCGTCTGGTGGAATTTATCAAAGATGAGTTCGTGCATTTCGGGGTCAATGCCTATGCCGGTATCTTGGATGGTAACTTCCAAATGCGGCGGTTCAGATCCGTTCACATATCTGCCGATCACGCCCACACTGCCGCCATCGGGTGTGTACTTAATAGCGTTCATAATGAGGTGATGAAACACCTTTTTCATCATATCGGGGTCGGCTTTAATTTCAGGCAGGTTGGAGACCCCATCTTCCTCAAATTGGATATTGCGTTCTTCAAGGGCAGGCTCAAATTCTTTACGAACCCCCGCAATGACTGGCGCAAGCTGGGTATTGAATTTTCGCAGGACAAGCGCATTATTATCAATGCGTGATACATCCAGCATACTGTCCACCACATCGGTCATGCGTTCAGCGCCGTCCAAAATTCCCTGGGCAATATACAGTTTATCCGGGTCGTCTTTCAAATCCTGGGTCAGCATTTGAGAATAGCCCATGATAATGGTAAGCGGGGTACGAAGTTCGTGCGCTGAAATTTGAATAAAGTTACTTTTTGTCTTATCTATTTTACGAAGGGTATCGTTTGTCTTTTCAAGCTCTATGGTACGCTCTTTTAAACTTGATGTCATCAAGTCGAACGAGTTTGCCAACTTTCCGATCTCATCACCAGACTGAATGCCCGTGCGGCGGTCCAAGTCTCCATCTGCGATCGCTTGAGACGTATTCACCAGCGAATAAAGCGGCACAATGATCGTACGCCCAACGAAGAACCCGATCACAGCCACTGCCAGCAATAGGGTTGTAAAGATAATCACATACACTAGCCGATTATTCGCGCCGAATTGCACCACGAAATCGGCAGGTAACGCCACAGCAAAAACTGCTATCCGATCATTCCCAACTTGCAAGGGTGCGCGCCCAATGGAATACAACCGTCCCGCGATCTCAAACGTACCGCCGGTTACCACACCCTCTTCAGCTTTGGTGACTATATTGGAATAGGTTTCGGGTGTAATTCCAATGGTTGTCCACACCTCGGAATTCGCAGACCCAAAGGTTGTTCCCAGCACTTTTCCTTCGGGATCGTAAATAATAATATCGGCAAGCGCATTTTGTTTAAACGTCGGCAAAATCGTTTCGATGGACGTACCGACAATGATCACACCGCTAAACTTTCCGCCTGCCGAGATAGGCAGGGAACTATAGTAATAAGGCTGTTCGTTCACATAATTCACGCCCAGCGCACGTCTCGGCTGTTCATTTGGGTCTTTGCTCTTAAAAAATGGAACAACAATGGGAGAATTCGAAGCCCCTGTGTTTTTTTCTACAGCAAGCGTCTCACCAGAAGGCGTCCTCAATAAATGCAGAATCTCATTTCTCTGAGGCGACACAATAATTATGTTTTCCACAACCCCCAAGGCAAAATACGGTTCCACAATATCACGTATCGTTTCGCGGTCTTCGCTTGCCACCGCCTCTGCCAACCCCTCTGTATAGGTTATTTGCAACGCCTCATTAACCTGACGTTCTTCCAGACGCACAAAATTATCTGAAACCACCCTGCCTGCTTCAAGCAG
>JACKAW010000013.1 GCA_020634885.1 Anaerolineales bacterium
AAACTGAAAGTAAGGTAGTAACATGGCTTCCAAAAAGAAAGATGTTCGTCCGGTGATCACCTTGCAATGTAATGATTGCAAGGAACGAAACTACACCACTGAAAAGAATCGCCGTAACGATCCGAACCGAATGGAACTGAAGAAGTACTGCGACCGCTGTAAGAAGCATACAGTACATCGCGAAACCAAGTAATTCTGTAGGGGCTGGGTTACCCAGCCCCTACATCCCTAGGCCAGTGGCTCAATTGGCAGAGCTCTCGTCTCCAAAACGAGCGGTTGTGGGTTCAAGTCCTACCTGGCCTGCCTAAGGCAACGCCGCGGCCTCGCGGCGTTTTAGCCGTAAAAACCTGAAGGAGTAAACCTTGGCTGAGAAGGCTAAAAAAAGTAAAAAGCAAGAAAACGCCATCCAGCGTTACTTCCGCGAAACTACCGGCGAACTGCGTAAAGTTAGCTGGCCCACATGGCCCGAAGCGCGTCGCCTCACCTTGCTGGTATTATTGGTGATGGTGTTTGTGGGTATATTTCTGGCAGGTGTAGACGCCCTTGCCAAAGAATTACTGAACCTAATTTTAGGTGTGTAGTTTTCAAGGAAAGTAAGCATGGATTTACCGGACCCGCAAGAGCAATTTGAACAGGAACCGATGGACGAACAACCCCAGGATCACTCCGATTCTGAGGGCGTTTCCGTTTCTACACCGAAATCTGTGCCTGCTCCTGCACCCGAAGAGAAGATTCCCTCCGACCTTCCTCCCATTGAAACGGCTGTTGAAGGACCAGCTTGGTATGTGATTCACTGCTATTCTGGTTACGAAAACAAAGTTCGTCATAACCTTGAACAACGTATCGAGACCATGGGCATGAAAGACCGCATTTTTGATGTGTTCATCCCCATGCAGGAAGAGATCGAGGTGAAAGACGGTAAGCGCCGTACAGTGGAGCGACACATCTTCCCTGGGTATGTGCTTGTGAGCATGGCTCTTTCGGAAGAATCCTGGTACGTAGTTCGCAACACACCCGGTGTGACTGGCTTTGTGGGTATGGGAAATTCACCAACTCCGCTCCGCCCTGAAGAAGTGGCGCAGATTATCAAACGCACCGAAGCGGATGGACCGACGGTCAAGGTTACGTTCAAACAAGGTGAGCGCGTCCGTATTATTGACGGACCATTCAACGACTTCCGCGGTGTGGTTTCTGAAATTGATATGGAGCGGACGAAGGTTCGTGTTATGGTCAGTTTCTTCGGGCGTGAAACACCGGTGGAATTGGACTTCTTGCAGGTAGAGAAGTCGTAATCAGTGTAGATAAAACTAAATAGACAGTAGCAGGCTAGAACAAAGCCTGATGCGGTGGGAGGGTCTCCCAGAATGACCCGCTAAAACCACAGGAGCTAAAAATGGCAAAGAAACTAAAAGCAATCGTACGTCTCCAGCTTGAAGCTGGAAAGGCAAACCCGGCACCTCCGGTTGGTCCTGCGTTGGCAAGTCATGGTATTAACATCATGGCGTTTTGTAAGGAATACAATGCTCGTACCTCCAATCGCCCGGGTGAAATTCTCCCCGCTGAAATCACAATCTTTACCGATGGTTCTTTCACCTTCGTTCTTCGTACTTCACCCGCTGCGGTGTTGTTGCGCAAGGCAGCCAAGGTTGAAAAGGGCTCCGGCGTTCCTAATAAGGAGAAGGTCGGTAAGGTAACTCGTGCCCAAGTCAAGGAAATCGCTGAGTTGAAGATGAAAGACCTCAATGCGATCAGCCTTGAAGGTGCCATGTTGCAGATCGAAGGCACTGCCCGTTCCATGGGTATTACAATAGTTGACTAAATAATTGTGGGAGGATGGCTTTGGGCCGTCCGCTTGTACCACGGAGGATAAAATGGCTAAACACGGAAAAAAGTATACGGCGGCTCTCGCCAAAGTTGATATTGACAAGATTTACTCTGCGAAGGAAGCAGTGGCTCTTGCCAAAGAAACCAGCATCACCAAGTTCGATTCCACCATTGAAGTTCACATGCGTACCACGCTTGATTCACGTCAGTCTGATCAGCAGTTGCGCGATGTGGTTGTGCTTCCTCATGGTTTGGGTAAGAAGGTTCGTGTGTTGGTCTTCGCCCAGGCAGATGGGGCTGCTGCTGCCCGTGCTGGGGGTGCAGATTTTGTTGCTGATGACGATGAATCCCTGAAGAAGATCGAAGGCGGTATGTTGGACTTTGATGTTGCCATCGCCACCCCTGATGCAATGGGTAAGGTTGGTCGTCTCGGTCGTGTACTTGGTCCGCGCGGCTTAATGCCAAACCCCAAAGCTGGTACGGTTGTGACTGCACAGGATATGGAACGTGCGATCAAGGAAGCGAAAGCCGGTCGTGTGGAATATCGCCTTGATAAGAGCAATAACATCCATGTTTCGATTGGCAAGGCTTCTTTTGATGCCGATAAATTGTACGAGAACTACGTTGCTCTGATGGATGCGATCAATAAATCCCGCCCGTCTGGCGCAAAAGGTAATATCATGAAGCGCATTACCGTGGCTTCAACCATGGGACCTGGCGTGAAAGTGGATCCCAATGAACATTTTGCTGGAGAAGGATAAGCAAGTTATCCTATAATTCCTGAAGTACCACTTCGCCAATGACGGCGGGTGTTTTGCGAAAGGTCGTGCGGAGTATGAGACCAACGCGAAACTTAATACCCTGCTCAGGTGGAGACCTAGTAGCATCTTTCGGCGCCTCCGCGCTGTTCTCTCGAAAGAGAGTGCGAAAAAGTCTTTGCCTGCGAGAGTGGCAAAGACTTTTTTTCGAAAGGAGGTGAATTCCCTTTGGCAATTTCAAAGCAACGCAAGGAAGAAGTTCTGGCTCAGTATAACGACTGGATCAAACGCAGTGAAGCTGTGATTCTTGTGGAGTATACCGGCGCAAATATGAAGTCGCTCGATAGTCTCCGCGCGAAGATCCGTGAATCTGGTGGTGAATTCCATGTGGTGAAGAATACGCTTGTACGCCGCGTTTTCGCAGATAATGGCATGGAAATCCCCGGCGACATGCTGGTTAAGTCTACGGCTGTATCGTTTGCCTTTACTGACCCCGCTTCAACCGCAAAAGCATTGACCGATGCTACAAAAGGCAATGAGTTTGTGAAGGTTAAAGGCGGTTTCATGGCTGGTAAATCCATGGATTCTGCCCAGGTCAAGGCGCTTTCTGATCTGCCGCCGCTGCCAGTTATGCGCGCAACACTGCTTGGCGTTTTGCAAGCCCCGGCAAGCAAACTCGTTCGTACGCTGGCAGAACCCGCTCGCGGGTTGGCTGCTGTCGTCAAGGCACATTCCGAACAGGCTGCTGCCTAGTTTTATCTCTGCGAGGGGAACGCCTCGCAATGTTGTATCCAAAAATTTCTACTATCTTAGCAAGGAGTGCTAAACAATGTCCGAAAAGCTCGCTAAACTCGTGGATGAACTTTCCACCCTTTCCGTTCTTGAGGCTGCTGACCTCGTGAAAATGCTCGAAGAAAAATGGGGCGTTTCTGCCGCTGCTCCGGTGGCTGTTGCTGCTGCTGGTGGCGCTGCCGCCGCTGCTGAACCCGTCGAAGAGAAGACTGAGTTCGATGTGGTCATCAAGGATGCAGGCGCGAAGAAGATCGACGTCATCAAGGTTATTCGCCAGTTGACCAGCCTCGGTCTCGGCGAAGCCAAGGCTCTTGCCGAAGCTGCTGGTTCCAAGGTTCTCACCGGTGTGGGCAAGGATGCCGCCATGGACGCCAAGAAGAAGCTCGAAGAAGCTGGCGCCAACGTCGTCGTTGAATAATTTTCAGACGGAATAAAAAAGAGACCAACCGAAAGGTTGGTCTCTTTTTTATTCCGAATTTACGCTGCCATTCTTTCCATTTTGCGAATGACCATGACCACTTTGCCTTTGATATCAAGAGTTTCGTTCTTTTTGATCATAATCGGTTTAAATGCCGGGTTGGCAGGTTGCAGACGATACCCATCTTTTTCTTTGTAGAAATACTTTAGAGTGGTTTCGTTGCGCTCGGTCAACCAGACGGCTACCATTTCGCCGTTACGGGCATCTTGAGCAGGTTTCAAGATGACAATATCCCCGTCATTGATCATGGCGTCGATCATTGAGTCTCCTTGAACTTGCAGGGCGAAGAGGTCTTTGCCCTTTTCTTTGGAGGGCATCATCGACATGGCAATTTCCACTGAATCTTCAGGGGTGAAGGGGGATTCAGATGGGACGAGAATGGGTTCGCCAGCTTGAATAACACCCAGAACGGGGACGCGCAACATATCACCAAGCGGATTTGTATCGCCAATGAGGCGCATACCGCGCGATATCTTTCGGTCGCGTTCGAGTAGACCTTCTTTTTCCAATTGGTCAAGGTAGTAATTAACCACGGATGTAGAGGAGATATCGCAATGTTCCCCGATCTCTCGGATGGAAGGGGGGTGTTTATGCTCGCGTTGATAAGACGCGATAAAGTCCAGTATTTTTTTATGGCGTTCGCCAATTCCCTTGCTTTTTCGAACCATCATAGTTTTGCCTCCTGCCAATTTGGCATGGGTGAGCATTCTTCGCTCATTTGTGCTAGTTATAATGATAATCGAACGCCTGTTCTGTGTCAAGTGTTTTAATCAGAAAATTAGATCAGAACCAGGTTCGGCCACGCATCCAAATATACATTACCAAGGGCTGCTCAAGGAGTAGGGAAGCTGTGCCGATGAAAACCTGCTGACTGGTCCAACCGAGAAGGTTTGCCACTGGCTCGAAGAAATTTATGCCGAAAAAGCCTGTGATAAATGTAATAGGCATGAAGAATGCGGTGATAATGCTCAGCAGGGGGGGTGCGGATAGGTTGACCAGGTTTGTCTTATAGAGAGCGAATCATGATTATCTCCAAAAAAAGCAGATTTTTACAAAACATTCAGATTATTTATTTCTAGTTTGAAAATATTAAATTTAAACTTGACAAAATTTATAAATAGCCTATAATTTAATTAGTAATCCGTTTATTTTTATTGATTTTATTGAATAAGACGTTTAGAAACCTTATTTTCAACAAAAAATATGACCATTGGAGATTTTCATCATGCGACCTGCACCTACTCGTTGTCCAATTTGCCAATCTGAAATGGAAGTTGTCCGTCTGCACTGCAACAGTTGCGATACCTCAATGGAGGGTCGTTTTGCGCTGGGGCAGTTTTCTAATTTATCCACCGAACAAATGGAATTTGTTTTCACCTTTGTGCGTTGCGAAGGCAAGATCAACCGCATGGAACAGGAATTGGGGCTTTCGTACCCTACCATTCGCAACCGCTTGCACGAAGTGATTCGTAAACTCGGTTTTGAACCCGGCAAGGACGAAACGCCCGAGGTGGATGATGAAACCCGTAGCAGTGTTCTTAACGATCTCGATGCTGGAAAAATCACAGCAGATCAAGCCATGCGAATTTTGCGCGGCGAGGAGGAATAAGCCATGTCTCAAACAATTTCCGCAGGACGTACCCCCACCATTCGAATTAGTTCCATCGGCGGCGACCTCAGTTTTGTTGGCTGGGAAGGCGATGATATTTTGCTCAAAGCTGATGACGATGAACTCACCATCAGCCAGGATGGCGACGAGGTAAACCTTGTATGCAGCGATGATCTATCTATGCGAGTACCAAAAGCCGCAACCGTATTTATCGACAACATCGGCGGCGATGCTTCCATTCGCGGGGTGATGGGTGATATCGAATTGAAAAGTATCGGCGGCGACCTTTCGATGCGGGATGTATATAACGTAGCAATAGAATCGGTTCACGCGGACTTTAGCCTGCGTGGTGGAAAAGGGAATTTATACATCCGTAAAGCGGATTCTGATGTTTCCATCCGTGATGTCGATGGACACATCACCCTCGACTCGATCTCCGATGACCTTGCCCTGCGTGATGTGCGCGGGAATGTTTCTGCCAATGTGGGGGAGGATGTGGTTTTGTATTTGAATCCGCAGCCGGGAAATACATACACGGTAAATGCGGGTGATGATATTTTGTTGGTGATGCCGCCAAAGGCGGGCGCTGTTCTCAACATGAGTGCGGACGAGATCAATATTGATTGGGATGGTGTTGATCTTGAGGAAGATGCTACAAACGCTTCCATGACTCTGGGTGATGGTTCTGCCAGCATTACCTTAAGCGCGGGTGGTGATATCCGTGTTTCAAACCGTTCCGATGCAGGCGAATCGGCGGAAGATTTTGGTAACTTTGCCGCAATGGGCATGGATTGGTCTGGCTTTGGTGACCGTATTTCGCGGAGGGTGGAACAGGCAACCGAACGTGCCCAGCGCAAGATCGAAGCTGCAAACCGCCGTGTTGAACAAAAAGTCCGCGAGGCTGAACGGCGTGGACGGGGGAAAGCGGTATTGGAAGTTGGACGCTGGAATTGGGATTTCTCGCCGAAAGGTGTGCCCATGCCTCCAAAATCCAAAGTATCAGATGAAGAAAGACTGACGATCTTGAAAATGTTACAGGAAAAGAAGATCACAGCAGAAGATGCAGAAAAACTTTTATCGGCACTTGAAGGAGGTTCTTAATGTCATCTGAAGAACGCAGCAAGATTTTGCAAATGGTAGTGGACGGCAAGATCAGTGCAGAAGAAGCCGCCAGCCTGATGCGTGCTCTGGACGAATCGGTAGAGGAGGAAACTGATTCGGCGGAGCCTGAGGTTTTGGAATTTGAATCAGTTTCGAGCGGAGAGAGAAGCGATGCTCCAGAAATTGATGAAGTCCGCCGCCGCGCACATCGCTTTTCCAGTGCATTTCTCTGGATCGGCATCCTCGTTACTGTGTTTATTGCATGGTGGATGTTTGGAATTCAGCAGAACGCCGGTTTGAATTTTTGGTTCTTCTGCCTTGGAATGCCGTTGACTTTTGGTATTTTGTTGATCGCCATGGGCGCCGGGAGTAAGACCTCGCGCTGGCTGTATGTCAATGTGGATCGCACACGTTCAAAAGACCCGGGGGGCCCGCGTAAGATTTCCCTTGCGTTCCCGCTTCCACTTGGTTTTGCGGGATGGTTCATTCGCAATTTTGGCAGCCGTATTGAAGGGTTGAAGAATACGAATGTGGATGATGTGGTGAACGCAATTGCGATGACGAAGGATATGACTGACCCTTTGATCGTGCATGTGGATGATGCCGATGATGGTGAACGGGTGCAGGTTTTTATAGGATAAAAAATGGAAACAGTTAAGAAGCAACCTTTATTAAGTGGTTTATTGATTTTGTTTTTAACTGCCATGATCTTTGCGAATATTGGTGGAAATATGTACGAAGGGTTGATGCCTTTGTACTTGAAAGAATTGAACGCAAAAATTACGGATATTGGTTTATTCTTTACACTGGCACAAGTGGTGCCGTTGTTCTTGCAAATTCTTGGCGGCTGGGTTTCAGATTCGCTGGGACGTTTGCGCGCCATTGCGATAGGCAGTGTGTTCGGATTGCTTGGTTTTATTCCGCTTGTACTGGCAGATACCTGGCATTGGCTGCTGCTTGCCACGGCGGTGGGGGCGATTGCCCGCGCATTGGTGGGACCGAGTTTTGATGCCTTCATTGCTGAACATTCCAGCGAGGAAAATCGCGGCAAGGTGTATGGGATTTCGCAGGCGATCTTCATGGTTGTAACGGTGGTGGGTCCGCCGCTGGGCGGCTGGCTGGCTGGCTCTTTCGGCTTTAAGTTGATGTTGTTCGTGGCAGGTGTTTTTTATGCTGTTGCGGTTGCCATCCGTTTGGGTATGGCGCGTGAAGCCGCCAAAGGGGAGCAGGCGAACGGTGAGAAGAAGACCTTGTCCTTCTCCAGTTTAAGATCGAATTTGGTTTCGATGGCGGCGCTTGTGTTTGGCGGCGGCTTGATCACCTGGATGCTCATTACGGATGGTTTGCGCGATGTTTCCTTCCAGTTTTCCGGGAGTCTCTTTCCGGTGTACATGCAAGAGGTTGGCGGGTTATCGTATCAACAGATCGGTTGGGTGACTTCTGTCTTCGGTATTTTTATGATGTTGAGTACAATTCCTGGCGGCTGGCTTTCAGATAAAGCCGGGGAGCGGGTGGGTATTGCACTGGGCATGATTCTTATGTCTACGGCATTGTTCGTGTTGGTGGGTATTTATCCGCTGGGGGCTTCAGGGCAATGGTTGTATTATGTGGGCTGGGGGCTGGCTGGGTTGGGTGCAGGAGTTTCGCAGCCTGCGTACTCTTCATTGATCAGCAAGGCGGTGCCAAAGGAACAGCGCGGATTGGCGTTCGGTTTGCTCAGCACCAGTTTGGGAATCGTCTCGCTTCCGGCTCCATGGATCGGCGCCCAGCTTTGGGATAAGTTTGGTCCAACCGCACCGTTTACGATCACAGCATCGGTTTTGATGCTTTCGGTCATTCCGATCTGGTTAAAATTCAAGCTCCCCAAAACAGAAGTTTCTGCCGGAGAGGAAACCATTGCCCCCGCAGCCGCAGATTAGAAGTAGGTAGTTAGATACCCAATTTGTATATTTTACAGATTGCAAAGAAAGAAAATACATCCGAAAGGAGTGATGAACATGGCAAATGCAGAAGAAAGAATGAAAATACTCAAATTGATCGAGGAAGGCAAGATCAGCGCGGAGGAGGGCGCCAAACTGCTCTCGGCTCTCAGCGATTCTCGCAAGGGCTTGCCAAATCCGCCGCGTCCGCCTTCTGCTGGCGGGGCGCGGATGCTGCGAGTGCGCGTCACCGATACCCGCACCGGGCGCTCCAAAGCCTCGGTACAAATTCCGCTTGCATTGGTTGATGCAGGTCTCAAGATCGGCGCTCACTTCGCACCCGAAGTACAAGGCGTGGATATGAGCAACGTGATGGAAGCCCTGCGGATGGGCGTCACCGGCAAGATCATCGACGTGACTGACGAAGAAGATGGCGAACACGTTGAGATCTTTGTAGAATAAACAAAGGAAAAAACTCATGTATCTTTTCGGCTTTTTTAGACTTGCACGCTAAACAGCGTTGTAAATACTTTGCAGCCACAAACGGCAGATCGCATTTCATATATGAGATGCGCTGCCGTTTGTAGTCATTTTACAAGGACACTTATAAATGGACACTTCTTCCAAACAACCCAGCGGCATGTTTGGCTTTACCATCGTCTGGCTTGGGCAAATCATTTCAGTGCTTGCCAGCGCCATGAGCCAGTTTGGTCTGACCATCTTTGTATTCGAACAGACCGGCAGCGCCACCGCGTTGGGATTAATGCAAGTCTTTTTCATGACCCCCTTCCTTCTAATTTCCCCGATCGCCGGTGTGATGGTAGACCGCCACAACCGCAAAATGATGATGATGGTCAGCGACCTCGCAGCCGGACTTGCCACCATCATGATCCTTGTGCTTCAATCGTTGGGCATTCTCCAATTTTGGCATTTGTATCTAACCGCAGTCGTTTATGGGCTGGGCATGGCATTTCAGTGGCCCGCCTACTCAGCCGCCATCAGTACCATGGTTCCAAAGGAACAGTACGCCCGTGCCAACGGCATGATGTCTCTGGTAGATGCCGGTCCCGGTGTGATCGCCCCGCTTTTAGCAGGAGCATTGCTGCCCGTCATCGGCTTGACAGGCATTCTCACCTTTGATGTCGTCACCTTCCTGCTCGCCATCGCCGCGCTCTCCATCGTACATATTCCGCAGCCCAAGAAAACACAAGAAGGCGAACAGGGCAAAGGCAGCGTTTGGAAAGAAGCCGCCTACGGATTTAAATACATTTTCGCACGCCCCAGCCTGCTCGGCTTGCAATTGACCTTCTTTATCGGCAACCTCTTCGCAGGCATCGGCATGACGGTCTTCGCCCCCATGATCCTCTCCCGCACCGACAACAACAGCCTCATCCTCGGCTCTGCCCAAACCGCTGGCGCAGTGGGCGGGCTGATCGGCGGTATTGCCATGAGCGCGTGGGGCGGCTTCAAAAAGCGCGTACATGGCGTCCTCATCGGTTGGATGATCACAGGCACAGGCATGGCAATTCTCGGCTTAACCGGCGGCTTACCCATCTGGATCATCGGCATGGTCATTGGCGCGTTGGTCATTCCGCTTGTCAACGGCTCCAACCAAGCCATCTGGCAGGCAAAGGTCGCCCCCGATGTACAAGGACGCGTCTTCTCTGCCCGTCGCTTGATCGCCTGGTTCACCAACCCCATTTCACCCATCATCGCCGGAACCCTCGCCGATTTTGTACTCGAACCGCAAATGCGCACAACCAGCGTACTTTCACAAACCTTCGGCTCACTGGTCGGCACAGGTCCCGGTGCAGGCATGGGGCTCATCTTATTCTTCTGTGGGCTTATGGCAGTTCTTGTCGGCATCACCGGATACTTCATCCCCGCCATACGAGATGCCGAAACACTCCTGCCCGATCACGACGAACTCACACCCGCAGCCGAATAAAACCCCAACCGGATGAAACCCTCATCCGGTTTTTTTATTGGATAAAAAGCCACGGCTCATCCCACCAATGGGCTTGATGCGCCACCCCAAACATTTTCCACGCTGTGAGATATACTCCTGCCGAAGGAGAACTCCATGAAAATAGTCATCTTTGGAACCGGCGGTGTAGGCGGATACTTCGGCGGCAAACTTGCCCAGCACGGCGCAGACGTAACCTTCATTGCCCGAGGCGCCCATCTGGAAGCCATCCGAGCAAATGGTTTGCGTGTAGAATCCATAGACGGAGATTTCACCATCCACCCCGCTCAAGCCACCGACAACCCGCAAACCATCGGCAAAGCAGACCTGATTCTTCTTTGCACGAAAGCCTGGCAGTTGAATGAAGCCATTCAACAAATGAAACCGATGGTGGCGGAGAATACCGTGATCCTGCCATTGCTCAATGGCATGGAACACATGGACGCGCTCCTACAAGCCTTTGGCGCACAGCACGTCATCGGCGGCTTGTGCCGCATCAGCGCCTTTATCGGCGAGCCGGGAGTGATCCGCCATGTGGGAGTCAAACCGCAGATCATGTACGGCGAATGGGATAACTCACACACCGCGCGTGTAGAGAAGATCCACGCGCTATTCACCGCCATTGACGGCATCGCTGCCGAAATTCCCGCCGATATTCAAACCGCCATGTGGGAAAAATTCATCTTCATAGCCGGGGTAAGTGGAGTGGGGTCATACACTCGTTTGCCTATTGGCGAATACCGCAATACTCCCGAACTTCGTACCATGCTGCAAAACGCATTTGAAGAAACTGCCGCCATTGCCCGCGCTCGCGGCGTCGCCATCCCTGAAAATTTTGTGCAAGATACCATGCACCGCATTGACGGTATCGCCGCAAGCGTCACCCCATCCATGCAAAAGGATATGATGGCGGGGCGTCCCTCCGAACTCAACGAGCAAACTGGCGCAGTCATTCGCATGGGCAAGATGGCTAACGTGGCAACTCCCACACACGAAAAACTATTTGCCGCCCTGCTGCCTTTCGAACAAAAAGCGCGTGGTTAGCGAACAGTAAACACTGATAACTTACAACTGTCCACTACCAACTACCAACCACCCACCGCCCCACCTACCCGAACTTCCAGTACACACCTGAAAGATTTACCGATACACTCCAGCCATTACAAGGAGTATTGATAATGAGTAAAAACATTTTTAACGAACTTTCAGAATCCATGGCAAACGCGGCTGAAAAAGCCGGTTCATACACCGTGATGGTAGATGCCCGTCGCCGTATGCCCGCCAGCGGTGTGGTAATTTCAAAAGAGATCGTCTTAACTGCTGGTCATGTAGTGGAACGCGAAGAGGGGATCAAAATTATTTTCCACGACGGCACGGAAACCACCGCCCGCCTCATCGGTCGAGACCCGGGCACGGATCTGGCAGTTCTAAAACTTGATGCCGCTTCTGCCACCCCCGCCGAAATTGCAAAACAGCCTGCCCGTGTTGGGCAATTTGTCCTCGCCCTTGGCAGACCCTCCCCAAACGGAATTGAAGCCAGCTTCGGCACCGTGAACAAGATCGGCGGACCCGTCCGCACCGGACGCGGCGGCATGTTGGATGCCTACATCAAGACCGATGTGGTTTCCTACCCGGGCTTTTCTGGTGGTCCGCTGATTAATGGCGCAGGTGAAATGTACGGTATCAACACTTCCGGTTTTGGCATGGGCGGCGAAGCGGTAACCATCCCTGCCGAAGTGGCGGTAAAAATTGCCGAAGCGCTCGCAAAACACGGCAAGATCAAACATGGATATATCGGCATTCGCAGCCAGATCGTAAACCTGCCATCTGATGCGGTGAAGCAGCTTAATCGTGAACAGGAAACCGGCTTACTGATCGTCGGCATCGAAAAAGACAGCCCCGCCGAAAAAAGCGGACTTGGTTTGATCGTAGGGGATATTCTTGTAGGGATTGCCGGAATTGCCGTTGCAGATCACGAAGACCTCTTCGCCCGCCTGAGCGGGGATGTGGTTGGAAAAACCGTGGCGGTGGATGTACTTCGCGGCGGCAAATTGCAATCTGTTGAAATCGTTGTTGGTGAAAGATAACGCTTAACCTCAACGGAGCCAGGCATAGGAGAATAATTGACCCGTGTAACCATCGTATCGCCAAACCATGCTGTGCGTGTGAGGCTGCACCAAATGCTTGTTGGGCAGCCAACTATTCAAGTGACAGGTGAGGCGGTACGTCTTTCAGATGTAGATCCAGAAGAAACCGAGGTGGCAGTGCTTGCCTCGGTTTCTTCTGTTCAAGCAAATGCCATTGGCGAAATCGGAATTCTTTTCCTGACCGATGATATTGAATTGGCAAGGTCACTGCTCACGGCTGGCATCCACGGTTGGGGGGTATTATCGCCCGAAGTGGGGACGGAGGAACTCGCCGCAGGAATCGCCGCAGTGGGGGAAGGGCTTTGGGTGGGCTCCCCCGCCCTGGTCGAGGGGTTGATGCGTCTGCCAAAGGGCGGTGAAGGCACAGGGGAAGATGCGTTATCAGAGCCGCTCACTGCTCGGGAGAAGGAAGTCCTCCAACACATGGCAGAAGGCTTGGCAAATAAACAGATCGCGCTGGCGTTGGGCATTAGTGAACATACGGTCAAATTTCATCTCTCTGGGCTGTATGCAAAACTCGGCGCAGCCAGCCGCACCGAGGCTGTAAAACGCGGCATTGAATTGGGGTTGATCTCGTTGTAATTTCTTATTTGCTTGTAATGAAAACGCAGAAGGGGGCGGGTACAATAACGCGCATGACCAAGGAATATCACTACAAATGGGAATGGGATCTTGAGGCTTCACCCGAAGCGCTCTGGACCTTTGTTTCAGACACGAATCGTTTTAACCGTGATACGGGTCTGCCGCCCATGCAATTGCTCGGCATTGAAAATGGCGCCAAGCGGGTAAAGTTCAAAATTCCCCTGCTTACTGTGATGTGGGATGAAGAACCCTTTGAGTGGACCTACCCCTACCGTTTTGGAATTTTGCGCCGCTATCATACAGGACCCTTAAAAGAAATGCGGGTAGATTGCCGCCTTGAACGGCGTGAAAATGGCACACACCTAACCTATGAAGTTTGGGCGGTTTCTAAAAATATATTGGGAGATCTGGCAATTCCATTGGGGATCGGGTTATATAGCGCAAAGCGATTTGGCGATGCCTTCAAAAAATATGAAGAGCTCGCCTCATCTCCCAATTTGGGGCTGGGTACCCGACCCGGGCAGTATCTTAGTCCGAATGCGCACATTCGGTTTGATATTTTTCGCAATCGTATGCCCAATGCAGACAACCCGACGATGGAGCATTTATATGCTTATCTTCAAAATGCCGATGATCTTTCCATCCAACGTATGCGCCCATACGCCCTTGCTGATGGGTGGGGGCTTTCACGCCGCGTTGTGCTCGAAACATTTTTACAAGCCACCCGCGAGGGGATGCTGGATATGTACTGGGATCTGCTCTGCCCCGCCTGCCGTGGTGTGGCAGAAGACCATAACCGCCTTGGCGATTTAAGCGGACATTCGCATTGTGATACCTGCCAGATCGATTTTGATGTTCACTTCGACCATAATGTGGAGGTCATCTTCCGCCCGAATCAGATCATCCGCAAGGTGGATGCCCAGGTGGAGTTTTGCGTGGGCAGTCCGCAGCGGCAACCGCATATCATTTTCTCTCTGGTGGTTCCGCCGCATGAGCAACTGCCATTTCATACGGTCTTGCAGGATGGGCGCTATCGTTTGTCGGCTTCATCCATTGAAGGTTCGCAGGTATTGAAAGCTGATGCTGAAGGTCCTTCGACCCGTGATTTTCACGCGGATAAGATCGGCTGGTCGAGCGAGTTTTTGGCGGTTGGGCTTTCTCCGAAAATTCGGCTTTTCAACGACACAGACTTCTCACAAACCTTTCAACTGGAACGGGTGACATGGTCTGATCAGGCGGCGACCGCGGCAGATGTGACTACGTTGCAGGTATTCCGTGATCTATTTTCCAGTGAAGTGTTGCGTACCGGCGAAGAAATATCCGTCGGCTCTTTAACTTTGTTATTCACAGACCTGCGAAATTCTACAAAGCTCTATCAAGAAATTGGTGATGCTCCCGCGTTTGGCAAGGTGCGCGAGCACTTTGATATTTTGGAAGAGGTGGTTGCCCGCGAAGATGGGGCTGTAGTAAAAACAATGGGCGATGCCGTGATGGCGGCTTTTCGCAGACCGGTTTCTGCCGTGCAGGCGATCTGGAACGTGCAAAAAGAATTGACCGCACGCGGGGTTCCGCCTTTGAGTATTAAGGTGGGCATTCATCACGGTCCATGCATTGTGGTCAATTTGAACGACAGGTTGGATTATTTCGGCTCGACGGTGAATGTGGCGGCGCGTTTGCCTCATTTTTCGAGCGGTGGTGAGCTAATTCTCTCTGCGGATATTCGCAACGACCCTGAGGTTAATCAGTTTCTTGAAGAACACGCCGCGCCGAATTCGATCACCCGCTTTCAAGGCGAGGTGCGCGGATACAGTCCCTCAATGGATATGTGGCGAGTGAAGATATAAAAAAGACGCCGAGTTTACCACTCGGCGTCTTTTTTGTTTATGAGGGTTTCCCCGTTTTACGGGTGACCCATTTGATGATCAGCCAGATGAT
This sequence comes from Anaerolineales bacterium, assembly GCA_020634885.1. Classification (GTDB taxonomy): domain Bacteria; phylum Chloroflexota; class Anaerolineae; order Anaerolineales; family Villigracilaceae; genus Villigracilis. Next base: position 15,112 of record JACKAW010000013.1, read on the forward strand.
CAAAGCGGGCGGGGCAAAGATCGGCACGAGTACCAACAGGAACCAGATCAACAGGTCGATGATGCCCTGATAGGCTTTTGTCAGCGTTTCCCATGCGTTGCCCACGGTTTCACCAGGCTGCCAGCCTTTTGGTTCAGGGGTGGGGGTGGGTTCGATCTCTGGCAATTCTGGCTCAATGGTAACGGTGATGGTGGAATAGGAAGAGCGGTCTTGCAGGTAGTTAATGCGTCCCTTGGTTTCTTCGATCTGGCGTTCGATCTCAGAAAGCTGCTGGTTGATTCGCAGGGCTTCATCCACGGTTTGGGCATCTTCAAGGAAGGATTGGATGCGGTCGCGGGTGGCTTCAAGGTTGATGAGTTGCGATTGCAGGTCTACATATTGGTCGGTTACATCCTCGCCTGAGGCGGTTTCATCCAACACTTCCAATGAAATTCCGCGCAGACGGTTAAGAGTCCGTTCGAACGATTCGACCGGTACGCCCATGGTGAGAGTGGCGTATTTGTAATTCTTGCCATCGAGGTGGGCTTGGTTCCACACCCGCGAGCTGATAATGTACCCGCCGCTATCGCTGACAATCTGGGTCAGTCTATCCATTGCTTGGTCTGAGTCTTCGACCAGCAGGCGCATGTCTGCGCTTTTGATGATGAGGTGGGTGGTGACGGCAATGTTTTCAGTGGAGCCGGTTTCGTACACCGACCCATCTTGAATGGCAGACTTTGCGGCGGCTTCTCCTTCGGCTGGCATGGCGGGAGCCATATCGGCAGATTGTTCGGGCAGCAATTCTTCTGCGTACATGGCGGCAGGAGCTTCTACGGCGGGTGATCCGCAGGCATTTAGGATGGTGACCCCCAACAATACGAACATGGCTAACAGGGTGGTGCGTGGTTTCATTTCTTCCTCCGTTTGAAAGATTGTATTTTTGGCGTTGAGTAAGTGACGAAAGCACGGCTGATTTAGTTCCTCAATTAAGGGAGCAAATAAAAAGTCCGCACAGATTCGATGTATCTGTGCGGACTTTTTTTAGTTATCGGTTTCGTTTATCTGTGGCTAAGAACTGCCACTCATTCTTTATATTATCTATGAACCTCTTCATGGATCGTTGCCGGGTTTCCCCATCCATCTGCGTGCGATTTTGCTGTTAACTCTGCCAACCCGCGTGGAACCACATTCTTAACCAGAATCTCTTCCAATGGCATCCAGATCGGGTTATATGTGCCGTGTGCGGGGTCCACTTCACCGTATTCTTCGCCTGTGCCGGTGCCAAATTCTCCATCGACCCAATCAACCAGAAAGTAGACCTGATCGCGCCTGCCCTCGCGTAAAATGGTGGCGGCTTTTTGAACGATCTTTACGCGAATGCCCAGTTCTTCTTCCGCCTCACGGATGGCAGCCTGTTCATCGCTTTCACCTTTATCTACTCCGCCGCCGGGGAAGGCGAAGTAATGCCGTCCCTGCCGATGACGTTCGATCAACGCAAGTTTGCCTTCGTGAATAAGAATGATCCCTGCCCGCTTTCGCATGTTGTAACCGCTCCTTTTGTAGTGGTGATAAAAAATCGGGCTGAAAGCCCCACTATATTACTGGCTCAAAATGGTTCTTGTTTGATCTACATCTTCATGGATTTGTTTAATGAGCGCTTCCACAGTGGTGTAACGAATCTCATCTCTTAATCGCACCATAAATTCAAGGGTCATGCTTTCGCCGTAAATATCACGGTCAAAATCCAGTAAATAGGCTTCGAGGCTGGGTATTTGTCGTTCGGGGGTGAAGGTGGGGTTCAAACCGATATTTGTCGCCGCCATAAAACGTTCATTGCCCAGGCGTGCCCAGCAGGCGTAAATTCCATTGGGCGGGGTTGCCTTGGTTTTGGCGTAATCCACATTGGCTGTGGGGAAGTTGATGGTCTTGCCGCGCCCTGCCCCATGAATGACTTCTCCGCTCATAGAATAGGGATAGCCAAGAAGTTTCGCCGCTTCTTGCATATTGCCGGTGGCTACCAGTTTTCGTATTTCGGTGGATGAGATCACGCCGCTTTCGTCGCTGAGGGCTGGGATCACTTCCACGCTGTAGCCTAGTTCCGAGCCGATCTCGGCTAATCGGGGCGCATTGCCTTCCCGTCCCTTGCCGAGGGCGAAATCATACCCAATGAGCAGGTGACTCATGCCTAAACGAGCTTTCAGACGAGACATATACTCATGGGCAGGGACAGTTGAAAGGTCGGGGGTGAAGCGTTGGGTGACGACAACATCCACGCCGAGCGCTCCCAGCAAATCTGCGCGTTCATCGGGTGTGGTCAAGCATCGAATTTCCCTGCCTGTCAACACCGATGCCGGGTGTGGTTCAAAGGTTAGCACAGCGGCGGGCACGTTTTGGGCATGTGCGTTCTGAACCAGTTGTTGGATGATCTCACAATGTCCGCGATGAACGCCATCGAATACGCCGATGGTGAGGTGTGAATTTTTGAGGTTAATTTCTTCGAGGGAGTGAAAATGCTGCATAAAATAAAGCCGCCTTTAACGGCGGCTTTATTTTATCATTTTGAATACGGCGGGCGGTTAATCTGAAGTGAAGAAAACTTTCTTGGGCTGCCATTCTTTCGAGCCATCTTCAGGGTTTTCCATTTGAACCATGAGGGCTACGAGTTCGCCCTGGGTGCTTACTCCGCGCACTTTTTCGTGGACGAGGTCTTCAGCTTTTGCCTTGACACGGTGTCCGTGGCGGATGGCTTCCACTTCGTCGGGGTTGAGTTCCACGGCGTGCCAGTCGCCGAGTGCTTCGGCGGCAGGGATGAGGTACTGATACCAATTACCAGCGGTGAAGGCTTCTTGCAGTTTTCGCAGGGGCACGGCATCGCGCAGGGTGAACTTTCCGCTTTTGGTTCGGCGCAGCCCAACGAGGAAGGCGCCGCAGCCCAGTTTTTTGCCAAGGTCATTTGCCAGTGAGCGGACATAGGTGCCGGATGAGCAGTGAACATCGATGACCACTTCGGGGGTAGTCCACTCTAAAATTTCGAGGTGGTGAACGGTGATGGTGCGGGGTTCAAGTTCCACTTCTTCGCCTTTGCGTGCCATTTCGTAGGCTTTGCGTCCCTGCACTTTGACCGCTGAGTAGGGGGGCGGGGTTTGTTCGATCTCGCCGACAAATGTTTGCAATGCGGCTTCAAATTCTGCTTCGGTGATGTTGGACGGGTCTTTGGTGGGGGTGAATTTTCCTTCGGCATCGTAGGTATCGGTTGTGCCGCCCAAACGGATGACTGCCTGATACCTTTTATCTGACGCGGAAACATATTCACTTAAGCGGACGGCGGGACCTACTAAAATGACGAGTACGCCAGAGGCGCGCGGGTCTAGTGTGCCGGTGTGTCCGGCGCGGCGAAGGTTGGTGCCGTTTCGAATGGCTTGTACAACATCGTGCGATGTCATGCCGACGGGTTTGTCGATTACGAGTGCGCCAGAGATGGCGTTCTTAATATCCTGACTGTTCATTGAAGGATTCCTCCTGAGTTGTTATTCTTCATTAAATTATTGCACAAAACATTATTTTTTTTGAATACTGATATGGTACTGTATTAACTTACAAATTCAATAGTTCTTTGGTCTTTTTTAGAACTTCGGGCTGAATTTCTGCGAGGGTCCCCTCGATATCTGCTCCTGCGGCTGCGGCATGACCGCCGCCTTTGAAATATTTTGCAACGGGTGAAACATCGATATCTGGCTGTAAAGCACGCCAGGAGATCTTTACGTGGTGGTCGCTTTGTTCGACAAAAACCATCCCAACCTTGTTGCCGTCAATGGCTGAGATCATGTTGATGAGGTCTGCATCGTCATTGCCGCCATAGCCTGCGGACTTTCGATCTGCAAGGGTGAGGGTTCCCCAAACGATGCCGCTTTCACTTTGAAGGCTTGAAAGCCCTGCGCCCCAATATTTGGCAGCCGGAAATGATTTTCGTACAAGCGACTGCATGTAGATTTCGGGCAGGTCTATGCCTGCTTCCATTAGTGCGGCAGACTGTCGCAGCGCTTCTGGGGTGACGTTGGATGTACGAAAGCCGAGGGTATCGGTCAGGATGCCGGTGAGCAATGCCGCGGCGATGGGCTTTGTGATGGTCAAGCCCCATGCAGGCAGGTAATTGGTGAGGATGGCTGCCGTGGCAACTTCATCTGCTTCTATTAAGTTGAGCTTGCCGAATTTTTCGTTGGTTTTGTGATGGTCAATATTGATATCAGGTTGACCAAAGTTTTCAAAAATTTTCCCCGTGCGTTTGAAATCTGCGCAATCTACTGTGATGAATGTATCGTGGTCGCCGCTGGGTTCTTTGCGTATCAATTCGCTTCCTTCAAGGAATTTGAACGAGGCGGGCGCTCCATCCACAAGGATCATTTCGACAGTTTTGCCTGCGTCTTTCAGGGCAAGACCCAACCCCAGCAGTGAGCCGATGGCATCACCATCGGGACGTACGTGCGATGCTATGACCACCTTTTTTGCATCGGCTATTCGATTTTTAATCTCCCCTGAGATTTGATTATTCACTATGGTTTCTCCACTATTCTAAAAATAGTTATTTTTTATTTCTTAACTCTGCCAGCAATTTTTCAATGTGATCTGCGTTTTCGGGAGTGGGGTCCCAAAAAAATCTAAGCTTGGGGAAAGTTCGTAATTCCACCCGGGCAGATAATGCGCGGCGCAGGAAACCCGATGCAGATTCAAGCCCTGCCAAGACTTCAACTGAACGTTCGGCGCCTTCAATTGCAGAAACATACACCTCTGCATAGGCAAGCTCACGGTCGATCTTAATATCCGTGACGAAAACCTGCCTGAGGCGCGGGTCGTTAATTTCATGGATCAGCAGCTCTGAAAGCTCCTGCTGAACACGATCTTCAATTCTTTTTATTCTTATTCCAGATGGCATACCAATTACCAATGACCAATACCCAATTACTCGTAAATTGTAATTGGGTATTGGATATTATTTTTATTCCAAAATATAACACACGACAGAATCGCCGGGTTGGATGTCTGAGAAGTTTTTGAAACCCACACCGCACTCATACCCTTGACGGATTTCTTTTACATCATCCTTCTCATGGCGAAGAGAGGAGAGGTCGCCTTCGTAGATGATATCTGTATCGCGGTAAAGGCGGACTTTTGCGCCGCGTTTCAGTTCACCGTCAACCACCTTGCAGCCTGCCACGCGTCCAAATTTGGATGCAGTGAAAACCTGAAGCACTGTGGCTTTGCCGAGGACCTTCTCCACAAAATCGGGTTCGAGCATACCTTTGAGCGCTTTTTCGATATCCTCGGTCATGCGGTAGATGATCTCGTACAAGCGGATATCCACGCCTTCTTTTTCAGCCATGCGGCGGGCATCTACATCTGCCTGCACGTTGAAGCCGATGATGATGGCTCTTGAAGCAGAAGCGAGCATCACATCGTTGTTGCCGATATTGCCTGTTTCTGCGTGAAGCACCTTGAGCCCAATTTCACCTTCGCCTAATTTGTTCAACTCGGTGATGATGGGGTCAAGCGAACCCTGAACATCAGCTTTGACAATGAGGTTGAGTTCCTTCGCTTCACCAGTCTGCACTTTGCTGAAGAGGTCTTCGAGTGAGAGTTTCTTGCGGGTTTGCGCCTGAGCTTTCAGCGCTTCCTGACGTTCTGCCACAATGGTACGCGCTTCTTTTTCAGAGGGGACAACTTCGAACAGATCTCCGGCGGAGGGCACATCACTGAGACCCATCACAGCTACCGGCGTAGAAGGACCCGCCTTCTTGAGCGGTTTCCCCTTGTAGTCGTTGATCGCGCGAAGTTTTCCGTGAGAGGTTCCTGCCACGATCACAGACCCCGCTGTCAGGGTTCCGTTTTGGACGAGCAGGGTTGCCAGCACACCCTTCGATTTATCCAACTCGGCTTCGATGACCGTACCGATCACCTTGCCGTTGGGGTTGGCTTTGATCTCGTTGCTATCTGCCACGAGCAGTACGCCTTCGAGCAAATCATCAATGCCTTTCTTTTGCTTGGCAGAGACGGGCACAACCATGGTATTGCCGCCCCAATCGTCGGGGACGAGTTCGAGTTCGGCGAGCTGCTGTTTTACACGGTCTGGGTTGGCATTCGGTTTATCAACCTTATTAAGCGCCACAATTAGCGGAACGCGTGCCGCTTTGGTATGGGCAATGGCTTCTCTGGTTTGGGGCATCACACCGTCATCGGCGGCGACCACCAAAATGACAATATCGGCGCCCTGGGCGCCGCGCGCGCGCATTTGAGTGAACGCCGCGTGACCGGGGGTATCGAGAAAGGTGATCAATCGTCCCTTCATTTCCACCTGATACGCACCAATATGCTGGGTAATACCGCCTGCTTCTCCGGCTGCCACCTCGGTGGAGCGGATGGCATCCAAAAGACTGGTCTTGCCGTGATCTACGTGCCCAAGAATGGTTACCACGGGCGGGCGTTGTTTCAATTGTGCTTTATCTTCATCTGCGATCAACTGACGCCAGAGAGGAACTTCGCCCGCTTCTTCTTTTGAGGCTTCCTCTTCCACCGCTTCTGCCACGGCTTCAAACCCGTACTCGGCAACCACAATGGCGGCGGTATCAAAATCCACCGGTTGGTTGATGGTTGCCATGACACCGTTGGTCATCAATTTTTTGATCAGGTCAATCGGGCTTTTTTCGATCATTTGAGCCAGATCACGCACAATGATACTGGCGGGAAGTTCGATCTTGTTTCCGTTATTGCTCATAAGCCACCTCCTTAAAAATTACTCAATACGTTTTCTACTTCGCTGTATTCTTTTCAGGCAGCCTGTGAGTGAGTGGCTTGTTCGTTCACATGACTACATGATCAGCCTTCAGCCTCTGCCTCTGGCAGAGCGTTCATAAATTCTTGCAGACGGGCGCGGTCTTCCGCCGAAATTTCCGCTTTTAATGCGTGGGCAAGTGCGCCTTTCAAGCCGCGTTCCCAACACGAACGTTTATCGTGCAGGTAAGCGCCGCGTCCTGCCAATTTCCCAGTGGGGTCTACTTGCACACCCTCTGCCGTGCGGACAACCCGCAGTAATTGGCGTTTTGCCAGAACTTCGCGGCAACCTACACAGGTACGTTGGGGAATGTGTTTCACACGTCCTACAGTTTTTTTTGTCACATCCAATTACTCCCCTCCTTCATCAAAAATGAAGGAGGGATATTTTTCTACCAGTCGCCGCCTTCGCTGTCGCCGTCGCCGCGCTTGTGCTTCTTGCGCGAAACAACTTCGCCGAGGTCTTCGTCAAATTCGAGCGCCACGCTTTTCTTTTTGCCCTTCTTGCCCTTCTTCTTGTCGGCGTCATCATCTGCGCCATCTTCGGTTTGGAACATTTCGGGCTTCATTTGGAAGAGTTCATCGAGATTGACACCGTCTTTGGAGACTTCGCCGTCCTCTTCCTCTTCTGCTGCGACTGGGCGCTTCTCTTTCTTCTTTTCGGCTGGTTTCTCCGCCGCAGACGGTTCTACCGCTGTAGCCACTTCTGCCACAGGTTCTACCGCAGACACCTCGGCAACGGGGGCTTCTTCGATCACTGCCGCAGCGGGTTCTTCAGCCACGGGTTCAGCAACAGGTTCGGGGTAGGTGATCGAGGCGAGACTTTCATCAATATTTTGAAGCGCCTTCGCGCCAATGCCTGGCAGACCCAACACCTTGTTCTCATCCGTTTTGAGATCGAACATTAATTGACCGACGGTTTCATAACCGGCTTCGGTGAGGATGTTGAACGTGTGTTCCTTCAACGTGGTGATACTGCCAAGAGACATGCTAAAGGCTGCCTCAGGAATTTCGGCGCGGATGGCGGAGATGCGTTCATCTTCTTCGCGGGCGGCTTCTTCGCGGGCAAGCACCATGCGGCGTTCAACACGGTCTACAAATTTGGTGATAACTTCGTACTCTTCGGGGTTGATCGGGCGACCTTCTGCCTTGCGGGCGAGAATATCTTCCACCTGCGGAATGACCTCAACTGCGGGCTTGAGTAACGCCTGAAGTTCGGCATCGCCTTGAAGTTTGGCAAGTGAATCACCCGCCGCCTCAACCAAAGATTTAATGTCGATGCGCCAGTTGGTCAGCTTTGCCGCGAGGCGGGCGTTTTGACCATCGCGCCCAATGGCAAGGCTCAATTGGTCTTCACCAACCACTACCGTGGCGGTTCGTTCTTCTTCAGAAAGATACACGCCGCTGACTTTGGCGGGGCTGATGGCTTTGGAAATATATTCAACCGGGTCGGCATCCCAAAGAATGATGTCTATCTTTTCATCGTGAAGTTCTTTGACAATGGCTTGAATACGGACGCCTTTTTGACCAACACAAGCGCCCACAGGGTCGATACCTGGCTGGGTGGCAGAGACCGCCACTTTGGCACGGGCGCCCGGTTCGCGAGAAATGGCGCGGATCTCAACAATGCCGTGGTAGATTTCAGGCACTTCGTTTTCCATCAGGCGGCGCAAAAAGTTGCGGTGTGCGCGTGAGAGGATGATCTGCGGACCACGGTTGCCGTCTTTCACTTCGATCACCACCGCGCGGACGCGGTCGTGCAGTTTGAGCCTTTCACCGGGGATGCGCTGATTGTTTGGCATGGTGCCTTCGGCTTTCATTTCCAAGCCAATGGTGATGCCCTGTGCATTGATCGCCTGTACCAAGCCGGAGACGATCTCGCCTTCCTGACGTTGGTAGTATTCCATCTGGTTCGAGCGTTCCGCTTCACGGATGCGCTGCTGAATGACCTGACGGGCGGTTTGGGCAGCCACGCGACCAAAATCGGCGGGGGTGCTTTCTACGATCACCATGTCACCGGGCTGGCACTCGGGGTTTACCTTGCGCGCCTCGTCAACTAGCACTTCGGTGCGGTCGTCTATAATGCTGTCTTCAACGACTTCCTTTTCGGCGTATACGGTTACATGCCCAGTCTCGGGGTCTAGTTTGGCTTCCACATGTTGTGCCGCAGAGGCGCTCACAGCACGGCGGTACGCCGAAACCATTGCCGATTCAATCGCCGAGACGACAATGTCTTTCTCAAGCTGTTTCTCTTCCAGCACTTCATTGAATGCCAACGCAAAATCATTCTTTGCCATACTTCCTCTTCTAAAAGCTCCTTGATATGTGTCCCACCCGTGTGGGTATGTATGCCTGTAAGGTA
>JACKAW010000014.1 GCA_020634885.1 Anaerolineales bacterium
GCCCCCATTTGCGTCCAACGGTTCCTCCAATAACACCCGAAACGCGCGCGGCATGGACTCGACCCGCAGATCGACATCCGGATTGGAATCAGGCATGGGCATCTCCATCAGGAAGCGCGACAGGTTTCCGCCGCGTTGCGCGTTCCAGTGCGGGTTGAACCAGGCTTGCACGGTCTTGTAACGACCCGAACCGATCAGTTCCGCCATTTCCAGATAGCCGCGCTTGAAGGTGATCAATTCACGGCGCTCCCCGGTGCGCGCGTTGAGGAACGCCATGTCACGCGCCACCGTGACCAGCCAGGCCTGTGCCGGGGTCAGGTTGTGGCGCCGGATGGTTTCCGTGATGAAGTAATGGGGAATGTGGATATCCCCCAACATGCTGATGATGCGGCGGTGCAGCTGCTGTGCCAGCTTTTCCATCTCCGGGGTGTGCGCCTCGCCGGCTTCCTGTCGGACGATCTCCATCACGGTATGGAGCGGCGGGGGAATGGTCAAAGGCTCAAAGGGTGCGATCAGGTCCATGACATCCTCGACCGCCAGAAGTTCCTGCAGGGCTTGGTGTACATCCGGCTTGCCCGTAATTATGGATTTGAGGCGGGTATGGATCGCCAGTGAGTCGGCACGGGTCAGGCGCGGGGTCATGAAGACCTGGTAGCGGATCGGTGCGCGATGGGGGCGTCCATCCCGTCCGCGGCGGAAGCGGGGTTTACCATTTTCCTCGGCTCTCTGCACCAGTCCCTGCAGGTGTCCCTGAACGACAGTGTGTTTGAGCAAACGCCAGAAGGCGCCATTGCTCAAGCCGCTGAAGCGCATCACATCCTGGCTGTGCAGGGTCTTGATCCCGGATGGGTTCTGTTCCTGCGCGCGCCAGGCGGCCTGATGAAAGCCGATGTACAGCCAGATGGCTTTCGGTCCGATCTCCGCTCCCAGTCGTCTGAGATAGCCCTTCACCACCACCTGCTTGTGCGGCTGCACGATGCGGTCATAGTCCAGCCAGCCCACCGGTTCGATGTTGAGGTCCGGTCCTTCATCGGGTTGAGTCTCTTCAGACTCCGACTCTTCTTCCACTGGGTTTTCACCCGCCACAAAGCGCACCGAGACCGGCCGGTCAAGGATGCCTTTCAGGATGTTCTGGATGCTGCCGGTCATGCGCGACTCCAGCCAGTCACGGGCATAGGCGTTGCGCGCGCGAACGGTCAGGACATTCCTGTCCAGGGAGATCGCCTGGGTGTCACGCGCCCAGGTCTCATAGGAGGCTTTTGGCATTTCCAGTTGTAGCCGCTGCAGGACCTGTTCCCAAATTTCCTCTAGATTCAGCACGCCGCCTCCCAGGTCAAAATCGGGGGATTTCCCGTCACAGGTCTGACCCATCGGGTTCCGTCATATCCATGCCTTCCGGCCCTGCCTGTGCCTTCGACGTGGGCGGGCACGCAGGCGGAGGGGTGGGCGGGGCGTGGACAAAGCGCAGGCGGCACGTAGTCCGTGCCGCCTGCCTTGAAATTGTTTTTGATTTTATTTTTTCGTTTTCGGTGGAAGTTCATTTTGTACCCTCCAGGGACAATGTGAAGGAGGTCCGTTTTTGGACCGGGGTAAGCGTCAATTGCCCGTTTTGGTATTCCTTCAATCCAAAACGCAGCAGGGCGGTGATCAATTCCCCGACCGGCACATGCAGTCCTTCATCAGATGCCAGTGCGGACAGTTCGCGTTTGAGTTCGGGCGGGAAGCCGCGCCAGGTGGTGATCACCCGCCAGAGAGCTTCGGGTTTGTGTTTGGATCCCTTGATGGGCTTGGGTGCCGGTAGGGATTCATGCGTCGGAAAAAGGGTCATGCGCAGGCGATACGGATTGGGGCGCGGGTTGAGATCGAACTCGCCGCGCTCATAACAACGCAGGGCATGCTCGAGGATCGCCCGCGCCACCTCGCCCTCCGGCACGCAAAGATCGCCGGCGATGGATTTGACCTGCAGGGAGAGTTTGGGATCCACACCGCGATAGACCGCCTTGTGGCTTTGATGTTGCTTCTCCCAGTGGCGGTTGCGCTTTCGGGGTTCGGCAACGCGCAGCGACTCGTATAGATCCGGTGGCGCTGCCACGACCGGCATGGTCTCATTGGAGGTTTCAAAGGGGGAACGGCGTTTGCTCATCCTGTCCTCCTAATACTTCAACACGATCTGTGCCAGCGCCTGATATTCCTTGGCCGCCCGGCACAGTTCATCCATCTCGAAGATGGTCTGTCCCTGTGCGGCGCATTCGCGTAACAGGGTCGAGCGGTGGATGGGCGGCAGTAGGCTGTTGGCAAAGCGCGCCTTCAGATCCTCGATGGTCGCCTTGCTTTCCCTCGTTTGCTCGTCGTAGAAGGTTGGCAGGATGCCGAGCAGATTGCCGCGCCAGTTCTTTTTGGATTGCAGGATGCTCATCATGCCCAGCACCTTGCCGACGCCATCCGCGGAGAGGAACTCGGTCGCGGTCGGCACAATCACGAGGTCCGACGCCCAGACTGCGCGTTCCTGAATACCACCTACACTCGGCGCGGTATCGAAGAGGATATAGTCGGGTCCTTCTTTAAAGAAGCGACTGACCGTTTGTCGGATTGCCGAGACCGGTCTGTCCTGGGCGTTCAAGACGGTTTGGGCGGCCATCGTCTGTTGATCGCCCGGTAGAACATGCAATCCCTCCCGACCGGAGAAGCGCACCCAGGATTGGATGAAGCTTGTCTCTTGGGGAGTCATCCCCATTGTGAGCAGATAGAAGACGCCCGGTTCCGGACTGCGCCCCAATGCGGTGGCAGACTGACCTTGTGGATCGAGGTCGATCAGGAGCACACGTTTGCCTTTGAGGACCAGTCCGTGTGCGAGCGATACGGCGGTGGTGGTCTTGCCCACACCGCCTTTTTGATTGGCAATGCAAATGATTTTTGTGGACATAAAGAACCTCCCCTAATCCTTGCGCAGGTTGCGCTTGATGGCGTCACGAATGACCACATACAGGATGGCACCGATCAACATGGAACTGAGCACCAGCGTCACGGCGATCAGGATGGCATGCAGAGCTTCACTCATGGGAGCCTCTGCTTTTGGATGAAGTTAAGTTAGGGTATATCTTTTTGAATATGATCATGATGACGCCCCTGTCGATGCTTCAAGGGAAGAAGCTGTCTCGGTGATGTGTGCTTGCATGGGAAGCATGCCCTGCCGTACCAGTTCCTGTCGGATGATGAGTGCTGCCTGGGCACGAGGCAGGCGCAATTCCCGTTGGGCGAGTTGCAGAAGCGCGTTGCGTTCCTGATCTCCCAGATAGACGATGATCTTAGCCATAGGTCTCCTATTCGATGCTGAAATAAAATGAGCCGCGTTGTCGGCGGCTCATATAAATAGCATCTGGGAGTACGGGATCACTACGGTTTGAAGTACGGGATGACTACGAAAATTCCTTTGTCACTTAACAAGGTATGGGAACCGAATGGTTGGATGGATTGTCTTTGGGGGGAAGGGTTGTCCAGCTAGTCCTGGTGGTCGCTTTCCTCAATCTCTTTCAAAATTCGGCGGCGCCAATCATAAAAGGTGGTGGTTGCCATCAACAGGATGCCGTCCGGGCTGCTGCCAAATTCCTGGGCAAGGAATTGTTCAAGGGTTAATGCGGTGATGGATGGATCGCGACGCTCCCATTTCTCGACAGCTTTGCGGATTTTTTCCTTGGGAAAGCGCGGCGGTTTTCCACGATGGCGGTTGGGGGATAGGTTTAAGAATTTCCGGAATTCATTTATCCCTTGTGTTTTTTCTTCAACCGGTTTTAGTTTCCTGTCTGCAGACGGATCGATCTTGAATATTCTGAAGAATAGAGGAGTGGGATGGTCGGGCGACGAGGACGTTGCGTTTTTTGATTCGATCTCCCGTTTCAAATCGCGAACCAGCCGGTGAGTATGCACAGCTCCCCGCACCACAAAAATCAAGGCGATTATGACCGTGAGGCTGAGTGCAATGAGCGCGACTTCCTGACCGAATTGGATTTGAAAGAATTTGTAGATCCGGTAGATGGGGTAAGAGAGGGCAGCAATGAGGAGCAGTAAAGCAATGTAATGCCCCCAAAGCCTTTTAATATGATTCATTGTTGTTACCTCAAGGAGAATGATATGGCGCGGTATTTTATTATCTGTCTTTTTATATCTCAACTGACATTTGTTACCTGTTTTGTGTGCTTTTGTACTTTGCGCCTCTTATTTCCCTTCTTGAACTAATTTTTGTAAGGTGTATGAAAATTGGTGTGAATTGGTAGGATTAACAAAAACAGGTTGCGCAGACTCAATTCCATTTGCGCAACCTGTTTTGTTTATTTTCCTGACATCATCATTCCGGGCTGATTGGAATGGCAGTGGATTGATCGGGAATTGAATCTTCCTTTAGCGTTGTGGATGCAGGATCAATTGCTCCGGTTGCTTTGAGACGATTTAATCGTTGCCGCCCAATTTCCATCAAAAAACCGTACACCCTGCTAAGGGCATGTCTTTGTTCCGGAGTAAAAACCATTTTGGGTTGATCTCTGGATGCTTTACTCATGACAGACCCTTCTGAAGATGCTGTGGTTCTGATCGAGGTTGAGGTGTGTTCTTGCGCTGTGAGTTGTTGGATGTTCTTTTTTGCATGATCGCCTTCCGTGAAGAATTGAAATTTGTCAGTTGACACCCAATGATTAACATCTGCCAGTACGGTATCCCTGCGGTTTGGAATACGGATATTCCTACGAACCTTGTTCCCTCTCATTTCCCCTTCATTGTGTGCAGATCGTAGTCATACATTATTCGGACACCATTCCGTAGAGTTAACGGACTCCCGGATGCTATACCTTTGCTCAGAACTTTTACAACCGAAACACCAGTTTGATTTCCCCGTCCACGACGTTATAATATCGTTTGGAGGCACTACTATATATATGGAAGACTGGCTGACTACATACGAGGCTGTGCAACTTAGTGGATACGAATTGGATTACATCCGTAAGCTGGTACGCGCTCAAAAGATCACGGGCCGTAAGTGGGGGCAATCCTGGCAGGTCAGCCGCAAATCCCTGCAAGAGTTTATAAAGAACCGGGAAAAGCAGGGCGAGAAACGCGGTCGTAAACCCAAACGAGAACAATCCGAAAATTGATGAAATGACGTAACGGGGACTTGCCTGTCGTTTAACTTGTGCTATAATTTCATTGCTGGCAATGAAATTAAGAGCCAGAAAAACGGGCCGCACTGGTGTTCCACCACCAATACGACCCTCACCCAACCCACCGGCTAGAGCGGAGGGAGGGCTGGTTTGATTATACAGCCCCTTTGATTCGCCCTGGTGGGATTCCCACAGGGCGATTTGCGTTTCAGCCGGGAAATGCAGGTCGTCCAACAAAAATCAAAAGGAGATGTATATGCTTCAAACCCCTTCAACACAACGCTTTCAGATCGTTGGTGCCCTTACTCGTATCCGCCAGGAATGGCAGGATGCCGCCGGGTGTCCCAGTTTGATCGAGACGGAGGGCAACATGGGGATGTTGCTTGCTGATCTGATCAATGGACTTGGTCTTGGTACCCATGAGCAGGTTCAAGTGCTGGGTCAGGAGTTGTTCGAGGAATTGAAGGACTTTCTCAAGTCCCCGGTTCAGAACTGATGCGCACAAGCCAGCCGTACTGGCGCGGCTGGCTTATGTCTTTCAACCTATCAACGATTCTATTAAAGAGGTTTTTCAATGAACAGTCGAGCAGTAACATACGCGCGTGTATCCGGGGATGATCGTGTCAAGGATGGTCGTAATCTGTCAGGTCAACTTGATATCTGCCGCGAACATGCACTCAAGAAGGGTTATATGATTGTCGCCGAATTATCCGAGGATGATCGCGGTGCATCCGGCGTTTCCTTTGAACTTCCTGCCTTGAATCAGGCATTGGAGATGGCAAAGAATGGTGAATTCGATGTTTTGGTGGTTCGTGAGATTGACCGCTTCGCCCGAAGTCTTGCCAAGCAGTTGATCATTGAGCAGGAATTTCGTCGTTATGGTGTTCAGATCGAGTATGTCATGGGCGAATACCCCGATACTCCAGAGGGGAGTTTGAACAAGAACATCAAGGCGGTTATTGCTGAATACGAAAGATTGAAGATCAATGAACGCATGATTCGTGGACGGCGACAAAAGATCAAAGCTGGCAATGTAATCATTCATGGAAAACCACCCTATGGATACAGACTTGAAGAAATCGATGGAAAAAGTAAATTGGTGGTAAATGAAGACGAAGCCCAGATCGTGAAGATGATTTATCACATGTATGTATTTGGCGAGGATAAGAAAGGACCTATGTCTGCACGTGTCGTAGCCCGTCGACTTACTCAAATGGGAGTCCCTATTCCGCCACTTTCCGGCAGAAGTTCCACAAAGTGGTCTCGCACCACTGTGGGACGTATTGTTAGCAGTAAGACCTATATCGGTGTTTGGCATTATGGAAAAAATGGGCGCGCGAATGGGCGTCACTTGAACAACCCTGAGGAACATTGGTTGGCAGTTGAAATCCCCGCAATTGTGGATATGGATTTATGGGATGCTGCTCAGGAAAGAAAGGCAGTCAACATCGCCAGTGCAAAGAAAAATTTGAAGTATCAATACTTAATGAATCGAAGGTTGGTTTGCGGAGTCTGTGGTTCAAAAGTAGCTGCATGTGGAAGTAATGATGGATATAAAAACCGCCTGTACTATCGTTGTAATGTCGCTCGTGGATACGATGACTATGAACGCAAATGTGATAACGCACGGTATTTCAAGGCGGAGGATGTGGACTTTACCATTTGGGAATGGATAAAATCCTTTATCAGAAATCCGGATGCGGTAGATGCAGGAATAGCTGAATACCACGAAAACCGTGAGCGTGAACAAGCTCCAATTCGAGAACGTCTTCAGGTTGTTGATGATTTGTTGAGTGATCATCGTGATCAATTACAAAAATTACTGGATCTTTATCTTGATGGAAATTTCCCCAAAGAATTGCTTGTCGAACGGCGGCAACGGTTGCAGGATACTGTAGATTCGCTTGCGACTGAGCGGGTTAATTTAGTATCCCATCTTGAAAGTAGCGCTTACTCTCCAGAACAACTTCAAGCGATGAAAGAATATACTTGCCAAATTGCCGTTGGATTGGATGAAGCAGAAGAAGATTTTGATTCAAGAAAGCATATCGTTGACATGCTGAATGTTTATGCCTCCCTGGTGATTGAAGATGAAGAAAAGGTTGCTTATGTCACGTGTGTATTCAAAACTGACCCCGAACGCTTATTGATTGTGTCGCCTAATATTTATAAGAAGAAGACACCAGAAAATCGGCGTTGAGTTTTTGCACATCGATGGCGCCATGCACGGCGTACTGTACCGCGTCTACATAGACAAGTGAACCGGCATCGTGCGCCATTTGGATGATCTTCTCTACGGGGTTGAGCGTTCCCAGCGAGTTGGAGGCATACCCAACGGCAACCAGCTTCGGCTTTCGTTCGAGCGCTTTTTGCATGGCATCCAAATTGAGGGTGCCGTCCTCCACATCAAAATCCACCCAGTTGATCTTCACGCCCTTGTCCTGTGCTGCCAATACCCACGGGGTGACGTTGGCATCGTGGTCGAGGCGGGTAAGCACGATCTCATCGCCCTCATTCCACTCGCGTGAGAGCGAGCGGCTGATGTGCAAGGTGAGGGTGGTCATGTTATTGCCAAAGACGATTTCATCTGCCGAGGGCGCGTTGTAGAAATCAGCCATGGCGTTGTGCGCTTCGTGCAGCACTTCGTCCGATGCCATGCTGGTGGCAAATGCCCCGCCGTGGTTGGCATTGTTCTCGATCAAGTATTTTGTGATGCGGTCGATGGATTGCTTTGCGATCTGTGTGCCGCCCGGGTTATCGAAAAATATGGCGTTGCGATTCAGAGACGGGAATTGCTGACGAATGACATCGAGATTTAGTGACATGGCGAGGTTCTCCTCAAATGAAATTTAGACAATTTGGTTATATACTGAAATTGTAACGTACAGAAAGGAGCACCCATGTTTGGAAAAATTCTTCTCGCTGTGGACGGTTCTGAACACGCTCTCCACGCCACCCGCAAAGCTGCCGAATTGGCGCGTTGCATGAAACCCGCCGAACTCCGGGTTGTTGTTGCGTACGATCCCATCCCGCTGTATCTTGGCGAACCCAATATGCAGATCGTGATCACGAACCGAAAAGGAGAAGCCGAAGAAGTATTGACTGCCGCGGTGAAAGAACTCGGTGATGTGCCATGTGAAATTCACACCGAATTGCTCGAAGGCGATCCGGCAGAAGCTATTCTTGATGTAGCCACCACCCGCAAAAGTGATGTGATCGTGATCGGCTCACGCGGGCTTGGCAGGTTGGCAGGTCTGCTTTTGGGCAGCACGAGTCAGAAAGTTGTGGCGCACGCGCCCTGCCCGGTGTTGATCGTGCGGTAAAAGAGTCACGTTACCTGGCTAAATGCTCGGCTTGTTCAAATTCTTCGGGGGTATTGACGTTCCAAAAACATAAGCCGGATGGGTCGAAGGCTTTCAATTCATCCGGCTGAATCTCTCTCACACGTACCTGTGGAAACCAGGCGATCACTTTCCATTTGTCTACTGCAATGGCGGCTTCGATGGCAGGCAGGCATGCCTCACGCCGATACAAAGCATGGAAGGGTTCGTACCCTTCGGATGTTTTGGCGATGACAACATCCGCTTCTTCCTTGACGAGGAGGCTGTGTGCGCTTTCAAAGAAGTTTGGACTCACGAAGGGCATATCGCACGCGGCAACTGCAACGTGCGCATGGCTGGCAGAAGTGATGGCAGTGTAGAGTCCGCCCAACGCGCCGCGCCCAGGCTTGAGGTCTGGGGTGAGGCGAAGCCCAAGGAATTGATACTCTTCGGGGCGATTCGTCGTCACGATGATTTCATCTGCAATGGGGCTGAGCCGATCCACCACGCGCTGAATGAGCGGCTTGCCAAGAAAGGGCTTGAGCGCCTTGTCCTCGCCCATGCGAGAGGATTGTCCGCCTGCTTGAATTACGACTGATAACATGGGTATATTATAGTAGTGCGACATTAATGTCGCGATACAGATATGAATACACTTTCAAATGCCCTCGACCCATTCACTGTTGAAGGTGAGTTGTACGAAAAACTTGCCGATGATTCAGTGCGCTGTTTTGCGTGCGGACATCGCTGTTTGATCCGTGAAGGCAGGCGGGGAATTTGTCAGGTGCGGTTCAACAAAGGCGGCAGGTTAATGGTGCCGCATGGCTATGTGGCGGCGCTGCAAAGTGACCCAATTGAAAAGAAACCTTTTTCGCATGTGTTGCCCGGCTCAAATGCGCTGACGTTTGGGATGCTTGGCTGTGACTATCACTGCGGCTATTGCCAAAACTGGCTCACCTCGCAAGCCCTGCGCGACCCGGCTTCGGAGGTTTCGGCGCAGTTTATCCGCGAGATCACGCCGGAGCGGATGATGAGTTACGCGAAGCAGACGAGGGCGGCGGTGGTGGTTTCATCATACAATGAGCCGCTCATCACCAGTGAGTGGGCGGTGGAAATTTTCAAGGCGGCGAAGGAGAATGGGCTGCTGTGCGCGTATGTTTCCAATGGCAATAACACGCCCGAGGTAATGGATTATCTTGCGCCGTATCTTTCCGCTTATAAAATTGACCTGAAGTGTATGAATGACCGGAACTACCGCAAACTGGGCGGCACGTTGCAGCACACGCTGGATGGAATCAAGCGTGCCAAAGAACATGGCTTATGGGTCGAAGTGGTGACGTTGGTCATTCCGGGCTTCAATGATTCAAATGAGGAGTTGTGGGATGCGGCGCGTTTCCTCGCCGAGGTTTCAAAAGATATTCCGTGGCATGTGACGGCGTTTCACAAAGATTACAAGATGACCGACCCTGAAAACACGGATGCTCGGACGCTCATCCGTGCGGCGGAGATTGGGCGCGAGGCGGGGCTGAATTTTGTGTACGCGGGCAATTTGCCAGGCATGGTTGAGGCGTATGAAAATACCCATTGTCCAAAGTGCAGCTATCGGCTTGTGGTGAGGCGGGGGTATGTTGTGAGGGAGTATCACATCACCGCCGATGGAAAATGCCCAAAATGCGGCGAATCCATTCCCGGGGTGTGGGCGCAAGACCCTTCTACAGTGGGGTTAAGTGGGGCGGGCTTTCCGCTGGGCTTGCGTTAGGGGTATAATCCCGAAACATTTTGCACGGCAAAATGAAATCCTTTTTTCTCATATGGAGGAGAAAACGCATGAAACGAAATCTGTTCGTCCTTCTTTCGTTGCTGGTGTTGGCGAGCCTTGTGCTTGCTGCATGTGGTGGCGGCGCTGAAGCCCCCGCAGAAGAAACCGCACCCGAAGCTACGGAAGCCCCTGCCGAAGAAGCCCCTGCTGCTGAAGAACCAGCCGCGGACTTTGTTGGCAATTCTCTCATGGCTGCCGATTGTGATTCTACCGGCATCATCAAGGGTGTTGAAGCCACTGGTCAGTATGAAGTGACCTTCACCCTCTGCCAGCCCGATCCCGCCTTCCTTTCCAAGATCGCTTTTAGCGTCTATGGTATCTACCCTGAAGAATGGATCGCAGCGACTGCCGGTGACGGCACCCGCACCAGCGAAGGTCTCGAAGCCCCTGTTGGTACCGGTCCGTACATGCTCAGCGAATGGAACCGTGGTGAGAGCATTACCTTCACCGCCAACCCCAACTACTGGGGTGAAACTCCTGCGGCTGACACTCTTGTCTTCCGCTGGTCTTCCGAATCTGCTGCCCGTTTGCTCGAATTGCAGTCTGGCACCGTGGATGGTATCGACAACGTTGGTCCTGCCGACTTCGATGTTGTTCGTGATGATGCCAACCTCTCTTTGAACGAACGCCCTGCGTTGAACGTGTTCTACCTTGGTATGACCAACACCTTCGCTCCGTTCGATAACCAGGATGTCCGCCAGGCGATTGCCAAGGGCATTGACCGCCAGCGCATTGTAGATACCTTCTACCCTGCTGGTTCCGAAGTTGCTTCTCACTTCACCCCCTGCTCCATCCCCGGTGGTTGTGAAGGCGATGACTGGTATGACTTTGATGCCGCTGCCGCCCGCGAACAGCTTGCTGCCGCCGGCTTCCCCGATGGCTTCTCCACCAAGATCTACTATCGTGACGTTGTCCGCAGCTACCTGCCCCAGGTTAGCAATGTGGCTCAGGACATTCAGGCTCAGTTGAAAGAAAACCTCAACATCGATGCTGAAATCGTTGTGATGGAATCTGGTGCTTTCATTGAAGAATCCACCGCTGGTCGCCTCGATGGTATCTACCTCTTGGGCTGGGGTGCAGATTACCCGCACCCGACCAACTTCCTGGACTATCACTTCGGTGAAGCCAACCCGCAATTCGGCGTTCAGTCCCCGACCTACTTCGAACCGATCGCTGCTGCTGCTCAGATCGCCGACCCCGCTGAATCTGCTCCGCTTTACGCTGAAGCCAACAACGCCCTCAAGGAATTCGTTCCTATGATCCCTGTTGCTCATGGTGGTTCCGGCACTGCTTACCGCGCCGATGTGACCAACCAGCAAGCCAGCCCGCTTGGCAACGAGAACTTCTCACTCATGGATCCAGGTGGACGTGATGTCTATGTATGGATGCAGAACGCCGAACCGATCAGCCTCTTCTGTGCTGACGAATCTGACGGTGAGTCCCTCCGCGCTTGTGAACAGGTTGTGGAAGCTCTCTATGCCTACGAAACCAACGGCACCGCGGCTGTCCCTGCTTTGGCTGAAGTTTGTGAACCCAACGCCTCCCTCGACGTGTGGACTTGTACCCTGCGCCAGGGCGTGACCTTCCACGATGGCTCGACCTTCGATGCCAACGATGTGGTTGCCACCTTCACCATGGGCTTGGATGCTTCTTCCCCATTGCACGCGGGTAACACCAACGCCTGGGAATACTACGACTATCTCTGGGGCTTGATGAACAAACCCAGCGAATAGGTCTTAATTCCTGTTTGCACTAAAATACGGGATGGCGGCGAACCCGCCATCCCGTATTCCTACACGGAGGCTTTTGTAAATGTTCCAATACCTGGTACGCAGACTACTTGCTTCCATTCCGGTCTTATTCGGTATTTTGGTTGTCACATTTATTATTGCACGCGTGATCCCCGGCGATCCGTGCAAGGCGATTTTGGGTGAGAAAGCTACACCTGAGGTTTGTGAGCGGTTCATTCATGAAAAAGGGTTGGACCGTCCCATTCCTGAACAACTTATGGTCTACATGGGGGAAGTATTGCGCGGCGATTTTGGCAATTCCATTCGTATGAATGTGCCGGTAACGCGTTTACTGATTGAACGGCTTCCCACCACCGTTGAGCTTAGCCTGGCTGCATTATTTGTCAGTATGCTATTTGGCGTTCCTTTGGGGGTGATCTCGGCGGTAAAACACAATACCTGGGTTGATGTAACCACCATGATCTGGGCGAACATTGGTGTATCCATGCCGGTTTTTTGGCTTGGGTTGATGCTAATGTATATTTTTTCCCTTCAATTAAAAGATACACCATTCTGGTTCCCTCCTTCAGGGCGGCTTAGCCCGGGCATTCCTGATGATGCCTTCTATGAAGTATGGGGCTGGACGGTTGGTGAGAGCGGACTTTGGGCGGGCTTTTTGGTTTTTCTTTCACGCATGAATATTTTGAATGCACTTCTTACTCAAAATTGGGAATTGTTGAAAGATGCCCTTAAGCATCTTATCCTTCCGGCAGTTGCGCTGGGAACCATCCCCATGTCGATCATTGCCCGTATGGCACGTTCCGCCATGCTCGACGTTCTGGGGCAGGATTACATTCGTACGGCAAGAGCAAAGGGGTTGGGGCATTTCCTTGTCATCGTCAAACATGCCTTTAGCAATGCTCAGTTGCCGTTGGTCACCGTGATCGGTCTATCCCTTGGCGGTTTGTTGGGCGGTGCCGTACTAACTGAAACCGTCTTTGGTCTTTCCGGCTTGGGGCGCACCCTGTACGAAGCCATCACAGCGCGCGATTATGGAATTGTCCAATCGTTTACGGTGGTAATCGCGGTCTTTTATGTGGTCATTAACCTGTTAGTGGATATTTCGTATGCGTATCTCGATCCGCGCATCCGTTTGAATTAGGACTCTCACATGGCTAACGAAGAAGAGAAGATCGCTACATTAGATGCAGAAGGCTTAACACTCCAATCGACCAGCCTTTGGCAGATCACCTGGCGGCGTTTGTTCCGTCGCCGTTCGGCTGTGGTTGGCATGATCATTCTTGCCATTTTGACCTTTATCGCGCTCACGGCTCAATGGCTTGCCCCCTACGGGTTTGACGAAGTGTTGATCGGTGTGGAAGATGTGAAAGCAAGAGAATTGCCTTGCATCCACCTTCTGGGCTGTCCGGCGGAAAAACCTCAACATCTGGCGGGTATTGATGGCAACGTCCGCGACCAATTCAGCCGCCTGTTATATGGCGCCCGTCTTAGTTTGATGGTCGGTTTCTCAACCGTCACATTTGCCATCATCATTGGTACGGCATTGGGCGCACTTGCCGGGTACTTTGGCGGCTGGTGGGATAACATCATCATGCGCTTTATGGATGTGCTGCTGGCATTCCCTTCCCTGCTGCTTGCCATTGCCATTGTTACCGTGCTGGGACCAGGCTTGATCAATGCCCTGCTTGCCATCGGTATCGTATCCATACCGGCATATGCCCGTGTGATGCGAGCCTCCGTGTTGACCGTGCGTGAGATGGAATACGTCTCTGCGACCCGCGCTTTGGGCGGCAGCAATATGCAGATTTTGTTTTTGCGGATTTTGCCCAATGCGCTTACCCCATTGATCGTGCAAGGGACTTTGGGCATTGCCTCCGCCATTTTGGATGCTGCGGCTCTATCGTTTTTGGGCTTGGGTGCGCAGCCGCCCACGCCTGAGTGGGGTTCCATGCTTGGCGCGGAACGCAACCAGGTTTTTACCGCCCCGCACCTCGTGTTTTACCCGGGCTTCATGATCATGCTCACCGTGCTATCCTTCAACCTGATCGGTGATGGTTTGCGCGATGCGCTTGACCCGCGACTGGCACACTCAAGCTAAATTGAAATAAATATAAAAAAAAGCCCGTGGTGAGCGGGCTTTTTTTATTACATGTAAAACGAGATGAACCCAAAAACGGTCAGTCCGCCAAATAGAAGCAGCACAAGCAATGCGCCGGTCATAATTTCTCGAAATTCCCTTTGGTCTTGCAAAATCGCTTCATTGGGCATCACAATGGCAGTCCACTTGGGGCTGGCAAACCAGGCAAAGATGGCACCGCCCAAAAGACCGCCAATGTGCCCCCAGTTATCAATATTTGGAGAAAGCCCAAGGAAGAGGTTGATGGCAATAATGAAAACAGCATTGCCAATTGCCTGACGGGCGTGCGAACCGAACAGATCGCGGTTGTGATAAAAGAAGGCGATCTCAGCCGAAACCAACCCGAACACAGCGGTGGATGCACCCACGGAATATCCCTGTGTGAAAAGTAGGGAAAGCACATACCCTGAAAACCCGCCCAAAAAATAAAGCGCAAGAAAACGCCAGTGACCAAAATGCCGCTCCAGCAATGAACCGATGGAGAACAAGGCGTACATGTTAAAAAAGATATGAGTCAGCGACCCATGCAGGAAAATGGGCGTGATCAAACGCCAAACCTGCCCGCCATAGATCGCCTCGGTGATGCGCGCCCCGAACAGGGTGACGTAGTCAATGCCGTAGATCGAGTCGCCAAGGATCGCAGTGCTGAGCATTTGCAGAACATACACAACGACTGTCACACCAATAAGAATGTAGGTTGCAATGGGCTGAGTGGCAGGCATTCGGATTGGAATCTGACGGGGTTCAGGAGCAGGCATCGGGTCGGGTTGAGAAGCGGGGTATTCGTTCATAGCGAAACCTTGCGATGATGCACCTTCAAATGTTCGGCGGCGATCACAGCCCGCACTTTATCCACTGTATCATCAAGGTGAAAATCGGGGTTGATGATGACATAATCAAAAGCATCGATCCGTTGCAATTCCTTGCGGGCGGTGGCAATACGCAGAGAAAGCGAATCGACCGATTCGGTCTTGCGCTCGCGCAGGCGTTTCTCCAACTCTTCTTCGCTTTCACAAGTGATGAAGATCAGCAGCGCCTCCGGGGCGAGTTTGCGCACAGTCTCTGCACCCTGCACGTCAATCCGCATTACCACGTCTTTACCGCTGGCAAAGGCATCGCGTACCTGCCACTTTGGGATTCCCTTGTAATCGCCGTACACGATGGCATATTCGATCAGTTCGTTCTCTTCGATCATCCGCGCAAACTCATCTTTAGATACGAAGAAATAATCCCTGCCATTCACTTCATTTTCGCGCTTCTCACGTGTGGTGGCGGTGACGACAAAATGAAATGGAAACCCGCGTTCTTTCATGCGTTGAACAACGGAATCTTTGCCAACACCGGAAGGACCGGATATGACGATCAAAAGCGGATTGGGCTTGCGGAGATCGAATTCAGACATGCAAATATTTTACCAAACGCATCTATTATGATTTGGGCTTGCTTCTGCTAAAATGACTTTATGCCCACCTATGACTTTATCTGCAATGTCTGCCAAAATCGTTTCGATGTTTTTCTCAGCTTCAATGATTACGGCAAAGCGCCTGTATATTGTGCCCATTGCAACAGCGCCGATGTGCGCCGCCGCATGACGAAGGTGCGTATTGCCAAAACGCAGGAACAACGGTATGAAGCCATGGCAGATGAATTTGAAAGCTTTGAGGGCTTGGATGGTGACCCAAAAGCGCTTGGGCAAATGATGAAAAATATGGGACGTGAAGCAGGGGAAGATGTGCCCGCCGGTTTTGACGAAGTGGTGGATAGGCTCGAAGCGGGGCAACACCCAGATGAAATTGGGGCAGAAATGCCCGATTTGGGCGAATAACGCCCCGTGTAATCCTAGTAAAGTTATCCAAATTGTTGTGACTTTTGTCACATGACTAATAGCTTATTCTAACTATTCATTAATCTTATTCTTATTTAAAATTCACCATATATGCTGAAAAGTGTCTTTGTCAGCAAATTCGCAAAAGGAGGCACTATTCGAAGTACTTTGAGATATTTTCACAGTTTGTACAAACATTAAGGAGAATGATAATGAATCTCAAAAAATTTCTAGTTTTACTCGGAGTTTTAGTTGTGATCGGCGCAGTTTTAGCGGCTTGCGGTGGCGCAGCAGAAGAACCTACCGATGCAGCCCCCGAAGCAACCACAGAAGAAGTTTCTGTTGCTCCGGTTCCTGATACCCCATACCTGGCTGAATGGCAGGGTTCTGGTCACGCTGATGTGGCTAGCGAACCCTTCCGTCATTGGGATGGAGAAGATCCCGCCGAAGTTCCCACTTCCTGTGCCAAGTGCCATACCAGCGCTGGGTATTCCGACTTCCTCGGTGCGGATGGCTCCGAAGCCGGTAAAGTAGATGCCGCAGTTGCTGCCGCCGATGCCCAAGGCGTGCAGTGCGTGGCTTGTCACAATGCGGTCACTATTTCCAAGACCACAGTCATGTTCCCTTCAGGTGTTGAAATCACCTCTGGTGATGATACCCGTTGTATGGAATGCCATCAGGGACGCGAATCCAAAGTCAGCGTTGACGCGCAGATCGAAAAATTTGCAGTCACCGATATGGATGCCGTGGTTGCTCCCATCAAGGATGACCAGGGTAATGATGTTCGCTTCGGTTTCCGTAATGTTCACTACTATGCTGCGGCTGCCACCCTCTACGGCGGCATGACCCACGGCGGTTATGAATATGAAGGACTCGCCTACGATGCAAAGAACACCCACGTCGAAGGCTACAACACTTGTATCGGCTGTCACGACCCCCACACTCTTGAAGTGAAGGTTGAAGATTGCGCCATGTGCCATGAAGATGTTGCCACTGCGGAAGATCTTAAAGATATTCGCATGGTTTCCTCTGCCCATGACTATGATGGCGACGGCAACGTGGAAGAAGGCATGTACTACGAGATCGAAGGCTTGCAGGAAACCCTCATGGCTGAGATTCAGAAGTACGCTGCTGACACCGCTGGTACCGGCATTGTGTACGATGCGGCTGCCTACCCCTATTGGTTCGCCGATGCCGATGGCGATGGTGCTGCCGATCAGGCTGATGGAAGACCAGTGGGTTACTCCACTTGGACTGCCCGCCTACTCAAGGCTGCCTACAACTACCAGGTCTCCCTCAAGGATGCCGGTGCGTTCGCTCATGGCAACAAATACATCGTCCAGTTGCTTCACGACTCCATCGCCGACCTCGGTGGTGACGTGACCAACCTCGCCCGCAATGATGCCGGTCACTTTGCTGGCAACACCGAACCCT
The DNA here is from genome assembly GCA_020634885.1 of Anaerolineales bacterium. Lineage (GTDB taxonomy): Bacteria > Chloroflexota > Anaerolineae > Anaerolineales > Villigracilaceae > Villigracilis. Next base: position 17,434 of record JACKAW010000014.1, read on the forward strand.
TCCGCCACTGGGACTTCGACGCCGAAGGTAACCCCGTCTACGAAGTGGAAGCTGCTTGTGCCAAGTGCCACAGCGCCACCGGCTTGCCCCAGTTCCTCGAATTTGGCGCCAACCTGCCCAACGAAGCCTCCAATGGCTTTATGTGCAGCACCT
>JACKAW010000015.1 GCA_020634885.1 Anaerolineales bacterium
ACTTAGCCGCCCCAAAGGATAAATAATGGAAGAGTACACGCCCATTCACTTTTTTGACGAAAAGATTGCAATCATTTTCGATGCCCCGCCCAAGCTCGAAAAAGCCCCAACCTGCCCAAACGGCTTCACCTGGAACGATCAAACCTACCGCATACTCCGCTCCATTTCAGAATGGGTGGATTTTTCACGCAGCGGCAAAATGGCAAACAACATGCGCCCCACTCATGCAATGACCGCCGCCTCACGCGGATCGCTCAACGTAGGGCGTTACTACTTTCGGGTTGAAGTGAACACAAAACAGATATTCGATATTTACTACGATAGAGCCATGAAAAATTTAGATGACCGCAAAGGGCAATGGATCATTTATCGGGAGCTGGAACCTTCAAGCAAAACAGATGGCGGGTAAAAGTTCACGCCCAAAACGCCGCATCATTTTCGTGTATCATTATCAAAATCAGGTTTTCCCCACAATCAGGAGCAACCATGACCGGAAAATATTTCGACGAACTTGAAGTTGGGATGAAGTTCAAGCACGGTGGGCGCACAGTGACAGAAATGGATAACGTACTTTTCTCGGCGCTGACGATGAACACCCAACCGCTTCACATCAACGAAGATTTTGCTTCACGAACTGAATTTGGTCAAAGGCTGGTAAATGGAATCTTCACTTTTGGCTTGGTCGTTGGGCTCACCGTGGCAGAACTCACCGAAGGAACCATTGTGGCAAATTTAGGCTACGACAAGATCATGCATCCCAACCCGGTCTTTCATGGAGATACCATCTACGCCGAAAGCGAGATCATCGAGATGCGCGAATCAAAATCACGACCAAATGCTGGACTGGTGAAAATAAAATGCACAGGCAAAAAAACTGACGGCACAGTTGTAGTTGAGTTTGAACGAACAGCCATGTTTCTCAAAAAAGAAAGATGAAAGAAGAAAGAAAATCATTGTGCACATCTTTCCTCTTTCTTCTTTCATCACAAATCTCTAAACACCAATCACGAGGTACTAATGCATTCCCGACGAGCCCTACTCTACATGCCCGGCGACAATTGGAAGATGATCGCCAAATCCATTACCCTGGGCGTGGATTCAATTTGCATGGATATGGAAGACGGCGCCGCCCTCAACAAAAAAGCGGAAGCACGTGCTACGATTGCCAAAGCACTGCAAGAATTGGACTTTGGCACAAGCGAAAAACTGGTACGTATTAACTCGGTCGGTTCGGGTTGGGAGAAGGACGATATTGAAGCCGTCCTCCCCTATCACCCCGATGGGATCGTGATTCCGAAGGTTGAGTCTTTCGAGCAAGTGGAATGGGCGAGCAAAATTATCGAAGATGCCGAGTTGAAGAACGGCTGGAAGGTCAACTCGATTCGGATTCTAATCGGCGTAGAAACTGCAAAAGGGATTTTGAATCTCAAAGAGATCACGGCACATCCGCGGTTGGATGCGATCATCTTTGGCGGTGAGGATTTCGCGGCGTCGATTGGCGCGGTCCGCACGAAAGATGCCGTGGAATTACTCTATGCGCGGCAGGCGGTCATTGTGGCTTGTGCCGCAAACGATCTTCAGCCGATTGATATCGTCACCATTGACTACAAGGATTTGGAAGCGTTGAAAGCCGAAGCGGAGTTTGGAGCAAGACTCGGTTTCAGCGGGAAACAGGTCATTCACCCGAATCAGGTTCAAATCACGCAAGAGGCGTTCACTCCATCCGCTGAAGCGATTGCCTACGCGAGAAGAATCGTCGAGACGTTTGAAGCCAGTCAAAAAGAAGGCAGAGGCGCGTATTCTCTGGATGGTAAGATGATCGATATGCCGCTGCTGAGACACGCCGAGAAGGTGCTGGCGAGAGCGAAAGCCGCAGGGAAATAATCCATGCTTTCACGTATAAAAGAACTTGATGGGTTGCGCGGAATTGCAGTTGTTCTGGTTATGGCGCTGCACCTCTTTAAACGCGCCGGGTATTTTACAGAACATCCCGTATTGGAAACCTTTACATTCATTACAACTACTGGCTGGGTTGGGGTAGATATCTTCTTCACACTTTCAGGTTTTCTTATCACTTCCATTTTATTAAGATCGAAAACAGATGAACATTATTTCAAGAACTTCTATGTACGCAGGGCGCTGAGAATATTCCCGCTGTATTACGCCGCGATACTTTTTGTGCTTTTCCTTGCCCCAAAGGTTGAAGAGGAATTCACAAATCAATTGAATGTCACCTTGCCCATCATACTGCTATACCAACAAAACTGGGCGCTGTTGTTCAAAGATTTTCACATCACACAATATCTTGGCATCACCTGGTCATTAGCGATTGAAGAACAGTTCTATTTGATCTGGCCCTTCATCGTATACAAACTCGACCGCGAGAAGTTGGTCAAATTTAGCATTGGCTACATTGCGATCTCGATCATCGCGCGGATTCTCGGCACGCTTTTATGGCCCAACCTGTCGCAAGCCTCAACCTTTTTCTATTACACATCCTTTGCACGCTTCGAAGAAATGCTATTCGGCGGGCTTTTGGCAGTCTTTCTTACATACGATGGTGCAAAAGAAAAAGTGAAGCAGTATGTCATGCCGTTATTTCTAACTTCTTTCGCCCTATTTGTTTTACTCCACATTCTATCGTTGCCAGGCGACCCTCACCCCGAACATTCCAGCCTGCCCCTCACACTTGGCGGATATACCACCGCCGCTCTTTCTACCGTCGGTCTGATCGGAATTTTCATCACACGTCCCCCTCAAAACCTCTTTCGTAAAGTCTTCGCAAACCCTGTCTTGACCTTTCTTGGCACATACAGCTATTCGATGTACCTATTTCACATGACAGCCGCCTTGATATTACTAGATGTTTTCTGGCACAGTGAAATGCGCGGATGGAAAGCGTATTTTCTTTACCCGGCTTCTACTTATGCTGTAACCATCATCATTGCCTTATTAACATGGAATTTACTTGAAAAGCATTTTTTGGGATTAAAAACGTATTTTGACTATCAAAATAAAAACTAATATGGGCGGCAGTTTTATCGTTGTCCTTGCATAGTTCCCCCAGTAAGTTTCCGAAAGAATTCATATTTCGCAATTCCCATCAAATCAATTACCTGCCAATAAATAGTAGAAGAGACGCCCCTAAGTCATAACAATAGAGGCGTCTCTTCTACTATGATACTTCTTCGATTACGGCTTTCGCACACCGGCGATTAACCCTTTCCAATCACCGTAGTTTTCGGTTCTTCCATTAAGCTGTGTTCCATCGGCTGAAAGTGTCAATTTGTAATGGTCTGTACCGATCACTTTGTTCGGGTCTTCCCTTTTGTAACCTGTAAAATCTACTTCAAAGGTATCGGGGTTGAATGTTCCCCGCACATATTCCACGCCCGATAAACCCGTTTTCGTTTGCTCATCTACAAATGGAGTACGAACCATCGTCCACACAATTTGCCCATCTATTTCATACGCATCGTTGACGTTAAGAGTCGCCTCGCCTGTATATAAATACCCATCCGGTCCTTCCCCTTCAATCGTCCATTCCAACAGCCAGATGCCATCCAGCAATAAAGACGGGTTGGCGGTAGGCGGCGGGACAGGTGTTAGGGTGGGCGGTTGCGCAGAAAATTGGCACGCTACGGCAGTAAAAACCAAAAGGCTAAGGAAAATCGTCAACTTGTTTTGCATGGGTAATCTCCTATATTAAAATCCATTCTCAATAAAAAAAACACATCCACCGTTACACAAAAACTAAATACATAATTTTACTTCCCATACCGCTTGCGGATTTCCGGCAGGAAGTACTCATCAAAAAAACGATCTACATCATAATCGGGTTTCCAATTCCAATCCTGGCGGGCGCGGGTATCATCCACATCCTCGGGCCACGAGTCAACAATCCCCTGCCTGCGCAGATTCGGCTCAAACGTAATTTTTGCATCGGGAAAAGCCTGTAACGCCCGCTGACGGAATTCATCGGCAGTGATGGCAAAAGCAGCGAGGTTGTACACATCGGTCGTCAGGCTTTCACGCGGGGCATCCATGATCATGATCAAAGACTTGATCGCATCTGGCATCGCCATGAATGAAATCTTTGTATCGGGGCGCACAAAACAGGCATACTCTTTACCCTGAGCCGCCGCATGGAGCATCTCAGGACCATAATCACTCGTCCCGCCGCTCGGCAGCGTAAACGCACTGATCAAGCCCGGGAAGCGCACCGCACGGAAATCCATAAAGGTTGGCGGGGTATCGTCCAAATGTTTTTGTCCGTGATACCTGCTGTAATACATACCCAGCTTTTCGCAATACAATTTATTGCAGCCATACATCGTGTGCGGATAATCCCAATCCTCCTCGATGACCGCGCCTGCACCCTGCTTCGCTTCCAGGGTCGGCATCCCATAGGCTGCAATCGAACTTGGAAAGAGGAACTTCACCGGCTTGCCATACTTCTCCGAACGGTACGCCGCCAGCATCAACAGCTGCATCGTCCCTTCCACATTGATGCGATGTGCCTCCTCTGTGGCGATCTCAGCTTTGGAAGAAAGCGAAGCGGCAAGGTGAAAGATCACATCAAAATCATAGTCATAAAAAACTTTTACTTTATAAACAAGGTCACCCTGCACATGTTCCGAAACCAATCCCTTGATCGAATCTGGCAATGGGGAAAGGTCTGAAGTCACGATCTCATAGCCCCCTCTCTTCGCCAACTCCTGCACAAGCGCCTGCCCGATCTCACCACACGCGCCAGTAATCAGCACCTGTTTCACGGTCATCTTAATCTCCTATATGCTAGAATGTTATGTCTTTATTTTACGACACATCAAATTCAACTGCTGTCACAAAATACCAATGACTTTCAAACGATTTTTATTTTCAAGTTTCCTTGTTCTGTTACTCACATCCTGCACCATGTTGGATGATATGTTCACACCCTACACCCCCATCCCCGCGACGGAAACCCCGCCTCCCACCTCGACCATTGTCTGGTTCCCCCCATCTGCCACACCTACGCTGCAACTTTTAACCACCAAAGCCCCCACCCCAGAAATGCGCCCCGGCGTCGGCGTAGACCTGCTCACCGATGATTTTTCAGACCCTTTCAATTGGGAGATCGCCGCATCCAACCACGGCAGTTCCAACATGGAAGATAACCGCCTCACCCTTGCCGCCCAATCACAAGTGTACATGACCAGCCTGCGGCTCGACACCTTCCTCGAAGATTACTACGCCGAAGCCACCGCACAAGCCAACCTCTGCCGTGGAGAAGATAGCTATGGCATCCTCATTCGTGCCAATGGCGGCTCGTACTACCGCTTTGCCCTCGCCTGCAACGGAACCGTCCGCGCAGAACGGATCGTCAACAGTGCCCGTGTCACCCTTCAACAACCCATCCCCAGCGGAGATTCTCCTACCGGCGCACCAGGAACCACCCGCATTGGGGTTTGGGCAGTCGGCAAAGAAATGCGTCTCTTCTTGAATGGACGTTTCCAATTCAGCGTCAGCGACCCCACCTTCCCTATCGGCACCATCGGTTTCTTCGTCCGCTCGGCAGGTGAGACTGCCGCAGTCGTTTCATTTTCAGATTTGGTAGTTCAAGAGGTAATTTACACCGCACCAACCATTGAGCCATAAATAATTGACGGTTTTCAACTTACGTCATAATATTGAATATCAGAGCGGGGAACACAAAACATGAACACCCCGCAACCAAACGAAAAATGATCTCTTCAGCCGATTTCATTCACCTGCCCTACACCTCAGACCTAACCGAAGGCGGTATAGCCCTTGCGCTTCGTTCACTGGCACACACCTACGAGCGCGAAGGCAAATCGCCTTACGGACGGTTACGCCGGTTGGTTGCCAGCACCGCCGTAGAAGTAGCCTTCCGGCGCTATCTCTCGCAGGAAAATATTCCATTTGAAGTGAAAGCCTCCACCCCTTTTACTGACCGAGAACGGTTTGACGTGGTGTTGAAAGGGCATCGCTGCGATATTAAATCGTTTCTTATCTCACACCGCGAACAAATTCTAAACATTCGCAAAAGCCCAAATACCTTGCTCGAAGCCCAGGCGCTTGTCCCCTCCGATTCACATGCAGGCGATGGACATTCCTATGACGATAATTACCTCTTCGCCTTCGTCAATGGGCTGGTTGCCCTCTCACAAACAGATATGCAGAAAGTTCTCGCAAAAAGACAACCGCATTACCTGATGCACGTTTTGCCGATGAACTGGCGCCGTCCCAATTATTGGAAACCGCTTGGAAGCGTAATCGTAGAATCCGCTTCGGATGAAGAGCTGCTGCTTGAAGTGTATGGGCAGGACGAAGGTCGGGAAGTGAAGCGGGCAGTGATCAGCATCTCACCGCATGGCAGGGCATCCATCCCTGAATCTTTTTATGCCATCACAGCCTTACACGTCCGCCGTGTGCCCGATGCAAAAGTAACCATCCAACTTGAAAGCGGTGAAAGCCACACCATCCCGCCATACGAATGGGCGAACATCTGGGTTTACGGCATGGATATTTTTTTGACCGGCTACGCCAGCTATGAAGAAATGAGCCAACGCGCCACACTGTTGCCGCCTGGCGCTCGCACCTTTCAATATGAACATACCCATGTAAAAAATCTTTCACTGCCTGTTGCCAAATTAAAGCCGTTGAAAAAACTATTCTAAGTAGTCGGTCGAAATGAATTAGACATCGTAAAAAAACTTCATCCACGAAGCATACGAAGTTCTGACCTGCGCTTCGTGAAAAAAAAACAGACCAGTACTTGTCGTTGTTTTCTAATGCACAAATTAGGGTAAGATTCTCATAACATGGAAACTAACCCACAAAACGCCACCCGCCCGCCGCGCAAGCGGACAACCAATCGCGTAAACCCTTTTATGTCTACCGTGTGGATCGCCATTCTTATCGCCACACTCTTCACCGCATGGACGCCCAACAGTTTTTTTACCAATAACCTGCGCGACCAACTTCGCACCCTGCTCACGCCGCAAGTTGCCGCACCAAGCAGTCCGCTCACCCCGCAGCCGCAGATTCGCATTGGCATTGTGGCAGGGCACATGGGCAATGACTCGGGCGCAACCTGTTATGACGATAACGGCGATGTAACCGTAACTGAAGCAGAAGTGAATCTCTCCATCGCCACACTGGTACAGCGCAGCCTTACCGAACGCGGATATCAAGTAGACCTGCTCAACGAGTTTGACACGCGTCTTAATGGCTACCGCGCCGCCGCACTTGTTTCCATTCACAATGACTCTTGTGAATATATCAATGACGAAGCTACCGGGTTCAAAGTGGCAGCCTCACTCGAAACCCGCGATGTAAACCGCGCCCAACGCCTCACTGCCTGCCTCACCGACCGCTACCAAAACATGACCGGTCTTTTCTTCCACGCCAACAGCATCACCGCAGATATGACCCAATACCACGCCTTCTCTGAAATTGACCCGAACACCATCACCGCCATCATCGAAACCGGCTTTCTCTATCTCGATCAAAACATCCTCACCAAACAAACCGATGTGGTTGCCGAAGGGGTAACCCAGGGAATTCTCTGCTTTCTCAACAACGAAAGCGTGATGCCAAATGACATAATCTCCCCCACCATCCTGCCATGATGAAACCCACCCGCGCCTCATCACAAACATTACATCTGGTTCTGACAACCCTGGCTTTGAGCTTCGCCTCAGCTTGTTCCGGCACAGCCGAAGTCATGCCAACCACGACGCCCATTCGGCAACCCTATTCGCAGGCGCAGATCACCAAACCCACCTACACCCCGCAGCCGACTCAAACTGCCATCCCAACCCCAACGCCGACCGAAGCCATCGCCCAAGCCGTTATCGTACCCATTGAAGAGGTTTCCTACTCCCCGCCCGAAAGCGAGATCGAACCTGAGACGGTAAACTACCTCGGCGGAAAATACATTTTGGTGGATATTTCTGACCAGCACATGTATGTATATGAAGGCGACTACCTCATGTATAGCTTCGTCGCCTCCACTGGCATGAACAATGCCACCCGCACAGGCACATTCAGTGTGCTCAATAAAATTCCCAACGCCTATGGCGCCACATGGAATATTTGGATGCCCAGTTGGTTGGGCATTTACTGGGCAGGCAGCCTGCAAAATGGAATCCATGCCCTGCCAATCCTGCCCGACGGAGGCACACTCTGGGCAGGGTATCTCGGCACGCCGATTTCGTACGGGTGCATTGTGCTTGGTTCATACGAGGCGCAAGTTCTGTACGATTGGTCTGAAGTGGGCGTACCGGTTGAAATTCAGTGGTGAAATGGGATTCTTTTTGTTTATAATCTTGAAAGTTGAAAATTTCTTGAATGGTATTAAATAATCAGTTTATACCCGCCCGATAAGCGCTTAAATTTATTCGTTATATTCAGTAATACTGAAAGGCATTCCATGACAAACCGCCAATCGCCAAAACGAAAATTACTCCTTCCCATCATCCTGATCGTTACCGGGTGCGTTGTGTTCATCTTTGCGGCATGGTCGGCGGTCACATCGCCTGTCATGGCATCCATTCTCAATGGTGGGAATTCGGCTCCTCAATTTCAAGCCAAAGCTCCCGGCGAATCTTTCGCTCAGGTTTCCATCGCCAAACCAACCTATACTCCAATGGCAATGCCGGTTGCAGAAAATATTCAACCTGTTGTGCCAACTGCAACCCTCGCACAACAAGCCCAGCCAGAAGCCGCAGCGGTCATCGCGCCGACTGAAGCGCCCACAGCAGAGGCGGCAGTTGTGCTTCCCACCGTCACCGTAGAAGCGGCTGCGGTGGTCGAAACAGGCGCCGCCGTAGCTGGAGCCGCAATCGTCCCCGATACCCCAACGCCTGAATATGTGCAACCGACTGCGGTTGCGAATATTCCTGTTCCAGTTACTTCCTCTGGCAATGGCGAACACTGGTTTGATGTAGACCTTTCTGACCAACGTATGTATGCCTACGAAGGCGATACCCTGGTAAGAACCTTTGTGGTTTCAACCGGCACATGGCAAACCCCCACGGTCACCGGCAAATTCAAAGTGTGGGTCAAGTTAAAATCTGCGCCCATGTCTGGTCCTGGCTACTACCTGCCTGATGTTCCCTACATCATGTATTTTTATGGCAGTTACGGCATTCATGGCACGTACTGGCACAATAACTTTGGCGTGCCCATGAGTCATGGTTGTGTGAATCTGAGCATCCCCGATGCAGAGTGGGCGTACAACTTCGCCTCAGTCGGCACCGTGGTCAATGTGCATGATTAACCTTTTATAGGCACGTTTTTGTAATGGTTAAAAATAGAGTGCAGACAAAGATCACCAGAAGAGATTTTCTGAAATTAGGCGGGTTGGGGCTGGCAAGCCTGATCGTGCCCCCGTTCAAGTTTGCCCCAAGTGACCCCTTCGATACCCAGCAGGGACGTGTTACCGTCCGCACGGTTTGGGTGTACGATGCGCCATCTACCAAGGCGGAAAAAGTTAAACTCCTCCAGCGTGACGCGGTCTTCAACCTCACCAACACAGCCGCAACAGAAGAAACCGATTCACATAACCGCATCTGGTATCGCGTGAATGAAGATGGGTATGTGTATTCGGGCAATATTCAACCGGTTCGCACGATCTTCAACCAACCTTATGAAGGCGATATTCCCAAAGAGGGCTTGCTTGCTGAAGTGAGCGTACCGTTTACAGATGCCTTTACTGAACCCGATATCGAATCCAAAGTCGGCTATCGCATTTATTATGAAACCGCGCACTGGGTCAAGGCAATGGTTGCAGGGGTAACAGACGGGCAGCCGTGGTATCAGATTTCCGATGACAAATGGGACAAGTTATATTACGTCCGCGCCGAACATCTCCGCATTATGCCGCCGGAAGAATTAGCCCCCATTTCACCGGATGTACCAAGCAAAGAAAAGAAAATCGTTGTCCGTTTGGATCAGCAGCTTGTCACAGCCTACGAAGCAGGTACTCCTGTTTTCAGCGCCTGGGTTTCCACCGGCGGAAGATTACGCAGTGGAACTTACACCACGCCGCAGGGAAATTTCACCACCTATTACAAGCGTCCCTCCCGCCACATGGCGGCAGGTGATATTGCCTCCAGCGGATTCGACCTGCCCGGCGTGCCCTGGGTACAATACATCACCAAAAGCGGAATTTCTTTTCACGGTACATTTTGGCACAACGATTACGGACATCCGCGCTCACATGGCTGCATCAACCTGACATGCGCCGCCGCCAAGTGGCTTTACCTTTGGTCCATGCCCAATGTGCCGCTTGAAAAAGAATTCGTCCACGGCGCGGTTGGCACCAGCGTCGAGATTATTGCATAACGCCAACGGTACCTTTTTCTTATTTCCCTCTCAAACTTTATATTTACAATTGGATCATCATGACCTTCAATAACATTACCCGCAGGGATTTTCTAAAACTGAGCGCCTCAGGCGTGCTCGGGCTTGCTCTCTCCGAGTTGGGCTTAAATCACGCCTTAGCCGCTCCCCCAACCAGCAAAGGGCTTGCACTCGTCAGCGGTGTGCCCATTTTTGATGAGCCGGTTGCCAATGCCAACAAAATTGAACTGATCGGCAAAGACCAGACCTTTGCGCTGTTCGATCAACTGGAAGGCGACGCCTTTGATAACCCGTTCAACACCATCTGGTACAAGGTGGATGGCGGGTACGTTCACTCAGCCAACGTAATGCCCGTGGAAGAGAACTTCCAAAAACCGGTTTATGAAATCCCTGCCGAAGGGCAGCTCGCAGAGATTTGTGTTCCGTACAGCCTTATTTATCCTTCCCCCCATTTCTACGCCAAAACCACAGGCAGGCTTTACTACGAATCAACCCATTGGGTAAAAAAGGTGATCGTCAATCGGGAAGAGAAGAGCGTCTGGTATGAGATATATGACAAGGTGGAGAAACAGTCCCACTACATTCCATCCTTCAATCTGCGCCTGATCCCCAATGAGGAATTAACCCAGCTTTCACCAGAAGTACCCAATGAAGCAAAACTGCTGCATGTGGATATTGCATCGCAAATCGTCACCGCATTTGAAGGTGAGAAGGTGGTGTTATCCACCCGTTGCGCCAGCGGACAACACGGTACAGATACGCCCAAGGGCGAATGGACGACCTATCACAAAGGACCCTCCATCCACATGACCAACCAAGGCGATGCCGTAGCCAATATTTATAACCTGCCCGGTGTACCGTGGACATCCTTCTTCACCGGCTCTGGTCATGCGTTTCACGGAACGTACTGGCACAATGACTACGGGCGCCTTCGCAGCAATGGTTGTGTGAACCTGCCCTCCAGCATTGCCAAATGGGTCTACCGCTGGACAAGCCCAATTGTCCCCTATACTGTGGATTATTTAAACCAGCCCGGCACTGGAACCAAGGTCATCATCGAATAATAATGAAATTGTGAGAATCGGGTTTTTATGTACGCCCGTAAAGTATTGTCATAAATAGAAAAGGAAAGCGAGATAAAACATGTTTCAGTCTAATCAGTACCTTCTTAAACGTCAGGTTTTTGCACTTACCGGTAAGTTCCGCGTGTTTGACCCCAGCGGCAAGTTGCTGCTTTTCAGTGAGCAGAAAATGTTCAAACTGCGTGAAGATATTCGCGTGTATTCTGATGAAAGCAAAACGCAGGAAGTACTTGCCATCAAAGCCCGCCAGATCGTGGATTTTTCCGCCGCCTACGATGTGTTCGACAGCGCCACTGGTCAAAAAGTGGGAGCCATGCGCCGCAAGGGTTTGAAATCGATCCTACGCGATGAATGGGAAGTTTTGGATGTAAATGACAACGTACGCGGCACACTGGTGGAAGACAGTATGGGGTTGGCTCTTTTACGCCGCTTCCTCACCAACCTTGTCCCACAAAATTACGATATGCTCTTTGGTGAAACCCGCGTGGCAGATTACAAACAAAATTTCAACCCGTTTACTTACGAACTGAACATTGACCTCAGCATGGATACCGCCGGTCAGGTGGATCGCCGCCTCGGCATTGCTGCTGGTATTTTGCTGGCTGCGGTTGAAGGTAGACAGCAATAATCACTTAATTTCTTTCTTCTTTCTTGCCAGCAAAAGAGGAAAGAAGAAAGAGGAGTTTCTCATGTCCCAACCACTCTTCGCCGGTCTCATCGTAGATGAAAACGGACAAGCCGTACAAACTGCCAGCATTGGCAATGAACCTGCCTACGTGATAGATGATGCAGGCTTCAAACGTCACATCCCCTCCGAACAGGTGGATCGTGCCGTGCTCAACCAAATGGCAGCGATGATGAAAGGCAGTGAAGACATCCTCTCTAAAGAAACCGCCAAAATGCTCGGGCAGGACGACCCCTTTTCGAGGGCAATGATCGAAAATCAATTAAAGAATATTGATAAGCAGTTTAATGCTGTCTTGCAAACCGGTTTCCCCGAAGAGATGCGCGCCTATTTAGGGATGATGGGTTTCAAAGTGGTCATCAACTATCACGGGGATGTCATCCGCGTGGAACAGCCAGGAAGTTTTGGCGAAGATGATAGCGGCGAATAAAGCAAAACTCGGAGGTCTTGAAGACCTCCGAGTTTTTTAGTTATTATTCTTAAGGAATGATTTCTTGCTGATACCATTCATCATATCGGGTTACACCGCCATATTTGAACTCATTTTTCCCATTACTTGATCCATATCTTGTTCCAGCACAAGTCATGGTGTTGGCATAAACCGTTTTTGATGTTTGCGTTCCAGAAACTGACCTTGCACCACCTTGCAAATTTTGCTTTATCGTTGTGCCGCATTTTTCTGTTGCTGAAAAATATGTCCAACCAAGGGTTATGGAAATAGCAGGGTTCGCTGTATAGCTGGAAATATCTGCAGCCCATTGAGATGAAGAAAGTTTCCTAACCATCCTACCGCTCCAAGCATCACTATTCCCTGAAAAATTAGCCCAAGACATCCTCAACGCCCAACTGCCAAGAGCAGCAGAAGCAGGTTGATAGGTAGTGAAAACAAAAACAAAACACATCAAGAAAGTCAAAACTGGGCGAATTGTTTTCATTTTACACTCTCCAGAATCTCGGCAATCTCAGATGACACTTCTTTCACATATTCAATCATTACTAGTTCATTCTTTTCAAACAACACTTTTCCGCCATCCGCCATATTCCAGAAATTGCTATATGAAAGCATGGTTCCATCATTTCTATTGAACACTGCAGAAATACTTACACTTTCGACTTTTCTCTCCACACCATTCATAGACAGAGGTTCACTGAAAACTTCAGTGTAATAAACTTCAAAGTATCTTCCGTTTATATCTTCAAATTCTCTCGACATGGTTGTTGTCCCCGCATTTTCTGCGTCAAGTAAGAACTGGAGAATACCTCTATCAACTTTCCAATAATAAGGGTCAAACAAATCTTTTGTTCCAAAAGTAAAGTTAACTCCTATACCATCCTTAAAAGCGGACTGCTGGAGAATATTTCCCTTAATATCCCTGATAAAGACTACATCTTGGATGACGAGACCATCTTCCCCTATAAAGTACCAACCTTCTTCAAGGTATGAACGAGCCATTAGACTATTATCAGGCAATATTACACCGCTATCTACTTCTGATGTAACTTGATAAACAGTATGTATCCATTGACCTTTGATAAGATTTCTTTCTTTCCAAGATGCGACAAGTTTTTCTACCAATTGGGAGGGGGCAGGAAGTTGCGTCGAATTTTCATTCACTGGTGTTGCATTTACTGGAGTGCTTGTTACCACAATCATATTATTAGGCATCTCTGAAAATTCGGGCACTGAATTACCATAAATTCGATCAACTGCAATAAAAAGCCCGCCAAAAATTATCAGGACTAATAAGCTGGCAAAAAGGTAGTATTTATTACGCATTTTATTCTCCATTTCCTTATAAGATAGTTAATCTTCAAAGTGGAGTATATAAAAAACTCATATGGTTTTCAATTACGGAAACCCCCACCATTTTGCATCCACCACAAAATCGCTTCTGCTCTGCTTTTTACATTGATCTTTTGGTAAATTAATGTAAGGTGCTTTTCAACGGTATTTATAGTTATTCCTAAAGAGAGTGCAATGGTCTTATTACTGTTACCATTTGCTAGTTCTTTCAAGACCTGTATCTCTCTTTGAGACAAAATGTGTAGTGGATTTTCTTTGTTTCGATACTCTTTTTCGGGCATGATTCCTCCCTTATTTCAGCATTCTACCCCCCCTTCTTATCACGTCAAGAAAACAAATGGTACTTTAGGTTGGTATGCTCTAGCTTCTAATACTCGACTAAACTTTCTCCACTACCCAAAAATGGGACAAGCCCAACATCCTCAGCGGGGTTGCTTCCATAAATTGCAATACCGTGCGGATGAACTTTCCGAAGATACCCGTTCTAGCAATGATGTTATCGTACGCGCCGAAGATAATCGTTCTTTCAATAAACTTTACTGGCAAACCGTCAAATAATTTTTGCATGTCACGACGGGAGTAGACGCGTACATGCGGGGCGAGCTTATCTCTCCAAGCACGCGGCAGGTAATTCACAAACGGCTTGTTGCCAAAATAGTATTTGCCCTTCCAAAAGATGCCATGGGTTTCTACGGGATATCCGCGGTTGGGACAGAAGATGACCACCCGCCCACCCACCCTTAATACGCGCACCATCTCGGCAATCGCGGAGCGGTCATCCTGGACGTGTTCGATCACTTCATGGCTGAGAATCAGGTCAAACGTCGAAGAAGGAAGCGGTAGGAATTCACCCGCAGCATTAATGATGCGCGGCGAGTTTACATGTGCGTCAATGGCGCGTTCAAAGTCAAATTCCAAACCGGTGACATGCGCACCGAGTTCGGTCATCTTTTCCACATACATGCCCACGCCGCAGCCGTTTTCGAGTACCTTGCCTTGCATACGTTCCCCGGCAAATTTAGCGATCATGTTCAAACGGCGCTTTTGCCCATCGCGCCACACATAAGAAGGTTCTCCGCGCAGGGCGGCTTTATCCATATCTCTTTCAGTCATGGCGGCGATTATACACTGCGATAAGCAGGTCATGCTTGAAGCATGACTTACTATCATGGGTGCAGCAAAGTCATAAACCCTTAATGCGAAAAGCGCGAACAAGAGGCGAATTTCGCAAAAAAGAAAATCTTTTCGCGCCATTCGCCCTATTTGCGTTATTCGCGTTAAGTCTTTTGCCTGAATGTCCATTTTGTCAACCTATTTTTCTACAGCCACGGCGCTTACAAACTACGTCTTGCACGCATAAAGCCTTTATGCTAGAATCTCGCGCGTAAGGACAACCCAATATCGAAGTCACCAAGAAGTGGGTAGCCCCCACTTCTTTGCTTT
>JACKAW010000002.1 GCA_020634885.1 Anaerolineales bacterium
ACTAAGGGACGGCTGGTCTGCCGCTTTGACATTTTCCTCCGCCTGAGCCGGATTCTTCGCACCGGGAATTGTGCAGGTGACAGCCTCGTGCATCAGAATCCAACGCAATGCAAATTGCGGCATCGTCCAGCCAGCAGGGACGAGCGTTCTCAATTCTTCCACCGCTTGCAAACCGGTTTCGTAATCCACACCTGAGAAGGTCTCACCACGGTCAAATGATTCGCCGTGACGGTTAAATGCGCGATGGTCATCTTTTTCAAAGGTGGATTTGGAATTGAGCTTGCCGGTCAACATTCCGCTGGCAAGGGGGACGCGTGCAAGAATGCCCACCTTGCGGCGCATCGCTTCAGGGAAGAAGAGTTCAGCCGGACGTTGGCGGAAGATGTTGAAAATGATCTGCACCGTCTGCACGTTGGGGTATTCAATCGCTTTGAGCGCCTCTTCCACTTTTTCCACGCTCACGCCGTAATAACGCAGCTTGCCTGCTTTGACTAGGTCATCCAACACGCCAAAAGTTTCGGGCATATAAAACACTTCTGTGGGTGGGCAGTGTAATTGCAAAAGGTCGATGGCTTCGGTGTTTAGATTTTTGAGACTGCGCTCCACGAATGCAGTCAAGTTGGCGCGGTTGTATCCACCCGCCACATGCGGGTCTAACCTGCGCCCGGCTTTGGTTGCCACATAAATGGTTTCGCTGCGCTCTTTGCGAAGCTGCGCCACCAAGCGTTCCGAACGTCCATCGCCGTAGACATCGGCAGTGTCGATGAAGTTGACACCCAGGTCAATGGAGCGATGAAGAGCCGCGAGTGACTCTTTATCATCCACTTTGCCCCATGTGCCGCCAATTGCCCACGCTCCAAATGAAACGGTTGAAACTTTCCAGCCAGTGCGTCCAAGTTCGCGATATTGCATGATGTGATTCCTTCGTTCAAAAGAAACCCTAAAGGTCTCAAAGACCTTTAGGGTTTAATAATTTACAAGCCCTTGTTCAGGTGATAGTACAGGTCGTTCCAGCGCAGCTTCTCGCGGAATTCAGGAATGCGGGTGTTCTCGTCGATGACGAGGAACTCAATGCCTGCCATGTCTGCGAAGTCTTGCAGATGTTCGGCGGTGACGGAGTAACTAAAGCCGGTGTGATGTGCCCCGCCAGCATAGATCCACGCGGCAGCGCCGACTTTGAGGCTGGGTTGCGGAACCCAAAGCGCACGCGCCACTGGAAGTTTGGGCAGCGGTGCTTCGTTGGGGACGACATCCACTTTGTTGACGATCATACGGAATCTGCCACCCATGTGGATGAGGCTGGCATTCACCGCCGCACCCAACTGCGAGTCGAATACGAGGCGCACGGGGTCTTCCTTGCCGCCAATGCCAAGCGGGTGAATTTCCAACTTCGGTTTGTGAGCGGCGATTGATTCGCAAATTTCGAGCATGTGTGCGCCGAGCACTTTGTCACCGTTGGCACTGAAATGATAGGTGTAATCTTCCATAAAACTGACGCCGCCCTTCATGCCGTGATTCATGACCTTCATGGCGCGCACGAGTGCGGAGGTCTTCCAATCGCCTTCGCCGCCAAAGCCATAGCCATCGCGCATCAGACGCTGCACCGCCAGACCGGGCAACTGCTTCAGACCATGCAGATCTTGGAAGGTGTCGGTGAATGCCATGAAGCCGCCGTCTTTCAAAAATCCGCGCAGACCGAGTTCAATGCGGGCGCCATCGCGCAGAGACTCGTGTCTTGCGCCGCCGGGCTTGAGTTCAGCCACAACATCATATTCGTCGAGATAGGTTTTGATGAGTGTATCCACTTCGGCATCGGTGGCATCATTGACATACTTGACCAGATCACCAACCCCATAGCCATTGGTTGAGAAGCCGAACTGAATTTCAGACTGCACCTTATCGCCTTCGGTCACTGCCACTTCGCGCATGTTATCGCCGAAGCGTGCCACCTTGCCGCCTTGCCAATCAGCCCATGCAGACGCGGCACGCGCCCACACGCCAAGCTCGGACTGAGTCGAGTCGTCGCCCCAATGACCCACCACCACTTTACGTTCGAGGCGCAGGCGGCTGCCGATGAATCCGAATTCGCGGTCACCGTGCGCGGCTTGGTTGAGGTTCATGAAATCCATGTCAATATCAGCCCACGGAATTTCGCGGTTGTATTGCGTGTGCAAATGCGCAAACGGTTTCTTGAGCAGGGTCAAGCCTGCGATCCACATCTTGGCAGGGGAGAAGGTGTGCATCCACGCGATGAGACCAATGCAGCTCTTGGACGAATTCGCCTCAAGGCACAAGTCACGGATTGCATCGGGCGTGGTGAGGACGGGTTTGAACACCACCTTCACCGGAATGTGCTTGGATGCGCCCAACGCGGCAGCGATCTCTTTCGAGTGCTCGGCAACCTGCTCCAAAGTTTTAGCGCCATACAAATGCTGGCTGCCCGTAATGAACCAAACTTCATATTGCTTCAGATCAATCATGATTGCATCTCCTTTTATTTCTGTCCGTAATAGGCGTTTGCGCCGTGTTTCCTCAAATAGTGTTTATCCAACAATTCCTGCTGCATCGGTTGAATGCCGGGGTTGAGCAGCATGGTTTGGATATTCATGAACGCGACCTCTTCCATCACCACCGCATTGTGAACCGCATCCATCGCATCCTTGCCCCATGCAAAGGGACCGTGACTGTAGACTACGACTCCTGGAATGGCATCTGGATTTTTATCTTTGAATGTCTCGATGATGACGGACCCCGTTTCTTTCTCGTACTCAGCCTGAATCTCCGCCTCGGTCATTTTTCTTGTGCAGGGGATTTCCCCGTAAAAATAATCGCCATGTGTTGTGCCAAGTGCCGCAATGCCGCGTCCTGCCTGGGCAAAACTGGTTGCCCATCTGCTATGCGTGTGGACGATCCCGCCGATGTTCGGGAAGGCTTTGTAAAGTTCCAAATGGGTGGGCGTATCGGACGAAGGCTTGAGTTCGCCATCCATGACCTTGCCTGTTTCCAACTCCACCACGACCATGTCATCCCGTTTCATCGTTTCATACGGCACGCCCGAAGGCTTGATGACGACCAGTCCCTTCTCACGGTCAATGCCAGAGACGTTGCCCCAAGTGAATGTTACCAATCCATGTTTAGGCAATAAAAGATTGGCTTGAAATACTTGTTCTTTGAGTTTCTTGAGCATTGCTTATTTCATTCCTTCCACCGCCGCACGCTCGATCCCCAGCCCCGCTTTGTAGCGTTCCATGAATGCAGCGAAACCTTCCAGATCCTCTGAGTCAGGCGCAATGGTGGAACTTTTTTCGTTGGCAAATACTTTTTTGTTCAAGTATTCTTCGAGCGTTTCATTGCCTGCTTTGTTT
The DNA here is from genome assembly GCA_020634885.1 of Anaerolineales bacterium. Classification (GTDB taxonomy): domain Bacteria; phylum Chloroflexota; class Anaerolineae; order Anaerolineales; family Villigracilaceae; genus Villigracilis. Next base: position 3,366 of record JACKAW010000002.1, read on the forward strand.
GCCATAAAAGCTGCCAGCAAGGCAATGCCCCACGCGCCGCCTTCACCTGCGGTTTCCATCACTGAGACAGGGGCATTCATCGCCGCCGCCATCATGCGCTGACCCACGCCTTCGGTCTTGAAAAATCCGCCGTGCCCCAACAGTTGATTGAGTTGAACTTTTTCCTGAGCAAGAATATCCATGCCGATCTTCAACGTGCCCAGCGACGAGAACAAATGTGTGCGCATGAAATTTGGCAAAGTGAAGCGGCTCTCCGGGGTGCGGATGAAAAGCGGGCGTCCTTCAGTCAAGTCGGTGATCGATTCGCCAGAGAGATAGTTGTATGCCAGCATCCCGCCGCCATCGGCATCACCTGCCAGTGCCATTTTGTATAAAGTCTCAAATAATTTCGATTGGCTAATCTCCACGCCAAGCGCTTTGGTAAATTCGCCGAAGAGTCCCACCCAGGCGTTCAGGTCGGATGTGCAATTGTTGGCGTGAACCATCGCCACAGGCTTGCCGGTGGGTGTGGTGACCATGTCAATTTCGGGATACAGCTTGGATAACGCCTTCTCCAGCACGATCATAGCGAAGACCGATGTGCCCGCCGAGACGTTTCCGGTTCGGACTGCGACGCTGTTGGTTGCCACCATACCCGTGCCTGCATCTCCCTCAGGCGGACAAAGTGCAACGCCCGCTTTGAGCGTTCCACTGGGGTCGAGTAGCTTTGCGCCTTCTTCGGTCAACGTGCCAGCAGATTCACCTGCCACCAAAACCTTGGGCAAAATGTCTTGCAACGTCCATGAGATTTTTTCAGCTTTGAGCAGGTCATTGAACTGCCCAAGCATTTTCTTGTCGAAATCATTGGTGGTGCTATCGATGGGGAACATGCCAGAGGCTTCGCCCACGCCCATTGACTTTTGCCCCGTCAACTTCCAGTGGACGTATCCCGCTAGCGTGGTCAGGTGCGCGATGTCTTTGACATGCGCCTCTTTATTCAGGATGGCTTGATACAGGTGCGCAATGCTCCAGCGCTGCGGAATGTTGAACTGGAAGACATCCGTGAGTTTTTCTGCGGCTTGACCCGTGATGGTGTTGCGCCAGGTGCGGAAGGGGACAAGGTGCTTGCCGTCTTTGTCGAACGCCATGTAGCCATGCATCATCGCGCTAAAGCCGATCGAGCCGATCGTGGTGAGCGTCACGCCGTATTTTTCAGCAACATCCTTGCTCAGATCGCGGTAGCAATCTTGCAAGCCTTTCCAAACCGCATCAAGGCTATAGGTCCATACGCCGTTTTCGTATTGGTTCTCCCACTCGTGGCTGCCTGAAGCAATGGGGGAATGGTCTTCGGCGATCAACACCGCTTTGATACGGGTCGAGCCGAGTTCAATGCCAAGCGCGGTCTTTCCGCTTTCGATTGTTTTTTTGATTTCGTTTTTATCCATGTTGTCTCCTAGTGAGGACGATGGACCGCAGACAATCGTCCATTGTCTGTGGTCTATCCGGGGTACCAAACCTTGCGCGGATCATCCTCAGCACGCACGTAGTCGAATGCCGAGTCGATCATCTTTTTCAAGTCGTATTCTGGGCGCCAGTTGAGTAAAAATTTTGCTTTGGCATTGTCGAGCCATGTGGAGTGATATTCGGTTTTGATCTCCACGGTGGGAAAACCGCGAGTCTCGTGCAGGTATTTGCCCATCTCACCGTAGTCCACGGGTTCGTCCATGCAGATGTTGAAGAGTTGCTGACGGGCTTTTAGATTATCCACAGCGAGCAGGAGGGCGCTGACCAAATCGTCAACGTGGACAAAGTTCCGTTTAACGGGAACAGCTTCCAGATTAAGCATGATCGGGATGGTCTGCGTCCGCACGTATTCAGCCGCTGTTTTCTCATCCACAAAATCACGCCAGCGCGGACCGCCAAAGACATCATCCCCGAACGAGAGTTGATATTTGAAATCATCCTTTTCCATGATCCACGGAGCGCGCAGGCAGCAGCCGTTGAGATCGTATTGGATGTAATACTGTTCGAGCATGACCTCTTCGAGAACTTTGGAGAGCGCGTAGCAGCCTTGATAGGCGGAATGTTTTTGGGTTTCGGTGACGGGGATGGGGTGCGGATAAACGAAATGCCCCATGCCCGCATCGCCGCCGACCATGATGAATTGCTGAAAGGTGGGGGAGGTGCGGCAGGCTTCGAGCAGCCAGAAGAGACCTTTGACCGCGACATCCATAATTTGTTCAGGCGTTTCTTTGACCGTGGCAAGATGAAGAACATGCGTCACGCCGTCCATTGCTTTTTCGACAAGGTCGCGATGTTCGATGGAGCCGTGGATGTTTTGAATGCGTGGGTGAGGGGGAAGCTCGCGGTTGTGGTACAAGGCGCGAATCGTGAAAGAGTTGAAACGTGAATCGCTTAACAGGCGATTGATAAAAGTTTTTCCCACTTTGCCTGTCGCGCCAGTGACAAGAATTGTATTCATCTTAATGCCTTAGCACTTTGTCCATTGACCGTTGGCATTGCTGGATTTGACAACACTATCCACAAAGCGAACGCCCATCAGTCCATCATATGAATTGGGGAAGTACAACGCAAGCGGGTCTGCGGGTTTGCCCGCGCGGCGTGCCGCAATCGCTTCGGCGGCATCAGAATAAATATTTGCAAAGCCATCGGGGAAGCCTTCGGGATGTCCCGCCACCAAGCGTGTGCAACGCGCAGAAAGCGGTAGGGTGCCGGGTCCATTCGGCGTGCGATTTTGTGAAGGCGCATTCAACGGCTTGAAGGTGAGCGCTTGCGGAAATTCCTGCATCCATTCGAGCGAGCCTTTCGTTCCGCTCACGCGAATGCGCAGACAATTTTCAACGCCTGCCGCGGCTTGCGTCACCCAAAAACTGCCGCGGGCGCTGTTACTGAATCGGAGCATTGCCCCGCCAAAGTCATGCACGAGGCGGTTGGGAACAATGGCACCGATCTCTGCCGAAACTTCGTCCACTTCCAAACCGGTGATGAATCTTGTCAGATTGTGCGCATGCGAACCGATATCGCCCATCACTAAAGAAGGTCCGCCGCGTGCGGGGTCGAACTTCCAATAGCCTGCCGGGAAAACTTTATTTTCATCTGCCTTGCCGCCCTGTACATACTCAACCTGCACGAGTCGGATCGTGCCGAGTTCGCCCGCTTCCACCATCGCCTTCGCTTGTCGCACCATTGGGTAGCCCGTGTAATTGTGCGTGAGGCAAAACACCAAGCCCGTCTCCTGCACTTTTTTGTGCAGCATTTCTGCTTCAGCGAGCGTGTTGGTCATGGGCTTGTCGCAGATCACATCAATGCCGCGCTCAAGCGCCCACATCGAATAATCAAAATGACTGTCGTTGGGCGTCATGATGGCAACTGCGTCAATGCCGTCTTTTCTGGATGATTCTTTCTCGAACAATTCTTTAACGCTGGAATAGATACGGTCTGACTCGAAACCAAGCTCTTCCGCATCTTTCTTCGATTTGGCTTGGTCTGACGAAAAGATGCCTGTCACAATCTGATAGCGGTCATCGCGCCGCGCCGATTGGCGATGCATGGCACCGATAAACGACCCCGTCCCACCGCCGATGACGGCGAGACGCAACCGACGACCTAAAAAGTCAATCACAGGATTCAACGACATCTTATTTCTCCTTGGCTAAAAACTCACGGATGGATTGCACGACAATACGATGGTCTTCCTCCTGTGGAAGACCTGAAACAGTGATCGTCCCGATCATTCCAGTACCTTTGATAAGAATAGGGAAGCAGCCGCCATGAGCGGCATATTCACTTTCAGGGATGAGATAACTTTCTTCAATACGTTTGCTTTTACTGCGCAGCAACATACCCATGTAGAAAGAACTATGCCCAAAACGGTTTACAAGGCGCACCTTGCGTTTTATCCATTCATCGTTATCCAATGATGTTCCAGGCATACTGTAATGAAAGATCTGGTGTTCCCCGCGCCGAATATCGATGGTGATCGAAATTTTTTCGCTCATGGCGTATTCCACCATTTGCCTGCCCAATTCCCACGCTGTGATCTCATTGAAGCCAGCGAATTGCAATTCCTCTTCTTCGTCAAGCAGTTCCTTGAGGAAATCTTCCATGTTTTATCCTTTAATTGCATTAAATTTGAAAACACAAACCAAGGCGATAACTTAATTCGCTTTTTCGGGTGTATTAAATTGTCTGGAATGTTGATTGGCGAATTAATGAAATGGGCTCAAGTTGGATAACTTGAGCCCATTGTGAACTATGAACCCTTGTTCTTATTGTATACATCAAAAAATACAGCAAGCAACAGAACAAATCCTTTGATAGCTTGCTGCCAATCGATACCTACACCGAGCAGAGACATGCCGTTATTCATAACGCCTACGAGGAAGGCTCCCACCACTGCGCCGATCACCTTGCCAACGCCGCCACTTGCCGAAGCGCCGCCGATGAAACAGGCAGCGATCACATCCAATTCAAAGCCTTCACCGGCGTTCGGGGTGGAACTGTTGAGGCGTGAAGCGACAACTGTCCCAGCCAAAGCGGCGAGCGCTCCCATATTTACAAAGGTGAGAAACAAAAGCTTGTCTGTGTTGACGCCGGAAAGCCGGGCTGCTTTTTCGTTTCCACCAAGAGCGTAAATGCGGCGACCGGTCACGGTTTGGGTTGTAAAGAAGGAGTATGCCACAACCAATGGGAACATGATCACGAGCAGGTTTGGAATACCCTTGTAAGAAGCCATCAAGTAACAGAAGCCCATAACAGCGGCAGTGAGTAAAACTTGTTTGGCAACAAAGAAGTAAAAAGGAGTGACCTCAAACCCGTATTTCAGTTGGTTTCGCCTCGTGCGTATATCAGCAATGATCAAAAGAATTGAAACCAATATTCCAACCACAATGGTGGTCATGTGAAACCCTTCGTAGTTGAAGAAATCCGGGATAAAACCGCCGCTGATATTGCGAAACCCTTCGGGGAACGGTCCAATGGATTCGCCGCGTACCATGACCAAAGTCAAGCCGCGGAAGATCAACATACCTGCCAGGGTTACGATAAATGCCGGGATCTTTAGGTAGGCAACCCAGTACCCCTGCCATGCACCGATCAAACCGCCAACAATAATGGCAATGGCAATGGCAAGTACCCAATTCCACTCCCATTTCACGATCATAACGCCAACAATGGCGCCGATGAAAGCGGCGATCGACCCGACAGAAAGATCGATCCATCCAGATACAATGATCAGCAGCATTCCCAACGCCATGATAATGACATAACTATTTTGTAGAACCAGGTTTGTAATATTGATCGGTTTCAGAAGAATGCCATCGGTCATGAAGTAGAAAAAGATCATGATCACGATCAATGCGATCAACATGCCATATTCACGGATGTTGTTCCTAAAAAGATTGGACAAAGTTTTCATGGGGCGGGTACCTCTTGGTCAAACATGATGTGTTTCATTACAGTTTCTTGCGATGCTTCCTTGGCGGGCATTTCACCAACGATCTTTCCATCTCTCATCACGTAGATGCGGTCACAGACACCCAAAATTTCGGGAAGTTCTGAAGAGATCATTATGATCGCCTTGCCTTCATCGGCAAGCTGGTTGATGATGGTATAGATCTCGTATTTTGCACCCACATCAATTCCGCGTGTGGGTTCATCCAGGATGAGAATATCAGGATTTGAGAAAAGCCATTTGCTAAGCACAACCTTTTGCTGGTTGCCGCCGGAAAGGTTCAGTGCCAATTGCAGAATGCTTGAACACTTTATATTCAATTTGTCCTTGTATTCGCGTGTGACTGTCAATTCTTTGGGCTCATTTATAACCCCGTTGCGTGAAACTGCACCCAAATTCGCTAATGTAATATTGTCCTTGATCTCTTCAATGAGAACAAGCCCGTATGATTTACGATCTTCTGTGGCATAGGCGATACCATTGGAGATCGCCTTGTCGATCGTGCTAATATCAATTTCCTGTCCGTTTTTTAACGCCTTGCCGCTGATGCGAGTTCCATATGCGCGCCCAAAAATGCTCATGGCAAGTTCAGTTCTGCCCGCGCCCATCAGACCTGAAATGCCAACCACTTCTCCGCGATGAACTTTGATGTTAACGTTATTGCTTACTTTTCTGTCCTCGTGAAGGGGGTGGTATACGTTCCAGTCTTTTATTTCGAAGATAACTTCGCCGATATTTGTTTCGCGTGGGGGAAAACGGTGGGTTAGATCACGTCCTACCATGCCGCGGATAATACGGTCTTCTGTAATATCGTCTTTGTGTTTGTCCAGCGTTTCAATGGTGGCGCCGTCGCGCAAGATCGTGATCGAATCTGCTACTTTGGATATTTCACTTAGTTTGTGTGAGATCAAAATGGAGGCAATTCCATTTTTCTTGAATTGAAGCAGCAATTCAAGAAGCTTTTCACTGTCGGTCTCATTGAGGGACGCGGTGGGTTCGTCCAAAATTAATAGTTTTACTTTTTTTGCAAGAGCCTTGGCAATTTCAACCAATTGTTGTTTGCCCACACCAATGTCAGTGATCAATGTGTTTGGCGATTCGTTCAACCCCACTTTTTCCAGAAGTTCTTTTGTTCTTAGAACGGTTTCGTTCCAATTAATAATTCCGAGCTTTTCACGTTCGTTGCCAAGAAATAAATTTTCGGCAATGGAGAGGTAAGGGATGAGCGCTAGTTCCTGGTGAATGATCACCAGCCCCACTTCTTCTGATTGACTGATATTCTGAAACCTGCATTCCTTGCCTTCAAAATAAATGTCTCCATCATAGGAGCCATGTGGATAGACACCACTCAGAACTTTCATCAGGGTGGATTTTCCAGCCCCATTTTCCCCTACCAGGGCGTGAATTTCACCTTGCTCTACGCTAAAACTTACATTATCCAGAGCCTTAACGCCAGGAAAGGTCTTCGTGATGTTTCTCATTTCGAGGATAACTTCAGACATGGTGTTCTATCCTTTTAATGTTTGATTCGTGCAATTTTACTACCTAAGAAATTGGTGTGTGAGGTTATGCCTCACACACCAATTTTGGAACAAAATTACTTCAGGTCGTCAGCGCTGATGTAGCCGCTGCCAACGAGGAGTTCTTCGTAGTTGCTGAGGTCAACGCTGTAGGGGGTCAACAAGTAGGAAGGAACAACCTTCACGCCGTTGTTGTAGGTTTCGGTGTCGTTGATATCAACAGTTTCACCCTTGAGCGCCTGATCCACCATCTTGGCGGTCTGGGCAGCGAGTTCGCGGGTGTCTTTGAAGACGGTGTAGGTCTGTTCACCGGCGATCATCGCCTTGACAGAAGCCACTTCGGCATCCTGACCGGTGATGACAGGCCAGGGCTGGTCAGCGGAGCCGTAACCAACACCGCGCAAGGCAGCGATGATACCGCGGCTAAGACCATCGTACGGGGAGAGCACTGCATCGACGCGCTTGTCGGTGTAGTTGGCGCTCAGGAGGTTTTCCATGCGGGATTGGGCAACAGCGCCGTCCCAGCGGAGGGTACCAACAACGTCCATGCCGGTCTGACCAGACTGAACAACAAGCTTGCCTTCGTCAATGTAGGGCTGAAGGACAGACATAGCGCCATCATAGAAGTAGAAGGCGTTGGTGTCGTCGGGGGAGCCGCCGAAGAGTTCAACGTTGAAAGGACCAGCCTGGTTTTCGAGATCAAGACCTTCAATGATCTGGGAACCCTGAATGACGCCCACGCCAAAGTTATCGAAGGTGGCATAGTAGTCAACATTTTCGGTGTTGGAGATCAAACGGTCATAGGCGATCACGAGCACGCCGGCTTCCTTGGCTTTGCCAAGTACGTCGGAGAGTGTGGAACCATCGATCGCAGCGATCACCAGCACATCAGCGCCCTTGGTTACCATGTTTTCGATCTGGGCGATCTGATTGGGGATGTCATTGTCGGCGAACTGGAGGTCAGTGGCGTAGCCAAGTTCTTCAAAGGACTTGACCATGCTCTCGCCGTCAGAGATCCAGCGAGTGGAGGTCTTGGTAGGCATGGAAATACCGACCAATTTTTGTTCGTCGCCGCCAGTGGCAGCTTCGCTGCCGCCAGCTCCGCCGCAGCCAGTCAGTACAAGGCTGAGCAGAACGAGAACGGCCAACAGATTGTAAAGCAACTTCTTGGACATTTTTTTCTCCTTGATGGATATTGTTTAATGGCGTTTTTTATAAAAGTAGCAGGTTGGTAAATCAGCATCAAAGCCTGCTAAAAGAGATCATTCCCAGACGCCAAACAAACCGGAACTGATCTCTTTATGCTCTAATTGAAGGGGGTCATGTAGGTGATGTACTTTCACGAATGACCAGAGACGGGGAAATAAATCTCGATTGTGTCTCAATGAACTGGTTTTCCTGCCGGGCTTGTATCATTTCAACAATGGTTTCTACAGCAGTTTCACCCAGTAATTGCAGGTTTTGCGAAATGGTTGACAGAGAGGGGTAAAAGAAAGCGGATTCAGGAATATTATCGAACCCGATGACAGCTAGTTGTTCTGGTACTTGAATTCCCCGGCGATGTGCTTCACGCAAGACACTAAGCGCCATTTGATCGTTTCCAACAAAAACACCATCCATATCAGGGAATGTTTCAATGAGTTGACCAAAGGCATGTTCGCCGCTTGCCGATGACCAATTCCCTTCTACGCAATGACACTCAGGGGCTTCAAGTCCGGCATCTTCCAGGGTCGTGCGCCACCCGCGTTTTCGCTCTTCTGCTTCCCACCATGTCATTGGTCCAGCAATATGCCCGATCTTGCTTCGACCACAATCCAGCAAATGCTTTGTGGCAAGAACTGCACCCTCAAAATTATCTGTAGCGACGCTGGTAACACCGTCTCTTGGTTTCATTGCAAGGAAGACCATCGGCACAGGAACTTTTGACAGGCTGTTATCTAACCAGGAATGACTTTCCCCGATCTCAGGGGCAATCCAAAGGATTCCATCCACCTGTTGAGAGAGCAGGGAGTCGATAATATTTTCAATATTGGCAGTGTTAAACTTGTCTATCTCTTTCATCAAAAGCATATAACCAAGTTCATCTGCTGTATCGGCAATGCCATTCAGGGTTTGTGATGGACCAATATACTTTAATCCAAACGTGATAACCCCCAAGGTATAGCTTCTTTGCTGGCTCAAACTACGGGCAAGAGAACTGGGGCGATACCCCATTTCCTCTACTACAGCTTCCACCCGTTTTCGAGTACCCTCAGAAACATAAGAAAACTTGTTCATCACGCGTGAAACCGTCTGGGTGGATACACCAGCTGCCAGAGCAACATCCTTGATGGTGACGCGTTTCTTATGGTCGGGAAGGGTCACAGCTAAAGCCTGTTCCTGTAACATGTTATCGATAACATGTTATCGATAACATAATAGCATGGTTTAAAAAAAAGTCAAGAGACGAATTTCTTGTGACCCAAATAGGGAATGCCCTACTGGCTGACGGAGATGATCGCGGCACACGACCTGAAGATGATCTGCATTAGTAAATATTGCCGCAGCATCGAGCTGGCGAACAGACACGCCGATGCCTTTTCACGATTTGAACTTGTTTCGAAATAAAAATATTTCTTGACCACAAAGGGGACGAAGAGCCGCAAAGAAAAAACCTTTGTGTACCTTTGTGGTGAGATATAGGAGACCATCATGGAGCCATGACCGAGTTGACCTACAGCATTGGTTTGAGAAAATCCAGCTATGTGAATGACTTCCTCTCTGAATTGAGCAGCCTGAATGGCGGTAATAAGATCACGTTGATCGCAGGGTACAACAGCACGGATCTGTAAAAAGTTCTTTGTTACAAAAAAACATTCCGTGTGTGCGGAATGTTTTTTTGTTTACGTCATTAACTTCGGGTGATATTGCATCGCTTTTCTAAACAGTCAGGGTCTTTTTCAAAAACTCCCTAACCTTATCAAAAAACTGCGGATGCGTATGGCAATCGCTGTGACCTTTTTGTGGAATGACCCACAACTGCGTTCTTTCAGGCGAGCCAGCCGCAGACAAAGCCCGCGCCTGCTCCACAGGGACAGTTTCATCCTGTTCGCCATGAATCAGCAAAAACTCCGCCTGTGACTTGCGAATATTATTCACGGGCGCGATCACATCAAAATCCAATCCATATTTTCGGCGCATGTACCCAAAAAGTAGAGACGCCAAAAAAACAGGGACACGCCGTTTGCGAAATTCAAATCGCATCACCGCTTTGGGATGAGAGATGGCGCCAATGGTGACAACACTGCGGATCTGGTCGCTCGACCCTGCTGCATTGATGACCGCGCCTCCACCTACGGATAAGCCGATTGCACCAATTGGGCTTGTGTTTCCCTGTTGCCTCAAGAACTTGACCACAGACACCACATCTTCGGCGAATGTCCCAACGGTGGGACGTGCAATGCGCGAACTACTGCCGTGGTTGCGAGTATCAAAAGCCAGCAAGTTATATCCCATTGGATATAGTGCCTGAAGATAGGGGAGCGTACGTGAAAGATTTCGGCTCCACCCATGCAGCAAAATCATCGTGGGCGCATTTGGCGCAACAACAATATGCCAGCCATAAAGTTTTCCGGCATCACTGGCTGGGATGGAAACCTCTTGAAATGGGATGTTATATTTTTCCGGCGTAACCTGATGAGATGTAATCTCATACGCATACATGCGGTCTATCAGGGAGTCAAGAAACTTCATGCAACCCGCCTTTTTTGGCTCAACAAATTCGAGGCAGCATCTCACCTGCCAGCATATCCACCACGCGGGTACTGCCCAATGCAGTCTTCAACAACACGCGTGACTTCGGCTCCGCGACCACTTCACCGATGACCACCGCACCTTCGCCATACTTCGTGGATTTCATCACCGCCAAAACCTTCTGCGCCTCTTCCTTCGGGACAATTGCTACTAACTTCCCTTCATTCGCCACATAGAGAGCATCGAACCCAAGCATTTCACATGCTGCGTTGACCTCAGGGTGAACGGGAATAGATTCTTCCTTCAATAGAATCCCAGCGTTCGATTGAACCGCGATCTCATTCAAAGTTGTCGCCAATCCGCCACGCGTGGGATCGCGCAACACATGGATATTTGGGCTCGTATCCAACATCGCCGCGATCAGGTGATTCAACGGCGCCACGTCACTCTGTAAACTGGACTCAAATCCCAACTCGCCACGCGCGCCCAGCACCGCAATGCCGTGATCGCCAATCGTGCCAGAGAGAATGACCACATCGCCAACTTTAGCATTCGCCCCGCTGACGTTGACATCCTCACGCACCAAGCCGACTCCTGCGGTGGTGACGTACATCCCGTCCGCTTTGCCTTTTTGGACAACTTTCGTATCGCCCGCCACGATCTGCACGCCCGCTTCTTCCGCCGCTGCCCGCATGGATTCGACCACGCGTTTGAGCGTATCCATCGGAAGACCTTCTTCAAGGATGAAACCTGCCGTGAGATACAGCGGTTTTGCGCCGAGCATTGCCACATCGTTGACAGTGCCGCACACGGCTAATTTGCCGATGTCGCCACCGGGGAAGAAAAGAGGCGAGACCACGTGTGCATCCGTGCTGATGGATAGTTTCTGTCGCAGCCCTGGTTCCACCAACGCCGCATCATCGCCCGCGTTCAATGCCGTGTTCTGAAACGCAGACACGAACGCCTTCTGGATCAGTTGATGACTCATCCGTCCGCCCGCGCCATGTCCCATCACAATTTGCTCATTGTGCGTCAGCGGTGGAGCACATACCGCGCCTTCGATGTTTACTGTTTCGTCTGTCATAATCTTCCTTATCGGAATCCCGAAGTTCTACTTCGGGATAAATTAAAAACTCATCAGGTACTTGTAAATCATTAATCTCTTGCAACAAAACCATTTCCCGAAAATCCGGATCACTATTCTCAATAAAATACTTATAACTTGAAAACGGATAATCTTCCGGGTTTTGCACAAGCCCATGCTTCACTGGGTTGAGAATTACATAATTCAACCTCGTGTAATACGCAATCTCTGTCTGAAGGCAGGTATCCCAATAGTTGTACCAAACTCTTCTGGCGGGCGTATTATCCAAATGATTCATAAATTTCGCATTGATCGAGTGAACTCCTTGGATCAGCAATTTCAAGGAAAGCGCATTCTCAGGACTTTGGGCAATAAAGTGATAATGATTCTTCATCACTGCCCAAGCATGGAGCACCCACCCCAATGCTTTTGTTCTCTCGATCAAAGTCTCACAAAAGTTCGCCCGTTTTTCTTCTGTATCAAGTAACGGCTCCTTTGAAAGCGTGGAACCTGTCACCATGTAAATGGCATTCGAAACAAACCAGTGAGGTGGGTTATGTTGATAAGGTTTGTAAATGTCCATGTTTATGGAATCCAGAAGTTCTACTTCTGGATATTACTTCTGGAGCTTCTCCTCCGCAAGTAGAACTTGCGGATTCCGACCATACCGATAATACGCCGCGCACGCCCCCTCAGACGAGACCATCGTCGCGCCGAGCGGATTTTCAGGCGTGCATTGCTTGCCAAACGCGGAGCAATGATGGGGTTTCTTCAACCCTTGCAAAATTTCGCCCGCAATACACAGCGGAGATTCTTCCGCATGAATAGCTTCCACGTCGAATCGTTTTTCGGCATTGAACTCTTCGAACTCAGGGCGCAAGCACCAGCCGCTCATGGGGATCATGCCAATGCCGCGCCACTTGCGGTCACATTCCATAAACACTTTGTGAATTGCCGCCTGCGCGGGCTTCAAGCCTTCAAAGGTCACAGCGCGTTGATAGGCATTGGCGATTTCCACCTTGCCTTCTTCGAGCAATTGGACAGTTGTCAAAATTCCCTGCACTATATCAAGCGGCTCAAAACCAGTCACCACCATTGGGATTTGGAATTTCTCCAACAAGGGCGGATATTCGTGATAGCCCATCACCGCATTGACATGCCCCGCCAGCAAGAATCCCTGCACGCGGTTATGCGGTGAACTCAAAATCGCGCTCATGGCAGGCGGCACGCGTACATGCGAAACCAGAACTGAAAAATTTTTCAGTCCAAGTCGCTGTGCTTGCAACACACTCATCACATTGGGTGGGGCGGTGGTTTCAAACCCAATCGCAAAAAATACAACCTGCTTATCCGGGTTTTTCTCTGCAAGGTTCACCGCATCAAGCGGAGAATAGACCACGCGCACATCCCCGCCCTGCGCTTTGATCGAGAACAGGTCACGGCTTGAGCCGGGTACGCGCAGCATATCACCGTACGAGCAGAAGATGACATCAGGTCGCGCCGCAATGGATAACGCCTTGTCGATCAACTCCAGCGGAGTCACACACACCGGGCAGCCGGGACCATGTACCAGTTCGATCTGAGGCGGCAGCAATTGGTCAATGCCATGACGCACAATCGCGTGCGTTTGCCCGCCGCAAATTTCCATCAATGTCCACGGGCGCGTCACGGTGCGGCGGATCTCTTCGATCACACCCTTCACCAATGCCGCGTCTCGATATTCGGTCACGTATTTCATTGCGTCGTCTCGGGTCCCAACTCTTCTTCAATCGCGCCGATCTGCCGCAGCAACTCCAGCGTTTCCATCGCATCTGACTCGCTCAAAATACTGATCGCAAACCCCACATGGATGACGCAGTAATCGCCGACCTTCACTTCATCCACATAATCCAAACACGCCTCGCGGAAGATTCCCCCAAAATCCACCTTCGCCATTTTCAGCCCGCCCTTTTCATAGATATCAACGATCTTGCCAGGTACGCCTAAACACATATCAACCTCTCAATCTGAATGCCGCAATTGCGGCTTGTCCCAACGAGAGTCCACCATCGTTCGTGGGAACCTCTCGGTGTATGTATACTTCAAAACCATCTTCTCTTAATAGTGACAATGTTCGCCGTAATAGTGTGAGATTCTGCCAAACCCCGCCAGAGAGAATCACCTTCCGCAACGAAGTTTCGCCATGAATTTTTTGAACCGTCTCACACACCGCTTCTGCCAAGCCATGATGAAACCGAGCGGATATTTTGGATGTGGAGACTCCCGCCATCACATCTTTGACCAACGCCTCAACAACGCTTCTGACTCGTACTTGCCCTGACTCAACACCAAAGGCATAGTGCCCCGCCTCAGCCGAATCTACCATCGCTTCAAATTCAATCGCCGCCTGCCCCTCATAGTTGACCTTTTGCCGTACACCCGCCAATGCCGAAACGGCATCGAACAACCTACCCATGGATGAAGTCATCGGTGTGTTGATTTTCTTTTCGAGTTGCACGCGCAATACGACTTGGTCTTCGGCGCAAAATTCTTTGACCGATTCCAGCGCATCATCCCAATCCATGCCGAGGCTCCATAGCAAAGCCAATGCCGCGCGAGCCGGTTTCTTGATCGCCGCATCCCCGCCAGGCAACGGGAAATATTCCAAATGCGCCGCGCGTTGATACGACTTGTAATCTGCCACCAAAAACTCGCCGCCCCAAATTGCGCCGTCATCGCCGTACCCCGTTCCATCGAAAGACACGCCGATGACGGGCTCACTTAATCCATGTTCCGCCATACACGCCGCGACGTGCGCATAGTGATGCTGAATAGCGAAGGTTGGCAGGTTCTCACGCTCAGCGCGTTCCAATGCGTATCTCGTCGCCAGATAATTCGGGTGCATGTCATGAGCAATTGCCACAGGCTTCACGCGGAACAAACGCTCGAAATGCTCCACACCCTGCTCAAAAGATTTCAACGTCTCATAATTTTCCATATCCCCAATGTGATGACTGAGGAAGGCGTAATTTCTATTCGTGAGGCAAAAGGTATTTTTGAGTTCAGAACCTGTTGCAAGGAGGGGTGGAACTTCAAATGGAAGTTTGACGGGGAAGGGGGAGTAGCCGCGGGAACGACGGATGGGGTAAGTAATTGGTAATTGGTGATTGGTAATTGGTGATTGTTCGCTGAATACCCTCACTACCGAGTCATCACACCTCACATGAATATCCCTGTCGTGCATCAAAAACGCATCCGCAAGGTTGGCGAGACGTTCGCGTGCTTCGGCGTTGTCGGTGGCGATGGGTTCTTCGGAGAGGTTGCCGCTGGTCATTACAAGAGCGGAGATTGGAGAATGTTGATTAGAGAATAGTAAATAGTGAAGTGGCGTGTATGGCAGCATTACGCCGAGCCAGTCTTGTTTGGGGGAGACTTCTTCAACGATGGTGGATTCGGGTTTCTTCTTTAGCAAAACAATCGGGTGGGCGGGAGAGGTGAGTAGGGCTTTTTCTTCGTCGCTGACAAAGCAATGCTGTTCGATGGTTTCGAGGTCGGGCATCATCAACGCGAAGGGCTTATCCACGCGCAATTTGCGGGTGCGTAATTCTGTTACGGCGCTGGCATTGGTCGCATCACAAGCGAGGTGAAATCCACCCAGACCTTTGATGGCAACAATCTTTCCCTCTGCCAGCAATCTTTGTGTTTCAACAACAGCTTCATCATTCTGTATTCCACCCTCCGCCTTCTGCCTTCTACCTTCTGTATTTTGCCCTCCGACCTCTGCATTCTGCATTTCAAGCCACACCTTCGGTCCACACACCGCACACGCCACCGGCTGCGCATGGAATCTGCGATTCGTCGGGTCTTTGTATTCGCGTTCGCAATCGGGGCAAAGGGGAAATCCCGCCATGGTGGTGAATGGACGGTCGTAGGGAATGTCTTGGATGATGGTGAAGCGCGGTCCGCAGTTGGTGCAGTTGATGAAGGGGTAGCGATAGCGTCTGTCGGTGGGGTCGAAGAGTTCGCGCAGGCAGTCGTCGCAGATGGCGACATCGGGTGAGATGGGTTGGAACGCGCCGTCCACGCTTTCAGAGTGGATAATGTCAAATTGGGTGAACCCGTTACCGGGTCCGAATGAGGCGCTGAAGTCGTCAATGCGAGAGAGGGGCGGGGCGTCATCCCGTAATTTTTGCAGGAAGATGTCCAGTGTTTCTTGATCCCCATCTACTTCAATATGCACACCTGCGGATGTGTTTTTTACCCAGCCTTTGAGATTCAGACTCACGGCAAGGTTATACACAAAGGGTCGGAAGCCGACGCCTTGCACAATGCCTGTGATGTGAACCTTTGCGCCTTGCATTATTTTTTTGCGTTTTCAACGAGCCAATCTGCCCAGGCTTGTAGACCTTCTCCGGTGCGGCAGGAGGTGTGGAAGGTGGTCACGTTGGGGTTGAGCACTTGCACACCCTGTTGGAAGTAGTCCATGCGGAAGTCAACGTAGGGCAGCAGGTCAATTTTGTTGACGACGAGTACATCCACGCCGCGATAGGTGCCGGGATATTTGTAGGGTTTGTCGTCGCCCTCGGGGATGGATGCAACCAGCACGGTTTTGTGTGTGCCGAGTTTGAAGTTGGCAGGGCAGACCAGATTGCCGACATTTTCAACGATGAGCAGGTCGAACTGCGTGAGGTCAAGTTGGTCGAGCGCGCCATGCAGCATGACCGCGTCGAGATGACAATCGCCGCCGGTGTTGATCTGCACCGCCGCGCCCGCGCCTGCCGCGGCGGCTCGGTCTGAGTCGATGGAGGTAGCGATGTCGCCATCAATGGCGGCGACGCGCAGCCTGCCTTTGAGAAGGGGCAGGGTTTTTTCGATGAGCGAGGTCTTGCCTGCGCCGGGCGAAGCGAGGATGTTGATGGAGAACACGCCCGCCGCGTCTATTTTTGCGCGGTTGGTCTGCGCAAGGCGGTCATTGGCGTTGAGGATATTTTCTACAATGGGGATGTTTTGAGTCATGGGATTTCCTTGTAGCAGCTGATAACTGTCCACTGATAACTGGTTACTGATTACTGGTAATTGGAGATTGGAGATTTATTCCACATCAATGGATTCGAGCGCAAACTCTTCGCCGGCGATGATCTTCGCGCCGACGCCTTTGCACTGCGGGCAGATGAGTTCTTTGTCGGTGGGGTGATATTTGTGGAAGCAGGTCATGCACTGCAATTCAGCAGGCACGCGCCGAAAGTTGAGCGTGGCTTTCTCGGCGATGGTGTCTTTGGCGATGACTTCCCAGTAGAACTGGATCGAGTCATCCACCATGCTGGCGAGTTCGCCTATCACGATATTCAACGCGGTGATCTGTTTGGCGTCCGCTTTTTCGGCGTGGTCGAGGGCTATTTTTAAGAGGGATTGGGTTACCGGTAATTCATGCATAGAAATTGATACACAGGGGTTGTCGGGTGATGTTCTGCCCGACAACCCCCATAAACTACTTGTTTTCCTTTTCTCCGCTTACCCCTTCGCGGAAGGTTCGTACGCTGGAGCCGAGTTCTTTTGCGAGCTTGCTGATCCGTCCCACACCGAAGAGCAGGATGACGATAACCAGTAAGATGACGAGTTCTGTTGTGCCAAAGTGAATCATGGGTACTCCTTTATGCCGCGACAGGGAACATTGCGCGGGCAATGTCTGCGGGTTGTACGCCGGGTGTTTCGATCTGGCGGGTCGCATAGAATTTTTCCACGGCGGCTTGCACGCTTTCTGAGTCGGCGGGAATGCCGTTGAGGGCGTTTTCCAATTCAGGCAGGAGGTTGGCGGGATAGAAGAAGAAATCGCCAGAGATGTGAACATCCTGCAAGACTTCATTTTCCTTGACAGCGGTCACGCGCAGTAAGCCGCCGGGGGTCTTGAGCATATTCTGGATAACGTACACGCCTTCGCGGATCTTAACCTGCTCGGCGCGCGGGCGGCGCGAGTCGTTGGCGTGCAACCATTCGGGAGTATACATCAGCGCCAGCATTTCATCGGCTTTCTTGAGCAGTTCCTCGTCCACTTCACGGACGATCTCCATTTTACCGAGTAATGGTTCGTAGCGTTGAACAAGGTCGAGCATCAGGGCTTCGGTGGAAGGGACACTGCCTGTCTCGCGTTTCATGGTGCTCAGGTTTTCCTGCAAGGTCTTGTAAACTTTGTCGCGGAATTTTTCATCGGGCACGCGCAGACTCTTGGACATCATTTCATAGTTGAAATCCATGATGAAATTGCCGACGAGGATGAGCATCCCTTCGATCTCTGCCGCGCCGTTGCCTGAAACTTTACGTCCGTTGGCGATGATGTCGTTGACGGGTTTGAACTCAGCATTCACGCCAAAGGCACGGTAGGTATCGATCACAGGTTGAAGGTACTGACGATAGAACTCGCCTTTATCCATCACCAGACCGGGGCGGTCGGCTTTGAGGATTAGTTGATAGAACAACTGCTCGCCGTCAAGGTAGACCGCTCCGCCACCGACTTCGCGGCGAATGACCGGAATATTGTTGGCTGCGGCAAACGCCAGGTCGATCTCCTGATCGGCGTCCTGATGGTTTCCAATACATACATACGGTGTGGATGGGCGCAGGATGAAGAGCGCTTCGCGTCCGAGATAGGCGGCGGCGTGATACAACGCCTGACTGTGCTGCCAACTGACTTTATCGAGGAAATAGCATTTCATGAGGAAACTCCTATGCAAGATGAATGTTGCCCTGCCCGTGATTGTGAATCCGGCGAGGGTCTGATTTCAACTCGCCACGTTGGAACATGGCAAGCGCGGTTTCAATGTTTTTTTCTGCGGGCAAAATTACCTGCAAGCCCATGGAAAGGGCGTGGTCATGAGCGGGGGAGCCCATGCCGCCAGCAATGAGAACCTGACAATCTGATAACGGCGCGAACATATCGGAATGGTCTCTGTGATGATTGTGCTCATGCTCGTCGTGATGACCATGTTCTTCAGAACCATGATACGACTTTTCCCTCTGCTCGAAGCGCGGCTCAGAGCCTTCTTCCAATATGGCGATCAGATAATAGGGCGCCCGCCCAAAATGCGGGCTGATGGTTTTGCCATCATCGGTTGGAAATGCGATTTTCATTTTGTCTCTTTTCTTAAACGATCAACTTCCATTCACGCAAGACCCGTTCAGCGCGTTGAACGATCTCCGGCATGACCGCTTCGATCTCCGGGCTGATCCCGTAGCCAATGGACATATCCACAGGCTGCGCGCCGACTAAATGCAGGTGTTCGGGGAATTTATCGCGGAACTTTGCCAGCCCAAGCACTTCTTGAAAGGTGATCTGGTGATCAGACATTTTGATATTGCGGTAGAGCGGAATTTCATCCTTCGCCAGTTCCATCACCTGACCCGGAACGGAGAAACGCGAGATCATCGAATCCAAAACAAGCAGGTGGGAACATTCCTCCACCCAAGGCAGAAGGTTTAGTCCCAGTGCGCCGCCATCGAGAAATTCGATCTCGGTGTCGCTTCCCAGTGTTTCTTTCAGATGAGATTCGAGGGCGCTGACTGCGAAGACCCCCAAGCCTTCATCTTTATTCAATGTGTTACCAAGTCCGAGCACGATCTTGCGACCAGTATCTTTTGTGTCCATGTAAATCTCCGCTTTACGGTAGGTGGATTTTGGGTTGAAGTGCTAAAAATTAAATCAGCGTTTTGCCGGGGTATGGGGCTTAAATATACTACCGCGCCAAACACCGATGATTGTGTTGACTGCAACAACCGCCCAAAGGATCAATAGAAGCGCCAGCACAGTTATCCCGATCCACTGGAAAAAAGCCAGCGGAATTGCCTGATAAAGCACACCCGTTGCAACCACAAAAGCGCCAACTGGGAATACGAATGCCCACCAACTGAGCGCAAAGGGAAGGGGTGATTTTTGGTGAACGCCCAACGTGACTACCAGCGCCAGCAGGAACCAAAACAAAGCAAACCCCCAAAGCATAACGCCAATTGGTTTTGAAAGAAATGTTAATATTTGTTCAACCTCGGCAGGCGCTTGAAAGAACAAGACCAAAGGTTTGGACATTCTTAATGCCAGGATCGTCAAGATCGAAGTTGGAGCAATGCCCACCCATAAGGTTGGCGCAAGATGGGATGGCGGTATGGGATGAAAAATGTAGCGGATAAAGACCAACGCCATGACTAGAATGAAGAGCAGGCTGCCAAAGCCGGTGAAGATCAGGCTGGTCATGAGGTTTATTGCCCCCAGGGTCGTTCCATTAAAATGCACCGCTAAACTAGCCCCAAGGACAGGGACCAGCAGCGTCGAAACGGGCGGAATCAGCCAGCCAAGCGTTGAAGTCTCCCACTGCACTTCTGATTTATGAAAGAAGGTGTTGAGAATGCTCAAGGCAAAGATCAATATTCCGCTTGTGCCGATTATCCACAAAACTTGCAAAATACCCCAAAGTATATTCTCTTCAATAAAAGAGGTACCAACCTTTTCGAGCGCAATTGCAATGACAAGCAGCGAAATAGGCATGGTGGGGAAAAATGCCGCTGATACAGGATGGTTTAAGTCGTGACGTACATCGGCTGGATGCAGGAACCAGCGCAGCGTCCATGGGACAATGAGGACTAGAAACAGAACAATGGCAGTGAATAGAAAGAAGGATTGCAGGGCTTTTGCGAATGGAAAAATGCTTTGAAATACGAAGAGCGCGACGACAATAACCGCCGTTCCCATAACCGAGGCGAACCAACCGGGTGCGAAATTTTTTATGATGGAAGTTTTTTCGGGGGTGGATGTTGGATTCATAATTAGCTACCAATAGAGTGTAGATGACGAATTGAATTTGTAAAATTGGGTCGTGACCTCCAGCTCAAAAGTTGGAGGTCACGATTTGTAATATATAACTAGCTAATACAGACGTTCATGCCTGTGGCAACTTCGGCGACATCGTTGCCGTCCGCGTCGACCATGTGGATGGCGCACGCCATGCAGGGATCGAACGAGTGGATGGTGCGCAGGATCTCCAGCGGTTCATTCGGCTTGGCAAGCGGAGTGCCGACCAACGACATTTCGTACGCGCCAGCCTGACCCTTGTGGTCGCGGGGCGAGCCGTTCCAGGTGGTGGGAACAACCATCTGGTAGTTGGAGAGTTTGCCGTTGTCGATCACACACCAGTGACCAAGAGCGCCGCGCGGCGCTTCCATGTAGCCAAAACCTTCTGCATGAGAGGGCCAGGTCATCGGGTCCCACTTGTCACCGTTGAAGGTGTCAGTGTCGCCAGCTTTGATGGCATCGATCAAGCCATTGTAGGTGTCGAGCATGTAATCGGCGAAGACCTTGGTTTCGATGCCGCGAGCGGCGGTGCGTCCGAGCGTCGAGAAAACGGCTTCGAGGGGGGCGCCGAGAGTCTTGAGAACGAAGTTGGTGAGGTCTTGCGTCTGCTTGTGACCACCGGCGTACATGGCGAGCACACGCGCAAGCGGACCGACTTCCATCGGAGTCTCTGCCCAACGCGGCGACTTGAGCCAGGAGTATTTCTGTTCCACTTCGAGTTGATCGTACGGCGGCTTTGGACCGGTGAAGTTGAACTTGGTCTCGCCTTCAAATGGATGTAAACCCGCTTCATCACCCTTCGACTGCTCATACCACGAGTGAGCCACGAATTCCTTCATCAGTTCGAAGTCTTTCGGGTTCGGTTCTTCGATGTGGGAAAGGTCGCGGTTCATGATGACAGCGCGCGGCACGAGGAAACCAGCGGTGTCGCGGTTGTCGGTGCCGGGGAACTCGCCCCAGGTGAGGAAGTTTCCGAGACCTTCGCCCAAACCAGCATATTCCAGATAGTAAGGGGCAATCGCGAGCAGATCTGGGATGTAAACCTGGTCTACAAATTGGATCATGCGGTCGATGCTGTCTTTGATGATGGACAGGCGTTCGGCGTTGAGAGCCGTGTCGCTGTTCGGGTCAATGGGCATGGGAACGCCGCCAACGACGAAGTTCGGGTGCGGGTTCTTGCCGCCGAAGATGGTGTGAATTTTGGTGAAGGTCTTCTGGGCGTCGAGCGCTTCGAGATAATGCGCTACAGCCAGCAGGTTCACTTCAGCAGGCAGTTTGTAGGCGGGGTGTCCCCAATAGGCGTTGGCAAAGATGGAGAGTTGTCCGCTATCGACGATGCCCTTAACTTTATTTTGCACATCCTTGAAGTAAGCAGGTGAAGCATTGGGCCACGGGGAGATGGATTTCTGGATGTCGGCAGTCGCTGTCGGGTCGGCTTGAAGCGCGTTCACTACATCCACCCAATCCAGCGCGTGCAGGTGATAGAAGTGCATCACATGATCGTGGACATATTGCTGGGCGATCATCAAGTTGCGGATGAGGTTCGCCGCGTTGGGGATCTGGATGTTGAGCGCATCTTCGACGGAGCGGATGGATGCGAAAGAATGGACGGTGGTGCAGACGCCGCAAGTGCGCTGAGCAAATGCCCACGCTTCACGCGGGTCGCGTCCTTTGAGGATCTGCTCGATGCCGCGCACCATGGTGCCGGATGAGTATGCCTGCTTGATCGTGCCGTTGGTATCCAACTCGGCTTCGATGCGCAGATGTCCTTCAATACGGGTAATAGGGTCAACAACGATTCGTTGCGCCATGTGAAGCCTCCTTATTCGACCAGGGCATCAGCTACCATTTGAGCCAGCCCGGCGACTTTCCAATCTAGTTTGAAATGATCAACGCCATCGGTGAATTGCAGGCGGCAGTTCGAGCAGGTCATGGCAACGGTTTTCGCGCCGACGGTGTTCACCTGGTCGATCTTGAGTTGGAACGCGGCGTAGCGGGGTTCATCTGCCGCCTTGACCGCGATCACACCACCGCCACCACCGCAACACACAGATTCTTCGCGGTTGGGGGTCATTTCTTTGAAGGAGTTGGGCGCGAGCACATTGAGAATGTCGCGCGGTTCCTGAATATGACCGCCCTTGCGTTGGATCTTGCACGCATCATGGAAGGTGATGGTTCCGTTGCCGTCGAAGGCGCCGGGTTTAATTTTGATGCGTCCGCTGCCGATGAGCTCGCCGAGCACACCCGTGATGTGGATGATCTCGAAATCGTTGGCTTCGGGAAGCCAGTTCGCGCCATGCCAGCGCAGGGCATCGTAGGCATGACCACATTCGGTCACGACAATGCGTTTGACGCCGAGTTCTTTTGCGCCTTCGAGCACGCGGGTTAGGAACAGTTTGGTGTTCTCTTCGCTGCCTTGATAGAAGCCGAAGTTGACGATTTCACGAGCCTTGCTGCTGACCGTCCATTTTTCGCCAGCCTTGTTGAGCACTTTTGCAATGGCGGCAACGTTGGTCGGGAACTTCATCACTTCGATGGAGGAGAAGACGACCATGGTGTCGGCGCCCTTCACATCGCGCGGAATGTCCACTTCCCATTCGTCTGCGACCCATTCGAGGCGTTGATCCCAAACGGAATCTGTCATGCCGAGCGGGCTGCCTTCTTTGACCTGCTTGTTGACCGCAGCCATCAAGTCGGCGGGTACGGCATCTGCTGCCGCAAGACCGGCGCGGACGCCGTGCAGGAGAGAGCCGAGGTCAATGCCCATTGGGCAGACCATCGAGCATTTGTTACAAACGGTGCAGGCGTGATAGTTGAGTTCGCTCCAGTGCGAAAGGTCTTCGTCGGTGATCTCTTTTTCAATACCGATCATCTTCTTGAAGCCGCCCACGAGGGTGAAGCGTTGTTCGTAGGCACGGCGCAGGAGTTCAACCTTCCAGACCGGCGCGTATTCGGGGTTGCCGGTTGCCTGATAGAAGTGACAGGCTTCGGCGCACATGCCGCAGCGTGTGCAGGCTTCCAATTGCGAAGCCACCCAGCCGCCCGTCTCATGAATAAATGTATCGTAAGCGTGTTTTACAGCAGTCATGTCTTCCTCCTATACCGCCACACCGCGTTTGCCAAATTCTGCGCCGTGGATGGTGCGGGCGAAGAAGTAGAAAACGAAGTGAGAGATACGGCTCAAGGGGATCCAGATCATCATCACATCCACAGAGAGCATGTGCAGAGCATAGAGGTTTTCGTAGGGCAGCCACAGGTGATGGGTCATCATGTACCCTGTCACCATCGGTAGGAAAACGAATAACCAGGAGAGATACTCTGCGGGTCCAGAGATCAGCCGAAGTACGGGGTTGATGCGGCGGTTGATCAACAGCATGATCATGGCGATGATGCCGACCGCGGCAGTCCAATCCACGATGGGGAGGGGCAGGGTCGCCCAGCTCAATCCGCTCAGGCTTTTCCAAACCAGCATGTGCGGTGTGCCGAGGATGACCACCACAAACAGGGAGAGATGGAACAAGCCGCCGCCGATGTAAATAAGTGGATTGCGGTCAAATGTGTTTTTTACCCAGGGGATGAAGGGCCAGATCAGCAGAGCCTTCAAATAGGTTTTGACTACGCCCGAGGCTTTACTGCCTTTGTTGGGGACGCGGTCTTTGCTCCAGCCGAGGGCGACCACTGTGAAAACGCGGTATGCCAAGCCGAAGATCATGAAGAGCAGCGCGGCGTAGAAGAACGGTCCGCGTGCGAATTCGAGCATTGCTTGTGGGTTCATTTCGCTTCTCCTTTAGCCTTTTTCTTGGCTTGGTTCACGAGTGCGGTGCCAATTCCGAGGACGGCTCCGGCGCCGAGTGCCGCGCCGACAGCGGTGGCGGCAGGGCGTTCCAACGGGGCAGATTGACCCTGATAGAAGCCGCCGCCATCCCAGAAGTTCGGTTCGGTACAGCCGAGGCAGGGATGACCCGATTGAATGGGGAAGGAAAGACCCTGATCCCATTTGATGGTGGCACAGGCGCTGTAGGTGGTGGGACCTTTGCAGCCGAGTTTGTACAAGCACCAGCCTTGCTTTGCGCCTTCATCATCGAAGGAGAGGGCAAATTTGCCCGCTTCGTAGAATGCGCGGCGTTGGCAGCGGTCATGTACGGTTTTGCCATAGAAGGTCTTGGGGCGGTGCAAGCCGTCGAGTTCGGGCAGTGCGCCGAAGATGGCGAAGTGAGCGATGGTTCCGGCGGTGGCTTCGGGGATGGCAGGGCAGCCAGGGATGTTGACCACAGGTTTATCGGTGATGAGTTCCCATACACCCTTCGCATCGGTCGGATTTGGGTCAGCCTTGGGCAAGCCGCCGAAGGAGGCGCAGCTTCCGACGGCGATGATCGCCGCCGCGCCCGCCGCAGTTTCCTTCAAAATATCGAGGGCGGTGCGTCCGCCGATGACACAGTACGCGCCGTCGTTGGCAAGCGGGATGCTGCCTTCAACGACGAGAATGTATTGACCGGCGTACTTTTCCATCGCCTGTTTCTTGGCTTCTTCCACCTGAAAACCGGATGCCGCCGAGAGGGTCTCGTGGTATTCGATGGTCAGAGTGTTGAGTACCAGATTGGTCAGGCTGGGAGAGACGCTGCGCGAAATGGCTTCGGTGCAGCCTGTGCAATCCTGGAAGTTCAGCCAGATCACGGGCAGGCGCTGTTTGGTTTCCAACGCGCGCGTCATCAGCACTTCGGCGGGCTGGGCAACCTGATTCAGTTGCGCGGGGAGTCCGCTTTCTTCCAACGGTGGGAGGGCTGTGAAACCCATGGCAGTTGCCAAGAGCCCAGACAGTTTTAGGAAATCCCGCCGTGACACCCCCTTGCCTTGCATGTTGTTTCCATTATTTTCAGGCATATCTTTCTCCTCGGAAAAATTTTTTCCAGCCGAATGGTTCGGCTATGAGCACGAGATATTGTCGGCTTCGAGTTTGGCTTGGTAGGCGGCAATGCCTTCTGCGCCAGTGACGAGTGAGCCTTTGTCGCCTTCCCAGTTGGCGGGCTTGAGTTCTGCGATCCAGCCTTCGCCGTATGGGTCACGCGAGACGATGTTGGGGTCGGCTGCCAGTTGGTCGTTGCCGCGCAGCAAAACGCCAGTGACCGGTGCGGGGACGGGTCCAACAAATTTGCTGCTTTCCACGGTTGCCATGCTTTTGCCTTGGGCAATTTCCTGACCGATGTTCTTGGCTTTGACGGTGACACCCGCCAGATTGGATCCTGCCAGTTTGGCGGCAACAGCCGTCATCCCGACGCGAAGCGTTCCGTCTTCCATGGGTTTTGCCCAAACGTGTTTATCAACGAGGTAGTACAGTTCCTCGGGTAGGTTACATCCACGAACTTCTGACATGGTTTTCTCCTTTAGAAAGTAAGGGTCTTGCTGTCTTCTGCCATCTGCCACATGGCAGCGCCGCCGACCATTTTTACGCCGTCCATCAGGTCTTCGATCTTGATGTCGTGCAGTTCAGTGGAGGCGGTGCAAGCGGTGAGTTTCACGCCTGCGTCAACGGCATCTTGAATAAATGCGCTGACCGGTTTTCCGCCCTCTTTGGGGAAGACGGTTTCTGCCATGCCTTTTTTGAGCAGCAGGGTGCCGTCAATAGTGAAGAACATGGTCACTTCATAATCCATCGCCGCCGCGAGGGTGGCGAAAAAGAACGGGGTGGCGCAGCGGCGGGGAGTATCGGGTCCGCTGGTCATGACGATCAAAACTTTATCCATGAGGATTCTCCTTGTAGGGTTGATAATTTTTAGAATGACAGGGCAATAGCATCATCGCTGGCGTATTCGAGGAAGGCGGCTGCTCCGGCGACTTCAACACTGTCGATCAATTCTTCCTTTTTGATGCCCATCACATCCATTGACATTTGGCAGGCGATCATGCGTACATCCAACTCTTGAGCCATGTTGAGTAGTTCGCTCAGTTTGGCAACATTGGCTTTCTTCATCCAACCATTCATCATGTTGGTGGCGACAGCGGTCATGCCGGGCAGCACGCCGATGATATTCGGTACAGAAATGCCGGGGATGGGCTGGGGCATGGCAGGGTTAGCAATGGGCGATACTTGCAATTTGTCGGCATTGCCCTTCTTGATGATCTCAAGCCCGTAGAAGGTGAAGAAGATCGCCGCTTCCATATCCATGGCGACGGCGGCAGTGGCAAGGATCAGTGGGGGGTAGGCGGCATCCAAACTGCCGTGGGTCGAAATAATGGCGAGACGTTTTGACATGGTGATTTCCTTTTTTAGTAGACAAGTACGTTGGTAGCTTCGGCACACTCTTTTACAAATGTGGCTGCATTGACCAACATTGCGCCTTCGATGAATTCTTTTTCAGGGTTGATCTGGCGGGATTTGACACAAGGACCACAAACTAAAAATTTTCCGCCGCTTTCAAGATAAATATCAAGCAATTCCTTAAGAGGAGGGAAACCCGAGGCAAACACATGCTCGGCAATGCCTTTTGTGATCAGCATGACCCCATTGGCTTGAAAGCCCAGTACCACTTCCACATCAGAAGCCTGCGCGGCGGTTGCCATCACGAATGGGATGGTGGCGCGTTCCGGGTCTTCAGGTCCGTGGGTACACATGAGGATAAGTTTTTCGGTCATGAGGACTCCTTTTGAAAAAGACAAATCAAATCAGAATTAGGTGGATTACACAGGAATAAAAAAAGCCCGCCGTTCGGCAGACTTTTTTATTTGATCTTCTTGATGTAGAAGGTGAACTTGGGTCCGTCTTGCTCATGTCCGAGCAGTTCCTGACCGGTTTTGGATGTCCATGCTTGCACATCGGGAACGGCGCCTGGATCAGTGGCAACCATCTTTAGAACCTGTCCGGTTTGCAGTGCATCTACAGCCTTCTTGGTTTTTAAGATCGGCATTGGGCAGGCGAGTCCGCTGCAATCGAGTTCTTGATCAAATTGGAATGACATGTTAAATCTCCTTATTATGAAAGTGTATTATCGAAAATACTCATCTCGGCAATTTGCCGTAAACGACCCATTAAATTTGAACGTTCTGTACTGATCTGTTCGAATGTCTTTGCCACTTTTTCCAGCCAGATACTGATCTGGGATTCTTTACGTTCATCCAGATTTGGTATTTTTTTTGCAGCCTGTGCCAGCAAGGATTCGTCGATGTTGTAAGTTGTGGCGAGAGACCGGATGCGGTTCGCTTCTTCCAGTGCATCCCTGGCTTTTCCATAAAATTGACCTGCCACCAGTAAAGCGACCAACTCTCCGTTGACTTCGATGCGGGCGCGTGCGTAATGCAAACCAGCATGACAGGGGGTGAATTCGGGAGTCGCTTCATTCTGATCTGCAAGTTGTTGCCACGACCGAATACAAGCCTCCCGACCACGGTCACTGCCAAGGATCAGTTTGCAGAAATCACAGGAATTGCTGATACGGGTGACCGGTTTGCCGTCTTTGTCGGTAGTTACCGCGCCAACTTCGGCGATCTCAGCAAATACATCCTGAACAGGCTGCATACAATGTAACGGCAGAACATCCAACAAAACTGGGGCTGTGGGTTCCATCATCTGAGATGTGCCCCTCAACATGTCGTTCACTTCACGTGACGAAAAACGCCAATGCAGTCCCACCTTTACCCCCGTCAAACGCCCATCCTTGAGCATTCGATAGATCGTGGTGCGGTCTACGTTGAGAAGTTCCTGAACTTGCCTGGCAGTTAAGAGATTGTCCATGTTTTGCAATAGTTTGCAATAGTTTGCAACAACTTGCTATAGTGTATTGCTTAATTTTTTTTGAAACTAGTGCCTTGTATCACACTCTGTATTGTGACTAAAGTCACAATACAGAGTGCGATGGTCCATCAATTGGGGGCTGATGATGTGAAATTTAAAGTTCTTTTATCGCCGTCATATTCGTAATTCTGAATATATGCTACAATATATTCAGAATTACGAATATGAAAAAGACATCCATCCCCGAAATTTCCGAAAAACTAGCCGCTCCCCTGAACGCCATTGCCTCTCCGCAGCGCATTGCCATTTTGCTTGCCATTGGAAAAGGTGAAGCATGTGTCTGTCACCTCGAAACCGCGCTTGGCTGGCGGCAGGCATACATCTCTCAACATTTGATGGCGCTCCGTAAGGCAGATATTTTGCAAGACCGCCGTGAAGGGCGCTATGTATACTACCGACTGAAAAACGCCTCTTACCTTGACCTGATTCTTGATTCTGCCACCCTAAGCGGACTCTCCGCTGAAACCGTTTCTGCCATCATCAACGCCGAAACCTACCCCTCCTGCGAATGTCCGCATTGCACACCCGCACTCATTTCTGTGGAAAGCCTCAAAACTGCATAAAGGAAGCATCCATGCAACTCAACCCCACCCAAACACCCCAGCAAAAAAATCCAGACCTGCGCTCGTGGGCATTTGTTACGCTCGCCGCCGTGGTGTGGATTTTTCTCTACAACCTCATTCAACCTTTTGCAGATTGGCTTACCTATGGCTTACTCGCCTTGCCGCAAGGTTCTCATTTGGGTGAATCGCTGGCATTCTTTTTCTACGATGTGCCGAAACTTTTTCTATTGCTAAGCGGGATGATCTTTGTTATTTCGCTCCTGCAAACTTTCATCAACACTCAAAAGGTACGCACCATGGTCGAGAAACGCGGTGAAGGGATTGGCAACCTCATGGCTGCCGCATTTGGAGCCATTACGCCGTTCTGCTCCTGCTCATCGGTTCCGCTATTCATTGGCTTTGTGCAGGCGGGTATTCCACTTGGTGTGACCTTCTCCTTCCTTATCACCTCGCCGCTCATGAATGAAGTCGCTTTTGTGATGCTGATTGGCTTATTCGGTTGGAAGATCGCCGGGCTGTACCTGCTCTCCGGCGTGACCATCGGCATAGTCAGCGGGCTGATTCTGGGGCGGCTTAAACTCGAACGCTATGTGGAAGGTTTTGTATACGATATCAAACCACGCGCCAATATTGACCTGAAACTGGAAGAAAAATTGACATGGACAGAACGCATCAGCCGCTCGTGGGATAGCACAAAGGAAATCGTCGGCAAGGTATTCTGGTTCGTCATCATTGGCATTGGCATTGGTGCGTTCATCCACGGCTATGTGCCGCAGGATGCGCTGACGGGCATCATGGGCAAGAGCGCCTGGTGGAGTGTGCCCGCTTCGGTGTTGGTTGGCATTCCGTTGTATTCCAATGCAGCGGGCGTGATCCCCATCGTCAGCGCCCTGCTGGATAAAGGCGCATCGCTTGGAACGGTGCTGGCGTTTATGATGTCAGTCGTGGGGTTGAGCCTGCCTGAGGTCATCATTCTGCGCCGTGTTCTCAAACCGCAACTGATCGCCATTTTTATCGGAGTGATTGCCGTGGCGATCATTCTGACGGGTTATATGTTCAATCTGGTCATGTAATGCAAGTCGAAGACTTGCGCCACTTCAAAATTAAAGGAGATTTCAAATGCTAACCATCAAAATTCTAGGTTCAGGCTGCGCCAATTGCAAACGGCTGGAGCAGGTTGCCCGCAAAGTTGTGGAGGAAATGAACGTGCAGGCAGATGTGGTCAAAGTGACCGAATACCCCGACATCATGGCGTATGGCATCACATCCACGCCCGGGCTGGTGATTAATGAAAAGGTGGTTTCTTTTGGGCGCATTCCCTCTCCCGTTGAAATCACTGGCTGGCTGGGTGAAGCGCAGGGAACGGGCGGCATGATTCCGCTGAATTGACATGGTTAACAAGCCCATAATCTTTTCTTTCCTCTTTCGTGATAAAAAACGATTCAGGAGAATTGAAACATGAAAAAAGTTCTATTTTTATGCACAGGCAATTCCTGCCGATCACAAATGGCGGAGGCGATTGTCAATGCCAGATTGGGCCGGGAGTGGCAGGCGGTGAGCGCGGGTACGAAGCCTGCGGGGTACATCCACCCCAAGGCGTTGGAAGCGCTCGCAGAAATCGGAATCAGGCATACGGGTAGGTCGAAGCGCGCAGACGAATTTCAAGGCGTAGACTTCGACCTCGTCGTCACGGTCTGCGATTCGGCGGCGGAGGAGTGCCCAGTCTGGTTGGGAAAGGGGAAACGTATTCATCACAGTTTTTTCGATCCCGCCGCGACAGATGACATGGTCGATTTCCGCAGGGTGCGGGATGAGATTGCAAAAATTATCCCGCAAATTTTGACTCAATCTGTGAGTTGATCTTTTTCACCTGAACATACCAGCGGATAAATCCGTTTACGCCTGACAGCCTGCGTTATTGTAGAACGTGTCAGTCGTTCAGAACGACATTGCCGGTTTGAGTGGTATCGTAGCCTGCCAGTTTGGAGATTGCCGCTCTGAAGCGGGGAGCAGCCAACAGGTCGAAGAGAGGCGTGAGGAGTTGTGAGTTTGCATATTCCTGGGGGAAGACCAGATCATAGCGTTCCTGAAAAAGTGGAATGAAATCCAAGTCTAATGCTTGTGCGGCGGCGGCGATGACCAAGCCGCAAGTGGCGCGACCCGAGGCGACTGCGGCGGCAACGCCAAGGTGCGTGTATTCTTCTTGAGAATATCCGTGGATTTGGTCGGCAGATAGATTGAGTTGGTTGAGGTGATAATCGAGCAGAACGCGTGTGCCTGAGCCGCGCTGCCGGTTGATGAATTGCACGTCGGGGCGGGTGAGGTCTTTGAGATCGTGAACTGATTTTGGATTTCCACGGCGCACGACCAGACCTTGTTCACGACCGGCGAGTGTGACGAGTTTGACGGGCACATCAGGTATGAAGCGGCGAATGTAGGAGAGGTTGTATTCACCCGTTTCAGGGTCGAGCAGATGTGTGCCTGCCATGTGGGCTTCGCCGCGTTTGACGGAGATCAAGCCGCCTTGTGAACCAGCATTGGCAGAGATCAGCCTGCGATCGGCTTCGGTTAGGAATTGCGCCATGAGGTCGAGGATCAGGTCGTGTGAGCCGATGCAAAAGATCGTGCGTTCGAGTTCGCTTTTGGTTCGGTACAAGCGGACCTGCACCTTGCCGCCTGCTTCCATGCCTTGCACACCCGATGGCAGAAGGACCAAACCATCTGCCTGCACCAGCGAGGTGATGACGCCTGCTCCACGGGAGAGCGGGGCGGCTAATAAATTTCCGCCTACCATGCCCGCCGCCACGCGGACGAAATCATCGTCACCGGCGGGGGAGGTGATCTTGCGGGTTAGTTTGGCTTCTTCGGTTGGAAGTTCCAGCGGACGCCGTCCCAGCCATTTTGCCATAAGCGGTTCGACAAAGATGTCGTTGGTGAGCGCGGCAGAGACGGGGTAGCCTGGTACGCCCACGATGGGAACTTTTTTTCCGTGTTGGTCTATAATACCGAGAATTACGGGGTGACCCGGGCGCACAGCAACCCCATGCACTAAAAGTTGTCCCAACGTCTCAACCACCTTGGCAGAAAAATCTTCCATGCCTGCCGAGGAACCGGCATTCAATAAGATCAGGTCGTGGTCTTGCGCCGCGTCTGCGACATTTTTGCAGATCACATCAAAGTCATCTTTTGTGATCGGGTAGCGGGTTGGGTCGCCGCCCATGGTTTTGATTTGTGCCGCCAGTACCAGCGAGTTGTATTCCAGAATATCGCCTGATTTTAGTTTCGAGCCGATCGGAACCAGTTCAGTGCCGGTTGGCAGGATGGCAACTTTTGGTTTGCGCGCTACTTGAATGCTCTGATGCCCAGATGCGGCAATCGCGCCAAGGTCTACAGGGCGCAGGGTATGCCCGGATGGCAAGACCAATTGCGTAGCAACAATATCCTCTCCCAATGGGCGGATGTGACTCCACGGTGACACCGCCGCTCGAATACGAATGGATGCCGGTCTTTGAATGTTTGGGGTGATGTTGTTGTCTTGATCCAACGATTCAACATTTTCAATCGGAATGACCGCATTCGCCCATTCTGGCAATGGGTCGCCTGTGTCCACATAATGAGCAGACTCGGCTTCGATGGGGAAGGTCAACGGCGTAGAGGGACCCGCGCCGGAGGTGTTTTCGGCGATGACGGCGAAGCCATCCATGGCGGAGGCGTGATAATGCGGGGAAGAAATGGATGCCCAGATCGGCTCGGAAAGGACGCGCCCCAGCGCGTTTTCATCCAGTGGAATCGTCTCTGACCCAAGCACCCGCCATAAGCCGGCTTCCTCCAACGATGTTCTTAAGTGATTTTGCGCTGTAGACAGCGGAATATCATGAAGGTAGATGGACATTATTGGTCTCCGTCATTTGCAAAGGTTGCTGTAAATTTTAGAACAGAACGACTTCCGCTGTCTCTCCGGCTCCGTATCCTGTTACATCAGGTGGAATGCGTAAAAGACCATCGGCAGATGTGAGTGTAAATATTAGGTTGCTTTTGCCAAAGATGGGTTCGGCGTGATAGGTTTGAGCCTTCCCCGATTGTGAAATAAGTTTTACGGGAATCCAATCTTCGCGTCCGGCTTGCGAGGGCAGGTTAACCGTCAGTTTGGCAGCTACAACCGGACGAGGGCGGGGCGTTTCAACGAGTAGTTTCTCGATGATCGGCATAACGAACAAATATCCATTTACCAAAGCGCTGACCGGGTTGCCCGGCAGCCCGATCACGGCTTTGCCATTGCACACCCCAAGGATGGTCGGTTTGCCCGGACGGGTATTGATTCCATGAACCAAAACGCCAGGCGCGCCCAGCGAGGCGATCACATCCGCGGTCATGTCGCGGGTACTGGCAGAGGAACCAGCGGTGATGACCACCACATCGCATTCATTCAAAGCGCGGCGTGCCGTCGATTCCAAGTCAGCACGTATATCTGGAACAATGCCGTACAAAATGGGTTCGCCGCCGGTCTTTGTTACCAAAGATGCTAGGGTGTATGCGTTGATATCCCGAACCTGCCCTGGCTGAGTCTGTTTGAATGGGTCAATGATTTCATCCCCCGAAGAGATCAACCCCACTTTGGGTTTCACTGCAACCGAAAGCTGTGTAATGCCCAAAGCCATCAATCCACCCACTTCTGCCGGGCGGATGCGACTGCCGCCTTTCAAAATGACAGATCCCGATTTCACATCTTCGCCGATCTGAATGACATTTTCACCATCAGCAACGGCGCGGAAAATTTCTATTTCACTGCCCGGTATTGGCTGATCGCCACCGAGGACAACCTGCGTATTTTCCAGCATCACCACTGCATCTGCCCCGGGCGGAAGCATTCCGCCGGTGTGGATCAATCCGCATTGACCGGAGTCGATTCTTTGTGATGGCGCGCTTCCCATTGGAATTTCATCCACCAAGGTCAAGTAAGCTGGCATCGAGTCAGATGCGCCAAAGGTATCACGCGCTCGCACGGCATACCCATCCACAGTGGAGCGTAAAAACTCCGGCAGCGAATGCGGCGCAAAAATATCTTCAGCGATCACTCGTCCAAGTGATGAGGCTGTTTCTATTTTTTCATACTTGATTTTCGGGTCAGGAAGGTTGGAGAATAATAAGGTGCGCGCTGCTTCGGGAGGGAGCAATTGAAGGAATTCAGGCATGGGCTTGGCTCGTTACATCGAAAATTAAAACAATTCGATTATACCCAGCGCGGTCACAAACCGCGCATTTTTACAGCCCTCGCAAAAAATCGCTCACACTGGGGTCAGCAGGGTTTTCCTTTATTTGCTTTGGCGTACCAGCTTGCTTTAACTCGCCGCCGATCATCACCGCCACCCGATCACCAAACTGAGCTGCTTCTTTTAAATTGTGAGTCACAAAAATGGTGGTGCGATGATGCTCCGCCAGCACACGTGAAAGGTCTTCTAGTAATTTTTCGCGCGTTTGCGGGTCGACGGCTGAAAACGGTTCATCCATCAAAAGCAGTTCGGGATCGAGGACAAACGCCCGCGCCAAACTGACGCGCTGCGCCTCACCCCCCGAGAGTTGGTTGGCTCTGCGCTCCAATAGTTTTTCCACGCCCATGGCGGTTGCCCACTTATCAATTCGTTCGATGGTTTCTTTTTTATCCATCTTGCGGAACTTCAACCCCAACCCAATGTTTTCACGCACAGACATATCCATCAGCAGCGGGTCTTGAAAGACAAAGGCGATCTTGCGACGATATTCGAGTTCGTTCCATTCCTTTTGCTGTTTTCCATGCAAAAGAATCTCGCCGCTTGTTGCTTTAAGCAAGTACGCCAACGCCAGCAAAAAGGTGCTTTTCCCGGCTCCGTTCGGTCCTACTACAGCTAGCGTTTCTCCTTTTTGAATCTCAAGCGTTTTTATTCTGAGAACATCGCGTTTGTTACGCTGAACGAGCAGATTTTTAATCGAGATCATTTGCGCCCCCCTTTTTGCTGAATCGACGTCAACGCAAGGTTGATGAGGTAGGTAATCACAAGCAGTAATGCAGAAAGCGCCAGCGCTTTATCGAACTCACCTTTGGATGTTTCCAACACGATTGCCGTAGTCAAAACCCGCGTCTGCCCACGGATGTTCCCTCCCACCATCATGGATGCACCCACCTCCGAAATGACCGAGCCGAAGCCTGCCATCAACGCCGCCAACAGCGGCAGACGAGCCTCCCGCCACAGGTGCCAGACCATCTGGAGTCGCGAAGCGCCGAGTCCCAGGAGTTGTTGCTGCAAACGCGGGTCCAGTGCTTCGAGTGCCGCCGCGGTTAACCCCATCACCACTGGCGCCGAGATCACCGTCTGCGCAATGATGATTGCCCACGGGGTATAGATCAGGCGCAGATCGCCAAACGGACCGCTGCGCCAGAGACTCATTGCCACCACCAAGCCCACAACCACCGGCGGCAATGCCATACCCGTGTTGACAATGCTCAATAGAAACGAGCGACCGCGAAATTTTCCGAGTGCCAGCCACGTGCCAAACGGCAAGCCGATCAGAAGGCTGATCAAAGTAGCCAGTGTGGATACTTGTAAAGAGAGAGAGGTGATTTCAAAGATTTCAGGATCAAAGATCATAAGATTTCAATAAACCCATGCAACGCATGAAGTAGCTGTTTCATTATATATAAAAGGGACGGCTTACAAGAAGCCGTCCCCAGTTTAAAGCATCGTGAGAAATTAACTATCCAGACCGAGTTCTGCAGGGTCTTTGCCAGCATCGGGGAAGAAGAGCGGCGCACCGTATTTATCCACGCCGAATTCGCCAATGACTGCTTGCGTAGCGGCATCAACCATAAAGTTGGCGAATGCAAGCCCGCCTTCGTAGTTGATCTGGTCAGATTTCTCGGGGTTGACCGTAATGACATGGTAAATGTTCAGCAAACCAGATTCGCCTTCCACCAAAATTTCGAGTTCGTAATTATCCTTGTTGGCGAGATAGGTTGCGCGGTCTGTGAGAATGTAGGCACCCTTCTCCGAAGCAACGATCATCGAAGCGCCCATACCCTGACCTGTTTCAACATACCATGCCTGCCCGGCTGGGTCGAGTGCGGTGGCTTTCCACAGTGCGAGTTCTTTCTTGTGTGTCCCCGAGTCATCGCCACGGGTAATGAATTCTGCGCCTGAATTGAAAATGGCGGTGAAGGCTTCGGCGGCAGTTGCCATGCCCTTAATGCCAGCAGGGTCGGTGGCGGGACCAACGATCACAAAGTCATTGTGCATGACGAGGTAACGATCGGATCCGTGACCCGCGTCCATGAATGCCACTTCTGAAGCAGGTGCATGAACGAGTAATACATCGGCATTGCCTTCTTCGCCCATCTTCATCGCTTCACCCGAACCGACGGCAATCGTCTGCACGGTATAGCCCGATTGTTCTTCAAATAAGGGTACGAGAATATCGAGCAAGCCAGAGTCTTGGGTGGAGGTGGTAGTGGCAAGAATAATGTTTGGGTTGGCAGGAGCGGCAACTTCGGTGGGGGCTTCAGTGGCGGCAGTCTCTTCGGTTGCAGGCGCCTCTGTCGCTACAGGAGGAGCGCTCTCGGTTGGAGAAGCGCCACAGGCTGCCAATGTCAACGAGAAGACAAGTAAAAAACATAAGAGGATGTTGATTTTTGTTTGTTTCATTTTTCTTTTCCTTTTCGAATGATGTGATAATCAATTAAGTAATAACTTAATTGAAAATACCAAAAAAATTATACAGCAACGGTCTCGCCGCTATGACTTGTGTTATAGCCAGTCAGCGATGCCAGCATTTTACGGAACCTCGCCGTTTGAATATATTCCAGAACTGGGCTGAGGTTCGCCTCCTGCTCGTACGGCAGCACAAGGTCGTAGCGTTCTTCAAAAAGCGGAATGAAATCCAACCCGCTTTGATGCGCCGCCGCTTGCAAACCAAGAGATACATCCACCTTATTTTGGATGACTAAATTCGCCGCCTCGCTATGTGTTTTGACCTGATGCTCGTACCCGGTTATTTTCTCCACTGGAATTTTTTGTTTACGCAATTCAGCGTCCAACCATAGACGCGTACCAGAACCGGGGTTGCGATTCACAAAATGGACATTAGGTCTGGCGATATCCGCTAGTTTTTTTATGCCTTTGGGATTCCCGCTCGCGATCATCAACCCCTGTGTGCGATATGCCAGTGTAATAATTTCCACCCTTCGATCAGGAAAGAGACGCTTTACAAAAGGCGTATTGTATTCACCGCTCTCATCCAACAGATGTGATCCGCTTATCTGGCACAGCCCCTGCCGCAAGTTCACCAATCCATCCAGCGAACCGACAGGCAGACTAAGCAAGTTGACATGCTTTACAAGGAATTCACTCACCTGTTCAAGCGCAATATCATGACTGCCTGAAAAAATGATTGTGGGATTTTTGCTTTTTGGCAGAATAACTTCTTGCACTAGAAGCGCATCTGCCTTGGCGCGGTAAAACTTCTCCTGCACTTTGCCTGTTTTGCGAATTTCACCGATCTCGATCAGCCCGACTGCCCCAAGCGCCAAAATATGGTGCCGCACCCAGGCAGGGGATTGCTTCATCGTCTGCGCAAGCATGGTTAGCGTGGCAGGAGCCGCCATGAGTAGGCGCAAAATATCCAACCGGCGCGGGTCAGAGAGGACCTTGATCTTGTCAAACGACTGAAGGTGGGCTACTTTTTTCAATTAATTAAATAAAACCTTAAATGTATTTTAGCATACGCATAAATTCCATGCGTATGCTAAAGAAGGGGCATGTCAAGGCTTTCTCAATGTCTTAAGACCTTAATACGAAAAGTGCGAAAAAAGGCAAATGACGCATATATTTTTTTTCGCGTCATTCGCCCCGTTGGCGTAATTTGCATTAAGTCTTTTGCTCTTTGTTTAATATTTGCCAACCTACTTTGAGAAAGCCATAAGGGGCATGTAATGATATTTACTGACAAAAATGACTCGGGGGAGTACTATGCCATATAGTTTGTTCTGTTAGAATACTTTGAAACCATATTTTTTGAAATTTTGTTTATTATTGAATGAGTTATTTTTAATTTTTATTTTGTTTTTTTATAAAAATATCGAATTTCTATTGAATTAGAGATTTTTCTATGATAAAAAATTCTAAGAGCCTTGCGTTAGACCGTGTGGATAAAGCCCTCTTGCGTGCGCTTCAAGCAGATGGACGTTTGAGTAACG
Organism: Anaerolineales bacterium; assembly: GCA_020634885.1. GTDB lineage: Bacteria > Chloroflexota > Anaerolineae > Anaerolineales > Villigracilaceae > Villigracilis. Next base: position 41,538 of record JACKAW010000002.1, read on the forward strand.
TGCAACTCGCCCGCCAGATCAGCCTCTCGCCGCCCGCTACTCACTCACGCTTGAAACGCCTCGAAAAGGATAGCTACATCCGCCAATACACCGCCGTTGTAGATCGTGAGAAAGCTGGCTACGACCTGCTGTGTTTCATCCACATTGCCATGCAGATGCACCAATACGAACAAGTGGATAAGTTCCGCAAGCTGATGCAGAAGATGCCCGAAGTGCTGGAGTGTCATCATATTACTGGCGAATATGACTATCTGCTGAAAGTTGTCCTTCGCAACCGTAAAGACCTCGAACGCTTTGTCGTTGACCGCCTCACACCCATCCCTGGCGTTTCGCGCATTCACACAAGTTTAGTGTTTACCGAAGTCAAGTCTACAACCGCATTGCCGTTGGAGTAAGCCGGAGTGAGCGACTTCTTCCGTTGAACTTGCAAAAGTCTGGGACTTTTGACTCCATGTGCGATGCGATAAAAATTTGCACACGGAGGAACAAATGACTGAACCGCGCAAGAAAATGACTTTGCCCGCTCTCTATCAAAAAGCGGCGGAGGGCAAGCCCATCACCTGGCTCACCTGCTACGACTACCCAACTGCAACTATGCAAGACCAGGCAGGCGTGGACATGATCCTCGTTGGCGACAGCCTCGGCATGACCATGCTCGGCTACGACTCGACCCTGCCCGTCACAATGGACGACATGATCCGTCACGCCGCGGCGGTTCGGCGTGGTGCGCCAAACGTTTGGCTGGTTGGCGATATGCCATACATGAGCTATCAACCGAGTGTCGAATCCGCGATTCGCAATGCGGGCAGATTCATGGCAGAAGCAGGCTGCGACTGTATCAAACTCGAAGGCGGCGCGGCGATGGCGGATCGCATCAAGGGGATCGTGGATGCGGGCATTCCCGCCATCGGTCATTTGGGACTCACGCCTCAATCTGTCTCCGCTCTGGGCGGGTTCAAGTTACAGGGAAAGTCAGCCACGCTGGCAAAGAAGATCGTGGACGATGCGAAGGCGCTCGAAGAAGCAGGCGCGTTCTGCATTTTGCTCGAACTCGTCCCTGATCGATTATGTCAACTCATCACCGAACGCGCAAAGAATGCCATCATCATGTCGCTGGGTTCAGGGTTGGGGGCGCATGGACAATTACTCATCTATCATGATGCCTTTGCTCTGTATCCCAAATTCAAGCCGCGCATGGCAAAAGTCTTTGCAGATGCGGGTGCGGTGATTCGTGAAGGGTTGAATGGCTACGTCAAAGAAGTGACCGAGAAGACCTTCCCTGCCAAAGAGAATTGGTTCGGAATGCCTGATGAAGAGTATGATGAGTTGTTGAAGATGCTCTAATCTCCAATTACTAACGAAATCGGCAATCTGTAATTTATGAAAGGATAATGAATGAATACCCAATCTCTCCTAAAAATTAATCCCAACCTGCTGGACTCTGTCAACTCTGTTTTGCTCGACCCGAATTCGCGCGTGATGAAGAACTTCTTCGATGTGGTTGCCAAGTATGGTACACCTGAAGAGATCAACCGCAAACACCGCGAATCGCGCAAGCTGGAAAATCTCTTTAAACAGGTGCAAGCTAAAGCGCCTGAATACATCAAAGACCTCAACTGGCTCATCGAACAACGTGACAGCGGCGCATTCATCTCGGTTGCAGAATACAGGCAAAAGGTTAAGGGCGAAGCGGCGAAGCAAATCCAATTTATGGATGAGAACGCTGTCACGCTCGAAGTATCCGCTTTGCAATACTTCCCGTGGATTCGTGTCATGGCGGAGCAGGCAATTGCGAACAAGACGCTCATGCCTGGACGATACATCGCTGTGCGTAAGATGAAAGAATCTGAAGCGGATGGCGACCTGCCTGCGATTGTTGCCGCATTGGATATTATTGGCGCGTCGTTCGTGGAAACGCTCGATACGAAAGGCACGGATGGCTCGAACCCGCACCTCGGCGGCGCAGAGACGATTACGGGCTATTTTGGCGGTATCGGGCAACCGAACGAACATGCATTGCAATGGCTCGATGAATTCTTGTATTACTACACCAACTATGGTGTGCAGCATGTTTTGAATTTCAACGCAGGCACGATCTTGCTCGGTTTCATGCTTTACAAACTCGGCGTGGATATTCAATTTAAGATCAGCGTTTTCTTCGGCTCGGATAATCCCTACAACGCGCTGTGGATCATGACGATGGCGAAGTTGTTCAGCCGTGACGATGGGACGAGTCCGCTGATCGGTTTCAACTGGTCGAACTCGATCAACAACGAGACGATGGAACTGAGCGCGGATTTTCGTAAGGCGCTGGGATTTGAGCAGGTCGTGCGTTTTGAACATCACATCACCGAGCCGCAGAAGAACATCGTCATTCAACCGTACAACCGCCGCGCCGAACTCGTGGACGTTGCTGCGCGTGTGGCGAACATCGCTGCGAAACACGAAGGCGGCGACCCCGAAGTGGACGTGACCCGTGCTCACCTTTCGGATGTGCTGGATTATTTCCGCGCAAAAGATGAAGTCATTGCCAGCGGCGATTGGGACAATCTGCTCCAAAATTATCTCGATAAAGTGGATGCCTGCAATCGCACCGCGTGGGCTTTGACGGAGAAGGGTCTGAGTTTTGTGGCGGCGAGGAATTTACACAAGTAGGGGCGACCCGTCCAGGTTAAACATAAACCTTATTGCTTCAAAGAAGGGTCGCCCTGTGGCAACAATATAACCCGCCAATCAGGGCGACCCTTCTTTGTATTCCAAAGTTATTTACGACCTGGACGGGTCACCCCTACGATATCAAAAAGTGAGAACGAATGACCACACTCGAACGAACCAATGAATTGACTGCATAAGAAATCGTTGACTTCAACAAGGAATGTACCTTCTTCTCGTGGACAGCGCAGGGGAAGTTGAATCTGATTCCTGTGGCGTACGTAGAGGGCGTGTATTTTTTGGAATGATTCAAGACCAAACCAATCACCTGCTTTTCGGCTTTCGAGCGCGCGAGTCTGTTTCGCTCCATCCTTAAAAATTACCCTCACCCCCTTTTTTACTTATGTTAAATTCTCCTTAAATGTTTCACTATTCCGTTACATCCACCATAAAATACTTCTTCTGAAAGGATTAATTCATCATGACTACTGCGCTTGAGCATTTTCGAAATCTTAGTAAAGGGGACCAAATTTCCCTGGTCCTTGCAGGAATTGTTGTCGACGGAACATTTGAGGAATTGGCGGATGATTGCATTGTATTGGTAGATGTGAAATCTCCTGCTATCAAAAAGAAGAATTACACTTTGAAGATCCCTGTTGATAACATCTATGCTTGGGGTGAGAAGAAAAAGAAAGAGCCGAAGAAAGAAAAGAAAGAAGAGAAAGAAAAAAAAGCAAAGAAAAATAAGAAAGAAGAAGCATCTGAGTAGTAAATTCAGTTCCAGTACTACGAATTCTGCTTGGATGAGTTAATAGGTTCTAAGTAGTCGGTCGAATTAAAATATAAAAAGAACATCGTCATTGCGAGGAGGGTGCTCTCCCAGCACTTGCGTACTGGGCAAGTGTCCCGACGAAGCAATCTTGCTCACGTTTCCCGGGATTGCTTCGCCACAAAGAGCGTGGCTCGCACGCGTGCCTGCGCACGGTACAGGCAATGACGGAATTCTAATTGTTTTCGACCAACTACTTAGCTTGATGCGCCTTAACCTTAGCCAACCAGATGTTGACAACCTGCCATGCTCAAATGCGCAGGTTGTTTTATTAAGTTAATGGAATGTTGATTACCCCATTACATCGTAATTTGCATTAATTTTGGTCTCTGTTGCAGCGCCTCTGCCAAATGAGGGGATTGGATATTCCTGCGAATCACCTCGCTGGTTTTGTCCAGGCGACCTCCACTTGGTTTTTAGTAATTTGCAGACCATCCATCGGAAGTTAGCGTAAGTTTGCCAGATTCAACCAGCTGTGCCACTTCTTTTTGTAGGAGCGCAGGTTTACCGTCAGTGGATTGATATAACCATTGAACAAAGTCTTGCGGCGCATCCCAGCCCACATTGTGACGCAGCCAGAGTTGAACGCCGTGAGCGGTAAGCGGAGATAACTTAATTTCTGTTTGATTAATATCATCTGCCAATATGCTTTTTGTTGCCCCAGCGTACGCCAAGCCAATGGGGAAAATAAAATGGGTCTGGACCAGTTGTTGTAAACCGCTGCAAGTGGCAGGGTCAACCCAATCTACATTGTCCAGTACGATTAATACGCCGTGGTTTTGGCGTTCTACTACAAAAGGTGGGAGTGTAATTGTGAGCGCTTCAGCGAGTGGTGTTGGGTTAACAGGATGTGTCCATACATTGGTGATATCTGTTTGCGATTCGTGAGCAACTCTTACCACACCATACGATTCCTTTTGTAGCTCCGGCATCCCAGATAGGAAAAATACAGCATAATTTCTCAAGCGCGCATGTGCCGCTATCTCACGCAGGAAGCGGGATTGACCGCAACCGAGATCACCGCGTACCCATATCCCGCCATGCCGCATAATTTCCAGTTCATCAAAAAAGCCCCGCATGGTTTCCAATGCCTTTTCACGATCAATGAGGCGTGAAATTTCCGGCGCAGAGTCGTCTTCACGAGAGGATTCAACAACAGGTTCAAATGAGCCGACGACGCGGGCGCGTCCTGCCCGTTTGGCTTGATAGGCGCGTCGATCTGCTACCTTTAGCAGGTCTTCCATTGTTGCTGGTTCTTCCATATCTGCTGAAAAACTTGCTGCACCAATACTAAGGGTAAGGGTAAGCGGGGGAGTGCCGGGCAGGGGTGTTTCCCGTACTGCATTTAAAATACGCTGTGCAATGGAGGTTGCCTGCTCTGCATCGATCTCCGGCAGTAACACGCAAAACTCATCGCCCCCATAACGGAATAACAGGTCTTCCTCTCGCAGGGCACTTTGTGTGCGTTGTGCAAACTCTTTCAAGGCTTCATCCCCGCGCGCGTGACCAAAACCATCGTTGATGCTTTTAAAGTGATCCAGATCCAGCATCAGGAGCGAAAAGTTCTTCCCGCGTTGGTGCATTTTGGATAGAGATTGGTCGAAAGTTGCGCGTGTGTGAACTCCGGTTAATGTATCGCGCGGTTCCTCTTTTGGAGCGGGTTGGGCTTGGCGGTGGGTTTCTGCCCGCAGACGGTTGCTTAGGATGCGCATTAACTCCAGTCCAAATTCTGGCTTGGATTGAATCAATTGGTTGAATCCTACTTTGTTGATACAGAGCAAACGCGCAGGTGATAATGCCGCAACCGTTGCCATACGCGGACGCCCCTCAACCAGAGCCATCTCACCGATAATCTCCCCTGCGCCGCGCACTGCAATCAAGTTGGGACGTTCTGCGCGATCGGTAATGACCGCAGTTTTTCCATCCAAAATAAGGTACAGGGCTTCGCCGCTTTCGCCTTCATCAAAGAGAACTTCGCCTGCTTGAAGCGTGACTTCGCTTGCCCATTGATCTAATAGAGCAGGTGTTTTGGCAAGCCGCTTGAAGAACGATAAACTGTCCTGGGTCGTTTCGTGTTCAACAGCCCCAGTCATCAGGGATGCTTGTTTCCAAAAATATGCCAGTTCTTTCGGCGATAAAGATGTCATGTGTTTTCCTTCAATACTTTCCTCACCGCTTCTTCCAAACTCCACGCACTGCCCTCCTCCCACGCAGATTGGAACGCGGCTGCGCTTAATTGTTCTTGCACAGCGGAGAGCGTTCGCTTATGAATGTACATGACTTCGGCTTCCATCATCACTTTGAGAGCCTTAAGCGCGGAATCTACTGTGCCTAATAGTTGTGCAGCAAACAGCGGATTATTATCCTGAAGCGCCAATGCCGCCACCCCAACAAGGCTGGATGTTTGCTCCCACTGCTCGTCAGATTCCTGGCGTAAGCTTAAACTGTCTATTATGTATTTGCGCGCTTCAGGTTTGTTTTCGCGCAGGTTTGTTTCTCCAAGCCCGAGCAGAAAATATCCTATCTCGTTTTTGCTGTTCATTTCCTGACTCATTGACAGCCCTTCTTCATAAATTGCACGCGCTGTGGGGAGATCGTCTTGCGCCAGTGTTACGGTCCCCAGGTTGTTGAGTGCATTCAAGATGCCGTACTTATGCCCAACCTCGCGGAACAGACTCAAACTTTCCTCGTCAAATCTCCGTGCTGCAATTAAGTCTCCTTGCATAAATGCCATATTTCCAAAATTAACGAGTGAAATTGCCAATCCGCGTTTGTCGCCTATCTCGCGTCGCAGGCTTAGGCTTTCTTCCTGCAATGCCCATGCTGTAGACGCGTCGCCTTGAACATATATGGCATTTCCTAAATTGCCGAGCGAAAGCGCCAGTCCGTGTTTGTCGCCGATCATGCGTTTTAGGTTGATGCTCTCTTCCTGTAGGGCTCGTGCTTGGGGATATTGCCCTTGTTGGTATGCTAGAGATGCCAGATTATTGAGCGCCGCCGCGATGCCAACCTTATCCCCAATTTCGTGCTTTAGGGCAAGGCTCTCCTCATATAAATCTTGCGCCACGGTATGGTTGCTTTCATGATGTGCTGCAATCCCTAGTCCGTTCAGCGCCTGTGCCATCTCGAATTTATTACCAGTTTGTCGTGCCAGCACAAGACCTTCCTGAAGCGCATGAACCGCTTCATCGTGCCTGCCCATGAGCCATAACACATTGCCAGTCTCGATCAATACCTGGGCTAAGCCAATCGTATCTTTTAATGCGGTGCAGGTTTCTTTTGCTTGTGCCAACCAATCAAGTGCGGCTTCGCTATGTGTCCACATGCGATTCACCTTACCCAAGGCGAACAAAGCTGCAGATTGCTGAGACAAATCATCATGGGCAGACGCTAGTGCGGCGCGGTTCTCGCGTTCAGATTCGGCATAGTTGCCAGTCAGTTCAAAAATTGTTCCGAGTTCGAGATGGATTTGCGCACGTGAAAGAGAATCTTGAAGCAAGGGCAATAATTTGCGGTAGTATGCCAGCGCGGCATCATTGGCAAAATTCCCCTGAGCCGCTTCGCCTGCTTTTTTCAGGTATTCGATTTTCTTGACGGTGTTGCTGCTGTGTTCATAATGAAAAGCAAGCGCTTCCAGTGGTAACGCATTGGGATAGGTCTGTTCCAAATAAGCTGCCAACTGCTCGTGCAGTTTGGCGCGCGTGGCGTAGGGCAGACTCTCGTAGGTGACTTCGTGGGTGATGATATGTTTGAATAAATACGCCAGTTCGGGTTCGGGCGTATCCAGCGGGGTAATGTCCAATTCTGCCAGTTCGGATAGATTGTCTTTAACCTGTACCGCATCCCCCAAATCTGGATAGTAGCCGCGCAACCAGTCCGCTTTGAACAACCGTCCGATAATGCTCGCCGCTTTGAGCGTGATTTTTTCGCGTTCCAGCAGGCGGTCAATGCGGCTGAGAATCAAACTGTGTAAACTGTCGGGCAGTTCAATCTTTTCCAGCGCGTTTGCATCTCTTGGGTCTAGTCCGCGGTCGTGTAAGTAGTTGAGCAGTTCTTCCAAATAGAACGGATTGCCCTGGGAACGTTCCATCAATTTTTCCGCAAAGGCAGTTGGGATGGATGCCCCATCTCCAAAAGTTTGCACCAGTTTCGCATTGAGGATTTGTCCGGCTTCCGCGTTGTTCAACTCGCGCAATTCGATTTTGGTAAACTGGGGCAGGCTTTCCAATTGTTTCAGTTCGGTTGGGCGATACGCCATCAAAAAGCACACAGGATAATTCGCCAGTGTCTTTGTCAATTGTTCCAATAAGTCGTGCGAGAGCGCGTCGATCCAATGCAGGTCTTCGATCACGATCAATAACGGCGATTCTTTCGCGGCAGATTTTAGGCAATCTTCAAACAAAGCATATAACGCGCTTTGGCGAATCTTTGGTTCGAGGTTTTGGGTGAAATCATTATCAGGGATGTGCAAATCCAGCACTGTGCTCAAAAGCGGCATGGCATCCACACGGTTGGGCGCGTACTGCGTGACTTTATCCGCAAGCCGTTGAATTTGCTTTTCGAGCGGCATATCGGGGTCAACATCAAAGAGCGCCTGCCAGATGGGTTTCCATGCCAGATATGGCGTGTTGATTCCATCCGATTGACATGCACCGCCATAGCCAACAAAGCCTTTTCGCTGCGCCGCGCGGATCGCTTCAGCGGCGAGACGCGACTTGCCTAATCCCGCTTCCGCTGTTATGCCAATGACCTGCGAATTGCCTTGCAGGGTCAAATCCAATTTTTCGTGAATTAGTTGTAACTCGGCTTGACGCCCAGCCATCGGAAGATAATATGCGGGTTCTTGTATACGGATTCCGCGCCGACGATGTTCTTCCAACACGGCAAAGACGGGAATTTCTTCGCTTTTGCCTTTAACTTTCAGTAAACGCTGCATGCCAAACTCAAATACATCCGCTAACTTTGATTGCACCCGCCCGCTGACCAAAATTTCGCCCGGCACGGCGGTTTCCATCAGTCGCGCCGCGAGGTTTACTTCGTCGCCGATGAAGTCGTAGGACTTGCGTGTTTCACCGCCATATAAACCAGCCCAGACCACGCCTGTTGCGATTCCAATTTGGGTGGCAGTGATAAATTCAAAGGACGGTTTGCGTAACGCCAACGCAGCACGCAACGCGCGGCGCGAATCATCTTCGTGTGCGATGGGCGCGCCAAAAATAATCAGCAGGTAACTGCCTTTGTCGCCGATGATCGGCGCGCGCAAAAAACCTTCGTAACGCGCCACGATGCTTTGTGCCCAACGCACATATTCATTTAACCGCACAGGCGCGGATTCGGAATCATAGTCAATGCCGCTGAAACGCACGAACATGGATGTGACCGTGCGGAACTCCGCCGCGAACGTTGTTTCATTTGTCCGCAACAATGGATGCACCCACAGACGGATCTTTTCTACGGGGATATCTGCCAGCCCGGCGGGGGCTTTTGCTTCCACCTGTGGCGCAGATCGCACCACGCCGAACCGCCAGCCTGTTACGGTGTCAATGCGCCATTCATGGATGTCTGCCACCCGCGCAGATTCTTCATCCACCAGAATTTCTCCTCGCCCTGCAAGATGTTCCCCCACAGCCATGCGCGTTAACGTCTCGCCGCCGAGCGCATCCAGCAGCTGAATATTCTCATCGCCCACCATCATTCTTCGCGCAGGACCGCTGGCGATGGAAATTTTCAGCGCAAGGTCAGGGAAGGCGCTCATGGCGATTTGAAGTTCAAATGCGCAGGCAATGGCAAAGGAAGCATCGTTTCCTTCAAACCAACACGTCATGGAATCACCCGCAAAGTTGATGACACTGCCGCCATATTTTTGGATTTGCTCCACCAAGGCGTTGAATACATTGTTAAGTTGCTGCGAGATTTCCTCTGCCCCACGCCGTGCTCCCAGCTCGCGGTTGAGTTTTTCGGTCAGCGCGGTGAATCCTGAAACGTCCGCAAACAGAGCAGAGCCGGTTGCGCGGTCTGGTAATGTTTCACTGCGTGATATTGCCTGTAACCGATCTTGAGGGAGATGGGAGGAAAGTGTGTTGTTCATCTTCACATGCCTTTCGAACAGGAGTGCCATTTTGTTTGGGAATGGACAGGGATGGCAGAATGAATACGGATTGTAGGTTACAGTGATATTGTTATATCTAATTTGTTTGAGCGTTTGTGAAAAAAATTATCTGTGCGATTTTAGCACACCTAAAAAAGCAAAGACAGTTATGTAATTGAGGAAAAATTAGGGGGCAGGTGTGATTGAGAACATCTTACAAATGGATTAACGTTTTTTAATTTGGTAAGAAGGGGATGCGAGTTGTTTCCAAAAGGAAAGGAATTTTTATGGAGAAAAATTTTATTCAACGCAATGGACAAAAGATCGCCGCGCTTCTTTTTTGGGTAGGGCTGGTTGCCCTCTATCAGTGGTACGCCGCCTCAAACGGACTCTCCCCTCTGCAAGTCGTTCAGCAGTTGCTGGATTTTATGAAGAACGGCGTGTGGGGTGTGCTGATCTACATCCTGCTCTACGCGGTGCGCCCGTTGATTTTATTTCCGTCCACCATTCTCACGCTGGCGGGCGGATTTGTTTTCGGACCCATTCTTGGCGTGTTGTACACCATCATCGCCAGTAATATTTCATCCACGATTGCGTTCTATGTGGGGAGATTCTTCGGCGAAGGTTTATTGAAAGATGACGGCTCAGACGGCTGGATTCAACGCTATGCGCGGCGAATGCGCGAGAATAGTTTCGAGACGGTGATGACCATGCGTTTCATCTTCCTACCGTATGACGCGGTTAGTTATTTGGCGGGCTTTTTGAAAATTCAGTATTGGGCGTTCATTTTGGCGACGGCGCTCGGCTCCATCCCTGGGACGATTGCGTTTGTGGGCTTCGGCGCTTCGGTGGAAAGTTTCGATGGGTCGATCCCAAAGTTGAACCCTGTGACGTTGGGATTCTCGGTGGCGATCTTTATTGTAAGTATTGTGCTTTCGAGGATGTTTAAAAAAAAGGAAGCGAAAAGTAGTGAATAGTTATCAGTGAATAGGGAATAGTAATTGGAGATTGGTAATTGGTGGTCGGCGGTCAGTTTTTAGTATACAAAGGAACTTACACATCATGACAAATCATTTTCACACCATCGTCATTGGCGCGGGGTCGGGCGGGATGACGGCGGCGATTGGGCTGGCAGGGCTGGGTAAGCAGGTCGCGTTCATCGAAGGCAATCACGTCGGCGGGGACTGCACGAATGTGGGCTGTGTGCCATCGAAGACGTTGATCCATTTGGCGAAGACGTTCAAGCCTGGGATGAATCCCGATGAAGCCTTGCGCGAAGTGACCCGCAAACGTGATGCTTTGCGCGATAAAGAAACCGAAGAAGTGCGGCAATTAAAGAACGTCACCTTCATTGAAGGGATGGCGAAGTTCACCGCGCCGAAAGAAATCGAAGTGGCGTTGAAAGCAGGCGGTACAAAAAAAATCAGCGCGGACAATATCGTCATCTCCACGGGAGCGCGTCCGCGTATGATTGAAATTTCTGGTCTGCCGAAGGAACGCACGTTGACGAATGAGTCGCTGTTCGATTTGCGCGATATGCCCAAGCATTTGGTGATTGCAGGCGCGGGAGTCATTGCCATGGAGATGGCATTTGCCTTCCGTAAACTCGGCGCGAAGGTGACCATGTACGCGCTGGATCCGCGTCCGCTGGCGGTGTATATCCCTGAAGTGTTTGAGGCGTTGCAGCCAGAGATAGAGAAGAAGGGCATTACAACGTATTATGGCGCGACGGCAACAGGGTTCAACGAATCCACCAAAACGCTGACATTGAAACAAGGCGAGAAGGAAATCCAAATCCCTGACGTGGACAAGGTTTTAGTTGCAGTCGGTCGGGTGCGGAATCTAGAGTCGCTCGGACTGGATCAGGCTGGGGTTAAGTGGGATGCGCGGACAGGGGTGCAGGTCAACTCGTTTGGGGAGACCAATGTCAAAGGCGTGTATGCGATTGGGGATGTCACTCCCACGTCCGCTTTTACTCATTCTGCCAACGCACAGGGGCGACGCGTGACTCAACGAATCGCATTCCCATTTTTACCGCTGGCGAAGAACGAACCGATCTTCCCGAACGCGACTTTTAGCGACCCCGAAGTGGCGAATGTAGGGCTAACGCAAAAACAGATCGCGGAGAAATATCATCCGCAACTTATCAAACGTATTCGCGTGGATTTCAAAGACCATACCGATAGAGGCTACACTGATGGCGTGGAAAACGGCTTCATCATCGTGGATGTGATGCGACTGACAGGGCAAATTTTGCACACCACGATTGTCGGCACGAATGCTTCGGAGATGATTTCATTTTTTACGCTCGCCATCAGCCAAAAGATTTCATTGCACAAGATTTATCGGCTGGTGTATCCGTACCCTACGTTTTCGAGCGGCATTCTAAAAGTGGCTGACTTTTTTATGCGTGAGACCTTGCCGAATTTGGGTAAGGAGTTGGGCGCGTTTTTGAAGTATCGATTTGCGAAAGGAAATTAAAAACGAAGGACACAAAATACACCAAGGTATTTCCTTCGTGACCGTTGTGACCTTTGTGTTTTAAAAATAAAGGAGAGAAGAAATGAAGAAAATAATTTTTTTAGTGACCGTCCTTGCTTTACTGCTCGCCGCGTGCCTGTCCCCTTCAGGGGGCGGTTCGCCCGCACAATCATCGTCTGAATTTGACATCAACGACTGGGATAGTGTGCTCGCCGCCGCGAAGGGACAGACCGTCAACTGGTACATGTGGGGCGGTTCAGACAGTATCAACGCCTACGTAGATAACTTCTACGGCACGGCGTTGAAGGAGCGCTACGATATCACGCTCAATCGCGTGCCCGTTGCAGATGCGGCGGATTACGTCAATCAGGTTTTGAGTGAAAAAGAAGCAGGCGTGGTAGAAGGCGCAGTGGACTTGATGTGGATCAACGGCGAGAATTTTTACACGCTCAAGCAAGCCGACATGCTCTACAAGGATTGGGCGCAGGTCATCCCGAACGCGAAGTTTGTCAATTGGGAAAACCCCGCCATCAATTTGGATTTTGGACGCCCCGTGGATAACATGGAAAGTCCGTGGTGATCGGCGCAGATTCAGTTGGTCTATGACTCGGCGCGGATGAACGAAGATGAACTTCCGCGCTCGTATGCCGATCTTAAGGATTGGGCGTGCTCCAACCCTGGGCGTTTCACTTACATTGCGCCTGGACCTGGCGGTTTTATTGGCACACGTTTTGCGAAGGGTGCATTGTACGAGATCAGCGGAGATGCAAAGCAATGGCTGAGTTTCGACCAGGCGCTTTGGGATGCCCAGTCGCCCGCACTATGGGACTACTTCAATGAGATCAAGCCCTGCTTGTGGCGCGAAGGTGAAGTGTATCCGAAGGATGAAGCAGAACTGGTGACGCTTTTCTCCAACAATGAAGTGGATTTCAGCATGACCCAGGATATTACGGGCGCGGGACGTTGGATCATTGATGGTCGTATGCCCGAAACCGCGCGCGCCTTCGTCTTCGACAACTACATGATCGGTGATTTCAATTATGTTGCCATCCCTGTCAATTCTCCGCATAAGGCTGCGGCGCTGGTGCTGGCGAATCTTTTGCTTGAACCCGAATTCCAAGCCGCGCAGATTCTGCCCGAAAACGGATTCGGTCTCGGCTTTGCGATTGATGTAACCCGCGTCACGGACCCTGCGCAAGTTGCCCTGCTGGAAGAATCTGCAAGTAAATTGGGCGAATCTGCCACCCCCGCCGATGAAATGGCAAAGGCACTGGCAGGCGATACTGCGGCAGAGTATCAAAGCCTGGTGGAACAGGATTGGCTGAAGTTCGTGCTGCAACAATAAGTCTCAGGTTTTCAATCGTTGGGTATCAGGTTAAACTCTTATCCTGATACCCAACATCTCTTACATAACTTTTTGACTCTGCCATGAAATTCAGACCTTCCCCTTATCTAGCCCTTGCTCCTGCATTGATCGTGATTACGGTCATGCTGGGGGCAAGTTTGTTTTATGCTGTGCTGGAAAGTTTTGGGATCATTCGCGTGATCGGGCAGGACGCTCTCAGCCTGGATGCGTATCGGGATGTGCTCTCAGGCACGGGCGCGGCGGGAGGCGAGTTTTGGGTCTCGCTGGGTTTCTCGTTATGGGTGAGCGCCGCGTCCACAATTTTTTCATCCGCATTGGCGTTAATGGCGGCGGTGTGGTTGTCGAGTCAAAAAAATCAAGCCGATACGCTGGCGATCAACGGACATTTGGCATTTCCGCATTTGGCATGGGCAACGGCATTATTGCTGCTCTTTTCGCAAAGTGGAATCCTTGCGCGCTGGGCAGCGGCATTAGGCTGGATTGACGTACCCGCCGATTTTCCCATCCTCGTGCGCGACAGCTTCGGCGTTGGAATCATTTTGCATTACTCGATCAAGGAAATCCCATTCCTTGCGTTGATCGTGCTGGGCGTGCTGCGCTCACAGCCTGTTGGGTACGATGTCGTGGCAGAGAATCTCGGTGCGAGCCGCTGGCAGAGATTGAGATATGTGATGATCCCGCAGGTGATGCCCGCCCTGTTTGCAGGCGCTCTACTTGTTTTTGGATTGATCTTCAGCAGTTACGAAGTACCCGCCTTGTTGGGAATCGGATACCCGCGTGCCTTGCCTGTATTGGCGCTGCGCTTCTTTCTTGACCCTGACCTGCGTGCCCGTTCTGAGGGCATGGTCATCAGCCTGATCATTACCCTGATCGTGCTTGCGGTGGCTGTGGTCAGTTTGAAACTTGAGGAGCGGAAGGAATGAAGTATCTCGTCCGCGCTCTGCTCTATGTAGTTCTTGTTGCGCCGCTGGCGCTTTTTATCGTGTATAGCTTCACCGAAGGATGGTTCTTCCCTGCGCCTTTCCCAAGCGAGTGGACAACCACTACCTTCCAACGCACAATGGATGATCCACGCACATTGGGCGGGATGTGGCAGGGCTTTGTGATCGCGGTCATTGTCAGTTTGCTTTCCTTGATCCTTGCATTTCCTGCGGCGCGTGCTTTGGGCTTGCGTCAATTTCGCGGACGGCAGATCGCGTGGTTGATGTTGTTCCTGCCAACGGTGGTTCCTCCGTTGGCGATTGGCATGGGCTTGAATATTTTATTTTTGCGTGTCGGTTTGGCAGGGACAATCATGGGCGTGTCGCTGGCGCATTTGATCTCCACTCTGCCGTATACGGTCTTTACTTTATCCAGTGCCTTTGCGCGGTACGATGAAAATTACGAACATCAGGCATTGGCATTGGGCGCAAACCCCATGCAGATTTTTTTCAACATCACCTTGCGAATGATGACTCCCAGCTTGGTGGTGGCGACCTTGTTTGCATTCCTGGTCTCGTGGAGTCAATACCTGCTGACGCTGCTTATCGGCGGTGGGAAGATCATTACGCTGCCAGTTTTATTGTTCACTGCGGCGTCAGGCGGAAATCCATCCACGATTGCGATCAAATCGTTATTGTTCATTTTGCCGCCCGCGCTGGTCATCGCATTTACCGCACGAGAGTTAAATCGGCACGGGAATGAAATCAGAGAGCAGTATTGAAAACCGAACATAGATGGTAGACCACTGACGGAATTTGTCGTCCGTCGTCGGTGGTCGGTGGTCGGTGGTCTGCGGTCAGATCGCAAGAAAGTAAATTTATCAAATTCAAACCTATGACAAAAATCGAAATTACCTCACTCCACAAAACCTATCCAAACACCCGCATACCCGTGTTGCAAGATTTCAACTTGTCGATCAACGCTGGCGAGATGGTGACTCTTCTGGGTCCTTCGGGATCGGGGAAATCCACGGTGTTGAAGATCATTGCTGGCATTGAACAGCCCAATAGCGGTGACATCCGCTTTGACGGCGAAACCATTTTGAACATTGAGCCGAACAAACGCGGCGCGGTGTTGATGTTTCAAAAGTCGTATCTTTTTCCATTCTTGAATGTGGAGGAGAACATTGGCTTTGGGTTGAAGATGCAGGGCGTTTCACCTGAAACGATCCAAGCTGAAGTGAAGCGTATGTTGAAGTTGATCGGTTTGCCAGGCATTGAGAAGCGCAAGGTCGGTCAACTTTCTGGCGGGGAAGGTCAGCGGGTGGCGTTGGCGCGGGCGTTGGTGACTCAACCCAAGTTGTTGATGTTGGATGAACCGCTCTCAAGTTTGGATACGTCGGTGCGTTTGAATTTGCAGGCGGCGATCCGTGAGATTCAACGCGAGTTGGGAATCACGACCATCTTCGTCACGCACGATTTGAGCGAAGCCATGGCAATGTCTGACCGTATGGCGATTTTGTTGGATGGGGAAGTCACGGCATACGATAAACCTGAAACGCTGTTCCATCGTCCGCCGTGCGTGCGGAGCGCAAAATTTGTCGGGGTGGATCTGTTTCTCGAAGGCGAATCAAGCGGCGGGTGGTTGGAAGCGGTGGGTGTGGGCAGAGTCAGACTCAAAGATGAGTCAAAGGTCGGTCGAAGCGTATTCGCCATCAGACCGGAACATATCCGCATTCAAAAAGAGGAAAAAGAAAATTCGTTGATGGGTGTGGTGCAGAGTTGTTTGTTTCGCGGTGAGGCGTTGGAGGTGCTGGTGCGGATCGGCAATGTGATGACGCGTGCACGCCTGCCCATGCCCGCGCCGATGTTCGCGCATGGTGAAAACGTTTTTGTGCAATTGCCCGCCGAGCATTTGTTTGAGGTGGCGGCATGAAACCACGCGGGTTGACGCAAACCGAGACCGAAAAATTTTATGACGCGTTAGGCGCAAAGCAGGATGGCGCAGGTTATTACGAAGATGTGACGCTGGCGCAGTTGAGCCGTTTTGCAGATTTTGAATCGGCGATTTCGATCGTGGAATTCGGTTGCGGCACAGGTCGCTTTGCGGAAGAGATGTTGCGCCTGAACAACGCTTCGTATTGGGGCTGTGATGTGAGCGCGACGATGATTCAGTTGAGTAAAAAACGCTTGGCAACATTTAGCGAGCGAGTGACGTTGGTGAAATCGTCGGGCGATTTGTCTTTGCCTTTGCCTGACAACTCGGCGGATCGTTTCGTTTCAAATTATGTCTTGGATATTTTATCGGCGGATGAAATCGAAGCGGTGTTGCGTGAAGCAAAACGCATTTTGAAACCCGATGGCTTGCTGTGCCTGACGGGTCTGACACATGGCAAGGGGTTATTCTCAAAAGCGTGGACGGCGTTTTGGAACCTTCGCTTTGATCTGAATCCCAAATGGGTGGGCGGTTGTCGCCCTGTGGCATTGACCGATTTTTTGGATGGATGGGAAGTTTTACATCACAACATTGTGACGGTTAGGGGAATTAGCTCGGAGGTGGTGGTGGGGAGTAAGAAAGGTAATTGGTAAATAGTAATTGATGGTCAGCGGTCTGTCGTCGGTGGTTGTTTGAATCTTTGAATCAACTTTGGCAAAAACAAATACCCTAACAATACAATATTGATTCCCAACTCCACCCAGAAGAATTGATCGGCGTAATGCGCCCTGTCCCAGTAACTGACGGGACTGTAGAAGCGGGTGTGCCAGTCGAAGGGGAAGAAGAGCACGGGACCGTCGTCGTAGTGGGTGAGGATGTCGATGACGGAGTGAACCATGCAACCGAAGACGAAGGACAGCCACCAATGTCCACGTGAACCGGTTTTGTCCACGAAGTGCCAGAGTAGGATGACGTAGATGAAAAGCGCAGTAGGCGAGTGCAGGAAGTTGTGACTCGCGATCCAGAACGGGTCGTTGAAATACATCTCGCCGAAGGCTTTGTCCATGATGCCTGAGATGTCTTGAGTGGTGAAATAACGGTAATAAACAAAGTAGCCAATGGAAATTAAACCCAGCGGAATATCAGGTACAACCGAACCCCACAAGAATGCGGACTTGGCGAGTTTGTATTTTGCGCCGAATTTCTTTTCGATGGCGGCGTTGATGACGAGGTGAGAGGGGAGAGTGTTCATAAAGTGGAAAGTGGTTAGTGGGAAGTGGGAAGTGGGTGAGAAATGACCGGCGACCGCAATGAATGGTTGGTAGGTGTTCAGTCTTCTGCTGTCAAGATTTTATCTTTTTCAACACCGCAAGCAACTTACCCACTGAGGGTCTATCAGCGGGGTCGTGGCTGGGATAGATGAAGCGTAGGTTGCCTTGCTTGTCTATGATGAAATCGCCGCCGAGTTGACTGGTATCGTCGCCGTGCGAGTCGTGAGTCTTTTTGCCTGAGAGCCAGGCTTTGAAATATACCCAGCGCGTGCGCAAAGAACGAGAACGCCAGTAGGAGCGTTCGAGTCCGTAGGCATTGTAGACGGTCCGCTCGCGGTCTAATAAGACGGTGAAATTGCCACAGGTTTCTTTCAGCCATCCCTGCACAGCGGGCAGGGTTCCAAAGGAGACGACCAACACGCGGGTGTTGAGTTCGGCGAATTCAGATTGACGGTCACACAACTGTGCGACATGCTCACGGCAGGGAATTCAGCCAAGGTGACGAAGAAAGACCAGCAGGGCGTTTCCATTTTTGAGAACTTCGCCAAGCGAGACTTGCTCGCCTTCGGCAGAGGTGAGGGTGAAGGTGGGGGCGGGGGAGTTGAGTTTCATTGAGGTAAATAGTAATTGGTGAGTGGAGATTTTTAGATGAGGTTTCGTTTTGCCCAGATGAGTCTTTGAATGATGGTGATGAAAACCAAAATACCAAAGATGGAATACAACTGAGTGAGATAAGCGGGGAATAAAGTAAAGATGGAAAACGCGATGATCGTTTCAAAGCCGCCGATGAGACCTGCGGGCATGACGATGCTGGTTTGGGTGTCGCTGCCGTGCAATGCGCGTTTTTCAAGCAGCGCGGCGAGGTACATCCACGAAGCGGTGTTGATGTAAAAGGACGTGAGCAGAAAGGCTAAGGCGAGGTAACGCTCATTCGAAGGCGAACCCGCTACCAGTCCGATGGGAAGCGCGGCGTAGGCGACGAAATCGGTCAGGATGTCCACATATCCGCCGAAGTCCGATTGCTTGTTGTGCAGTCGCGCCAGCAAGCCGTCGAGTCCATCAAGCACGCGATTGAGAATCCACAATACAAAAGCAGCGAAATAAATTTGACGATAGGCAGACCACGCGGCAAGCAATGCGATGACAAGACCGATAAGCGAGACCGTGGTGGGAGATACGCGGCTCAGACTTCGGGCGAGCGGAGTGCCCACCCGATCTTTGACTTTGCGAAGGGGAGTGTCGAACATTACTTCACCTGCCACGAAAGTCTTGCACGGGTCTCACGCTGTTTCTTGATTCCGCGCTTGGAGTATTTCATTTCATCTTTTGCGGCAAGGATCAACAGGTTGAGCATGGACTCATCACCGAAGATATGATCGCGATAGATGCCGCTGCCCATGAAGCCGACTTTGCGATTGAGCAGATTGAGGCGCAGTTTGTTATCAGGCAAATGATTCTTGCCATGCAACAACGCGCGGATGGTGGTGGGCATCCACGGGAAGCCGTCGAAGAGACGGCGAACCTCGGCGACAGTGCGATCCACATCCGCTTCATCTTCGGGGTTGACCTTGTCCATGAGCGCGTCGATCTGTTCTTGAATCTCGAAGAACTTGCTAAAGCCGCCGCCCGCCAGTCGATGCGGTTTCATGAATTCAAGATATTTTTCGCGGTCACCCCTGGCGCGGAAGCGATTGATCACCAGCCGCAAATATTCAAGGTAAGCGCCCTGCAACCACACCACCGAATAGACTTGCCATAGTTTGTAGTTGTGCCACGACTTGTACGAACTGGCATTGAGCCTATCGTGCATGTTGATATAACCGAGCGTCATCACTTCAAGGTCTTTGAACGCGCCTGCCGAATAATCACCCGTCTTTTTGGCTTTTAGAATCAGATCTGCCATTAAGAAAATCTGCGCGTGGGTAACATATAAACCTTTGGAATACAACGGATCAATGAATCCTGCCGCATGAGCGAGCAAAGCAAAACGGTCACCGACAATGTGATGCGCGGAATATTGCAGGCGATCAATTCGTATAAAGTCGCGCACGGCATGGGCGTTCTTGAGTTGTGCTTCGATATCTGGGAACTGCTTGATGAACTCACGGAATTCCTGTTCGGGAGTCAGGTCGTCGCGCTGTGGATACAGGCGCGGATCAAGTTGCAACCCCACACTGCACAGCGGATTGGTCGAATCGGGATGATTGTTAAATGGAATCACCCACAGCCAGCCGCCTTTGAAGATGTGATGAAGCGTCCCTTCGGAAAGGCGATACGGATGATGAAATTCCTCTTGCGAAGGTCCTGCATTGTTGAAGCATGGCACATCGATCATGTGCGTGAAGATCGTGCGTGAATGCGAGAGTGCGTCACGATGTCGCCAGCCCGTTTTCTGCGCAAGAATCGATTTCATCCCGCCTGCGTCAATGACGTATTCCGCTTCGTAGATCACATCTTTGATGGTGATAATTTCCACACCATCGTCTTTCACGTTGATGTCTTTGATGAACGTCCCTTGCAATATCGTCGCGCCATAGGAGATCGCCACCGAAGTCAAAAAGTAATCCGAATCCTGGCGCATGATATGTATCTCATGTCCATAGGGCAAACGTGGAATCACCGCCTGCAAACTTTTATCCACGTTCACATGCTGCCCCGCCGTGTGATGCACAAAACTAAAGTGGCGCTTCACGCCATGTTGTGTGCCGATGTTCTGATAATAATTTTCCGAACTGTAATACGCCAGCTCAGGCACATCGTAAAACTCCGCCAGCGCGCGCATGGCTTCAGATGTTTCAAGGATCATTGACTCGCCAATCGTGAAGCGCGGGTGCGTTCCGCCTTCAAAGACGATCACCTTCAATCCCTGCCGCGCCAGCACCGAAGCCAACGTCGAACCGCCAATGCCCGAACCAATAATCGCCACGTCATATTTCATGGATAATGCCTCCAGATGGAATCTATTTTTAGGTAAGACACAAATTGATAGTCTGTTCTTACAAGATGACTTGCTCCGCCTCTTTCTTAACCGAAACTTGTTTCGCTTCGATAAACCTTTTCTCATCTTTGAATTTCTCTTGACTACGCTAGGTATAATCACTTCATGCCGCGCGATAACCAGACTTGGCTCCACGACCTACGTTCGCCTCAAGACCGCGATTCTGCGTTGGCAGACCTGCACAATGTTTTGGTACGAGTTCTGCCCAAAGCCTTATCCCGCTGGCTTTCCCCCGATTCTGGACATTTTGATGCCTTCCTTGAAGATGTGATTCAAGAAACCTTGCTGCGTGTGACGGATAAACTCGACTCGTTTGAAGGGCGCAGCCAATTCACCACTTGGGTGTACAAAATTGCCACCCGCATCGCACTCAACGAACTACGTCACCGCCGCTGGAAGGAAGTCTCGCTGGATGGATTGGAATCCAGCGATGATCCGAATGAAATCCCCTCTGAACGATTTGCCTCCGACGATCCACACCCCGAAGCGATAGCCGAACGAAAAGACGCCACTGCACTGGTCGAAAGAATCCTTGCCGAAGAACTCACACCGCGTCAACGTGCCGTGCTGACTGCCATCGGAGTCAAAGGCGTGCCAATGGATGAAGTCGCCAAGCGCATGGGCACCAATCGCAACGCGCTTTACAAAATGATGCACGATGCCCGCCTACGAATGCGTCGCCGCCTGAAACGTGAAGGCTTCGAGCCTGAAGAATTGCTCGACCTGTTTGGTAATTAATCGCCTGAGTTGAATGTCAAACCGAAAATGAGAAATTTCTTAAGTTGGTTGCAAGGTCTATTTCGCAAAGCGTCTCCACCTACCGAGGCGCAAGTTGCGCTTGCCATGATGTCCATGACGCATGAGCAGGAACTCTCCTGTGACGAAGTCCATGACCTGATCGATCAATTTGCCGAAATGCAATTACGTGGTGAGAACCCCGCACATCTGTTCCCGCTGGTACAGCGTCATCTTGAAATGTGCCCCGAATGCAGGGAGGAGTTCGAGGCGTTATTGGCGGCGCTACAGGTCGAGAAGAAATAACAACCCCAATTTATTTTTTTTGAAACAAGATATACAAATCAAAACGCGGTGAAGAGCTTTCTCTGCCGCATATGTTCGTTTTCTAAATCTATACCCGTATACCAGATTTTTACCTCATCGGACAGATAGGATTGCAGTTGTTGCAACGGCGAATTGACAATTATAGATAAACAACTCAATGAAGCCATTGACGGGCAATATTAGTAGTTCTGTGGGCAATGAGATATAAGCGCTAGAGTGGGATTAAAACCCAAGTAGAGGACTGCAAACAATTTTTATTTTTAAATAAATGCTATAATGCAATCGATTGCAGAAAATGAACAAAAAACCTGTAAAGACCCTTGATGATATTGCCCGCCTGGCGAAAGTTTCCAAATCAACGGTGTCGCGCGCGTTGAGCGATAGCCCGCTTTTGAATGACGAGACAAAAAAACGCATCCAGAAAATTGCGCGGGAACATCACTTCAGCATTAACGCCTCTGCTCGAAATTTACGCGTGCGCCAGAGCCATGCGATTGCCTTTATCACCCCGGATGAAAAAGCGAATTTCTTCTCACCCGAAAGCCAGTTTGGTTTTGAAATTTTAGGGGGTATTGGGAACGAATTGCGCTCACTCGGCTATGACCTGCTGATCGCAAACGTCAACCCGAATGACCCTGCCAGTATTTCATCCTACTTCCGCAGCGGACGTGTGGATGGATTTATTCTCTTAACCACGCATACCAGTCAATCCATTATTGACACGCTCATCGAGTTGGGCGCGCCATTCATTGTGTGGGGTGAGCCAATGACAGGCTTTGATTATTGTTCCGTCACTGGCGAAAATATCACGGGCGGAATGCTCGCTACCCAGCATCTGATTCAACTTGGCAGGCAGCGCATTGCCTTTCTCGGCGGACTTTCTGATGATCTGACGGTTCAGCATCGTTATCAGGGATATGAAAACGCGTTGAAAGCCGCCGGACGGCGGGTCATTGCAAAACGGGTTGCTTACGGCGATTATTCCTACGCCTCCGGTTTGGATGCCATGCAACGCCTGCTCAAACAGTCACCAGATTTAGACGCGGTTTTCGTTAACAGTGATTTGATGGCGATTGCCGCCATCAAGGTCATTCTCGAGAGCGGACGGCGCGTCCCTGAAGATGTGGCGGTGGTAGGTTATGACGATGTATCCATTGCACTGTACAACAACCTGCCGCTGACGACCATCCGGCAGAATGTGCCGCTGGCGGGGCAGTTGCTAGCGCAGAATTTGATTCACTATATCAAAACGGGTGAAGTGAGCCATGTCACCACCTCGGTGGAATTGGTGGTTCGTAAGTCGGCATAATTTTTTTATATCCATTTGCAAACGATTGCAAAACACAAGGAGAAACCATGAGCAAGGCAAAAGATTCAGAAAAACAGAAACAGGTTGCAGTTAAGGTTGAGGCGCTTCTCAAGAAGATGAGTCTCGAAGAGAAAGTCGGGCAACTCAATCAAGTGGGCGGTGCGGCGTTTTCTCCTGGACCTGCCGCCGAAGACCAAATCCGCAAAGGCGGCGCAGGCTCGGTCTTGTGGCTGAACGATACGAAGAAGTTCAACGAGTTGCAAAAGATTGCAATGGAAGAAAGCCCGTCGGGCATTCCATTGCTGTTCGCGTTGGATGTGATCCACGGCTACCGTACCATCTTCCCCGTGCCGTTGGCGATGGCAGCTTCGTGGGACCCGAACGTGCCAGAGAAGACTCAGACCATCGCGGCGAAGGAAGCGCGCGCAGCGGGTCTGCATTGGACGTTTGGTCCCATGCTCGATATCTGCCGTGACCCGCGCTGGGGGCGCATTGTGGAAGGCGCGGGCGAAGACCCGTATCTCGGTTCGGCGATGGCTGCGGCGCAAGTGCGCGGATTCCAAGGTGATGACCTTTCTGACTCAGAGCGCGTGCTGGCATGTGCCAAACATTTTGCAGGCTATGGTTATTCCGATGGCGGACGAGATTATGACCCCGTGTATCTTTCTGAGGCGCAACTTCGCAACATTGTTTTGCCTCCATTCAAAGCCGCCGCAGACGCGGGCGTGGCAACCTTCATGAGCGCGTACATGGATTTGAACGATGTGCCCGCCACAGGCAACCGCTGGTTGTTGCGTCAGGTTCTGCGTGAAGAATGGGGCTTCGACGGCTTCTTGGTTTCAGACGCATTCGCCGTTGGCAACATGGTCATTCAACATCACGCCAAAGACAAACGTGAAGCCGCCCTGCGCGGACTCAAGGCGGGCATGAACATGGACATGTCCAGTTACACCTACACCGAAAACGCCGCGCAGTTGGTTGCAGATGGCGCATTAACCGAAGCCGAAATTGACGAACTCGTGCGCCCGATTCTCACCATCAAATTCAAGATGGGCTTGTTTGAGAAACCCTACGTGGATGAAACCCTGCTCGAAAAAGTGATTGCCTTGCCCGAACATCGTACTGCTTCACGTTGGGCTGCCCAGCGCTCGATGGTTCTGCTCCGCAACGAAGGCGGACTTTTGCCGTTGAGCAAAGACATCAAGAAAGTTTCGGTCATTGGTCCCGTTGCCGATTCCATGCAAGCCACCGAAGGCTCGTGGATGGTCTTCGGTCACACGCCCGCTGCTGTCACCGTGCTGGAAGGTATCCGCGCCAAGTTGCCGAATGCCGAAGTGACCTATGCCTCGGGTCCAGAGATTCGCCGCGACATCCCTTCGTGGTTTGAAAGCCTGATGGCAGGTCAGGAACGGAAGCCCGAGCAAACTCCAGCGGAGTCTGAATCGGCTTTTCAATCCGCATTGGAAGTTGCCAAAGCCGCCGACCAAGTCATCATGGTGCTTGGCGAAACAGACGTCATGGCAGGCGAAGCCGCTTCACGCGCCTCGCTCGACCTCCCCGGGCGGCAGGAAGAATTGCTCAAAGCCGTCTCCGCGTTGGGCAAGCCCGTTGTGTTGGTGTTGTTAAATGGTCGTCCACTCAGCATTAACTGGGCAGCCGAAAACGTCCCCGCGATTCTCGAAGCGTGGGAGCCTGGCACCGAAGGCGGCAACGCCGTGGCAGACATCCTCTTTGGCGACGCGAACCCTGGCGGCAAACTTCCCGTCACCTTCCCGCGCAAAGGCAGCCACGCGCCGCTTTACTACGCCCGCAACATGACCCACTCGCCCGAAGGCAGCCCCATGTATAACCCGCGCTATTGGGACGGTCTGCCCGTGCCGCTTTATCCCTTCGGCTTCGGTCTCAGTTACACCACTTTTGAATTTTCCAATCTCAAAGTTTCTGCCGAGAAAATCAAAGTCGGCGCGAGTCTCACCGTCACTGTGGATGTGACCAACACAGGCAAAGTCGCAGGCGACGAAGTGGCGCAACTTTATATCCACCAACAATATGGAACCGACACCCGCCCCATCCGCGAACTGAAAGGCTTCGAGAGAATCACCCTCCAGCCCGGCGAGAAGAAGACTGTGACCTTCAGCCTCGGCGCGAATGAATTGACCTACTGGAGCAGCAACGCAGGCAAATGGATTCAAGACCCCGCCTCATTCGACCTTTGGGCTGGTTCAGATTCCCAAGCCTCTCTCCACGCTGAATTTGAAGTGACGTCGTAAAACATTTTTAACCCTTTGTCTCCTTTGTGGTTATAGAACCTATGTCAGAACAAACACCTGTCTACCTCAACCCAAAACTGAGCGTTGAAGAACGCGTACAAGACCTGCTCAGCCGCATGACCCTCGAAGAAAAAGTAGGGCAGATCACCATGTGGGATGCGCGCGATGAAGACCTGTCTTTCATCAACACGCGTTTCCCCGGCTCCATTTTGCACATCCTCGGCGAGAAACTAAATCGCGCCATGGACTTAGCCGCGCAGAACCGCCTCGCCATCCCGTTGATCGTCGGCGAAGACGCCATTCACGGACATTCCTTCTGGAAGGGCGCGAACATCTTCCCGACCCAGTTGGCGATGGCTGCCAGTTGGAACATTAACCTGCTCGAACGCGTGGGGCGCGTCACCGCCGAAGAAGCCGCGCCTACAGGCATTCATTGGACGTTCTCGCCCGTGCTTTGCCTCACCCGTGACCTGCGTTGGGGGCGCACCGACGAGACCTTTGGCGAAGACCCATATCTCATCGGCGAATTTGGCGCAGCGTTGATTCGCGGGTATCAAGGCAAAGGCTTGGATGATCCGCAAGGCATTCTCGCCACCGCCAAACATTACGCGGGCTACTCCGAAACTCAAGGCGGACGCGACGCCTCCGAAGCGGACATCTCGCCGCGCAAACTGCGCAGTTATTTCCTGCCGCCTTTCGAGCGTGCCGCCCGCGCTGGCGCGATGACCTTCATGACGGGCTATCAATCGATTGAAGGTGTGCCGTCCACCATGAATCATTGGCTGCTGACCGAAGTGCTGAAAGATGAATGGGGCTTCAAAGGAATCGTCGTCACCGATTGGGACAACGTTGGGCGTTTGGTCTACGAGCAAAAAGTCTGCGCCAATGATGTCGAAGCGGCAGTTGTTGCCGTGCGTGCGGGCAACGACATGATGATGACCACTCCGCAATTTTTTGAAGCCGCCATCGAAGCCGTCCGCTCGGGCAAACTTGCCGAGAGCGAAATCGAAGCGCCTTGCGCCCGCCTGCTTGCGCTCAAGTTCCGCATGGGGCTATTTGAAAATCCGCGCCGCCCCAATTTGGAGCAAGCCGCCATTGAGATCAACCGCGCAGACCATCGCGCCATCAATCTCGAAGCCGCCCGCCAAAGCCTCATCCTTTTGCAGAACAACGGCTTGCTTCCGCTTGACCCGACGAAACTAAAATCCATTGCGTTGATCGGACCGAACGCCGATGACGATTTGCAGCAACTCGGTGACTGGTCGCTCGGCGCTTCGCAACATCCGCCCGAGGCGGGGAAGCACCCACGTGAGAAAACGACTACGCTGTTAGATGGTCTCCGCAATTTGGCTCCCGCTAATTTGAAAATCCACTACGAGCGCGGCTGTTCCATTTTGGATGACGACACTGCGGGCATTCCCGCCGCTGTGGCTGCGGCTCAAAAAGCGGATGTGGTTGTGGCTGTGGTGGGTGACCATTTGAACTTCGTCGGTGAGACGCTCAGCACCGCCACGCTCGAACTGCAAGGCGGACAAATTGAATTGCTCAACGCGCTGGAGAAAATAGGCAAGCCGATGATTGTGGTCTTGGTCAACAGCAAGCCGCTGGTCTTGCCCCCGTCCGCAAAAAATGCCGCTGCCATTATCGAAGTCTTCAACCCTGGCATGGAAGGCGGCACGGCAGTTGTCGAAGCATTGTTCGGTTTGCTCAACCCCGCGGGCAAGTTGACCATCTCCATCCCTGTGCATGTTGGGCAACAGCCCATCTTCTACAGCCAAGTCCGCGGACAACACGGCAGCCGCTACGCCGACCTGACGCAAGAGCCGCTCTTCCCCTTCGGGCATGGACTCAGTTATACAGAATACACTTATTCCAACCTGCGCCTATCATCTTCCAAACTCGCACAAGGCGAATCGGTCAAAGTCTTTGTGGATGTGGAGAACATCGGTCAACGCGCAGGCGTGGAAATTGTGCAAGTCTACGTTAGTGACGTGGTCACTTCGGTCACCTGGGTGAACAAGGCGCTCAAAGGTTTCGCCCGCGTGTCGCTCAACCCTGGCGAAAAGAAAACCGTCGAAGTGGAATTGCCGTTCGACTCATTTCGCATCGTGAACGCCAAAGCCGAATACATCGTCGAAGCAGGCGAGTTTGAAATTCTGGTCGGACCTTCTTCAAGGGATAGCGATTTGTTGAAGACGACGTTGACGATTTAGAAAAAAAGACCTGACAGGTTTTCAAAACCTGTCAGGTCTTTTGCTTAAGTGAAGAATTTTTAATGCGCAATTCCCATCTCTTCGATAAACTCAAAATAGACTTGACCCGAATATCCGCGTGGGATGGGAGGCATAATTTCAAAGGTGGATTCCAGTTTTTGATTCACACCCGTCTCGCTGCTTTTGACAATGCCATGCAATACATCCAACGCGTGATACGCCATCTCTTTGTTGGCGCGGTTCTTGCGTCCCATGCGCATGGACCAAGCCATCTCTGCCACGCCAAGCCCGCGATATTCTTCGGTGAAGGCGTGGCTTTGCGGCATGACGATTGGCTCGTTGCTGCCTTTCACAATGACCTTGACCTCGCCGCCGAAGTGGTCGGGGTCTGCCATGTAGAGGATTCCCATCGTGCCATGCAATGTGAGAACGGGGCGTTCTGGAACGGTGAAGATGGAGTTGGCATCGAAGAGAACATTCCCGACTGTGCCGCTTTCGAATTGCAGGGTCCCCGCCATGAGATTTTCACACTCGATCTGAAATGGTTCGCCGAAATTCTCCAGCGCAAAGTTTTTACGTTCTGGGTTTCGCCTGCGTGTGACGCCTGAAACTTCCTTGACTGGACCCAAAATGCTCAACAAGGCAGTGATGGAATAAATGCCCACATCGAAACCGATGCCGCCGCCAGGTTTGGCGGTGAATGGGAAAGCGCGGCTGAAGATTTCGCTGTCACGGGTCAATGTGGACACGCAGGATGTGACCTCGCCGATCATGCCGCTATCCACCACGTAACGCGCGGTTTGAATCGCCGAACCTAAAAATGTATCGGGCGCGGCGCCAAGATAGAGATTTTTTTCATCGGCAAGTTTGACCAACTCGGCGGCGTGTTCCAATTCCACCGTCATCGTTTTCTCGGTGTAGACGTGTTTGCCCGCTTCGAGCAATTGCTTGATAACGGGGTAATGTCCTGTCGGCGCGGTGAGGTTGACTACGATCTCAATCGAATCATCCGCCAGAATTTCTTCAAACGTCATCGCCTTGATTCCAAATTTCTCAACCTTGTCTTTTACTTTGTCAGGGTTGCGGTCGTAGCCGCCGACCACATCCAAAATTTTGAACTTGTTGATCATCGTGCCGAGATATGAGTCGCTGATTCCACCGCAGCCTACGATGGCAACTTTTACAGGTTGGATTTTCATGATTTACTCCTTGAGCCGATACGACACAAACGCAATCGTGCGGTTATCTGGCGCCCACGAATTGACGTTGATGGTTCCCTGTCCGCCAAATAAACTGACAATGGTTTTGGACCCGCCCCCAGTCGAGGGAATGAGGCGCAGCTCCACATTCTTATTCGCAGGATGGTCGCCAGGTTCCACATCCCCTTTTTTGTAGGCGATGTATACGACCCATTGATTGTCAGGCGAGACATGCGGGAACCAGCAGTTGGCTTCTTCGTTCACCATGTGCGTGGGATTCGCACCGTCCGTTTCCATGCGCCAGACTTGCATGAGTCCGCTGCGCACCGAGTTGAACCAAATGTATTTTCCATCGGGCGAATATTCGGGACCATCATCGAGACCAGGTAAATTCGTGAGTTGAGTTTCTTCGCCGCCATCAACTGAGATAGTGTAAATGTCATACTGCCCGCCGCGTTCTGCGCAATAGGCGAGGCGCGCCCCATCGGGTGACCAGCCGTGCAAATAACTGGGACCCTTCTCCGTCACCAAACGCGGAACGCCGCCGCTCATCGGCACGATGTAAATTCTTGAGGTCGCGTCTTCATTTGTGAAGTGACTGACCGCGAGTTCAGTATTATCGGGTGAAAGCACATGATCGTTGTTGCAATCAATCGCAAAGCCTGTGTTGATTTCTTTTACTGCGCCGCTTGCCATCTCGTAAGTGAACATGCGCCCGTTGCTGTTGAAGACCAAATATTTTCCGTCCTTCGTCCAGTTCGGCGCTTCGATGGCGTGGTCAAACTCTTTCAAAAATTTTCGCTCGCCTGTGAAGACATCCACCGTTTCGAGAATGCTGAACGAGTCGCGCTGAGCGATCCATTGCCTTAAAGTTTCAATGTCCATTGTTTGCTCCAATGTTGAGAAGATGAAATTCTGTAGGTTTATCATATCATCCCCCTTGGCTTGGATGGATCCTAAGGTGTTACACTTCTTAGCGAGTCGATCAATGAACATACAGGAAGTCAATGAAAATTTTAGCTTAATGGAGAAAATCTCTCTAGTAGGTGTTCGATGTTAAATTCCAATCTCAAAGGCATTGGTTTTCTTCTGCTGGCAATGCTGGTCGGTTCGACACAAGCCGTCGCCGTGAAATGGATCGGCGGTAATTATTCCGTGCTGGAGATCGTCACCTTTCGCAGTCTTGTCGCCTTGCTCATCACCGTCCTCTTCTTTTGGCTTGAAGGCGGCAAAGGCTTGCCCACCACCAACCATCGCGCCACCCAATATTTGCGTGGATTTTTCCTCTTCCTCTCTTACACCACTTATATGATGGGTCTTGCCGCCCTGCCGCTGGCGAGTGTTGAGTCGCTTCGTTTTTCGGGTCCGCTGATGATCACCATTCTGTCTGTTTTCATGCTCGCTGAAAAAGTGGAATGGCAGCGCTGGCTGGCTTTAGTGATTGGATTTTCTGGCATTCTGCTGATCATTCAACCTGGCTCGACTCAATTCAACGAAGGCTCTCTCTTCGTTTTGATCTCGGTTCTTTTCTACGCCCTGACCGTGATTCTAACCAGAAAGATGAATGCCGCTGATAGCAGCGCCACAATGGCGTATTTCAGCGTGTGGGTGTATCTGATTTCGGCTTTCGTTTTCTCTCCGCTTGCCGCCGCAGTGGGGGAGATTCCAAACGCCCATCCCAGTGTCGCCTTTCTATTCCACGTCTGGGTAATGCCCACCGTGTTGGATTTTTCCGTCATGGCTGGCTTGGGACTCATTTGGAGTTTGTGGGCATACTTTATGACCCGCGCCTATAGCATTGCGCAGGCTTCGGTCATTGCCCCGTTTGAATATGCCTCGCTTCCCATCAGTATCTTATGGGGCTTCCTCTTCTGGCGCGAAATTCCAACCTTGCTCACCATCGCAGGCGCGGCGTTGACTCTGGCAAGCGGCATGTTTATTTTGTATCTGGATAGAAAGAAGAAATAGTTGTTTGTTCATCCACGAAGAACACGAATTTTCACGAAGAGTAGGTCAAAAACTTCGTGTGGCTTCGTGAACTTCGTGGAAACCAGCATTTTTTATTCTGCCACTTCGTTTTTTCGAATGACTTCAGCGTAAAACTCGCCACTGTCTTTCACGGTGCGTCTCTGCGTTTCGTAATCCACATGTACCAGCCCGAAGCGTTTGGTGTAGCCGTGTGCCCATTCAAAATTATCGAGCAGTGACCAGGCAAAGTAGCCGCGCACATCCACGCCATCGAGCATGGAGAGGCGGGTTTGGATGAGGTGTTGTTTCAAGTAATCAAGGCGGCGTGGGTCGTGGACTTTTCCATCAGCGTTGACTTCGTCTTGGAAGGCAGATCCATTTTCGGTGATGTAAAGAGGCGGCAGTTTGTAATCCTGATAGAGCCTCACGAGCAAGCGGCGCAGGGAGGGGGCGCAGACTTCCCAATCCATTTCGGTGTATTCCGAGTTTGGCATTTTTACAAACTTGCCGTCGCCGCTGATGACATGCCGCGAGTAAAAATTAAGTCCCCAAAAATCCAACTCTTGCGCGACCAATGCCATGTCGCCATCTTTGAAGGTCGTGAGATGTTGTTCTGCTTTTTCATAGGCTTTGGGCGAGTAATGTCCCTTGAAAATTGGCTCCATGAAATGCGTTTCGCTTTCCTTCCAAATTACTTCGGCGGCGGCGAGGTCTTTGGGCGAATTGGTCTGCGCTTCAAAGGGCCACAAGTTGATCACGATCCCCGCCATCAAATTTGAGTTCGCGTTGCGAATTGCCTGCACGCCCAAGCCATGCGCCACCATCACATTATGTGCCACGCGGTAGGCAATGCCTTCGTCCTTGAAGCCTGGCGCGTGCGCCCCGTACAGATTGCCAACAAACGCCACCACCGCAGGCTCGTTGAAGGTCGTCCAGTTTTTGATGCGGTCGCCTAGGCGCTTTACCATCAGCGCGGCGTAATCAGCAAAGGCATAAGCGGTATCGCGGTTTTCCCAGCCGCCCAAATCTTGAAGCGCCTGCGGCAAATCCCAGTGATACAGAGTGATATACGGTTCGATGTTCGCAGCGCAAAGCGTATCGACCAAGCGGTCGTAAAAATCCAACCCTTTCAAGTTGACTTTTCCGCGCCCGTGGGGGATGACACGCGGCCACGAAGTAGAGAATCGATACGCTTTCAACCCGAGGTGGCGCATGAGGGCAATGTCTTCTTCGTAGCGGTGATAATGGTCGCAGGCAACATTGCCCGTATCGCCATTCGTTACCTTGCCTGGCGTCTGTGAAAAGCGATCCCAGATCGATTCGCCCTTGCCGTCTTCGTTCCACGCGCCTTCGATTTGATACGAGGCGGTTGCCGCTCCCCAAACAAAATCATGCGGAAATTTGTAATTTGTCATTGGATGAAATCCTTTTTGATGAAAGATACTTGTTGCGTTGCCATACGTTTAACCCGCGCCTCCTGCCAGACGTTGCGCCTGATTCACATCCCAAACCTGTTGCCCCGCTGAACGTTTTTCCTCAAGGAATCAGTTTCAATTGCTTGGCTTTGGATACAGCCAGCATACGGCTGTTGACCTTGAGTTTTGTGTAAATGTTCCCGAGGTGGGTTTTGATGGTGCTCTCTGAAACCGATAATTTTTTAGACATCTCGCGGTTGGAATATCCCTCGCTCAATAAATAAAGGATCTCCTGCTCGCGCATGGAAATTGAAGCTGAGGTGGAAAGGTTTTCAAGTTCACCTTTGGAAGGGCGGGCTTGTTCGGTGGTGACAGCCAGCATTTTTAATACCTTTTGCAGAAATGCCTGCGCTTCTGTGTTCAGGCTTTGTGTTTCTGAAACCAGCAGCAAAATGGGCGCGCACATTTCTCCCCAACTTAAGAATGGACGAATAAATTTCTCCGGCGCCGAAAGCCGAATGGCGCCTGTCATCACCTGCACCGATTGGTTGACCTTGTTTTGCCAGAACAACGCCAGTGAGAGCAGAATGCGTACTCCTTGTAGGGGGTCGATCATGATCACGGACGGGAATTTATCAATGATATTCCAGAGGATTTCTTCGGCTTCTCTAAACATGCCTCTTTGCATCAAAAGTTCAGCACGCATTTGTTGTAATAGATGATTTTCATTTTCTGTTGAAATTTCCAACAACAGGGCTTCAGCATTTTCAATATTGCCGCTGCGCAGGTTAATGCGAATTTCGTGCGCAAGTAAATCTTCATTTGTCCATACTCCGGCTGGGCGGCGGAGGTTAAGATTGCGCGCTGTCTGAATGGTAGCCAGTGCTTCTTCTTTTTGTCCCAGCGCCAGTTGGATTTTTGCCCTTAAGATGGCATTTTGGATGGGCATGTTGCTGCTGGTGGGGTTGGGGTCCACTTCTTGCGATTGCTTTAAGTATTTTTGTGCAATCTCAATTTCATTACGTTCAAAATGCAATTGGCTCAAAATATTAAGAGCAATACTGGCAGTTTCCGGGTACTGTCCGCGCTGTGATAGTGCTTTTTCCAAGATCTGCCTGCATAGTTTTTCAGCCCGCCGTAACTGCCCCGCGTAGAGAAATCGTTTTGCGAGTGTGCCACCCGACATTAAGATGACAAACAGGTTGTTTTGAGAAAGTGACTCGTTGAAAAGATCCAAAATTGGTTCTTCAGGATATTCCTGGCATTGGCTGTAGTTGGGCTTTAAGAGATACAGCCTGTTTAATAAATGCCAGCGTGAGGCGTGTTCATTATCATGTCGTGTGGGGGGGACGAAGGTATTGCCTTGCCCCCAAATTTGTTTAATCTGTTGAATTTCTGAAAGCACGTCTTTTTCATCGAGTGTGCGCAGGCTTTCAGGTTTGCTGGATATGTTGTGCTCGATGTGGCTGATGTATTTTTCGATCTTTCTTTGCGAGAGTGCATTATTTGCCAGGCGCATATAAACGAAAAGCAGATTTTTATGCTTTTGAACCACATTTTCAGGCAGGTCTTGCAGCCAGCGCAACAGGCGTGAATCTTCGCCAAATTGCTCCAGTTCGCGCAGCGCCATCTCTTCGATAAGGGTTGCGGCTTCCTCCCATGCCTCGATGGATAACAGGTGGAAGATGGCATCGGCGGGCGCGTATTGTTCGCGGTACCACTTTGCGGCACGTTGATGAAGGTTTTGCACATCGCGAGGGTGGCGCGCATGAAGTTGGCTGTATAACATCTCGGCAAAAAGATCGTGGTAGCGATACCAGCCTTGTTCTTCAAGACGGATGATAAAGAGATTTTCATGCCATAGCCGCTCAAGAATTTCACTTGAGTCGCTGCGCTCGGTAACAGCATTGCACAAATTTCCGGTCAGGTTTTTGAGAATGGCTGTTTTTAATAAAAAGGATTGGATTTCAGGGCTGGAGCGTTGCAGAACGGTTTCCATAAAATATTCACGCATGTAAATATGTGCGCCGCTGAAGGTGTCAATAAATTGACGTTGGTCGCTTTGTTTGCTCAACGCCAGGGCGGTTAACGTCAGCCCGGCAGCCCAGCCTTCAGTATGTTTGACCAGTTTTTCCAGATCATCATAGGCAAGGGTGGGTTCCTGTACATATTGTTGCAGATAGTTGACCCCTTCTGCATTTGTAAAACGAAGGTCGTTTACATCCAATTCAGCAACCATACCCTGTGCCCGTAAATGACCAAGTGAAAGCGGCGGGCGGGTATGACCTGAAATGACCAATTGCACCTCCGGCGGGAAATGCTCAAGCCAGAATTGCAATGTGTCATAAATGATGGAGTGATTGATACGGTGGAAATCGTCTAATACCAAACCAAGACGCGGATGAAACGCCTGCGCTTCAATGATACTTTTGCTCAGGTGGTGAACAGCTTCTGTGGGTTGAATCGCAGAGTTTGAGCTGATGTAGGTGAGTAGGTCTGCGCCAAAATCTGAATAAACAGTTTGAAAGGCGGTAATAACCGAATATAAAAAGCGAGGCGGGTTGTTATCATGTTCATCGAGTGTGAGCCAGGCTATGGGGTATCCACAGTTTTGTTTCCAATGGTTGAGCAGGGTGCTTTTTCCAAACCCACTGGGGGCATGGATCAAGGTGAGGGGAGTGCTGATTTTCTGGTTAAGGCGCGTGCGTGACACCAGTTGTCTGGGCAGGACGGGAACGGTAATTTTTGTGAGCGGGAGAAACGACGAGTCGATGCGTGATGCGAGCAAGTATGGGCTGCTTGGCATGGCACTGGCAGGTGCAGCATCGGCTTGTGGTTCGCCATTTAATGTTGCTGCAATTTGTTGTAATCTTTCGAGGGTTAGTTCTTCGGTTTTGCCAAGGTAGGCTTTGTAGAGTTTCCCATCTCTGCGTTTGTAGGCATACCAATAGGATGTATTACGGCGTAATTCGTGCTGGGCAACAAACCCCCCACTCGGGTTTTTAAAAGAAAATTTTACAGCTTTGGTTAGCCATTCGAACCAAAGTAAGGAACCAACGAGGATGGGACGGGGCGATATTTGTAAAAAACCGTCCTTAATGACTGCTTTTTTATCATCAGACATGGAGACTCCGTTAAAAGTTACCCAACAGGGGGGATTATACCCGTTGGGTAACTTTTTTTGTCGATAATCTTTTGTTAACCAGATTTTGTCCAGCTTTTTTCGATTTTATCCTTCTCAAAAAATCATCCAAATACCTGATTAAAATGCAAAGTGCAATCGTCTATCCTTGAACTATTGGCGAATTGGTTTGTTATAAATTTTGAATAATTTTATTGATATTTGCACTTTGCAATATTTCATGCTTTTTCAAAGATTTACCCATGCCCAATCTCTTAAATCTCTCACCGAAAGCCCCCGTCTTTTTTTATCTCTTTTGTACTTGTAGCTTTTCTGATTCTGAATAAGCCTGCTCTCAGGCTTGTTTTGATATCTAGGAGTTCGTCATCAGCAGATTTTTATGCCGATGTGCAAGTCCTAAATAAACATACGAATAAAGTTAATCACAAAAGGAGGTGACTTTTTAGGGGATACATCAAAATTTATAAGAGTTTCAATCAGTTATTTCAAATTCTAGAGGAGATAAACTCACCATGAAGAAAATTTTGTACATTGTTTCTTTGTTGGTCATCGCTTCGATGATCCTCACTGCCTGCGCTTCACCTGCTACCGAAGCCCCTGTTGAAGAAGTCGCGACGGAAGCCGCACCCGAAGCTGCAACTGAAGAAGTTGCACCCGAAGAACCCGCCTCGAGCGAACCCGCCGACCCCAATTCTCTGCCCCGCAATGAGACCTTGTATTTCAATGGTCAACAGTGGGGTTCAGTTGTTGGTTGGAATCCTTACTCCACCAGCAACAATAATGGCATGGCTATTGCTCAGCAGGATAATGCCCGCGTGCTAATGTTCGAAACCCCATACGCATACAACATGCTTGATGGTCAGGTTTATCCTTTGCTCGCAGACGGCGCATACACTTGGAATGATGCTCTCACTGAACTTAGCTTTGGTATCAATCCCGCTGCTCATTGGAGCGACGGCTCCCCTGTGACTGCTGAAGATGTTGCATATACCTGGGCTACCCATGTCAAGTACAACACTCCTACCGGCGCAGCAAATACAGCCTATATCGAAGATATTGTTGCTTCCGACGGATCAGTTGTCATCAAAGCCAAATTAAAGGATGACGGCACGGCGGTCAATCCTCTTGTTGTTCAAGCTTATGTCAGTAGCAACTATGTTATTCAAATGGCTTGGACACAGACGCTTGAAGAACGCGCTGGTGGCGATGCCACTGCACTTCTTGCTGATACTGCTGAAGATGTAGTTTACTCCGGTCCGTATCACAAGTATTTTGCTGATGATTCCAAGGTGGTTATGATCCGTGACGATAATTACTGGGGTCAGGATGCTTCCATGTTTGGCAAGCTTCCTATTCCTCGTTACCTCGCTCACACGATCTTCAAGGATAATGCCGCTGGTACTACTGCTTTGACCGCTGGTGAAGTGGATGTATCTCAGCAGTTTAACTCCAATGTAAACCTGCTTTGGGAACAAGATGGTCTTCCCATCTCCACCTACCTGCCCGAGGCTCCTTATCAGATCGGTGCAAGCCTTCCCACCGCTTTCTTCAATTTGAAGTCCCCTGGTTTGGATCAGGTCGCCGTCCGCAAGGCGATTGCCATTGCAGTAGATTACCCCACCATCATTGCGAACGCGATGACAAATCAGTCTGCCACCTTCGATCAGGCTCCTCGCTCTTTGATGAACCCGACCGCTGGCGAACAAGCTCTCTATGACCATGCCGCAGTTGCTGACCTTCAGTGGGCTGGCAATGACATCGAAGGCGCCAAAGCACTTCTCGATGAAGCTGGAATTGTGGATACTGACGGCGACGGCTGGCGCGAATACAATGGACAGAAACTCAGCTATGTTGCGACCTGCCCCAATGGCTGGTCTGACTGGCAGGCTGCCATTGAAGTAGTTGCCGCTGCTGGTAAGGAAATTGGTATCGATATCACCACTAACTACCCTGAATGGGCTGTTTACCAGACCGTAGTTACCGCATCTGACCAACCGCTTCCTGAAGGCTATGACATCTTCATGATGTGGTCCGATGGCGCTGGTCCTACCCAACCTTGGTCACGTGTTCGCCACCTGATCAGCTCTGAATATGTTGGTATGGCTGGTAACTGGAACGGCAACTGGGGTGGTTACGCCAACGCGGATGCTGATGCTTTGATCGCTGCGATCCCCGGTATGACTGATGGCGCAGAAATCAACGCCGCGTACACCGAATTGGTCAAGATCTACCTGACCGATGTACCTTCCTTCACCCTCATGTACCGCCCGCAGAGCTTCCACACTGTGAACGAGTCGGTTTGGACGAACTTCCCTTACGATGGCGATGGTACCAATCCTCCAGTTCCTCCAATGGATTTGATGGACGGCTGGGGTGTTGCTGGTCTCTACAATCTTGAGTTAGTCAACCCGTAATACTGAATGAAAACAATAGCCATGCCCTGCTTTGTAGGACATGGCTATTGTTTAATGAATACTATCTATTGCAAGGAGGTGCGGCTTTGAAAGGGTATCTAAAATACTTTCTCAATAAATTGGGGTGGTTCCTTGTCACCATGATTTTTGCTTTCATTCTTAACTTTACTTTGCCCCGTTTAATGCCTGGGGATCCTGTAGCTGCCATTGTATCCAGGTTGGCACAGGGTATGAGTGATGCTTCTGGTGTTCAGGCAATTTACGAACAATATACAGAATTATTTGGTACCAACAAGCCAATTATTGAACAGTTTTTTATTTATATGAGAAATGTCTTTAGGGGAGATTTTGGCTATTCGATCGCTCAGTATCCCCGCACGGTGGCTGATGTGATCAAATCGTCAATTTGGTGGACAATTGCCTTGCAATTCCCCGCAATCATTGTAGGCTGGTTTCTTGGAAATATGCTCGGCGCGCTGGCTGCCTATGTGAGAGGTGGCTTCGATAAAATCATCATGCCCATTAGTATCTTTCTCAGCAATTTACCTGCATTTGGTATGGCAATTATTATGATGGTGGTTTTTGCCGTCTGGCTAAAATGGTTCCCAACCTCAGGCGGATATGGTTTTGACCTGATTCCCAATTTTAGTTGGAAGTTCATCTGGTCAGTGATCGTACATTATCAACTCCCGTTTTGGTCAATCGTCATTATCACTATTGGCGGACAGGCAATCGGAATGCGTTCCATGTCTATCTACGAATTAAATGCAGACTATGTGAAGTACAGCCGCTTTATGGGTATTAAAGACCGAAAGATTATTGGTTACGTATTCCGCAATGCCATGTTGCCGCAAATCACCGGCTTGGCTTTGTCTATTGGAACCATGGTTGGCGGTGCGCTGGTGGCTGAAATTATTTTCAGTTACCCAGGGCTGGGCTCCACGATCCTGACCGCTGTATTGGGACAGGATTATCCCTTGATCTCCGCAGTGACATTGATCATCACTGCCATGTTATTGACAGCCAATTTTGCACTTGAAATCGTCTATGGCTTCCTTGATCCACGCATCAAGGCAACGCAGGCTGATTAAGGAGAGACAAAAAATGAAGCACACTCTTCGGCAAATTTTCCGCTCTCCCAATTTTGTGGTCGGATTCTCTATTTTTTCACTCATCATACTCACAGTTATTATTTACCCCATCTTTGTTCCCAATCCGCCTCTACAGATTATTGCACAAGGCACATTCTTTGAGCCTGGTATCTATGTAAATACATACGATTCTTTTAACGCGCCCAGCTATACTTTGAAACTTGATGGCGCGGATTCAAAACGTATTGCCAGTAAACTAAATGATGAAGACCGTCTTGCCATGCAGGAATGGCTTGTAGGCTTTGGCATCCCCGAAAATGAGATTGACATCCATGACACGGAGGCTCTGCTAAATTTGTGGAATACGAATTTTGACCCCACAAAAAGATTTCCAGGTATGACCAATGCGGATCGAAATTACTTCATTCGGCTTAATAATTCGGTTCAGGGGTTGCTTTCCACTGACCCGGCGATCATTGCCGTAACAGACGAAGAGACTGGTTCATTGGTTGAAACAGACCGTGTGCAGCAAACAGATTATATAAATGTCAGTCAGGTGGCAAATGTGCGAATCCTGCCGCTTGGAACCGATAATTTCGGGCGGGATGTCCTTACTGAATTGATCGCTGCCACTCGCGTATCTTTATTGATCGGTTTTGTGGCGGGAATTGTTGCCACTTTAATTGGGTTGATCCTGGGGCTGGTTTCCGGTTATCTTGGCGGTTTGGTGGATGATGTGATCATGTTCATTACCAACCTTTTCACGGTCATTCCGAGTTTCGTGTTGTTAATTCTGATCTCTTTCAGCATTGGACAAGACCAACGCGGCGCATTCACAATTGCCGTTGTGATCGGCTTTACCTCATGGGTATGGACGGCAAGGGCGGTTCGTTCTCAAGTGATCTCACTGCGTAACCGCGATCATGTGAACCTTTCAAAACTTTCCGGGCATTCGATCGTTTACATCATCGTTAATGATATTTTGCCCTATATTGCCTCTTATGTTGTGATGGCGTTTATTCTCCAAATATCATCTGGTATTTTGGCTGAGGCGGGGTTATCCATTCTTGGGCTTGGACCCAGGACAACCGAAGTGCCGACTCTGGGGTTGATGATGAACTGGGCAATGATCTATCAGGCTCATATTCTCGGCAAGTGGTGGGCATACTTCCCCGTCATCGTAACAATCGCCTTAATCGCCTTTTCCATGAACCTGATGAATACTGGGATGGATCAGGTCTTCAACCCGACATTAAGAGATTAGGAGATTAACATGGCAAATGTAATGTTAGAGGTCAATGAGCTTTCAACGAAATACATCACCCGCTTTCAGGAGGATGTATATGCGGTGGATAAAGTCTCCATAAAGGTTGAAGAAGGAAAATCGCTTGGCATTGCAGGCGAATCTGGCTGTGGAAAATCAACCCTGGCGCTTAGTTTGATGGGATATTACTTCCCGCCCCTTCATTACATGGGCGGAGACATCATCATCAATGGAAATAAAATCTCCGGCTTGGATCCCGACCACGTCCGCAAGACCGTTTTAGGTAAAGAGATTGCTTACATTCCGCAAGCGGCAATGAATGCACTCAACCCCACTCGTAAGATCATCCATTTCATTGAAGATGTCATCCTTGAACATGAAATGTATGTCACCAAAAAAGATATTTACGAGCGGGCGAAGAAGTTATTTGAAACATTGGGCTTGCCTCCAGAAGTCCTGCAAAAATACCCGGTCGAACTTTCGGGCGGTATGAAGCAGCGCACAGTGATCGCCATCTCTGTTTTGCTTCTGCCCAAAGTGCTCATTGCGGACGAACCGTCTTCTGCTCTTGACGTGACCTCACAAAAAATGGTCATCAAGATGATGAAACATCTAATGGACGCTGGGTTTATCAGCTCAATGATCTTCATCACTCACGAACTTCCGCTTCTCTACAACGTGGTGGATGACATTATGGTCATGTACGCCGGACAGATCGTGGAAAAAGGCTCATCGCACGAAATGGTCTTTGACCCGATCCACCCATATTCCAAAGGGCTAATGGGTTCCATCATCGTCCCTGAAGAAGGCTTGCGCGATGTCAAACTGACCGCCATCCCCGGTGTCCCACCCAATTTAAAAAAGCCGCCTTCAGGCTGTCGGTTTGCAGAACGCTGTAAGTACGTTCGTCCAGAATGCCGTGTAACCAGTGTGCCTTTGCGTGAAGCGGGTGACGGACGTGTGTACCGTTGCATTATTCCTGAGACTGAACTGCGGGAAAATTACGCCCGTGAGGAGCAGAAAAAATGACTCTCGAGAAAAAACTTTACCTGAGCGCCAAAGGAGTTAGCAAAGTATTTGGTTTCGGTAATCAAAAGACCGTTGCTGTTGATAATGTAGACCTTGATCTTTACGAAGGCGAAGTTGTCTCCATCGTGGGCGAGTCGGGGAGTGGTAAAACCACTCTCTCCAAAATACTGCTTGGGCTAATAAACCAAACCGAAGGCGACATCTATTTTCAAGGCGTGAAGCGCGATATCAGTTCCCATGCAAAGAAACGCGAATACTGGAAGAACATCCAGGCTATTTTTCAAGACCCATTCTCTTCTTACAACACATTTAACAAGATCGATACTGTACTGCTCGATTGCATCAACATGCGCGGCGGAAAATATTTCCCGCGTGAAAAGAAGATCGAATTGATGAAAGAAGCCTGTAGTTTCGTCAACCTCAAGTTCGAAGAATTGACCAATAAATATCCCTTCGAGCTTTCGGGCGGACAAATGCAGCGCCTCATGATCGCCCGCATCTTTTTGCTCAAACCAAAAATTCTCCTCGCCGACGAACCCACCTCCATGATCGACGCCTGTTCCCGTGCCACCATTCTTGATGAGTTAATGCACCTGCGCAAAGAGATCGGTATGACCATCATCTTCATCACGCATGATATCGGTCTTGCTTATTATGTCTCAGATAAAGTATGTATCATGGAAAAAGGCAGGTTCGTAGAAACAGGTACAGCAGACAGCGTAATCCTCACCCCGCACCACGCCTACACCAAACGCTTGATCAATGATGTTCCCAAAATCCATGAGGAGTGGGATCTCACTACCGTATAACCTGATACATAAGGAAGAATGACATGCAAACTCAATCTCTCACCAGCCTATGGCAGTTTCGCCAGTTGGGTTCTACAGAATGGCTCCCTGCCCAAGTGCCAGGCGGCGTTCATACCGACTTGCTGGCGTTGGACAAAATTCCCGACCCATTTGTAGGCGACAACGAAAAGCGCGTTGCCTGGGTTGCCGAAAGTGATTGGGAATATCACACCACCTTCAATGTCCAATCCGATGTTTTTGAACGCAAGCAAATCTGGCTTGCCTGTGACGGCTTGGATACCCTCGCTTCAATCACCCTCAACGGCAAGCAACTCGGCGAAACGAACAACATGTTCCGCCAGTATCGCTTTGATGTGAAGCCCCTGCTCAAGGCAGAAAACAACGAACTCGTCATCACCTTCAAATCGCCCGTCAACTATGTGACAGAAAAAAATAATGCGCGTCCCATGAACGGCGTGCCGCAAGCCATCGCAGGCGGACCGCACCTGCGCAAAGCGCCGTGTCAATTCGGTTGGGATTGGGGTCCGCAACTTCCGCCGATTGGCATTTGGAAAGACATTTATCTCGAAGCATACGACTCGACGCGCATTACCGAAGTTCATCTGCGCCAGAATCATCTCAACGGAAGCGTGACCGTCTCAGCAAGAGTGGATGTGGAAAACGTACACGCGCCTCTTTCTACAACCTTGCTGGTTACGGCTCCCGATGGTTCGGAACAAGCCGAAAGTATTTCCTTCACTTCCACTAGCGGATTCATCTCCATGCAAATTCAGAATCCGCAATTGTGGTGGCCCAATGGATTGGGCGCACAGCCGCTTTATCAAGTGCGCGTGGTTTTAAGTGAGGCAGACCAAACTCTGGATGAAAAGAAATATCAAATGGGTCTGCGCAAGATCGAATTAAGACAAGAAGCGGATGAATGGGGCAAGTCCTTCACCTTCGTGGTGAACGATCATCCCTTCTTTGCCAAAGGCGCGGATTGGATTCCCGCTGACTCCTTCCCAACCCGCCTGACCGAAGAATCGCTCGAAGGGCTGATTCGATCCGCAGTCGACTCTCATCAAAACATGCTGCGTGTGTGGGGCGGCGGCTTCTACGAAGAGGAACGCTTTTACGATCTGTG
Source organism: Anaerolineales bacterium (assembly GCA_020634885.1). Classification (GTDB taxonomy): domain Bacteria; phylum Chloroflexota; class Anaerolineae; order Anaerolineales; family Villigracilaceae; genus Villigracilis. The sequence goes on from JACKAW010000002.1 coordinate 84,387, forward strand.
CGACCGCTACGGCATTTTGATCTGGCAGGATTTTATTTTCTCGTGCAGCATTTATCCGCTCGATGAACCTGAATTTTTAGAGAACGTGCGTGTGGAAGTGAGTGAGAATATCCGCCGTATTCGTCACCGTGCTTCGCTGGCGTTGTGGTGTGGCAACAACGAAATGGAACAAGGTTGGGCAGAGTGGAACTGGCAAAACCCAGAACTCGAAACCTTGAAAGCCGTGTATGACAAATTCTTCCATCACACGCTCAAAGACTGGTGTAACGCCGAAGACCCCGACACGACCTATTGGGCGAGTTCGCCTTCATCAGATACGCCCTTTGAAAACCCCAACGGACAAATTCAAGGTGACGCGCATTACTGGGATGTGTGGCATGGCGGCAAGCCGTTCACTGCCTATCGCAATCAGTATCCGCGCTTCATGAGCGAGTTTGGTTTTCAGGCGCTTCCGCCGCTCGAAACCATTCGCACCTTTGCCGATGAATCCGAATGGAACATGACCTCCTACATCATGGAACAGCACCAAAAGAACGCCAGCGGCAACGTGTTGATGGTTCGCCAAATGCTCGATACGTTTAGACTGCCCAAAGATTTTGAATCGCTGGTGTATCTCAGTTTGGTGCTGCAAGCCGAAGGCATTCGCTACGGCGTGGAGCATTGGCGCAGACATACCAAACGCGTTTCAGGAACTTTGTATTGGCAGTTGAATGATTGCTGGCAAGTGGCTTCGTGGTCTAGCCTCGATTATTTCGGACGTTGGAAGGCATTGCATTATGCCGCCCGCCGATTCTATGCGCCGCTCATGCTTTCGATTGAAGACGCACCGCCTAAACAAACCATCTTCATCAGCAGTGATTTGATGAAAGACTGGAGCGGCAAAGTCCGCTGGGCGCTGGTGGATCTGGATGGCAAGGTATTGGAATCAGGCGAGAAAGCCGCTTCGGTTTCAACCAACGGTGTGACCGAAGTTGAGTCACTGGACTTCTCGCAACATCTCAACCTCGACTCGCGCCGCGAATTGGCGTTCATGGCAGAGTTGTGGGAAGGCGAAACCTGCCTCACGCGCCAGATGGCATTCTTCATGCCTACAAAACATCTCGCGCTGAAAGACCCGCAGATCAAATCCAAGTTGAGCGTGAAGAATGGCGTGCTATCCATCGAAGTGGTATCCAAGTCGCTTGCCCGTCTGGTGGAAGTCAGCCTGAACGGCGCGGATGTCGTTTTCAGCGATAACTATTTCGACCTGCCCGCGCAGACCAAAGTCACAATTACCGCTCCCATGCCCGCAGGCTGGGACTTGAAAAAAGCCAAAGCGGCGTTCAACGTTCGCTCTGTGTACGATACGTATTCCAATTAAAAGGAAAAGACTATGGCTACAGATATTAAATCCATCATTTCTCAAATGACACTTGAAGAAAAGGCGGCTCTTTGCACTGGAGCAAGCAACTGGTCTACCACGCCTGTCGAACGTTTGGGCATTCCCGAAATGATCGTCTCTGACGGTCCGCATGGTGTGCGCCGCGTGGCAGATATTCACTCAATGGGGCAGAAGAGTTTGCCCGCCACCTGCTTCCCGACCGCCTCTTGCACCGCCTCCACCTGGGACGTGGACTTGATTCGGCAAATGGGCATTGCCCTCGCGGAAGAATGTATCGCCCTCGATGTGGATGTGCTGCTGGGTCCTGGCGCAAACATGAAGCGATCTCCGCTCAACGGGCGCAACTTTGAATACTTCTCCGAAGACCCCTTCCTTGCGGGTGAACTCGCGGCGAGTTTCATCAACGGCGTGCAATCCAAAGGCGTGGGCACTTCGCTTAAACATTATGCCGCCAACAATCAAGAGTTTCAGCGTTTCAGTATCAGCGCCGAAATTGACGAACGTACCCTGCGCGAAATTTATCTGCCCGCCTTCGAGAAAGCCGTCAAGCAAGCCCAACCGTGGACGGTGATGTGCTCGTACAACAAGGTCAACGGTACCTTCGCTTCGGAACATCATCAACTGCTGACCCAAATTCTCAAAGATGAATGGGGCTTTGAAGGTTTGGTCGTCTCAGACTGGGGGGCAGTCCGCAACCGCGTTTCCGCGCTCAAAGCAGGCTTGGATTGGGAAATGCCAGGTCCGCAAGATTTGCGCGTGAGAGCCGTGGTCGAAGCCGTGCGCTCTGGTGAGTTGAACGAAGCCACGCTCGATGAATCAGTCCGCCGCATTTTGCGCATTGTCTATAAAGCCAAAGAAACCGCCAAAGGCACAGGCGTATTTGATGTGGACGCCCATCACGCATTGGCAAGCAAAATCGCCACCGAAGGCGTGGTCTTATTAAAGAACGATGGCTTACTGCCATTGAAAGACCAACAGCACATTGCTGTCATTGGGCGCTCGGCAGAAACCGCGCACTTCCAGGGCGGCGGCAGTTCACACATCAACCCGACAAAAGTTGCCATGCCTTACAAGGAATTACAATCTCGCGCCGAAAACGCCGAGTTGACCTATGCAGAGGGCTACCCCAGCGATAACTCATTCCAGCAAGGCATGATCGATAACGCCGTCAGTCTCGCCCAAGAAGCCGATGTGGCGCTGCTCTACATCGCTCTGCCGACCTTCAAAGAATCCGAAGGTTACGACCGCCAAGACCTCGACCTGACCATGCAACAGATCGCGCTCATCAAAGCCGTTTCCAAAGTGCAGCCAAACACTGTTGTCGTGTTGAACAATGGCGCGCCCGTTGCCATGAGCGAATGGATTGATGATGTTCCTGCCGTGCTCGAAGGTTGGATGATGGGACAAGCGGGCGGCGCGGCGCTTGCCGATATTCTCTTTGGGCGCGTGAACCCCAGCGGCAAACTCGCCGAAACCTTCCCGCTCAAACTTGCCGATACCCCTTCGCACATCAACTTCCCTGGCGGCGCGGGTAAGGTGCATTATGGCGAAGGAATTTTCATTGGCTACCGCTATTACGACGCCAAAGAAATGCCTGTGCTCTTCCCGTTTGGGCATGGTCTCAGTTACACGACCTTTGCATACAGCAACGCCAAAGTTTCTGCAACTAGTTTCAAAGATGTGGATGGGCTCACCGTCACGGTCGATGTCAAAAACACGGGCAAACTCGCAGGCAAAGAAACCGTTCAGGTTTACGTTCACGACCAAAAGTCCGATCTGATTCGCCCTATCAAAGAATTGAAAGGCTTCGCCAAAGTAGACCTCCAGCCTGGCGAGACCAAGACCGTTTCCATCCATTTGGATTTCCGCGCCTTCGCCTATTACCACCCCGAACACAAACAGTGGATTACCGAAGATGGCGACTTTGACATCTTTATCGGCTCATCCTCCGCGGATATTCGCAGCCACCTCACAGCCACGCTTCAATCGACCTTGGACCTGCCCTGCGTTCTGGATGTTGAATCTACCCTGCGAGAGTGGATGGCAGACCGACGCGGCAAACAGGTGATTGGCAGTTTTTATGAACAGATCGAGAGTCAAGTCCGCAGGTTGTTCGCGGGCGAAGACCGCTACGGCAACGAAAAAGCAAGCGAGCAGGTTGCCGAGCAAACCGTCATGGGCATGGACATTATGGATATGATGATCGACATGCCTGTGGTCAGTGTGTTGATGTTCCAGCAAGGTTCGCTCACCATGCCCGCCGAAGAAATGGTGGCAGGTCTGCTGCGGCAGGTGCATGGCATGAAGTAATCTGTATCTCTGAACAGGCACGAGAAAATTTCTTAGTGAAACTTCGTGCTCTTCGTGGATATAAATTTTATAATTAAGTTTCTCTTAACGGCGCTGTTCGCAGGGAATGGCGCCGTTATTAACGCAAGAAGCAAGGCGGCAGTTCAATGCAGAATCAAGACAGCGGCTACAAGTGGTACGTTCTAGCGCTGGTAGTCTTAACCAATATGTTCGTCAATGCCATGCCTGCCATGGGCATGTCGGTGCTTGCCAAGGAAATTTCACAAGACCTGAACATGGATGTGGTGCAGGTGGGGATTGTGTGGGGCATTGTTTCTTTGCCTGCCATCTTCACCAGTTTGTTGGGTGGCAGTATTGGCGACAAACTGGGACCGAAGCGCGTGCTGATCATGGGTAGTTTAACAGCTGGGTTGTTGGGCGCTGCACGGGGACTGGCAACCAGTTTCGAGGCTATGTTGGGAATCGTCATCGTATTGGGCGGGCTGATTCCCTTCGTTGCCATGAACGGAATCAAAGTGGCGGGGCAGTGGTTTCCATCCTCTCAATTGGGGCTGGCAAATGGGCTGCTCTCCATGGGCATGGCGCTTGGCTTTTTGCTGGGCTCCATGTTGAGTGCCACGGTGCTCTCTCCGCTCTTGGGCGGCTGGCGCAATGTATTGATGATGTATGGTTTACTTGGCGCATTGTTCAGTATTCCGTGGGCATTTGTGCGCGTGGCTTCATCGCCTCAACATCAGAACGACGAAGCGCTTTCACTTCGGGCTGTGGTTTGGCGGGTTGTGCGGATTAAGAACGTCTGGCTGCTGGCTTTGACCTTGTTTGGTGTGGGCGGCAGCATTCAAAGTATTTTGGGGTATCTACCGCTCTACCTCCGCAACATCGGCTGGGATGCCATTCAAGCCGATGGCACGCTGACGGCGTTTCACACTGCCAGTTTGATCTTTGTCATGCCGATTGCACTTTGGTCAGACCGCTTAAGATCACGCAAAGGCTTGTTACTAGTCACAGCCTTGCTGGTGATGACAGGCACAGGTTTGCTTAGTGTGGTCAGTGGCAGTTGGATATGGGCGGCGGTTCTCATGGCTGGTTTTGTGCGCGATGGTTTCATGGCAATTTTACTGACCATGGTCATCGAAGTGGACGGTGTGGGGTCTGCCTACGCTGGCACCGCCATGGGCTTTGTCATGGCGTTAAGTGGCATAGCCAACACCATCGCCCCGCCGCTAGGGAACAGCCTTGCCCATCTTTCTCCATCCATGCCGTTTGTGTTGTGGGCGGCTTGGGCGCTCTTCGGTGTCATCTGTCTTGCGCTGGTGAAGCGCAAAACATAAAGGACGAATTTCTCTTCGTGTCAATTCGTGTGCTTCGTGGATAACTACCCAAAGGCTTAACGCGAATTCTGCGAATGAGGCGAATACCGCGAAAATGTTTTTTTTATTTAACTTCGTGCTCTTGGTGTGCTTCGTGGATACAATACTGATACTAAAAAAAGAGAACCATCATGCTAACTGCTCACCCGCTTATTCAAACCTTACGTGAAGTAAAAGGGAACCCGCGCATTACGATCTGGACAGAGATCATGTTCGGCATTCCCTACAATCTCTTCATGCCCTTCTTTTCTGTGTATATGCTCGCGTTGGGCTTAACTGACCAACAGATCGGCAGCATTGCCAGCATGGGGTTGGTGGCTCAAGTCTTCACCGCGCTCATCAGCGGCGCCCTTGTCGATAAATTTGGGCGGCGGCTCTCGCTCTTCATCGGCGATCTGCTCTGCTGGAGCGTCCCCGTCTTCATTTGGGCAATCGCACAGGATGTACGCTTTTTCATCGTTGCCGCGTTGATGAACAGCTTGTGGCGAATTTCTCATACCGCCTGGACTTGCCTGATGGTGGAAGACGCAGAGACCCGTCACCTCGTTCACATCTGGACCTGGATCATGATCTTTGCCTTCTCTTCGGCTTTCTTCGCGCCTATCGGCGGTTGGTTCGTGGAACGCTACGGGCTGATCCCCGCCATGCGCGGCTTGCTGATCTTTGCCTTCATCATGCTGACCGCCAAGGGAATTCTGCTTTACATTTATTCGCATGAAACAGGTCGCGGCGTACAGCGCAAAGAAGAAACCCGTCACCGCTCCATCATCAGTCTGCTGGCTGAATATCGCAGCGTCTTTGGGCAAATTCTTCATTCCCGCGCCATTCTGGCGGCGTTGGCGCTGTACGTCATTATGAATATTTATTCCACGGTGAGCAATAACTTTTGGGGCGTGCTTTTCTCCAGTAAACTGGGCTTCTCTGAATCGCAAATTTCCACCTACGCCGCCCTGCGTTCCGTAGCCATGACATTGGGATTTTTCTTCATCGGTCCGCGCCTTACCAACCTAAAGCGGTTTCGTTTGCCGTTGGGGGCAGGGTTTGGGGCATTTTTGCTGAGTCAGGCTATATTGGTGCTCATGCCGCCCAAGGCTGTGGCATTTCTGGTATTCAGCGTAGTGCTGGAAGGTGTCGCTGGCGCGCTTGTCAGCCCGATGATCGAATCTTTGATGGCAGTCTCGATGGAAACCGATGAACGTGCCCGTCTGACGGCGATGGTTTCCATGCTGATGATCATCTTCATCTCACCCTTCGGCTGGATCGCAGGTCAACTCTCTGCGTTGGATCGTTCTTTTCCATTTTTGCTGAACATTGGCTTGTTTGCCATTGGTCTTGTGTTGGTTTGGGTAATAGGAAAGCCCGGCTTGATCAATTTTGTACAACATACAGAACCACACGAAACATAAACTTGAAGAAGTGAAAAGGAACGTTTTGGTTGGCGATACTGGCAGCACAAAACTGGCGTCAGTAACGAAAAAGTGAATTTGCGATACACTGTAGGCAATATGCGCCTTTCCCAAGTCCTTCGTACAAAATTGATCCCTCCGCCGCGCAATGCACGTACACTTTCGCGCCCGCGAGTGATTCAAACCTTGAAACAGGCGTTGGACTATCGTCTCACCATTTTGCAGGCAGAAGCAGGCTATGGCAAAAGCACAGCGCTCGCAGAATTGGCAGCCGACCATCAACCTGTCATCTGGTATCAAGCCAATGAAGAAGATAATGATCCGCTGGTCTTTTTATTGCAACTGTGTCACGCCCTTCAACACACTCTACCCAATTTATCAAATCTTCCATCTTCATTTTTAGAAGCATGGGATGGTGCCCAGGGTCCGCTCCCGTGGCGTGGACTGGTTGATCAGGTCATTAACGCCCTCGCAGATTCATCCATCCCGCAGACCTTGTTCATTCTCGACGATGCACATCTGCTCACCGATACCGGCGAACTGCCCCATATTTTAGATCGGCTGATCGGGCTGGCTCCGGTAGATTTTCACATTCTATTGGCGGGGCGTCCTACCATTACCCTGCCCAACCTCACACGCTGGCGTGCAAAAGGAGAAGCGCTCGTTCTCGACCAGGCAACACTGACCTTTACCAAAAATGAGATCGGCTCCCTCTTCGGCACACGCTACGGAATCGAACTCACCAGCGAAGAGCTCGACTCACTTCTTGAATACACAGAAGGCTGGGCAATTGGCTTGCAACTCATCTGGCAAAGCATTCGCTCGCAATCTCCTCTCACCCTTGAATTCCCATTGCGCTGGCAGACTGATTCGCTCGAAACCTTGTTCGACATGCTCGCCCACGAAGTCTTCGAACGGCAGCCCGCCGACGTGCGTGAGTTCCTGCTTATCACCTCCATTTTGCGCGAACTGCATCCCGAAGTTTGTGATGCCTTGCGAAATGCTTCAGGGTACCCGGCAGGAGACTCACAGTCCATGCTGGCGTATCTTCGCAGACAAGACCTCTTCGTGGCAGAGACCGCCGCAAGCTCGCTTCGCTACCATCACATCTTCAACAACTTCCTGCGCCAGCAATCTTCGACCGAAACGCGCACAAAATGGCATCGTGATGCCGCTGCCTATTTCATCTCTCGCAAAGATCCAGAGGATGCGATCTACCATCTCATCGAAGCCAACGCCTGGGACGATGTAGCCGACCTGCTCGATACCTATGCCGCCACGCTTCTTTCTACGGGACGGCTGGATACGCTTGCGAGTTACATTGATTCCCTCCCAAGCCTTTCCCTCACCCAACATCCCAACTTGTTATTCACCCTCGGCGAACTCGCCCGTATGCACAGCCGCTTTGACGAAGCCCAGGGCTGGTACAAACAAGCCGAAGTCACCTGGCGCCAACGCGGACAACAGGATGGCATCGCCCGTGCCCTGCGCGGACAGGCCCGCGTCTACCTTGATACCGTCAACCCATCGCAAGCCGAAAAATTACTCGAAGAAGCCATTCGCTTAAGTGATGGCTTTGAAGATCGTGAAACTCAGGTTCGGTTGTTCGAATTGCTCGCAGAAAACAAGCTCAACTCCGGACACGTCGAAGAGGCGGAACGTCTGCGTCAGCGTGCCGATGAATTACACGCCGAAGGTCCATCCAATGACCAGTTATGGTTTCGCGTGTTACTGCGAACGGGTCGTCTTGAAGAAGCCAGAAGGGGATTGGAAGAACTTGCTGAAGCCGAGAACCATGAGCCGGTTCAAACTCCGCGCGCGCACCGTGAGACGAAGCTCTTACTTTCTCTCATCTATTCATTAATGGGCATGAGCAAACATGCCTATCAAACGGCGTTGGAAGGTATTCAACGCGGCGACAAGTTGAAATCTCCTTATGTGACTGCCGTTGGGCACATGCGCCAGGGACATGCCCTCAACCTTATTCGATCTGGAGGTGAAGATACCCTCGCCCGTGCCATTTCTGCTTTTGAAATGACGGTCTCCATCAGTAAGACCCTTGAGGTTCCGCGTCTTTCGGTCGAAGCCAATTGGGGCTTGTGCCGCACCTATGGGTATCATGGCGATCTGCAACGCGCGCAACGGCACGCTCAGGAAGCCATCGATATTGCCGTTGAAGCGGGTGATGAATGGGTTGCTTCGCTCACTCGTCTTTCGATGGGGGCGAGTTTCATGTTGGCGGCTCGTTACGAAGCCGCTGAACTCTGGTTAAATCGTGCTGTGCGCGGCTTTGAAGAATGCAGTGACTCCTTCGGTCGTAGTGCGGCGCGTTTGTGGCTGGCATATGGTCATTTCAAACAAAAGAAATTTGACTTTGTCGCACAGACCTTGCCCGATGTGCTTTCGGCTTGTCAACAGAACGGCTACTACTTTTTATTTACCCGTCCCACTTTGCTCGGCCCCATAGACGAGCGTATGTTTGTGCCCCTGCTTTTACATGCGCGTCAATCTCGCTGGGAGAGCGGGTATGTAGACCGCCTGCTTAATATCCTTGGCTTGTATGAGATCAGTGCCCACCCTGGGTTTCGACTCAGCATTGAAACGCTGGGCAACTTTCAGGTTAAGCGCGGAAGCGAAGTCATTCCATCCAACGGATGGCGGCGTGAAAAATCCCGTCAGCTTTTTCAGCTGCTGCTCACCTATCGTCAATCTCCGCTCGACCGCGATCAAATTTGCGAACACCTCTGGCCCGAAGCCGACCCTGCCACTGCGCAACGAAATTTTAAGATCACCTTGAATACGTTGTATCAAGTGCTCGAACCCGATCGGGATGCAGGCAGCGACTCAGCTTTTATCATGCGCGACGGAACAACCTACACCCTGCGCCTCCACGCCGACCTCTGGCTTGATTCTGACCATTTCATCCGTCTTACCCGTGAGGGACTCAAACCCACCTCGCGCTCTTTGGAGCAGTTGCAAGAGGCGGTGGATTTGTATCGCGGCGATTACCTGCCCGACTCGTTGTATGAACCCTGGGCGGCGGAAGAACGCGAACGGCTCGCCACCCTCTTCCTCGAATCAGCAGATAAGCTCTGCGAGCTGTATCTGGAAACCAACCGATTCAACGAAGCCATTGATCTCTGCCAGCGCATCCTTGCCCGTGATAATTGTTGGGAGCGAGCGTATCGTCATTTGATGCAGGCATATAACGCACTGGGAGATCGCGGTCAGCTTGCGCGCACGTATCAACGTTGTTTGCAGGTGTTAAAAGAAGAACTCGACGTCCCGCCCTCACAAGAAACCCAGGATTTGTACAAGAACTACATCCGTTCCTAGACTCTATGTCACCCCTTCGGGGTTTTCTGTTCACTGTCTACTGATTATTTCTCCTCCCATTTGTAACCCGCCTGTTACCTCCATCTGCTATCGTGTGTGCGATGGAAGCCAACCTTCAACCATTGATCTCTTCCTTCATTATCCGCTTTGTGATGGATGAAGCTCCTGCTGCCCAAACACTGGCATATCACGGCACGATCCGTCATATTCAAACCGCCGAAGAGATCAACTTTAGCGAATGGCACGAAGCGACCGAATTCATGCATCGTTTCGTAAAGTTGGATGAACTTCAACCTCCATCTCCCCCCATTACCAATCTCTAATCTCTCAACACTGGAAGGTATCATGCGAAACGTACAAATTCTCAGCACGGGTAGTTATGTCCCAGACCGAGTCGTGACCAACGCAGAAGTGGACGCCATGATGGGCGAATCGACCAGCGAGTGGTTGGAAGCCAACGTGGGCATCAAAGAACGTCGTTGGATGTCTCCCGAACAAGTCACCTCTGACTTAATCGTGGAAGCCTCGCAGAAAGCACTCGAACGTGCCGGTATCACCGCCGCTGACCTTGACCTTATCATCGTCTCGACCGATACGCCCGATTATCTTTCGCCCAGCACCTCCATTGTGGTGCAGAACAAACTCGGTGCCGATAAGGCTGGTTGTTACGACATCAACTCTGCGTGTGCGGGTTGGGTGACCGCTCTTGATCAGGGCGCAAAATATCTGATGACCGAACCGCAGATGAAATATATATTGGTCGCTGGTGGATACGGCATGAGTCGCTTCCTCGATTTCAAGGATAAGAAGACTGCCAACCTTTTTGCTGATGGGGCGGGGGCTGTCGTTTTGGGTGTGGGTGAGGAACAAGGCTTCCTCGGCTCGAATCTGCTGGCGGTGGGCTCCTTCCACGATGCGCTGGGAATTTATACGGGCGGAACATACCGTCCATGCACGCCTGAAAACATGGCGCAATTTGGCGGTCCCAAAGTGGAGTTCGTCAAAAAATTCCCCAAAACCTTCAACACCGAATACTGGCCCAAACTGATGCAAGGCGCACTCGACAAAGCGGGGTTGAAGTTTGACGATGTGAATCATTACTACTTCACTCAATTAAATCTCCGCACCATTGAATTTATGATGGATCTGCTCAAACAGCCGCTAGAAAAAGCGCACTGGGTCATGGACAAATGGGGCTACACCGGCTCTCCATGCGTGGTGATGGCGCTGGATGACTCGATTGAACAAGGCAATGGACCGAAGCCCGGCGATGTGATCCTTTTCTGCGCCAGCGGCGGCGGCATTACGATGGCGTCGTCGGTATGGAAGTGGACGAAATAGTGGTCAGTGTGAAGTGGGTGGTGGACAGTAAAAGGAGATACCTGTGACTGAAACCGTGAGAAGTTATCGTGAGTTGAAGGTTTGGCAAAAAGGGATTGAGTTGGTCAAGATGGTGTATGGATTGACTCAAGTTTTTCCAAAATCAGAAACTTATGGGCTTGCCAGTCAAATGCAGCGTGCGGCGGTTTCTGTCCCTTCAAATATTGCAGAAGGACAAGGGCGACAACACACAGGCGAATTTCGTCAGTTTCTACATATTGCCATTGGCTCTGCAGCCGAATTGGATACCCAACTTGTTGTTGCTGTTGAATTGGGTTATGTTTCCAATGAAAACGCACAATCACTTTTCGACCTTATCCTCGAAATCCGCAAAATGACCTACGCCCTCATCAACAAACTTCCGCGTTAATACTTCCCACTACTCACTATCCACTTTCCACTGGTGAACGGAGTGAACATGTATATTGGTGACTACCTCGCACGCAGAGAACTGTACTCCCCCGACAAACTCGCATTTATCGACGCGGGAAAATCTCCCGAATGGCGGCTGACCTTTCGTGAAGCGAATCGCCGCGCCAACAAACTTGCCCACTGGCTGAAATCGCAAGGCGTTGAAAAAGGGGATCGCGTTGCCATCCTCGCAAAAGATGGATACGAACATCTTGACCTCTTCTTCGCCTGCGCCAAACTTGGCGCCGTCCACACCGCGCTCAACTGGCGTTCGCACTGGCGCGAACTGCTCGAAATCTTCCAGTACACCAATCCAAAAATCCTCGTCTTTTCTGATGACTTCAAGGAAGGCGTGACTCAACTCACTGCCCACTACTCACTGACCACTGTTCACTTAGATGGAAATGGAATCGACGGAAGCCTCCACTTTGAATCCACTCTCCAATCCGCTTCCGACTCCACCGTGACCTGCGAAAGCCTCGAAGCAGAGGATACCGCCGCCTTGATCTTTACCGGCGGCACCACAGGGTTGCCTAAAGCCGCACAAGTTTCGCATCGTATGATCGCGTGGAACACGCTCAACACCGTCATTCATGATGTGACGCATAACGATGTTTACCTTAACGTTTTCCCAATGTTCCACACGGGTGGACTCTTCGTCTACACTCTGCCGCAAGTCATCTTCGGCGGCACGACGATTTTGATTCGTCAATTTGACCCGGCGCAGGTTTTGAATTTGCTTGAACGCGAGAAGGTCACCATCTTTGCGGCGGTGCCGACCATGTATCAAATGCTGACCACTGCCCCGAATTGGGACACGGCTGATTTATCCGCGCTGCGGTTCTGCACCTCGGGCGGTGCGCCGCTGCCTGTTCCGCTGGTGGAAAAGTACACCCAAGAGAAAGGGATTCGCTTCAAGCAAGGCTTCGGCATGACCGAGTTTGGTCCCGGCATTTTCGCGCTCGCCCCAGAAGACGCCATCCGCAAGGCTGGTTCGATCGGCAGACCAAACTTCTTCGTTGACGCACAAATCGTCAATGAACAGAACCAGTTCCTCGGTCCGAATGAGGCGGGGGAATTAATCCTCAAAGGTCCGTCGTATAGCTCCGGCTATTTCAATAATCTCGAAGCGACCCAAGCCGCTGTCGATGCGCACGGATATTTCCACACGGGCGATGTCGCTCAATATGATGAAGAGGGTTATTTCTACATCGTGGATCGCAAGAAAGATATGTTCATTAGCGGCGGAGAAAATGTCTATCCTGCCGAAATTGAAAAAGTGTTGTACCAGCACCCTGCAATTCATATGTGTGCTGTCATCGGATTGCCCGACCCGAAATGGGGCGAGGTGGGCAAGGCGTGTGTTGTGTTGAAACCCAATCAAAGCGCGACAGAGGATGAACTGCTCAAATTTACGACTGAGCGATTAGCCAAATATAAAGTCCCCAAGTCTGTGAGTTTCATGGCAGCCCTGCCCATTTCTGCTGCAGGGAAAATTCTCAAGCGTGAGTTGAAAGAGCAGTTTACAGTGGGTAGTGAACAGTGAGTAGTGGCTGACAACCCACTCTTACTATCCACCATCCACCAACCACTACCCACTTTTATCCAAAGGAGAAAAAATTATGCCCACAGTTCCAACCTTACCCGGTATCACATCCAAAATGGTGGATACCCCCCGTTTGAAACAGCACGTCCTTTTCAGCGGACCTGAGAACGGCACGCCGGTTTTGTTCGTGCATGGCAATGCGTCTTCCGCTTCGTTTTGGGAAGAGATCATGCTCAAACTGCCCGCGGGTTTTCGCGGCATCGCGCCTGACCTGCGCGGCTACGGCGACACTGAAGATAAATTAGTAGATGCCACTCGCGGCATGGGCGATTGGATCGATGACCTTAAAGCCTTGCTCGATGCGCTCAAAGTTGAGAAGACCCATGTAGTCGGTCACTCGATGGGCGGGACGATTGTGTTCGGCTTGGTCGGCTCACTGAGTGGACGTATCTTGAGCGGTACTGTTGTAAACCCCGGCTCGATCTACGGCTTCGGCGGCTCAAAAGATTTGGACGGCACTCCCTGCTACGACGATTTTGCTGGCTCTGGCGGCGGCGTGGTCAACCCGGATTTCCCGAAGTTGATTGCTGCTGGCGACCGCTCCAGCGACAACCCGCAAGCCTCGCCGCGTGTGGTGATGAACAGCTTCTACTGGAAGCCGCCTTTTGTCCCTGCTCGTGAAGAAGACCTGCTCTCCTCGCTCATGACCGAGAAGATCGGCGAACAGAAATACCCTGGTGATTTTGTCCCTTCGGGCAATTGGCCCAATGTGGCACCCGGCAAGTTTGGTCCGATCAATGCGATCTCGCCCAAGTATGTGGGGGATAGCGCCAAGAACTTCGTCGGCGCGGCGAACAAGCCTTTCATCCTTTGGGTGCGTGGCGACTCGGACATGATCGTTTCAGATAACTCGTTCTTTGACCTCGGCACGCTCGGCAAGTTGGGCTACGTCCCTGGCTGGCCCGGCGAAGAAGTCTACCCGCCTCAGCCGATGGTTGGGCAGACCCGCAGCCTGCTTGAGAAGTACACCGCTCAGGGCGGCTCGTTTGAAGAAGTCGTCATTGCCGATACGGGTCACACTCCCTTTGTGGAGAAGCCCGAAGAGTTTATGAAGGCGTTTGGGAAAGTTCTAAAATAGTGTGTAGTGGGTAGTGGAAAGTGGGCAGAAAAAACTCACTAACCACTACCCACTGTTCACCATCCACTATAAGGAGGCGTAATGCCTAAAGTAAAGTCCCTCCCGCGCGGGGTAGCCATGGTTGGCGCGGGGATGTCGAAGTTTGGTGCCTTTGCCGAAAAGAACTCGCGTGATTTGTTCGTAGAGTCTTATAAGGCAATGACCAAATCGGTGGATAAGGGGTTCGATCCATCCCGAATCGATGCCATGTATATTGGCAATTTTTCCAGTGACCAGTTTGAACATCAGGCGCACCTCGCGCCCATCCTCGCGGACTCGGTTGGTCTGCTGCCGATTCCCGCAACCCGTGTGGAAGATGCCTGTGCCTCGGGCGGTGTTGCCTTGCGTCAGGGCGTGATGGCAATTGCCTCTGGCATGGCAGATGTTGTGCTCGTCGGCGGCGCGGAGAAGATGACCGCGCTCAACACGGCGGCTGTCACCGAAGCGTTGGCAACCGCAGCCGACGTTCCTTTTGAAATTCCCGCGGGCTTTACCTTCCCCGGCTTCTATGCCGCGATGGCGTCCGCGTATATGGCTCAGTATGGCATGAAGTCTGAGCACCTCATGAACGTGGCGATCAAGAACCATGACAATGCCGCGCTCAACCCGAACGCGCAATTCGGTGTCACCATTCAAACCTGGATGGAAGGACGCGTCGCGGCTGCGCTGAAAAAGGGGAAGCCCGCCCCAACCTGGTCCACCATTTGGGATTTTCTCCACGACGAAGGCGGCAACCCGACGATTGCATACCCGCTTCGTCTATTTGATTGCTCACCCGTATCTGACGGCGCGGCGGCAGTTTTGCTTGTGGCAGAAGAAATTGCGCATGAATTCACCGACCATCCGATTCACATCATCGGTTCGGCGCAGTCATCAGGCTCAGCCTTGCATGACCGTCCATCGCTGACAAGCATCCCTGCCGCGAAGACCGCAGCGGCGAATGCTTACGAGATGGCAGGTGTGACCGCGAAAGACATCCGCATTGCGGAAGTGCATGATTGCTTCACTATCGCCGAAGTGATCGCCAGCGAAGACCTCGGATTCTTTGCTCCGGGTGAAGGCTTCAAAGCCGCCGAAGATGGCATGACCGCCCGCAACGGCGCGAAGCCCATCAATACCTCGGGTGGTTTGAAAGCAAAGGGACACCCTGTGGGAGCTTCCGGCGTGGCACAAGCTGTCGAAGTGTGGAAGCAGATGCAAGGTCAGGCTGAGGCGCGGCAGGTGGATGGCGATGTCAACCTGGCATTGACTCACAACGTCGGCGCGACCGGTTCCACTTGCACCGTCCACGTATTTGAGCGGAGGAATTAATCATGGCAGAAGTAATAACCATCCGCCCGTTCACTGCGGCGGCGTTCAATCAATATCTTGCAGAACACAAATTGATGACCGTGAAATGCACCAAGTGCGGCGGCGTGTATGCACCTCCGCGAGCGATTTGCCCGAAGTGCCACAGCGAAGAAATGGAATGGGTGGAAGCCAGCGGCAAGGGGAAGTTGGCGGGCTTCACCGTCATTTACAGCGGACCGACCTTCATGGTGGAGCAGGGTTTTGATAAGAAGAATCCCTACGTTTCGGGCATTGTGGAATTGGAAGAGGGTACGTTTATCAGCGCCCGCATCACTGGTCTGGACATATCGAAACCAGTAGAGGTCAAGGTTGGCACGCCATTAATGGTCGATTTTGTGGAGTTTGGCGAAGGGGAAGCAAAGAAAACCTATCTGGCGTTCAAAGCATAACAATTCGCGGCGATTTATACAGATGAACACTGCTCGTCAGTGTTCATCTGTGCTTTTAACTGCCTTTGTAACCGGCTTGTAACAGATATACGTTAACCTAGGAAAATGCAGGATGTCTTGATTATGCCTAAAGTCCATGCTAACGGCATTGTAGAAATCAACATCTCCCTTTGGCTTTGAGGCTGCTTATCTCTAAAGAAGCGTTTTAGACCAAGGCGTTAGCGCTCCATCACAACATCCTTAAGAAGCGCAGTGGACGGGAGAGCTGGGGCATCCTGTATGTAATAAAAGATAATTTGTCGGCGATGCGTTGACAATGCAAGTCCATAAAACTAAATACTTCAAGAGGAACTTCACCATGCGCATGAAAGATAAAGTAGTGCTCGTTACAGGCGGCGCGGCGGGAATTGGTAAAGCCACCGCCCTGCGTTTTGCCGAAGAAGGTGCGAAAGTTGTCATTTGTGATGTGAACGAAGCAGTCGGTCAGGAGACCTTGAAACTGCTTGGCGAAGGCGCCGCGTTCTACAAGGTCAATGTGACCAGCCGCGAAGATGTTCAAAAGTGGATCGATGATGTAGTCGCCAAGTATGGTCGCATCGATGTCATCGTCAACAACGCTGGCGTGCTTCGTGATGGTCAATTGGTCAAGGTAAAAGAAGGCAATCTTATTGGACAGATGTCCGAGCCTGATTTCGACCTTGTCATCTCGGTCAACTTGAAGGGCGTGTTCAATTGCGCTCAAGCCGTAGCGCCCGTGATGGCGAAGCAGGGTGGCGGCGTGATCCTCAATGCCTCTTCTGTCGTTGGTTTGGATGCAAATTTTGGACAAACCAACTACGTCGCAACAAAATTCGGCGTGATCGGCATGACCAAAGTCTGGGCGCGCGAACTCGGCAAGTTCAATATCCGCGTCAACGCTGTGGCTCCTGGTTTTACTGCCACCGAAATGGTGACTTCCATGCCAGAGAAGGTCTTGGACGGCATGAAGTCTCACACTCCGCTCGGGCGTTTGGGCGAACCGCGCGATATTGCCAACGCCTACCTCTTCCTCGCTTCGGATGATGCATCCTTCATTACA
The DNA here is from genome assembly GCA_020634885.1 of Anaerolineales bacterium. Classification (GTDB taxonomy): domain Bacteria; phylum Chloroflexota; class Anaerolineae; order Anaerolineales; family Villigracilaceae; genus Villigracilis. The sequence continues at coordinate 101,521 of JACKAW010000002.1, forward strand.
GGTGAAGTCCTCCGTGTGGATGGAGGGATCGTTGTAGGAACATAAATTTCGGTTCCAAGTTTCATGTGTCAAGTTTCAGGTTCTCTGTGCTTGACACATGATTTTTTTCTCCAAACATTCAACCTGCAACATTCAACTTGTAACCTGATACCGAACCTATGAATTCTGCCGACATCCTGACCAAACGAGCATTGTTGACCCCAGACCGCGAAGCATTGAATGAACTTGCAACTGGCGTTCATTACACCTATGCGGAATTGAATCAACGTGCCAATCGTGCTGCGAATTTTTTGCGCGAGAAATACAACCTGCAAAAAGGGGACCGTGTGTCCATTTTGGCACACAACAATGTTGCCTATGTGGACTTGTTGTTCGGTCTGGCGAAACTTGGCGCCATTCTTGCTCCCCTCAATTGGCGGCTGACCTCACGTGAATTGACGTATATCGTCAATGATTGTCAGCCCAAGGTGTTGATCGTTGGACCTGAATTCGTTTCGGTGTATGAAGAGATGAAAGACTCCATTAAAGTGAATCATTTGCTTTCATTGGAAGGCGCAAAAGTTTCCGGTGAAGCGTATGAAACATTGCATGAACAGGCTTCAGCAGAAGAACCGAAGCGTGTTGAGATTTCAGGGGATGACCCTGTTTGTATCCTCTACACCTCAGGCACTACGGGGCGACCCAAGGGCGCGGTTCTCCCGCATCGACAGGTGGTGTGGAACTCGATCAACACGGTCGTATCTTGGGGTTTAAATGAAAACGATATTTCCCCGATCCTCACGCCCATGTTCCATTCGGGTGGGTTATTCGTGTTTCTTGTGCCGCTTTTTCATGTTGGCGGCAAGCTGTTACTCGGACGCACCTTCGACCCTGATGCTTCACTGAAATTGATCGTGGAAGAAAAATGCACGGTCATTCTCGGTGTGCCAACTCTCTTCCAAGTGTGGATGAACTCGGCGCAATTTGCAAATGCCGATTTCAGCCATGTGCGTTTCTTTATCAGCGGTGGTGCGCCATGTCCACCTTCGTTGATAAAGGCATGGAGTGAGAAAAAAGGCGTGGTCATGCGCCAGGGCTACGGTCTGACCGAGGTGGGCGTGAACTGTTTCTCGATGACCGATGAAGACGCGCTGCGGAAAGTCGGCTCGGTGGGGAAGCCCATCTTTCACAGTGAGATGCGCTTGGTAGATGAAAATGGACACGATGTACCCGTCGGCTCGACGGGTGAGCTCATTATCAAAGGCGATCATGTTTGCGTGGGCTACTGGAACAATGAAGAAGCCACGAAGCAGTCGCTCAAGGATGGTTGGTTCCATACTGGTGACATGGCTCGCATGGATGAAGAAGGATATTTCTATATCGCCGGGCGTTTCAAAGACATGATCATCAGTGGCGGTGAGAACGTGTATGCCGCTGAAGTGGAATCCATTTTTCGCGAGCACACGGCGGTTGCCGATGCGGCGCTCATCGGTCAGCCAGATGAAAAATGGGGCGAGGTTGGCGTGATGATCGTGGCGTGCAAGCCGAATCAAAATGTAACTACAGATGAATTGTTGAAATTTTGTGCAGGACGTTTGGCAAAATACAAAATTCCCAAACGGGTTGAATTTGTGGATGCTTTGCCGTATTCACCGTATGGAAAGGTGATCAAGGCGGAGTTGAAGAAGCAGTGGAAAGTAGTCAGTAGGTAATCCACTTTCTACTCACTACTTTCCAAAGGAGTTAGCAATGCCAAAAATCCAAACGAATAATATCGAACTCTATTACGAAACCTACGGCGGCGGAGGCAAGCCGCTCGTCTTGATCTCGGGTCTTGGCTATTCCAATTGGCAATGGCACAAGATGGTTCCGCTGCTTGCCAAACATTTTCAAGTCATCACGTTTGATAATCGCGGCGTCGGTCAGAGCGACAAGCCAGCTGGTCCATACACGGCGGGGATGTTGGCTCGGGATACGGTTGGTTTGTTGGATGCGCTAAAAATTGAGAAAGCCATCATCGCCGGTCATTCGATGGGTGGGTTTATTGCTCAAGCGTTGGCTCTTGATTTTCCGCAGAGAGTGGAAAAACTGATTCTGTGTTCGACCAACTTTGGGGGGCCGAACCATGTCCCGGTCACGCCAGAGGCGATGAAAGTCCTCACGGATGTTTCCAGTGATGCGCTGACCCGTTTCAAAAATGGATTGGCAGTCAGCACGGCTCCGGATTGGTCTGAAAAGAATCCAGAAATGATCGAAGAATGGATTCAATGGCGGGTGGCGAATCCGATTGAACCTGTTCATTATCAGGCGCAGATGGCGATTGGGCTTGGTCTGATGCCTGAAGCTGCGGCATTTGAAAACAAACTTTCGCGCCTCAACGTCCCGACCTTGATCCTGTTCGGCGCACACGACAAAGTGGTGCCCCCCGCAAACGCGGACTTGCTTGCTAAAAAAATTGCGGGCAGCACTGTATTGATTTTCCCCGATGCGGGGCATTTCTTCCCAATTGAAATTGCGGAAGCTGCCTCGCGTGCTATCACGGATTTTGCAGCATAAGAGGCGGTCTCTTATGTTGATAATCGAACCATAAATCAAAGGAGAAGAATAAGATGAAAGTTTTACGTACGTTCGCTTTCTTGCTCGTAGCCTTGTCCCTCGTTTTGGCTGCCTGCGCCCCCGCTGCGACGGAAGCTCCCGCCGAAGCCACTGAAGCCCCTGCAACCGAAGAAGTTGCAACCGAGGCTCCTGCCGCAACGGAAGAACCTGCCGCTGGCTTGACTTGCGCCGAACCTGTGAAGGTCGGTCTCATCACTGATGCTTCCGGCGCGCTTGCCATTTACGGCGCTCACATTTTGCGCTCCTTCATGCTCGGCATGGAATATGCCACTGGCGCCGCTGGTTCTGCAGGTGAGAAGTTCGACTTCACCCAGACTCAGGAAAACACCTTCATGATCGATGATTGCGAAATTCAGGTCTTCGTTCGTGATGATGGCAGCAATGCGGAGAACACCGCCACTGTTGCGCGTGAATTGATCGACGTTGAAGGCGTGAATATCCTCGTGGGTACCGTGTCTTCTGGCGCAACTGCCACCTTGCAGGGTATCGCTCTTGAAAGCGGAATTCCGCTCATTGTGGCTCCCGCCGCGGCGAACGACATCACCGGTGTGAACTTCAACGAATACACCTTCCGCACCAGCCGCAACAACTATCAAGATGCAATGAACGAATGTATCGCGTTGACCCAGCAGTACAAGACCTTCGTCCAGATCGCGCCTGATTATGCGTTTGGACAAGGCTCCGCCGCTGCCTTCCGCGATGCCTGCTCCCTCGAAGGAGCCGAATTCATCGCTGACGATATCTTCGCCCCGCTCGACACCACTGACTTCACCCCGTACATGGAACAGATCGCCAACTCCGGCGCAGAAGCCTACATCGTGACCTGGGCTGGTTCCGGCTTCGTCTCTTTGGTGCAGGCTGCCAAAGATCAGGGCGTGACCGAATCAATGGCTCTCGGCGCAACCTTCATTGATAACGTGCTTATGCCGACCTTCTTTGCGAATGCAGTTGGCACCACGGCTGGCATTCTGTATCACTACAGCGCCCCACAGAATGACATCAATGCCTGGCTGGTGGAAAACACCAAGGCTCGCTATGGCGTGAACCCCGACCTGTTCGATGCCGATGGCATGAATGCCGCCATCTTCGCTGTGGAAGCCATCAAGGCGACCAATGGTGATGTGAGTGGTGAAGCGCTCAAGACTGCCATGGAAGGCATGGAATTCGAAGGACCCAAGGGCACCATCTACATCCGCCCTGAAGATCATGTTGCCATTCAGGATATGTACATCCTCAAGCTCGTCAACGTGACCGACCCCGAAGCCGCCTTCTACGAATACGTAGATACCTCCCGCCCCGAACCTCCTTGCTTGCTCCCCGAAGCTCTGAAAGATCGCTGCGGTGGTCTGCCCTACGGCAACCTGAGCGGACAGTAATTCCGTACTACAATGAGTGACTGGGATTCGCGAGAGTTCTAGTCACTCAATTTCGACCAAGGACGACAGACCATGGACGATGGATCTTAAATCATCGTCCATGGTTCATCGTCAATCGTCTAACTGGAAGGCTTTATGGAAACCGAGATCATTTTCGAAACCCAAAACCTGACCAAGCAATTTGGTGCGCTCGTCGCTGTGGACGGGGTGAGCATTAAAGTCCGCAAGAACTCATTACATGCCATTATTGGTCCCAACGGGGCTGGCAAGACTACATTTTTTAATTTGCTTAGCGGCAACATCGAACCCACCAGCGGCAAGGTCATCTTCAAAGGACGGGACATTACGCATCAGCCCGTTCATAAAACGATTCATTACGGCATCGGGCGTTCCTTCCAGATCACGAACATCTTTCCCAATCTCACTGTCTTTGAAAATATCCGCCTCGCCGCCCAAGCCATGGGACGCGATAACTTCAAGTTTTGGCAAGCGGCATCACATTTTAAGTCTTATGAAGCGCGGACGGTGGACGTCATCGAAAAAGTTGGCTTGAAAGACCGCGTCCACACATTGGCGAAGACTCTTCCGCATGGCGACCAGCGCAAGCTGGAACTTGGCATGATCCTCGCACCAGACCCCGAAGTCTTGTTGTTGGATGAACCCACCGCAGGCATGGCTTCGGAACAAGTCCCTGAATTGATCGAACTGATTCAAGGCATCCAAAAAGCGGGCAACAAGACCGTCATGCTGGTGGAGCACAATATGAACGTGGTCATGAGCGTCTCCGATCAGATCACGGTCATGCACCAGGGCAAAGTCCTTGCCGAAGGCACTCCCTCCGAGATCGCCGCAAATAAAGAAGTGCAAACAGCCTACCTTGGCGGACTTTACGAACTTAATGTGTAACTCAGTGGATAGTGGGAAGTGGATAGTGTGTAGAAAACTACCCACTTCCCACTGTCCACTTCACACTATTTGAGGTCAAATGGAAAACATCCTCGAAGTACAGAACATCCACACCTTTATCGGGCAATATCACATCTTGCAGGGTGTGAATGTGCGCGTGCCAAAAGGTTCCATTGTTGCGTTATTAGGACGCAACGGCGCAGGCAAGACCACCACGCTCAAATCCATTTTGGGGCTCACCCCGCCGCGCGAAGGCAAGGTCATCTTTAATGGGCAGGAAGTGAACGGCTTGCGTTCTTTTGATATTGCCAGCATGGGCATTGGCTTTGTCCCCGAGCATCGCGCCATCTTTCGTGACCTAAGTGTGGAAGAGAATCTCAAGATCGCTGAACGCAAAAAAGGCGATTATCTTCGCAAAAAAGATTTCATCTTCACACTCTTTCCCGACCTCCAGCGTTTGATCGCCTTGCCGGGTACGAGTCTCTCCGGCGGGCAGCAACAGATGCTTGCCATCGCCCGCGCGCTCGTGCCGGATAATCAACTTCTGCTCATTGACGAACCCAGCGAAGGTCTTGCGCCGGTCATTATCGAATCGATGATGACTGCCATCCGCGAACTTGCCAAAGAGTCAACCGTCATTCTCGTGGAGCAAAATTTTCTTGTGGCGAGTCAACTGGCAGAATACTATGTCATCATCGAAGAAGGGCGCTCGGTGCAGGATGGAAAAATGAAAGACCTCGCCGCCGATAAAGCCGCCATTCATCGTTTTCTGGGAGCCGCATAACATGAACTCCTTCCTTCGTAAAAATATGGTCATGCTCGTGGCTGTGTTCATCATGGCAGCCTTCCTCACTGCCGCCGCGCAAGGCATGGAAAAACAAGACTTCGTCATCACGCTTTTGCGTGGTCTCGCTGTTGGTTCGATCACCTTCCTCGTCGCTTCGGGTTTCTCGCTTATCTTCGGTCTGCTCGACGTGCTCAACCTTGCACACGGCACGCTCTTCATGATCGGCGCTTACCTCGGCTGGACGGTTGTCGTCCGCCCGGATACGTTTGTGGATCTGCTGACTCCGCTGGCGTTGATCATTTCGGGGTTTGCACTTGGGGATGTGTACCCGCTTCTCGCTAGCCGAATCAGGCTCGGCTTAAGTATGAGGCGTTTTCTTCCCTGGGGCTTGATCCTCGTCTCGATTCTCCTCTTAGGCTTTATCCTACCTCGTTATCCCATCGCCATCTGGGACGTGGAGAATTACGCTCAAAGCCCCGTCACCTTTGCCTTCATGGCGGACTCAGGCGCGCGCCTGCCTGTGCAGCCCGCGGCATTCACTGAAATTTCCATGCCGCTTGCTGTGATTGGTTTGCTGCTTGCCAGCATCCTCGGCGCGTTTGGCATTTCGTTGTTTGATAACACTCCGCGCACTGTGCGTTTGAGTTGGAAGAATTTTGTCAGTATTGCAGTGGCGTTGGTGGTTGCTTTGGTTGGCTTGATCTTCAATGACCAACTGAGCGCATACTTGTACAGTTTGAATTCCAATTGGCTATTCTTCATTGCAGTCTTAGTTGCCACCCTAAGCGGAGTTGCTCTCGGTGGACTGATGGAAGCCACGCTTATTCGTCCGCTGTACAGCCGCCCGATCTATCAGTTGATGCTCACGTTGGGCATGAGCGCCATTGGTATTGAAATGGTACGCGCCATTTGGGGACGCCCTGAATTTGTAATGCCGAAACCTGCTTTCTTTAATGGAAGCGGTGAAGCCTGCCCTGCCACAAACTTTGCCGATTGGTGGGCAAATCACTGTTCAACTATTTTGATCTTCGATGGGCGCGTACGTGTGTATAACGAAATTTTTATTCCACTCGTTGGGCTGGTTGTGCTGATCTCGATCTGGATTCTTTTGCAGCGTACCCGCCTCGGCATGATCATCCGCGCCGGTGTGCAAGATAGCCAAATGGTGGAAGCGCTCGGCATTAACGTCCGCCGTGTGTTTACGATGGTCTTTGCACTCGGCGTAGGGCTGGCGGCGTTGGGTGGTGTGCTGGGTGCGCCATCTACTGGTTTATCGAACGTGATGGGGGAGAGTCTCCTGCTCAATGCGCTTATTGCTCTCGCCATTGGCGGGCTGACCAGTTACCCCGGCGCGGCGCTCGGTTCTGTTATCGTCGGCATGATCCAGCAATTCATCATCAAATATGGGCAGATCGGTATCGCCATTCCGTTCACCGATATTATCTTCAAACCAACTCCGCCGCTCGTCCCTGCTTCGACGGTGATGTTAATGGTGATCGTTTTGCTCATCCTACCAAACGGCTTGCTCGGTAAAAAGGAATAAACGAGCCATGAAAACATTTTTCAATTCCAATCGCGGCGCGTTTATCACTCTGCTTGTCCTGATCCTTTTGCCATTTCTCGTCGGCTTGTTCGATGGTGCTTCACCTGCCACGGTCTTCATCAATGGTAGCGGGCAATCCAAGTTCATTCAAGGTCTCGCCATTGAGATATTCATCCTTGCCATTTACGCCATCAGCTTTGACTTGATCTTTGGCATTACGGGTATGTTGTCTTTCGGTCATTCGCTATTTTATGGTGTGGGCGCATACACAACGGGCATTGCCATCAAGAGCTTCGGTTTGCCGCTTCTGCCTACTTTTGGGTTGGTACTTGCTGCTGCTGTCGTACAGGCGATTCTCTTTGCATTAGTGTTGCCGCGCGTGAAGGGTATTACCTTTGCATTAGTCACCTTAGGGCTTGGCTCGGTCTTTCATATCTTAGTCATGTCTAGCGAGTTTGGTCCCTATACAGGCGCGGACGTTGGTCTGCAAGGTGTTATCGTCCCTGCGTTCATCAGCCCGGCAAATGAACGCTTGCGCTTCTATTTCATCATGTTGGCGGTGATGGTGTTGGTGTATCTGGTTTATCAACGCTTTGTCACATCCCCAACTGGGCGAGTCTGCGTTGCCATCCGTGAGAACGAAGGACGCGCTCGTATGTTGGGATATAACACCTTCTATTTCAAATTTGTTGCCCTGTTGCTTTCCTCCTTTACAGCAGCGCTGGCGGGATTCTTCCATACCTTATATCAGCCCATTGTCAGCCCGAATGTGGCGGGCATGGGCTTCACCGTCACTGCATTGCTGATCGTGTTGATCGGCGGCGTAGGTACGCTCAACGGCGCGTTTGTTGGTGCGCTGGTCTACCGTCTGCTCGATTACGGACTACGACGTTATATTGGCGAAAGCGCCAGTTTCATCAACGGCGCGATCTATGTGCTATTCGTGTTGTTCATTCCGTATGGCATTGTGGGCACGTGGCGGTTGAAGTCTTTGCAGATCAAACAGGGCTGGGATCGATTGCTGGAGATGTTTGGTCGATAAACAATAATAAAAAGCCTTGAGAAAATCTCAGGGCTTTTTATTAATACCTCAGATATTTACCCCACCACATTGTGCTGTGCATCAATTGGTAAGTCGGTGCTGTTGAATATCTCTTGCGGTTTGAACGCTTTTGCGAATCGATTCGCTGGATGCGCCGAGCTTTTCGTATTTATATGTGAATTTAAAATTTACCTGGTCTCTGTCACCTTGCGAATACTGCGCGGATGCTCCGTGTCGTACCCTTTTGCCAATGTCAAATGATAGGCAAACAACTGCGCAGGCAAAATACTGACAATGGGCGAAAGCCATTCGGGCATGGCAGCGGGAATTTTCAATGGTACTTGTGCAAGCGACAACGCTCGCTTGTCATTTGAGATCACAACAAGTTCCGCCGCAATATCCGAGCGCAGGCGTTTGAGCATTCCCAGCATTGAATCAAGAACCTTGCCCTTGGCTGCCACCGCAAAGACCGGGTAACCGCTCTCCACCATGGCAATGGGACCATGCGCAAAGTCCGCCGAAGAATACGGCTCGGCGATGATGTAAGTTAGCTCTTTCATCTTCAACGCCCATTCAAAAGCCGTCGCATAATTAAAGCCGCGCCCCAGCACAACCGTCTGGTCAATGTAACGATAACGCTGCGCGGCTTGAGCAATAAAATCATTTTGCTTCAAGGTCTCTTTCATCCAACCCGAAACTTTGCCCAAATCGCTCCACTGTTTTTTATTGCCGCTCAATGCCGCCGAAAGCATCGCCACTGACATCAACTCGGTGGTGTAGGTCTTGGTTGCCGCTACGGCTTTTTCACTCCCTGCCTTAATATCCAAAACAAAATCAGAAGCGTTTGCCAGCGGTGATTTCGCTTCGTTGGTGATCGAAAGCGTCATGCACCCCTGACGTTTCCCTTCTTCCAACACGCTCACAATATCCGGCGACTTGCCCGATTGCGAAATGCCGATCACCAACGCATTCTTTAACACTGGCGGCTTTTTGTAATACGTAAACAACGAAGGCGTTGCCAACGCCAGCGGAAGTCCGTTCATGGCGCCGAGTAAATAATTGGCATAACGCCCGGCATTGTCTGAAGTGCCGCGCGCCGCAAGAAAAACATACTCAATATTATTTTTGCGAATCTCAGCCGCTATCTTCTCCACATATTTTCGCTGGGAAGATAATAAGCCGTGGATTCTTTCAGGCTGTTCATTGATCTCAGAAAATAATGTCATGATGATAAAACTCCGCGCTTCATTCCAAGCCGGGAATGGATACCGGCAAATGACCTGTCATTACGCTGTGACCGAATACGGCTTTAGCAACCGCCCGCATGGACGGCTCCAAAATGGAGTAGGTGCATACATAAGTAGATGCCTCTGGAAAAGCCGCCAAATCATACGGCAGGCGCAAGGCAATATTGATGACAGGTTTACCCAACTTCAACAACCGCCGGATGAACTCTGCCTGTTTTTCTTCGGCATAGGCGTTGATGCTGCCCATGACGATCACATCATACGCTTGCATCTGTTCTAAAACCTTCGCAGTCTCATCTGCACTGGGCGCAAACGGAATTTTGAACTCGTCCGTCTGGGCGTGATACGCTCGAATGGATTCGGCAAGTTTGGGCTGAATGTAGGAGGATGTATCTGCCGGGGTCAGGTCTTGCGGAACAGGGATGATGACGGCGATCCGTTTTTCGGCATCCAGTTTGAGGGGCAGATGGTTCTTCTCGTTCCGCACCAGCGTGATGGATTTTTCCGCAATTTCATTTGCCACTTGCATGTGTTCGGCACATTGGATCACGCTCAGGTCGGGCGTGGTGGCATGTTCTTGCAGCCAGTTCTTTAGTTGCAAAATGCGGTCTACTGAATCTTGTAAATTTTCTTGGGAGAGTTGACCGTTTTGTGTACCCCGCACAAGTGACTCAAAAGCCCGTGCCTGATCCTGTGGGTCGGTGGTCATGAGCAGAATATCGGCACCGGCTTGGGCGGCACGCAAGGCATCTTCACGCAGCAACTCACCCTGACGGATGGCGTGCATGTCCATTGCATCGGTGATGACCACACCCGTAAAGCCGAGGTCTTGGCGTAAAAGTCCGTGGATGATGTTGGAAGAGAGGGTGGCGGGCGGCGCATCTTCGCCATCGATGGAGAGAATGCCGAGGTGGGCGGTCATCACCAGTTTGGCATCCGCTTGCAACGCGGAACGAAACGGAGATAACTCCACAGCGTGGAGTCGCTCACGCGAGTGCGGCACCGTTCCAAGTCCATGATGTGAATCGCTGGCGGTATCTCCATGACCAGGAAAATGCTTCACCGTCGCCGCCACACCTTGAGATTGAATCCCCTCGATCATGGCAACCGCCAGTTCCCCAACCAAAGCAGGGTCTTCGCCAAATGAACGCACACCCACGACGGGATTCTTCGGGTTGACGTTGACATCGGCGCAGGGCGCGTAGTTGATGTTGATGCCCACCGCTGCCAGTTCACGCCCAAGCACTTCACCGGCTTTTTTGGCAAGTTCAGGCGAACGGGTTGCGCCGAGCGCCATATTGCCAGGCAGGGGCGTGCCATCGCCGAACGCCATGAGCTGCCCGCCTTCTTGATCGGTGGCGATCAGCAATAACGGCAAACCGAGTTCGCGTGCGAGGTCTTGAAGCGATTGATTCAGTTTTTTGATCTGGGCGGGGTTGTCCATGTTGAATGGACGAAAGAGTGTGATGCCGCTGGGGTGATAGTTTTGAAACGCCTGAATGATCTCAGGTGAAAGCGACTCCTTGCCGCGAAAAGCGAAAAGGAGTTTTTGACCAACCAATTGTTCGATATTCACATTAACCTTTTAAGCCGGAGACAACGACACTTTCGAGAATGTAGCGCTGGGCGAAGAAGAAGACCACAATGAGCGGTGCCGTGGTGAGGACGGCGGCGGTCATGATGGTGGGCCAGGGCTGGACGGTTTGATTGATGTTGTACAGTGTGGAAACATAAACCGGCAATGTGTAAAGGTCTACCGTTTGCAAATACATGAGCGGGGTGAGCAGGCTGTTCCACAACCCTACAAAGAGGAAGGTGGCAATGGTTGCCATGGGCGCTTTGACCAAGGGCAGGATGATCTCCCACCAAATTTGAATGTGATTTACGCCGTCCACAAAAGCGGATTCATCCAACTCTTTTGGGATTTGCGACATGGATTGCCGCAACAAAAAGATCATCGCTGCGCCGCCTGCAAAATAGCCGGGGATGATGAGCGGGTTGAAGGTGCCGATCCAATCCAGTTTGTTGAAGAAAACATACTGCGGCACAATGAGCGCCTGTGCAGGGATCATCATGGTGGAAAGCATCAGGAAGAAAACGACGTTACGCCCGGGCCAGTCTACCCGGCTGAAGGCATAGGCGACTGCGGCAATGGAAATGAGCGTACCCGCCAACGCCAGGGTGACGTAAAAAACGGAGTTGAAATAGGAGCGCAGAAAATCCTGATTTTGGAAGATGGCAGTGTACGCTTCCAGTGTTGGGTTTTGTGGAATCCACACCACGCCGGGAGAGTTGGTTTCCTCCACTGTTTTGAGCGAGGAGGAGATCATCCAAAACAGTGGGAAACTCATCAACACGGTTGCCCCCGTCAGCACGGTGTAGAGCACAATGCTTTTGATCATGGGAAAATATTTTTTCATTGCGCCCGTCCTAATAAATATCGTAGGTGACCCAGCGGTCTTGCAAGCGGAACTGGATGACCGTAACAATGAGAATAATCACAAGCACGATCCACGAGATTGCTGATCCGTAGCCAATTTCAAAATGGCTGAAGCTCTTTTGCCAGAGGTAATAGACCATTGAAATAGTCGAAGAGACGATGGGCTGGTTGTCACGATAGAGGACGAAAATCGGCTCGAAAATTTGCAGGGCGCCGATCATGCCTACTACGAGGTTGTAAAAAATGTAGGGGGTGAGAAGCGGGAAGGAGATCTTCCAAAAGCGCTGCCAGGGTGTTGCGCCGTCTACTTCGGCGGCTTCGTGTAATTCTTTGGGAATGTTGTTCAAGCCTGCAAGGAAGATCAACATCATGGCGCCGCAGCCCCACACCATGAGTAAGACTACAGACATTTTCGTCCACAACGGGCTTTGCACCCAGAGCGGAACACGGTTCTCGGCAGGGAAACCTGCTTCAAGAACTTTCAGCAGTAAATTATATTTGCCGGTATTCAAGCCGAGGAAGAACGCCGCGCTGACTTCCTGAATGTAGATCACGGCGCGGTTCAGCCAATTGAAAGGCGGGAAAGCAGTAGAGAGGGATCGAATAATTTGGTTAATAATGCCTGTGCCTGTATTTAACATCAAACGCCAGCACAAAAGAACAGCGGTATTGAAGCCGAGGATGACAGGGAGGTAAAACGCCATACGAAATACGCGCTCACCTTGCATCTTTTGGTTGAGTAGCACGGCTAGAAACAAAGCGACACCGATCTGCAAAGGCAGACCGATCACTGTTAGATACAGTGTATTGATCAGTGAAGCGCGGAAGCCATCATCTTCAAAAAGAATGGTCTGGTAATTTTGTATCCCTACCCAGGTGGTTGGTTCGCCTGAAGCGATGCGGTAGTTGGTGAAACTCCAGTACAGCGAAAAGCCAAGCGGCACAACCACGAAGATCAGAAAACCAACGATCCACGGGGCGGCAAAGAAATACCCGGCAAAGGTATTTTCCTGTTTTTTGGGAGATGCCCCAGACAACTTTGCGATAAAACGGGCAATGTAACCCAAGCCATAACTGCTGGCAACGATGAAAACTACCGTCAACGCAGCTGTGACCAGAACATTGAGATATGGATTTTGGGGCATGGCATCTCCTCAAAAAAAATTACTCGGATGGAGCCATGCCCCATCCGAGTTTTACTTACAAGATATTACTGACCAAGAGCGGCGGAGTATTCTTCCTGAATTTTCGCGTTGACTTCTTCAACGGTCAATTCTTCGGTGATCAACTTGCCGAGCGCGTCTTGCATGATGGTGGAGAGTTTGGCGGCTTCTTTGATACCGGCGAAACCAACACCATATTCCGCAGCCAATTCCGCTTCACGCTGGAGTTGGGCAGATTCGGTCACATAGCCGTACTGTGAGTCGTTGCGGGCGGGGATCAGACCCATGGTCTCATTCCACTTGTTGTTGCCTTCCTTGCTGAAGGCCATCTTGAGCCATTCGGCGGCGAGTTCTTTGTTCTGGCTGTATTCGGGCACGGCGAGCCAGTCATTGAAAGCGAGCACAACCGGCTTGCTGTTGGGGAAGTTTTCAGGATCGCCGTAGAATGGTTCGATGGTGACGTTTTCCCAGATGGGGCGGTCGAAGGCAGGAGCAGCCCAACCGGAGTGAGCGAGACACACGGCGCCGTTGCTGTTGCCAGTGGCATCATCCACGTCGATGACAGAACCCTGACCAGCGGGGAGGGAGCCGACAGCGTTCACAGCGTCGCCGTAGGTTGCCTGGCGCATATCAAGCAGGAACTGGGTGGCAGCCAACGCTTCGGGGGAGTCGAAGTTGGGGGTGCCATCGGCTTTGTAGAGTTCACCGCCAAGGGAGTAGTACACGAGCAGCCACCATTGCCAGTCAGCCATCGAGCCAGCGTCTACGGGGACGAGCGCCTGCTGAGTCAAAGAATTGGTAGCAGGATCAATCACGGAGGCAGTGGAAGCGAAGGACTTCCAATCCGCAAAGTTCTGCGGGGTACCGGTGGTCCAGCCAGCGGCTTCCATCAGGTCGGTGCGGCAGAACACATAGCGCGGAGCGGTGAAGATCGGCAGACCGCGCAGAGCGCCTTCGTACTTGGCGTTTTCAATGGCGGGACCAAAGTTGGAGATTTCGTCCCAGGCGCCGGCGCCGAGGTAGGCTTCCATGTCGGCGAGGTTTTCACCGTACAGGGTGTTCATTTCGGAACCGAGGTTGATGATGTCGGGACCTTCGCCAGCGGCAAAGAAACCGCTGAAGGTGGTGTCCCAGCCAGACCAGGAACCTTCGGTGATCTCAACGGTCACGCCGGGGTGAGCAGCTTCAAAGGCGGGGTTGATCTCTTCGTTCAACCAGGCAATGGTGTCGGGGGTGTAATCGAGCAGGTAGATCTTGAGGGTGGTGGCTTCGCCAGAGGCGGCTTCTTCAGCAGGGGCTTCTTCGGTCATCGCTGCTTCTTCGGTGGCAGCGCCGCCACAAGCTGCAAGCACAAGGCTTGCAAGCACCAACAACGAAAACAGAACGAACAACTTCTTTTGCATTATCTTCTCCTTGTTTTTTTTGTTTCTTTTCTTGAATAAGCGTTTTTCTTCGCTAACGCTTTTCCGAATAAAACAGGATTTAACTCATCCTGATAATTCGCTGATTCACATCATCCACGAACCGCTGCATGTATTGACCAATAAAAGCGGCAGGCTCAAGGCTGGTGTCGTTCATCAACGCGGTCATGTCAATGCCAAAAGACAAGTTCTCTGCATCATCCACATCATGTGATTCAAAGTAGGTGGCATTGGCGCGGCGGCGTCCCATTGAAGCGAGGTCGTAGCGTTTGCCGCCCACGATCTGCGAATCGAACACGCCCAATAAAGCAAATTGCAGATTTTCATGTTTGGATAAATTCATGGTGACCTTGTCCGAGTCGACCATCCAATCCAGCGCGCGCCAGACCTCACACCCCACGATTCTTTCGGGACGTTCAGCCGGGTCCAGTTTTCTGAGAGCTTCGATCACCCTGAGAGTGACTCCAATATGCGTATCGTGCTTGTCTGCCAGATTGTGGGTGTAAACCACCTTCGGCTTGGTGGCACGCAGAATTGCCAAAATATCGTCCACCGGCTCCGGGCGGGCGGCATCTTTGATGACCTTGCTGGGAATATCCAACATGATCTGTGCCGCAAACTCACCTACCATCGCTGCCTTGCGCTGTTCTTTAAAACGGACAAGACGCATCTCGTCATCGGTATAGTTCTCGTAAATGCTGTTGCGCGGAGACCCGCGTCCGTCTGTCACGACCACGCCGGTGAACCACTTGTCCTTTTGCTGAAAACATTCAACGATCGGCTGCGCCGCCATGATCTCAATATCATCCTGGTGCGCGGCAAGGCATAAATGCGTTGTGCGTACAAGCGCTTTTTCTTCCGGCTCGTTATCGGGGATATAAATTTCTGCTGTTTCGAGATGAAAGTTCATTTATTTTCCTTTTCGTCATTGCGAGGGCGCTAGCCCGAAGCAATCGCATGATTAAGTCCGAGATTGCTTCGTCGGGAAAAGCACCCTCCTCGCAATGACGAATTATTCGACCACCGGCAAACTTGCCGCCGCAACAGACTGCCCCACCCGGCGAATTTTTTCATCAGGCAGGTGCAGTTCGATCTTGTTCAACAACTCGGGGAACTCGCTTTCAAAGACCTTCTGCGCGCCTTCGATCAACAAGTCACCGCCGCGACCAGAGGTGCAGCGCCCCAGGATCAAAACGTGTTTGATCTCGTAAAACTCGGCATAGTGAGCAATGCCATAGCCGAGGTAAATGCCCATGCTCTGCCAAATCTTTGTCGCGCCGTCTTCACCGGCTTCCAATTTCTTTTGCGCGAATTTGAGCTTCTCAGCATCGGTCACATCGGCGGGGATTTCAATGCCCGCTTTCGGCGCAAGCCGAAACACACACTGCTGCGAGAAGTACAACGCCCCCGCACCCTTATCACCAGACCATTCATCAACGGGCGCTTCAGGGTTGTAATCAATTGGCGCGAATGCCAACTCGTTGAGCCAGCCCATAATATGACCTTCCAAATTCACATACCCCGCTGCTTCACTGGAGCCGAGCGCAATGCCCAAAATGCCGTTGTCTTCAATCGACATCGAACCCGCCAGTGCGGTCACATCACCATCGTTGATGACTTCCAAAGGCACGCCCATCTCGTCGCGGATGCGCAGGAACATGTTCTTGATCTCGCCAAATTTTTCAGCCTGAATGCCGCGAAACAACGAAGCCACCATTGGGCGATTGTCCACATAAATGCCTGCCGAACTTCCACCAACGGCATCCACACGCGGCATTTTGCTTGCGGCAGTTTTTAGGGCAGTCATCACTTCTTCGTAGTGATAGGCGGGGTCGGTGTTCTTGCGCGGCTCCCAGATCACCTCTTCACTGTAGATCGCGTTGCCATCCACCACCGCGCTTACTTTGCGGTCTGAGGCGCCAAGATCAAACCCAATGCGGCACCCAGCCAAATTTCGCCCGAGCAGTTTCCCCATCTCGCGCGAAGCGGGCACTTCATCCGCATTGCAAATGACCACCGAAAATTCCTTTTCATGCACCTGCGTCCCCATAAAATGAAAATCAAATTTTCGCTCGCCATCCGCCGCATACACCTTGCGGATGTGCTCTCCCACCGCTTTGGGCGCGCCCACATAAACGGTATGACCGCCGCGCTGCCAAAGCAAAAACTTTACGACACGTTCAATGTATTGAAAATTGGATTCAAAGTCGGGATGACCTTCGGGATAGACGAGGGTTTCGAAACGCGAAATTTCACCCGCGCCTCTTTCCAAGCCGAGAACTGCCCTGACCCCAACCGGCTGTACCTTACGCTGAAAGTTTTGATCTGCCAACACCGCCGGACGAAAGCCTTCATCCAATGGGGGAGCGACCTTTGGTTCGATGAGTTCCATGGAAATTCCTAATTGAATAATAGTGAGTAGTCTTCGAGCAGTAAAAATGCCGAAGCGCCAAGAATGCAGGCGCGGTAATCCAATGTGCCAAGTTCGAGCTGGGTATCTTCGGATAAGCGGACAAATGCCGCGTTGCGCATGGCGCGATCCACTTCATTCATCCAGGCAGAACCGAAGCGGGTCATATCGCCGGTGAGAACGATCTTTTGAATGTTGAGCGTGCCGATCAAATTGGCGAGAGAGGTTCCAAGAGAATGGGCGGCATTCAACACGGCTTCCTGCGCCTTGGGGTTCCCGGCTTCAAAAGCAGCTTGCGCCTGTTCGAGAGTTTTCAAGTTCAAATGTGCCAACACGGCTCGTGCGCTTGCAATGGTTTCGAGACAGCCATGTTTTCCGCAACGGCACAGGTCGCCGCCTTCTTGCACCACCACATGACCGATTTCGCCCGCGCCACCGCCGTCACCTTGAAAGAGACGTCCGTTCACAAAAATGCCTGCGCCGATGCCGTGCTTTACATTGACCACGATCAGGTTATCGTCGCCCGAGTGATCGCCGCCGTACACATATTCACCAATGGCGGTCGCCTGGCTGTCGTTTAGCACCGAGATGGGGACTTTGTATTTCTTTTCCAGCAGGTTTCCAAGCGGAAGGTTCTGCCAATCCAAATTGACGGCGTTCACCACCACACCTTCACGCGTGTTAACCAAGCCGGGCGCTCCAACACCAATGCCCACAATGGGTTTGATTCTTTTCTTCATTAATTGGTCAATGATCTGGTAAACGAGGTCGAGGGCGGTTTTGCCATCTTCTCCTGAGACGGGTATTTCCACCATCTCTTTGATCTCCCCCCGAAGATTCAAAATTGCGCCGATAAATTTATCTTGCGCAAGGTTCAAGCCAATAAGAAACCGCGAGTCCGCCACCACGCTTAAAAGGATGGGCGTTTTGCCCCCAATGGATTCGCCTTTGCCGATTTCTTCCACTAATTTTTCTTCGAGCAGTCCATTTACGATCTCTGAAACAGTGGTGCGGGTGAGGTTTGTGATGCGCGCCACTTCAGCACGGCTGATCGATTCATGGGCAAAAACTGTTCGCAGAACAAGATCACGGTTGTGGTTCTTTGTTTGTAGGCGGGTTGCCTTTTTCATAAGTTTTTCCAGCGTTCTGACGTAGGAAATAGGGGAGGCGTTATCTTTGTAAGTTCAATGGACTAACTAACTTCATTCTACATGTTCTCCATGAGAGAGTCAAGTAGGGATTTTCTGAAGTTGGGACTTAATTTGGGCAGGAAATTTCAACAGCAGAATAGGTACGGTAATAAATTACCCCAACATCAACTTCGGGCGATATTGCAACGCCTCCGCCAAATGCGCGGACTGGATCTCTTCACTCCCAGCCAGGTCTGCAATTGTTCGTGATAGTTTTAAGATGCGGTGATAGGCTCTTGCCGACAAATTGAGTTGGCTCATGCACAGCACGATGTCGCCGCCCGCATCAAGCTCTGACCTTCGGGCTGGAGGCTGCAAAATTGCCTGACCTCGCCGATGCGCATGTCTGCGTTGCCAAGGACATCGGGAGATTGGAGATTGGAAAATCGGTGATGTTGAATATCTCTTGCGGTTTGTACGCGTTTGCGAATGGACTCGCTAGATTCGCCGAGTTTGTCCCCGCTGAGTTTTTCATAATCCACGCGTGAGACTTCGATGTGGATGTCGATCCGGTCAAGGATGGGACCGGAGATGCGCTTTTGGATTAGTTGTAGAATTTGAAAAACAGGGATCTAGCTTGCCAGAAAAAATTTCAACACATCCCATGTCCCTGCCAACGCTGGCACAAACAAGCGTTCATCGGGTGAGTGAAGGTCTTTGATGGTGGGTCCCATCGAGATGGTATCCAGTCCGCCGCAACGATCACTGATGATGCCGCACTCGAGTCCGCCGTGGGTGAGCTCAATTTTGGGGTTTTCCTCTTTAATGGCGCGATAGGTCTCAACGCATTTCTTTAAGAGGGATGATTCCATATTCGGCTGCCAGGGCGGGAACATCTTCGTTCTTTCGGTCTTTGCGCCTGCCAGCCATGCGACAGTTTCGACTCGTCTGGTAATTTCTTCCAATCTCGAAAAGACCGCGCTGCGATTCGTGGAGACGACTGATAGCCCATCTTCCTTCAATTCCATTACGCCAATGTTGTTGGACGTTTCCACATACGCGGGCATATCCGCAAACATGGACGAAACCCCATGCGGCAGCGCCATCAGCAAGCGGGTCACTGCTTGAGTCTCGGCTTGGCTGATGACACTAATGGATTCGCTTTTGATTTCATTCAGCAATAACATCAGTCCCATTTCTGTTTTGGCAAGTTCGTTTTGGATTGCTGTCTGAAGAACAGCAAAAATTTCTTTGCAAGATTCTTTTTTGTCGGGCGCACAAACGAACACTGCTTCCGCTTCTCGTGGAATGGCATTGCGTGCCGTGCCGCCTTTGAGCGCGGATAACTGAATGGGGAGGTCGCGTTGAATTCCATCCAACAAGCGGGCAAGCAGTTTGTTGGCATTCGTACGGAGTTTGTTGATGTCTTCGCCAGAATGCCCGCCCAGCAAGCCGCTGACCTTCAAGGTGAAGACCGTTTCTTTTTCTTTTACTTCCCATGTGACGGGCAAGGTCATGTACACATTCCCGCCGCCCGCACAACCGACAGTAAACACGCCTTCGGTTTCTGAATCCAAATTGATAAGCGTCTTGCCTGAAAGCAAAGTAGGGTCAAGCATATCTGCCCCTGCGAGCCCCACTTCTTCTTCCACCGTCAGCAGCAATTCCAGCGGCGGATGTTTGACCGAATCATCTTCAACAAGCGACATCATCAGTGCAATGCCAATGCCGTTGTCCGCGCCGAGGGTGGTGCCGTTCGCGCGAATCCAATCGCCATCACGGATGAATTGAATGGGGTCTTTGGTAAAATCATGTGTTGATTCGGACGTCTTCTGGCAGACCATATCGAGATGACCTTGCAGAATCAACGTGGGGCGGTCTTCGTAACCTTTACTGGCAGGTACGTAAATGACCAAATTCCCTGCTGCGTCTGTCTTGAAGGTGCAGTTGTGTTCCGTTGCCCAGTCAATGAGCCAGTTGCGAATGCCCGCTTCGTTCTTTGAGCCGCGCGGAATGGAGGAAACTTTTTCAAAATTGGAGAGGATGAGGTCGGTAGGGTTCATGGGTTTTTCCTGTATTCCGCTCTGTCGTTGAGCAGGGTCATTGACTTTCCATCAGGTGCAAATGTAATCATCGAGTCGTCCATGAACGCGCCAAGATTCCAATGCGCGAGGAAGGTGTCGCCTTGCCAATGTTCGAGCATGGCGGTGTTGGCGCCGTAGGTGAGTTGTAAAGCATTGTCTTTGTGAGTCAAAACTATCTCGCCGTAGAGGTCGTTGGAAAATGTCCCAGCGAAAGAGTCAAGCCCAATGGACGGAGGCAGGTTCGGGTCACGTTTGAGGCGGGTTTCATCCACTTGATTTTTGACTTCTGCCATGTATCCCTGCGCGACCATCTGAAATTCGGTTGACCAGTCGCGGTCATTTTTATCGAGCAGAATATCGGAGATGGCATAAAAGAGCGCGGCGTGAGCGAGGGTTTGATGGACGTTGACCATGACAGCGAGCGCAAGTTTGCGCTGCGGAAAGAAGGCGACGGCGGAATTGTAGCCAGGCATTTGACCACCGTGCATGAGAACTTTTTCACCACGATAATCCATTGCCCACCAACCGAGCGCGTACGTCCAAAAATGCGTGGCGGGCTGAAGATAAGCGAGCGGCGCGAGCTCGGAGTTGAGCACATCTTGCATGACAACTTGCGGCGTGGTGAGTTCGTTGAAGGTGGCGGGTTGAATGAGCGGCGCGCCGTTTTGCAGCAGAGCCTTGAGCCATTGCGCGAGGTCATTGGCTGTGGTGTGAATCGAACCAGCGGGTTCGTGGACGATTTTGAATTGTTCGGTGGGACGCTGTTCGCCGAGGAAGCGCACGCCCGCGGGATAGGTTTCATCGGCAACCGCGTGAGGCGAGGCAAAATTTTTGTGGTCGGTGAGACGGTCGTAGCCGCTGAAGGTGCGGGACATGTTCAGCGCGTTGAAGATTTTTTCGGTGATGACATCATCCCAAGTTTTGCCCGTGACCGCTTCGACAATTAATCCCGCCGCGCCGTATTGTTGGTTGGCATATTGAAACGCGGTGCGGAAATTTGCAGTGGGCTTGAGATACCTCATTCGGCGGATGATTTCGCGCTGGTCGTAGCCACGATGGTAGTACAAACGTTGGGCGCGTTCCAAGCCGAGGCGGTGACAGAGCAAATCGCGCACGGTGACATTCTTCGTGACCCATTCGTCGTAGAGTTGAAAGTCGGGCAGGTGTTTGATGACGGGGTCATCCCAGTTAAGTTTGCCTTCGTCTACCAACATGCCGACGAGCGCGGAGGTGAAGGCTTTGGTGGTCGAACCGATGGCGAAGACCGTATCCGCGTTGACAGATTCGGGCTTGCCCGCTTCGAGCACGCCGTAGCCTTGTGTGAAAATTTCATCGCCTTGGGCAATCGCCACCGCGCCGCCAGGGATGTTCCATGCAGTGAGCGTTTTTGAAATCGTTTCGTTGAGTTGTTGTGTGTTCATATGTTTCCTTGTTGAGGTATATGAGGCATATGAGGTGTCTGAGGTATATAAGGTGTGTGATGACGAATACTATTCTGCATTCTTCATTCCGCATTCTTCATTTCCAAGTCTTATCGGCAGCGTCGTAACTTCCGATTCGCAAATCCGCTTTCATTTTCACTAACTTATGTTTTTCCACCCGTTCCGACGGCGTCCTTGGCAAATCATCCGCATACTCGATAAATCTTGGCACTTTGAAATATGCCAACTGCTCACGCGCATAACCCAAAATCGATTCGGGTGGCGTATCTTCTTGCGTATGTCCTTCTTTCAACACGATGTAGGCTTTCACTTCTTCGCCGCGCAACTCGTCTGGGACGGGAACCACCGCCGCCATTTTCACAGCGGGATGTTCCATCAGCACACCTTCTACTTCCACCGACGAAATATTTTCACCTGCACGACGGATCGTATCTTTCAACCGCGCCCGCCAGTGGAAATATCCTTTTTCATCTTTCGTGACCATATCGCCTGTGTGCAACCAGCCGTTTTTCATGATCTCTGATGTGGCTTCAGGTTTATTCCAGTAGCCGAGCATCATCGGCTCACCGTGCAGAATCAACTCACCGACTTCGCCATCGGCAACATCGTTTCCATTCGTATCCACCACCCGCACTTCTTTTGTTGAGATCGGTTTGCCCATCGCGCCACTGCCCACAGTCTCCACATCATCGAGCGGCACGATCAAATCCACGCCTGTTTCGGTCATGCCAAACGCTTCACGCCACGGCACATTCCAACGCCTTTCAAACTCGGCATGGAACTTCGGATGGATTCCCGAACACAGGATCATGCGCAATTTATGTCCGCGCTCTAAAGTAGCGTCTTCTGGCATCTTCAACAAAAAGAATGGCATCGTACCAATTAGATACAACACGGTCACGTTATGCCGAATCACTTCGTCCCAAAAATGGGACGGTGAAAATCTAGGCAAAATCACCAAAGGCGCGCCGCCAATTAAACTCGCCACCGTGTTCCATTGCGGATCCATGTAATAGAACGATTGCGCAGTCAGGTTACATTCGGATGGTGTCAGCCCAAAATAATTCGCCGCGATTTCCCCGATCTGAATCCAATATTTTTGTTGCAACATGCAGCCCTTCGGAAAACCTGTTGTACCCGATGTATATTGGATGTTGAGCAAATCTTCGCCTGTGACGTTGGATATTTCAAACGAGTCGGATGACTCATCCACCAACCGCATCCAATCAGACGTTGAGCCTGATTCAGTTACAAGAAGCGTTTCCTTCACCAATGGCAAGTGCGCTCGCACACGTTCCCATTGCTCCAAATAATTTTTGTGGACGACAAAGTACCCCACCTGCGAATCGTCGAGTGTGTAAGTCAGGTCATGGTCGTGGTAGTTGATATTGACAGGCACAATGATCGCGCCCACCTTCGCCAGCGCAAACCAGACAATGGGGAAGTCCACGCCGTTGGGCAGCATGACCGCCACGCGCTCGCCGTTCGTCACGCCGAGCGATGTCAGCGCATTGGCGGTCTTGTTCACCCGCCGATTCACTTCCGCGAATGAAAGCGGCTTGTCTTCAAAGATGAACAGCGGTTTTTCTCCGAACCGCTCCGCCGTGCTCTCTACCAAATGACCTAGACTCTTCCACTCCATGCACGATTCTCCTTTGGTTAATTTCTCAACCACGAAGGAGCACAAAGTAAAAACCTTTGTGTACCTTCGTGACCCTTTGTGGTTAATTCTTTTTGATTCGCTTCACAAACATCTCACTCAACTCACGGCTGGACTCTTGTAAATCCACCGCCTTCGGGTCGAAGACCCATTGCAGCATAATTCCATCAATCGCGCCTTGAACGATGGACGCCATACTCTGCTCATCGAACTTCGCAAACTCTTTCTGCTCTACGCCAATGCGAAAAATTTTCTTGAGATGAGCGCGGCATGGGTCATATGCGGAGTCGCTGAAGGCTTTCTTCTCTTCGGGTGACGTGAAACTGCCCCACAGATCCACCAGCGCCACGAACTGCGAACGGTTCTGCGAGATATATTCAAAACTGGCTTCGATGTACACGCGCAGTTTTTCGCTGCCTTTGGTTTCTTCCTCCACCCGCCCGCGGATGTAGGCACCCTGTCGATTCAATATCGTGTGAATCGCAGAAGTGATGAGGTCATGCTTGCCGTTGAAGTGATAGGCGATCAATCCTTTGGTGATTCCCAAACTCTTTGCAATCTCTGCAAAGGATGTTTGGGTGTAGCCTTGCTCGGCAATCGTCTGCAACGCCGCGTCGATGATCTGTTTGCGGCGGGCTTCTTCGATGAAGGTTTTCTTTTCTTCAAGAGGTTTTTTTGTTGGCATATTCATTTCCTTTTCCATGTCATTGTGAGGGCGAAGCCCGAAGCAATCTCGTGGATTTTGTTGGAGATTGCTTCGCCGCAAAGAACAAGAGCGCGGCTCGCAATGACATCATCCGCCAAATTCTACTTGACAGCGGAAGAACTCACGCACGGCTTCGGGATTCATTCCAGGGTAAATGCTGTTGCAAGAGGAGAGCATGAAGCCTTCCTTGCCGCCTTGCTCGTAACTGCGCTTCACATCCGCGCGGATGAGTTCGATGTTCGGCTCAAAGAAAAGATTGATGTCCACATTGCCCATCAAAATTAATTTATCGCCGTAGTCGCATTTGATTTCGTCGAGTTTGTTGCCAGATAAAGTTTCGAGTCCGTGCATCCCTGCAAAACCCGCTTCGACGGCGAACGGTAGCAATTTGTCAATCTTTCCGTCTGTGTGCCAGATGACTGGGACGGACAGTTCACGCACTACGCGTTGATGATAGGGCAAGACCAACTCGCGCCACATCTGCGGGGAGATCATGGATCCGCCACGGTGAGCGGAGTCATCGCCCATGATGATGACTTCCGCGCCGAGCGAGATGGCACGCTGGAAGATGGCAATGCACCAATCTGTCCGCGCCTGCATGACCGCATGGACGAATGACTTGTCTTTGCGATACATGGCGAACATGTGCTCCATGCCCATCCCCATATACGTCCCCATGAAGGGACCGATATGCGTGCCGAAGAAAAGGCAGAGGTGTGGATAATTTGTCCGAATGTCAGCGACCCGCTGCTCGTTAAAGAAACGAAGCGCGTACTCCATCGGCGGGGTGTAGCGAATCAAATCATCAGGCGTTTGAATCGCGCCGTGAAAATACATCCCCTTTTTCCACACGCGCCCGAATTCATCCACGCCATCTTTCCACGCGTTACTTTCACTTGGTGTTTGCGACGGCATGAGAATCGCGTCCTGACCCAACTCGGCATAGGCGCGGATTGGGTCGCTGACGCCAAGTTCATCGAACATGCCGTCGATCCAAACCTCAAAGCACGGAACGCGGTCTGGGGTCTTTCTTTCAAGTACGGCATGGACTAATTCACGTGAATTCATAACATCTTCGCAACGATCTCTTTGAACACTTTCGCCGCCACCATCTCGGTGACGTTTGAAACATCTTGCGCGGGGTTGAGTTCTACCACGTCCGCGCCGATGATGTTTGCCGTGATCGACTGGATCACGCTCAACGCTTCGCGTGTGGATAGCCCGCCAGGTTCGCGGTGAGATATGCCAGGCGCAAAGGCGGGGTCGAGACAATCCATGTCGAAGGTGATGTAAAGCGGCGAGTCAAATTTCAAATCGAAGACATCGCGCCAGCGTTGCATGGTGAGTACGTCCACACCGAAACGCTTGGCTTGCTCGCGTTGATGTCCGTTGATGGTGCGAATGCCTACTTGCACGAGGCGTTTTGCCAAGCCCGCTTCCATGATCCGCGCAAAGGGGCTGGCGTGTGAATGCGGATTGCCTTCAAAGTCATCGTACAGATCGGGATGTGCGTCAAAGTGCAGGATGGTGAGATTGGGATGTTTCTTCGCCGCGGCTTTTACCAGCGGATAGGTGACGGAGTGATCGCCGCCGAATGCCATGACCTTCAGCCCCGCTTCATACAATTGACCTGCGGCTTGCTCGGTCTCTATCGGCATTCTCTCCGCTGACGGTGTGATGTCGCCCCTATCCGCGAAGAGTCCATCTGCGCCGAGATAGGTTTCGTTCTCCGTCCACAAATTGGACGAGTCGCAGAAGAACGCTTCACGAATTCGCTGCGGTGCCAATGCCGAACCGTGTTTGTAAGACGAATTTTCATCGAACGCCACGCCTAGTAATCCAATGCGGGCTGGGGTGGGGAAGGAGGGAAATTTATTCATAGTTTTTATCCATGAAGAATACTAAGTTTCACGAAGGAAAACAATTCACTATTCACCAATCACTATTCTCTTACTTTTTTGAATCCACTCAGGTTTCATATCCGCGCCGTGACCGTGAGCGTCTGTCAGTGTGACTGTGCCGTTGGGTTGGAAGTCCACGCCGCCGATGGAGGGTTCTTCGGTAAAGTGGAAGGGAGAGTCGAGGTCGTGCAGGGAAATGTTCGGGCAGGCGCAAATGAGGTGTGCGCCCGCGCTGACTCCGATGAGCGACTCGGACATACCACCGAGCATACATTTGATTCCCGCCGCTTCGCCGATGGCGTTGATCTTCATCGCGCCGTGAATCCCCGCCGACTTGGCGAGTTTGATGTTGAAATAATCCACTGCGCCCGATGAAGCTAGGCGAAAGGCGTCATGTGCGTCGAAGATGGATTCGTCTGCCATGATGGCGATGGGACTGCGCTCGCGCAAGCGCTTTAAGCCTTCAAAGTTCCAATATGGCAGCGGTTGTTCGCAGACTTCAATTTCATATTCTGCCAGTGCGGTGAGGATATTGATGGCGGTGATTTCGTCCCAGGCTTGGTTGGCGTCCAAGCGCAGGGGAACGCCGCTGCCGATGGCTTCACGGATGGCGCGAATGCGGGCGATGTCTTCTGCTTTGCCCGTGCCAACTTTGACCTTGATGGCTTTCGTGCCGTTCTCAACATGCTGTTTTGCCGTGGCTGCCATTTTTTCGGGCGAGTCAATGCCGATGGTGCGGTTGGAGTAGATTACTTTCTTTTCGCCGCCGAGCAAGGCATATAAAGGAAGTTCGGCATGTTTGGCGAGCAGGTCATACAGCGCAAGGTCATACGCGCAACGGATGGCGGGATTCTTGAGCATGTATTGTTCCAGTTCGCGCAGACGCGTATTAATCTCCAGCGGATTCTTCCCGATGAGCAGTTGCGCGTACAGTTTTGCGGCTTCAAATGCTGTCTCTGGCGCTTCGCCTGTCACAAAGCGTGGCGGACAGCCTTCGCCCACGCCTACCAACCCGTCACTATCGTGAACGCGGACAACGATGTTGCGCGCGCTGTTCATCACTGCCAACGCAATTTTGAACGGGTGCGGATATGGAATATCAAGTTCGATGATTTCGATTCTTGCTATGGTTGGCATAAAAACCTTTTGGACACGGATTTGACGGATCACACGGATGAACATGGATTTTTTATAAAAAAGAAATCCGTGCCTTTTCCGTGAAATCCGCGTAATCCGTGTACCGCTTTTTTACTTTCCTTTATAAATCGGCACACGCTTTTCGACGAACGCTTTCACGCCTTCGCGCATGTCTTCACTCGCGAAGCATTCGAGCGTGCCTTCAGTTTCGAGCTGCATGACGGCTTCAAGGTCGAGGTCGTAGGATTGTTGCAGCACCTCTTTTATCAGCCGCACAGAGATTGGGGCGTTCGCCGCAAGTGTGCGGGCGATGTCCATTCCTTCTTGAATAATGGTTTCTGTCGATGTCACTTTTGTGACCAAGCCCATTTCGTAAGCAGATTGCGCCGAAATTCTTTCGCCCGTCATCATCACATGCGCGGCACGTCCCATGCCGATTAATCGCGGCAGGCGGTGCATGACTCCGTTGGTTTCAAAAATGCCGCGCTTCACTTCGGCAAATTGAAAAAATGCGCTCTCCGCCGCAATGCGAATATCGCTCGCAATCGCGATCTCCGCGCCGACGCCAACAGCAACGCCGTTAATCGCAGAGATGATCGGCTTGCGTAAATTCACCATGCGACGCGTGAGTTCTTGCATTTCATCCAACTCTGCGCGCGCCTGCTCTGCCATCGTCGAACCGTCAAACAAGTGCGACAGTTCTTCGAGGTCAATGCCTGCCGAGAACGCGCGCCCATTGCCCGTGATGAGCGCCACGCGAATCGCGTCGTCATTTGCAATCGTGTTGAGCATGTCAAGCAGCGTCTGAAACATGCTGCGTTTGAACGCGTTCAACACGTCGGGGCGGTTGAAGGTGATGATGGCAATTTGGTCTTTGGTTTCGTAAAGGATGTCTGTCATAATTTTTTTGAGGATTGGGAGTCTGGTCTGACCTTTAGCGGAATCTCGATGAAGGAGCCTTGTTCACCCCCAAGCATGATCTCCACGCTCGGACTACCCGTGAGCGGGATTCGCCCAAAGGTGTCTTTGTCTGCGCCTGAGAGGGATACTCGTACCTTCCACCCGCGCCGAATCAGCGCCGAGATGGGATTCAACCCGAAGGTGATTTCTGCCACTTCGCCAGGGATGAGCGGCAGGGCGTCTTTCCGTTTGAAGGAATGATACGGAACGAACTGTTTATACGGCGGTGTGTCCGCTGAAACTTTGCGATGAATGGCACGCAACATTCCTTCGGTGAGATAGTGCGCGTTGCCTTGCTCATCAATCGCTTCGAGATAGACGAAGAAGTTGCCATCGTCGTGTGTGGATTTGATGAAGAGAGTCACAACGGGGTAGCCTGTGATTTCGGTATCCTGTTCAAGCGGCGCAGAGGTGTACGCAAGTTGACCTTTTATGGGCGCGTACTTTACGGGGCGCTGGTCGAGTTCAGTTTGCCAGCGGTTGTTGAACCCAGTCGAGGCGTTGAAATTGGTCTGGTAGAGGTCAGCAGGCTGGGGCGGGGGAAGAAGCGCGGAGAGTCCGCTTTGGGGTTGGAAAAAGAATCGAGTATTGGAAAAATCCGCAGGTGGAAACTCAGGCGTCGATTTCCATTCATTTTCAAAAATGGTGAAGTAATGCAATTCGCGGGTCGCGGGCGGATTATCGAAGAAGCGGAGAGACTCTTTCATCTGCGCGAGAAGCGGAAAGGGATTTTCTTTCACGCCGACGTGCTGGGTCGCGCCGTGATTCCACGCGCCGATGACGGCTCGCTGCGGGCGCGGATTGTTGGCGAAGCGATGGATGACGGCGTTGGCGGTGGCGGCGTCGAACCAACTGCCCCAATGGTCGAGGGCGTGCGCGGTTGGACGATTGAACATGCTGATGTCGTCCATGCGGATGGCGAGTTCGGGGTCGAGGTCATTGCGGAAGGTGATGTGACGCAGCGCGGAATCAACTTGCTGATTGTGGTGCTTCGGGATGGGACTTGTGCCGACGGGCTTAACGCCTTTGACGAGAATCTTTTCGAGCGCGCTCATGCTTTTTGGAAGTTGATTGGCGTCGAGCGCGCGATTGTAGTTTGCCCATTGCGTGAGCATAAACTCGTTTGGCACGCCGCCAGGGAACGCGATGTCGGTGTACACGTCATACTCGTTGAAGCGCACGAGCGCGGTGGTGACGGCGGGATGTCCGCACGCGCCGAGCATTTCAGCGGTGGTGGCTTGATACGAATTGCCGAAGCCGCCGACTTGTCCGTTGCTCCACTGTTGCTGCGTGACCCACTCGGTTAAGTCGTACAGATCGGTGAGGTCGGTTGCTGACCACGGGTGCGGATGATTGCCTTCCGACGCGCCCGTGCCGCACATGTCAATGCGAAGGACGGCGTACCCAAAGGCGGTAAAAAAATTGCGAGCGGAATCGGGGAGCGAGAGAAACCACGAGAACGGCGCTTTGAGTTGTTGCGCACGCCAATATCGCGTGGCAGCGAACAACGCGGGGATTTTGGCTTCGGGTGCGAGTCCGCGTGGGAGGTAGAGGTCAACGGCAAGACGAGTCCCATCGCGCATGGGGATGTACAACGTCTGCTCGGTGGAGCCTTTGTATTGGGGCGGGCGGAGGGGAGTGGTGGAAGGAAAGGTCATTTTGGAATGATGAGTGCAGAATGATGAATGCGGAATTAGGGATTATGGATTAAGAAGTCACGCAGGACTTGCTGAAACTTTTCTGGTTCTTCGAGAAATGCCCAGTGTCCGCTTTGGGTGAATTCTACGGATTGGCAGTTGGGCAGGGTGGCGCAGAGTTCATCGGCGACGGGTTTGCCTGTGTATTGCGAATCCGCTGTGCCGTAGATGAAGAGGGTCGGCGTTTGCAGTTGGCTGAGTTCGGCTTTGTAGTCGTAGCCTGTGAGAGAGAAAGAAATTTCACGCCATGGGGCGAAGGAGACCGTGCCTGTGTCTTTGAGCAAATCCGTTTTTGTTTTATCAAACAATCTTTGCGGATTGTCTTTTTCGGATGACTTCGTGAACCATTCATCTGCGGATTTTGAATCAGCGGGCGGAAAGCCGAGAGCGCTGGAGTACAGCACGCCGCCAAACCACTTCCAGATGAAGCGGTTGCT
Organism: Anaerolineales bacterium; assembly: GCA_020634885.1. Lineage (GTDB taxonomy): Bacteria > Chloroflexota > Anaerolineae > Anaerolineales > Villigracilaceae > Villigracilis. The sequence continues at coordinate 131,605 of JACKAW010000002.1, forward strand.
CATGCCGTTGTTGATTCGAATTCCGCCTGCGATGACCATCTTCTCGACGTGTTGCGGATATTTGAGCGCATATCTCTGCACCAAGGCGCTGCCGAAAGAATGACCGATGAGGATGACCTTGTCCGCTTTGACCACGTCACGGCGCAGGGTCTCGAGTTCTTCCACCAACTGCTCGATGGTGTAGTCTTCGGGATTTGGCTTGATCTGCGAATTGCCCGAACCGCGTTGGTCGTAGAAGATGACGCGCGTCTCTTCGGCGAGGAAGTCGAATCCGTTCTTGAAACTCAGGCTTGAGTGCCCAGGTCCACCGTGGACGAGGATGACGGGCGGTAGGTTTTTCTCCGTGCCGAGTTCGCGGTAGTACAAGTCATAGCCGTTGACGTGGGCAGGAGTGGCACAGTCCACGCAGGGGCGGGATTGGGGCAGGACGCGGTTGTAGGCGTGGTTGGCATACACCACATAAATGGTTAATAGGATGAGAATGGCAAGAACGGGGTAGAGAATGGGCATGGTTGAAGGTTGAAAGTTGAAGGTTACAGGTAAAAACTTGTAACCTTCAACCTGTAACTTGTAACTTGTTACGCTTCCTTCTTCGCTTCACCCTTTGTCACGGGCAAAATCGCAATGGTGGCGAGGACGAGGAATACGAACATGATGAGCCAGACCCAGCGGTAGTCGTTGCCCATGGCTTCGACGAGAGTCCCGCCGAGGATGGGTCCGATGATGAAGCCAAGGGTTACGGCGATTTGACGCAAGCCTGTGTAGGTTCCCATCAGCGTTTCGACAGGGGCGCTGTCCACGATCATCGCCACTTGGACGACGTTGGCGAGGGGCCAGGTCAATCCGCAGATGAGCAGACCCACGTTGAGCATGGTCGCGTCGGGGAAGAGGTAGATGATGAGAGCGCCGATGGCGTAGCCGACCAAGCCGATGATCTGGGTGGTCTTGCGTCCGATCTTGTTGGCGATCAAACCCGCAGGGACGGCGATGAACATGAAAGCAATCGCTGGGATGGCAACCAGCATGGCGGCGGAAGATTCTTCCATGCCGAGGGAGAAGACTCCATACGAACTGAGGAAGGCTTGCATTTGTGCGAGCGCGACATAGGCAAGCAAATTACTGAGCAACAAATAAATGAGACTGGTGCGATTCTCTGCGGGTTGGTCACGCAGGAATTTGATAATGCCCGCTAGGTTGAACTTCTCGCCCGCCAGTTCGCTGGCGCTGGCAAGTTCTTCGGGTTCTTTGACAAATGCCCAGGTGAGGAAAAAGATCAGAAGCGCTAGACCAGCCGCGATCCAGAAAGGAAGCGGTCCGTATACGTCATACAGCGCCGCGCCTGCCAGGGCAGTAATCACAACGAGAAGACCCGCAATCGCACCTGCGATCCCATTGGCGGTGGCGCGTTGAGGCGAGGGAGTCACATCGAACATGAGGACATCCGCAATAGGACGCACGACAGCGAAGGCGAGGAGGACGAGGAAAAGCGAAATGATAAAGGGGATAAGCAAGCCCGTCAGTTGACCCGTCTGCCCGTTGAGTTCGGGGGCGATGTTCATGGGGATGAGCGGGATAAAGATGAAGGCAGCGACGGCAACAGGCACGCCGAAGAGAATGAACGGCATACGGCGACCCCACTTCGAGCGCAGGCTGTCGCTCCATGCACCGACGAAGGGGCTGATGAACAAACCCGCGATATTGTCGAAGACGAGGATGAAGCCCGTCAGTGCGGGACCCAGCCCGAAGCCGACGGTGGTGGCACCCGCTTCGGTGAAGGCGGGGTTGCCCGCCTGCAAATAAACGGGGACGTAGGTGTTGTACAACTGCCAGACGACTTCCATCACGGCGGGCAGGGTCGCTGCGATGATGATGTTGCGCCAACTCAACTTGATGTGGGACATTTTCTCTTCTCCTGTGAGGTTTTGAACAATCGTTCAAAAAATTGTTCTAACGTTAAAACAGCATACAGGAAAAAAGGTTACGAGTCAAGCGGGAAAAAAGTAAATCCTGACAACCTGAAAGGTTGTCAGGATTTACTTGGCAGTTCTGCTGGATTTTATAAGTGGATTTGGCAACTATCTATGAAATTACGGGCACCACTTTTTTATAAATTTGTGGACTTGAAAGTTCACCCCAACATCAACTTCGGACGATATTGTAGCGCCTCTGCCAAATGCGGGGACTGAATCTCTTCGCTGCCCGCCAAATCCGCGATGGTGCGCGCCAGTTTGAGGATGCGGTGATAGGCACGTGCCGACAAATTGAGTTGACTCATCGCCGCCCGCATCAAGCTTTGACCTTCGGGCTGGAGCGCACAAAATTGCCTGACCTCGCCGATGCGCATGTCTGCGTTGCAAAGGACATCGGGAGATTGGAGATTGGTAAATCGGTGATGTTGAATGTCCCTTGCAGTTTGCACGCGTTTGCGGATGGTCTCGCTAGATTCGCCGAGTTTGTCCCCGCTGAGTTTTTCATAATCCACGCGTGGGACTTCGATGTGGATGTCGATGCGGTCAAGGATGGGACCGGAGATGCGCTTTTGGTATTTGGTCACGACGGCGGGGGCGCAGGTACAGGGTTTATCTGTCGAACCATGATAGCCGCAAGGGCAGGGATTCATTGCAGCGATCAATTGGAAGTTGGCTGAAAAAGTGAGTGAACCTTTAGCGCGGCTGATGGTGACGACTTTATCTTCCATCGGCTGGCGCATCACCTCGAGGACGCGGGTGCCGAATTCAGGAAATTCGTCGAGGAATAAAACGCCGCGATGGGCGAGGGAGATTTCGCCGGGCTTGGGGATGTTGCCGCCGCCGACCAGACCCGCATGTGAGATGGTGTGATGTGGAGAACGGAACGGGCGTTGTTTGATAAGCGGCGTGCCTGCGGGGAGTTGGTCTGCTACGGAATAGATGCGCGTCACATCCAGTGATTCTTCAATGGACATTTCGGGGAGGATGCCGGGTAGGGCACGGGCTAAGAGTGTTTTTCCGCTTCCTGGGCTGCCTGCCATCAGAACATTATGCCCGCCAGCCGCTGCGACTTCGAGTGCGCGTTTGACGTGTTCCTGTCCTTTGATTTCGGCGAAGTCGGTGGGGGTGTAGAGTGGTTCGAGAAAACTTTCGGAGGGTTGATAAGGCTGAATGGGTTCGCGCCCGCTCAAATGTCCGACGAGATGCGCAAGCGATTTGACCGGGTAGACTTCCAGATCGGGAATCAAAGCCGCTTCGGGAGCATCCACTTCGGGGACGAACATCCGCTTGAATCCATTGGCTCGGGCTGCGGCTGCCATGGGTAAGACTCCGCGTGTGTGGCGGACGATGCCATCGAGGGAAAGTTCACCAATGAACATGGCGCCTTCGATGCTTTCTTGTGGGAGATACCCGGCGAGGATGACGACACCCAGTGCAATGGGCAGGTCGTAGGCGGGTCCTTCTTTGCGGATGGCGGCGGGGGAGAGGTTGACGACGATGCGGTGACGGGGAAAATTTAAACCGGCGTTTTTGACGGCGGTTTGCACGCGTTCACGGCTTTCTTGCACGGCGGCATCGGGCAAGCCGACGATGATGACGGCTGGCAGACCATTGGTGTAATCTACTTCCACTTCGACGATGACACCTTCAAGTCCCACTACGGCGCATGAGTACACTCGCGAGAGCATGAGAGGGATTTTATCAGACTTCAAAAAAAAGAGCCGGGCGCATGCCCGACTCTTTTTTTTGTTTTTTTTGAACTAGTCCAGCAGGTCTGCCGGAATGTTGCCGCCGTTGGCAGCAATCTGGCGCAGCACTTCTTTGTGCAGCCAAGTGTTCATTTTGGCAGAGTCGCCCATCTGGTCGGCGGGGCAGTTGAGTTCTTTGGCGAGTTCTTCGCGGGCTTCGCGGCTGCTATCAAGATCGAGCAGTTTGAGCAGGTCTACGATGGAAACTTTCCAATTGAGTTCTTTGCCCTTGGCTTTTTCTTCGAGCTGGGCAACCACATCCACGACATCAATGGATTTGGGGGCAGCTTCTTCAAGCGAGTTTGCTTTGTTGGCGGTAACGCCACCCAGCGGTGCAGATTTGGGAGCGGCAGGAGCAGCCTTTGCAGGAGCAGAGGCGGGGGCGGCTGCAGGAGCGCCACCGGCGGGCTTGGCTTCTTCTTCCTTCTTTTTGAGACCAAGCTTTTGGAGAATATTACTGAAGAGACCCATGATAAAAAATCCTTTTCTAAATATGATTTGAATACAGTGCATACTGTTTTCTGAAAAAATTATAACGCGTAAACTGATTTGGAACGTTAGAAATTTATTATTGGTTCGTGTGTATAATCTGCGGGATGAACAATCAAAAACAACGCCTTTGGACGCGCGATTCATCCATTTTGTTGGGTGGTTTTTTTGTGTCTATTTTTCTTATCGTTTACATTTGGTGGCCGCTTGCCGAGGAATATCTCTCGTATGTTGATTGGGATGGAGCATGGTGGCTTTATATAGACTGGCTGCTGATCGGCATTTTTCTTTTTATGTCTGTCGCCATTGTGTCGCATGCAAACCTCAAAACTGACTTGCTGATTGTCTTCGTTGGCATTTGCGGCGGGCTTGCCATTGAAAGTTGGGGCACCCAAACCAACCTCTGGCATTATTACACCGCCGAACGTCCGCCGCTGTGGATCATCCCTGCCTGGCCTATTGCCAGTTTGTCCATTGATCGTATTGCAAGATTTTTTGATTGGGGGATAAAGCAGATGGATGGGAGGCTGCGCGAATCCATTCATCGTTCTGCATTCATCCTGTTCTACTGGATCATTTTCGCCTCTTTCTTAACCTTGATGCTGGTCTTTGTTTCTCCAACCTTTAACAAGTCCTACACATTGCTCTCGCTGGTGTTGTGTGTTTTGCTGATCCTTACACCGACAGATCATCGTTTTGCTGTGTTGACCTTTCTTGCAGGCGCCGGGTTAGGCTATTTCCTTGAGTTGTGGGGCACAACCCGTCAGTGTTGGACGTATTACACCTTTGAGACACCGCCTGTGTTTGCAGTGCTTGCACATGGCATGGCAGCCGTCGCTTTTTGGCGGGCGGGGTTGTTGATGAAGTTGGTGGGAGAGAGGATACAAAGCAAGAAGAGAATGTCGGTAACCGGCAGCGAATAGAAAAAGGATGCAAAGTCTGCGAACAAAAGTCGCAGACTTTTTATTGCCACAGAAAGCGCGGATTATGACATTAAACATCTTGACTCGGGCGGGAATCGGCGTAAAATGTGACTTGGTAGTCATATGACCAGTCGGTCATTTTTATTCGTTGTAAAAGGAAAATATAATGAACTATAACTTGGCGAACAAAACTATTATTGTCACAGGTGCAAACTCGGGCATTGGCAAAGCTGCATCCATTCAACTGGCGGGTTTGGGCGCACATGTGGTTATGATGTGCAGAAGCAAAGAACGCGGTGAGCAGGCGTTGCAGGATGTGAAGTCTGCGGCGAAGAGCGACAAGATTGAATTGATTCTTGTGGATATGTCCTCGCAGGAAGCGGTGCGCAAAGCGGTACGTGAGTTTCTCAGCCGTCACTCCAAATTGGATGTCGTCATTCATAATGCTGCCAACTTTGATCACACACAGAAGAAACCTGTAATCACCGAAGACGGTCTGGAAAATGTCTTTGCAACCAATCATGTCAATATTTTCCTGATGACGGAACTGCTACTGGATACGCTCAAACAGAGTGCACCGAGCCGCATCATTACTGTGGCAAGCAAGGGACTGATCACCTATCCATTTTTGGATATTGATTTCAATAATCTCGCAGGCGAGAAAAAATTCTCGATGCAACATGCCTACTATCAGGCAAAACAGGCGCAGGTTATGTATACCTTTGATCTTGCCGAACGCCTAAAAGGTACAGGAGTCACCGTCAACTGTGTCCGCGTGGGCAATGTTGCTATCCCAGATACCCGCCTTGAGCACCTTCCAAAATTTCTGTTGAAAATGTACGAAATGAAGCGTAAGTTTGCGCTCACGCCCGAAAAAATGGCAGAGACTTATATGTGGCTGGCGGCAGACCCCTCACTGGATGATGTTACCGGCGGATACTGGGATGCGCCCAATACGCCCGTCAAAGCCAATAAGAACGCTTATAACCGTGAAACTCAAAAGCGTTTGTGGAATGAAACTGCCAAACTTGCACATGTTGTCTAAATGAAGTGAATTATGCCAAAGCAAACTTTTTTCAACCTTCCCAATGAAAAGCGACAACTGGTTGTGAATGCCGCCATAGACGAGTTCGCAAATTATGGTTTTGAAGCGGCTTCGATCAATCGTATTGTTGCCAATAGTAGTATTTCAAAGGGCAGCTTTTACCAGTATTTTGAAGATAAATTGGATGTGTTCAAGCATCTGCTGGATGTTCTTGCCGAGGAGAAAACGGTCTTCTTTCGAGATAGGCACCCGCCGAGTCAGGGATTGGACATTTTTGGCTATTTTCGCTGGATGATCAAGACGGGTATGGAGTTCAATTCCACTAACCCGGTTCTGGTCAAAGCAGTGAGCCGTGTATTGCTGAGCGAAGGCATGTATTATGGACAGTTATTTAGCGACATCCGAAAAAAGACAATAGATGCGTTGAGAGAAATGATCCGCTCGGCAAAAAATAACGGCGAAATGGATGCGAATGTGGACGAAGACCTGGCAGTGACCGTGATGGATACCTGGTCCAACGTCATTAGCAATAATATTCTGAACGAAGGGGCGCAAAAAAAAGACCTGGTGAAATACGTAAAATCTGCCAAGGTGCAAAAATATATAGATGACATGCTTTCAGTGATGGAGCATGGATTAAGGAACGTAAAGCCATCTTTGGAAGATGGACAGAAAGGAAGCGAACAATGACTCTTTATCTGCGCCTGGCTTGGCGCAATGTGTGGCGGCAGCGCCGGAGAACTTTCCTGATCGCCCTTGGAATGGGGGTTGTCATGGCGATGCTGGTAATGTATGACGGACTGATCGCTGGTTTTGAGCAGGCTATTTACGGCAATGCCATTCAGTTATTGGGCGGTAATGTGCAGGTTCATGCCCCCGGCTATAACGATAAGGTTGGGCGTAAGCCCCTGCTCCCACTGCAAGACCCAGATGCGGTTGTGAGTGCGGCGGAAGCTGATCCGAATTTGATTGTGGCTTCAAAACGTATTGTCACCGGCGGCTTGGTGACCAATCGTGAAGGCGCTTTTGCCGTATCAATTGTCGGTGTAGAGACTGAAAAGGAAGGTAAGCTCACTCCTGTTTCAGAAAATATTACGTTGGGGCGGTATCTGCTGCCAGATGATGGTGATGTCATTGTCATTGGGCAGGGACTTGCCTCTGCGATGGATATTTCAGTGGGCGACCGGATTACCCTGGTCGGTAATTCCACGCACGAACAGACCCGCCAGCGTACAGTGACCGTTGTCGGAATTTACGATGTGGGCGTCCCGTCGGTGGAAAAGACCACCGTGTACATGTCGCTTGCCGAAGCTCAAAGTCTTTTCGGCTTGGATGGTCAGGTAACCGAGATCGTCATTTCGTTGGAACAGATCGGGCAGGAGCCCGGCATGATAAATACGATCAACTCTACGACCCCCGGGTACGAAGTCACAAGCTGGGAGACTAGCATCCCTGATCTGAAGCAAACCATGGATATGAAAACTAAAACCATGAGCGTCTTTGGCGTGTTTATGCTTGGTATTGCCGCAATTGGCATTCTCAACCAGTTGATGATGGCGGTCTTTGAGCGGACGCGTGAGATCGGCGTGATCAGTGCATTGGGCTTAAAACCGCGCGAAGTCACCTTTCTGTTTTTGTTGGAAGGGATTTTGATCGGCGTCATGGGCGCGGTTGTAGGCGCGATTTTGGGTGCAACCGCCAATGGCTTGATGGGTGTGTATGGCTTGAACTATTCTCAATTTGCCAACCTTACAGAGTATACGGCGCTCATCAGCGGAAGTATTTATCCGCAGGTGCTGCCTTTGGGGATTCTGAAACACGCGCTGACCGTTGTGGTCATTGCTGCGCTGGCGGCATTGTATCCGTCCATCGAAGCGTCTCACCGTGAACCGGCAGAGGCTCTTCATTATGTCTAAAAGGTTTCTTTTTTCTTTCTTTTAAAGAAGAAAGAAATTGAAAGCGAGAATCAAATGATCAACTATTTCAAATTGGCGTATCGCAATCTGGGCAGGCATCGCAGGCGTTCTGTTCTTTCGGGGCTGGCGCTGGCAATGGGAACCGCGCTGCTGATGTTTATTGCCGCTTTTTTTCAAGGTGAAATGCGCAGTTCCATGGAAACCACCCTGCGCCTCAATACTGGACACTTACAAGTGCAGGATTCTGATTATGACCCTGACAAACTCAGCGTGGCATGGGAGTATCTGATCGAGAACCCCGAGCAGGCTGCGGCGCAGATCGAAGCGTTGGACCAGGTGCAGGCGGCAACTCCACGGCTCATGGCAAGCGGAATCATTTCGATCGGCGATGAATCTACAGGGGTACAGATCATGGGCATCGTCCCCGAGTCTGAGGCGAATGATCCATATCGTAATGGCATTGTCTCTGGTAGTTTCATCACAGCCGATGACCGTGAGGGGATTGTCATTGGTTTGCCGCTGGCAGATGCGCTTGGCTTGAAAGTGGGCGATTCACTTAATTTGTTGGTGAACACCGCTGATGGGAATGTAGATGAACAGCAATTTATTGTGCGCGGAATTTTTACCACGGGTACAACTGCGTACGATAAGGGCGTTGTATTTCTGCCGTTGGCAAAAGCTCAGGCTTTTTCTGGCGCGGCAAATCATGCCAGCCTTATCTTTATCCTGCTCAAAGATCGTGAACAAGCCGACGCTGTAAAGGCAGCTATTCAAGGCTCAGGGTACAAAGTTGAAACCTGGGCAGAGATGAATCAGTTGCTGGTTTTTGTGAACGACTTCTCGAATGCCTACTTAACGGTGATCAATCTGATCGTGCTTGGCGTGACCGCCACTGTCATCGTCAATACCTTGCTCATGTCCGTCTTTGAACGTATGCGCGAGATCGGCGTGCTTTCATCCATTGGGATGAAAGGCAGGCAGGTGGTTGCGCTTTTCCTTGCAGAAGCCAGTATGTTGGGCTTGTTTGGAATTTCACTGGGCGCGCTTGCGGGTTGGGCGCTTTCAGCGTACTTTGGCAAGGTTGGTATCTATTTTGGTGATCTGGGTATGAGCAGCGATATGCTGCTTAATGACCGCATCTATACCATCCTCACGCTCGAATCAGCCATCAATCTGATCGTTACTGCTTTTATCATCACATTGCTTGCTTCGCTTTACCCTGCGCGGCTGGCATCTCGCATGGAGCCGGTTGAGGCTCTGCGCGGCGCACAATAAAGGAGAAATATCATGGAAGTCGCAAAATTAACAGACATTACCCGTGTGTACAAGATCGGGCAGGTGGAAACACGCGCTTTGAATGGTGTAAGCCTTTCGATCAATAGCGGCGAATTTACCTCACTGGTCGGTCCTTCTGGGTCCGGTAAGACCACACTTTTGCAGCTTATTGGCTGTCTCGATAGACCCTCTACTGGCAAGGTTGTTATTGATGGTAAAGATGCCACCAACTTGAATCGCAATCAACGCGCAGACTTGCGTAAATCGACCATTGGTTTTGTGTTCCAATTCTTTGCGCTTATCCCAACGTTGACTGCATACGAAAATGTAGAAATGCCCCTGCTTTTGAATGGCAAGACTCCTTCAGAGCGCAAACAGCGGGTATTGGAATTGCTCGACGCAGTAGGTATGCCAGACCGTGCCAATAACCGCCCCGACCAACTTTCGGGTGGACAGCAGCAGCGTGTTGCGGTTGCCCGTGCGCTTGCCACCGACCCAAAATTGATCCTTGCAGATGAGCCCACTGCCAACCTGGATACTGAGAATGGGGAGCAGGTAATGGAGATCATGAAACGCCTTAATAAGGAAACAGGCACAACCTTTGTATTTGCCACGCATGACCCGCGTGTAATCAAATACGCCAGTCGGGTCGTGACCCTTCAAGACGGCTTAATAGTCAAAGATACGCAAGGGTAGTAATACTAGATAAAACCTTTGCAAAACCTGTGCGATATGTTATGATTATAAATATTCAGTTATCACAGGTTTGGAGAAGTATAGAATGAAGAAAACATATTTACTGATTGCTAGCTTGCTGTTGGTCACGCTTTCGGCGTGTGGGCAGGCTCAGGAAACAGAAGCAATCCCCACCGTCGTCTTAGAGGCGGGCAGCGCATCGGAACCGCAGAGCAAACCATCCAGCAATGAAAGCGTCGCTGCATCGGCGGTGGTGGTTCCAATTCAAACCGCGCGCCTTTCTTTCACAAGCATTGGACGCGTAACCGAAGTCAATGCCGAAGTTGGCGACAAGGTTGGCGCGGGCGACGAGTTGATAAAGTTGGATACAACCGTGTTGGAAGCGAAGGTGCGTGAAGCCGAGGCGAATTTGGCGTATGCTGAGATCAGCCTTAAATACTTGCTTCGCAATGTGGGCTGTAAGGGACCCGGCTGTACACCTTTTCAAGAACATATTGATGTGGCAAATAATGACGTTGCCAAAGCGCAAGCATTAGTGGATTCTGCCAAAGCTGTATTGGAAACTCAATCGCATCTGACCGCGCCGATAGCTGGTACCGTTATATCGGTTGATACCGCCCCGTATGAGACGGTGACCCCCGGACAGGTGGTGATGGTTCTTGGCGACCTATCCAAATACCGTATCGAAACCACAGACTTGAGCGAACGCGATGTGACCAAAGTTAAAGTGGGTCAATCTGCAACAGTCTTCATTGAAGCATTAGGCGAACAGTTCACTGGCAAAGTTGTGGATGTGGATCGCATCTCCACCGAACTCGGCGGCGACGTGGTCTACAAAGTGACCATCGAGTTGGACAAGCAGCCCTCTGGCTTGCTATGGGGCATGAGCGCGGATGTTGACATTGCTGTCGGTGAGTGAGGCAGCCATGAAACGAACGCTGTTATTGTTAGCTGCTTTGCTTTTGCTTACAGCCTGTGCAAGCCCTGCCGCCCCTGCTGAAACTGCTCCTGCTGAACCCGTGGCGACCATTCGTGTGCAATCACCCGATACAGTTGTCGCTTCTGCCGAGGTTGAACCAGCGCAGATCGTCAACCTGGGTTTTACCATCTCGGCGCTTGTCAAAGAGATTTCTATCAACGAAGGCGATTTGGTGGAGGCGGGTCAGCCGTTGATCGTTTTGGATACACCCGACCTTGAGTTTGCAGCCATCTCTGCCGAAGAAGATTTTAATGCACGGGCGCTGGCGGCTGAACTGCAAAGACAGGATAAGGTGAAATACGTCAATCCAGAATCGGGCAAAGTCAGTTGGTATCCCCTGCCGCGCGAAGTGTATTTGAAAGCGCTATCCATTGCAGACCAAGCCAGGGCAAAATGGGATACCGCAGAGGCAAACCTGGCGCAGAACACCATCTATGCTCCGTTTGATGGAACCGTAATAGATGTAAGTGTAATTCCCGGTGAACTTGTGCAGGTCAATCAGGTTGTGATCACCATTGCCAACCTGAATTCCTTGCAGATCACCACCACCGATCTAAGCGAACGTGATATTGATCGTGTGAAGATCGGGCAGAACGTTGATGTGTACCTCGAAGCTCTGGATGTGACGATTGCAGGAAAAGTCACCCGAATTGCTCCCAAGTCTGAAACAATAGGCGGAGATGTGGTATTCCCTGTCACGATCACGCTGGATAAAATCCCAGACGGCTTGCTATGGGGCATGAGCGCCGAGATAGAGATACAAACAAAGTAAAGGATTACAATCAAATGCGTTGGGTTATTGCCCAACGCATTTTGTTTTTCAAGGAGATATTCCATGACTAACATCACTGTCATCGGCGCAGGGAGCGCCTCATTCGGTGAGAATACACTGTCTGCTTTGATGCGTTCGGAAAAACTTAAGGGTTCTACCCTGCGTCTTGTGGATCGCAACGCCCAAAGCCTTGATATTGTCCATCGCCTCGCAAGCCGATTAAATAAAGAGTGGGGCGCAGGCATGACCATCACTGCACACGCACATCATAAGGACGCGCTTGAAGGCGCTAATTTTGTCGTCTCTGCCATTGAAGTCGGTCCGCGTGAAGAGTTATGGAAATCTGATTTTGAAATTCCGCTCAAATATGGCGTCCACCAGCCATACGCCGAGAATGGCGGCCCCGGCGGTTTCATCCATGCGGCGCGCAATGTAAACCCTGTGCTTGAGATCGTCCGTGATATGGAGAAAGCCTGCCCTGATGCATGGTTCATCAACTTTACCAACCCCATGGTGCGCATTTGCGACCTTGTAAACCGTTATAGCAAGATCAAAGTGGTTGGGTTATGTCATCAGATCTATGCTGGCTATGGCATGGTGGGCGTTGCGCTTGCCAAAGATCTTGGCATTGAAGTGCCTGATGGCTTGGAAGGGATGCACGCCGATGTGATGCAGCATCCGCTTCAACAGCAGGTTGTCCATCAGACCGTGCCGAGGGTGGATATCCGCGCGGCTGGGACGAATCACTTCACATGGATTCTTTCTGTGCATGACAGGCAAACCGGCGAAGATTTATACCCCTTGCTGCGAAAACGCTTCTTCGAAGTAGGTGAATCCTTCGAACCGCTGACGCAGCGCATCTTTCAAGATTTTGGCTTGTTCCCCGTCCCCGGAGATACCCACCTCTGTGAATACCTCCCGTGGATGAGTGACCCCATCACCAAACCCTGGGAGAAATTCAACATCCGCCTGTATGACTGGGAGTTGATGGCAGGTGTTCGTGATTTCAGTCTCGACCGCCTGAACGAAATGGCAAATGGCAATATGACCCTGGAAGGTTTACTCGAATCAGATTCAGAAGGCGCACTGGAAATGATCGAGAATATTGCTTATGCTGGTAACCATTATCATCTTGCAGCAAATCTTCCAAACCAAGGGCAGATATCCAATCTGCCGCTCGGCGCCATCGTGGAAACACCTGTCCATGTGAATGGCGCAGGGATACACCCCGTCCATGTCGGTGCATTGCCTGAACCAATCGCAGAGTTATGCCGCCGTGAATTGACGGTTGCACAGTTGGGTATCGACGCCGTTGTTGAAGGAAATTACGACAAGGCATTGCAATGTCTTTTGCTCGATCCAGTTGTAAGAGATATGCACGTTGCCAGGAATATCCTTGACGATTATCTAAAGACATACAAGGCACATCTTCCGAAATTCTAAATTTTGCCTGGTGTATAGAAACAAGAGACCTGTTTGCGGGTCTCTTGTTTCTTAAAAACCTTAAAGAAAATAAACAAAATATATATTTTGTGAAATAAAAAGATGATGAAGTAATAAATTTTTTAAGCTAAATATATATATAAAAAACCTTTACATAAATTCATAGTTGTATACAATACTTATATAAACAATACGTTTCACTTCGTTTATTGAGTTTATATCGTTATGTTTTTAAATAAATTATGATGATGACTCAACATCAATTGCCAGAAAGAGAAAAAAAGAAGGTAGCATCATGTATATTTGTGTATTGACAAGCACACCTGACGAGAATGACATTCCGTATGATCCTTCACCATACATGAATGGATATCGTTGGAAGCAGCATCTGGTTGAACCCACCGATGTTGAAAAACAGATCAAAGCATTGGTCGATGAGGGTGTGGATGTCTTCGTCAACCTTTGTGATGGGACTGCTGACGATCCGCTTTCAGGGATCGCGCTTGTTAAAGCTCTTGAAAAATACAACGCGGCATTCACCGGCGCAGATTCAAAATTCTTTGACCCCACCCGCGATGAAATGAAGAACGCAGCCCGTCGGGTATCTGTCCCAACCCCAAGCTGGATGTTCGCCAGCCGCGCAGAAGATGCCGAAAAAGTTGCCAAACGCCTTAAGTTCCCCATGCTCGTTAAGCCCCCACATGGATACGCCAGCGTTGGCATCACCCGTAAATCACGTGTTGAAAATGTAGACCAGCTTCGTGAACAACTGGCTGTTGAGATCGCTGAGTTCGGTCGCGCACTGATCGAAGAATTTGTTGAAGGACGCGAATTCACCTGCCTGATCGCAGAGAATACCGCCAATCCCGATAAACCCTTCACATATCTTCCCGTTGAATTCATCTTCCCCGAAGGTGAATCTTTTAAACACTACGACATGAAATGGGTTGATTACGAAAGAATGTCGGTTGCCATTGTCTCTGACCCGCAGATCAACAAGGTTCTTCGCGATCAAACTGCGCGAGTTTTCAAAGAACTTGGCGGTAACGGCTATGCCCGTTGTGACTTCCGCATGGACTCCGAAGGAGTCATCCAAATGCTTGAGATCAACCCCAACTGCGGCATTTTCTACCCACCGCACGAACCCGGCTCGGCAGATTTCTCCCTCATCAACGATCCTAAAACCGATCACACCAGATTTATGAAACTGATCATCCAAAATGCCCAGCATCGCCAGGCACGTATTGCGATGGAACGCATGATCAAACGTCAACAGCGCAAACGCGCGCCGGTCGAACAGATGGCATATACTTAAAGAAAAAACGGGACACAAACGTGTCCCGTTTTTTTATAAGATACTCGCTCCCTCACTGGCTTTGCAAACATATATCCCCGCCTCCAAACCAGACCTTTGCCTGTATGCCTCGGAAACAGCCTGAGAAAACGCCTCGGCTTTTTCCTCTTCCACCAGGGCAACAGCGCAGCCCCCAAAGCCTGCGCCCGTCATACGAGCGCCATAACACACAGACTGTTCCCTCGCGCAATCAACGATCACGTTGAGCGCATCATTGGTCACCTCAAAATCATCCCGTAAACTATCGTGACTTGCATTAAATAATTCGCCAAGTCTATTGATGTTCCCGCTTTTCATCACATGGACAGCTTCCAATACACGTTCGTTTTCAGAGACAACATGCCGCGCCCGCTTCATTACGATTTCGCTTAACTCAACCTTTCGACCATTAAACTCGTCCAGCGAAATATCTCGCAATGCGCTAATTTCAAACTGCTGTGCCGCTTCTTCACATTGACTACGCCTTTCGTTATATGCCGAATCAACCAGCCCGCGCCGGGTGGATGTATCCATGACCGCCACAGCAACCCCTTGAGGAAGGGGGGCATGTTCAACTTCTAAAGAACGGCAATCTAAAAACAAGGCGAAATCTTTTTTACAGGCAGCGCTTGCCATTTGATCCATAATCCCGCAATTGACACCCACCCAATCATTCTCGGCTTTTTGTGCCGTCTTTGCCATGCGGGCTGCATTCCATTCAAACCCAGAAACAGCAGCAAAAGCTCTTGCAACCGCCAACTCCACCGCCGCAGAGGAAGATAGCCCTGCCCCGCGCGGCACATTGCCGGTCATCACGGCGTCAAACCCTTTTAGGTCAAACCCCTCTTTGAGTAACTGAAAAGCGATTCCCTTGGGATATTCGATCCAGTCACTGCCTCGGCTGAGGGAATGCAGTTCGAAGGCTGATTCAACCTCAAGGTCCAGAGAATAGATGCGGACTTTCGAATCCGACCTTGGGCGAAGCGCGATGTGTACTTCTCTATCTATTGCCATAGGCAGCACAAAACCATCGTTGTAATCGGTGTGTTCGCCGATCAAATTTACGCGCCCGGGCGCTCGGGTGTATATCTCTGGTTTGGCGTTAAAATGAGCTTGAAATCGTTCGGTCAGGTTTAATGAGTCCATATTTTCGTTTATACCATAGAGGTTTCATGGATGACATAAAATTACTTGAACAATATGAACCTGTGCTGCGCTTTGCAAAGAGTGAGCGCTTTTTTCCGGTTGCGGTTGAGCCGTATCTGGCAAAGTGTATGCTGTTCCCAAGTGGACCTTTGGGGGCAAAGGAATTATTTTCGCATTTCAACGAACCACTCGCTGGAAAGCTCGGTAATTTAAAAAGCCACGAGTATTTTTTGCGCTTCGTGAACAACCCCTTTTATGATTTTGATACATGGCTTTGGTGGGGCGGACTTTCGCTGGCTGGGCTTGTAGCTGGATGGTTTTCTTTTGGTGCGGCAGGTCTCGAGATCGCCTTGGGGTTATCGTTGATAACCTTGTTGATGCTATTCATGTTTGTGTCGCCCATACGTTTGCGAATCATTCCCGCTGTAATTGCTGTGTCATTCTTCTTGATCCTGGGGATTGCGCCAGTATGGTTGTTCTTCAAACCGATACAAGGGGTCAGTATTGCAGTTGAATATTTTGTGTTGCTTCCGATCTACCTGCTTTTGCTCTTTTATCTTTTGGTTCGCGTATTGAAATTCATTATCGAAAAGATATTGCCAGAAGGACCCGGGCTGGTAATGGATATGCTTTCACAAGCCACGGAGCGGATCGCCGTGGAAGCGGCGAAGCTCTATGCAGAGATGTTGCGTAAAAAATTTCGCCCTGTGTATTACGGACGCGTTATGCCTGAAACCGATGCAGAGGGCAATGCCTGGATATTTTTGCAGTATCATTTTTTTTATGCTTTCAATGATTGGCGCCTGGCTGCAAATGGATTCAATCACCATGAAGGCGATTGGGAACTGGTGACCGTTGCGTTGAAGAACGAAAAACCGCACTCCGTTTTGCTCTCTCAACACGGGGCCGGCAATATGGAAACATGGGACGACATGATCAAAGCGCGGGATAAGGATGGAAATGACACAACCCACCCGGTCGTGTATGTGGCATTGGGATCGCACGCAAACTACAGCAAACCAGATGTGATCCGCTCGCCAGAGATGTATTCAGCGGGGCGAGTTCAACGCTTCCTCTTCCGTGTAGACGGTTGGATCCACTACCTGTTCCTTTTATTTAACCCGAGCCAGAAAGCCCGCCACATTGCGCTTGAGGAGATTCGTACAAAAAGCAAAAACCTGCTTGACGAACACGCCTTCGATAACCTGCGTGACGAAATGGATCATTACATTGTAAGCCTGCCGATGGAGATCGCCACAGGAGATGGCTATCGGGTGGGGTATCAGGGTGGGAATGCCCGTGAACCCATGCTTCAGTCATCGGGATATCTGAAGCGCATCATGTCCAACCGTAGCGTGTCGCGTCCGCCGCAAAGGGACTGGGAACGTATCCTCTTGAATTCAGGGCAGGGATGGGTACAATATAAAGGTCTGTGGGGCGTAAAAAGCCTGTTGAGCGAAGAATCAGGACCGCCTGGACCGCGATGGGAAAAACCCAAAGGGAAAGATGCTGTTGTGAAAGAACGTATACGCTGGGGGCAGCCACTGAAGTGGCTTGCCCAATTGGAAAAGAATAAACATTAGAGCCTCAAAGGAGAATAAAATGTCGTTTTCACAAGCGCTTGAAGTGGCAATCAGTTTGATCTTTATCTATTATGTGCTGGGTTCGATCGTTTCTTTGATCACACAATGGATCAATGAGGCGCTTGAAACACGCGGAAAATCATTGGAAAAGCACCTGAAGAGAATTGTTGGCGATAAGCATGTCTCTGAGTTTGTAAAGCTCCCTCAGTTGGATGCTCTGCGCCCGATCCGCTATAAGAATTTGATGAGCTTTTTTACTTCATCCACCGAGCCGAAGATGCTTGAGAAAGTTCCAGCGTCCATCCTTGTCGATTCTTATTTTGACTTTGTGGGTCTGACCGCAACAAAAGAATTTGAAGCGGATCGTTTAGAAGAACTGATAAAGGCATTTCCTGAATCAGAAGGAAAGCAGGCAATGCTGCATTGGGTGGAGCAGGGCGTGACCAATATTGAAGACCTGCGTAAACGGACTGTTACATACTTTTCCGGCGTGATGGATCAGGCTTCGGCGACTTTCAAATCAAATGCGCGTAGCTTTGTTATTGTGCTTTCCATTTTCCTCACATTGTTGCTGGGCACAGATAGCATTCAGATGGCAAAAACCCTGTGGGAGAATGCCGGTTTGCGTGCGGTTGCCGTTGCCAAAGCAGAACTGGTTGTACAGCAGGAAGGCTCTACAGAGGATATTGACAGCCTGATCACCGACTTGGGCGATCTGAAAGTGATCAACGCAGATTGGATTTTTAAAGAACGACCAGCAACCCCCACGGCTCTCGGCTGGCTGGAATTTTTAGGTCTCAAATTTATTGGGCTTGGGTTAACCGTCGCCGCAGTATCGCAAGGGTCTTCGTTCTGGTATGACCTGCTCAAGAAACTTGTTTCCAAAGGCGGAAGCAGCGGCGGGGGCGACGAGGCAAAAGGCTAGAATCAAAAACTCCGAGGCGATACACCTCGGAGTTTTGTTTTACTTTGAAGACCACCTGGCGTAGACCGCTTGCGAGAGCAGGCGGTTTTTGCTTTTTTCTCTGGTGACAAGTTCTCCGCTATCGAGCGTGCCTTTGTATTTTCGCATCATCTCGTCTACGGCTTGGGCGACGTGAATGGCGGAGGCGCGCACAGCATAGACGGTGACGATCACAAATAGCGGATGATCGCTCAGACACTGGCGAATTTCATCCAATAGATTCGGCAATGATTTATAGACTTCCCACACTTCGCCTTTGGGTCCGCGCCCGAATTTGGGCGGGTCGAGGATAACGCCGTCGTATTTGACGCCGCGCTTGGCTTCGCGCTGTACGTATTTCAGCGCGTCTTCCACGATCCAGCGAATGGGGCGGTCGCCCAAGCCGGAGAGTTCCTGGTTTTCGCGCGCCCAAGACACAGATTTTTTTGATGCGTCTACATGTGTGACGGAGGCTCCAGCCGCGGCGGCGGCGAGGGATGCAAGACCGGTATAGCCGAAGAGATTCAAAACATTCGGCTTGGTTCCAGCCTTCTGGATAGAGTCAGCCATAAAGTCCCAGTGAGCCGCGACTTCGGGGAAAACGCCGAGGTGACGACCGGGAGTCGTCATCACATTGAATCGTAAGTTGCTTTGAGTGGGTAGGGGGTAGTTCATTTCCCATTGCTCATCCACTCGCTTCTTTAATTGCCAATGCCCGCCGCTCTCCTCGCCGGTGGGGATGAAGACGCCGTGGGCGTTGTCCCATACGGATTGGGGTAGGGCGCGGCTCCACATGGCTTGTGATTCGGGGCGCGCGAAGGTGTATTTGCCGAAGCGTTCGAGCTTGAGCCCGTCTCCGGAGTCGAGTAATTCGTAGTCTTGCCAGCGGTTGGCTTCAAGGAAGGTGAAAGTAGGCATTAGGTCTCATGAAAATGCAAGGTGGAATCTCTTCCTTCCACTTGATTTTTACCCTCGAAAGGGTATAATGTGGTAAGAAGTGGTAGAAAGTGGTAAGAGCGCCGGGTGTTCCGGCGTTCACGCTATTAAAGGAAGAGTAGCACAAATGTTCTTAGGTCAATTCCAGCACAACCTCGATGATAAGGGTCGCCTGATGATTCCGGCGCGCTTCCGTGAGTTGCTGGAAGGTGGCGCCTTTATCACACAGGGTTTTGACAAATGCCTCATGGTGATGACCGAGGCATATTTCAAACAGGTGTATGAGCGCATTGAAGCCATGAACCTCGCTGACCCAACCGCCCGTCTCCTGCGCCGCTTGATCCTTTCCAACGCTTACCCAATTGAAGTGGACAAAGTGGGGCGCATCCTCGTTCCGCAGAATCTGCGCACATTCCTCGGCGTGCCGAGTGGTGAGCTGGTGGTGGCTGGGCAGGGCGAGTACTTTGAAGTGTGGACTCCTGCGACCTGGGCTGAACAGATGGCTCAACTGCAGGATGTGGAAGCCAATAATGCACGCTTCTCCACACTCGATCTTTCAAAGCCAAATTCCGCGTCGTCGTAACGGTTGTTATGACTGCGCATAAACCTGTACTTTACCAAGAGATTATACACGCTCTGCAACCCCGCTCCGGTGGGCGGTATGTGGATGGAACCCTAGGCGCGGGCGGACACGCTCGCGGCATTCTGGAGGCTTGCGCGCCCGATGGGCAACTGCTCGGTCTCGATGTAGACCCGCAGGCGCTGGCGATCGCTCGTGAGACCTTGGCTCCTTACGAAGGTCGCGCACATCTCGTGCAAGCCTCCCATATCACTCTCAGCGAACAGCTTGCTTCCTTGAACTGGAATGGCATCGACGGCATCGTACTGGATCTGGGCGCTTCGTCTATGCAGTTTGATAACGCCGAACGCGGCTTCTCCTTCATGCAGGATGGTCCGCTGGACATGCGCTTCGGTCCACATCTGACGATGAGTGCTGCCGACATCATCAACAGCTACGATGAGCGCGAACTGGCAGACATCATCTTCAAGTATGGCGAAGATCGGGACTCTCGCAAGATCGCCCGCGCGATAGTCCAAGCCCGACCGCTTCATACTACGGGTGAGTTGGTCGCTGTCATCGAGAAAGCGAGTCCACGCCGAGGCGACAAGACCCACCCCGCCACGCAGACCTTCCAAGCCCTGCGAATTGTGGTGAACGAAGAACTCGCCGCAGTGGAGATCACACTTCCGCAGGCAGTGGCAAGCCTAAACACCGGAGGTCGATGCGCTGTCATTTCCTTCCATTCATTAGAAGACCGCATCGTCAAAGAGTATTTTCGAGAGCAGAGCAAAGATCTCATCAATCCGCCTTACGAAAGACTTTATGAAGAAGAACGTAAGGCTGTTGTGAAATCAATGAGTAAGAAGCCGATCTTGCCGACTGAGGAAGAATTGCAAGAAAACCCTCGGGCGCGCAGTGCCAAACTTAGAGTTATTGAGAAGTTGTAGGGGCAGGTTTTACATCTGCCCAAGGATTTGAGAGAGAAGTGCCGTGAATATCCCTACCCACCTCCCCAATGTTAATCACCTGATCCATGCGTATCGGGTCGCTCCGTGGCGCGTGCAGCGACAGTGGATCGGCAATGCATTATTGCTGGTGGTGGTGTTTGCCATGATTGCCGCTTTGTACCTTACGATCACCTCACGCACTGCCATTGCGGGACGTGATATTCAGGACCTGAGCGAAGCCATTAATTACAGCCGCCAGGTAAGCAGTGATATGGAAACCCGTCTTGCCGAATTAACTTCTGTAAGTTCCATGGAAGAACGTGCCCTTAATATGGGGTTTCGCCCTGTTCAACCGGGTGAAATGGAATATTTAGCCGTGCCTGGGTATGTTAAACAAGATGCCGTCGATCTATCTGCTTCCACTCCAGCGCAGTTGAGCGCCTTGACCATTCCGCCCGAATACAACCAATCTCTGTTGGATTGGATGGATGAACGCTTGATCTCGGCACGGAGATACCAATGAGACAGCAGTACGCATGGCGCAGTCAGGTATTGGCGGGAGCTTTAGCCTTCTTTGCGCTTGCCATCATTTTGCAAATGACCCGCATTCAGAACAGCCCCGAAGCAGAGGTGTTCCGTCAGCAGGCTGAGAATTATGCCTATGAATGGCGTACGTTCTACCCCAACCGCGGCGAAATTTATGATCGCAACGGACGTTTGCTGGCAGGGGAGAAGATGGTTTACGAACTCGGTGTAGATTTGAACGTGATGACCGATGCCCACGCCATTGCCTATGCCGTTTCTGATACGATTGGAATGAATTACGAGCAAATGCTCGAAGTGCTGCAAGCCCCCCCTGAAGGAATTTCTTACGTAGTTCTAGCAGATTTTGTAGATGCCTCGCAGGCGCAATACTTGCAGGAACTGAAAAAAGCGTTGAATGAACAGGCGCCCGAAGGCGCACTTGGCGGGTTGACCGGTTTACAGTTCAAAGTACACCCTCAGCGCAGTTACCCCGAAAATTCACTTGCCTCGAACATCATTGGTTTTGTGAACCGTGAGGGCAAAGGCTATTTTGGTGTGGAAGAAAAATACGATACCCTCCTGGCGGGTAATCCTGTGCGGGTGCTTGTCCCTACCGACCCGAACAAAGCCTTTGAAATTCCCCATGCCCCCGATGGTACATCCCTCGTGCTTTCCATTAACCGCGATTTACAGGCTGCTGCGGAAAATATTCTCGATGCTTCATTGATCGAATACGGCGCACGCGATGGTGTGATCGTAGTCATGAATCCGCAAAGCGGAGAACTGCTTGCCGTTGCCGCCACCCGCCGCATGGACTTGAACCAATTCTGGAATTACAACAACATCTACGACAACGCCACCGACTTCAACCCGGCGATCTCCAAAACATACGAACCGGGGTCGGTTTCAAAAATTCTCACCATGGCAGCCGCACTCGATAGCGGAACCGTAACCCCCAACACCACTTATCTCGATACCGGCTCCATCCTCATTGGCGGCGTCACCATCCAAAACTGGGACCGCAACCCCTGGGGCGTGCAAAACATGGTAGGCTGTTTACAGCACTCGCTCAACGTCTGCATGGTCACCCTCTCCACTCAAATGGGAGCAGGAACATTCTATAGCTACCTCGACACCTTTGGGTTGGGTCACCTTACCGGCGTAGATTTGGCTGGAGAAGCAGCAGGCAGGCTCAAAGTTCCGGGTGACCCAGACTGGTATCCCGTAGACTTGGGCACAAACTCATTTGGTCAGGGCGTTTCGGTCACACCCATCCAAATGCTGGCAGCAACATCGGCAGTTGCCAACAATGGACGCATGGTCATCCCGCATGTGCTCTATGCCATGCTTCGTGACGGGCGTCAATACAAAGTGCCCGACCAATTCGGCGCCTCTCCCATTACCGAACAAACCGCCGATACGCTGTCTGAAATGCTCGCCATCTCCCTTGAGTCCGAATCTTCACTTGCCTTGGTTCCCGGGTATCGCGTGGCTGGCAAAACCGGCACAGCACAAGTACCCGTGAACGGAATTTACGATGGCACCCAAACCAACGCCTCCTTCATCGGTTGGGGACCGGTGGACGACCCGCAGTTTATGATCTACGTCTGGCTTGAAACTCCCACCACCTCGCCGTGGGGTTCTGAAACCGCCGCACCCGTCTTCTCCGAAATGGCGCAGCGCACCGTTATCCTGATGGATATTCCCCCCGACAATATCCGCCAACAGCTTGTAAAAAAATAAAATGCTAACACTTGCAGATGTACTCGAAGCCCTGACCTCTTTTCGCCCCAATGCCTCCAACGTTATAACCGAAGGAGTCATCGACTCGCGGCAGGCATCACCGGGTTCGCTCTTTATCGCGATCCCAGGTGAAAACGTGGATGGACATGAGTACCTTGGCGATGCCTTCAAGCGGGGGGCGTCTTTTGCTTTAATTCAACGGGATGTAGACGCCTCATACCGGATCCTCGACCTGCGTGCCGGCTTATCAGCAGAATCTACGCTGAACCTTGAATCTCCCCTCTGCCTGCGCGTGGACAATACCATCTCTGCCCTGCAGCAGATCGCACGCTTCTGGCGTCGGCAATTGAAAGACTTGCGCGTGGTCGGCATTACCGGCAGTGTGGGCAAATCCACCACCAAAGAGACGGTCGCAGAAGTGCTCGGCGTAAAATACCGCACCCTGAAAAGCCCGGGCAACCTGAATAACGAAATTGGTCTGCCGCTTTCTATTTTGAAACTTGATAAAAAATACGAACGCGCCGTATTGGAGATGGGCTTTTATGTCATTGGCGAGATCGCCTTTCTTTGTGATATTGCCCAACCACAGATCGGTGTGGTGACCAACATCGGCACCGTCCATGCAGAACGGGCAGGCTCACAGGAAAACATCTTCCTTGGCAAATCGGAGTTGGTGCAGATGCTTCCCTCCGCTCCGAATGGGGTCGCCATCTTAAACTTTGACGACCCCTGGGTTCGCAAAATGGAAGAGAAGACTCATGGTAAAGTTTTCTTCTACGGGTTATCTCCCGAAGCAGACCTGTGGGCAGACCAGATCGAAGGACTGGGCTTGGATGGTATTCGTTTTCGGATGCATTACGGCAAAGAGACACTGCACATGCGCGTCCCCATGATTGGACGTCATTCCATCCATACAGCTTTGCGTGCCGCTTCCGTCGGTTTGAATGATGGATTAAACTGGCAGGAGATCATCACCGGGCTTTCTCATGGACGCAACCAACTACGCCTCGTAACCGGACGTACAGAGAACGGCGCCTTGATTTTGGACGATACTTACAACGCCGCGCCAGAATCCATGCTGGCGGCATTAAACCTGCTTAGCGAACTGGATGGACGCAAAGTTGCCGTGATTGGTGACATGCTGGAACTCGGTCAATATGAGCGGCAGGGACATGAGATGGTCGGCTTGCGCGCCGCACAGGTTGCCAATGTGCTCATCACCCTGGGTTCGCGGGCGCATATCATTGCCGAGGCTGCCCGTCGGGCTGGCTTAAAACCTGCCAACATCCTTGAGTTTGAGGAGATAGACCCCATCGTGGATTGGCTAAAAAAGAATCTAACATCCAAAGACTCCGTGCTGCTTAAAGGCTCGCATGGGTTACGCATGGATCGAATTTCCACCGCTCTGGAGATACGCTCGTGAGAGATATTGCCCTTTCCCTCAGCCTTGCCGGGCTGGCTTTTGTTATGACCGCGATCTGGGGAAGCCCGATGCTGCGTATCTTGCGCCATTTTAGGCTTGGCAAGATCATCCGCATTGAACAGCCGGAGGGACACCGCACAAAAATGGGCATCCCCACCATGGGCGGCATTATGTTCATTCTGCCCGTGCTTTTGTTGAGTGGCTTGCTCAATGGTGTGGCATTGATCGGTGTAGCCGCCAGCGGAGTGGGGCGTTCGGTTATTTTGCCCATGTTGGTCATGGTGGTGTTTGCCATCCTTGGCGCGGTGGACGATTGGGAGGGAATTCACGGCAGGCGCAAAGGCAAGGGGATGCGAGCGCGTACCAAGTTTGCTGTGCAGGTGGTTCTGGCTCTGGTCACCGCTTATGTATTGAAATACGTCATTGACGCGCCGGATATGTACCTGCCAGGACTTTTCTTTGAAGTAGAGATCGGCTGGGTCTATGTTCCCATTGCCGCTTTCATCATTGTGGCTGAATCCAACGCGGTGAACTTTACCGATGGCTTGGACGGGCTGGCAGGTCTCATTGCCGCCACTGCCATTGCCGCTTTTGGTGGCATTGCATTAATGCAGGAACAGGTTTACCTCGCCCGCTTCTGTTTTATTTTGGTCGGTGCGCTGTTTGGATATTTATGGTTCAACGTTCACCCTGCCCAGTTGATCATGGGCGATACCGGTTCAATGGCGCTGGGGTCGGTGCTGGCTGTCATTGCATTGATGACCGGTCAGTGGCCCATGTTGTTGATCATTGGCATTATTCCACTGGCAGAAATGCTCAGCGTTGTCATTCAGGTCGTGTATTTCCGCCTGACCGGTGGGAAACGCTTTTTCAAAATGACCCCCATTCACCATCACTTTGAATTGGTGGGTTGGAGTGAAACCCAGATCGTGCAGCGGTTCTGGCTCATTGGGCTGATGGCGGCGCTGGTTGGAATCGGCTTGTCGCAGATGTAAGAATTATGAAAAACTGGAATAACAAACACGTTCTCATTCTTGGAGCCGCCAGGCAGGGACTCGCCCTCGCTCGCTGGCTTGCCCGTCACGGCGCCAACGTGACCTTGAATGATTCGCGCCGCGAAGAAGACCTTGTCGCTGCAAAGCAATCACTTGCGGATGTGAACGTAGCGTGGGCTGTAGGCGGGCATCCGCTTGAGTTGTTGGATAATTCCGAAGTGCTTTGCCTCTCTGGCGGCGTGCCATTAACCCTTCCCATTGTGGAAGAAGCCGTCAAACGCGGCATTCCATTGACAAACGACTCGCAAATTTTCATGGAAGTTGTTCCGTGCAAAACCATTGGCATTACCGGCTCGGCGGGCAAGACAACGACCACTACGCTGGTGGGTGAGATGGCGAAGAAACACATGCAGAATGCAGAAGGCAGAATGAGGAACGTGTCTGCTCTCCACCGCCTGCCTTCTGCCTTTATTGGCGGCAACATCGGCGACCCATTAATCAATTATGTAGACGATATGACCGTCAATGACCTTGCCGTGCTGGAACTGTCGTCTTTTCAACTCGAGCAAATGACCATCTCCCCGAGCATCGCGGCGATTCTTAATATCACGCCCAATCACCTAGACCGCCACGGCACGATGGAAGCATACACCACTGCCAAGGCACATATTTTGGATTTTCAAACCGATAAAGATACTGCCATTCTTGGGCGTGACGATAAAGGCGCGTGGAATTTGCGAAGCCGTGCCAAAGGAAATTTGCTTACCTTCAGCCTGCAAGAATTGGAAGATGGTTTGAACGGCACATATTTTTCGCATGATGGTCTTTTGAGCCTGCGGGATGGTTTTGCCTATGTGCCTTTGATGCTGCGAGAGAAAGTTGAATTGCGCGGCGATCATAATATTGCCAATGTGCTTGCCGCCTTTGCCATTGGACACGCGGCGGGCTTCAAACTGGACGATATGCTCGAAGCCGTGGAGGAATTTCGCGGCGTGCCGCACCGTTTGGAACTCGTGCGTGAGTTGAATGGTGTGCGCTGGTACAACGACTCGATTGCCACCGCGCCAGAACGAGCGGCGGCGGCTATCCATGCTTTTAGTGAGCCAATTGTGCTGATGCTTGGCGGACGCGATAAAAATCTTCCGTGGGGCGATCTTGCCAAACTGATTCACCAGCGCGTAGATCATGTGGTGGTCTTCGGTGAGGCGGGGGAGATGATTCAGAAAACCGTGGCAAGCCTCGGCGGAGAAAGAAGCGTGGACGTTCGCAGGGCGCAGACTCTCAAGGAGGCAGTCACACTTGCGGCGGAAGTTGCATCCGCTGGGGATGTTGTCCTGTTATCGCCAGGCGGTACGAGTTTTGATGAGTTCAAAGATTTTGCAGAGAGAGGAGAATCTTTTAGAAAATGGGTGTTGGACCTTTCGTAGAAAAAACCGTGCCGCAAACACCGGCTTCGCGCCTGGCTCGCAGCATTGATATGCCCCTGCTTGTGATCGTGGTGGCATTGGTTGTGTTTGGGTTGGTTATGTTGTACTCCGCTTCGTGGGATTTCTCCCGTGCGGCATTCGATGACCCAATGTACATGTTCAACCGCCAGGTGATGTGGCTGGGGATCGGCATTGTTGCGGCGGTGGCTCTGGCTTTTCTTGATTATCATCACTGGCGGCGTTTGATCGTTCCGGCAATGGCGTTCACGATCGCCACGTTGTTCATTGTGTTGTTGATGAGTGAACTTCGTTTCAATGCCCGCCGCACGATCTTTAATGGTTCGATCCAACCGTCTGAATTGGCGAAACTGATTTCAATTCTTTATATTGCTGTGTGGCTGTATGCCAAACGCGATATGTTAAAAGATGTCACTTTTGGGTTGATCCCGCTGGGTGTCATCCTTGGTTTTGTGGGCGGTCTCATTTACCAACAACCAGACCTTAGCGCCGCCGCCACCGTGCTTATGCTGGGCGGGCTGCTTTTCTTCCTCGCAGGCGGCGACCTGAAACAGATCAGCGGCTTGCTGGTGATCGCGGGCGTGGTGGCTTGGCTGGTGATCTCGGTCAGCCTCACAGGGCAGCAGCGAATGTCTGATTTTCTTGCAGGCATCAAAGATCCGCTACAGGCTTCGTACCATGTGCGCCGCTCGTTTGAAGCGGTGGTGAATGGCGGCTGGTTTGGCGTGGGTATTGGCAACTCGCTCACCAAAGTGACCGGTTTACCCGTACCGCCCACCGATAGCATTTACGCCGTTGTGATCGAAGAACTTGGCTGGTTCGGCGGAGTAGGGCTTATTGTTTTGTTTGGCGCGCTCGTCTGGCGCGGGCTGGTTATCGCTCGCCGCGCACCAGATATGCTTGGTACACTTATTGCTTCGGGTTTGGTCATTTGGATCGGCATCGAAGCTTTGATCAACATGGCTGTGATGGTGGGGTTGCTGCCTTTTGCAGGGAACGCATTGCCCTTTGTAAGTTCGGGCGGCTCAAACCTTGTTACTACGTTGGCGGCGTTGGGCATTCTTTTCAACATTTCCCGTCAGGGAAACGCCACAAATGTTTCAGATGATGAATGGAGGTCTTTCGGTGCGGTTGCTAATTTGCGCTGGGGGAACGGGCGGCGGGGTATACCCCGCACTGTCCGTTTACGAAGTGCTAAAGAGTAAGTACCCTAACGCTGAAACCCTGTGGGTTGGCGGCGAAGGCGGCATGGAAGAAGACCTCGTGAAACGCGCAGGCATTCCATTCCGTTCTGTTCCCGCTGCCGGTGTGCATGGCGTGGGGCTGCGTGCCTTGCCGGGCAACCTTGCCAAACTCACGCGCGGGGTACTCGAATCTCGCCGCATTCTCAAAGACTTCAAACCCGATGTACTCTTCTTTACCGGCGGGTATGTTGCCGCTCCCATGGCGCTTGCCGGGCGCGACCTTCCCATCGTTTTGTATGTGCCGGATATTGAACCTGGGCTTGCGCTCAAGTTCCTGTCCTATTTTGCGGATGTCATCACTGTGACCGCGCCGGACTCAAAAAAATATTTCTCACACCCCGAGCGCATCATCCACACCGGCTACCCGCTTCGTTCTGGACTTTTGAACTGGTCCCGCGAAAAAGCCGTTACTCACTTTGGGCTGGATGCTTCACTTCCCACCCTACTCGTCACCGGCGGAAGCAAAGGTGCGCGCTCCATCAACATGGCGGTTACCGGGCAACTCAACGATTTGCTTGAAATGGCGCAGATCATCCACCTGACCGGCACGTT
The DNA here is from genome assembly GCA_020634885.1 of Anaerolineales bacterium. Classification (GTDB taxonomy): domain Bacteria; phylum Chloroflexota; class Anaerolineae; order Anaerolineales; family Villigracilaceae; genus Villigracilis. Next base: position 160,238 of record JACKAW010000002.1, read on the forward strand.
GGATATCGAAACCGTGCAAGCCGCCGCAGAAAAATTACCCGCCGAAAAGAAAAGCCGGTATCATGTAATGCCATACCTGCACGAAATGGGCGCCGCCCTCGCCGCCGCAGACCTGGTCGTCTCGCGTGCGGGCGCATCGTCCATTGGTGAGTATCCTTTCTTTGGGCTGCCCGCGGTGCTCACTCCGTATCCATACGCCTGGCGCTATCAAAAAGTAAATGCAGATTACCTTGCCGAGCGCAACGCGGCGGTGATCCTGCCAGACGAATTGCTTCAGGATACACTTTCAACCGTTATCAAGGACCTTCTTTCAAATGGGAACAAACAGGACGCAATGAAGACTGCAATGAAAAACCTTGCCCAGCCCCATGCGGCAGAGGATATTGCCGGTCAGCTTGTGAAACTGGCAGGAGCACAAACCTTATGATGAGTGTTGTTTACATTTTTTGGATGTACGTTTTTCTCTTTGCCCTGGTCGGCGCCATGCGCGGGTGGGCAAAAGAATTGATGGTCATCTTCAGCGTAGTCACCTCTTTGGCGGTGAACCTGCTGCTGGAAAAATACATCCCCCTCGTGCGAGACCTGGATAAAGCCTCCTCGTCCGTATTTTGGATCCGTGTGCTTATCCTGATCGGACTGGTGTATTTTGGCTATCAAACCGTGAACATGTCTCGCCTTGCCCCCAAAGCGGCGCGTGAGCAACTGCAAGACTCAATGTTCGGTGCCGTACTCGGCGGCGTGAACGGATACCTCGTGGCAGGCTCCGTTCTCTATTACAACCATGTAGCCAATTATCCCTACAGCAAGATCATTTCTCCGGCTACAGACCCTGCCATCATTGCCGCCATAGACCGTTTAATGGCGGTCATGCCTCCGCGCTTTCTGGCAGAACCGCAGATCTATTTTGCAGTCATCATCATTTTGATCTTTATTATTGTGGTGTATATCTAATCAAATGACACACGTTCACTTTATCGGCATTGGCGGCTCAGGGCTTTCTGCCATCGCACGCCTGCTCAAAGAAAGCGGATACAAAGTAACCGGTTCCGACCAGTCGCTTTCCTCCTTCGCCGCCGATTTGCAAAGCATAGGCATTCAGATATTCGTTGGGCATCATCCTCGCAACATCTCCGGCGCCGAGTTGGTCATTCGCTCCTCTGCCATCAAAGATGAAAATCCCGAAGTGAAAGCCGCCTTGCAGGCGAACATCCCCGTTTACAAACGCGCCGATTTTCTCGGCAGCCTGATGGAACAGAAGATCGGCATTGGCGTTGCCGGTACGCACGGCAAAACCACCACCACCGCCATGATCGCATGGATGCTCTATGAGCTAAACCGCGACCCTTCCTTCATCGTGGGCGGCACCTTGAACAACATGCAAGTCAACGCCCGTGCAGGCAAAGGCGAAACCTTCGTCATCGAAGCGGATGAATACGACCGCATGTTCCTCGGGCTTAAACCGCACATTGCCGTGGTTACCAACCTCGAACACGATCACCCCGACTGCTTCCCCACCTTCAACGATATGTACTCCGCCTTTGAAGGCTATGTGGATTTGCTTCCCCCTGATGGCACCCTCATCGTCTGCTCGGATGATGAAGGCGCTGTAACATTGATTCCCGCCGCCCGCCGCAAGGGACTGAGCGTGGTCTCCTACTCGATTCAAGGTGAAATGACCATCAACAGCCCGCAATGGATGCAGGCACGCACCATGAAACCAAACGCCAATGGCGGCTACGATTTCACATTCGCCACCAATATGGGCATGGGTTCAGACCTGGTGAACGTTTCTCTCCAGGTTCCGGGCGAACACAATGTTCGCAATGCGCTGGCGGCATTATCCGTTGCCTCTGTGCTGGGTTTACCCTTGCAAGAAGCGGCAACTGCATTGGGACAATTCACTGGCACGGGGCGGCGCTTCGATGTGCGCGGCGAATCAAATGGCGTTTTACTTGTGGATGATTACGCCCATCACCCCACCGAGATCCGCGCCACCTTGGCAGGGGCAAGGGCGCGCTACCCCAGCCGCCGCATTTGGGCAGTTTGGCAGCCGCATACCTACTCGCGCACCCAAACCCTGCAATACGAATTCTCGCAGGCGTTCAAAGATGCCGATAAAGTTCTCGTAACAGAAATTTACGCCTCACGCGAACCCAAACAGGATTTCTCCTCGGCAGAAGTTGTCAGTTCCATGCCGCATTCATCGGCGCTGTATAGCGGCTCGGTGTCTGAAACGAAAAATTACCTGCGCGACCATGTCCGCGCGGGTGATGTGGTGATCGTCCTCTCTGCGGGCGATGCCGACCGCATCACCGCCGACTTGTTGAAGGAACTCTAAGCAGGAATGGTTATGGCAAAAGCCGCCCTTGTTGTTGATGTGCTGCGCCAAAGATTTGGCGATGCCGTGCAAACGAATATTGCACTGGCTCCCTACACATCCGCGCGCATTGGCGGACCGGCAGATGTGCTGCTCACGGTCAAATCTGCCGATGAACTGGCAGACGCCATGCAATTGATCTGGCAGCAGGAGCTTCCGTATTACATCCTCGGCGGCGGCTCGAATGTGTTGGTGAGTGATGAAGGCTTTCGTGGCGTGGTGGTTTTAGATCGGGCGAAGGAAACAGTCTTTGAGATGGGTGACCAGCCCACCGTCTGGTGTGAGGCGGGGGTTGTCATCGCAAACCTTGCCAAACGCTGCGCCTCAAAAGGATTAGCCGGACTCGAGTGGTCAGCCACAGTCCCCGGTACGGTTGGCGGCGCGGTCTACGGAAATGCAGGCGCGTTCGGCGGTGAAATGAACGACAGCCTCCTCTGGGCAGATGTGCTTACGCAGCACGGACGTGAAAAACTCACACTCGACCAGATGGGCTACGGCTATCGCACCAGTGTGCTGAAGCGCGGCGAAATAAAAGGGATTGTATTAAGTGCGTTGTTGAAGTTAAAAAACTCTTCAAAGGAAGAGGTGTCTGTTAAAATCGAGCAATTCAGCGAACGCCGAAAAGCCACGCAGCCGCCAGGTGCAAGCATGGGTTCGATGTTCAAAAACCCCGAAGGCGATTACGCCGGACGTTTGATCGAAGCGGCGGGCTTGAAGGGGATGCGCATCGGCAGCGCTGAGATCAGCTCGGTGCATGGCAATTTTTTCATCAATCACGGTGATACCAAGGCGGATGATATTCGCGCTTTGATCTCCCTCGTGCAGAAGACTGTGTTTGAAATGTTTAATGTAAAACTTGAATTGGAAGTTGAATTGGTCGGTACCTGGTAAATAGCAATTCCCAACCGCCAATTCCTGATAACGAATAACGAAATGACTACCTCATCCACTCCCCGTAAAATCCGCGTCGCCGTGATCTTTGGCGGACGTTCAGGCGAACATGATGTTTCGCTTATGTCTGCGCGCTCGGTGATCTCTGCGCTGGACCCCGAACGATATGAAGTTATTCAACTTGGCATTACGTTGGATGGCAACTGGCTGACGGGCAGCAATACACTCGAAGCCTTTGAAGCAGGCAATGTTGCAGGGCTGGATCGCGTTCTTCCTCCTACAGACCCTTCTTCAAACCAGCGCGTATCTGTACTGCGTGATACAAAAATGGGCGAGAAGTTTGAAACCCTCGCCGCTGTGGATGTTTTCTTCCCCGTCCTGCATGGACCGTTCGGCGAAGATGGCACCATTCAAGGATTGTTTGAAATGGCAGATGCCGCCTATGTGGGGGCGGGCGTTGCCGGTTCATCTGTCGGCATGGATAAAGGCATCTTCAAAGACGTGATGCGCGCCAACGGCATTCCGCAGGTTCCATCCATATTGGTTCTGCGCGGCGAGATCGAAAAAGACCTCAACGCTGTTGCCGCAAAAGCCGAAGCGTTGGGGGCGTACCCGCTCTTTACCAAACCCGCCAACCTCGGCTCTTCGGTGGGCATTAGCAAATGTGTGAACCAATCTGACCTGACCGAAGGCTTGCTCGAAGCCGCCCGTTATGACCGCCGCATCATCATCGAAGCAGGGGTCAAAGACGTACGCGAGATCGAAGTGAGTGTTTTAGGCAACGAAACCCCCGAAACATCCGTCTGCGGCGAAGTTCTGCCGAGCCGCGAGTTCTACTCCTACGAGTCAAAATATGTAGATGGCAGCTCCGGTCTGCTTATTCCTGCACCGTTACCCGAAGATGTTGAAAAACAGATCCGCGAATACGCCGTCCGCGCCTATAAAGCCATAGATTGCGCAGGCATGGCGCGCGCCGATTTCTTCGTTGAAAAAGAAACCAACAAGGTCTACCTGAACGAACTGAATACCCTGCCCGGGTTCACATCCATCAGCATGTACCCAAAACTTTGGAAGGCAAGCGGGCTAAGCTACCCCCAGCTTGTAGACCGTTTGATCGAACTGGCGCTGGAACGAAAAGCCCAACGCGACCGCACTGAACACCGGAGAGCCGCATGAGCGAAAAGAAACCCCTTACCCGCGCCGAACAGGTTCGGTTACGCCGCGCACAACAGAACGAAAAGGAAGTGCGCAAAGTTGCCACCCAGGCAACCAAGCCGATGGTCAAGGTCACTTCGCGTACCCCCACCGTTCCGCTTTCCTCCGTGCAGAACACAAAGAACGAACGCCGTTACAACATTGCCCTCGGCTCGCCGGAGTTTCACCTCAACAAGCCGAAGATCAACCTGCCAAAATTTTCCATGCCGCGCATGCCGCACTTCCGTGCCAATTGGCGGATGGGCGCGTTGATCCTGGCATTCGTGCTTATTACCGCGTTGGTACTGGCGTTTCAACTGCCTTACTTTTATGTGCCTTCCGCCAATGTCTTCGGCAACACTCGCATTTCCGCTGAAGAGATCAACGGCATCATTGGCGTTTCGGGGCAGAACATCTTCACCCTCAAACCTGATGAACTGGAGCGCCGCCTGCGCCTGAACTACCCCGAGATCACATCGGCTCAGGTGGATGTATACCTGCCCAACGTGGTCTATGTCACTGTCGTCGAACGTCAGCCTGTGCTTTTGTGGCAGCAAGGTTCAGAATACACCTGGGTCGATGCAAGCGGCGTTGCCTTCCGTCCGCGAGGCGAAGCGGCGGGGTTGGTCGTCGTCAACGCAGTGGATGCGCCGCCAGCCGGCGTGAACACAACCAACGACCCATACAGCCCGCCGCCCTTCATCCAAAAAGAACTGGTGGATGCGGCGACGGCTCTAGCTCCGCTCGTGCCTGCCGGTTCCACCCTAAGCTATTCCAACGCTGAAGGTTTCAACTTCAAAGACCCGCAAGGTTGGACGGCGGCATTCGGTACCAGCGCCAATGACATGGCGTTGAAAATTCGTGTGTATCAGGCGTTGGTGGCTTCACTCAACCAACGCGGCAAGACCCCCATCTTTATCAGCGTTATCCATCCCGATGGTCCGTATTATCGAATGACCCAAACAACGGAAATTGAAGACGAAGAGAATTAATAATTATGGAAGAGATCGTAGTAGGCATTGATGTAGGCACAACCAAGGTCTGCACCCTCGTAGGGAGGGTGGAGGACGATAAATCCATCCGTATTCTCGGTGTGGGCATTGAACCGTCTGAAGGGATTCGCAAAGGCATTGTCGTGGATCTTGCCGCCGCTTCACGCGCGATCAAACGCTCCGTTGAAAAAGCCGAAGGAACCTCCAGCCTGGAGATCACCAACGCATTTGTCAGTCTTGCGGGTGCGCATGTCTCTTCGGTGAACAGTCGAGGTTCCACCGGCGTCCCTGGCGGCATCATCGAATTTCAAGACCTTGCGAATGCACTCGAACAAGCGCAAGCCATTGCCATTCCGCACGACCGTGAGATCATTCACGTTATTCAGCGCGGTATCTCGGTCGATGGGCAGAGCGGCGTAAAGCATCCCATTGGGATGCACGGCTACAAGCTGGAAGTGGAGACCCACATCATCACCGCCGCCAGCGCCACGGTGGATAACATCCGTCAATGCGTCAACGCCGCCGGTGTGGATGTGCAGCAGTTTGTGCTTAATCCGCTCGCCTCGGCAGAAATGGTATTGACCGAACAAGAGCGCGAAATGGGCGTAGCCGTCTGCGATATTGGCGGTGGCACCACCGACCTCGCCATTTATGTCGATGGTGATGTGTGGCACACCATGGTTCTTGCCGTGGGCGGTAACCACGTTACGCAGGATGTAGCCCACGGACTGCGTCTTTCGCAATCACAAGCGGAAGAGGTCAAGAAACAGCAGGGACATGCCCTGAAATCTGCGATTGGCAACGATGAGTATTTCCACATGCGCCCCTTTGGCGAAGATAAAGATATTCGCATCAACCGCCAGGACCTCGCCATGATCATCGAAGCCCGCGTTGAAGAGACGTTTGAACTGATACTGCAAGAGATCAAACGTTCCGGGTATGATGGCTTGCTCCCCGCAGGCATGGTGCTCACCGGCGGAACATCTGCCTTGCCGGGCATCAGCCGTGTGGCAAGTGAAGTGCTCGGAATGCCCGTCCGCACAGGGCAGCCGCAGAATTTGAAAGGCTTGGTAGATAAGTTAAACTCGCCCATGTATTCAACAAGTTTTGGTCTGTTGCAATGGGCGATCAGTATGCACGACCATCAGGTTTCCATTGCTAGCAGTGGCAAACGCCGCAAGGCTCGCAGTGAAGGCGGCATTAAGTTTGATGCCGTAAAGGATTGGATGAAGCGTTTATTGCCATGACGGCAATGAGAAAAGATTCACAATATTGTGAAATTGGTACAAAAATACCCTGTTAAAAAAACGCATTCTCGTTTAAGATAAGGCATATTCCTTGCCAGGAGGAACAAATGGATCCGAATAAAAAGAATTTACCAACCGAAGCCTTCGCCCGCATCAAAGTGATCGGCGTGGGCGGCGCCGGACAGAACGCCGTCAACCGCATGATGGAAGAGGGCATTCAGGGCGTCGAATTTATTTCTGCCAACTCCGATGCCCAGGCGCTTACCCTTTCACGCGCTCCCATCCGCGTTCGCCTCGGTGACAAGATCACCCGTGGTCTTGGCGCGGGCGGTGACCCTGAGGTCGGGCGTAAAGCTGCCGAAGAATCCTCTGATGAACTTTACAACGTGCTCAAAGGCGCGGACATGGTCTTCGTCACAGCGGGTATGGGCGGCGGAACTGGCACCGGCGCGGCTCCTGTTGTTTCGCAGATCGCCAAAGAATGCGGTGCTCTCACCATCGGCGTTGTGACCCGTCCCTTCACCTTTGAAGGCGGCAAGCGTTCACAATCTGCCGAAGCCGGTGTTGCGAAGATGAAAGAACACGCGCACACACTCATCTCCATCCCTAATGACCGCCTGCTCCAATTGGCAGACAAGAAATCATCCCTGCAAGATGCCTTCCGCATGGCAGATGAAGTTCTGCATCAGGGTATTCAGGGCATTTCCGAACTTATCACCATCCCCGGTTTGATCAACCTCGATTTTGCCGATGTGCGCTCGATCATGTCTGAAGGCGGCGCGGCGTTGATGGCAGTTGGTCGCGGCTCAGGCGAAGATCGTGCCAAGAACGCTGCCGAACAAGCCATCTCCAGCCAGTTGCTGGATATCACCATTGACGGCGCGCGTGGTGTGCTCTTCAACATCACCGGCGGTTCAAACATGACCCTCTTTGAGGTCAATCAGGCGGCTGCCATTATCCGCGAGACCGCTCACCCCGATGTGAACATGATCTTCGGCGCAGTCATTGACCCGAACATGGGCGATGAAGTCCGCTGTACAGTGATTGCCACCGGCTTTGAACGCAGTGGCGTCACCCGCCGTGTGTTGGAGCGCATTCCCCGTGTAACAGAGAAACCCTCTTCTGCGGCGAACACCATCTTCACCCCGCGCCCCAGCGAATCGGTCACCGCGAACACCGAAACCCGCTCCTCTGCGGATGTCAAATCCCAGCCGATCCAAAACATCAACAACGATGATCTGGATGTCCCGACCTTCTTGAGAAATCGCAGATAACAGAAAATGAATTAGACCCCAAAGGCATTTGAAACCTTTGGGGTCTTTTTTTGTTGGTAAAATAGAAATATGAACGCCAAACTTCCCGAAATAGCCGAACGGCTCAAGACCCCGCCTGCGCATTACTCATATCTCAAACATCGCAAACAGGTTATGCGGCAAATCCTTATGCCGGTTTTGTTGAGCGCTTTGGTTCTTGTTGCCATTGTAGTGCTGATCAGTTACTCCACTTTCAACCAGGGCGGCGATGTGGGGCGCTGGGCTGCCATCTCTACCATGTGGGTTTCGGTGTTCATTTTGCTGGGCGGGCTGATCACCCTTGCCATTCTTGCAGGGTTGATCTACGGCATGTCTCGTTTGCTCAATGCCCTGCCTTACTACACCGGCATTGCACAAGATTATATTTATATCGCTCGCGGTTACATCATCCGTGGGGCAGATATGGCTGCAAAACCCATTCTCGCCATCAACAGCTGGCTCGAAACCGCAAAAGCCTTTTTTGAAAGGATATCCTAAATGAAAAATAGCAGAGTTATTCTTGGCGGCGTCATTCTTGGCGCTGTAACGGGGCTCATTGCCGCCATGCTCATCAACCGCCGCGCCGAAAAGAACGAAACCGAAACCGCCATCACTGCGGGCGAAGGCGTCAAACTTGGTGTGCTGGTCTTTGGCTTGCTCCGCGCCATTTCGTCACTTGGCGATGATTAACAGACCATAAACCATATCTCACTGACACAAGACCGAGGCGTGACACCCTCGGTTTTTAATTTGGAATTTAATCATGGGCTCTATTTCCAAACAAACCTATCGTAGATTTTTACTCGGCTCACAAGGACTTTGGCCCGGTCGCCGGTACCGAGGCTTGAGTGGCGCTGAATCCGCTTTGCGCCAGATGCAGGCATTGCAGCTCGACCCGCTGGTGATGGTTGCCCGCAGTCAGGACATTGCCATGTATGGGCGTGTGCTCGATTACAAGCCAGACCTGCTCTACAAAATGGCATACGAAAAACGTCAAGCCTTCGATTATGGCGGTTGGCTGATGATGTACCCCATGCAGGAATTTCCCTACTGGCAATTGCCCATGAAGCGTAGAAAAGAAAAAGGCTTGCGCTGGGAACACTTTGCGCACTCGCCCAAAGAAGTGGTCAAATTTGTGTTGGACGAACTGCGCGAGAAAGGTCCGCTGGGCAACCGTGACATCGAAGGCGACGCCGTCAAGGCATGGAGTTATCGCGGGCGCAAAGAGACCTCGGTTACATTGTTTTACCTCTGGCTGACGGGCGAAGTGATGATCTCCAACCGCAAAGGGTTTGACCGCATCTACGACCTGCGCGAGCGGGTGGTGCCAAAAGAATTCGATTATGCCGCCAGTGTGGAAGAGACCGAAAATTTCTTTGCAAAAAAACATATCGCCTTTCACGGCGTTGCGCGTGAGAACTCTTTGAAGACTGACCTGAGTTACTACATCCAACGCAAGGTGGATGTTAAAGAAGGGAAGCAGATCATTGAACGGCTTGTCGAGATGGGTGCGGTCTCGCGGGTGCGGGTGGAAGGCTTCAGCGAAAACTTCCTGATCCTGAAAGAGGATCAAGCCCATTTGTCGGTTCTTGAGGCGGGGCGCGTTCCGAAGGCGTGGAAACCCAAAGGGGGGAACACATCCGAAGAGGTCACCTTCCTCGCGCCGTTGGAAATTGTCAGCGCCCGTGGACGTGCAAAAAAGGTTTTCGATTTTGATTATGTGTGGGAGGTGTACAAACCCGCGCATCAGCGCAAGTGGGGCTATTACACCCTGCCCATTTTATACGGTGATGATCTTGTGGCGCGGCTCGACCCCAAACATGACCGCACGACGAACACCCTGCAAATTCTCGGCTTTTGGCTGGAGAAGGATGCGCCCAAAGATGCTGCCTTTGCGGATGCGCTTGCCAGTGGCTTGAAGCGCTTTGCCGAGATGATCGGCGCGGAAAAAATTGACCTCGGCGGGGTAAAGCCGTTGCGTTTGCGCGCTCATTTAAAGGCGAAAATTAAACTATAGCCGCATGGTATCATCGTGCTCTTATAAGGAGCACCATGCTAAAACCTATTCGTTGGAAAACGTTCCCTCTCGATTTTTTGCGTATTCAACTTGGCTTTCTTTTGTTCGGGCTGGCGATTGCATTGATGATTCGCGGCAATATTGGTACAAGCGCTTGGGTGGTGTTGGAAGCGGCGCTGGCATATAGATTTGGAATTACAGTCGGCACCATGACCGTTATCATGGGATTCATTGTGCTGTTCAGTGCGGCGGCGATGCGTGAGAAGATGGGTTGGGGCACGCTGGCAAACATCCTTTCGATTGGTCCGTGGGTGGATCTGTGGAATTCGTTCATCCCATCGGTGACGGATAATTTGCCGTTGCAAATTTTTATGCTGCTGGCTGCAATTTTGCTCATGGGGTTGGGCAGCGCCATTTACATCGGCGTGGATGCGGGGGCGGGTCCGCGCGATAGTATGATGCTTGCCATCAAACGGACAACGGGGGTGAGCATCCGCGTTTCACGTGCCATCATCGAAGTGACGGTGGTGACCATTGGCTGGCTGCTTGGCGGTCCGGCTGGCATTGGTACGGTGGTATTCGCTTTGCTGATCGGTCCTTCGGTGCAGTGGGGCTTTAAGATGTTCAACGTGCAGCCGCACAAAGAGAGTGAGGAAGTGCAGGCGGGCATTGAGGGCGGCGCAGAGTAGTATGTGGATTTACCTTATTCAAGGAATTGGATTCGGCTTCGCCGCCGCTTCACAGGTGGGACCGTTTCAACTGTTTCTGATCTCTCAAGCCTTAACTCGCGGCTGGAAGCGTACCCTGCCGGGCGCATTCGCCCCGTTGCTGAGCGATGGTCCGATCGTGCTGTTGAGCGTTCTGGTGCTTAGTCAATTACCCGCTTGGGCGCAGCGTGCCATGTACATCCTTGGCGGACTTTTCGTCCTGTACCTTGCTTATGGCGCTTTCAAGTCATGGCGTAATTTTGATGAGACGGTCGTCCATCCCGAATTATCCGGTCAGCAGACCATCTTCAAGGCGGCGCTCACCAATCTGCTTAGTCCGGGCGCGTATCTGTTTTGGATGTTCATCACAGGTCCCATTTTGGTGAGAGGCTGGCAGGAAACGCCCATAAATGGAATGGGGCTCCTGCTCGGCTTTTACATAACCTTCATTCTCAGCTTGATCGTGATGATCGTTGTCTTTGGCACGGCTTCAAAATTCGGTCCGAAACTTAACCGCGCATTGCTTGGTATTTCATGCGTTTTTTTATTTGGTTTTGGGGTCTATCAGTTGGTGCTTGGCGCAGTTGGCGCTTAGTAAGTGTTCGGTCAAAATGAACCGGATATCGTGAAGAAAAAATTAATCCACGAAGTACACGAAGGCACACGAAGTTTTGACCTGCGCTTTGTTGAGATTCGTGTTTGTCCGTGTACTTAAGAAATAGTCTCTTTGTGATTTTGATATCAAAAAAAGAACCCATCTTATTGTGAGATGAGTTCTTTTTTTCGGAGTTACTTTTCTATTCTTTGCCCAGCCTTTTGCTAATTTCCATTACTGCGAAGATCACCAGCCCGGCGGCAAGTGACAGGGCAAGGTCTAGCAGACCGAGCGGGGTGATCTCAAAGAAGTTTGCCAGCGGCGGGATGTAGATGACTGCCATTTGCAGGGCGAAGACCAATATTGCCATGCTGGCAAGCAGGGGGTTGCTCCAGAAGCCGAGTTTGAAGGCGCTCTCTTTATCTGAGCGGGCGGCAAATGCCTGGAATATCTGCATGAATGCCAGTGAGGTGAAGATCATCGTCTGCCATTCGGGGTGACCGCTGAAAAAGTAGGTGGAGCCCAGCCCGAGGGCGATTGCGCCGATCAACACGCCGACCCAAATGGTCTGCACACCTGCGCCGCGTGAGAAGACGCCCTCTGTGGGGGAGTAAGGTTTGCGCTGCATGGTATTCTTTTCGGGGTTTTCCACGCCCATGCCCAAGCCGAGCAGACCATCTGTAAGCAGGTTGAGCCAGAGTAACTGCAATGGCAGAAGCGGCAATGGTTTGCCAAGGAACGGTGCCAGCAGCATCACCAGCACTTTGCCGATATTGCCTGCTACACTAAAGCGCACAAACTTGCGGATGTTATCGTAGATGGTGCGCCCTTCCCTGACGGCGGCAACAATGGTGGCAAAGTTATCGTCGAGCAGCACGAGGTCTGAGGCTTCTTTTGAAACGTCGGTTCCGGTGATGCCCATTGCCACACCGATATCTGCCTTGCGCAGGGCGGGGGCATCGTTCACGCCGTCGCCGGTCATGGCAACGATGTGACCTTTCTCTTGCAGCGCCTGGACGATGCGAAGTTTGTGCTCAGGCGCTACGCGTGCAAAGACGTTTACATCTTCGAGCGTTTGTTTTAATTCATCAATGGATATTTTTTCAATTTCCGCGCCGGTGAGTACGCGCCCGTTATCGGTGATGCCGAGTTGACGCGCGATCTCCATGGCGGTCAGTGGGTGGTCGCCGGTGATCATGATCGGGCGGATGCCAGCCGTTTTTGCCACGGCAACGGCATCTCTCACTTCGCTGCGGGGCGGGTCGATCATGCCGAACAGACCCACAAGGGTGATATTTTGTTCGAGGTCGGTTTCGATGATCTCAGGGATGGAGTTGATTAAGCGGAAGCCTACGCCAAGGACACGCATCCCTTTTTTGGCGAGTTTTTCGTTGGCGGCTTCAATTCTGGTTTTCCATTCGCCGTTCAATGGGATGGACTGTCCATTTACCCAAACATGGCTGGTGATATCGAGCAGACCATCCACCCCGCCTTTGGTGAAGGCGATGTATCGTTTGTCGCCGATCTCCAAACCGGAGAGTACGGTGGGGTCGTACTTGGCGAGGTGATGTACGGTGGTCATGCGCTTACGTTCTGAGTCGAAGGGCAGTTCTGCCGTGCGCGGGAAGGATGAATCGAGGGAGGATTTCCAATAACCCATTTTTGCGGCGGCAACCACGAGTGCGCCTTCGGTGGGGTCGCCCATGGTGTGAAAGCGGTCGTCGCCTTCGTCGATGAGTTTGGCATCGTTGCATAGGGCGCCGCCGATCGCCGTCAGCGAGAGAGAGGATTGGACGGGCGCACCAAGCCCTTTGGTGGTTTGAAGCGAACCGTCTCGGGCAATATCCTGCGTTAAATTGAGCGCATGTTCTGCCACATCCAGGATCACTACGGTCATGCGGTTTTCGGTCAGGGTTCCGGTTTTATCCGAACAGATGATGGTGACCGAGCCGAGGGTTTCAACGGCGGGTAGTTTGCGAATGAGCGCCTGGCGTTCCAACATGCGTTGTGCGCCGAGTGCGAGGGTGATGGTGACGACGGCGGGCAGACCTTCGGGCACGATGGCAACGGCTACGCTCACCGCTGTGAGCAGCATGTGGCGCAGTTCATCGCCGCGGAAAATGCCGAGGAGGAAAATGAGTGCGGCGATGCCAATGCCAACGAGGGCAAGGTTTTTTCCAAGCGCATCGAGCCTGCGCTGTAGCGGAGTTTGTTCCTGTTGTACGGCTTGGATCATATCGGCAATTTTGCCGAGTTCGGTGTTCATGCCGGTGGCGATCACGAGAGCAAGCCCACGCCCTTGTGTGACGATGGTTCCCATGTATGCCATGTTGCGGCGGTCGCCGAGCGGCAGTTCGTCGTTTGAGAGCGCGGCGGTGTGTTTGCCAATGGCTTCAGATTCGCCCGTGAGCGCGGCTTCTTGAATGCGCAGGTTCACGGCTTCGAGCAGGCGCAGGTCGGCGGGGATGACGTTGCCGGTTTCAAGCTGAACGATGTCGCCGGGGACGAGGTCTCGCGCAGAAATCTCCTTCAATTGACCATCTCGCAGTACGCGCACATGCGGCACAGAAATTTTCTTGAGTGCGGCAATTGCCTGTTCGGCGCGGTATTCCTGCACAAAGCCGAGCAGCGCATATAGCACTACGATGGACAGGATGGCGATGGTGTTCTTGGTGTCGCCCAAAAAGCCGGCAATGACTGCCGCTGCAACGAGGATCAGCACCATGGTCGCGGTTACTTGTTCCCACAAAATTTGCCATGGTGTGCGCCCGCCGCGGTCGATGAGTTCGTTCAGGCTGTGTTTCTTTTTGTTTTCCTCAACCTGTGCGGATGTGAGACCCGTTTCGGAAGAGGAAGCAAGTTCGTTCAATGCTGCATTAGTTTCGATTGTATGCCAGTTCATATTTTGTTTCCGTGTTCCTGATAAGTTTAATCCATTTTGATGTATTCAACCTGACGTGCCGTTTGAGGAAGGTGTACGATTTTCCACAAATAAAAAGACCATCGTCAAGGATGTTGACGATGGTCTTGCCTTTACAGAACAGCCGGTGGCATCTTGTGCCACGTATTGACGGCTGAGCTACCCAACATTTGGGCGGCTACTCCCCATCGGAGTTGTGCCTAGTATATGGAAAAAACGTTTTTCGTGGTTAAGAGTTCTTTAATGCGTGCTTGCAAAAACACGCATCAAACAGAAAGCACTTGTGATGTGCGCAGCGCCGAGCGGATCATCAAGTATTCGGTGATGTTCTCTGCGGTAATAATGCCAACCAGTCTTCCGGCATGGGTGACGGGTAGTGTCGGAAAGCCGGATTCTCCAATTCGCATCAGCGCGATCTCAACCATGTCATACGAATCTACTTCAGGCGGGTCTTTACGCATCACAGCCGAGATGGCAGTGTTCTGCCCGTGCTGGGTAAGTGCGGCAAGGAAGTCGTCGCGGGTGACAACGCCAATGATCCTTTCTGTATCATCGATCACGGGGAAATCATGCTGTGAGCCTGCCAGGATCAATTGTGCCATGCGCGAGAGTGGGTCGCGTGGTGAGAGGCTTTTGTAATCGGTCAACATGGCGCGCCCTACGGGAATGCCGCTGATGACGTTCTTCATTTGTACGGCGCTGGCTTCCTGCGAAGCGCCAATATAAACAAAGAATGCGATGAACAACAAGAACGGGTTGCTGAACAAGCCGATGAACCCGAGCAAGAACGCCATACCCTGCCCGATCGCTGCGGCGATCTGCGTTGCCCGCACATAGTCCATGCGCATGGCGAGGATGGCGCGCAGCACACGTCCGCCGTCCATGGGGAAGGCGGGGATGAGGTTGAACAACACCAGCGAGATGTTGACGACCATCACACGCTCAAGAAAACTTCCAGATGCCACCCCAAGCTCGGTCAGCGGCACCAGGTTGCCGGTCAGAAAAAGAGCCGCGAAAAGAATGGCAGCGATCACTACATTCACTGCGGGTCCCATCAGCGCCACCCACAATTCCTCTATCGGCTTTTCCGGCATACGCTCCAACCGCGCTACGCCGCCAATGGGGTAGATGGTGATATCACGTGTTTTGATACCATACTTGCGAGCCGTGAGCGCGTGCCCATATTCATGTAAAATCACGCACAGGAAGAGCACAAGGATAAACCCAATGCCGCTCAATACTTCAAACCAGTTGTTATTCTCAAGCCAATGACTAAACCCAACCCACCCGATCAAAAGGTAAAAGGTGGCATGGATATAGACATCGATGCCTGCAAATGTTCCGAACTTCCATTGCCATTTCATAGTTTTCTCCTTACTAAAGATGACGGCATTCTACAGGTAATTTATTAGAAAAATGTTATAAATATTCTATCAAGAACTATCAGGATAAAAATCCCCGCCTCCGACTCCGCTCGTGCCTGCCCAGACTCTATATACCTTATCCAACTTCAAGGAGAATCTCATGCCCAAAAAACACCCCGACTTTGATCTGAAATCTGCACACCGCCACTTCGCTGTAACCTGCTTCAATGAAACCTGGAAGTACATCAACAAAAAACGCCGCACCGAAGATGACAAACGCGCCATGCTTCAACTTGCCATGACCTCGCTCTGGCATTGGCGCCAACGCAAAGATGCCACGCCCACGAACTTTTGCATCAGCTATTGGCAGGTCTCGCGTGTATATGCCTTGCTTGGTGATGTTGATAACGCCCGCATGTATGGGAATTTGTGCCTGAAAGCCAGTAAAGTGAAGGGCGTGGAACCTGTCTTTATGGGGTTTGCCTATGAGACCCTTGCCCGCGCCGAAGCAGCGGCAGGGAATAAGACCAAGCGCGATGCCTACCTTGCCAAAGCCAGAACCATTGCCAAAAAAGTGACCGATGATGAAGATCGCGGCGCTCTAGAAGATGACTTAGCCACTATCAAATAAAAAAGCCGCCCATCAATTTTTGATGGGCGGCTAATAAATCAACTACCTAACTACTTAACCATTCCCATTGCCTTGCCAGCTTGGTAGATCACATCCATGGCGTGTTCAATATCAGAGGGATCGTGTGCTGCGGTGACGGTAGCTCGCAGACGTGACATGCCTTCCTGTACGGCGGGGGAGACGACGGGTAACACAAAGACATCTTGTTGCTGACAGCGTTTGGTCAGTTCCATGGCTTTTTCGTCGGTGCCGCATAAAACAGGCACAATGGCGGTTTCGGTCAACAGGGTGTCGAAGCCCATGCTCTTCAACCCGCCGATGAATTGCTTGGTGTTGGCGTTCAAACGGTCGAGGCGTTCGGGTTCATCGAGGATGACTTTGAAGGCTTCGTTGGCGGCGGCGGCTTGGGCGGGCGGAAGAGCCGCAGAGAAAATGTAGGCGCGGCTGCCGTGGCGCAGGAAGTCGATCAACTCCTTTTTGCCAGCTACGTATCCGCCCACAGAGGGGATGGTTTTGCTGAGCGTGCCCATTTTGATGTCGATCACGTCGCCCATGCCGAAATGTTCTTCGATGCCGGTACCGGTTTTGCCGAGTACACCCACCGAGTGGGCTTCGTCGATCATCAGCCAGGCGTTGTATTTCTTGGTGAGTTCCACGATCTTGGGCAGGTCGATGATGTCGCCGTCCATGCTGAAGACCGAGTCTGCGATAACGAGTTTGGATACATCCGCAGGGGCGTTCTTAAGCAAGCCTTCGAGATGCTCCATGTCATTGTGGCGGAAGCGGCGAAATTCCGCGCCAGACATGAGACAACCATCCACGATGGAGGCGTGGTTGATCTTGTCTGAAAAGACGTAATCGCCGCGTCCCATCAGGGAGGAGATGACGGTCAGGTTGGTGACGTAGCCAGAGGTGTAGGTAATGGCGGTTTCGGTGTGCTTGAAATTGGCAATGGTCTCTTCAAGTTCGTTGTGGATGGTCAGCGTTCCGGCGAGGGTGCGCACGCCGTTGGTGCCGGTGCCGAATTTGTCTACGGCGCGTTTGGCGGCTTCGTTAATGCGTGGGTGACCGACCAAGCCCAGGTACGAGTAAGAGGCGTACATGCCCATGATGCGTCCACGCACGCGTACTTTGGCGTCGGGGAGCATTTCTTCCACGGCTTGGTTGTAGAAGTAGAGGTCATTCTCGCGCAGGGAGTCTACGCGTTGTTTGAGAGCGGCAATGCGCCGGGTGCTGTTGTTATCTGTGCTGTGAAAATCCATGAAAGTGCCTCCAAAAGGGATTGCGCAAGTTTAGCCGAGGGGATGGTTTCTGTCTAGTTGGATTTGTGAAGATAAAAAGGCGATAGCAAAGTTGAATGACAAAATGGAAACACAAGCAAAAGGCTTAACGCGAATGACGCAAATAGGGCGAATATAATACCCACGGTTGAAAATTGCGCTCTTTTAGAAGGGAAAAAGCACAATTTTCAACCGAGTGCGGTATAACGCGAAATTAGGTTCTTTTTTGAAAAATTCGCCTTGATTCGCGCTTTTCGCGTTAAGGGTTTATGACTTTGCTATAACCATGGTGAAGATAAAAAGTAGGTCACGCTTTAAGCGCGACCTACAAGATTAACTTTTTTGGCATATGTTATTCAACAAACGATGTCAAAAAATCACCCAGCCAGCCTCTTTAACTCGGCTTCATCAATGATCTTTACGCCGAGTGATTTTGCTTTTTCAAATTTCGAGCCGGGGTTTTCGCCGAGCACCAAGTAACTGGTTTTCTTGCTGACACTGTCGGTTACTTTGCCGCCGTAGTTTTCAATAAATTCCTTGGCATCGTCGCGTGAGAAGTTTGGCAGCGTTCCGGTGACAACGAATGTTAAACCGGTGAATACACCTTCTTTCTTCTTCTCATCTTTCATCATTTGCGGGTCAACGCTTGCGGCTTTTAACTTCTTCAATAATTTCTGATTCGCCGGACGTGCGAACCAATCTACGATGGATTCGGCGATGTTTGGTCCCACGCCTTCGATCTGCTGAAGTTCATCAGCGGTGGCTTTTGATAAAGCGGATAGATTGCCATACGTCCGCGCCAGGTCGCTAGCCATCACTTCGCCCACACCGTGGATGCCAATTGCCGCGATCAAACGGTTTAAACTCTGACTTTTGGCTTGCTCAATCGACCCAAGCAGATTCTCCGCCTTTTTCTCGGCAAAGCCTTCCAACTCCAAAAGTTGGTCTTTTTTGAGTGTGAACAAATCTGCCACGTCTTTGACCAAGCCTGCTTCGATAAGCTGTTCCACAATCTTGATACCCAGACCCACAATATCCATTGCGCCGCGTGAGACGAAATGCTCTACATTGCGGACGAGCTGCGCCGGGCAGGCGGCGTTGACGCAGTACCACGCCACTTCGCCTTCGATGTGCTCCACGTCTTGTCCGCAGGCTGGGCATTTTGTGGGGGGCTTGTACTTCTTTTCTTTGCCCGAACGCGCATCCACGACCGGACCGATGACATACGGAATGACTTCGCCCGCTCGTTTGACCAAAACCCGATCTCCGATGCGGATGTCTTTTTCTTCGATGTAATCAAAGTTATGCAGGGTCGCATTGCGGACGACCACGCCGCCGATCTCCACTGGCTCCAGCGAGGCACGCGGAGTCAGAACACCGGTGCGTCCCACTTCCGCATCAATGCCGAGCAGGGTGGTGGTCACTTCGCGGGCAGGGAATTTGAAAGCGACCGCGCCGCGCGGGTCTTTGCCAACGAAGCCCAAATCTGAGGCGAGGGTCAAATCGTCAATTTTTATGACCATGCCATCGGCTTCGTAAGGAAGCGCGTCTCTTCCCGTGTTGAAGGTTTCGGTGTAGGTGATGGCGTCATCCAAATGATCAAAACGTTTGGGCACATCCGAAACAGGGAAGCCGAGTGATTTGAGGTACTCAAGAATTTCCCATTGTGATGTTGGGACGTTTCCGCCTTCGGAGTGAACGATCTGATACACAAGCAATGTGATGGGGCGTGATGCGGTTAGCACAGGGTCAAGCTGGCGCAGCGACCCCGCCGCCGTGTTGCGCGGATTGAGATAGGTTTTCTCGCCTGCTTCTTCCAGTCGTTTGTTCAGGTTTTCAAACTCTTTGATGGGAATGAATGCTTCGCCGCGCACGACCAGTTGTTTAGGCAGGCTGCCTTTCCACTTTTTATTTTCCACCGGAATTTTCAACGGAATGGCTCGCACCGTCCGCAAGTTGCTTGTAATATCTTCGCCAACTTCGCCGTCGCCTCGGGTGGCGCCCTGCACAAATTGACCATCATGGTAGTGCAGTACTACGGATAAACCATCTATCTTTGGCTCAACCACAAATTTGGCTTTCTCTACGCGGTCGTCTAATTTTTTGATGCGTTCGAACCAGGCTCGGGCATCGTCTGCACCAAAGGCATTGGCAAGCGAAAGGATTGGGGCGGGGTGGCGCACCTTCTCAAATTTTTCTGAAGGCTTGGCTCCGGCGCGTTGGGTGGGAGAGTCGGGGGTGATCCAATCAGGATGATCAGATTCGATTTTCTTTAGTTCGTTAAGGAGGCGGTCGTATTCGAGGTCGCTGATAACGGGCGCATCCAACACGTGATAACGATAATTGTGAAAGTTGACCTGCGCTTTGAGTTCTTCATAACGGGAGAGGAGTTTATCTGCCATCACTGCATTATACCCAGCGGGGGCGGGTTTTAAAATGAAACCCGCCCGTGAGATGCGGGCGGGTTGAGGGTTAGTCTATTTTTTTCCAAATATCCGAAGGCGGACGTGAGAGCGGGCGGGTCATTGCGGAGAGCCTCGCCTCGTAGTAAGGTTCTGCTTCGGTGGCAAAGCGCGAAAGGTCGAACAAGTGCCGTTGAATGAGCAGATCAGCTATTTGTTTTACTTCCTGCTTTGTAAAGTCGGGCAACTTTTCGGCAAATTCTGTCAGGCTAAATCGCCCAAGCCGGATCACAAAGTTGACGGCGCTACGCAGCGGCTCAGGAAATAAGACCACGTCAGAGGGACGAACATCCTCTTCGCGAGATTCCAATTCCCTGATTGCTTTTTCAAAGAGCGGGTTGCTCATGGTGCCTTCCCTTCACCTATTATTAAGGTTGTTTTACTTGTATAAAGTTTGAATGATACTATTTATTTTCTATCGTACATTTCCAGAGAAAAAAACTATTTGATCTGGTCGACCAGGCTGCGCAAACCTTTGGAAATTACATGGTCGGGGTAGTGAACGGTAAAAAGTCCCGAACTTGCCAGCGTCATCATCTCGTCTGAGTGGGGGAGAATGGCGCCTACTTTTGCACCGTATGTCTGTTCAACGCGGTTTCTAACCTCATCAAAGTCTAATACGTTGGGGGTTTTGTTAACGAGGATGTAAAGTTTCGGTACATCCAATTTCTTGGCTACATCCACCGTCACTGCCGTGCCCTGATAATCTTGATTATCAGGACGCATGATAATGATCAGTGCGTTTGAAATGGCAATGGAAAGCAGGGTTTCTTCATTTAAACCTGGGTGAGTATCGATCAGTAGATAATCGAGTTTTAGCTTTTCGATCACATCGCGGAAACCATCGTTCAAAAGCCCAACGTCGTATCCTTCGCGGAGAATTCGGGCGATTTCACTGGCTTTGATGCTGGAAGGGATCAGGAATATTTGTCCCTTTACTTCGGTGCCGATATGTCCGGTTACATCCTGTGCTGCCTGGTCAATGGTGCATTTGCCCCATAAATAGTCATTCAGGGAGTGTTCCATATCGGCTTCGTCCAGGTTAAAGAGCACATGAACGCCTGGAGAGGCAATATCTGTGTCGACCACGCCCACGCGTGCGCCGTCCATCGCTAAAAGCGCCGCAATGTTTGCCGTAGTGTTAGACTTGCCGGTCCCGCCGCGAAAGGAATGAATTGAAATGATTTTTGACATGCGTCAATCTCCCATGATTTAATAATCTTTAAAAAACGTTTGTTTATTATAGCCTAACTGCATTGAAAATAAAATATCGGCTGTTGAGTATCTCATTTATGATATAGTTTCTCGTAATTAAACGCTTAGACAACCCATTTTTACCAGCGATGACTACAAAATATATGCAAATCAACTCCAACCCCCTGCCTGATACCAGCGATGAACTTCTGATTCAACAATTTAAAGATGGAAGGCAGGATACGTTTGACGTACTATACCATAGGTATTTACCCAAGGTTTACAACCGGGTAAGGTATGTCGTGCCTGAAAGTGATGTTGAGGATGTAACGCAGGAAGTTTTTATTGCTGCGTTGAAGTCACTTCCCTCATTCCGTGGCGACTCCAAATTTGGTACCTGGCTACGGACGCTCACCAACCATAAAGTGGCTGAGTTTTACCGTAAGCGTTCACGCAAACAGGAACCGCAGATAACGATGCTCTCTGAAGCGCAGGCGCAGGTAGATGGAGAAACTTCCACCATGATGGAAGATCGTATGTTCTTGCAGCATACGCTTCAAGGCTTGCCAGAGAATTATCGAGAGGTGTTACTATTACGTTTTGCAGAAGATATGCAGTTTAACGAGATCGCCGACCACTTGAACCAGAATCTTGAAGCAGTAAAGTCCCTTTTTCGACGCGCAGTAACCGCGCTTCGCAATAACCTGGATAAATAAACATGTATCGAACTACACAAAACCTACAAAAAGATAATGAACTTGCAGATTTTGCCGACCGGTTACTGAACGATGGGATGGAGCAAGACGCCTCATCCTCAAACGTGGAATTGATCAGCCTCGAAAAGACGATTCTTAACCTGAAAGAGACCTTCCCGCCCAAAAAATTGGATGAAGACAAAGCCCGCCGGATGCTGGCACAGGTCAAACTACGTGCGAGGCAGGAGAAAGAACCGGTCAAACAATCTTTCTTTCAGCGTCTTTTTGATTTTCAATCCAATCCACAGGTTGGTTTGCTGGCGGCAGTTGCGGCAGTGGTTATTCTAGTCATTGTTGGGCTGCCTTCGGTAGGCACATCAGGTGAGGCGCTTTCAGGCGCTGCGCTTTCCGATGCGAGCTATGTTCCAGCTTTGGGTATTTTGGTGGTGTTGTTCATTCTTTATTGGATTTCGCGCCGAAAGTAAAACGTAATTTACAAATTTAAGCACAACCAAAAAAGACGGCAGACGTAATGGTTGCCGTCTTTTTGTTGTAAGTCTCCTGAAGGCTTGCAGGGGGGGAGGGCTTACGGTAAGATTTCTCTATGTCTGTTGTGATGCTATCCATATCGTTTGCGGTTAGTGTACCGGTGATCTTTCTTTTTGTTGTTAGGAAGTTCAATGGGTATCTCAAAAATGCTGTAGTGGACGTGGAGTCTCTGGGTAAAAAAACGCCAACAGTTCCCTTTCTTTTGAAACCATCTCCGATTGAAAAGATAAAGGTATGGTTGGGGAATTTTAGAAACGACCTGAATTTATACGAAAAGAATATATTAACCATTGGAATGGGTGTTGTTGCTTATTTGGTGGCAGCACAGATCAACCCTGCTTTGGTAAACTCGGGCGTTTTTAGCCGCGAACAAGTGATTCGGGTCGTGGGACCTTTGATCGAAGAGACCTTGAAGGCGGGCATTCTGATCTATCTGGTATTGAATGAAGATTACCCGATCTCAGTAGGGATGCTGTACGGCTTTGGTACAGGGATCGGCTTCGCCATGGTCGAAAATATTGAATATATATTGCCGCGTGAAAATATAGCCTTTACGGTTGCGTATTCTCGTGTATTTTCCACCAACCTTGTCCACGCCACCTGCAGCGGATTGATCGGCGCGGCGTTGGCGTATATGAAGTTCTATCGCACCAGATCAGATCACCTCACTGCTGCGTTTATTTTCATGGCTGGAATCGCTTTGCACATGGTTTTTAATACCATGGTCAATTCTGGCGTTTTCCTTATCGTTGCACTGGCGATCGGTATCTCTGGAGGCGGTTTGATCCTGTTTTTATCTCGACAGGCAAATAAAAAGTTTGGCAGTGACGCATTTGTGTATGTCAACGAAGCAACGGCTCGTACATCGCGAAATGAAGCCAGTATCATTAAAGATGAAGAAGACCTGCGCAAGGTGTTTAAGGACGTAGAAGCAAAATACTCCAGGACGCAGGCAGTATTGGTGGATGAGTTTTTAAAGACACAGGTGGAAATTCTTGCCAAGCGTAAAATATTAAAGGTCGCAAGATATTCACAGGAAATTGACCGTTTGGAAAAAGATATTAAAGAACTTGTGGCACGAACCGATATTGTGAGAAAAAAAGTAGGTTGGGAATGTATGCTCTATGTCCGCAAACAATATGCTGTGGATGAGAAGTTGTGGACGAATATAAATGATAAGGTTGTTGCGGCAAGCACAGGTCAAAAGGGAGGCGGTGTTTGGGATACGATGACGCTCAAGATCAAGCAATCCAAACCCGGGGAGCGTAAAGATTCATGACAGTGAACATCCTCCAAAAAATACGAGAAACAGATTTTTTCAAAGACCTCTCAGACGAAGCCTGTGCGGCTGTGGCGGCTGAGGCTTCTACACGGCATTTTGCGGCGGGGGATGCCATGATGAAAAAAGGCGACCCTGCCGATTCGTTTTTTGTCATCCTTGAAGGCACGTTGAAAATCGTTACCACAGATGCAAAAGGGGATGAGATCATCATCAATAAAGTGGGACCCGGCGAAAGCATTGGCGAGCTTGCCCTGGTGGATGAACTGCCCCGTTCTGCTGGCGTAGTTGCTCTTGAACCCGTGGAAGCTCTGGAATTTACCAAACAAGACCTTTTCGACCTGTTGGCGCGGCAAGACGTCTCTTTGGGTATCTTGCGCGGCTTTTCACACCGCTTGCGATTCTCTACGACCTATATTGAAAAGGTAATTGATTGGTCGCAAAAGACGGCTGAAGGAAATTATTCTTTTCTGGATCAAACACAACCCCTTGTTACACCGGCTGGCAGTGATGAAGCCAAGGCAGCACAACTGCTATCCGCCTTCTATTCCATGGTGCGCAAAGTGAAAGAGCGTGAAGACGACCTGAAGGAAAAATTGGAACGCCTGACGGTTGAGATCGACCAGGAGAGGCGCAAGCGGGAATTTGAAGAAATTGCCGGAACAGAATTCTACGCAAAATTAAAAGAACAGGCAAAAGCACTCCGCCAAAAACGCAATTCAGGATAATCACCAACTTACCGGAGGATTTACATGGCAGGCAAGATCGTATCGATTCATTCATTTCGCGGGGGAACGGGAAAATCCAATACAACGGCAAACCTTGCATCACAGGTTGCCCTAACCGGCAAACGTGTTGGCATTGTGGATACAGATATTCAATCCCCCGGTATCCACGTTCTCTTTGGTTTAAATGAGCAAAAGATGGGCAAAACACTAAACGATTTCCTGCATGGTAAGGCGAGCATTCGAGAAGTGGGCTTTCCTGTAGGCAAGAACACAGGCGAAGGCGCCGGACGTGCCCAACTGGCGGGCAAGGAACTTTATTTATTCCCCTCCAGCATTCGCGGGCAAGACATCAGCCAAATACTGCGCGAAGGCATAGACTTTAACAAACTCAACGAAGCCATGCAAATGGCGATCTCTGAATTTGAACTTGATTACCTCTTCATTGATACCCACCCGGGGTTGAATGAAGAGACGCTGCTATCCATTGCCACTTCAGATGTTTTAATTATCATTCTGCGCCCCGATAACCAAGACTTGCAGGGCACATCTGTCACAGTGGATGTGGCGCGCAGCCTGGATGTGCCCAACCTCTTCCTGCTGGTCAATAAGGCGCTCCCAAAGTACGACGCGGTGGAATTGAAAAAAGACATCGAAGAACAATTTCAGGCAACTGTCACAAGCATCCTGCCGCTTTCTTTTGATATGGCAGAAAATGCAAGCCAGGACCTTTTCTTACTGCGATATCCAGACCATGCATGGTCTGTGGCATTGAGAAACGTTATCCCGTATATCTTGAACGCAGAGTAGGAGCCATTCATGAAATGCTGGCATTGTGAAGAAGAAGCCCGTGCCTCGTGTGCCTTTTGCGGACGCTTTGTATGCAAAGATCACGCCTCAACCATGTCCACTTTTATCACCATGTTCGTTGGCGCGAACAACACACCCAAAGGGCTGGCGGTTGCCAATGTGATCTGGTGCGGTGAATGCGAACCACAGCCTGAGCCGATCAGTATGCCTGAGCTGTACTAAGGAAGGATGACATGCCCGGATTATTTGACCGGTTGGATAAAGAAATAAAAGGCAATCAAAAAGATGGCGGCATCTCCCCACTTGATATTGCCAAATTACCGCCTTCCCTCCGCAAGATCATGAAATTGATGCTGCGCGAACTGAGTATGAGTTACCCGCGTATGTGCGAGGTAATGGATGCCATGCCGGAAAAAGACCGCCTCACACGGACCGAGTTGGATTCAGCCCTCTCAAGCCTTTCAGAACAATTTTGGCTGATTCGCATCGGTGAGAAAGAAAAAGCGATCTACAAAGTGAATCTACGCCGAAAGGCAGGCAGCACCCTCATGGCGGGCATTTGGTCTTCATTGGATAATAAATTGAAAGATAAAACGCCAAAATCTTCATAAAAAAAGAAGCCGCATGTTAGATATGCGGCTTCTTTTTTTACTTTTGTTTTACAAGCTCGTATAAATTGAGCGGTTTACTTTTTCCTTTTAACGATACCTCTCCAATGGAGGAGCACTCAAATTTTTCTTCAATTGCCTTCATGACAGATTCTGCAACAATGATCTGGTTCTTTTGGGCGCGGTTCATTAAACGCGCCGCTGTGTTAACCGTATCGCCCAGCACGTTAAACTCACGCCTGCCGCGCGGATCGCCAACTTCAGCCATGAACGCCGGTCCCTTGTTGATGCCGATCTGACAATATACATCCGGCTGAATACCGCCAATGGTGGGAGGCTTGATGTTTTCAACAATATCTCGAATGGCAATGGCAGCAGAAGCTGCGCGAAACTCGTCGTTTGTGTGGGCATTCGGTACGCCGAAATAGACCACAATATCAGAACCGGAGAGATGGTACGTCACTTTTTTAAGCACTCCGCCACGGGCATCTACAGCGGCGTTGATGAGCGAGAACGCTTTGGAAAAACTTGCAGCTAATTTGCGTTCCTCGCCGGGCAGGGCACGGTCTGCCGATTCGGGCAGCCCGATGAAATTGATGAACATGATCGTTGGTGTTGGGAATTCCGGATCAATTCTGCGGGACGATGCACTCTCCACCAGCATCGAAAGTACGGGGTCGGGAATGTAACTGGCAAGCGGCTCAATCGAATTAAGCAAATTGGTGATGCTTTCGAGAACTTCCTTCTTGTTTTTTCTGTCGATCAACACAGGGCTTGCCATGCGCCGCCCAAGAGGGGTGATCTCATAATCACCCAGGTCTTCTGCGGTCATATCGTCCAGCACCAGGTAATAGCCCTCATCCCCAACTTCAAAGCGGAAGTCATCTTTAACTAAATTGTAGGCATTTTGAGAAACATTCACCAATCCATTCCGTCCATTGCTTTCAGAAAGTTTGGCTTTTTGTACATCCTTGCCGAGTAGTACGTGTTCCATGCGGCGGGGCGTACCGATCTCAGCGGTAAGGAACCGCCCACTGTGAATGCCGATGCGCATTTGAAGGTTGACCGTACCAACCGGGGTTTCGATCTCGGCAAAATCTTTCATCGCCCGCTGCATACGCAGACCGGCGCGAATCGCGCGGCTGGTCTCATCCCTTTTTTCCTTTTTAGGGAAGACCACCAGCATGGCATCCCCGGTGAACTCCACCAATTCTCCGCCAGATTTGCTGATGATCGAGATCATGGTTGAGAAATATTTGGTTAACTCTTTGAGCAGGTTCTCAGCGCCTTCTTTTCCTTTTGAAGCGTTGGCTTCCATCAACTTTGTAAAGCCAGCAAGGTCTGTGAACATCATGGCGCCATATTGCCATTCTGTTTTTACATCCCCTGGTTTTAGTTTTGTAATGTCGATCTGCCGTGAAGTGTAGTCATGTAGAATGCGTTGTAAAGTCCGCAAGTGGTCGTGCATCCGGATCATGATATCCACAGATGGATTCAACCACATGGCTGCATACATTTCAGCCGGAATTAAATATCGTAATCTGCTTTCAATTATCGTTAGCGGTGATTCGGGAAGCATGAATTCCATTATACTTGAATCGATCAACTTACTTGAATAAGTTGCGAGGGCAGGATAAACAACTGATGTTACGCAGCGCCGCGAGATTTATCTTGCAGAGAAACCATAAGGGTTTGTAAATTATTGATTTTCATCGCCCCGCATCTTCTTGACCTTATTTTGCAGATCGCGGAAGAATTGCGTTTCGGTGATCTCATCCACCTGTTTTGATCGGCGCGATTGGTCAATTTCAATGCGTAATTTGGCGATCTCACTGCGCAAGGCGGCTTCGCGGATGTAGCCATCCAATGCGGCGGTGGCGAGCAGGATCAACGCTTCCAGTACCGTATCATCTTTGAAGGGTGTGATCTCACCGGTTTTTGGGTCCTTGGCGTTGATCAATTGCAATACGCCAATTACATTGCCTTCTTTATTTTCAAGCGGGATGGCAAAAAAAGATTTTGAGTGATAGTGGGTTTTTTCATCAAAAGATTTCGTGCCTGAAAAATCAAACCCCTCGGCTGCGTAGGCATCGGCAATATGGATGCGTTTGTGGGTAAGGGCGGCGTACGAAACCACATTAGAGCGGTTTTCGCTGCCATCTTCGTTGTACATGCGTACGGGGTAAAAAGGAATTGCCACACCGCTGGTTCCGCCCATTTTCATATCCAATGAAGTGTTGCGAACGATCACAAAACGGAGTTTTTCTTTTTCCACCAGGTACAACGAACCAGCGTCAGCATGGGTGAAGTTTTGCGCTTCGATCACCAGAGATTCGAGCAGGCGGTTGAAATCTTTTTCGGCAGAAAGAGATACCCCAATGGGAATGACTTTATTGAGCAGGGTCAGTTGGGTTTCCCGCTGCGAGACGGTGGCTGCCATGGTATCCACCATTTGTGATAACTTTCCAAGGTCACCAGAATCTCCCATGAATTCTTTCAAGAGTGCGGGATGATACTCGCCCCGCTCAATGGCGCGCATTGCATGAATGATCTGCTTTAACGGAGAGGTTGTACTTAGAACAGTTGCCTGCGATTGTGACATGCATGGCAGTATACCACCGAGCAAACTGCATAAAAGATTGCGATATACTTTTGAGTATGAAGCGAATTGGTCTTTTTGGCGGCACGTTTGACCCGCCGCACATGGGGCATCTCATCTTTGCGGCAGAAGCGGTTTCTCAGTTTCATTTGGATAAGCTGTTGTGGATGTTGACCCCAGACCCGCCCAACAAACTGGGAAAACCGATCACCCCATTGGAACATCGCCTGCCCATGCTGCAACGAATGATCGCTCACAACCCCGCCTTCGAGCTTTCACGGCTGGAGATCGACCGCCCGGGTCCGCATTACACGGTGGATACGGTTCGGTCACTCAAAGCACAGGAGGCGGATGCGGAAATCTTCCTGCTGATCGGCGGAGATTCCCTTGCCGACCTCCCCAACTGGCGGCTCAACACTGACCTCGTGGCTGAGGTTTCCAAATTAGGCGTTTTACGCCGCCCAGACGATTTTGTAGACCTGCCAGCATTGGAAACGAAAATTCCCGGGCTGGCTGCCAAAGTCCACTTTATTGATGCGTTGCTTCAACCTGTTTCATCGAGTGAGATAAAGCGCCGGATCACAACGGGGGAGATGTATCGTTATTATCTGGCAATGGAAGTTTATCAATATATCGAAGATAATGGGCTCTATCGTTAGAGCCATTTTCTTCAACAGGAGCGCCCCCAGGAACAGGGGATAATAACTTAACCCATGCCTATTTATTTAGACCCTATATTTTCGTTCGTTTCTCTTTCCCACTTTATGGTGGATACGTTCAACGCCAGCCGCCCGGTCTTGCTGACCTATTTTGGACTGAGCGAGTACGAGATCGCCTTGTTCTCTTCCATCTATATCTGGGCTTCGGCGTTGACGCAGCCCTTATTTGGCTGGCTTTCAGACCGAATGGGTCCGCGCTGGCTGGCGGGCGGCGGCGTGCTGTGGATGACAGTTTTCTATTCACTGGCATTAACCCTGCCCGGTAACGCCGGTTTGATCTGCCTTATCATTGCAGCGTTGGGGTCTTCTGCCTTTCATCCGGTAGGGACAGTACAAGCCGCCCTGCGTGGACGTGAGATTATGAAGGGACGCGAAGCCACGTCTACCTCGTTGTTTTTTACCGCTGGTCAAATGGGACATTTTGTAGGTCCGATCATTACGGGGTTGATCCTGGCGTATCTTAAAGTTCCGGGTATGTATATTTTGCCTTTGGTGTCCATCCCCATTGGTTTGGGAATTTTGTACCAACTGCGCGATAACCATCCACACCCACAGCCAGAGAAGACGGTGATATCTCGCCGCAACCGCGCCGGGTGGATCTTTATTCTCCTTTTGATGATGGTCGCCACCTTGCAATCGTGGGCACAGGCAAATATGGTGAATCTCATTCCGAAATACATCAAAGACCTTGGGCAGAGCGCAACCATTTATGGCAGTATGGCTGGGTTATTCATGGGCGGCTCGGCGCTGGGGAATGTGATCGGCGGGCATTTTGCCGACCGTTACCCAAAACGCTTTGTGGCGGCATTAGCTTTGCTTTTCTCATCTGTGCCGATTTTTCTCATCAGCCGTATTGGGTGGTCGGGTTGGTTGTATGTGCTGGTGCCGCTCGCTGGGGCAGGGACGGGGGCTGTGCATAGCATTATGGTGGTGCTGGCGCAACGCATCATCCCCGGCGGTATGGCGTTGGCATCAGGGTTGATCCTTGGCTTTATCTTTTCTTCGGGGGCATTGGGGTTGATCTACACCGGTCACCTTGCGGAGTTGTACGGCTTCCCTTATGTGCTGACGTTGACCACGGGTATGGTATTGGTCGCTTCGCCATTGGCGTTGTTGTTGAAAGAGTAATACTTGTGTAAAAAAATGTAGGTCACGCGTATCGCGTGACCTATTTGTTTAACTACTCCAGGGGTGAACCCAGGCTGATGGTTTGAATCAGGCTAAAGTTAAATTAAGAGGCGGGGGGTATTTCATCCACACTGGGAGCTGCGGCGGCGGGAGGGTAGCTCATTGGGCTGAATGTCCCGAAGCGGGTTAGTACGGTGACGCCAATTGCAAGCAGGGTGATGATGGAGGAGCCGAGCCATCCCACGCAGGGGATCAATCCCACCAGACCGCTGAGAAGAACGATGACGAAAGTTCCCAAGCCGGTGGAAAGGACAGGTGCCCATACCTGGTTGATGGCTTTGGCGAAGCGGTCGCCCACTTCCTGCCCGATCACGATTACGCCAAAGAGCCACGCCAATGGCAGCGCCATGACCGCAATGAGTGAGACGGGAATGAGAATGATGGTGATCGCCAGAATAACGGCAACAACTGGGACGACAATGATCGCGATCAGCCCATACCCACCCGCTATAAATGGCTGGCTGATAAGAGCGGCTCCCGCGCGGTCTAATTGCGGTTGCAGGAAAAGCGTGAGCAGCATACCGATTGCGGCAACTGCCACAGCGCGACCGAAGGTGCTTAGAATTTCCCAAAACGGGTTTACATTGAAGTTGACATCGGGGTTGTTGGGAACGTTCGGTGTGTTGGGAACCTCGGGGGCATCGATGGTGGGTGGCGTGTTGTTCGTAATTTCACCTGAGACGGTGGCGCCAGGTTCTTGAGTGACTTGCCCGCCAAAGGTGGCGATGTTATCGATGCTTGAATCAGACCCGAGTGTGGCTTGTCCGCCGAAGAGAGCCATATCTCCGTTGACTTCACCTGTAACAGAAGCGCTGCCTCCAAATACGGCGATATCGCCATTGACGGTGGTGTCTTCTTCCAGAGAAATATTGCCGCCAAAGATGGCAATGCTGCCGTTTACTTCGGCGTCTTTTTCAATGGTGATGTTGCCGCCAAACACGGCGATGCTGCCATTGAGGGTTTCACCCTCGCCCAACGTGTAGTTTTCTCCAAAGAGAAGGACATCGTTATTGTTTGATGTTTGAGCGTGGATGCTCATGGTGGGCATTAGTAATAACGCCATCAGGAGCAGAATTCGTATCAATGTATTTTTTTTCATGCAGTTACTCCTTGAGTTCGGCGGGATAAACGCCAGATGGATACAGTCCAAAGTAAACCTACGCCTGCCAGCCCGGAGACGATAACCATCCATGCGTACGGCGGCAGGAAACTCGGCAGTATACGCGCCATGACGCTGAACATATCTCCAATGGCTTGTAGGGAAGAGAATAGGTACAAGAAGAAACTTGCCGCGGTGATGAGCCATTCAACGGGGGAGGAGGTCAGCGAGGTAATGGCAGGAGCTAGAAACCAGCTTGAAAGCCCAACGCCGCTAACAATGAACACAATCATGCCCCATAGGCGCCGCCTGCGTTCAACAAGTTTTTGCGCCGCCAATTTTTGCTGGAAGCGCATGGAGAAACCAGGCTTTGGGGTGATTATCCGCGAGGAGCGCAAGGCAAGACCCGTTTCTGCGAGGGCAGAGCAGGTCTTGCAGTTTCGCAGGTGAGTGTCAAGTTCGCGTTTTTCAGCGGGGGTGAGGACTTTATCGTCCAACAGCCAGGTTTCAAAAGGCTGGTGATTCATGGTGTCTCCTTTCCATTTCAGCGAGCAGGTCATCTTCCTGATCGACCCACAAGCCTGCCAGTTCCTTGCGTGCGCGGTGCAGGCGGCTCTTAACCGCACTCACCGTCAGGTTCAAGGATTCGGCGATCTCCTTTTCAGAATAGTCATACCAATAACGCATAATAATGGCGGCACGGTCAGTGCCATCGAGGTCTTGCAGCATGTCATGGACACGTTCATTCGTCTGCCCGGTGATGGCTTCAACCTCGGGGTTGGGCGCGTTGAAATCAGGCACTTCAAACGAATTGCCGTCTTCGTCTTCCGCATCCATGGAGAACATTGAGAATTTTCGGCGGCGTAAACGGTCTATACAATAATGCGCCCCGATGGATAAGAGCCATGTTGCAAATGGGCGCTTCTGGTCGTACCTGTGCAGGTGTTGATACGCGCGCAGAAAAGTCTCTTGTGCGGCATCTTCCGCGAGTTCGGGTTCACCCAACATGCGGTAACACAGGTTGAAAACGGGGGTTTGGTAGGTTTCTACGAGCTTCGTAAATGCCTCGTCGTCGCCTTGCTGTGCCTGTAAAACCCAGGCTTTTTCTTCGTTCACGTTTCTCCTCAGAAGGATTTCTACCTTCTCTTACGCTTTCTCATGAGGAATGGTTGCAATAAATTGGACTGGACAAATTTCCTGTCAAGCTAATGACTATGTCCGCCTCCTTCGGGACCGAGAACCTGCTCCCACTTCCCAAGCGAATCTGCCCTTTGAGCAAAGAAAATGGCTATCGCCGTGGTGATCGGCACAGCGGCGATCAGCCCCAGCGACCCCACCAGCGTCCGCACGATTTCTTCGGCAATGAACGAAAAATTGACAATGTAGCCGTAATCTCCGCCGCCGAGAGAGAACATCAACATCATCGGCAGCGAGGCTCCAGCGTAGGCTAAAACCAACGTGTTCACAGTAGCAGCCACATGGTCTTGACCGATGCGCATGGCAGCCCCATAGAGTTTGCCAAAGCCGAGGTTGGGATTGGCATGGTGAAGTTCAAAAACTGCCGAGGCTTGAGTCGTCACCAGGTCATCCAACACGCCGAGCGCACCGATGATCAAGCCGCCAAGGAAAAGTCCGCGCAGGTTGATGGGGGTATCGCTGATCTGCATGAGGAACATCACGTTTTCATCGCCGGTTCCATTGAGTTTGGCAAAGACCATAAAGAGCGCCGCCAGTGTGCCGGTGATGAGCAGTACAAGAACCATGCTCAGAACTGCGGCATGAGTTTTGAGCGTCCAGCCGTAGGTGAGGTAGAGACTGACGCCCAGCAGAATGATCGAACCGATAATGCTGACGGTGAGCGGGTCGTCTCCCGTGAGGATGTGCGGAATGATGTAGCCGATGATCATGTAAAGGCTGAATGCCATGCTTAACATGGCGCGGATGCCCTTCCACTGGCTGATGAGGATGATGGCAATTGCAAATATAAGGGTTAGCCAAAGGATCGGTGTTGTGCGGACGTAATCTACAAAATAGGCGTTGACTACATTGTCCGGTGTTTTGGAAATGGTGACGATGATCTTGTCGCCGGGTTTGAGCAGGTAATCATCTGAACGCACCTGCCGCCTGCCATAATCAATTTCCATGACAATGCCCGCGTATGCTCCCTCTAAAATATTTACACGCGCAATTTGATATTCCTGTGTGTACCCGCCAAAGTCTACTTCGCCTTCTTCAATGATTTGCGTCACCTCCGCGCGGACGGTATCTGCGCCGAATGTGGAAAGTCCTTCATTTGGGAGTTGAACACGGGTAAGAAGTGTGTATGCTGTTACGCCAATGAGCAGCAAAATGGGGAAGAGCCATGAAGTTTTTTTCATGGTGAAGATTATATATCAGTAGTATGTAGGTCACACTTGTAGCCGGACGTTTTTATTCCATGTTAAAACCCAATGGGCGCTGGATTGTAAAAGATCCAGCGCCCATTGTCTGAGGCTTATTATTGGTTAGATTCTTTCGGCATCTGTGATTCTTCGATCAAATTCTTTGGCGTTGCCGCGCCGCAGCTTGGGCAAATGTATTCACTCTCAACTGGGATATAAGATCGAGAGCAGAACGGACAGGTGATGGGCATCGGTTCTTTGGGTACTTCTTTAACCACTTCTTTGGTCACCTCGCGGGTTTCCACTCGTGTTCCACCCATCCCGCCGATGAAAACCGGTCCGCTGGGGAAGTGCCCGCCGCCAGAAGATGAGCCCGATGAAGATTTATTGGACGACATGCCGCCAAGAATAGCGCCACCCAAGGCATTGCCTTTGGACGAAGACGATTTCGACCGGTTGGATGACTTTGACCCGCCTTTTGAATTTCCAAGCACGAGGAAGAGAACAGCCACGATCACCACCGCCGCCAACGTGACGAATACGATGATGGCAGTCAACCGAATGGCGCGTGGAATGTTGTACAGTTCATAGCCGTAACTAAAAAGGAAGACCCCGCCCACATAGAACGGCGAAAGGATACCCATGAGAGTCAAACCGAGGGTTTGGTTGAGCGATTCTTCGAGAAAGGTGAGGTATCCAATAAAAACGATCAACGCCAGAACAGCGAGTGCGATCAACCCGCCAGGGATGAGGATGTGCAGCGGCTTGCCGGGTTTGTCCTCGTCATGATCATAATCGTACACCTCATGGGTCTTTGCCCGTACCTGCCTAGCCTTATATTCAGAAGTTGCCATACCTTCTCCTTTACTTGCTCAATTCTTTTGCCGTGGATTCCATCTGCGCAAGGATCGCCGCCACCTGTCCGCTTGCCACATTCACGCGGTACATGTGCGCAAAACCATCACCCAGCATTACCTTAACAGTACGCCACGAAGCCAGCGGTGGTTGCATCTCGCCGATCTCGAGCAGGTCTACAGCCTGCCGCCATTGAGGGTGAGACCGTTCGTAATCGCCGAGCAATTCCACGGTCGAGATGCGAAGCGGAAAGAGGTGCGTGGTCTCCACCCAACGGGCATCCTGTTCTTTTTCCAGTAACCATTTCACGAACAGCCAGGCTGCCAACTGTTCTTCATCATTTGAATTCAGAATAACATAAGAGGAGCCGTAAACAACCATTGCGCCTTCATCCTCTTTAGGGAAGGGCAATACCCGCCAGGTATCACGGTTTTCGGCGCTTACAAAGGCGCGCGCCACCAGCGGCAGGTCGCGTAAACTGACGGTAATAAACAACGCTTCACGATTTGCAAAAGACGCGATGGGGTCTGCCGCGCCCTGCCATGAGCAGCCAGCCTCGGCAAGCTCGCGTAAAAACTTAAATGTCTCAATATTGTCAGGCGTGAGAAAACGATAATCGCTTTCTTCGATCACATTGCCGCCAAAGGTAAGCATCCACGAATACACGGTCATCGGGTCTGTGTTCACCAGCCAGCCGCCCATGGCATCGTTCTCGGCGAAAGAATCTTTCTTCATCGAATCATGAGCGTTACAAGATTGCTTGCGAAAATCTTCAGGTGAACCCGGCGCAGACCTGATATTTAACTCATCCGCCCAGGTTTCATTCCATAACAAAACATTGGCAGTGCGCTGCGCGGGCATTGCCACACGAGCCGAGCCAGCCATATCCTGATTCCAAATGGCAAACGAAAAATCACTCGCATCAATACCAAAAGCGGGGTCATTCACATAATCGGTTAGGTCGGTCGTCACCCCTTCGGCATACCATTCCTGCGCGTGTTCAGGCAGTGCGATCACAAGATTTGGTTTCTCTTCGGTCGGCAGGGATGCGGTGGTGGCTTCGTATAAATTGGTGAAGTTGATCTGAGTCTCCGCCGCCGCTTTAATGCCCCATGGGTTTGTGCTGTTGAATTCATTGACGAAACTCTCGAACAGACTTTGCTCGGTACCGTACCACGGAGTCCAAACTTTGATCTCCACCCCGCGCAGCGTCTCTTCATTGACGTTGAGTCTGCTTGCTGCTTCGGTGGGTGTTGCCTTCGTTTGAGCCGGTTTGGGCGTGGCGGTTTGGTCTGCCGGTTCGGCTGTATCCACACTTCCGGTTGAGCAGGCGGAAAGCATTAAGGTAAGAATTGTAAATAATAAGGTTATTTTTTTCATGTAGGTTTATGGCGCCAGCAGCATGAACGGCACAGGAGTGAGTACAAAAAAGAAGACAACCATCATGGCGTAGGCAATGGCTTTGCGGGGCAGGTCAAGTTGGGTGATCTGATCCATGGGTTGGGCTTCTACACGTCCCAGCCAGAAGAGCATGGCTGCCCACAACCACCAACCGCTCCAAAAGAATCCCAGCAGCACAAGTAAGCCAACAATATAAGGAAAAGCCTTTTTGGCTTTATCGCCAAATAATGAGTAGACGACATGCCCACCGTCCAGGGTTCCGGCGGGGATGAGGTTCAATGCGGTGACGAGGATGCCCGCCCAACCGGCAAATGCCACGGAATGGATGAACACGTCCAGCCCGCCGAAGGGAACCGGACGACCCGTGAAGAAATATTGCAGCCAGTACAATGCGCCTTGCGGCTCGACGGGTGTGGGCAGGAGTTGTCCAAAAACGATGAATTTGGCAAGCAAGTACAACAGCGAATTGCCTTCCAAAAAGCCGTTCGGGTTGGGGTCGATCGTGCCGAGTGTGGAAAGGGAAAGTCCATACAGCAGGACGGGAACTGCGACGACCAACCCAGCAATGGGTCCTGCCACACCAATATCGAACAGAATGCGCTTGTTCTTGGGTGTGCCACGCATGAGGATTGCCGCGCCCATCGTTCCAAGCGGACTGAATGGAAAGGGGATAAAGTAAGGCAGGGTTGCGGGAGTCTTGTGGTAACGACTCATAAAATAATGACCGAGTTCATGTGCTAATAAAATCCCCAATAAACTGAGTGCAAAGGGCCAGCCGGTAAGAATGCTTTTTGCAAGCATGATCATCTGTGCGAGCGGTTCTTGTGGGATGGGTCCATCCACTTGGGCGCCAGCCAGCATGACGCTAAAGATCGTGAGGATAAAGAGAATGATATTGGTGGAGACTTTATCTGCTTTGGGTTCAGGCGGTTTGGGCGTGAGGTAGATGACGTGTTTTCCGTCTTCGAGGCGGAAGAGGGGGGCGATTCCGTATGGGTTCAGCAACCCTGCCAAAACGTCGTAGGCAGAGGCGGAATCTTCATCCAGTAATTGACCGCGATACCGCATCATAAATCCCTCTTTGTTCGGGTCGAGGCTGGTTACATCTTCGATGCGAAAGATTTGAGAGACAAGTGAGTTGAGATTTTCGGGTTCGGGAAATGACATTGATTTCTCCAATAATGAAAAAATGGGCGACCCAATGACGTGAAAGGGTCGCCCTTGTAAAATAGGCGGGAGTGGATGGGAGTCGAACCCACCGCGACCCGCAACGCGACCCGCCACAGGTTTTGAAGACCAGGAAGCCCACCGGGACCTAACCACTCCCGCTGGCAAGCATACCCGAGAGAGATACGTTTTGCAAGTTGAAGGTTAAGGGGTTCTTAGAGTTGGTAGTTATCGATGAAGGGTTGCACTGTGTTGGGTGCAAAAAAGAAGAGGGATGCGAAAAGCACGACTATGCAAAGGATGCAAAGAAAGATCATTCCGCCGCTGATGATGCCTGCCCATGCAATCGGCTTGCCGCTCTCGTTATTTCTGTTGATGACGCTCAGGGAGATTGTGCCGTAGATCACTGCCAGCAGACCGGTGATAAAACTTGCCGGGTAGCAAATGAAGCTGGTAAAGGGAATCGGCATCCAACTTCCGCAAAAGAAGAAGACGGTGAGTATGCCCAATGTTAGGCTAATGATGGAATGTTTGTTGGTGGGGGTATTTTGTTCCATAGGTGAATGTATGGTCAGGCTTATAGCCTGATAACCTTGGATTGATATGTGAATGACGGGTTGAAAAACACGCCAATCGTTAAAAACAAAACCGTCCCCGGCAAGGACGGTTTTCTTACTACTCTGTCGGGGCGAGAGGATTTGAACCTCCGACCCCTTGCACCCCATGCAAGTGCGCTAGCCGGGCTGCGCCACGCCCCGAATTGAGCGAGGGGCATTATAGCCGTGTTTGCCGAGAAATGCAAATCGAATTTTCGTATTTTCTTCTTATGTTAAGCCCCCAGCCTTTATGCTAAAATAAGCACATTGGAGTTTCCCCTATGTCTTCTGGAATGGTAGAAGTAGTTATAGATAGCATCCGTGTGCATTTAATGGCACCCCAACGTGTGGTTGTACTTAAGCAGGTAGACGCCGACAGATATCTCACCATTTGGGTGGGACCTTATGAAGCCGAAGCCATCACCGTCTCTTTACAAGAAGTTGAAATGGTGCGCCCGCTGACGCATGATCTGTTGAAAAATGTGTTTAAACTTTTCAATGCCCGTGTCATCCGTGTAGAGATCGTCAAATTGCAGGATGATATTTATTACGGAAATATTGTTGTTGAAGCAGATGGGCGTGAAATTCACATTGACGCCCGCTCTTCTGATGCGATTGCCATTGCGGCTCGAGCCCATGCCCCGATCATGGTGCATCAAAGTGTGATGGATGCCGCCAGCGTAGTGCCCGATGAAGATATGCCCGAATCAATAGACACCCCGGCACCTCGCAAAGAAACCCCGCCCGCCCTGCCCGAAGATTCAAGCGATCGATTATCTGTCTTCAAAGATTTTCTTGACAAACTTGATCTTGACAGCCCTAACAAGGATAAACCCGACTCACCCCCAGCCTAGGCTGGCTCAACCAAAATGACAGATTTCTACCCCGAAGAATCAGCCGCCCCCTCCAGCCCAGGCACACCGCACAGCCGCGAAGCCGAAGAAGCCGTCGTAGGGGCGGTGCTGATTAACCCCGAAGTGTATTACGACATCGCCCAGTTTCTGAGCGCGGATGATTTTTACATTCACCGCAACCGTTGGATCTGGGAGGCATATATTCGCTTGCACGAAACCCGCACTCCGATAGACCTGCTCACCTTGTCTGAAGATTTGGAGCGCACGGGTCAATTGGCAGAGATCGGCGGTTCGGCATATTTAACCTCGCTCATCAACCAGGTTCCAACCTCGCTCAATGCCGAAGCCTACGGACATATCGTTGAAGAAAACTCCCTGCGCCGTAGAATGATTCAGGCGGCGAATCAGATCGCCTCTCTGGCATATAAAGGTGATGCAATTGATAACGTGATGGGTGAGGCGGAAAAAGCCGTCTTTGGCGTAAGCGAACGCCGTACCCGTAACGATGTGCAGCCGATCCGCACCGTCCTTTCTGAATACTATGATCAAGTTGCCGAACTTGCCAAACTCGGCGCAGACTTTCATGGTGTACCGACCGGTTTTATTGACCTTGATAAATTATTACGCGGTTTACATCCTTCAGATTTGATCATTATTGCCGGGCGTCCTGGTCAGGGTAAGACTGGTTTTTTGCTTTCCATTGCAAAGAATGCCGGGCTGACGTACAAAAAGCACGTCGCCATCTTCTCTTTGGAAATGTCCAACGAACAGGTGGTGCAGCGTCTCATTGCGCAAGAGACGGGCATCTCATCTCAAAACTTGAGCACAGGTAAACTGGCAGAAGACCAATGGCAGTTGTTCAACCATGCCATCGAAGTGTTCGGCAGTACCAATATCTTTTTGGATGATACCCCTGCCCTCACACCGCTCCAACTCCGTACCAAGTGTCGGCGCTTGCACATGGAATACAAGCTGGATTTGATCATCATTGACTATCTTCAATTGATGACGGGTGATAGCCGCAATGACAACCGCGTGCAGGAAGTTTCACATATTTCCCGTAACCTCAAGGTTCTTGCCCGTGAATTGAATGTGCCTGTATTAACCGCAGCACAGTTAAGCCGTGCCGTGGAACAGCGCACGGATAAACGCCCCATCCTCTCAGACTTGCGTGAATCTGGTTCGTTGGAGCAGGATGCCGACATTGTTATGTTTATCTATCGCCCCGATGATTATGAGAAGGATGGCGATAAGAGCAATATCACCAAGATTTCAGTGGCGAAACATCGCAACGGTCCCACCGGCGAAATTGACCTGATCTTCCGTGGCGACCTGACTCGCTTCGATAATGCTGCCACGAAAGTATTTCGACCGAATGAGTAAGGGCGGGGTTACCCCGCCCCTACGGAATAATGCATGACCCCATTCCCCGGCTTCACTTCCTCTGAAACCTTTACTCAAGTGCCTGATTCGTTCATCAAGATGATGAACGAGATCGAGGATGTTGCCGAGTTGAAGGTGATCTTGTATGCGATTTGGCGTATTGAACACATGGAAGGGAACTTCCGTGCGATGGGAGAGGTGGATTTTGACGAAGAGGCGCTGGGTTTGAAGGTAGAGGAGATTCGGCGCGGGCTGGGAAAAGCTGTTGAGAGGCAGACCCTGCTCAGAGCGGAGAATGAAGCGGGAGTCTTTTTCTTCCTCAACTCGCCGCGCGGACGATTATCCGCTGAGGCATTTGCAAAGGGACAGGTGAAACCATCTGCTTCGTATGTGCCGAGTAAATCGAATGTCTTTAAGTTGTATGAAGAGAATATCGGCGCGTTGACGCCGCTGCTGGCAGACATGCTGAAAGAAGCCGAGCGCGAGTACCCGGGCGTGTGGTTTGAAGAGGCGTTTGAAATTGCGGTGAGCCGCAATGTGCGCAATTGGAAATATATCGAAGCGATTTTGCGGCGCTGGAAGGAAAACGGAAAAGATGAAAGAAGAGATTCGCAAGACTCTATCCAAGATGCAAAACGATACACCGACGGCGAGTTCTCCGAGTTCTTCAAGCGCGATTAAGAGCGTGGCGAAACCGTTGGGCGACCCGAACTGTCCGCACTGTGGGGGGGCGGGTTATGTTCGTTATGATGTGCCGGTGGATCATGAAAAATTTGGCAAGGTGGAAACCTGTGTATGCCGCGCCAAAGATGTAGCCGAGGCGGCGCGTGCGCGTCTGTTTGCGATGAGCAACCTGAACCGCCTAAGCCATTTGACATTTGAGAATTTTAGCCAAAGCGGTAACCCCAAGGCAAAGTTTATTTCCGGGCAGGAGCGTGATAATTTGCGGACTGCCTTTGATGCAAGCGAAGATTTTGTGCGCAACCCGCAAGGCTGGCTGCTGCTTGAAGGCGGCTACGGCTGCGGCAAGACGCATCTTGCGGCGGCAATTGCTAATTTTGCCGTCAATAACGGGTTGCCGACTCTATTCATCACCGTGCCGGATTTGTTGGATTCTTTACGCTTTTCCTACGACGACCCCGAGATTACTTTTGAACAGCGTTTCGATGATATTCGCAATTCAAACTTGTTGATCCTTGATGACTTTGGGACGCAGAATGCAACGCCGTGGGCGCAGGAAAAACTGTTCCAGATTATCAATTATCGTTACATCAATAAACTGCCGACGGTCATCACCACCAATTTGATGTTGGATGAGATCGAGGCGCGCATCCGCTCAAGGCTGCAAGATGAGAGTTATGTAAAACATCTCAAGATCAGTGCGCCCGATTATCGCCGCCCCGAAGAGACCAGCAACCCGGGTATCTCGATGCTGGCTTTGCCAGAGATGAAGGTGATGACTTTCAAAACCTTCCAACCGCGTGATGACGAAGTGGGCACCGAAGCTGTGACGACGACCACGGTGGAGAAGGCAGACCGCTTTGGAAACAAAGTAAAGAGTAAAGAGATCTCGCGCATCAAGGTTACGAAAGATGATGTGAAAACTCTGCACGATGCACATAATGCCGCCGTGGAATTTGCCGAGCACCCCGAAGGTTGGCTGGTGTTTCTTGGGCAGTCTTTTAGTGGAAAGACCCACCTCGCCGCTGCTGTGGGTAATTACCGCATTGGTTTGGGCGGGCAAGCCTTGCTTGTGGAAGTGACCGCCCTGCTCGATTACCTTCGTCAGACCTTTGGCAAAAATTCGGATGTTTCGTTTGACCGCCGCTTCTTTGAAATCCGCACCACACCATTGCTCATCCTTGATGACCTGAAAGAAAGCGGCGCGGCTTCTGTTTGGGCAGAAGATAAACTGTATAGCGTGCTCAACTATCGTTATAACGCGCATTTGCCTACGGTCATTACGTCCACGTTGCAGCCTGAAGCCTTTGCACTGAGTTACCCGAACTTGTGGAACAAATTACTTGACCCTGAGAAGTGTAACGTGGTGGCGATCAATATGCCGCCGTATCGCAAAGTGTCAAAGGGGAATAGGGCATCGAGTAAAAAGAAGTAACGAGTAATAAGAAGTGAGGAAGATCGGGTGATGAGCCGGGTCTTCTTTTTTAATGCAAGGTCGCCGCTTGGGGGTAGTTAATATGCCCAAAGTTTTCAACCTGGTTGAAAACTCGAATCAATCACAATACTAGATTCCTAAACCCGTCTCGTTTATTATTTCGACAATTAAGACCAAAACTGTAAACAAAGGAAATACCCTCGAATGCTCCCTTCTTTTCTACTTTCCCTGCGCGAAGGCTTAGAAGCCGCTCTGATCATAGGCATTGTCTTTGGCGCTTTACAAAAAATCCGCCGCACCGACCTGGCTCCCGCCTTGTGGATGGGAACCCTCGCTGCTCTAGGCGTTAGCATCCTTACTGCTGTCATTCTCACTTTGTTCGGGCTGAGCCTTGAAGATGGCGCCGAACAGATCTACGAAGGCATCACCATGCTGCTCGCGGCTGGCATCCTCACCTGGATGATCTTCTGGATGAGCGGACAAGCAAAGAATATCAAAACTGAGTTGGAAGAAGGAATCAATAAAGCCGTCGCTACCACAGGCAAACGGGCGGTTTTCGGGTTGGCGTTTCTGGCGGTAGTGCGTGAAGGTGTGGAATTAGCACTCTTCATCACAGCAGCTTTTTTCGCGGGCAGCAGCGAAAATGTAACAACCAATATTATCTTGACTCTCACCGGTGTGGTTCTTGGGCTTGGAACAGCAGTATTGCTTGGCTGGTCATTACTGGCAGCGACCGCCCGGCTCAATCTGCGCCGCTTCTTTCAGATCACAGGTTATTTGCTCATCCTCTTCGCAGCGGGGCTTGTGGCACATGGCATTCATGAATTCAACGAAGTTGGTTGGATTCCCTCCATCATCGAACATGTATGGGATGTCAACACCATCGTAGATGAAACCTCAGTAGTAGGTGAGTTGCTCAAGACCTTGTTCGGTTACAACGGCAACCCGTCTCTAACAGAGGTCGTTGGTTACTTTGTTTATCTTGCTGTTGCTATCTTCTTCTTCACCCGCACAACCACAACTCAGACCATTGTAAAGAAAAACTCTGTTCAATCTCCAGCATAAAAATATCTTTGGACGCACAAAAGGCTCCGCATTTCAAAATGCGGAGCCTTTTGTGTCTTGACAGAAATCATAAAGTCATTATACTAAGTGTATAATGAACACTAAGTATGCAGGTTTTGAATCACCCGGCATCACCGTTGACCTGGTCTTGTTCACGGTCAATGAAAACCATCTCAAGGGGATGCTGGTCAAACGTGCCGAAGAACCATTCCGCAATGACTGGTCTTTGCCGGGCGGTTTTATAAAATTAGGCGAGTCGTTGGACGATGCCGCGCAACGCATCCTTGTTGAAAAGACCGGTGTGAGCGATGTTTATATGGAGCAGCTTTACACCTTCGGCGCACCCAAACGTGACCCGCGTTCACGCGTCATCACAGTCGCATATATCGCCCTCATCCCATGGCAAAGTTTGCCGCAGCCTGAATCAGATAAAGTTACCGACCTCGGCTGGTTCCCTGTTGACCAGCTTCCCAAACTTGCCTTTGACCATAAAGAGATCATCCATTACGCTGCCACCCGCCTGCGTGCAAAAGTCAGTTATAGCAACATCGTTTATGGGCTCATGCCCAAACAATTTCGCCTTTCTGAACTTCAAAGCATGTATGAGAGCATCATCAACGACAAGCTTGATAAACGCAACTTTCGTAAGCGTATGCTGGCAACTGGTCTGCTTAAAGAGACCGGCAAAAAAGATATCGCCGGGGCGCATCGTCCTGCCATGTTGTATCAGTTCAAATCAAAAGAGATCGTTTTCCTTTAGGAGCTATTTATGCCTCAACTTCCCATCCCCGATTTTTTTGAAGTTGCCCGCGTGGGTGAAATTTGGAAAGTGGATTACGCCGCCCGTGCCGCCGATGCCAAAACCTTCGCGGTTCAACACAACCTCGAACCTGTTTCAACTTCCAGTGAGCGAATCTCCCTTTTGCTGATCGATGTGCAAAATACGTTCTGCCTGCCCGGCTTTGAGTTATTTGTCGGCGGGCGCAGCGGGAATGGCGCCGTGGAAGATAACACGCGTCTGTGTGAATTCATTTATCGCAACCTCGGCAGCATCACCCATATCACCGCCACAATGGATACCCACCTTTCGCAGCAGATCTTCCATCCCATCTTCTTTGTAGATGCAGGAGGCAATCATCCTGCCCCGTATACTGATATTCACACAGATGAATTGCAATCTGGCAAGTGGATATTTAACCCCGCCCTCGCTCCGCAATTTGGCATTGCACCAGAGTACGGTCAACAGATGATGATCCATTATGCCGAAGTGTTGGAAAAGAAAGGCAAATACGCGCTCACCATCTGGCCCTATCACGCCATGTTGGGTGGAATCGGTCATGCGCTCGTACCTGCCGTGGAAGAAGCTGTCTTTTTCCATTCACATGCCCGCACCAGCCAGCCGCATTTCGTTATCAAAGGTGAAAAGCCGTTTACAGAAAATTATTCAGCGGTGGGACC
Organism: Anaerolineales bacterium; assembly: GCA_020634885.1. Lineage (GTDB taxonomy): Bacteria > Chloroflexota > Anaerolineae > Anaerolineales > Villigracilaceae > Villigracilis. Next base: position 204,948 of record JACKAW010000002.1, read on the forward strand.
CGAGGTGTTGGTTGGACCGATGGGGGAGGCGCTTGGTGTTCGGGACACCCAATTTATTCAACACCTGCAAAACGTGGATAGGCTCTATATCGCCGGTCAGGCAAAGAGCCATTGTGTGGCATGGACAGTTCAAGATTTGCTCGACGATATTATGGCAACAGACCCCGAGCTGGCAAAGAAGGTCTACCTGCTTGAAGACTGTTCGTCAGCGGTGGTAGTGCCCGGGGTGGTAGATCATACTGACGCTGCGGATGAGGCGTATAACGGGTTTGCCCAAGCAGGAATGCATGTTGTGAAATCAACGGAAGAGATTTTATAGAATGTCGTTTTTAAGTAATCAACAATTAGTGATTGTTTGGCGCGTTTATGAGCCTTGCAATCTTGGTTGTCATTTTTGCGAATATCGCCGTGATATTGTGCGCAGTAGGATAATTACGCCTGTTGAAGATATCATTAGGTTTGGCGGTATCCTTTCGGATTATAAAAAGAAAACAAATAATCAAGTTTTGGTAAATTGGCTTGGCGGCGAGCCCTTGCTGTGGAAGGATTTTATGCCAGTTTCCAAAGCACTTAATATGAATATGGGAATTTCATTAAGCGTTACGACAAATGGAACCCGATTAGACTCCCAAGAAATCAGGAATGTTTTACTTGAAAACTACGAAATGATAACCGTTAGTGTCGACGGCTTCGGTGATTTTCATGATTATCATCGCGGGCAACAGGGTCTTTTTGAGAAGGTTAAGGAGTCAATTAAATCTTTGCACCTGATGACAAAAAATTCCAGTAGTAAGTTGGGCATTCGTATTAATACTGTATTGATGAGAGATAATGTAGGCAATTTTGAGACCTTTTGTAGAGAGATCGCTTCTTGGGGCGTGGCTGAGTTAACTATTAATCAACTGGGTGGAAATGAATGTGATGATTTTTTTGAAAACAATCGTTTACTTCCTGAACAGGCAGAATGGATTGATAAAGAATTGCCTCGTATAAAAGAAAACGCGATTCAAAATGGTTTGAAGGTGTTGGGGGGAAAGAAGTATACCGAGAGAATGATTGCGACAAGTAGGAATGTGTCTATACCCGTTGACGATTGTGTCGCGGGGAGATACTTTTTGTTTATAGATGAAAATAAAAAAATCAGCCCTTGTAGCTTTACAAGTAAAGAGTATGGAATCCCCATGGATAAGGTGTCTTCAGTGGATGATCTTTTAAAATTACCACTATTATTTAAAAAATTAAAAGGTGAGCAGTATGCGCAGTCTTGTATGGATTGTCATAGCACTCAAGTATTCGATAAATTTGAAAGATAGTATAGTGTCTGTATTAAGAGTTAAGGTACTTTCAAGAAATTTATTAATTCACCTTACGCAACCTCATTTCAAGTACTTCACCCCAAGGAAACGGGTGGAGCGAGGCGTCCCATGTTTTTTGAAACTGTATAAAATTAGCTAGTACCTAAACAACCTTAAATTGATGGGTAAAAGCGGCGAAATTCAGCCGCTTTTACCCTACATCTTCATGTTGTTTGGGCACTAGTAATAAAGGATTGGTGAAAATGTCCATTTTTGACGGTAAACGCCTTACGAATGAAACCTTTAAATTAGATATTGAACGTATGCGCAAAGGATGGTATTCAGATAAGTATTTTGAAAATATCAACCGCATGTTGACCGCTCTTTCCAAAGAGGGCTATACCTATTCAGGCGAATATCACAACCTGCCCGATGGAATTTCGCTGGAAGAGATCGCGGTGGGGGATATTGAAGTAGAGATGCAGTGGTTTACACGCCGCATGGGGAGAACTACTGTGGTTGGTGTAGATAAATCTTTAGAGATGTTGCGGCATTGCACGGGACATTATGAGGGTGATAAGTTTGTGGATGCCTCAAGCAAGATCGAAGTGTGGGCTGCTCATGATGGCACCACTGTTAAATACGATGGAGACCCAACCAGAATTCAACCGGTGATTAAGGTGCGCGGCAAGTACCGTGATTTTGCCCTGCTCGAAACCCCCACACTCGGTATTCTCACCCGTTCTAGCCGGGTAGCAACCAATGTGTATGAAACCTTAGTTGCGGCGAAAGGCAAGCCTGTTTTGTTCTTCCCGGCTCGGTTTGATGTGCATGAAGTACAGGCTGCTGATGGATATGCCTACAATATTGCCTTGCAGCGTTTCAATAAAGACCATGCCCGTGAATTGGGCGCATTCGTCTCTACAGATGCGCAGGGCGATTGGTGGGGCGGTGCAGGCGGTGGGACGGTGGCTCACGCGGCGATTGCTTCTTTCCTTGGCGATACCGCAGAAGCCATGATGCAGTTCTCGCATATTTTGCCGCCGCAAATTCCGCGCATTGCGTTGGTTGATTTTAATAATGACTCGGTACGCGATACATTGCGGGTGCTGGACGGCATGTTTGCCATGTATCGTGAATTGATGGATGCGGGCAACGAAGCAGAAGCTGAAAAATATAAGCTGTATGGAGTACGTCTTGATACAAGCGGCGCCTTGCGGGATGTTTCCATTCAGCCGCTGGGTGACCCCGCTTTGGATTTGGGTGTAAACCCGCGGCTGGTGTTTAACGTCCGTTCGGCGTTGGATAATGCCTGGAAATTTTGGGATCTGCCCCCGGCTTGGAAAGAAGCGGCAAGGGACTATTGTCAGAATGTGAAGATCGTTGTCTCTGGTGGTTTTAATCCAGAAAAGATTCGTAAATTTGAGAAGTTGAGCGTCCCTGCAGATATTTATGCGGTGGGTTCTTATTTATTTAGCAATGGCAATGGCACCAGTACAGATTTCACAGCCGATGTAGTGCGCGTGAAAATTCATGGTGAATGGGTGGATATGGCGAAGGTGGGGCGTGCAGTGGGAGAGAATGAGAATTTGGAACGAGTTTGGTGATTGGTAGGGGCGACCCGTCAAAATCATTGAACACCTTGTATGTAAAGAGAGGGTCGCCCTGGTATGGGGCAACCCTCTCTTTTTGTTTGAGGAAATACAAAGCATGGACGGGTTGCCCCTGCTCTTTTTTACCCAAACCTGCCCATGATGTAATCTTCGGTTTTCTTTTCTTTGGGGGCGGTGAACATTTTTTTGCCGTTATCGTATTCGATCAATTCGCCTTGTAAGAAGAAGGCGGCGTGATCGGCGGTGCGGGCTGCTTGTTGCACCGAGTGAGGCACGAGGATAACGGTGTAATCTTTTTTCAGTTCCTGTAATGCTGCTTCAACCTTGCCTGTAGAAATGGGGTCCAGCCCCGAGGTGGGTTCATCAAGCAGGATGATCTCGGGTTGTAATGCCAATACACGCGCAAGGCAGACGCGCTGCTGCTGTCCGCCAGAGAGGGCAACCGCAGGGTCGTTGAGGCGGTCTTTTACTTCATCCCAAATGGCGGCAAGTTTGAGGCTGCGTTCCACGGCTTCATTGAGTTTGGTACGGCGTTTTTCACCGGCGAGTTCCAACCCGTAGGTGATGTTCTCGCGGATGCTCATGGGCAACGGTACAGGTCGTGCAAAGACCATGCCTACTTTGCGGCGTAATGCGATCACATCCGTTTTAGGGTCGAGGATGTTTTCGCCGTCGATCAGGATGCGACCAGAACTGGTGCGGATGTCGGTCAGGTCGTTGAGGCGATTGAGGCAGCGCAACAGCGTGGACTTTCCGCCGCCTGCCGGACCGAAGAGAACGGTCACTGCATTCTGGCGGATTCCCATGCTGATGCCGCGTAAAGATTCCGCGCCGTCTGCGTATTGGAGGGAGAGGTTTTCGATTTCGATTTTGTTCATTAGACGATTGATTACCACTGTCGCTTCGCTCTTGCCCGCGAACGGATAATAGTTGCGATCACGTTCATGGTCAGAACGAACACAAGCAAGACGAGCGCCGTCCCGTATTGGATTTGGATCGGCATTTCAGGCACTTGGGTGGAGATGACGAAGAGATGATAGGGCAGCGCCATGGTCGCATCGAAGGGGGAGCCAGGCAGACGTGGCAGGAAGAATGCCGCACCTGTGAAGAGGATCGGAGCGGTTTCACCGGCGGCACGTTCCAAGCCGAGGATGACTCCCGTGAGGATGCCGGGCAGCGCTTCTTTTATGACGATCTTGCGGATGGTCTGCCAGCGAGTTGCACCAAGAGAAATACTCACGGTGCGGAACTGTTGCGGTACGGAGCGCAGCGCCTCTTCTGCGGTGCTGATGATGACGGGCAAAGTCATGATGGAGAGCGTCAACGAGGCGGCAAGGATGGATGTGCCAAATTGCAGGAACAAGACGAACAAACCCAAACCAAACAAGCCATACACCACCGAGGGGATGCCTGCCAGGTTGATGATCGCCAGGCGAATGAGACGAGTCAGTTGCGTGTCTTTCGCATATTCAGAGAGATAGATGGCTGCCGCAATTCCTAATGGCACGGAAAAGATCGCTGTGCCAACGGTTAAATAAAGCGTGCCAATAATGGCAGGAAGGATGCCGCCTGCGCGCATACCATCATGCGGGAAGCCAGAGATGAATTCCCACGAGATGGCAGAGCCGCCTTTAAATAAAATGAAGAGAACCGTGCCAACGATGGGCAGAACGGTCACAACTGCCATGAGCGTAATAAGACTATATCCCAGCCGTTGGACGGAGTGACGATTGCGAGCGAGAAGTTTCATCATGAGAGGATTCTCTCTGCGCGTTTTTTTGTGCGGAAGACCACAGATGAAGCGAGGACGTTTACCGTAAGCGATATAAGGAAGAGGATGATGCCAATAAGGAAAAGTGTGTGATAGTGGACGCTGCCGTTTGCGACCTCGCCCATTTCGGCGGCGATGGTCGCCGTCATGGTGCGGACGGGGGAGAAGAGGCTGCCAAGGCGGGTGGCAAGGACGGGCGCATTGCCGGTCACCATCATCACGGTCATGGTTTCGCCGATGGCACGACCCACTCCCAGCATGATGGCGGTCAGTACGCCAGACTTTGCGGCGGGCAGAGTCACACGCCAGATGGTCTGCCATTTGGTGGCGCCCAATGCCCAGGCGCCTTCACGATAAGCGCGCGGCACGGCATCGAGCGCATCTTCTGCCACAGAAACGACAGTGGGAACGGCGATCCCGCCCAAGAGCAGCGATCCGGTAAAGGCTGTCAGACCCGTTGGCAGGTCCAGCAAGATGCGAAGATTTGGAGAAACGACGAGGATGCCGAGAAATCCCAATACTACCGAGGGAAGTCCGCCAAGCAGTTCCACGAGCGGCTTGAGAATTTCACGCATCCAACGCGGAGCGATCTCGGAGATGTAAACGGCTGTGCCAATGCCGAACGGAACGGCGATGAGTGCTGCGCCGATGGTGACGATGATCGAGCCGGAAATGAGCGGTAAAATACCGAACATCTCTTCGATGGGGTACCAACGTAAACTAAAGAGATTGCCAGCTTCCACTTCGCCAATGGCGGGCAAGCCCTCGCGCATGAGAAAGAAAAAGATGAGCAGTACAAAGACAATGGCAGAATATCCGCTTGCTTTGATGGCTCTTGTGATGACGAATTCACGCCAGTTTAAAGATTTTTCCATAATGCTCCATACGTCATTGCTTCGGCACGAAGAATAAGAGCGTGCCTCGCAATGACGTAATTTAATTACTTCACAGGCACAAAACCAAGTTCGGCTACGATCTGCTGGGCTTCGGTGTTGAGGAGCCAATCCAGATATTCTTTTAAGATACCCGTGGCTTCACCGTTGGTATACATATAAAGATCACGCGCAATCGGATAGCTCTTATCGTTCACCGTTGCGATGGATGGCAGCACATAGTTGCCGCCTGCTTCTTCTGCAATGGCGATCATCACCAGATCATCGGGAACATAACCAAGCCCATCGTAGCCGATGGCATTTGGGTTGGTCCGTACTTCTGAAATGATGCCTTCAGATGAAGGCAGTAAAAGCGTATCGGTTGAGAACAGGGTCTTATTCTCTTTTTCTCCAAGGCGCAGAACAGTTTCCAAAAAGTACACATGCGTGCCAGAATTGGTTTCGCGCGAGAGCTTTACGATCGGTCTGTCTTCCCCACCGACCCCTGCCCAGTTGGTGATCTTGCCGCTATAAATATCTGCGATCTGTTGCAGGGTTAACTTGCGCACGGGGTTTTCGGGGTTGACGATCACGGCAATGGCATCGCGCGCAATGATATGTTCAACCGGGGTAATTCCTTTTGATTGCGCTTCTGCAACCTCTTCATCCTTGATCTTGCGTGAAGCATTCGCAATATCCACAGTGCCATTGATAAGGGCTGCAATACCAGTACCCGACCCGCCGCCCGTCACCGAGATGCGTACTTCCGGGTTGTCCGTTTGATATTTTTCTGCCCATGCCAGCGCCAAATTGACGATGGTATCAGAGCCTTTATTTTCAATATATTGTGCGGGGGAATCAGATGCAGTGTTTGCGGATGAAGAACCGCATGACATTAAAAGCAGGGAAAGGAAGGTGGCAAGGAAGATGATGCTGATTACTCGTTTCATCGGCTGGGATTATACCGCCTCAAACTTGCCCAAGCTTGATTCTGCAACTGAAGTTTTTTGCCACTTTGTAACGTTTTTTAATCGTTTTCTTTTGTCTGTTTTGATACAATCACGAACATGACCGCAACACAACCCGCCTTCTCTGTTCAAAACATGGACTTTTACTACAGCGCCCCCAGGAAGACGCTTTCCAACATTAATCTTGAAATTCAACCGCAAAAAGTGACCGCGCTCATTGGTCCTTCGGGGTGCGGGAAATCCACATTCTTGCGCTGCCTTAACCGCATGAACGACACCATCCCCGGCACGAAAGTAGAAGGAAAGATCCTGCTCAATGGACAGGACATCTACGATCCCAATATGGATGTGGTCAATCTCCGTCAGCGGGTGGGCATGGTCTTTCAAAAGCCGAACCCGTTCCCGCAATCCATTTTTGATAACGTGGCGTTTGGTCCGCGCGTGATGGGCATGGAAGTGGATCTGCATGAGGTGGTGGAGAAAAGCCTGCGTGATGCGGCATTGTGGGACGAAGTGAAGGGTAATTTGAAGTCCGACGCGATGGGTTTGTCGCTTGGGCAGCAGCAAAGGCTTTGCATTGCACGCGTGATTGCTGTGCAGCCTGAAGTGATCCTGATGGATGAATCCACATCTGCGTTGGATCCAATTGCCACCTTGCGTGTGGAAGAGTTGATCGCCGACCTGAAAAAAGAATACACCATCGTCATTGTGACGCACAACATGCAACAAGCTGCGCGGGTTTCTGATTGCACCGGTTTCTTCTGGCTGGGTGAGATGGTCGAGTTTGCGCCGACCAACCAGATGTTCACCGTACCCAAACAGGAATTGACCGAGGCGTATATTACAGGAAGAATGGGGTAGGTATGGATTCCGAAAGTTCTACTTTCAGAATATTTCCTGAAGTAGAGCTTCAGGAGTCCTGATGTACTAAACAAAGCGAGTGGATGAGAAAACCTCATCCACTCGCTTCTTAATTACTCGGCATGAATTACTTCTTCTGATTTTTCCAGAACTCATCATCGCTGGATTTGATCTCGCCGAATTCGCCTGTGGCGATGAAGATGGTGCGTTCGCAGATGTTGGTGACGCGGTCGGAAAAGCGTTCGAGGTTGTGAGCCACCCAGAGCAGCCAGTTGGCGCGTTCAATGTTCTTGGGGTCTTCAATAACAAAGATCATCAACTCGCGGTAGATCTGGTTGTAGAGTGCGTCCACTTCATCATCCTCGATGGGCAGGGCTTGGGCGGTCGCCACATCTTCCTGCACGAAGGCGGTCAGAGCGCGGTGGAGCATGTCTGCGCCTTTTTGTGCCATACGCGGAACATCGATCAGCGGCTTGAGCAGTTTTTCATCGCCCATGCGGACATTGATGTTGGCAATGCCTTTGGCGTAGTCACCCATACGCTCCAGTTCGGAGATGATCTCCATGGTGGAGGCAAGCAGACGCAGGTCATGTGCCATGGGCTGTTGGGTGGCGATCAGGATCATCAACTGGTTTTCAATGGCAAAACGCTTCTTGTTGATCTCTTTGTCTTCGGCAATGATCTTTTCGGCGGCTTTAATGTCGCGCTTCTTTAACGCGTCCACCGAGCCGATGATGGCATGTTCGACCATGCTGCCAAGTAAAAGCACTTCGTCCTTTACCTGTTGAATATCGCTCTCAAAAGTTTTTCGAATCATAAATCCTCTTAGGGTTGGTGATGTTCATTTTACTACTGACAATTACATCTGACGATAGTCTGCTTCGGAAACCAATTTGCAGTGTAGAAAAAACTTCAATTTGTGCAGATAGGCATACAGTCAGAGAGAGGCGTAGTTCGTTATCCGAATCTTCCAGTGACGTAATCTTCGGTGCGCTTGTCTTTGGGGCGGGTGAAGATGGCTTTGGTGTCGTCGAATTCGATCACGCCGCCTGCACGCTGGTCGTCGATCATCATCATGGCGGTGTAGTCGCTGGCGCGCGCGGCTTGCTGCATGTTGTGGGTGACGATGAGAATGGTGTAGTTCTTCTTCAACTCTTGCATGAGTTCTTCAATGCGCAGGGTCGAGATCGGGTCGAGCGCTGAGGCGGGTTCGTCCATCAAAATAATTTCGGGTTGAATGGCAATGGTGCGGGCAATGCACAATCGCTGCTGTTGACCGCCAGAGAGGGCGTAGGCGCTTTGTTGCAGCTTATCCTTCACTTCATCCCAGAGTGCGGCGCTGCGCAGCGACTGTTCCACCAGTTCGTCCATTTTGCCTTTGAAGCCGTTGATACGTGCGCCCCAGGCAATGTTCTCGTAAATGGATTTTGGGAAGGGGTTGGGCTTTTGAAAGACCATGCCGATCTTGCGGCGTACTTCTACGGGGTCTACATTTTTTCCGTAGAGATTCTGATTATCCAGAAGCAGTTCGCCGGTGACATGGCATGAGGGGACGAAGTCATTCATGCGGTTGAAGGCGCGTAACAGCGTGGATTTACCGCAGCCGGAGGGACCGATAATAGCAGTGATCTTCTGGCGTTCCACCTTCATGTTCACGCCTTTTACAGCGGTGAAGTTTCCATAATGAATGGAGAGGTTATTGGTTTCAATTGCGTAATTGGTATTTTCCATGATTCACTTCCGAAGAGGGGTTACCATCTGCGTTGGAAACGGTTGCGAAGCAGAATGGCAGTGGCGTTTAGAGTTAGCAGCAAAATGAGCAGCACAATGATGGCGCTCGCTGCAATGGCATGAAATTCAGATTGGGCGCGGGTCGTCCATTGGTAGATCTGAATGGGCAGGGCGGTAAATTTTGAAAATGGACCATCCGGGTCTAGGCTGATGAAGGTGGAAGCGCCCACCACGATGAGCGGGGCGGTTTCACCAAGAGCGCGAGATAAAGCAAGGATGCTGCCGGTCATGATGCCGGGCAGGGCATTCGGCAATACGTGGTGCCAGATGGTCTGCCAGCGCGTCGCGCCTACGCCGAAAGCTGCCTGCCGCAATGAGTCGGGCACGGCTTTGATGGCTTCCTGCGCGTTGATAATGATGAGCGGCAGGACGAGGATGCCCATCGTCAGCCCGGCGGAGAGGATGGTGCGTCCGTTCGAGTCGGTCACGCCGAACATGGCTCCACTGGTAAATGACTCCATCACGCGCACAAAGACCGCCAGTCCGAGCATCCCGTAAACAATGCTGGGAACACCAGCCAGGTTGTTGATGTTGGTCTGAACAATGGAGGTGAACCAGTTCTTGGGGGCATATTCTTGCAAATAGATGGCAGCGCCAGTTCCAATGGGCAGGGCGAAGGCGATGGCAATGCCTACCAGCCAGAGCGAGCCAAGCACTGCGGTTCGAACACCGGCGAACTCGGCGCGGGAGGACATGGGTGCGGTGAGGAACTGCGGGGTCAACCACGAGCGGAATTCAAGGACGGCATCTGGATATTTTTCAGCTACTTCTGCTTGAATTTCTGCGCCTTTGGAAAGCGACTCGGTCATGCTCCAGGTTTGTTTGGTGTCCAACCGCACCAAGCGTTCAAAGAAGAGATTCAAGAGGTCAGATTGCGAGCGGGTCTCCATCGTTTGCTCTTCATCCAGCTTGTTATATGCGCCTCTTGAAAGATTATCTTTCAGGATGACCAGCAGTTCTTCCTTGGTCAATTCATTGGGTGCAGTGGCGGTAAATTCACTGGGTGAATTTTTATATTCATAGGCAATGTACCCAAAAGCGCCGTCGATCACGTTGTAGATCAATGCCATCAACACAATGATGGCGATCAAGAGAGAGCCAAGGAAGAGGGACTGCCAGATGGTGGCGGTCAGGTAGCGCTTGCGCAATGTGGAATAGAAAGCATTGCCTTGCGGGTAGGGGAGGGTATTGGGTGTGTTCATTCGTATTGCTCCCGGAATTTGTTGACCACCCATTGGCTGATCAGATTCAGAACGAGAGTTACAAGGAAAAGCATCAATGCGATGGCAAAGAGGCTGTTATAGTCAATCGAGTTATAGGATAGGTCCCCGCCGCTGATGCGGGCGATGTGCCCGGTCATGGTTTCGGCGGCTTCGAGCGGATTAAAGGAGAAATTAGGTCCGGCTCCGGCAGCCACAGCAACGATCATGGTTTCGCCGACAGCGCGTGAGATGCCGATGATGACCGCCGCGCCGATTCCCGATAAGGCGGCTGGCAATACCACCTGCAAGCTGGTTTCCAATTTGGTGGCGCCCATGGCGTACGCTCCCTCACGCAGTGCGCGTGGAACGGCGCTGAGCGCATCTTCGCTCATGGAGGAGATCAACGGCAGGATCATGATGCCCATCACCAGACCGGCAGAGAGCATGTTATATACAGACAGATCTTCACCCAAAAAAGATTTCAAGATGGGTGTCACAAAAAGCAGGGCAAAATACCCATAGACCACAGTGGGAATGCCCGCCAGAATTTCAAGGATGGGTTTGAGAATGGAACGTAAGCGCGGAGAGGCATATTCACTTAGATAAATGGCAGAGGCAAGCCCCAGCGGCAAAGAAATGAGCATGGCAATGGTGCTGGTCGTCAATGTGGCAGAGACGAGCGCCCATATGCCATATTGACCAATGCCCGGCTGCCATTTGGTTGTGCCAAAGAATTTGGCAAAGGTTACGTCGGGCAGGGCAAAGAATAGCATGGCTTCTTTGCCGAGTTCGTACACAATTGCAATGGTGACAAAGATGGAAAGGATGCCCGCGAAGAACAGCAAACCTTGAATAATACTTTCGCTGATCCTCAACTTTTTCTTAAGGTCAAAGTGACGAAAACTTTGAGCTTCAAGGGATTTCAGGTGAATGACTTCTTCTTTCATGCAGACTCTCTTTACAGCAGAAATGGGCTGGTCTCATTTTCAGAGACCAGCCCGCTATAGTTGCTTGTTGTTTATTGACCCATCGCAGCCATCAGAGCATCCATGGAAGCCTGAAGGTCCGCAGCAGGAGCGGGGAAGTAACCGACATCGGTGATATTGTCGTTGACGTTGGAGAGGTAGAAGTACAGGAAGGCGGCAACCTGCGGTTTTTCAGTGATGATTGTGGCATCGGAGTACATGAAGAGCGGGCGGGCGAGAGGATATTCGCCAGCATCGACGGAAGTCTGATTGGGTTCCACGCCTTCGATGGCGATTGCCTTCAGAGCACCGGAGTTCTCAGCGAAGTAAGCGAAACCGAAGTAACCGATGGCGTAGGGGCTGCCTTCGACACCCTGAACAAGGACGTTATCATCTTCAGAGAACTGAGCGCCAGCGAGACCGAGGAGGGCTTCTTCACCGAGCTTGGTGTCAGCCTTGCCGTCAGCATTGAGGGTCAGGGGAGCAACCACGGCTTCGACCATGTAGTCGAAGGTGCCGGAGTCCGCGCCGGGGGAGTAGACCTGGATGGTCTCAGCGGGGAAGGAAGCATCGACATCAGACCACTTGGTGAATTCACCGGTGAGGATCTTGCCAAGTTGTTCCTTGGTGAGGGAGGTGACGAAGTCGTTCCCGGAGCTCATGACCACAGCGAGGGCATCGGTACCAACGCGGAACTCGATGGGAGTGCGACCGATGGCGGCGCAGGCTTCCACTTCGGAGTCCTTGATGCCACGGGAGGCATTGGCGATGTCAGATTCACCGGCAACGCAGAAGCGTTCGAAACCAGCGCCGGAACCGATGGAGTCCACGGTGACATTACCAGTAAAGCCTTCGTTCTGGAATTCTTCCGCCATGCGTTCAGAGAGCGGGAAGACGGTGGAGGAACCGGCGGTGATCACGTCACCTTCTACAGCATCGGGGGCATAAGCAGCCATTGGGTCTTCTTCAGCGGGGGCTTCAGTAGCGGCTTCAGTAGCAGCCTCGGTGGCAACTTCTTCAACAACGGGCGCTTCTTCAGCAGGGGCGCCACAGGCGGCAAGCACGAGGCTCAAAGCCACCAAAAGGAACATGGACATACGAATGAATTTGGACATTTCTCTAATTTCTCCTATTTTTTTTGTACGCACGAGATGTTATCAACCGCCTCTTAAGGTCAATGGAAGGATGGGTTAACATCTTGTTAAATACCCCATAAGAATCAAAAAACGGTGACGAATAGATTGATTTTCCATTCATCACCGGGAGTTGATCAAATCAAGTTTCTAGCTTTTCATCCTGCTTCGCTGGAAACGGAAAATTCACCTATTGACTTGCTTAAGTGATGCAAAAGGGCATAGACCAGCAAAATCTCTCCTGTATATTCCAGTGCCTGCTCCAATAATATGAACAATGCCGAAGAAAGGTTTTTGTTGGCGCCAAGCGTGAGTTCTTTGGCGATGATCCCCGAAAAATAGGTCAACGCAAATGCGAGGAATAGCCATCGAGTGTGATTGTCCAATTGCCGCCACAGAGCAATAAGAAGCATAATAAAGATCACAGCCACGATGATTTCTGAAATCGGGAAGTATGCTTTAGGTCCATTTTCGATGCCAAAATAAAAATTGAATTTTTGAAGGACTGCCGCGAGATTATCAATGGAAAGGAAGAAAACAACCCAGGCAGTGACTACCCAGGGAAGTTTTTCCGTTGATTTCTTGAATCTGGCGACGATAAATAAAAGGTATGCTGCCAATGCCATGAACAACAACCCAAAATATGAGGCGACATTGTGCTTCAAGTTGAAATCCATTTCGATGCCAAAATCTTGAAGAAAATTTGCCTGAGTGCCATTGTGTACGTTATACGCATGGGGGAAGAATCTCATATGAAGCCCCAGCGTGCTGAGGAGGATGATGACAGTTCCTGCCATGGCTAGCACGATCAAAGTGTTGCGAGGGTTTATTGTCAATGTACGTTGTGAGTTCATGCTTTTTTCCCTATATTGATAATAGAAACATTGAATTGAGGCGCATACGATTTTAGATAAAACAACAGGGAGTAGATCATCGTGGTCAACCCGGCATATTGAAATCCCTGTTCAAAGGTCGTAAGCACGGAATAGAAAAAGTTTTTCGAGCCAAAGGAATAAGCCCAGCGTCCGCCGATCAATTCAAAGCCCACGGCGCCGCCAAAGAACATGCCGCCAGCTAATAGGAAAAGGATCTTAAATCGCGTATCCAAATGAAGCCAGAAGCGGAAGAACGCTACGCCAATGACAACCACAGCTAAAAGTCCAATGATCACCCATTTATATTCAAACCATCCGCCCATGTCGGTCATCCCTTTTAGATAGCGGCTGAATTTTTCATGGATCACAGATGCATCATCCATGGAGATATAAAGCAGCAGAAATCCCAGCATCACCCATTGCAACCTGTATTTATCTTTATCTGCATATTTGAGATACGCAACGACGAAGAACAACAACGAAGAAAGAATTGCCAATGAAACGCTGTAATAGCTTGTCACGTTTGCTTCCGAGTTGACGTCGAATTCTTGAATAAAATCGCCAACCACATCCTGCCCGGTGGCAGAGAGTGAGCCGTAATGCTCCGGGAACATCCTCAAATATTGACCGGCAAGGCTGAGGCAAAGTATGGCAAGCCATAGCACTCCAAAAAATATTAAGACCTTTCTAGAGTTGAAACTAAGAAGCGATGTGTTGGTATTTGTTTCCATGTGAGCTTTCCTGTGGGTTGTTTTGGAATATTCTATATTTATGGATATGAATTTCGCATAAGATTATTATGCATCAATTTTAGCCTGTGCCTGCCTTCCATGTACAATAATGGTATGTATAAGACACCTTTTTCCCTCTCTCCCGAATATCGCGATTATGTGTGGGGCGGATCGCGACTACGCCCAGATATCGTTCCCACCGCTGAGGCGTGGATCATTTTCGCAGGCAACCGCATCACTTCTGGACCGTATGCCGGGCGCAGCCTCTCAGACCTTGCCTCTGAATTTGGCAGTGATCTGCTCGGTACAAAAGCCTTTGCGCAAACGGGTAATCGCTTCCCTGTATTGGTAAAGATTTTGGATTGTGCCCAATGGCTCTCGTTGCAAGTTCACCCCAATGATGATCAGGCGAAACAATTAGAGGGCGAAGGTTTCTTCGGTAAGACCGAAGCCTGGCATGTGCTCGAAGCTGAACCAAACGCTGAGTTGATCGCGGGCATCAAGCCGAATGTCTCTGCCGAACAATTGACAGCCGCCATTCAAAGCAAAAGCGAAAAGACCTTGGAGTTGGTCGAAAAAGTTAATGTGGTTCCCGGCGATACCTTGTTCATGAACCCGGGCACCGTCCACGCATTAGGACCGGGCATGTTGATCTACGAAATTCAACAAACATCCGACATCACCTACCGTGTTTACGATTGGGGACGACCCGAAACTGAAACGCGCAAATTGCATATTGAGAAATCCGTTGCGGTTTCAAATCCCAGCCTGGCATCTCTGCCGATCAAACCGCCGCAGATGAAAGATGGCGGAGTGACCACCCTTACGCAATGTCAATATTTTCAGTTGGATGAGATTCGGGTAGAGGGAAAGACCGTCCGCTTGGAGACGAGGGGAGAGTCCTTTCACGGGTTGACCGTGATTGAGGGGCAGATTCAAGTGTCGGCGGAGGGGGAGGCGTTTGTCCTCAATAAATTCGAGACTCTTTTAATCCCCGCTTGTTGTGGTGCGTATCAAATCACGCCGTTGCAAAAGAGTCGAGTTCTAAAAGCGAGTGTATAAACAAGTAGGTCACGCTTCAAGCGTGACCTACTTGTTTTATTTCCATTCCCAAGTGCTGACGTCGGATAGGGCGCGGTAGGCGGTGAGGTCAAGTTGCAGCGGGCTGACCGAGATGTAGCCTTCGGATAACGCGCCAACGTCGGTGCCAGATTCGGGCACGCCGGTGGGGGCGTCGCCGCCGATCCAGTAGTAGGGGCGGTTGCGCGGGTCGATGCGTTCATCGAGGCGGCTGTGATAGACGCGCAGTCCCTGACGGGTGACGCGAAAGCCTTTGAGTTCTTTTTTTTTCAAAAATGGAATATTGACATTGAGCAACGTGTCTTCGGGCAAGCCGTGTGCAAGAACGTTTTCAACTGCCACGCGTGCCGCATAGGTGGAGGCGGAGTAATCCACCGGTTGAATGGTTCCTTCGGGAATTTCAAGTGAGACGGCGACCCCGGGGATGCCCGCAATAACGGCTTCCATGGCGGCGGTGACGGTGCCAGAGTAGGTCACATCGTGCCCAAGGTTTGCGCCGACATTGATGCCGGAGACGACGAGATCGAACTTTTCTTTGAAGTAGCCAAGGACGGCTAGGGATACACAGTCGCTGGGGGCGCCATCACTGGCGAAGGCTTGCGAGCCATCTTCAAGGCGGAACTCGCGCACACGCAGGGCACGGTCTAAGGTTTTGACGTGACCGCCGCCTGACCAGTTTCGGTCTGGCGCGAGGATGGTCACATCGCCGAGGTTTCGCATTTCTTTGGCGAGAGCGAGCAAGCCAGGGGCAAGCACGCCGTCGTCGTTGGTAACTAGGATTCGTTTGGTCATGATGTAGGATCCTTCTAAATTTTATTTCCGTAATTGTATATTGAAAAGATAATAATGCGAACGGCGCGAAAAGAGCGAATAGCGCGAAAATAATTTGCGTCATTCGCCTCATTCGCGAAATTCGCGTTAAGGCTCTTGGTTTTGAAAGTTTACGCGCGTACCATGGTTAGGCGGGCAAAGGCGCTTTCGATGTATCTGAACCCCCAACTGCTGATCACGCGGAAGGCGCTCCATTCGTTCAGTTTGTGGACGCGGGTTGTGTGCTCATGCAGGGCTTTTAGCAGGTCTGCGGCAGTGGTGCCGGGAAATTCAGTTGCACCAAAACCAATGGTGTCTATGATGTGTGCATCACTGTTTCCAACATGGGCGATCTTTAGTCCGTTTGCAAAGAGGGCGGTGGCATGATTGCTGATACGGTCAATGGCGGTGCCGTTGTAGGTTTCGATTCCGATGAGCGCCGTTCTTGCAATGGGGTGTTTCAAGGCTCTCAAAATGGATGCGGGGGTCAGGCTTTTCATGCCCATTCCGCCTGCCATGGGGTGTGCAGCAATGGCTATGCCGCCCTGGTCTTTAATTCTCAGCAGGGTTTCAATGAGGGAAAGCCCCGGTTTGATCTTTTCGTGGATGAAGAGCGCCAGCAGGTCGCCTTCGGCGGTGGTAATCTCACTGCCGGGGATCACTTCCACACCGTAGTGTGAGGCGAGCTTTTCCGCTTCCAAGGCTCCGGCAATTTCGTCGTGGTCAGTAATGGCAATGACGTTTAATCCAATGGATTTGGCGCGGCGTAACACAGCGGGGACGGTGGCGGTTCCGTCGTAGCTGTAAATTGTGTGCAAGTGCAGGTCTGCGAGTCCCATTTTTTTCTCCAGTTTTTATAACAGCTTTGCTGTCGAATTATTTATCAAATAGGGGGATGGGCGGCAATCACGCTGGGGTGGGTTTTCCCAGATGCCAGTAGTGTTCGTAACTGCCGCCTCATTCATGTTTTTAGTGTAGCAGGGGGGTGTTAATGAAGATTGAAATTTATGTGGCGGTTTTGTTAACGCTTCCACCCGCCTGTCGCTGTCAGGCGGGTGGAAGTTCATGCAAGGAGGAGAAGAAGTTGGCTGGTAGGGGTTACGCACGCTTTTTGTCTTGCAGGAAATCGCGGCGTTTGCGAGATGCGTCAAATGTGAAGACGGTCAGCAAGGCTACAAATAAGAACAAAGCAAAATACGTTTCCATGTTTGTATGATACAGCAACGCCATTATGGTGGACTTAAGAGGTGATTAACAACTGGTAAACATTAATGCAAACTAGGATTGCCCTGGCAAAACCCATTGACGGCGTGTTTTTCCGCGTGTGGAAATCACGCCCTTTTCGGGGGTGTGTAATATTCTCATGCCGAGTGTTGCTATTTGCATGGAAGATGCGCCGCCGTTTTGAATGGGCATGAGCTGTTTTAATTCTTGAACGTTCAGGTTCGTATGGACTTCCTTGTTGAGCGCTACTGCAATAAATGTAGCGGTGGATTGTTGTGTAATGACAACCGAGGCATTGGCGATCATGTGAGATACATTTCCATGTGTAAAGACTGTTGCATTTGGCGCATGTTTGTTTATTTCACGGATGGCGCGCGGAGCGTTTTCAAGCGGGTGCAGTTTGAAGATCAAGTTCCGATCTCCTGCTATTTCTACACAATGGCGTATGAAACGGGCGCGGTCATCCATGCGGAAGGTTTCGCGCAAGGGAGAGGTGGCAACCACAACATGGTTGCGGATTGGGAAATCATTGTCGTTGAATTGAGCCATGTTGTCAAAATTGGGGATTCCGGTGACGGCGATCTTTTCGGGCTTGACCCCTTTGCGAATGAAATGTTCCGCGTATCCTTCAGATGCAACACAGAAGAGGTCGTAGGCGTTGGAAAGTCCGTTCGTGGCGGTGTTTGCCAGGTAACGAGGAAGCCTAAGCCATCGCACCAATTTGTAAAAAAATCCTTCCGGCTCAGTGATCCCCTCCTGCACAAGGATAACCTTTTTATTGCGGATATTCTTTTGAACGATCAAGTCGCTGCAAGTGAAAACAAGATCGTATTTATTTCCTTCACCCCGCATATCGATCTTGAGCCTTTTCTTTGTTAGGTAGGTGTGGGTTTCGTTCCAATGCCTGCCGCCCAAGACTGTAAAGTTTAACCAGCCGAGGCTTGCGATCAAATTCTCTATTCCATCCGCGTAATACGGGGTAAAGTAACAGTCGTATCGCTCCATCATATGTTGTGCGATCTGGTGCATTTGAGTTGTTTGGTTGAGAGACCCGCAGATAAATAATACTTTTTTCATATTCTTAGCCTCGCTGATTTCGCAAGTGTAGCAAGCTCCAATTAAGAGTTTGAAAAGAGAGTGTTAAGATAGACTTAATTTGAAGTTTCTTTACTTGTTGTTAACAGCCTGTGAAGGAATGTGATCATGACACCCTGTATAATCGCTTATTAAGGAAGAACCATGCAAACCCTTGCCGCAATTGATGTTGGTTCGAACGCCATGCGCCTGATCGTGGGGCGTTTGGACCCTGAAAACGGATTGAAGATCGTTGAAAACCTGCGCCTGCCGGTTCGTTTGGGGCGTGATGTTTTTTCCAAAAAACTGATCGGGGAAGAAACGATTCAACTGGCGATTGATGCCTTTTCCCGATTTCGGAAGGTGGCGGATGATTATGAGGTGGGGAACATTCGCGCGGTGGCAACCAGTGCCATGCGTGATGCTCAAAATGGCGCCACTGTGGTTAACCGTATTGCCCGTAAAACAGGCATCAAGATTGAAGTGATCAGTGGGGAAGAGGAAGCCAGGTTAATTCATTTGGCGGCAGCCAATGCCATAAACTTGAAGAATAAGCTTGTGATGTTGATCGATATTGGCGGGGGAAGTGTGGAGGTGACGTTTACCCGGAGCGGGAACATCCTTTCCACTGAAAGCTACAACATGGGCACTGTACGCTTGCTGGAAAAACTAAACCATAAACCAGCCAAACTGCCCTTTGAAGAACTTGTCCGTGAATATGCAGAAGCGGTTCGTTATCGGATCAAGCGTGAGGTCAAGCAAAAAAAGGTGGAGTTGTGCATAGGTACTGGCGGCAATATTGAAGAGATGGGGGTTCTGCGCAAGAGATTGTTCAAGCGTGAAAGTGATACGGCGATCACATTTGAAGAGTTGGATAAGCTGACAAAATTATTGAGCCAGATGACCGTTAAAGAGCGAATGCGTAAACTGAAGCTCAAGCCGGATCGGGCAGATGTCATTTTACCGGCTGCGGTTGTCCTGAAAATGATCCTCAAAGAAACAAAAACAGACGAGGTTAAGATCCCAAATGTGGGTTTAAAAGATGGGCTCTTGCTTGATCTTGCTCAAAGCATGAACATGGTTGTACTGCCTGCCCGCCAGCAACAAGTGTGGGCGTCTGCACTGCGTTTGGGCGAGAAATATCAATTCAACCGTGAACATGCCAATCTCGTAGCCGCGCTTGCCGTGAGAATATTCGATCAAACCTACCCACTCCATAACCTGGAAGCGGATGACAGGTTGATGTTGGAGGTTGCCGCACTCCTGCATGATATCGGGCATTTCATTAGCTCGGTGGATCACGAAAAACACGCCTGCTATATTCTGCAAAATAATCCATTGATCGGGCTGACAAATCGTGAACAGACCATTGTTGCAAGCATTGCGCGGTACCACCGAAAAAATATGCCTACATCACAGGATGATGCGTTTTGTCTTCTTTCAAACAAGGATCGCGATATTGTTTTGAAACTTTCTGTTTTACTGCGCCTTGCAGATGCGATGGATGTGAGCCATACGCGCCGTGTTCACGATGTTGTTATTCGCCAAAAGAAAAATAAGTGGATGCTTGAGTTGAAAGGCAATGATATGCCCAGACTTGAAACCTGGGCGCTGGAGAAAAGACGCGCCTTATTTCAGGAAGTTTTTAACGTAAAACTTGAAATTGGAAATATATGATGGAAACAAAAATGATCTTGCTGGAAGCCCTGGAGGAACGCTGGAGAAAATTCCGACTGGAATTGAAAACCTGTAAAAAGGAGTTTTCAGAAGAGGCTGTACATGATTTGCGGGTTGCCACCCGAAGATTGCTGGCATTATTTAACCTGTTGCGCGCGGTTATGCCGCACAAACGGATCAATAAAATACGACGAATCCTTAAAGTGCAATTGGATAACCTCAATGATTTACGTGATGTTCAAGTCATGCTTGTGGACGTTTCCGAAGCCATTCATGAACAGCCGGATTTGCGCTATTTTCAAAGCCATTTGCTGAAAAAAGAAAAGAGCCTGATGCGCGCCTCACGCAAGTTTGTGAGAACGTATGATATTAAAGGTCTATCTCAAAGGGTGAAGAAAGTTCGTTCTGATTTACGAGCCCATCCTGAAACACACCTGAATGGATTGATATTGGGCGCAGTAGACGATGCTTTTCATAATGTTGTTCATGCTTACGAGCAGATGGATGCAGAAAATATACCCAGCGTTCATAAACTGCGTATTGCCTTCAAAAAATTTCGTTATAGCATTGAGATCGTGCATCCCTTGCTTGGTCACTTTCCATCAGAAAATTTTAAAAGAATGCACGATTACCAGTCAAAAATGGGAGACATTCAGGATGCGGAAGTCAAGTCGCGCTACCTGGTTGATCTAAATGCGAGTAAAACCGTCCCCGCTTTTGAGATCATTTCGGCTGGTTATACTTTACAACTGCAAACAACCATTCGTACCTATCTCGAAGACAAAGGTGAAGTGTTCGTCTTTTGGCGGGCTGCACCTGAGCAAACATTCCCCTGGGAAAAATAAACATCATGAATCTATATCTTATCCGCCATGCTATTGCTGAAGAAGAGATCCCATCAGGTGAAGATAACCTGCGGGCATTAACAGATAAAGGCGCAAAAAAAATGCGCCAGATCGCAAAAGGTCTGCAAGTGCTTGGCGTAGATTTTGACCTGATCCTCACCAGCCCATATACGCGAGCCAGGCAAACAGCCGATATTCTCTCGCGCGTTTTCAAAATTAAGAAAAATGTTGTTGAGAGTGAGAACCTTGCCCCCATGGGCAGCTCAGACCTGCTTCTGGCTGAGATCAATGAAAAATACTCGGTGAATAGCCTCGCAATCGTCGGGCACGAGCCGAACTTATCCACCTTGGTGAGCTTGCTGGCAGCCAATGCAGCGCCCATTGAAATGACCTTTAAGAAGGGTGGCGTTTGTTATCTGGCAACCGACGACCTTCACCATACTCATAATGCCACTTTGCAATGGCTGCTTACCCCAGGGGTTTTGGTCAAAATTGCCGAAAGTTGATAGTAGAATACTATGAATTCTGAAACTGACCAAATAAACAACCGGCAGCCAGAGCACATGCCGACTCCCGAGGTATCCAAAATGGCAGAAATTGATCTGGAATCCCCATCGCTTTACATCAATCGTGAATTGAGTTTGTTGGAATTTCAACGCCGTGTTTTGGAAGAGGCGTTTGATGATGACAACCCGTTGCTTGAACGTGTCAAATTTACTGCCATTTTCGGCTCAAACATGGATGAATTTTTCATGGTGCGCGTTTCTGGCATTCGTAAACAGGTGGAAGCCAACATCATTAAACTCTCTGAAGACGGGCTAACCCCAAGGGAGGAACTGGCGGTCATTCGTAAAACCGCCCAGGAACTGTTACAACAAGCCCAACACTATTTCCAAAAGAAGCTCCTGCCCAAACTGGATAAGGAAGGCATTCATGTTTTAGAATATGGCAAGCTGAGCAAATCACAAAAAGAGCGTGCCGATAAATATTTCAACGATGTGGTCTACCCCGTTCTCACACCGCTAGCGTTGGACCCCGGGCACCCCTTTCCGCATATTTCAAACCTCAGCCTAAACCTTGCCGTCATTATCCGTGACAAAAAAGGGAATGAAAAATTCGCCCGCATCAAAATCCCCGATACATTGCCGCGCCTTATTCCCATAAAAAAATCATCCGGCAGCGTTCGTAAAGATGGGACGATCCCCTTTCACCATTACTTCGTCTGGCTGGACCACGTCATTGCCGCCAACTTGAGCGGGCTGTTTCCCGGCTTGGAAGTTGTATCAGCGCATCCATTCCGTATCATCCGTGATGCAGATATTGAGATACAGGAACTCGAAGCAGATGACCTGCTCGAATCCATGCAGCAAAGTATTCGAAAACGCAAGTTCGGGTCGGTGGTGCAACTAGCTGTTCACCCGTCCATGCCGGAAGAAATGCGCGACTTGCTGACTGAAAACCTCGAAGTGGAATGGAATGATGTTTACTCCCTTAACCATCCGCTGGGATTGGTGAATTTATGGCAGTTGTACAACAACGTTGATCGATATGATTTGAAATACCAGCCTTACATTCAACGTATACCCAAGCAGCTTCAAAAGATTGAATCTACAGAAAATATTTTAGATATCATTCGAAATGAAAATATCCTGCTCCACCACCCCTACGAATCTTTTAGCCCCGTTGTAGATTTTCTCCACGCGGCGGCACGAGATCCAAATGTGCTTGCCATTAAGCAAACCGTGTACCGTGTTGGGGCGAATGCGCCGGTGGTCGAAGCCCTGCTTGAGGCAGCCGAACGCGGCAAGCAAGTGGCGGTGTTGGTGGAGCTAAAAGCCCGCTTTGATGAAGAATCAAATATCGGTTGGGCACGTGCATTGGAAGATGCCGGTGTGCATGTGGTATATGGGCTTGTTGGGCTTAAGACACATTGCAAGATCGCAATGGTTGTTCGTAAAGAAGGGGAGGGTATTCGCCGCTACCTGCACCTTGCCACGGGCAACTACAACTCGGTTACCTCCCGCATTTATGAAGATGTAGGCTTGTTCACTTGCGACCCGGACATGGGAGCCGATGCAACAGACCTGTTTAATTACCTGACAGGATATTCCACAAAAAACAGCTATAAAAAATTATTGGTAGCCCCTGTTAATTTGCGCGATGGAATGGAAAAGCTAATTCGACGTGAGACCGGGCACGCCAAAGCCGGAAAGAAAGCCCATATCATTTTTAAAATGAACTCTCTGGTGGATATGGGAATGATCCAACTTTTGTATCAGGCTTCGCAGGCAGGTGTTAAAGTTGACCTGTTCGTCCGTGGAATGTGTTGTTTGCGTCCGGGCATTAAGGGCGTTAGTGAGAATATTCGAGTGATTAGCATTGTAGGTCGTTACCTTGAGCATAGCCGCATCTATTACTTCCTTAATGACGGCAATGATGAGATCTATATGGGCAGTGCCGACTTGATGCCGCGAAACTTGAACCACCGTGTGGAAGTTGTATTTCCCGTTGAAAATAAAAATCAAGTAAAGCTCATACGAGATAAGATCCTCGGCGTATACGCAAAAGATAATATGCGGGCGCGAATACTCAAGTCAAACGGAACCTACGAACGTGCCAGACCCGAAGATGCCGCCAAAGTCTTTGATATTCAAAATCACCTCATGAACAAATGATGTTCGTTTTAAATCATAACCTGTTGTTAACAAATGTTTTAGAGGATGCCATATAATCACCCAAATTCTCTTCAATAGGTGATGTAAATGGAATTATCATTCAGCGAATCCAACAACGGTATAGGTATTCTTGAACTGCAAGGCAGAATGGACATTATGGGGGTGAACGCCGTTGAAACAAAGTTCGCAGCGTATTGCTCAGGTGAAAATGTGCGCGTCATTGTGGATATGTCTGGTGTGGATTACCTGGCATCCATTGGCATCCGCCTGCTGGTTACCAATGCCAAATCACTTAAATCTCGCAGCGGGAAGATGGTGATATTGAACCCGACACCTGATGTTTTAAGTGTGCTTGAGATCACGGATATCCCCGCCATTATCCCAGTGTATTCCAATCGCGAATCAGCCGAAGCCGTCTTGCTAGGCTCCTAAAAAGGGATTTCAAAATAGAAGGCGCTGCCATGCCCTTCTGTGCTTTCAGCCCATATCTTTCCACCGTGGGCTTCAATAATATGTTTCGAGATCGAAAGCCCCAACCCCGTGCCAGAACCAGTGCGGGATGAATCAACACGGTAAAATCGTTCAAAGATTCGGGATAAACATTCAGAGGGAATCCCCACGCCCGTATCTTTGACTACGCATAAAACCCCGCTGGGAGTTGCTTCTGCGCCCAATGTGATGCTTCCCCCAGCCTTGGTGAACTTGACCGCATTGTGAATAAGATTCACCAATACTTGTTCCAGCCTTCCTCGATCAGCTTTTATATTCGGAAGGTTATGCCCACACTGTACATCCAGTTTTAGATGAGCGCGCTCTGTTTGTGCTTTCATTCGCTCTGCGGCAGAGTGAATCAACTTGTATGGTGAGATAACTTCAAAGCGAAGCTGTACCTGCCCAGACTCAATACGAGATAGGTCGAGCAATTCCTGCGTCATCTGAGTTAGGGCATCCACTTCAGTGTGAATACGCTCCAAAAAACGCGGACCAACCTCCATGTCTGATAATGCGCCGCCTTGCAGGGTTTCGGTCAATGCTTTCAATGAGGCAAGCGGTGTTCGCAGTTCGTGCGAAACATTGGATATAAAGTCCCGCCGTACTGTTTCAAGCTTTTTTACTTGAGTTAAGTCTTGGGCAAGTAATAGGCTGCCGCCTTCGTGCTCATCAGGGATTGCAATGATTTGCAGGTACTGTTTTTTTATGGATATTTCTACGGTTTCAGTTTGAATTTGACGTGTTTGCTGGCAGCGCTTCCACGCGTCAATTAGTTGATGGTCTCTCACCACCTGGGCAACACTCTGCCGAATGGGGTTTCTCACACCAAATAACTTGCTTGCAGCGGGGTTTGCAAATTGAACACGTCCACTTGCGTCGGCAATGATGACCCCGTCTGTTAATTGTTCCAGTAATGTGGCAAGGCGTGCTTTTTCAGCTTGTAATGTACCTATATTCTCAGTGAACACCGCTTTTTGTGCTTCAATGAGAGAGATAATCTCATCTATTTCTTTTGAGATATTGGGTGGGGTAGACCTGTGTTGAACGAAACTTTTTAGCTGCCTTAGTTGATATTGTAGCGAGTAATATTGCCAGCCAAGCCAACATACAAGGCATAGAAGAAACGCGATAGCAACCCAGTTAATAACGCTCAATTTGCCAAACCTTTACCCTTCAAAACGATAACCGCCGCCTCTAACAGTGACGATGCGTTTGGGCTCGCTGGGAGTTGCTTCTATCTTTTGACGCAGCCAGCGCACATGTACATCTACTGTGCGACTGTCGCCGATGTACCCCCAACCCCAAACGCGTTCAAGAATGAATTCACGCGAGAGCATCTGTCTGCGATGCTCGGCGAGGAAAAGCAGGAGTTCATACTCCTTGGGTTTTAATTGTAGGGGGGCTTCATTCAAGGTCACTTCGCGGCGGGTGAGGTTGATGGTGAGATTATCGAAGGCTAGCACTTCATGTGCAGCGGCTTCTGTATTTTGCCCCAGTTCCTCTCGCAGTAAGCGGGTTCGGCGTAGCTGCGCTTTTACACGTGCAATCAGCTCTCTCATGGAGAATGGCTTAGTCAGGTAATCATCAGCGCCTACTTCCAGACCCACCACACGGTCAATCTCATCATCACGAGCGGTGAGCATTAGGATGGCGGTTGTCATTTCTTTGCGAAGGATGCGGGCAACTTCAAAGCCATCCATTTCTGGAAGCATGATATCCAGCACGATCAGATCCGGCTTCATTTTTCGGGCGGTTTCCAAGGCAGAACGCCCATTATCGACCGCCTCGACACTGTACCCTTCTTTTTTCAAAGAGTAGGCGAGCGTCTCTTGCAGGGATATTTCATCTTCTACGACCAAAATTTTTTCAGGCATGGCGGGCACTATACCATAAAGGGGAAATTCGTCTGTTAAGACGATGTTAAATACTTTACCCTGTTCATTTGAACAGGGTAAAGTATTTACTTCTTTCTTTCTATAAATAATGGAATAGTGACGATCAACACGATGACTGCGCCCATGAGAAGAATGCCGTCTGTGGAACCAACTTCAGAACTATCTTCCGATGGCGGGGTTGGTGATTCTTGTATCAATACTGTGTTCGTATGTTCTGCCCGCACAGGCGATATGAAGTTTGATGCTGTCAGTAGAACGAGAACTGAGCACACCATGAAAAGAAGGAGTAATCGAGGGTATTTCATTTCCATTTATTATAATTGACCTCTTATATAAATGACCCAGGCTTTTCGTCTTCCCATCTCGATATTTGGTAACACGAGGCTGTTATTGTTTTGCAGCGTAAATGAATGTTATGCCCTAACAAAAATAAGTGGTTGGAGAAAGTGATGTTGCCTGAAATCAAGCAACAATTTGAGATAAGTAACATTTTGTGCTGAAATGTTATGTTCAATGGGAAAGTACAAAATTTTTAATGGCTTTTCTTGCCTTTTCGAGGCTTTCTTTATTGGGCTTTTAGGCGATTACATGAAATAGTTTCTGTTTTGGGTAATTAAGGTACAGCTTGTACCTTTTTACACTTGTGATGTATAATTTTGCAATCATTGGGCTGAGAGCGGTTGTCAGCCCATGTATAATGTATAAAACCTTAATATAAGATAAAAAAGAGCTATCATCGTCCCGAAGCAGGGAGACATTTTATTGAGAAGTCTGGCTTGCGGTACGTTGGAAAAATATATGGTTGGATAACCGCTTTTTTGGTTTAACCAAAACGGCGTTAAACATAAGTTCATTTCAGGAGCATCCATGATCAAATCTTTTTTCAACTGGCTTAAACAGCCTCTTGGCCTGATCGCGGTAGGGATTGTGTTCCTGGCTTTATTCAGCGCTGCTGCATATGGTCTCTATACCACCCAGCAAGCGCCGGATCAGCCAATTCAATTCCCACACAAGACCCATGTTGCCTTTGGTATTCAATGTTTGTATTGTCATCCAGGCGCATCCAAGGGTCCCGCAGCAGGTATTCCGTCTCAAGCGAAGTGTTGGGCTTGTCACAACCAGATCGTAAAGACCCGTGATAGCGCACTACTTGCCCCGCTCAAAGATGCCGTTCTAAACGGTGAATCTCTTGAATGGGTTCCCGTAGCCATCGTCCCCGATTTTGTACAATTTAATCATCGCGCACATGTTGCAGCAGGCAAGAACTGCGAAGAATGTCACGGTGATATGACCCAGCAACTCGTTGCCCAGAATCCGCAGGTCATGAACATGGGGTGGTGCTTGAACTGCCATATTGAAAACGCCGGTGAAGATCAGGCAAAACTGATTAAACTCACCGACTGTGGCACATGCCACTATTAAACCGGGTGAAAGGACAACACTATGACTGAAAAATTTTCCCGGCGTGATTTTCTAAAACTGGCTGGTTTGGGAGCAGCGACCTCAGCGATCCTCACAGGTTGCGGTCCTGCTTCGCGTTACGTTAAGCGCGAACCCTACCAACAGATGCCCGAATACAACTATGTTGGGCAGAATACATATTACGCCACAACGTGCCGCGAATGCGCGGCGGGATGTGGTCTTGTGGTGCGAACCTATCAAGGTCGCGCGATCAAGACCGAAGGCAATGCCAACAATCCCTTAAACCTCGGCAAAACCTGCGCGCGTGGGCAGGCAACCCTTCAGGGGTTGTACAACCCAGACCGTGTTCAGGGTCCATCCACAGGTGATTGGGACAGCGCCATTCAGGCTGTTGCCGACGCTCTCAAAAACTACAAGCCGAATGAAATTGCCTTTCTCATGGGCATGGCTCCAGATCATCTTTTTGATCTGGTAAGCGAACTCGCATCTGCCACTGGCATGAATGCTCCTGTTCGTTTCGGCGCATTAGGTATGTTCGAATCCCGCGCGACCCTGAGCAAAGCCGCTGAAAACCTGTTTGGTCAGGCTGGCTTGCCCTGGTTCGATATTAATGGGGCAGAAGTTGTATTCTCCTTTGGTGCAAACTTCCTCGAAACATGGCTTTCCCCGCTTCCATATACTCGCGGCTTTGTTGGTCTGCGTGAAGGCGAAACCAAACTACGCGGCGCTTTTGTTCAGTTTGAAGCCAGAATGTCTGCCACGGGCGCGAAAGCTGATCACTGGGTGCCGGTTCGCCCCGGGACTGAGGGCTTGGTTGCCTTAGCAATTGGCAAACTCGCCGCTGAAGCTCGCGGCGGCGCAATGCCTCGCGCATTTTCCAGCGTGAACCCTGCCGATGTCGCTGAACAGGCTGGGGTTGAGTTGGAAGCGCTTGAAGAGTTGGCAGCCATGTTCGCCACTCGCAAAGTCCTCGCCATTCCTGGCGGCGCGGCGCTTGCCCAATCCAATGGCTTGGAAGTTGCCGAAGCGGTTCTCGCTTTGAATGCCCTTTCTGATAACTTTGGTCAGGCTGGCGGCGTTTATCTTTCTGGTCTTGCCCCTATGCAGACCGAATACAACCGCCCGGCTTCTGCCCAGGAAATGAAATCGTTCGTTGAGAAAATGAAGAGCGGCGCCTTCAAGGTTTTGTTCGTTCATGGTGTCAACCCTGTATTTGAAGTGCCCGCTTCACTTGGTTTCAAAGAAGCCCTCGGAAGCGTTGAACAGGTCATTTCCTTTGCCACCTTCCCCGATGAAACAGCCGCTGAAGCGAAGTATGTTTTCCCCGATCATCATGGACTTGAGTCTTGGGGTTACCAGCGTGTAGCCACCGGCTCTGACAAACCCGTGCTTTCGGGCGCCCAGCCTGTTGTTTCTCCCTACTACGATACCCGCGCCACAGCCGACGTGTTGATCGCTGCGGCTCAACTGGCTGGCGGAAAGTTCGCCGAAGCTCTGCCTTTCAAGGATGAAGTTGAATTCATCGAAACCAAAGTTTCAGCTCTCATGGCTGAGGCAGACGGCTCCTTCTCGGCAGCAGACCCCGTTACCTTTATGGCGTACTTCCAACAGCACGGCGGCTGGTTCAAAAATGTGGACGCCCGTGTTTCGCTGGACGGTTCTGCTGTGTTGAATAATAACTTCAAGGGTTCTGAAGCAGAGTTTGCCGGTGAAGGTGAATTCTTCTTTGTGCCGTTCGTTTCTCCCACCATGGCTGAAGCAGGCGCAAACAAACCCTGGTTGCAGGAACTTGCCGACCCCACCACTACCGTGATGTGGAATACCTGGGTTGAGATCAACCCTGAAACTGCCCATGAACTTGGCTTGCATGATGATGACGTGGTGAAGGTCATTAGTGAAGCTGGTGAAGTGGAAGCCTACGTTTATTTGTACCCCGCCATTCGCCCCGATACGATTGCCATGCCGTTCGGTCAGGGTCACACTGCTTATGGTCGCTACGCTGAAAATCGCGGCGCCAACCCCGCCGACCTGCTCGGTGCTCATTTCAATGAAGCAGGCGATATTACATTTGGTGGTATGAAAGTTAAAGTTGAAAAAGTGAAGAGTGCTGCCCGCGGTATTGGTCTCTCTCGCCTCGAAAGCACCATGGGCGTGTACGGCGATTCTCTTGGTGAGGAGCATTAATCATGATTAGACCCGAAGAAATTAAGATGAGCGCCGAAGAAACCGGCAAATGGGGTATGGTCATCAATCAGGATATCTGCACCGGATGTCAGGCTTGTGTAGCCGCCTGTGCGATGGAAAATAACGTCACCTTTGTTGGTGAAGAGGATTCAGGCTATGGTCGTTCCATGCACTGGATCCGCATTGAACGTTTTTGGGAGGGTGAATACCCTGAAGTAAAGATGACCCCCAACCAGCCTATGCTGTGCCAGCAGTGCGGTTCTGCACCATGTGAACCGGTTTGCCCTGCGTTTGCAACGGTTCATTCCACGGCTGAGTCGCTTAACTTGCAGGTGTACAACCGCTGTGTGGGTACACGCTATTGCGCGAACAACTGCCCTTACCAGGTGCGTTCCTTTAACTGGCGTGATTACGAGCGCCCTGAGCCGCTTCCCAACCAGTTCAACCCCGATGTCACTGTTCGCCGTCGTGGTGTGATGGAGAAGTGTACTTTCTGTATCCAACGCATTCACAAGGCACAGGATAAGGCGAAGTCTGAAGGACGTGAAGTGGCGGATGGCGAGTTCACCACCGCTTGTGCGCAAGCATGCCCCGCAAATGCGATCGTTTTTGGACGCGTAGATAACCCACAGTCACTGGTTTCACAACTGGCTCACAAGGGTCATGGCGTCAAACATCTTGAAGAACTTGGCACGCTTCCGAACGTGACCTACTTCAAGGGAGGGTAATTATGGCAGATCATAAACATGACGCGGGTCATGCTCATTCAGAAGAGCATTTCCGCGAAAAGCACCTCATGCTCGACCCGCTTCCACGCGGAGTTATGAACGATATGGTCATGGAATCCATGACCGGAAAACCAACCTGGAAATTCTGGACCGTAGTGATTGTGCTTAGCGCCATTGTGGCTTACGGCTTGGTTTATACCTGGGCGAAGATGATTGCTGAAGGTCTCGGTATTGCAGGTGTAAACCGCCCGTCATACTGGGGTATCTTCCTTGTCAATACCGTGTTTTGGATCGGTATCAGCCATGCGGGTACCTTCATTTCAGCCATTCTCCGCGTATTCAAAGCGGAGTTTCGCCGCCCATTTACCCGCGCCGCGGAATTGATGACCACCTTCGGTCTTGTGCAGGCTGGCTTTAGCGTCTTCATGCATATGGGTCGTGTGTGGCTTTCCTATTGGCTCTTCCCCTACCCGAATCAACGTATGCTGTGGCCCAACCTGCACTCCCCGCTTACATGGGACTTGCTGGCGATTACGACCTACTTGCTTTCTTCCACCATGTACCTCTTCCTGCCGCTCATCCCTGATGTAGCAATGGCGCGTGATCGTTCCACTGGCTGGCGCAAGAGTTTGTACAAGGTACTTGCTCTCGGTTTCCGTGGTACTGAGGGTGAGTGGGCGCACCTCCGCAATGCAATGAATATCTTCGCATTTGCGATCATCCCAGTGATGTTCTCCGTCCACACTATCGTGTCTTGGGACTTTGCAGCGGCAACCCGCCCGGGTTGGAATTCCACCATCTTTGGTCCGTACTTCATTGTGGGTGCTTTGCACTCAGGTATGGGTGCGGCTGTAGTGGTGTTGGCAGTCATTCGCAGCAACATGAAGCACATGGATTACTTCATCCGTGGAGAACACTTTGATGCAATCGGCAAATTGATGCTGATCATCTCCATGGCGTGGGCGTACTTCTTCTTCAATGACTACATGGTGCAGTGGTATGGCGGCGACAAATGGACGCATCAGTTACTGCATTTCCATGAAGCCGGTCCCCTGGGTTGGATGTGGTTTGGCATGTTGTTCTGTAATATTGTTGTGCCATGGGCGATTTTATGGAATGCCAAGTGGCGCGCCACTCCCTGGTTGGTATCCACTGTCGGTTTGATCATCAATGTAGGCATGTGGTTCGAACGCTATATCATCGTTCCCATTTCATTGACCATCAACCGTATGCCTTTCACCTGGCGCATGTACAACCCCGGCGCTGAAATTCCTTTGGGAATTGGCACCCTGGCTTTGTTCATTCTGCTTTATGTGCTTGCCTCCAAGGTCATTCCTCTCATCCCTGTTTGGGAAGTGCAGGAAGGGCAGATGGCACATGAACTCAAGAAATTTGGACGCGAGACCGTTGTTTCGGTCAGCGAATTGGAATAGGAGGATACGATGACTGAAGAAAACAAAGTTGTCGATCTGCTCGCGGTCTTTTCAGACCTCGAACCTTCTGCGGATGCGGTTGAACAGCTCCGTGCCTTGGGTGTTCGCGACGAATGCATGAACGTCATCTCAGGTGTTCCTGTAACTGAAGCGATGCTTGGGCGCCCTGCTCAATGGACGAATGTTCCCCGCATTGCCATGGGCGGCGCCATACTTGGTTTTGCTGCAGGCGCATTTCTGGCATTTGGTTCGCCTTATCAATACCCTTTCCCAATACAAGTCAATACACATTCCTTTACCCCTGGACCTCCCAGCGTTGTTGTATTATTCGAATTGACCATGCTCGGTATGCTGCTTTCCACCTTTTTGGGCGTTTTCCTTGATAGCTTCTTCCCAAACTATCGCCCGATGAAATACGTTCCTGAGATCAGTGATGGCAAGATCGCCATCCTGGTCGAATGTTCTCACGTAGACGAAAAGAAGGTTACAGATGCCTTGAAAAAACTTGGCGCTGAATCTATAGCGCACGTGGAGGCACAACACCTATGAGACTTTTTAAACAATTACTGGCAGTATTTGCTGCGTTGCTTGTCATTGGCGCCATCCTTATGACGTTTGCCTATGATGTCATCAAGATCGACTGGTTGGTTTTCATGGAACTGCAATCCTCCTATGATGACCAGGAGCAACCGCTTCCCGTCCCCGCTCGCTCTGTTCCAGTGGAAGGCGTTGCATATCTCCCCGGCATGGGCGAGCCTGAAAACCCAGTCCCTGCAGATGAAACATCCATAGCCCGCGGCGCTGAGCTTTATCAGATCCATTGCGCCATGTGTCATGGCGCAGGCGGAAAAGGCGACGGCACTGTAGCTGCCTTCCTTGTGAAAAAGAAACCAGCCGACCTCACCAGTGAAGCGGTTCAAGTTAAATCTGATGGAAGCATGTTCCTGACCATCACAAACGGCATCTGGAATCCAAATAACACCCTGTTCCCTGAAAAGCAATTCTCAGGGCAGATGCCGCCATTGAATGAAAACCTATCCGTGCGCGAACGTTGGGATGTTGTCAACTACCTGCGTACGATTGCGGCATCGGAATAGGGAGGCTGGATTATGAATGACGATGTAAAACGCTATATTTACAGTGCTCTGATGGTTTTCCTTGTTGGCGTTATGATTTGGGTTGCGATTGTTTTTGTGAATGCATGTGGCTTCTCGCTCAATTGTCAGCGCGGGAGCACGCTTCCTGAAACTACCCCCGTCCCAACCTTGATCCCTGCCACCATGCCCGCCATGCAAATGGATGCGGCTCCCGCCGCCGCTTCAGACTCCTGTGAAGTCGCTGCCACCGACCTGATCGGTGCCTGGGTCGAAGCGGGTTCTCCTGAATCTGACACCTTCCAGTTTACCGATACGGCTGGCGTGACCTGCGAAACCACTTTTGAAGAAGTGCTGCCGCTGTTTACCAGGGCAAACTTGTGGTATTCCGGTTCCATGTCCTGCGCCTCTTGCCATTCTGTAAACCTTGCAGTATCCCCGGCACAGTTGGATATGAGCAGTTATGAAGGTATCCTCGCCGGTTCACGCCGTGCAGACGAAGCTTCTACCGGCACAGATATTCTCGGTGGTGGTAAATGGACTTCTTCCCTGTTGTACCAGTTCATTGCTGAATCGCAGGATGTTCCCGGTCACGATGCGGCGCTTTCTGCCAGCCTGACCGTTCATGCGGGCATGCCAGTTCCTGAAACTGAAACAACCCCATAACGACAACTTGCAATAAAAAAGACCCAAGCGTTATGCTTGGGTCTTTTTTATTGCATATTTCCTGAGCCAGATGAGGAGATACCCAAGGAACGCACCTGCCATATTCGCCATAATATCCATCCATGTGTCAAAACCGCTGCTGTCAAACTGATACCCTGCAAGATACTTGGATGCAAATTCGTACAATTCAGAAAACACGCTGAAAAACGAAGAGAAAAACATCAAGAGGAAAAGATTGGCAACAAGGTAACTAAATCTATTTTCGGTAAAAGCTCTCAAACTAATCATTCCGTTGCCCTCGCGGATGTTCAAGTTTAGGATGAAATATTCATAAACCAATGCGATTGCGATCCCGCCGCCAAGGAAATGCAAGATCTTGTCATTGAATATCCAATAGGGCACGAGGCGGAAGGAAAAGATGACCATTGCCGCACCAATAAGGTGAGGGTAAGTGCGGCGGTGTTGTTCCCATGATCTGGGCGGAAGTAATGATCTTAACCATGCAATTTTTTGAAAAGCGAAAACAGCCAGCGGGGGCAGTATGAGCACATACGTCATGAATAGAACCCATGCAATATTGTAGATCGGCTCATACCAGGAAATATTTTGGATAAGGTATTCGATGGGGTTGAACATAAGTTTTTTGAATAAATAAGCCCCTCAATTTGAGGGGCTTGAGTGTGGCGGAGAGGGCGGGATTCGAACCCGCGAACCTTTGTGGGTTACACGCTTTCCAAGCGTGCGCGCTAAGCCAACTACGCGACCTCTCCAACTGGACAGCGGGCAAAATTATACCACGGGTTTTTCTTAGGGCAACCCTTGATCCGTAGCATCAACTCTTTTTACGATCTCAATTGATTCGGCATGAAAAATATTGAAAGCGGTTAGTTCAGGCTCAGTTTCCCATGTGCCGCACATGGAAAGCTGCACTCCAGGTGGGGGGAGCAGCTTTGAATCGACAATGATCAATGCCTCATGATTTGAGGCGAGGTCTAGAGTGGCAATGAGAGTAGCGGGTGGATTAATCTCCTTAAGCTGCCAGGTAAGATTCAAATCAGCCAGATCATGGGCGTTGTTGCGAAAAAGACCGACGTGGTAGTTTGGCATCCAATCAAGAAACTCCACATTTCCACGATGAATATTGATGTATGTCCCTTTATCGAAATTGACCACGATCAGTGAACTTGAATTCGGGCAGGCAACCGCAGGCAGGTTAAATCTTTGATCTGTAGATTGAAGCAGGATGGCAGGGATGATTGTGAAGAAGAGAAGAATGCCCGAAAGGGTTGCAATGGAGTTTGGCTGAAATAAGGACGATTCCATTTCCCATGCAAGCCATTTGAATTTTAAGTTTTTGAAAAGGGAATACATCCCCATAGCAGGAAGCAAGGCAAAAAATGGAATGGTTGCTGCGTACAGGCGAACGCGGTAAGCATCTGTGGGTGGTACAAACGGAACGGACGCCAACACCCCCAGCGCACCGAAAATGGCAAGGCTGGCATAAGGGTCTGTTCTATTTTTCCACCAATGGTAAATCCCGATCCCATTTAATAGGTACATACCATACCGTGCTGCTTCATTTACCCAGTAATTCCCACCCCCGACAAATGAATATGCGTTGTACCAACTGCTTGAAAAGAAAAAACGCCAATACTTTATGGCTCCCTGTAGCGCCAATTCTGGATGTTGAAGAAATTGGGCAAGAATTAATTGGTATACCGATGTTGTTTCAAAGCCTTCGGGATTGGCTTCAAATATATATGTCCATGATTTTCCGCCCGAAACCAGCCCATATAGTGCCCATGAA
The DNA here is from genome assembly GCA_020634885.1 of Anaerolineales bacterium. Taxonomy (GTDB): domain Bacteria; phylum Chloroflexota; class Anaerolineae; order Anaerolineales; family Villigracilaceae; genus Villigracilis. Next base: position 240,131 of record JACKAW010000002.1, read on the forward strand.
AAATTGGAGAAAGCAGAGGCGTTTGGTCCTGCCAAAATGCGGATCATTATATTGTTCAAAATAAAAGCGGATGCTGTTAATATAGCGCCCAAAATAAAAAATCGGAACGAGAACCGACCCTTGGCTCGAAAAACAAACCCGCCCCAGATCAGGAGCGCAGGCAGTACAAACATTGCGCCTGGACGAATATTCAACGCGAGTGCGATCAATGCAATGCCTGTCAGAACTTCCCATTGCTTTTCTTTGCGAACTCCCCCCCAGATCAACCCCAAACCCAACAGACTCACAGGCAACCCGAACGATTCAGTCATGGTCGTGCCGCTGTGGTGGCGAAAATAGAGAAACATCAGAATCAGGAAAAAGACAGCGGCTACCGGACCATGTGTGCGCTGAATTTCTTTGGAAGAAAGGAAACTTGCCAGCCCCGCGATTGCCGTCACAATGGCAAGCGCCGTAATGAGATTTCGACCCGTGATAAAAAGTAAAAAAGAGAGAAAGCTTGCAAAAAGCGGACGCATGGCAGTGAAATCGGATATTGACATTCCGTACGAAATACGGAGGGCATCTGTGTAATAGCTGACCGCATCACTGATGGGAATTAATCCATTGATCATGATGGAGAGAGTTTGTCCGCTTGCCCATAGCCCAGCCAATGACAATGCAAAGATGGACATGACTGTACTCAAGCTGATAATCTTTCCCAGTCTCCCTGGAATAGAGAATACGATGAGTAACACAATGCCGACCGAAGGAATTACAATACCAAAACCGGTTCGTAATGACATGCTGGTCGGACGGGAAAGATTGGGAACTAACATGAGCGAAAAAAATATCACCGCAGTAACTAAGCATATAACCCGCCAAAGCACTGGGTGGATTTTTTGAATCATATCGTTGAACGATTTTAAATACATCATATAATAATTATAAACTAGGTATTGCGAGAGTTCCCCGTGCTTGCTGTCTTTTATTTTGTTGAAGATAAATTAAAGTAGATAATGGCTGTCATTGCAATGGTTGTGGCTAGGGTTATAATGCTTCCTTCAATACCAAAAGAACCTCCTGTAAGTAATGTGGGTCCTTTAATTCTTAAGATATGCCATGCGGAACTCCATTGTTCCTGTCCGCTAATGGACAGGCCAAATACAGGACCAAGTAAAAAGTTCCAGGCAAAATGCAGCCCAATGGGCAGCCATAAATTGTTGCCGCTAACTTTATAGGCAACGGCAAATAAAATACCAGCTAGGAAAACGTTCAAAGCAGGCAGCCACTCTCCTTTGAACGCTCCAATGTGATAGAGCATAAATATAATCGCAGAGATAAATATCGCCCAGTAACTACCAAAATTCTTTTCGAGGGTAATAAAAATATATCCTCTGCCTAACACCTCCTGTGCGGCAACATTAAGAATCATGGCAGATGCAGCCCACAAAATAGGGGTGATCTGTAATTGTCCGCCTGATTGTAAATGAACCAGACCTAATAGTGCCAATACACCGATTGGGATAGCCAGCCATATTACTCCGCCTAATATGCCAAATAATAGGTCCGTGCCTGGGTTGATATTCTTGAATCCTATTTCGATCCAGGAGCGATGCTCAATAAAATGCATCATAACCCAGGTGGAAAATAGTAGGACTGCAAAAGAAGAAAAATCATAATACACGCGCATTTGAAGCGGGTGGCTTAGATCGAGTTTCTCGAAATATTTACTGAACGGAACAATGAATGGTGCGGCGGCAACGCCCCAAAGAATTGTAAAGACAAGTATTTTCCAAATGGCAGACCACAAGCGAACCAATAAGGTAGAGTCTGAGTGTTGAATGATGTTCATGGGTGAAACCTTTTAAGGAACAATATTTTTTTCGTAAATTGCGCTTCGTAGAATGGGTTTGAAGCTGCAGCTTTCATACAGGGCAAATGCACCGCTGGGATTTTGTGTATCCACACCGAGCATGGCTTCAGTCATACCCATGTCTTTGAACATTTGCAGGCTGCGCATGAGCAGAGCGCGGGCGAGACCACGCTTGCGCCACGGGCGGCGGGTGAAGATTGGATCGGTCAGACCGCGCTTTAAGTTGAATTGTTTATTTGCTTCTTCGTCCACCGTGTTCAATACCCCTGCCACAACTTCGCCGCCATCCCATGCGACTTGCCAGAGCGAAGGTTGGAATATTGGATCGGCTACCCATGCTTGATAGTTGGCTTCAGACAGGGGACTATGACCCCAATGATCCTTGAATGCTTTATCCAGAGCATCGACGACGGTGCGATATTGATCTGCCTGTACTGCACGAACTTCCAGCCCGGCGGGTAGAGATGGCACTTCGATAGGTTCGTTCAGGTCGCGTGTCATTCGGTTCATAAAGCGGACAGTGTTGAAGCCATGCTCTTCCAGCGCAGTGCGCAGCATATCATCTTGGTCGAGGTTTCGCAGAAAAGCCCGCAAGACATGCTTGTTCGAAACCGCAGATTTGGAGGCGATCTCTCGTGAGCGCTTTTCCACCCAACCCAGTAAATAGGAGTGAAGTTCTATTGTTCTTACTGAGGGGTGAAGGTTGAGCGGAAAACTGAAAACCTGGCGCTGCTCATCATCCAGTTCCCAGCCCACACGGACGTAGGCAACCAGTTCGCCCTGCCCGTCTTCAACCATAAGCATGTCTATCTCAGGGGTTGAGTTTTCGAGGTGGTTGTAATTGCGTTCAACATCTTCAGCAGTTGTCCAGCTTTGGGTGTTCTCTGCGATTGAAATCTCTTGGATCAGCTTCGCCATTTTGGCAAAATCTTCGCGCCCGGCAAATGGACGGAATTGAATATTGTTGTTCACGCGAGCCTCCTCATATTTTCAGGCAGGTGTTATTCTGCACTGCCCAACGCCCAAGCGTTGATATTGCCCATCAGCTTCGCCAGACCGTTCACCAATAGCACTGAAAGCGCTCCTAGAGCAAGTCCTGCCACGGAAACAAGCAGTGCTTCAGGGATGGATGTAATCTGATACCCGTTCCAAAGCATGAACTGCGCGTCGGGAACGTTGTTTAGAACGATGGGTGTACCGATCAATGCCAGGCTGACACTTACGAATGTGATTGCCACTGTAAAAGAAATGATCCCAAGCGGCATTTTCAGCAATAAATAACCGAACTGCTTCCAAAACTCTGCGCTTTTTAACTGCGAGGCAAGGATTGCCGTGATCGTTTCTTTGTTGGATGGGCGCGCCTCGGGCTTGGCGATTTGCAAACCGAGCAACTTGGCAGTAATGAGCCGGTCAAAGTCGCCAAGCAGGTAGGTGATGAAGATCATCGCGAACAAGATCGGCAGACCGATCAGCGTGATAGAAAGTCCAATGCCAAGCGAAAAACCGGCAACCAGAATGGTGAAGTATAGAACGCCCAGCGGCAGGTTGAGAAGTAAATATACAAGGTTGGGAAGGAACTTTTTCATTTCGTTAAATCTCCTATCGAATTTTTTCAGCTTTTTCAAGCGCATCTTTTATTTCATTACGTGCCTGAAAGATGCCATACACTTTTATGCTATCGATCACTTCAAGAACAAGCGCCACGGGCACATCACTAGAGATGTGATATACACCTAACACATCGACCTTGATCTTTTCACCCTTGGTTTTGTAGCGTTCAAAATCCTCCAAGGAATGTGCAAATGCGCCCACCCCAAACGAATGGCGGGTGACCGCTTGCTGCACCTCAATTACGTGCTTATCTAACTGTGAGCGGATCGCCGAACGAATGAAGTCGGTACGGTTCGAGTAATGCCCTTGCTCGACCAACAAATCGATCTTGCCGAGGTCTACGGCGCCTACATTGATGGTAATTTTCTCTGTCTCAGTCATTTTTATACTCCATGAACCATCTGTGTGGATGGTATATGGAGTATTTTATGCAAATCTCCGGTTTTGTCAAGGAAAAAACCATCCTTGTGGATGGTATGTAGATGGTTAGAAGCAGCTCGAACATCTAGAAAGAGGCGAAATCTCTCAATCTTTTTGGCTTTGGCTGATATTCCCAGCCAAAAGGGTTTTCATCAAAATGCTCAATCGCATCAAACTTGATTTTGGGCTTGATCTTGCGCTTCTAAAATTTTCCATCTCCTCAGCCTTTTCAGCCTTCTGACAAAATAAAAACTGGAGAGAACTCTCTCCAGTTTTTATTTTGTCGCGTATGGTAATTACTTTGGCACTATAAAACAGACGCAATTCTGACCATTGTTGTCACAAAGTAGAATTGTGTCAATTGGACAGGTAAATCCGCCGCCGCCGCCAGGTACAGGATCAACTTGCACATCTCGGGTCGGGAGTAGACAAATTCCAGGCTCTTTGCCAGTAGGCTGAAAACCAACAGCCATGCGGCAGGTATTATCGATTTCAGCCACATCTTTGATGGGATAGAAATTGGGCAACCCAATGTCGGCAGCTCCAGCCTGTTCATGTGAGTAGGCATCATTCAGGTCAAAGGTGGTTGGGTCAATGTTGTGGGCAGCCCAAAAATTGATAAGGTATTTGCTGGTTTCCTTGAGTGCTGCACGATTGATGGCAAATTCGATCATATTTGGGTCGTTGGGAGAGATTCGCACCCATGCCGTATCGGGATTTTCACCCGTACCTTGGTCGAAGAAAAGAGTCTCAAATCCATCACTATCGGCTGGTTTTTCATCGGTAAGTGCTGGAGATTCGCCGCCTACGTTTTGGTTGGCATCTTGATACACACGTACACCGCTCACAGTCCAATCGGTGGTGGTGGGTTTGTCTGCCACGATCAGCCATTCGGCTTTTCCGTTTAGGTTTGTGTCGATTTCAACCGCATACTGGGCGTTTGATCCACTGGAAAGATCAATGAGAAGAATTCGCCCATAGATCCACATATCATCCTGAAAGACCCAGCTATCGATAATGTCCAGTTCGGGGAAGTAAGTATCCATTGTGTTTGCGTTGAAAGGACGCTCAAAACGACCAAAGGTAAAGCGGTCGCCGCCAATGGGGGTCTTGTTTTCGAGAATTTTTGAAGAGTTGAAATCACTAGCTTCGCCGCTCTGATCTTCCGGGAAATTGACGGGAATATCAGTATGCTGAATGGGGGGAGCTTCAGCAGGGGGAGCGCTTTCGGTTGAGGGTGCAGCTTCGGTTGCCGGGGCGGCTTCGGTTGCAGAAGATTCTTCTGCTGTGGGAAGCCCACATGCCATAAGCACGAAGACCATTAAAAACATCGCAAGAAGATTACGTACGCGCGGGGTATACATTAAACTTTTTCTCCTATTTATAAATTAATTCGCAGGTTGAATTTTACGGATACTTTTTCAATTCAAAAGAGTACCGAAGTCCTTTTTTTGTTGTTTTGGTACTTTTGGTTGAATGAACTGGCAACCGTATCTTGACCCCGATTATATGGATTTACCGTTACAAAACCGCTACACAGACCTGCCGTATAATCAGGATATGTCGTTTATCCCACAACCTCCTCGTATACCTTTCTTTCTAAAACTTGGCATCTTATTATCTGAAAAGATCACCGGTAAAATGATGCTCCCACCGCGCATTCTCTCGTGGTATCCCAAAGCCGCCGTCGGTTCTGGCATCATGGAAGCGCTTGTCGCTCATGAAGATGGGCATATGGATAAACGTATGCTGAAACTCATTCGGATGTCGGCTTCAAATGCGGTTGCCTGCCCCTTCTGTGTAGACATGAACTCACATGAATACAGCAAGTATGGCATTACTGACGAAGAAGCAGAATCCCTGCGCGGTGATTTTGAAATCATCGCCTCTTTTTCTGAGCGTGAAAAATTGGCAATTGCTTACACCCGCCTTATTTCTGCCACGCCGTTAAAGTTCCACCCCGATGTTGTCGGAAAAGTAAAAGCCGCCTTCACCGAACGGGAATTTGTGATTCTCGTCAGCACGGCGGCACAGGTCAATTTTTGGGCGAGGCTTATTCAAGGACTTGGCATCCCGCCCGCCGGATTTGGGGAATAAAGAAGACCTCCGAAGTCAACATTGACTTTGGAGGTCTTTTTACCAATTACGAATTACTTCCCCAACTTCTTCTTCATCGCCTCGGTCAGCGCAGGTAATATCTGGAACAGATCTCCCACCACGCCGTAGCGGGCTTGCTTGAAGATGGGCGCATCGGCGTCTTTATTGATTGCGACGATAACTTTGGCATTGCGCATGCCGACCAAATGCTGAATCGCGCCAGAGATACCAGCGGCAATATACAGATCAGGTGCAACGACTTTGCCGGTCTGCCCGACTTGATGAGCGTAGGGGATGTAACCACCGTCCACCGCGGCGCGAGAGGCACCCACAGCGCCGCCGAGCAATTGCGCCAGGTCGGTGACCAAGGCAAAGCCCTGCTGGGCGCGCCAGACTTCGGCTTGTTTCTCGTCCATGCCTGCGGGTGGGGTGAGGGATGGGTTGTTCGAAACGCCGCGTCCACCAGAAACAATGACAGAGGCATCGCCCAAATTGACGGCGCTTTCAGAGGCAGAGTAGCCTTCAACAGATGATTTCGCTTCACCCGCCGCCGCAACCTTGGTGATGGTTCCGCTTTTGCCTGCTTCACGCTCAGGCTTCGGGAAGGCACGTCCGCGAATGGTCGCCATCACAGGCTTGCCCGTGCAGACGGTCTTTTCCATCAACTTGCCTTCGTAGATCGGGCGGGTCGCCACAAATGAATCGCCGTTCGCTTCGAGACCGACGAGATCGGTCAACACGCCAGTGTTCAAGTCCACGGCTGCCATGGCGGCAAGCTCACGGGTTCGCGAAGTGGTCGGGAGCAGGATCAGGTTCGGGCTTTGGGAAGAGGCGAGCGCGGAGAGTGTGGAAGCATACGTCTCAGCGCGGTAATCTGCCAGCGAGGCATCATCCGCAACAAGGACTTCATCCGCGCCATATTCCACAGCGGCTTTGGCAACTTCATCTACACCATTTCCAAACACCAACGCAACGGCTGTGCCAAAACTTTTTGCGAGACCGAGCGCTTCCCACGAAGCGGGCTGAACATCCCCTTTGAAGTGATCGATATAAACAAAAGTTTTCATAGCACCTTCTCCGCGATGATTTTGTCGGCGAGTTTTTCGGCGATCTCGGCAGGGCTTTCACCGGTGATCATTTCCACTTCGCGCGTGTTTGTGGGCGGGGTGATCAACTCGCTGCGGGTCACAACCACGGCGGGGGCGCTAATGCCGAGGTCTGCCAAAGACCAAACGGGGATGTTCGCCTTGGAGGCTTTGCGGATGCCCATGAACGACGGGTAGCGCGGTTCGCCAATGCTTTGCACGACGCTCAGCACTGCGGGCAGATTGGCTTTCATGATCTGCCGACCTTCCTCGAGGACGCGTTCAACGGTCACGGCGCTTCCTTCGACCTTGATGCTGCCAGCCAACCCAAGCATGGGATAACCTAGAAGCCTTGCAGTCTGCGGCGGAGTGAGCCCGGCGCCATTGTCGAGTGTCTGCCGACCGAAGACGACCATATCGGCATCGCCAACTTTCTTGATTGCCGCTGCAAGCACTTTCGCCGCACCGACGGTGTCGAGGTCACTCAACGCCGCATCTGAAACGAGGATGGCTTCATCTGCACCCATGGCGAGGGCGTGCTTGAGCGCCTCCTTCGCGGACTCGGGTCCGACGCACAAGGCAGTGACGGTTCCACCCGTGGCTTCCTTCTGCTGTAACGCGCCTTCAACCGCATATTCATCGAACGGGTTGATGACCAGCGGCGCGTCGCCCCATGAGACCTGCCCGCCTTCGGCTTTTACCTTCGCCTCCGAGTCGGGGACTTGCTTGATACATGCGATGATTTTCAAGTGAGACTCCTTGTGAAAATTCTTTTCACCACGACGGGTCACGAAGTGCCACGAGGGTTTTTTCCTTTGTGCAACTTGGTGATACTTTGTGGTTTGTTTTACTTTAAGTACGCCATTACTACCAAAACATCCATCGAAACAACAGCCACAATACCAAGCAGGCTAAATGCCTTTTGCCAAAACAGCCAGCTTTGCTTGTTTTCCAGCCGTTTCAAAAAGAAATTCTTGAATGGGTAAGGCGTCTTTTCGTTGACGAGGCTGTTGTAGAGGTCTTTGTAATATCCTTCTGTTCTAAACCAGAGCTTATAACTGTTTGAAAGAAAGATAAAGCTAAACAAAAGAAATACAAGTACAAAACCGAGAGGCGCTTGTTCCATTTTATTAACTTTCCGGCAAAAAGGCTTTGGAGCCCGCTGTTACAATCAGTTGAGCAATACCCAATATCATGCTTGCTCCGCGTGTTACCTGCACTGCTGCATCTGCACGCGTGCCAGCCGTGATCCCTGCTGTGAGGTTGTTTTTCTTGCAAAGGGCAATCACATCGTCGATCATGTTTTGCACTTCAGGGTGGTTATGCCCGTCAGGAAAGCCCATATTAAGAGAAAGGTCACGCGGACCGATCACAACTGCATCCACGCCTGGGTGGGCGAATATCTCTTCAAAATTTTTAGCCAGCTTTGCATCTTCAAATTGCGGGATGACCATCGTCTGCTCATTGGAGAAGTTGATGAACTCCACGGCTTCATTTCCCACAACCTTATAGCGTGAGGCACGGGTAATCCCCATTCCGCGCTTACCAAGCGGCGGGTATTTGACGGCATCCACCAGCATTTGCACATCTTCTGCAGTCTCTAAACCCGGCATCATAATACCCATCATTCCGGCATCTAAATAGGGGAGAACCGCCTTTGGGTCTTTTGAGCCAATACGTATAAGTGGGGTTACGTTTAGAGATTCGCAGACTCGCACTACATTTACAACTTGTGAAGGCGCCATCAATCCGTGTTCGGCATCTAGCATGTAAAAGTCAAAACCTGCCAACCCGAATAACTCTGCCAGTTGAGGGTCTTCCGATGTGGAAAGAACGCCATAAACTGGCTGCCCTGATCTTAGTTTTTGCTTCGTAAGGTTTTCTCGGATAAACATTTTATGGAATGGTTGAGTTACATGAAATTTGAACTGCTGATGATTTTTCCCGTTTCAATTTCGAGTTCACAGAATTGTCCGCCATTGGTAAAGGTGGAGAGGCTCATATCTTCTTCATTAAGTTTTAGTTTTGTGAACAGGGTATTAAGGGCTGGTTTTTCGGCTTTCCAGACAATATCCCCTTCTGAGTTGATCATATATAAATTTGTTTCGTTTATTGGGCATCCATTGGGGTTTTCGAGGATGATCGTGCCGACCTTCAGGTCAATTTGTTTCTCAACTGAGGTGTAAAGCGGGGTGATTTGCATGGTTTTTCTTTCCTGGCTGATGGGCTTGTCATGCCCGTATCGCTCACGTATTATATCCCAAATTAGCCTTCCCTACCGAGCGGTAGGGAAGGCTAATTTCCTCATATGGAACGTTAAGAATTCGGTTGCAACTTCTTTCATGTACTTGCATCTATTTGATATATCAATTTTTTGGAGATATGAAATGACAGATAAAATTCAACCCAAGGTGGTCGTGTTTAGTACACCCACCTGTTCCTTCTGCACCATGGCAAAGTCCTACTTCCGCGAGAAGGGCATCAAATTCACCGATATTGACGTCAGCCGCGATCAGGCTGCCGCTCGTGATATGGTCCGCCGTTCCGGGCAGATGGGCGTGCCTGTGATCGATATTGGCGGCAAGATCATTGTCGGCTTCAACCGTCCGCAGATCAACTCCCTTTTGGGTATCAAATAATTGAGGAAATGAAAATGGCTAAGATCAATATTCAACCCCTTGGAACTCGTGTTCTGATTAAACCGCTTGAGCAGGAATCAAAAACCGCTTCTGGCTTGTTTTTACCTGATTCTGCCAAAGAGAAACCTCAAACTGGAGAGGTGGTCGCCATTGGCGATGATGAAAGCATCACCCTTAAGCCGAAAGACAAGGTTCTTTTTGCAAAGTACAGCGGCACCGAATTCAAATACGATGGTGTAGATTATCTTTTGATGGAATCCAACGATATTCTTGCCCGCCTGAACTAAACTTTCCCACTGTTGGAAAAAAATAAGCCCGGCGCGTCTTTTTAGATGCGTCGGGCTATTTGATTGGGGGGTCTTCCATCATTGCTCCTGAACTCCCATGTCACTGAGTTCATCCTGGCTGTATTGTGAAATATACAGATTTGTGCCTGCAAGGGTAAGCAATGCTGCAACCACCACGGCGCCGAGAACGATCATTTTGCAACTCCTTTCGTTTTGATAACAATATAACCATTTTGAATTGGAAAAGATACTCACCTATCAGTACTGCAATGAATTTGCAAAACAATTCTGAAAGGTATGTATGGTTAACGTGATTCAATTACGATTCGTTGCAATTCCACAGTAGGGTTTTCCCTACCACTTTTGATTTCAAACCTTGGGCATTATCCATCAATCAAAACGCTTGCATTGACATTCCACCCGTTTGGGATAAAATACATCCCGCCAAACTTATGTATGCCGAAGTGGCGGAATTGGCAGACGCGCTACGTTCAGGGCGTAGTGAGCTTACGCTCATGAGGGTTCAAGTCCCTCCTTCGGCACAGAGAGACTCGCAGATGCGGGTCTTTTTTGATGGGTAGAATCAGGCTCGAGCGGGGGAGGAGGCGCAGTCTTCCTTTTTTTCGTCAAAAATCGGATGGGGGTGGTATAATTGCACTATAAAATTTTAGTTCCTTCATCTAATGAACACGAGGTTTTTTTACCCGGCTTCGTGTTTTTTTATGCCAGTTTTGCGAAAAATGGCGGAAATTTTCCGGGTTTTGGCTCTTAAAAGGATTTTTATATGGCTGAAGAGAATATGATCGCTGGAAATATCGAGTCTGTGGATATTGATGCGCAGATGCGTGAGGCGTACCTTGATTATGCCATGAGCGTGATCGTGGCGCGTGCGCTGCCCGATGCACGTGACGGCATGAAACCGGTTCATCGCCGTATTTTGTATGCGATGCATGAGTTGGGGTTGCGTTCGAATACATCTTACAAGAAATCGGCGCGTATTGTGGGTGAGGTGTTGGGTAAGTATCACCCGCACGGTGACTCGGCTGTGTATGAATCGATGGCGCGTATGGCGCAGGATTTTTCGATGCGTTATATGCTGGTGGATGGGCAGGGCAACTTCGGTTCGGTGGATGGCGATGCCCCTGCTGCGATGCGTTATACCGAAGCCCGCCTGCAAAAGATGGCGGAAGAAATGCTGCAAGACCTCGAAAAAGAGACTGTGGATTATGGTCCGAACTTCGATGATTCGTTGCAGGAACCGCTTGTTCTTCCGGCTCGCCTCCCGAATTTATTGTTGAATGGCGCTTCGGGTATTGCAGTGGGTATGGCGACGAATATTCCCCCGCAGAATTTGCGTGAGTTGGCGGGCGCGATCAATTATTTGATTGAGAATTATGACCGCATTGATGATATCAATGTGGAAGACCTGATGAAGTTTGTGCAGGGACCGGACTTTCCGACCGGCGGTATGATCGTGGGCACGGAAGGCATTATTTCAGCTTATGGCACCGGGCGCGGACGTATTGTGATGCGCGGGATTGCTCACATTGAAGAAACGAAGGGCGGGCGTTATCAGATCAATATTACTGAAATTCCATACCAGGTTAATAAATCGAGTTTGATCGAGCGTATTGCAGAACTTGTTCGTGATGATAAGATCGATCAGATCTCTGACTTGCGCGATGAATCGGATAAGCGCGGCATGAGCATCATCATTGAGCTTAAACGTAACGCACAGCCCAAAAAGGTGCTAAACCAGCTTTATAAATATACGGCGCTGCAATCGACCTTTGGGGTGCAAATGCTCTCGCTGGTTGAAGGCGAGCCGCGCACTTTACCGCTTAAGCGTCTTTTGCATATTTTTATTGATCATCGTCAGACGGTGATTACCCGCCGCTCTCAATTTGACCTGAATAAAGCCAAAGCCCGTCTGCATATTTTGGATGGCTACCTGCTCGCACTCAACAGCATTGATGCGATCATCAAGGTCATCCGTGAAGCGGAAGATGCCGATAAAGCCAAATCGGCATTGATGACGCGCTTCAAACTGAGCGAAATTCAAGCGCAGGCGATCTTGGATATGCAGTTGCGCCGTCTTGCCGCACTGGAACGCTGGAAGATCGAAGAAGAACACAAGCAGGTTTCTGAAACCATTAAATACCTTGAAGATCTGCTTGCCAACCCGCATAAGGTGCTTTCTCTTATCAAGGATGATATGGCTGAGTTGGCAGAGAAATACGGCGATGACCGCCGTACCAAGATCTCTGCCGAAGCAAAGGAAGATATTCACGAAGAAGACCTTGTGCCTGATGAGTCTGTACTCGTCAGCCTTACCGAGCGTGGATACATCAAGCGTGTGGCGGCAACTGCCTTCCGCCAGCAGAGCCGTGGCGGGCGCGGGGTGAAGGGTCATGCCACAAAAGACGAAGACGAAGTTGTGATGCTCATTCCGGCGCGCAGCCTCAACACCATGCTTTTCTTCTCAGACAAGGGCAAGGTCTATTCGGAAAAGGTCTATCAAATCCCTGATCTTGATCGTGCCACCAAGGGCATTCCGCTGGTTAATATTCTTGCGCTTGGTCCCAACGAAAAGATCACGGCGGCTTTGTCGGTACGAGAATTTACACAGAATCAGTTTTGTATGATGATGACAGGGCGTGGACGCATGAAGCGTGTAGCCATGGAGGAGTTCGCGGCTGTACGACCTTCGGGCTTGATCGCCATGAATTTAGATGAGGGTGACACTCTGGGCTGGGCACGTCTCACAACCGGCAAAGATGAGGTCATTATCATCACAGAGAACGGGCAGGCGTTGCGCTTCGGTGAGGACAAGGTCCGCGCCATGGGACGGCAGGCGGCAGGGGTACAGGGCATCAAATTAAAGAAGGATGATGTCGTTACGAGTATGGACGTGGTTGAAAAGGACGGTGCATTGTTGGTTGTCACCGCTGGCGGCGTTGGCAAGCAAACTCCGCTTACAGAGTACACTCCCAAGGGACGTGCCACAAGCGGCATATCTACCATTGACCAGAAAGCCCTGAAAGAGATCGGAAAGATCGCAGCGGCGCGCGTGGTGCAAAATGACGATGACTTGACGATCATGACCGCCAACGGCGTGGCGATTCGCTTGAAGGTAAAGGATGTGAAACAGTCAGGGCGGGCTACACGCGGCGTTCACCTCATCAAACCGCAGGAGGGGGATAGTGTGGCATCGGTGGCGCGTATTTCAGCCGAAGACCTGAAAAAGGCGGGTGCGCAGATCGATGAAAAAGAAGTGGAACCCCAACCCAAGTTGGTTTAATAAAAAAATCCCCGATGATTTCATCGGGGATTTTTTATTTTTATAGCGCCTCGATTCGGTTTTTCCCCAATTTTTTGGCTTTGTACAAAGCTTGATCTGCCATGGAGATCAGGTCACTTAATTTTTGCTCTGTGTTGGACGAGGTAACTCCGATGCTGGCTTGCAGGGGGATTTCCGTTCCCTTTGCTTTTATCTTTACATCTGAAAGTCTTTCAGATGTGCGTTTTGCGATCTCGTACGCCTGTTCGTGGTTGGTCTGGGGCAGCAGGCATATAAATTCATCTCCGCCATAGCGTGCAAATATATCCGAGTTCCGAAACATGAGGTTACATTGTTCTGTTAATGTTTTCAAGGCGCGGTCCCCGGCATCGTGCCCGTAGGTATCATTTAATAATTTGAAATCGTCAATGTCTATCAAAAGGATGGACGTATTGGGTGGAATGAGTGAATCTTCGTTTTCAAGGATGCGGGTTGCTTCAAAAAAATAGCGGCGGTTGTAGGCTTTGGTCAATTCATCGCGAATGGATGTGTCATATATTTCCATACGCAGTGTATCCAATTCGACCAAAAGGCTTAATACTTGATATAGGTGGTATGGCATGATTGTTATACAAACAATGACGTTAATAACCATTCCCGTCAGGATACTGCCGCCCATCAGCATATTTACGGGAATGATGATCAACGTCACAGAAAAGAACGCAACAACCGAAAAAAGGATGATCGTTTTTGTAAACCCCACTAGTTTGTAAGTGTGCAAAAGGCTTTTGCTGGCGAATAGAAGAAAGGTTTTATTTTCTGGCGGCATTTTGAGTGGTGATTCCCAAAGATATTAAACACCGCTCCGTTTGAAGAGTAACGCTATTAGAAACTGATACTGCCAGTGGCGAACAGGCACAGGAAACCAAGCACACAGGTTGCCATCATCATCAAAAAGACCAGCACGAAACGCTGCACGGAGGTCATGCCAAGGAATTTTTTGGGTCGAGCGCGGACGTTTGGCGCCTGGGTTTCGTACCCGGAATCGTCAAACCCACCAGCGCTATCGTCTGATGTGTAATCGCCAAACTGAAAATCAGATTGCGGGTCTTCATTAAATTGGCTGTTCGCATCGTTTCGAAGATCGTCAAACATGGTTACCTCTATTTTTTCATCAGTATATCATGAGGAAGGACGCAGACTTACATCCCCAAAGCGGATGGATACGGGTTTGCCGCTTTCATCTTTCAGGCGCAGGCTGCCATCTGATTCTAATCCATCTACTATTCCGTGAATGGGCTTTTCGTCTTCTGCGTTGATGTTGACTATTTCACCACGGAATGCAAGTTTTTCTTCCCATGCTTGTATGAAGGCTTGATTGTTGATTTTTTCACGCCAGCGAATAAGAGCTTCCAATGTGCGGAAAATGAAGTCTTCACGCTGGGGTAGTGTCCCGAGCATTTCTTCGAGGCTTGTGGCAGGGAATTTGAGCAGGTCTGCGGGGGGCACAGAGGCTTCTTCCACATTCACGCCCATGCCGACCACCAGTGAATCGACATCGTGCCCAGACCAGACCGTTTCTACCAAAATTCCGGCAACTTTTTTCCCGTTCAAAAGAATATCGTTGGGCCATTTGATCTGGGGAGACAGACCAAGCGACAGGCAGGCATCCGCTATGGAGAGGGCTGCCAGCCCTACAGTCCGGGAGAGATGCGGGCGCATGGGGGCGGTGGGGCGCAGGATGAGGCTCATGGCAATGGCGCTGTTTTTGGGGGTGAACCATTTCCGATCCAACCGCCCGCGCCCTTGTGTCTGTTCATCAGCAATGACGAGCGAAAGATCATTTGCACCGGTGGCAGCCCAGGCGAGGGCTTCATCGTTGGTCGAGCCGATGGTTTCAAAGTAGCGCAGACCCCCGAGGTTTAATTTTGCAAGATGTTTTTTGAGGGAGGTTTCGTTCATAAGCAGGAATCCTAAAGGTCTTTAAGACCTTTAGGATTTATTTTATTGTACGATGGTGTACGGGTTGACGTTGGCGCCGCCAATGCGGATCTCAAAGTGAAGGTGTGATCCGAAGGAATTGCCCGTGTTGCCTGCCAGCCCGATCACGGTACCCTGCCCAACAGTTTGACATTGAGAAACGAAGATGGAGCTTAAGTGGGCGTAAACGGTGACGTAGCCGTTTCCATGATCGATCTGAACTACATTGCCATAGCCGTAATTCCAGCCACCGGCTGCCATGGTAACCACACCTGCGCCTGAGGCATATACATTTACGCCTTCTGGCGCGCTGATGTCGATGCCAAGGTGACCAGGTCCATAGGCATTGCCAGAGAGGGTGTGGTCATCGGCGGGCCAGCCGAAGCCGCCAGCCACAGGTCCGCCGCCACAGGTATTGGCTGCGTTCGAACCACCCGTGCCGGTATTTGCGCCGCGCTCATTTGTGGGCAGGTCTGCCGCCCAGTTGCGCAGTTCACGCGAACCGCCGGGGATGAAGATGACCGTGCCGGGTTCCACCTTGGGGTCGGTCAGGTCAATTTGGTTGCCGGTGAAATCAATGATATCTTGCGCGTTCGCAAAGTGATCTTTGGCAACGCTTTCAAACGTGTCATTCTCTTTCCATGTGTAATACAAACCGTCAATGGGCGGGATGGATAGCTCCATCCCAGGGCGTAGACTGTGGGGGTTGTCGTCCAATTGTTCGTTGACGTAGAGAATGGTTTCGGAGGTCACCTTGAAATCTTCGGCGATCACGTACATCGAATCGCCGCGCACCACGCGATAGGTGACCGGTTCGTAACGCGGGCGTTCGGGGATGTTGGTTTTGACCTGTAATTGGCGGAAGATGGTGGGGAAGAAGCCCCCGTCTCCTTCTGTGACTGTGGCTGGGTCTGCCGCAATGGGCGCACTGCCATCTGATTGTGAAGTCTCCTGCGTTGCTTGTGGAGCAACGGTTACAACGACGGGAGGAAGCGTGCTTTTATAGTACAGGGTTCCGCCCAGCAGGCTGATCACCAGAAAAACAGTGATACCCCAACTGATAATGCTAAAGGGGTCGGTTTTCTTTCCCTTCGTTTGATCCTGGCGTGGAGCGGTCTTTGGCTCATTGGCAGCAGGAACACCCATGGGTTGTTCTGGCGTGGTTTTACGTGAAGAGAAAAGTTTTTTCATTCTTTCAAACAGGTTCATTTATTTCTAAGTTACGCGTCTTTTGTAAGGTTTTCCAAGAACTCAATATTGTTCTTCGATTTTTCAATTCGGGTGAGCAGGGCTTCTGTGGCAACGGAGGGATCCATACCAGCACCGGCGGGTTGGGGAGAGGTCATTTGCACGAACATGCGGCGCAACAGCCAAACGCGCTGAAGCAGGTCGGGTCCGAGCAGCAGGTCTTCGCGGCGGGTGGAGGAGCGTTCGATATCCACGGCGGGGAAAGTGCGGCGTTCTTGCAGTTTGCGTGAGAGGTGCAATTCCATGTTGCCGGTGCCTTTGAATTCTTCGTAGACCACGTCATCGAGGCGGGAGCCTGTATCGACGAGACAGGTGGCAATGATGGTGAGCGACCCGCCTTCTTCCACGTTACGAGCCGCACCAAAGAATCGTTTGGGCGGGTACAGTGCAGAAGGATCCATACCGCCAGAGAGAGTGCGTCCGGAGGGGTTCACCGTCAGGTTGTAGGCACGGGCGAGGCGGGTGATCGAATCCATGAGAATGACCACATGGCGACCAATTTCCACCAACCGTTTGGCACGGTCGAGGGCAAGCTCTGCCGTGCGGACGTGTGAGGTAACCGGCTCATCGAAGGTTGAGGCGACTACTTCTGCATCCACAGAGCGATCCATGTCGGTCACTTCTTCGGGGCGTTCGCCGATCAGGGCGATGATCAGGTGAACATCGGGATATTTGGTTGAGATCGAATTGGCGATCTGTTTGAGGATGGTGGTTTTCCCCGTCTTGGGCGGCGAAACGATCAAGCCGCGCTGTCCTCTACCAATGGGTGCGATCAGGTTAATTAATCGTGGAGCCAGGGTCTTGGGGTCGGTTTCAAGGTCAAAGCGTTTATCGGGAAAGATCGGGGTGAGGTTTTCAAATACAGGTCTGCGGACGGCGTCTTCGGGGTCAATGCCGTTGATCGATTCTACTTTGAGAAGACCAAAGTGCCTTTCACTTTCACGCGGGGGGCGAACCTGCCCGATTACAAGGTCGCCTGCGCGAAGGTCGTACCGCCTTAGTTGCGCCTGCGAAACGTAAACATCCTGGTCGCTGTTTCTATAATTGGTGGGACGTAGAAAACCGATACCTTCATTTAGAATTTCAAGGACACCGCCGCGAAGTTCAATCCCTTCCTTTTGGGCTTCCGCTTCGCGGATCATCATGGCGAGAGTTTCTTTTTTTAATCGATTGGCATTGGCGATATTCAAATCCTTCGCCATGGCACGGAGTTTCGAGAGGGGTTCGTTCTCAAGCTCTAGTATTTTCATTTTTCTCTCTTTTGACATGAAGGGGGTACTCGGAGAGGTATGGTTGGGCGGGTTGTTAACAGGTGGCGGCGGAGGCGTAACAACTTGTGAAACGTTGTTTCTGGGGGTTGAATTATTTCTGGAATTTGGGCTTCTTCTTTGTGAATTATTTGAACGTGCTGACGTATTTGAAGTTTTTGGTGGCATATTTATGGGTTTCGCTGGAATGAATGGGGATGTGAAAAGACCAGACCTTGTTTGGCTGGTTAATTTCCTAAGAAAGATGTTTAGAGTTTGGGAGTTCGATCAAGTTCTTCAATTCATTGGGCAGGTATAGGGGAATACTGAAATACACCCGCCGATTACATATAGTTTGGTTGTCAATGTTTCAGGGGAACAAATGTGATTATAGCACTTCCATAGAAGGGGTGCAAGCAGATAAAAAATCGAATTTACCCGGCAAGTATACGATTTTGCAAATATAGAAGATGACGGTAGAGAGAATCCTGGTCAATAAGTTGAGAATGAGTTCCACGCTCGATGATCTGTCCGTGGTTCATTACAAGTATTTCATCCATGTATTCCAAACCGATCAAGCGATGAGTGATCAGCAGCGAGGTCTTCTGCCTCATTACCGCGAATAGTGTTTCCAAAACCTGCCCCTCGGTGAGCGGGTCGAGGTTGGCGGTGGGTTCATCGAGGATCAAAATCGGCGCATCTTTTATCAGCACACGCGCAATTGCAAGGCGTTGGCGTTCACCGCCAGAGAGCCGCAATCCCTGCTCACCGATCAGCGTGTCGTAACCTTTTGGCAGGCTCAGGATGAAGTCGTGAATTTGTGCAGACTTGCACGCCGCTTCCACTTCTTCGCGCGTGACTTTTTTGCGGGCGAAGCGCAGATTTTCATAAATGGATGTGTTGAAGAAGTAGCTATTCTGGGAGACGAGACCGATTCTTTCCCGTACCTGATCTTGATTCTGCTCTTTGAGCGTTTCTCCGCTGAGAGTGATTTCTCCTGCTTTGTAATCCCAGAAACGGAGTAGCAAATTGGCAATCGTGCTCTTGCCCGCCCCGCTCGGACCGACGATGGCGATGGAGGTTCCAGGTTTAAGGTTGAAGGTTAAATGTTGTAGGGCGGGGGTGGTTTGGGATGGGTAGGTGAAAGAGAGATTAGTAATTTGTAATTGGTGATTGGTAGCTGGCAACTTTCCACTTTCCACTTTCCACTGCTCACTGATTTCAGGTTCCGTATCCACCACCTCAAACAACCTTCTAGCCGCTTCACGGGCGGAGTTCCACATTTGGGCGGCGAGGGGCAGGGGAAGAACGGCTTCGAACGAGGCGAGGGTGAGCAGGGTGAGCGAAGCCAGCATGGGACCGGCGATCTCGCCATTGATAATTTGCGGAATGGTCAGGAAGAGAATTGTCCACATGCCGAGGTTGGTGAGCAGGGTTCCCATTGCAGCGTGGATGCCCGTCACACGCGCCATGCGGCGTTGGGCATTGCCGTACTCGTCTGCGTTGGCTGTGATTTGTGTGAGGCGTTCATCGGCGCGTCCGTAGGCGATGAGGTCTGCCATGCCTTGAATGCCGTCTACGAGATGAGTCTGCAAATCGGCACGTAGGGAGATGGTCTGCTCAGCGGATTTGCGGCTGGTTATCTGCGCGAGGATGGGCAGGAACAAGCCGAGGCTGAGATAAAAGGTCAGGTAAACAGGAGCAAGCAGCGGGTAGAAAGAAGCGAGGAAGATGGCGGTGACAGTCCCAACGACGATGGCGGTCAACGGCGGGGAAACGACGCGGACGTAGAAATTTTCCAGTGTTTCTACATCGCCAATGACGCGGGCAAGCAAATCGCCGGAGCGGAAGTTCATCAGGCGGGCGGGGGCGAGGGGTTCGAGTTTTTCGTAGAACCAAGTGCGTAGTTTGGCGAGCAGGCGGAAGGTGACGTCGTGCGAGACGAGGCGTTCGAGGTAGCGGAAGATGGCGCGGGTGATGCCGAAGAAGCGCGTGCCGACGGTGGAGACGCCGAGTGCGGCTATTGAGGTTGCGATGGCGGCGGTGGAGATGAGCCACGCCGAAGTGCCCATGAGCGCCACGCTGGAGAGGATGGTGATGGAACTGAGCAGGACGGAGAGTGCGACGCGATGCCAGTTGCCGCGCAGGAAGGTGAGGAGGCGGGGGAGGATGGGGGATTGGTTGGCGTTGGAAAGTGGTAAGTGGGAAGTGGATAGTGGGGAGTGAGAAGTGGAAGACGGTTGGGGTGTTTCGGTAATGGGGTGGTCGTCAACTTGTAATTTGTCACTTGTTACTTGTAACTCATACGTTTTCACCATGCTCGCATACATGCCGTTCTTTGAAACGAGTTCTTTGTGTGTGCCTTGTTCGATGATTTTGCCTTTGTCGAGGACGATGATTTGGTCGGCTTGAAAGATGGTGTTGAGGCGGTGGGCAATGGTGATGGTGGTGCGTCCGTGCATCAACTCGCGTGCCGATTCTTCGAGCAGGGCTTCGGTTTCGGGGTCGAGTGCGGAGGTGGGTTCGTCGAGAATCAGAATCGGCGCGTCTTTGAGGAAAGCGCGGGCGAGGGCGAGGCGTTGGGCTTGTCCGCTGGAGAGGCGGGCGCCGCTTTCGCCGATGATGGTTTCGTATTTTTCTGGCAGTGATTCGATGAAGTCATGCAGGCGCGCGGTTTTGGCGGCTTGAATCACTTCTTCGTGAGTCGCGTCTGCTTTGCCGAGGCGGATATTTTCGGCGATGGTGGTGTGGAAGAGGTGGGGGCGTTGGGGAACCCAGGAGATGGATTGATGATTGATGAATTGGAGGTTGGTAATTGGTAATTGGTAATTGAGGGCGCCTTCGGTTGGGTGGATGAAACCAAGCAATAATTGGGCGAGGGTGGATTTGCCTGCGCCTGTTTTGCCGACCAATGCAATATGTTGACCTTTGTCAATTTTCAAATTGACATTGCTTAGTGCAGGGATTGTTTCATTTGGATAAATAAATGAAACATCTTTCAACTCGATTGATCTAAACTCCCCATTCTTTTCACTTCCCACTTCCCACTTTCCACTTTCCACTTTCGTATCTAAAATCTCATAAATCCGCTTCGCCGCTGTGGTGCCATTCATGCCAGCGTGGAATCTTGCTCCGAGGGCGCGCAGGGGCATGTAGAACTCAGGGGCGAGGACGAGCAGGAAGAGTGCGGGCTGGAAGTCCATGCCTTTGTAGAGCAGGCGGAAGCCGATTTCTACTGCGACGATGGCGGTGCTGATGGTGGCGAGCATTTCCAATGCGAGTGCCGAGAGGAAGGTGATGCGCAGCACACCCAGCGTTGTGTCGCGGTATTGCTCAGAGACTTTGGCGATGTTCTTCGCCTGTCCTTTTGACTGACCGAAGAGTTTGAGTGTGGTCAGCCCTTGCAAACTGTCGAGGAAGTGGGCGCTGAGCAGGCGCAGGGTTTCGTATTGACGTTTGGTGACCGCCTCTGCGCCTTTGCCGATGATGATCATGAAAAAGGGAATCAACGGCGCGGTGATGAGGAAGACGAAACCAGTGAGCAGGTCAATGGGGAAAACGAAAAATAAAATAGAGAGGGGGATAAGTGCTGTGACAACCAGTTGCGGCAGATACTGACTGAAATAGGCATCCAACGCTTCAATACCTTCGACGGCGGCGGTGGTCAACTCGCCCGTGCGTTGTCCACGAGAGTAGGCGGGACCCAGTTTGAGGATGTGAGCGAAGAGCTGTTCGCGTAGGTCGGTTTTGATCTTGACGGCGATGGCATTGGCAGCGACTTCGTTAAGCCAGGTGAGGAGGGCGCGTCCGCTGATGGCGAGGAGGATGAAGATGAGGGGAGTGATGACTTGCGTGAGAGTCTGCTTTTGCAGGAAGACGCCGTCGATGACGCGGCTGAGGAGCCAGGATTGCCAAATGGTCAGGAATCCGGCTAAAAGTCCGGCAAGAACCGTTAAAGTCAGGGAGAGGCGGGTGTCGCGGGTGAGTGAGAGAAGTCTGCGGTGCATGATTGGGTTAAAGGTCGCAGGTTGAAAGTTTCAGGTTAAAAAGTTGGCAGGTCGAGGTCAGTATACCCTTTGATGACTTTAGGGCAAGACCTTCAACCTGCCAACATTCAACTTGCAGCCGATTTAGTAAACGAGGCTCTTCTTGTCGTTTTTGATGCGCTCGCGGAACATGTAGTACGTCCAGCCTTGGTAGACGAGCACGATGGGGACGAAGATGAGCGCGACGATGGACATGACGGTCAGCGTGTACTGCGAGGAAGAGGCGTTGTAGATGGTGAGTGAGAACGCCGGGTTGGTGCTGGAGATCATCACGTTGGGGAAGATCATGCTGAAGAAGGTGACCTGGGTCAACACGATGTTGAGCGAGGTCATGATGAATGCCCAGCCTTCCATCTTGTTGTTGAGGAAGTAGCCGGTAGTAAGCAGCACGGCAACCGCGGCAACGGGGACGAAGCCCGGGTTGACCACGCCGCGCGCCCAGAAGCCCGCCACATAGGTGAAGATGCCGAGGACGACGTACAACACGGAAGCGGCAACCCAGAGTTTCTTGGCAAAGACATTTACGCGTTCGCGCAGTTCTCCTTCAAGTTTGAGACCGAGGAAGTTCGCGCCGTGCAGGAGGAAGATGACCACCGTGGTCAAACCGCCAAGCAAGCCGTAGGGATTGAGCAGGGTGAAGAGATTACCCGTGAACATCATGTTCTCGTCAATGGGCACGCCGCGCGCAAGGTTGGCGAAGGCTGCGCCGAGCAATAAGGCGGAGAGGAAGGAGCCGACGGCGATCATCCAGTCGAAGGTGTTGCGCCATTTGGGGCTGGAATCTTTGGAGCGGTATTCAAAGGCGATACCGCGAATGATGAGACCGACGAGGAGCAGGAACAGGGCAAGATAGAAGCCGCTGAACATGGTGGCGTACCAGTGGGGGAATGCGGCGAAGGTCGCGCCGCCTGCGGTTAGCAGCCAGACTTCATTGCCGTCCCAGACCGAACCGATGGAGTTGATGATGGCGCGGCGTTCTTCGTCTTTCTTGCCGAGGAAGGGCAGTAACATGCCCACGCCGAAGTCGAAACCTTCGAGGAAGTGGAAGCCGATCCACAGAACGGCGATCAGAATGAACCAGAGGATTTGAAGAAATTCGTAAGACATGGTGTTCTCCTAGTCGTCCGCGCCGACACGGGCGGGAGCGACATCAACGGATTCGTGCATGGCGGCATCGGGTCCGGCGATGGCATACTTTTTCATCAGGTAGACCATTGCGCCCGCAAGCGAGCCATACACAACGGTGTAGCCGATCAGGGAAATGAGCAGGTCTACAGTAGTGAGGTTGGGGGAGACGGCATCCTGCACTTTGAGCAAGCCTTGAACGATCCAGGGCTGGCGTCCCATTTCAGAGAGGATCCATCCGCTGGCATTGGCGATGTAGGGCAGGGCGATGACCCAAGGCACAAATTTCATCCATTTGGCATTTTCGTAGTTGCCACGCATGGCTAGCAGGAAGAGGAAGGAGAGCAGCATCATTAAGAAGCCGACACTCATCATGAAGCGGAAGGTCCAGTAGGTGACGACCATCAATGGGATGTAGTCGCCGGGTCCGTAGGTGGCTTCGTATTCTGCTTGAATTGCATCCACGCCTTTAACTTCGCAGTCAAAATTATTGCAAGCCAGGAAGCTCAATACGCCAGGGATGCCAAGTTGGCTGGTGCGGAACGACCAGACTTCACGCTTGCCGCTCAAATCACCGATGGTGATGATGGAGAAGTCGGCTGGCTGGGATGTTTCCCAGTGTGCTTCGATGGCAGAGAATTTCATCGGCTGGGTTTCGAACATGTACTGTCCGTTCGTGTGACCACCGAAGAAGACCAGCGTACTGGCAACCAAGCCGACAATTGCCCCAGCCTGGAAGGAACGCTTGAAAAAGGTCACATTCTGCTTGCGGATGAGGTGGTAGGCGCTTACGCCAATGATGAGAAAACTGGCTGTGGTTAAACCGGCAGCAATGGTGTGCCAGAAGAACAACCAGCCCTTGGGGTTGGTGATGAGGGCGAAAAAGTCGACCAATTCAGCGCGTCCATTGGCTTCGTTGATAACGTACCCTACCGGGTGCTGCATCCAGCCGTTGGCGAGGAGAATCCACAGCGCGGAGAGGTTCGAGCCGATGGCAGCGAGCCAGATGGCGGCGTGGTGAACTTTCTCGGGCACTTTGCCTTCACCGAAGACCCACACGCCCAGGAAGGTGGATTCGAGGAAGAAAGCCATGAGCGCTTCCACTGCGAGGGGAGCGCCGAAAATATCGCCAACAAAGCGGGAGTACTCAGACCAGTTCATACCGAACTGGAATTCCTGCACAATGCCGGTGACTACGCCAATGGCAAAGTTGATGAGGAAAAGTTTTCCCCAGAACTTGGTCATTTTGCGGTATTCCTCATCACGGGTTTGGTAGTAGCGGCTTTGAAAATACGCCACAAACCAGGAAAGACCCAGTGTGAGGGGGACGAAGAGGAAGTGGTAGACGGTTGTGAGACCGAACTGCCACCGTGAGAGAGTGATTGGATCCATGTATGCCTCCAAAAAAATTAGTACCGTTACCGCATTAATATTCTTACCAATGCGGTAAACGTTTACCTTTCTTGTAAATGTTTCTTGCAAAAAAAAGAATTTCTCTATCCCTTTGTATCAAAGTACCTGGGGAAATGGGCTGGAGAAATTTTTTAAATCAGCACTCTGTGTATCACTATATAGATGTAAAACTTTGCTGATAGTTACTTAAGGATGAGAGATATGGATGGGCTGTTACTTTTTGCAGGTCATCCAAACTGACTTTCCTGAGCTCATCGGAAATGACTTCTTGTAAATGCCCTAACTGTATACAAATGGGGCAATTGCCCTGAAATGGGCATTCTGCATTTTCATTTTTGCAGCCTTGCATATAGGTTTTATTTTCAAAATATTCCAAAAGTTGAAAAAGATTGATCTCTTTTGCGGGACGGGCGAGCATCACCCCGCCATCACGCCCGGGAAAAGTTTTTACAAATGAGCCGCGGGCCAAGTCTGCAATAATATGCTGAGCAAACGCACGAGGAATGGACATCTCCTCCTGTATTTCTGAAGTGGGGGCACGTGAACCCACCTCTCGTTTTGAAAGTGATAGCAACATACGAATTGCATATTCAGTTTGGCGATTGATTTTGAACATTTTGTTATATTTTGTTATAAATAGTTATATGTAACTATTTATAACAATTCGTGATGATATATGTAATGGAAAAATGTAATGTTTATTTATGACAAATGAGATGAAAACCAAAATATTTACCGGTTGAATTTACTTTAAAAAAAATAAAAGCCCCCTTGCAAAAGGGGGCAATGAGGAACTGGCGAAATACTAAAAAGGTTATTCTTCGTTGGGGTATGCAGATTCAAGCCCGGGTGCATCAACACCGTCAACGGTGTTTTCCCCGTATAACTCGCCGTTCACAGTCACTGTGTATACACCTCTGCCAGAGAGTGACTGGTCTGTGCCTTCCATGCTTTTCCATGTAAAGGTGAGTTGATTGCCTTCCAGTGTTCCCATCCCCTCGTGAATGCCGCCGGAGAGGAGCCAGGTCATCTTATATTCATTAGGGACATCACCTGCTTCAACAAAGAGCGAACCGCCATATTCTTCGTGGGTGGGGTCTGTTGCGTTGAGGGCGTATTGACCAATAATATCTGGCACGTTATCGGCGGGGGCATCTGCGCCCAGCGGTGCGGGAGTATTACGCGGGAAGCAAGCGGTAAGGGTAAGCGAGAGAAGTAAAAGGGATAGTGCAAGTTTCTTCATGGTGGTCCTTGTATGAGACCAGAGACGATGGAGAGTCATAACCCTCCATCGTCTTTGGTCAATGGTCTATTCTTCCAATGTCATCAGGAAGGCGATCAGGTCTTGAATTTGTTCTTCGGTGAGAATATCGCCAAAGTTTTGAATCATCTGTCCCTCGGGGTAGCCAGAGACCACATAGGCGTTCGGGTCCACGATGGATTGATATAGATATTCTTCAGCCGTCATACCGGGCACGCGGTCGGCGGCACGGTCTGCAATGCCGTAGAAAGAGGGACCAATGATGCGCTCATCTTTTGTCAGCGAGTGACATATGCGGCAGCCCGCATTTACGCCGGGGTCTGATTCGTTATAGATTCTTTCGCCCATGATCGGGTCTGGAATATGTACATCACGGAAGCTGATTTCCAGCAATTGGTTGGGCTCGAGGTTTACCGTTTTATCAAAGATGACCTGTTCAAAGTTCGGGTCGGCGCGGTCGTACATTTTTACGGTTAAGTGATGTTTGCCTGTTGGTAAAAATACCTGTTCAAAGATGCGCGCACCCTGGTTGATGTGGTTGTCGTGTGCGGTGTAGGTCTGGTCAAAGAACAGTTCGTGATCCACTTCCAGCGTAATGCGAATTGGCTGGTCAAGATCAGGCTCAATGGTGGCAGGAGGCGGGACATCTTCAATGGCGTAGCCGCTGTGATGCGTCATTTGAATCAAGACTGCGGCATCATCTTCTTTGTAGAATTGGGTGGGTCTATCGCTCAACCAGATCTGGAGGGCTGTGACAATTGCCATAACGCCAAGTAAAGGCAAAATATAGCGGATGTGTTTTTGATCTGGGGTGAAGGTGAAGGTGTTCGCTTCTTCCTTAACTTTGGTTTGGATTGCCCTCCCAAAGCTGGTGGGGGGAACCCAAGCTGTGTGAACCAGCGGAATAAAGTTGGGTTTTAGCTTGGGTAATCGCTCGCCGTTCACACGGTCGTTTAACCAGACGTTGCCTTCGCGGTTGGCGCAATCTTCAGGCGGGCAGCCGATGAATTGAACGTCGCTTGCGCCTGCTTCGAGGGCTTGTGCGGCGAGGTTGGGGTTTGCCATGGCAATACAGGTAAGCGGGACGATATGCAGGTTCGGGTCGTTAAATTCTGTGCCGACGCCGTGCATGGCATGACGTTCACAGGTGAAGACGACTTTGACATTCTGCTTTTCGGTCACTTTGGCAAGTGTGGTTTTCCACATGGGGTCGAGTGGAATATCGCCAAAGGTGAGGGCGTTATCGGGGCAGGAGCCAATACATACGCCGCAGGAGACGCACAGGTTGGGGTCGATCTCTGCCTGGAATTTGGGGCGGGCGCCATCGGTGCGCGGTACCATTTTGATGGCGGTGTAGGGGCAGTCTCTTTCGCAGAGGGTACAGCCATCGCAGTTTGCGAGGTCTACTTTGACGGGTTTGAGGTCTTTTGCGCGGGGCATGATCCACGGTAACGCCATGCTGATGCCAACGACAAAGAGCAGAATGCTCCAGAAGAGGGCTTGAGGTCCGCGTAGGAAGGTGGGTAGGTAGAATAAGTAGAATAGGTCGATGGGGGCTTGGGCTGGCAGTTGAGATTGGTTGAGTGCGGGTAACATGCCTACCGGGAAGAGGGCGGCGGCAATGAAAATGACGAAGGTGGAAATTGCCATCCAATAACGGGGCGGCAGCCATTTGGCGCGGCTCATGCGTTTGAGGTGCAGCCACAAGAAGTAGCCCACTAAGGCAGAGAAGCCAAGATGCAGCACAATGACAAGCATCATGAAGACCCAGCCCGTACCTGCGGCATCGCCTACGAGGTAATCTACGAGGAAGGTTTGTCCGGCTTTGAAATCGCCGAGGAATTTGAAGAGGCTTTGGTTGAGCAATGCGGCGCGTTCATCCCAGATGAGCCAGTAGCCGGTGATGCCAATAAGCCAGATGAAGACCGCCATGCTTACGCCTGTAACCCAAGCCAGCCAGCGTGGTCCACGGAAGCGGTCTTGGAAGAAGGTGCGCCATCCATGCAGGAGGGCGAAGATGACAGCCGCATCGGATGCGTAGCGGTGCATAGCGCGGATGATGCGTCCGATCAGGTTCGATTCGATGTTGGCTACTGCCTGATACGAGAAGGTGAACCCGAAGGGGTAGAACATGGTCAGGTAGATGCCGGTGAGCAGGATGACGACCAACAGGAAGATGGTGATCGTGCCGGTGTGGTAGAGCGGGTTGAATCGTGGATCGTTGATGAGCCAGTGAATGGGCGCTTCGAGGCGGAGGGAGATGCCTTCGAGAAACCCGAGCAGTTTTCGGCTTGGGTTGTTGAGGCGGGTTTTCCAATCCACGCTGGGGTTGCGTTCGTTGAGGGTATCTATCAGTTGTTTTTTTGAGGGGGAGGTTGTCATAGCTTTTTGATAAATTATTGGTAATTTCGCTTGCTGGTAACAATAAATTTTGGGGCAAATTTTAATAGTTGCGAAATGTGGGGGGGACAATAAACCGTGGACGATGGACCGTTTGCGGTCTACCGTCCACGGTCTACAGTGAATAACAGATACGGGTGACAGCCTTGAAGGACTGTCACCCGTATTTTCAAATTACCAGACTCGGAAGCCGGGGGAAGTGAGGGCAATGTTGGCGATCTGGTCAACAAGCTGCGGACCGTAAACAACGACGATCAGAGCGAGCGTACCATAGAGCCAGGGAGCCCAACGGTCGAGCCACTCGGGAGTTTGAGCCACATCCTGCAGAGAATCTGCAACGGGGACGATGACTTCGCTTTCAACGCGTTCTTTGTTGGTGGCAGTCTTGAGCATGACCAACAGGTAGATGGCGCCGCTGACGAAGAGGATCGCGCCGCCCAAGCCGACCTGGAAGAGGCGGCTGTTCCATTCAGCAGGAACGTAGGGAGCCAAACCGAGCGGTACGCGGCGGGGGGCGCCGAGCAAACCAAGCACGTGCATGGAGTTGGAGAAGATGATCATGCCAACGAACCATACCCAAGCCTGAATGGTTGCCCATTTGGGCTGCCAAAGTTTGCGACCGGTGAGGTAGGGAACCAGCCAGTAGGAGATGCCCATGAAGCTGAGGGTAACTGCGGTTGCCACGGTGAGGTGGAAGTGACCAGGGATGAAGGCGGTGTTGTGCAACACGAGGTTGACGTTGTAGGAAGCATTGGTCAAACCGCCCATGCCGCCGAAGAAGAACAGGATGCCCGCGAGAAGCTGGGCAGCCACGGAGGGGTCGCTCCAGTTCAGTTTACCGATCCAGCCAAATGCGCCCTTGCCGCCGCTCTTGCGCGCGCCCATTTCAAGCGAGGCAATGACGGTGAAGGCGGTCATCATGGAGGGGAAGAACACGCCGAAGGTGAGCATGGAGTGGATGAACTTCCAGGCGGGGGGAACGCCGGGATCCACGTATTGGTGGTGGAAGCCGAGCGGGGTGGAGAGTACGAGGAAGATCCAGAAGGCAAGGCGGGCGAGTGAGTCGCTGAACATCTTGCTGTTGCTTGCCTGGCGGGGGAGAAAGGCGTACCAGGAGATATACGCAGGCAGGAGCCAGAAGTAAACCAACGGGTGACCAGTGAACCAGAAGTAGGTACGGGCAAGTTGGGGGTCTACGCCGTCGATCAACCCGAGGGAGAGGGGCAGCAGCATGGTGAGGATTTCAACTGCAACGCCGAGGGTACAGATCTGCCAGAGGGCGGCGGTGATGAGGGAGGCGAAGGCAACGAACGGGGTGCGTTCATTGGGGTTTTCTTTGCGCCAGGCGGCGTAGGTCATGAACAGACCCCAGCCTTCGACCCAGCTTCCAACCACTACGAGGGTCAGACCGACGTAGAAAGCCCAGTTGGCTTTGAGGGGCGGGTAGAAGGTGAAGAGCACGGTTGCCTGATTGGTGAGGATCGGAATGGCGGCTGCCACAACGCCTACAACCATCATCCAGAAACCGACCTTATTGAGGGTGGGGTTCTTCAATTGGCGCTTCAGACCGAAGATCACAAGGAAGGTCAGGAAGCCCATGATGAAGAAGGTGGTCCAAACTAGGGCGTTCAAAACGCCGTGGACGGTAAGTCCCTGATAGTAGGACTTGATGAACGGCTTGAGATACTGATAGAAATCCCAACCGGCGTGTTCGAAAGCCTGCAAAGGTCCGAACAAACTGCCGACTGCAAGCGCCAGAATGGCAACCAAAATATGGGAGCCAATGAATTTCTTTTCTGCGGGGGAAACTTGATATTGATTCATAATTGGTGTCTCACTTTGCACTAGGGCGTAACGGTAATCGCGCCGTACATGACGCCGTGACCACTGCCGCAATATTCGGTGCAGATGTAGTTATAAGTGCCGGGTTCATCAAAGGTGACGGTCAGTTTGGAGACCTGCCCAGGGATGACCATGAAGTTGGCATTGGTGTTCTGTACTTTGAAGCCATGTTGAACATCAGGGGATGTAACATAGAAGGATACAGTGGAGCCGACAGGGACACTAATTTCTTTGGGCAGGTATTCCCAATTGGGAATGGCATGCGCAAGGATATAAGCATCGTACTTGCCGGGGGCAACTTCACGAAGACCGGGGTTCGACCATGGGCTATTGGGGTCGGTTGCCACCGTATTGGGGTTTACACGCTGTTCGGGGGCAGGAACCTGAATTCCCATACCAAAAGCGGCTACACTAACGGCGCTTGCGAAAAGCACCAAGAGAACAGCACTTACGATCATCCAATTGCGTTCGTAGCGGTCAATATGCATTTTTTGTGTGCTCATAGTGTACCTCCACGTTGAACAAGGATCGCATAGATCGTTGCCCAGATTGCGATGAGTGTGATGACAAAGACCGTCAAAACGGCGATCGTGCCAGTCGGGCGAAACTCATCTTCTTCTTTATCTTTCTTCGCCATGTTACATTCTCCTCTTAAAAAAATTGAGATTAGGATGACAGACGCCTTAAACGGCGCCGCAAGTTAGGGCGGTAAACCCGCCTTATTGCCTTAACATGTATTTCAGATCATCGGCGATCTCTTCAGAGGTCACGCCGTATGGAAATACCAATTTCAAGTACCCTTCACGATCCAAAACCATCATAGTGGCGGTGTGGTCGATCAGGTAACCGGTTGCTTCGCTGCCTTCGTTGATTTTGTAATAAATGCCATACAAGGCGGCGATTTCATCAATTTGTTCTTTGGTTCCTGTAATACCGATAAAGGATGGGTAAAAATGCCCCGTGTATTCTGCCAGTTTTTCGGGTGTATCGCGCTCTGGGTCGAGCGAAACCATGATGAGTTGAACCTCATCCGCTTTGTCTCCCATATTTCTAAGCGCTTGTGCCGCATTGGCAAGTGTGCCGGGACAGATATCTGGACAGAAGGTATAACCAAAATACATTAACACCATTTTTCCGCGATAGTCACTCAGCGAAACATCTCCATTCGCGCCGGTGAGCGTGAAGTTATATGAAGGCTCCGGCGATTGAATAACAGTGCCGTGGAAGGTGTGGGGACGGAAAAAGACGACTCCAGCCGCCAATCCTAAAACAATAACAAAAGAAATGAGAATGATTTTTGTTTTCATAATTACTATGGTGCGTAACAAAGGAAGAGGTGCGCCGCTTCGTATGCCAGTTTGGCAGAGCCGGTGCTGTTTTGCACTTCTTCTGCCAGTACGCCAAGGTGACGAAGAATTCGGTCTGCATCAGAGACTTCGGTGGTGTAACGATATTCCGAGCGGATGATGCCCCAGCCATCTACCAGCACAAAGCCAGGGTCGAGCGCAAATTCGCCGTTGCCTTTATCTTCGTAGTAGGTTTCAAAACCGGCGCCAACGATGGTTTTGAGCAGGGATTTGTTGCTGGTTGTCGCAAAGTACCATTGGGTGAAATCTGCATTTTGCGCTTCGCCGTATTCTTTTAATACTTCGGGTGTATCGCGGTCTGGGTCTACTGAGATGGAAACGAAGGATACGGGAATGCTGCCTAAATTGACTTCACCAAGGCGCGATTGTATCTCTTGGATGGTGTCGCTACTGTTGTAGCAGGGCTCGGGGCAGTGAGTATAGGTGAAAGAATACAGGGCGAAATGTCCGCGCAGGGTTTCGCTGGTAAGGGCTTGCCCGTCTTGATTAATGAATTGATAAGCGGGAGCAAGGCGCATACGCGGCAGGACTTGAATGGGTTGAAAAACCTTGAAGGCAGTGGCAGAAAGGACGAAAATCCCTGCGATGACATAGATGATGTTGAAGGATGTTTTACTCATGCGTTCACGCTATCGGTAAGAGAAAGGATTGGTTCGGAGACAACAACTTTGAGCGGGGTTGAGGCGGGGAATTCCATTGAGGCTTCGATCTGTTTGCCATCTTCCAGTAATTGTTCAAAGGTGGTGCGTTCCATTTCATTTCGTAAAAGATCGTTGAGGCGCTTCCACTGGCAACTGACCGGACATTTACTTTCAAACGGACAATCACCTTCTTTAAGGATGCAATCAGAGATGACAAGCGAACCTTCAAACTGCTCAACGACCTGTAACAGGGTGATCTCGCTGGGCAAATGAGCAAGGCTGATGCCGCCATCACGCCCGGGTTGGGTTTTGATGAAACCGCCACTGGCGAGTTCTGCCACAATGCGCTGAAGCAGCGATGGGGGAATTAGCATTTCACGCCCAATTTCAGAAGTGGGGACGCGTGTGCCGCGCGGCATCTTGGAAAGAGCCAGCACTACACGGACGGCGTAATCGGTTTGGCGGTTTACTCGAAACATGTTTTTTTCCAAATAAACGTTGACTTTGCAGGTCAACGTTTACGATGATTGTAAGGATTTTGAAACTTATTTTGATGTGTAGTTTGTCACGTCATTATATGACAAATATCTCGTATTGTGGGTTAAGTGCGAATTATATTTGACAGTATTTATCTGATTTACAGGCTGCTTTTTTGAGGTAAATCTTTTCTATACCCGCTCATTTTCACGAAGCAAAAAACTTTATTTGGTTTTATGAACTCCGTCGATAAGACGATTTTCAACTACATCAAATGTATTACGGCTGGCTGCCTACCTCGCATAACACTTCGTTAATTTCACATTGCACATGTTGAATAATTTTTCAAAACAAAAACTTATGAGATTTTCTTCACAGGCTGTTTGTGCTAAAATTCTGCCCGAAATAAGCGAAAGGTCGTGCGGGGGAGCATGAACGCCTTTGGCGAAATACCTGTTTGGAGAAAACTTATGTCAAAACGTTCATTGGCTCGTCTCTACAAAGACGAGTTCTCTGGTTATTCACTTGCCAAATTTCAACAGGATCTGCTTGCAGGTCTCACTGTGGCTGCTGTTGCCCTGCCTCTGGCGCTTGCCTTTGGGGTGGCATCTGGCGCAACGGCTGCTGCGGGGTTGGTCACCGCTATTTTGGCGGGCGCGCTCATCGGCGCATTAGGCGGCGCTCCGTATCAGATCAGTGGTCCTACTGGCGCAATGTCTGCTGTACTCATTGTGCTTGTTCAGCGTTACGGGCTTGAAGGCATCTGGCTTGCCGGTTTGCTTTCGGGCTTTTTGCTTTTGATTATTGGTATCTTACGGTTGGGGCGCTTTATTGCTTTCATTCCATCCGCAGTCATCAGCGGGTTTACATCTGGCATCGCACTGATTATTTTCATTGGTCAGATCGATAATTTTCTCGGGGTAAAGACAGAAGCCGCAGAAACCGCCGCGCTCAAATTCATCGGCTACTTCAAAGGCGGATTTATTCCAGACGGACATGCCATAACAGTAGGCGTGGTCGTGATCTTGACCATGATGCTGTGGCCCGCCAAATGGAATTCACGGATTCCAGCCTCGCTCATGGGGCTTATCCTTGCCACGGCTCTTCACTGGATTTTGGGCTGGTCTACCCCAGTGATCGGATCCATCCCCCAAACCTTGCTCTTGCAAGATCGCCTCAGCCTCGCCAACATCCCTTGGGATAACTTTGCCGATTTTATCGCCCCGGCATTGACCATTACCGCGCTTGGGGCAGTTGAGTCTCTTTTATGCGGCGCGGTCGGCTCGAACATGACCGGTATACGAATGCAGGCGAACCAGGAACTTATAGCACAAGGTCTTGGTAACATGCTCATCCCCTTCTTTGGCGGAGTGCCCGCCACGGCTGCCATTGCCCGTTCCAGTGTGGGCATTAAATCTGGCGGACAGACTCGTTTGGTGAGCATCATCCATGCAATTGGATTATTGCTTTCCATGTTCTTGCTCACACCGCTCATGGAGCAAATTCCCCTTGCCGCGTTGGCTGGTGTGCTCATGGTCACTGCGGCACGAATGAGCGAATGGCACGCGATCAGGTTCATGTTCGGCAAAGTATTCAAAACCGACATGATCGCCTTCGTTGTAACCATGTTTGCCACCATCATCCTGGACCTGACACAAGCCATTCTCATTGGCTCGTTCCTGGCGGGGCTTGTCTTTTTGAACAAAATTGCCAGCATTGATATCGAAGTACAGGAAGTGGATATTGAGCGATTAAAGCAACGCGGAATTGATACAGCAGGGAAGTGTAACCATGTGAGAGTGGCGTTTCTCACCGGTCCGCTTTTCTTTGCGGCAACGGGTCAATTTAACGAAGCGTTTTCAGACCTGAAAGACACACATGCATTGATCTTATCCATGCGCGGGGTTTCATTAATTGATACTGCCGGGTTGGAGGCATTGCACCGTTTGCATGACCAGCTCCATAAACAGGGCGGTACGTTGATGTTCGCGGGTGTTCATGAAAATGCGATGAACATGATGGAGCGCGGGGGGCTTGTAAAAGCCATCGGTGAAGGAAACTTCTTCTGGTCCAGCGACCAGGCAATTGTCGAGGCAGAGAGGCGCGGGTGTAAGTTCTGTTAACTCACCTTACGCGATTTTCGGTAGGGCAAACCCGTCAAGGTCTATCAGGCAGGAATTACGCAAAATCTTTTAGTCATGCGTAAAAGATGCGCTGTCGTTCGACAAGACAAAAAATCTTAACGCGAATGACGCAAATGAGGCGAATAACGCGAATAAAAAAAGTATTTTGGCGAAATTCGCCTACTTCGCGCTTTTCGCATTAAGAATTTAAGGCTTTGCTACAGCCATGTTTTTGTCTTTTGCGCTTATCTCCGTCTATAAACGGTGAGTTTTGCGTAAGTCATATCAGGGCTTTTATCCCAAAGCAAGGGTTGCTGTGGCAAGGACGACCCTTGCTGGCGAAAGAAAGTTCTCATGGATGTGGGCGGGTCGCCCCTACTGCGTAACATCAGCTGTTAAGACAGCTCTTTCACCCTTGGGAAATCCTTGTAGTAGCCGCGATATGTCTCGGGCAGTAAAACCGCAATGCGGCAGAACAATTCATCAATCGATTCGCGTAACAGTGTGTCACGTTCAATCCCTTTGACTGATTTAACATCTGGTGGAGAGTAGATTTCCCCAGTGGTAGAGATGGTGATCTTTAATTTTTGAAATCTCTTCAAACGCGCCATCACTTCGGCATCTTCGGTGCCGGTTAATGCCACAGGGATGATGCCCACTTTGGCAGAACTGGCAATGTAAACTGCGCCGGGTTCGGCTTTGAGCAGGCTGCCTGTTTTAGAGCGTGTGCCTTCGGGCGCAATGACCATCACCGCTCCTTTTTTGAGACGTGAGATGAATTCTTTCATGGCGCTCATATCGGCTTCACCGCGCGTCAGCCAGGTCACGTTGAAGATTTTGCCCGCAGCCCTACCCCACCAATATTTTTTGTACTTATCTGTAAGCGGATGGATTAAATCGTCATTATCAAGGACGTAATATACGGCTAGCGAATCCAACCGCCCAAGGTGATTGGAGGCAAGCATATACCCGCCTTCTTTGGGGAGTTTGCTTACATCGCCCCGCACTTCAATATCTGCGATGAGGGGTAGAACCTTTCTCGCACAGAAACGCAGAAATGCGCTCATTTATGTTCAGCCAATAATTCTTTCAAGCGCGGGTGTTCGGCATAGTATCCGCGATTACGTTCGGGGAGCATGGCGGCAACGCGGCACATGATCTCATCTGTGTATTCTTGCAGCTTTTCTTCGCGGTTCTCTTTCGGGAAAGGCGGCAGGGTAAATGCTTTTCCGGCGGAGAGGTGTATATGTGTCCTTTTGAAATGCTTCAAGTTTTGAATAACCAGGCGGTCTTCTGTGCCGATCATCGCAACGGGCACAATTGTCCACCCCATGCGGGCGGCGAGGAAGGCAACGCCGGGTTTGCCTTGAGCCATCTTCTCATCACGGGCACGGGTGCCCTCGGGGGCGATCACGAGGGTTTGCCCTTCTTCCATTCGTTTCATCATTTCGCGCATGGCTTTCAGGTCAGGGTTGAAGCGGTCAATAAAAATGGCGTTCAGGTGTTTGCCCAGCCAGCGCAGAATGGGGTTTTCTGCCCATTTCTCTGCAACAGGGATAAAGAGGTTCCAATCATTAAGCGCATAGTAAGCCAGCGGCGCATCTAAAAATCCAAGGTGGTTGACGGCGATCACAAAGCCGCCGCCCTTTGGCAGGTTTTCATACCCGCTGATTTTAACATTTGCTATAAGCCTGATGACGCCGCGAATTATCCAGACAATAATTGTTTTCATGGCGGCAATTTTACACGTTTTTGTTTATCAAATCGTTAATAGCAAAGCGCCCTGCCCAAGAGGGCAGGGCGCTCAATATTCAAAAATTTATCCCCAAATGTAATCAGAATTGGCTTTGTGATGGCTGGCTTTTTTTTCACCATACATGTTGAACATTTTTACGAATACATCATAATCAGCCGGACTCATGTCCAAAAGTTGGAACCCGACATTGTAGATGGTAGGGTCGTACATATCTTTGTCGCACCAGCGGGCACAGGCTAAAAAATAGATAACCGATTTGTTTGAGATCTGCCCTACCTGGTCAATGCACAGGGACATTTCTGTGTTTACAGGAAGCGGCTTTGCGCTTTCCAGCTTAAAACCACCGGTACTAATATCGATAATCTGCCCGATCAGTTTTCCAGTATTTCGATCCAATACCCGCATGTAATAGGTAAAGTTTTTACGAGCCAGTTTTCGTTTTTCGGGAACCATATCATCCTCCTTGCATAAATGAAAGGTGAGATAATTCTAGTGCAAACCCGTAACAACGTTTCTTTGAAACACCTACTAATATGAAATTGCAATGTTTATTCGCGTCGTAATAAATGCGTCAGGATGGTGGCGCCAGAACCGCCGATATTTTGCGCCATACCCATTATGGCGCCATCCACCTGGGTTGCACCACATTCTCCACGTAACTGCTGGGCAACTTCCACGATCTGATACATTCCCGTCGCCCCAACTGGATGACCACGCGCCTTTAACCCGCCTCGGGTGCAGACGGGGATGCTGCCCTTGATTCCAATCTGATTCTCCAGCCCAAGCCTTACCCCCTGACCTCGCTCGGCAAAACCGGTTGCTTCCAATGAAAGCGCCGCCATAATGGAAAAGGCATCGTGCAGTTCAAATATATCAATGTCTTTTGGGGTGATGCCCGCCATCTCATAGGCTTTTTTGGATGATAAATATGCCGCATTTAAGAACATGGGGTCTTTGCGAGAGTGAACTGCAATTGAATCTGTAGCAGAGGCAGAGGCAGCGACCACGATCTTCGGCTGGCGCATCACTTTCTCTGCAGGGACGATCACCACTGCCGCCGCGCCGTCTCCCACGGGTGAGGCATCCAGCAGGTTAATAGGTGTTGCCACCATCGAAGATTTCTCGAATTTTTCAACATTCACTTTTTCGTGCAACCGTGCATAGGGGTTGTGCATGGCATTGGCATGGGCATTGATCGAGAACGGCGCAAAGTCTTCATGTTTCCAACCGAACTCGTGCATGTACCGCCGCATCACCAATGCATTGATGCCCACAAACGAAACGCCTTGTTCCACTTCGTAATCAGCATCGGCGGCAGTTGCGAGGGCGGCAGTCACATCTCTGCCGGCTTTATCAGTCATCTTCTCGACGCCAACCACCAAAGCGGATTCAACGTCACCTGAAGCGACCGCCATCAGCGCGGAACGAAATGCTGCCGCGCCAGAACCACATGCCGCCTCGATCTTAACTGCTTCCTGCTTCCACAACCCGATCCAATCGCCAAAGAAAGCGCCGAGTTGATTTTGTCCGCTGACCATGGGGGAGAGCATGTTCCCCACATACAGCGCATCCACCTTGTCCACACCGGCATCTTGCATGGCGAGGAAGGCAGCCTCACCTCCAAGCTCTCGCAGAGATTTATCCCAGTGTTCATCTACTTTTGTTTGACCAATTCCAAGAATCGCTACTTTTCTCATAAATCCTCACACCTGATTCTAACGTATTCAACTCTCAAGAGCTATCATGAATTTAATGTTGCGTCCTGCCCGATTCCTTGCTATGCTTTGCAGTATTCAAGGAGAAGCTCATGTCCAAACGTTTTAGCGTTATGTTTTTTTTCTTTACAATGATACTCTCAGCCTGCGCCAAAAATGGAGGCATTACATACACGGCTCCTGAACTGACGGGCGGCTGGTCTATCAAAATGAATCTTTCGGGTGGTTTCGATGGGTTGGTGCGTAACATCGAGATCGATTCGGACGGTGATTTTGTGGTCGCAGACGAAATCAGGCAAAAAACAGTAGAAGGCAAACTTACCAAAGACGAGCTCGAAGAGCTTGTAAAACTCATTTCAAGCCTAAAGTTTAACCCGGTCGAAACTGAAACAGGATGTGCCGATTGCTTTCTCTATCATGTTGAAATCGAAAGCAGTGAACGAAAGATGGTCATTGAAGCGGATGATGTAACCCTCGGTGATTCAGGTATGGGCGAATTGACCCAGTTTCTGCGCGGAATCATGGATAACGCATTGAAGTAGCATGAAACATTCAGAGTGGCGGGAGCAGTATTTTGAGAAAGTTGCAGCGTCCTCAGAAGAGGGTGCGGCGGCGGTGCGCTTTGTGAAAGAGAAGCAGGTTCGGGTGGGGTTGAAGCGGGCGCGGAAAAGTGTGGGAGCGTTTTGGGTGTGGGGAAGAGCTTTTTATTTGAACAAGGCTCACTACACAGAAGAATCCGCGCTTATCAATCCGCGTGCATGGACTTTGTTCGTGCATGAAACACGGCACTTACAACAAGGCGCCGCGACGGCGATCTCTGTGTATGGTGAATTGGATGCCTGGCAGGTTGAGTTTCGTTTGCTGAAGAAATTAACAGGGCACACGCTCAAGCCGGAATTGGAAGAGTTGCTCTCGCTGCCGCTTTCGTTCAACCGCCCTGTTCTGAAACGTGCCCGTCAATTAATGATGCGTCATGCTGGCTTTTGGTATGGCGCGTGGATCTTGCCGTTGTACCCGATCCATAAAGAAATTTTGTATTGGTTTACGCGCAAGCAATTTGACTGAACAATCGATTTCAAAACTAATAAGTTTTTTTAATGTATGGATTTTATTTTGTTGTACTATGGAATCAGGAACAAGAAAGGAGGTTGCGATAGATACACCACCTGAACTGCACACCGACGGGAAGGACGATACGCCATAACCTGGTCAAAGCCCGGCTTTTGCACCAGACGTTCCCCTAACGAAAGGAAGGCTGCTCTTGTCGCCTCCTTCCCCGACATAGTTGTTCGTTTCGACGGATGGGTAAACTCCCATCCGTCTTTTGTTTTAATATCTATTCGAGGTTAATTCATTGTCACAATATGTTCGTGGATCAAATGCGAGTACCGGTTCTGTAAACGGATGAAGTGATTTTGGATCGCATCCGCTTCGGAGCCTTCGAGCACAAGGAACTTGCCTTTTTCCACGCCTTCGCGGGCGATCTCGCGGCATACGGCTTCAGCGACGAGCTCAGCCAGAAGCACCTGCCCCTGCACCGATGTATCGAGGCGGTTGTTCTCATCCAAGTACATTTTTACCGAGGGGGCATTGGTTGCGATGACGATGCTTGAGTTCACCCGGTCAAAATAAACACGCTGACGCGGATCCATGCGGTCGTCAAAGCGGATGTCATTGAAGAGGGCGCTTTTGCTGCGAGTGGGCGGCTCCACCAAAACTTCTTTTTTGGAATGCACCTGCACCATGGCTTGCGCGTGGATTTTGCCAAGCATCGCTGTGATTAAGCCTTCACCGCCCACTTGCCGCCCTTCCACACGCACGGTGGCTTCACCGATGGTTGGGTCTGCCTTGTTGGGTTTGAGTGTCACTTGCGGGGTGAGTACGATCACTTCATCACTGTTGGATGTGATGCTTACCACCGCATTGGGCTGGATATTTTTTTTCAGGTCTGCCCGCAGGGCTAATGAAAGCATTCTGCCGGTTTGGACGTATGCCCGCTCAGGGCTGAAAGCCATTCCATTATCCGGCAAAAAGATTCGTTCGTCGCCGTCTTTGCGGTTGCTCAACTCGGCAGATGCAATGTGGTTCAACTCATGCAGGGCGCGGTTGATCTTCTGGCGCAGTTGCTTATCGAGTTTGGTCTGTTCTTCGCGCAGGGCGTGTTTGCGTTCTTTTTCGATCAACGGTTCGAGTTTTGCTTCTATTGCAAGTTTTAACGCCTTGGCAAACGGATGCGACCAGTTGATGCCGTCGCGGGTGGCGGTGAGTACGGGTTCATCATTCTTGAGCAGGTCGTGCAGGTAATCACACTGCATCGAGCCGTAGAAATATGCCGCCACGGGGTCATTCTCGTATTTGAGCATAGTTAATGAAAGAACCATGCCTTTACTAATGACCAAAAGCCCGCCGTCGGCATAGTCACCTTCTTCGCCGCGAGTCGAAAGTTGGATGGCAGAGCGGTACAGATCCAGCTTTACCGATGCAGGAAAGCCAGAAATTTTCACCCGTTCGTTCAACACATTTTCGCCTTTGGGGGCTTTATAGCTGAGCACATGTTCCTGCTTTACGCTGTTATTCGCTCCCATTTCGCGCAGAATGATCTTGCGGCGCGGATTGCTCATAATGGGGCGCAGCTCAAAATGGCGTTGCAGGTAATTGCGGAAGTTATCGAACTGCGGCACTTTCACATCATCACGCGAGATGATGATCTCAATGACCGTGCCGTTGCCTTCTAAAATGCCATATTCCTGACGCATGGGAACTAATGCGCGGGTGGGTTCATCCAGTGAAAAGGTCGGCACACCGTTCTTGACCAGCAGCGAACAAGAGTAAAAATTGCCGCCCCGAAACGAGCGCACATACCCATACCCCAAACCAAAGATCGAATCCTTTAATCCGCGCCCCCACATGCCGCGCACATTCTTATCTTCCTTAATGCCGCTGGTGGCTTCGCCGTAAGTTCCAACCACTTTGTCCATGCGCGAATCGTTCATGCCTTCGGCATTGTCCCAAATACGGACAA
This sequence comes from Anaerolineales bacterium, assembly GCA_020634885.1. GTDB lineage: Bacteria > Chloroflexota > Anaerolineae > Anaerolineales > Villigracilaceae > Villigracilis. Next base: position 281,068 of record JACKAW010000002.1, read on the forward strand.
CCGAATTCTTGTGTTTGCGCCACACATCAATATAGATCTCGCCGCTAACAGACCAGCCAGATTGTTCAAGGCGCAGGTAGCTATCATTGCTGTTTGTAATGATCTCCACCAATGCACGGAACACATCTTTGCGAATCGCCTGGTCAGCCTGTTGGATCGCAACCCGGTCGGCGTACTGTAATTTTCTACTGCTTACTGCCATGCTTATTTTTTACCTTTAACTTTCACCGCTAATAACGCTGAAAAATTCTCTTCACAAAATTCAAGGAAAGCGACTAGATCTGTGCGGAAGTGGATCTCAGCATATCGTTTGAACAGGTCTAAATTCCGCTTCAACGTCTCAGCCGAAGATTCCATCGTGGCGAAGAGCATGTTCCTAAAATCAAACTCGCCGATCTGTGCCCTTTTGCCATTGCGCCGATACAACTGATACGCATCCGAATGTTCCAACTGTTTGATAACCTTTGCCGCCTTAACCTTCTCTTCTTTGGATACAGCCACCGGAGCGGGCGCTTCAGCCTTGACCGGTTTCTTCACAACCGGAGGCGGCGGCTCTTTCTTTGTTTTGGGCTGGGCAGTTGGACCCTTTACCTTTTCCTTCACTGGGGGCGGAGCCAACTCCATTGAAAGTTGCTTGGGGGCTTCGGCTTTTAATTTTTGAACCTTGGCTTTAGGCGCGGGTTTCTCCTGCGGCTTTGACTTGGGTTTTATCTTGGGCGCTAATTTTGCTTTTTTTGTTTCAACCGGTTTCGAAACAGGCTTGGCTTTGGGGGCGGGTTTTGCCTTTGCAACAGGTTTTGTTTTTGGCGCTGGCTTTGCCTTCACCCGTTCTGCTGGTTTCACAGCCGGTTTGGTTTTCTGGGCAGGTGCTGCCTTGGCTTTTTCAACCGGTTTCGCCTTGGGTGCGGGTTTTGCCTTTACCGCAGGTTGTGAGATTTTCTTTTTCTCTTCTGCCTTGGGTTTTTGAGTTGGTTTTGCCTTAACCGGTGCTGTCGCTTTTAGGCTTTCTTTTTGTACCTTTGGCTTGCTTTGTTTTGCCGCTTCTTTAACAGGTTGTTTCTTCTTTGCTGGTTTTTGTACAGCTTTGGCAGGCGTTTTCTCTTCAATTTTTACAGGGACGGCTTCTTTTACTGGCTCCATTACAGGCGTTACAGGTTTAGACGGAACAGGAAGAGAGACATTCAACGCCTTCGCCGTCTGTTTTGCAGATTGTTTTCCGCTGCTTTTTAACTCATAGCCCTCACTGGGGCTGCCCTTGAGCGCACCTCTCTCTTTGGCGTTTTGCAACTGACGCGCCACCAGCGCAGAATCGGGCCAGTAGAAGTAGTTCTTGAGTGCAAAGCTGTTTGGGAAGAGTCTGAAACAGGTGGAGACGATCTCTTCGGCTGGCACGGGCGAGGCTTCAGCTTGTAATACTGCCAGGGCAAACAGAACCAGTTCCCCGATTGGGGTTGAGGCGTATACATCCTTCTGAAATTCAGAGGAGTGCTTTGTAATGGTCGGTTTTATATTTTCTGTTTCTTTGGATGCCATCATTCCATCGCCTTGTTTTTTGTATAGAGTCGTGCAATTTTACACTGGTATCATAAATTCAGTTCAAATGACCTGATAATGATACATAGTATAATGCCGTCAACTCTCCCATTGGAGGAACCATGACAGAAAAGAAGATCAGAGTGTTGGTAGCAAAGCCCGGCTTGGACGGACATGACCGTGGTGCAAAAGTGATCGCCCGTGCCTTGCGTGATGCCGGGATGGAAGTGATTTATACCGGCTTGCGCCAAACACCAGAGATGATCGCTGAAGCGGCGCTTCAGGAAGATGTGGATGTGGTTGGCTTGTCTGTGCTTTCGGGGGCGCACATGGCGCTTGCCCCGCGTGTGATGGAATTATTACATGCCAATGGACAATCACATGTGAAGGTGTTTTTGGGGGGGATCATCCCTGATGAAGACCTTGGAAGTTTGAAAGCGATGGGCGTCACCGGCGTTTACGGACCTGGCGCCAACACCGAAGATATTATCCGCGATATTAAACTGGCGGTTGCCGGATAGGTTCATAGAGAAACACAGAGCAGAAACCGCTCTGTGTTTTGTTCTTAAGAGTAAGGATATAAGAGATTTAATGACCACCCCTCAGGCAGTTCTAAATGGTGAAAGGCTGGCTCTTGCCCGAATGTTGACCAAAGTGGAAAACAATTCGGAAGAGGGGCGTCTGGCATTGATGGAACTCTTCCCTCACACCGGCAGGGCGCATCTCATTGGGGTGACGGGTGCGCCCGGTACGGGTAAATCGTCGCTGGTGAATCAGTTGGCGCTGCATTATCGCAAGCAGCAAAATAAGCGGGTTGCGATTGTGGCGGTGGATCCTTCCAGCCCGTTTACGGGTGGGGCGGTGCTGGGGGATCGTGTTCGTATGCGCGACCTTTCGGGTGATCCGAATGTTTTCATCCGTTCGATGGCTTCACGCGGTTCGCTGGGCGGGTTGGCACAGTCTACTGCCAATGTGGTGCAGGTCTTTGATGCGGCGGGGTTTGATGTGGTGATCGTGGAAACCGTGGGCGCGGGGCAAAGTGAAGTGGATATTGCCCGCCTCGCTCATACCACGTTGGTTGTGGAAGCTCCCGGGCTTGGGGATGACATCCAAGCCATTAAGGCGGGTATTTTGGAGATCGCAGATATTTTGGTTGTCAACAAAGCCGATAGACCCGGTGTGGAGAATACCGAAAAGGCGTTGAAGACCATGCTGGAATTGGCGCACCCAGCCGAGCGGGTTTTCAAACACCATGGCACTTATATGGGCGTTGCAGCGCCCAAGTCAAACCTCAACAAAGCCGTGTGGATTCCGTCCATTCAGCGCACGATCTCAACCGAGGGGACAGGGATTGCCGAACTGGTGGATGCAATTGCGAAGCACACGGCGTATCTACGCTCCAGTGGCGGTTGGGCTCTTCGTGAGCGTACCAGGCTCGAGGTCGAGTTGGAGGCGTTGCTCCGTGAAGGCTTGATGAATAAATTTAGAGAGTCCACAACGGCTGAGGCGTTTGAGCAGGCGCTTGAGGCAGTTATTCAAAGAAAGGTATCGCCCTGGGAAGCGGCAAATGACCTTTTGAAAGGGAGTACAGCATGAGCATTATTTATGGCAAACGTATACGACTGCGCGCAGTAGAACGGGAAGATGTACGAAAATTCCATGAATGGGTCAACGACCCGGAAGTGACTGCCGGGCTGGTGATGCGTGTGCCCTTGTCACTACGAGATGAAGAGGAATGGCTGGAGCGTGTTTCAAAAGCCGACCCAAACCAGAAACCCCTTGCCATTGAAATACGCAAGGGCAAGGCTTGGAAGTTGATCGGGAATTGCGGTGCATTTGGTATTGATGTGGTGAGCCGCAGCAGCGAGTTGGGCATTATGATCGGCGCAAAGGAAGAGTGGAATAAAGGGTATGGCGCTGAAGCCATGACCCTGTTGCTGAAACACGGTTTTGAAACCTTGAACTTAAACCGCATTTTTTTGCGGGTGTATTCAGAGAATGTTCGTGCTGTGCGATCTTATGAGAAAGCGGGCTTTGTACTGGAAGGCAGGATGCGCGAGGCGGTTTACAAACATGGAAAATACGACGACGTACTTATTATGAGTATGCTGCGCTCGGAATGGGATACGAAAATTAAGGAGACGCAATAATTATGGCACATGTTCATCACGATTTGAAAGTGTACGGAGGAATCAAGTTGTTTGGCGGAACTGGTTCGCCCGAACTTGCAAAAAAGATCGCAGATTATCTCGATATGCCCTTGAGCGACCGTGAAGTGATCGAGTTCCCGAACGAGAATTTATTTATTAAGTTGGGCGGCAGTGTACGCGGACAGGATGTATATGTGATCCAGACCACCACGTCGCCGGTACACCGCAACTTGATGGAACTGCTTATCATGATCCAGACCTTAAAGCTGGATTCAGCGGCACGGATCACAGCGGTTGTTCCATATGTTTGCTACGGTCGCTCAGATAAGAAAGACCAGCCGCGTGTTCCCATATCTGCCAGGCTTGTGGCAGATATGATCGAAGTGGCAGGCGCAGACCGTTATATGACGCTTGATCCTCACGCGGGTCAGATTCAGGGCTTTTTCTCCATTCCTGGTGATGTATTGACCGCATCTCATTTAATGGTGGAGTACATCAATGAAAAATTGCGCCCTGATATGAAAGACCCGGTGGTCATCTCTGTAGATTTGGGTTTTGCAAAAAAGGGACGTAACTATGCCGCAGATATGGATATGCCGATTGCCTTTATTGAGAAGCGCAGGCAGGGGAATGATGCCAAAGCCGAGGCATTGACCTTGATCGGCGATGTGAAAGATCGGGATGTCATTATTGTGGATGACGAGGTGGATACGGGCGGTTCTATTTCACAGGCTGTAGATGTGGCAAAAAAGAATGGCGCGCGTGATATTTACCTGATGTTCACACACCCCATTCTTTCCGGTCCGGGGGCAGAACGGCTGGCGGCTTTGGAAATTAAACAGATCATCACCACCGATTCGGTGCCCATCTCAGAGGCAAAGATGAAGCTGCTCAATGGGAAGATCACGGTTCTATCCATTGCCCCGTTATTGGGGGAGGTCATTCGCCGCGCTCATGAAGGACGCTCGGTGGGTGAGATGTTTAACGAGTAAATACAAGCGCACCCATGCCTGAACTTCCCGAAGTTGAAACCGTAGCCCGCACCATCGAACCGGATGTGATTGGACGAGTGATCATCTCGGCAGAGGTGCGTTGGGCAAAAACCGTTGCAACACCTTCTCCCAAACAGTTCAAAGAGCAAATTCAGGGGCAAAAGGTTCTTGGCGTTTCACGGCGGGCAAAGTACCTGGTCATTCGGCTTGAAAATTACAGTTTGCTAATTCATCTGCGGATGAGTGGCGATCTTGCCGTAAGAAAAGGTAAAATTAGTGCAGAAAAGCACGACCGTCTCATCCTTGCCTTGAAAGGCAGACGCGGCGAGGAAAGTTACCTTGCATTCAACGATACACGCAAGTTTGGGCGGGTTTGGCTGACGGATAACCCCGAATCTGTTTTGGGTAAATTAGGACCTGAGCCGCTTGGCAGGGTATTCACACCCAAATGGCTGTATGAGAATTTGCACAAGCGCAGCCGTCAACTAAAACCGTTGTTGTTAGACCAGACGTTTCTTGCAGGGGTTGGCAACATCTATGCAGATGAGTCCTTACACATGGCGAAGCTGCACCCGCTCGGGTTGTCGAATGCTGTAACGCCGAAACAGGCAAAGGTGTTGTGTGAGGCGATACGGTCGGTCTTACGAGAAGGTATCCGCCGGAATGGCGCCAGCATTGATTGGGTCTATCGCGGCGGCGAGTATCAAAATCATTTTCGTGTGTATGATCGCGAAGGCACACCCTGCCTTGTCTGCGGTACTGAGATTCAAAAGCTGACGGTAGGGCAGCGCGGCACCCATGTATGCCCAAAATGCCAGCCGCTCGAAAGGAATTAACATGCAGTTTGATTTCGCCACCACTACTCTTCCGACCCTGGTATTGTGGGGGTTGGGGCTGCTGGTCTTTTTGATCGGCGGCGGGCTTGGCTATTTCAATATGAACATTGATGCGAATAAGAAGCTTGAGGGGATTGATCAGAAGATGAAGATATTGAAAGCCGAGACAGACCGAAAAATTGCAGATGCCAATAGCAAATTGGAGGAAGCCCGTGCGCTTGAGGCTGAATATCAAAAAAATCCCATGGTTGAATCTTCGTCGATGTTGAGCCTTAAAAACGACGGCGGGCAGCATGTAAAAGTTTATATGGACGGGCAGCCTTTGACCGCGCCGCTTACACCGGAAAAGCGCAAACGGTTGATCGAATTGATCAATCATATCCGTCCCTGGTTGGAAGGTTCAACCACAGAACCGCGCCCCATGGAACCCGCCCGTGATGTTTCAAAGCCGGTCAACAGTACACCTCTTCCGCCCTCCCCAACATCAAAGCCTTTTCCTCCTTCTCAGGCAAGTTATCCTCCTGCCGAGGTAAAGCCGGTTCCGCTGACGATTTCATTGAATTCCAATAAACCCAAAATGGACCCGGAGATGGAATATAAATTGTTGAGCATGGTTCAACAGATCGATCGGGTTTTGCAAGCAAGGATTGATGGAACGCCGCTTGCAGAGATGGGTGTTCAGTTAAAAGATACTTTGCAAGGCGGTTTGCAGGTTCATATCGGTACCGTAGTCTACGAAACGATTGATGATGTGCCTGATGCCAATGTGAGGAATGCCATCCGCGCTGCAATTGCCGAGTGGGAGCAAAAATACATACCAGGTACTTGATCTGGATTAAATTAAAAGAGGCGAAGGTTTTACCCTTCGCCTCTTTTTGTTACTCGCTTTTCAAAAGAAAATCACCGTTTTTTAGAATGCCTTCTAAAACAACCTGTATTGACTTTGAGTTGAGCAATGCGTCAAATTTAAAGGGTTTGAGCTTTGTCTGTGTTACCCGCACAGACGGTTCAAGAAAATCTCCAAACGGCAGGGAGGTGCGGTACAACTGGTAATAAAGAAATCGGCGGGCATTGCGCTTGAATTCGGCAGGAATTTTGATCTCCTCTGCCGATAAAAATTCTTGCGTTGTTTTTTTCACTTCTTCCACCGTCTGTGGGAAGAACACGGTGGGGTATTGTGTAAACCTTGCCTTACCCGCGCATAAAACCGCCGCTCCCATAATGGAAGCTTCCAAGCCGATGGTGGAGTTGTAGATCATGACAAATTTGGATTTCTGGATCAACTCGTAGGAACTGAGCGTTTCGCGCGGGCTGATAAAAATTACATTCGGCTCTTTCTGGACCTCGTGCCTGTTCACCCAACCCTCAACCGTTTCACGGCTCGATTTTCTTACCCGCGTTTCATCGGGGTGTGCGCGGATGACAAATAGCGTATCTCGATTTTGGCGGATGATCTCCAACGCCATATCCAGCCAGGTGAACATATCTTCAAAGACGGTATTGGCATGAGGCTGGCTGGTATCGAAGATGACGTTGGTAAAGATGGGGACGATCTGTTTGAAGTTCGCGGCTTTTTTCAAAAACCCTTCGTCCAGCCCTTTCATGTCTGCCCAAAACTTGACGCCCGCCATCGTAAAATCGCCTTGAAAGCGTTTGGCAAGGTAGGCATCAAGTTTGGCGTTTTGCGCTTCACTCAACTCAAACTCGTCGGGGATATGAATGGGGTAGGCGGTTGCTTCGCCTTCGGTGAAGTATGCGGTGGCAGGTTGTAAACCCACTTCGTGGGTGATGACGCGCAATCCGCGTTTTTGGGCGATGAAACGAGCCGTCGCTTCGGGGAAGAACTGTCCGTTAAACACCACCACAGCCCGAGGCTGAGTCTGATCGAGAAAGTCCGAAAATTTTTGCGCCACATTCCATGCAGACAAAATGTACTCACGCAAAAGATAACGGGTGTTTTCATCATCGTCCAAATGGTGAATACGCAAAATCCAGCGCAGACCAGGCAGGCAGAGTGGACCAAGCGGAATATTTTGAAAATGAAAAGTGGAAAGCTCTTCGACAGAGAGGGTTGCGATCTGAGTTGCAAGTTCAGAATCTCTCTGAAAGTTGAACCAATGAACCTGCGACCTTTGCCCTTGAATTTCTGACGGCGTCCCTGCATACAATGCCTTGCTCTGCATCAAGCATGATCTACACGGCATTTCTTTTTGTGGAGTTTCGCGGTTTGTACCCAGCACGCATTTGCTCATGCCTGAATTGCAGGAAAAATAAGCTACGGGAATTCCCTGCAAGCGCAATGCCCATGTGGTCAATATATGAAACCCGCTATTCCAGGAAAGATCGTCAATGCCGGTGGAGGCTTTGAAAAAAACGACCGGCGCGCCAGTTGCTTGGGGTTCTTTACGAGCCACCTCACGAGCAACGGAAGCTACTTTGAGCAGGGTCAGCCTGCGGACGAGCCCGCGTTTGATGCGTTGGGTATAGAGTTCTCTTAAGTTCATTGAGGTCATTATACCCAGCGCGGTCACAAATTGCGCTTTTTTGAGAAGGGGGAACGCGCAATTTGTGACCGTGGGCATTATATAAACAAAAAGGACGGCTATTCGCCGTCTTTTTTTATTACCACTCGTTATTTTTTTCGTACCCCAGCCTCACCAGTAAATCGCCAGCCACTTCTTTGAATAACTTTTTGTGCGCATCTGTAAAGTGCTGCGTCCAGCCGCCGGTTTTGCCCGAGCGGAAGGTGTGACTCTTCTTCGGTTGAATGGCTTCGACCAAAATGGGGAGTGCCTTCTCGCGCGGAGTGGGGATCTTGTAGCCGGTCTTTTCCACTTCATCGAGCATTTTCAAAAGCGTAGCATCGCGCTTGTTGATGAGGTCTTCAAAGCGAATGCACATCGTATTCTTTTGTTCGAGCCATGCGAACACGCCATCATACCGCTGCAAAACACTGACCATTTTCATGCCGTCTTTTTCAATGCCGGTAATTGCCACATTGAGCCTTGCGCCAAAATCGGGCAGAGAGTTGTAGTAATCGTGCATCCCATGTTCTTCGTGCATGTCGGTTGCAAAGAACACCTGCGAGACGAGCATATCCCTCGGGTCGCGGTAAATGAAAAAGTTTACGCGCCCGTCCGAGGTCAAGAAAGAGGCGTTCTCTGGCGTGGCGTCCACGTATCCCCAGCCGATCACACCATTGGGAGTATGCTTTAAATCCGCAAGAATTTCTTCTTTTGACTTCCTTCGTCCTTTGTAGGTGATCGTGCGTACCGGGTCGGCATCCACGTATTTGTACGGCATGATCCTGGTGAAACCGTTCATCACCTGCAAAAGCAAATGAGACCCGCTCTTCGGTTTTGAATTTGCAAAGATCGGTGGGGCATCGTTAAAAGAAAACCGCTTCCAATGCCAAATGGCTTGGGCGGTTTTTCCATAGGGTCTAAGAGCGCGGCGAATCTGTTGTTTGATTCCCATATTCAAAAAAATTAGTCAGTGAATAACGGTAAATGCCCAAGCGCGTGGATGTGCATCCACTGGGCACGGTCCCCTTCGGTGAGGATCGCCGCCTCACCAGCCACGGTTGCCTTTGCCTTGTCAAGAATCATGCGCATCCCTTGCAGCGTCGAACCCGTGCTGATGACATCATCCACCACGAGTACCTTTTTTCCTTGAACCAACTCGCGGTCTTTTTCATCCAGGATCAATACCTGCGGCTGCCCTGTCGTAATGGAAAGCGTTTCTGCCTGAATGGCATCGCCCATGTAGGGCTTGTACACCTTACGTAAAACGATGTAAGGTTTCTTTGTTTCCACAGCCAGCATGTGCGCAATGGGAATGGACTTGGCTTCAGCCGTCACAATAATGTCGTACTCCACACTTTGTAACTTTTCGGCAAGCCCACGGGCACAGGCGGCAACCAACTCGGTATCGCCCAAAATATTTAAAATGGCAATTCGCAGCCCGGGCTTAATTTCAAAAAGGGGCAGCTCTCTTTTTACCCCGGCAATTTCAATGGAATAACTTTCGCGCTTGGTCATGGTTTCCTCCACAGGAAAAAAATTTGCGCCAAAAGTTTATCATGATTCGTTCACGTTCCTTCGGAGCTTGAATTAGAAAATTTGTGCTATACTTCGCCCATGCGCCCAATTCGCTCTTCTGAGATCGGTTCCTACCTCTATTGCCGCCGCGCTTGGTGGTATCGCAGAACCGGCGTGGAATCCAAGAATCAGACAGAGATGAACGCCGGAACAGAACTCCACCGCAGGCACGGTCGGCAAGTCCTCGCCGCGGCTCTCGCCCGAACCTTGGGCTGGATTCTCCTTCTCGCAGCGATTCTTACGCTGGTAGCTTATCTTGCCTATCAAACCCTATAGAGATACCCTATGTCTATTCTAAACCGCCTTGCCTCTGCTCAAAACCGCCGAGACGAAGTTCCTAACCAACAACTAGCGCATGACCTTGCCATCAAAAAGGACGAAGCCGGAATTCGCGAAGTTGCGGAACATTTATGGAGCAAAGAAAAGGCTATTCAGGCAGATTGCATCAAAGTCTTGTATGAGGTCGGCTATATTGACCCCGCATTGATTGCCCTCTATACCGATGATTTTGCAAAACTCCTCAAAAGCAAAAATAATCGCCTGGTTTGGGGCGGTATGACTGCACTGGCAGAAGTTGCCAAGGTTCGTCCAGAGGCGGTTTTTGCCCATCTTAATACGATCAAAACCGCCAAAGAAACCGGCTCTGTTATCACTGTGGATCATTCCATTTCGGCGCTGGCGTTTACAGCCTCTGCAAATGCCGAATATTCCGAGGTTATCTTTCCCTACCTACTCAAACACCTTTCTTCCTGCCGCCCAAAAGAAGTGCCCCAACATTCCGAACGAGTGTTGCCTGCTGTCAATACATTTAACAAAGACGATTTTGTCAAAGTTCTTGAAAAGAGAATGGAAGACCTAAATGCAGGCGGGTTGGTACGAGTCAAGAAAGTAATCAAACAAGCGGTATCCATTGTATGACTTCTATTATCCTCATCCTTTTCCTGCTCGCCCTTATTTTTTTCTGGCAATCGAATCGCCAGCAAAAAGCTGCCGGCCTCCCGGGTGGACGTGTGATCTATAGCGACACACATGCCTGGCGCAATGTGGAAAAACCGCTGTTTTACCCCGCGCTTGCGCTCACCGGCAAGCCCGATTACCTCATCGAAAAAAATGGACAATTAATTCCAGTGGAGGTCAAATCGGGGCGCGCTCCCGAATCTCCATACGACTCGCACATCTTTCAACTGGCGTCCTACTGCCTGCTCGTGGAAAAGACCTATGGAAAACGCCCGCCCTACGGAATCATCCACTACGAAAACCGTGATTTTGCTGTGGACTATACAAAGGATTTGGAGAATACCCTGATCGAATTGCTTGGTGATATGCGCGAAGATGAAGTTCGGGGCAATATGTCCCGCTCGCATGAGCAGGCATCCCGTTGTAAGCGATGCGGATACCGTGATACTTGCGAAGAAGGCATTGCCTAATTCATCTCCATCACCGGACAAAGGTATAATTTCGGCATGTCTTCGCCTTTCATACCCAAACGCATTGTTGTGACGGCATACCCCAAAATGCCCCAAGCCTTTACCGAAGCCGAAGCCATGTCTGCATTTTTAAAAGACAAAGGCATGGATGTACCTGTCGGCTCATTGTATGATGAAGAATTACGCAAACGCGTAAAGGATGGTGAATTCGACATGCTCATTGCAGTGGGGGGCGATGGCAGTGTTTTACGGGCAGGACATTTATGCGCCCCCTCCAATGTGCCTATTTTGGGTGTGAACCTTGGGCGGCTTGGTTTTCTGATTCAGATTGACCGTAAAGAATGGCGCGGATATTTTGATAGGCTTTTCAGCGGTGAAGCATGGATCGAGAACCGCATGATGCTGCGTGCCGAACACATCCGCGCTGGCGAAAAGATCGGCGCATCGCTTGCGTTGAATGAGGTCGTTGTCGGGCGCGGACAGTATCTGCGTCCGGTGCGTTTGAGCACATTCGTAGATGGTCGTGAGTTGATCAGCTATGTGGCAGATGGACTCATCGCTGCCACTGCCACCGGCTCAACCGCCTATGCCCTCGCCGCAGGTGGACCGATCCTGCCGCCGGAGTTGCGCAACATTCTGCTCGTACCCATTGCCCCACACCTTTCAGTGGATAGGGCGGTGGTGCTCTCGGAGGGCGCCACGGTTGGCATCGTCATCAAAAGCGAGAACGCTGTTTTCAGTGTGGATGGGCAGCCCCCCACACCGATCATGGAAGATGACCGTGTTAATGTTACGGCTGCCGACGTCACTGCGCAATTTGTCCGTTTTGGAAACCCGGGATATTTCTATCGAAATGTCACCATGCACATTAATGAAAACTCTTCAGGAGTTCCGCAATGATAGAACATTCAACCGCCACTACTTGTTACGCACACCCTGGTCGTGAGACCACTCTTCGATGCAAGCGCTGTGAAAAATACATCTGTACCTCCTGCGCAGTGGGCACACCCACAGGCTACATGTGCAAGGATTGCGTCAATGAGCGCAAGAAGATCTTCGATACAGCGTTGTGGTACGACTATCTCATTGGTTTTGGCATCACCTTTGTCATGTCGCTGGTTGCCAGCATCTTGGCGGGCATTGCAGCGAGTTTTATCGGTTTCTATATGATCTTCTTTGCGGCGGCTGTTGGCGGCGCGGCGGGCGTGTTTATTTCCAATATCACCCTGCGGGCTATTAACAAGCGCCGCTCAAAAACATTGTTCTACGCTTGTACAGCAGGGGTGGTGCTGGGCGCGCTGCCAGTCGCGCTTGTTTTTTTCTTCTTTGACTCATTTGCTGGTTTTGCAATTGTTGTATTTGCTGTTATCACCACGCCCGTGGTTTATAGGCGTGTTTCTGGGATCCAACTTTAGTCCATGCTTACTGAACTTCACATCCAAAATTTTGCCATCATCGACAAGCTCGACCTGCGCTTCGGCGCTGGTTTGATCATCCTCACCGGCGAGACCGGCGCGGGTAAATCCATCATCCTTGATGCTGTGGTCATGCTCATCGGCGGGAAAGCCGATACAACCTTCGTCCGCGCTGATTCAGACGCCGCGTTTGTTGAAGGGGTGTTCCAACTCAAAGGTCCCGAACGTGAGGCGGTACACGAAGTGCTGAATCGCGAAGATCTGATGGATAATCCCGATTATGTGGTGCTGATGCGTGAAGTCCGTAAGGAAGGGCGCAGCGTTGCACGCATCAACGGGCGCACCGTGAACGTGGGGCTGCTCAAGGAGCTTGGCGCGTTGCTGATCGATATTCACGGGCAGGCGGAACATCTTTCCCTGCTCGACCCGCGCGCCCACCTTGGTCTGCTAGACCGCTATGCAGATGTTGCCAAACCCCTCAACGAGTACCGCCAAACCTATCATTCGCTTTTAACATTGCGCCATGAATTAAGCGAACTGCGCAAGGCGCAATCTGATTCGGAGCGCCGTACAGAGATGCTCACTTATCAAGTGGAAGAGATCGAAGATGCCCGGTTGAAGGCAGGGGAAGATGATGAACTGCGTAAAGAGCGCGACCGTCTTGCCAATGCCGAGTCTTTGGCACAGAATGCACAGGAAGCGTTGGCAATTCTCGAAGATGGCTCACCCGATACTCCCGCCGCTACAGACCTCATGGGGCAGGCAGCACAGGCGTTGGCGGCGCTTGCAAAGATAGATGCAGGACAAGCAGATACTTCGAACCAGATCGAAGAAATGCTGGATTCGCTTTCAGATATTATTCATGAATTACGCAACTATCTTGAAGAGATCGAATTCAACCCCAAGCGTTTGGAAGATGTGGAAGAGCGGCTCGATCTTATTCACTCGCTCACACGTAAATATGGCGGCACTATTCCGGCGGTCATCGCCTACGGTGCAGATGCAAAGAAGCAGCTTGAAACCATCACCGGCGCGGCAGACCGAATTGCAGAGCTTGAGATGCAGGAAGCCAAACTGCTCGAAAAACTTGCAAAGCAGGCAACAACTCTTTCCGGCAAGCGCAAGTCTGCGGCAGAGAGCATGGGTAAGGGTATTGAACTCGAACTCGATGATCTTCGGATGGCATCTGCCCAATTTGGTGTGGATTTCCAAACCAAGCCAGACCTGAACGGGCTTCCATTTGCAGAAGGAAACCGCCTCGCCTTTGACCAAAACGGATTCGACCGCGTGGAGTTTCTCGTCGCCCCGAACCCGGGTGAAGGGCTTAAGCCGCTGGCAAAGGTTGCCTCAGGCGGCGAAACCTCACGCCTTATGCTTGGCTTGAAAAACGTCATGGCGCGCGCCGATGAAGTCCCATCCTTGATCTTTGATGAGATCGATCAGGGCATTGGCGGGCGGGTGGGGATGGTGGTTGGGCACAAACTTTGGAATCTTTCACGCAGCCATCAAGTGTTTTGTGTAACCCACCTTCCGCAGCTTGCTGTTTTTGGAGACCAGCATTATCAGGTTCAGAAACTTTTAGACAAGGGGCGTACGCTGACCCGTGTGGAACCGCTTGAAGGTGAAGCCCGCCTGTTGGAACTCTCGCAAATGCTCGGCGAAGTGGGCGAGGGTACATTGCGCTCTGCTCATGAGCTTTTGCAAACTGCCAGAAAAATGGTCAAAGAAGGCAATAAGTAGGATAACAAAAAAACGGGCGCGAGAGCGCCCGTTTTTTTGAACTAGTTTTAGTAATTAAAATGTTGACCGCCAGGGTGAGGGGGGCACCCTGGCGGTCAACGTCGTTAATAATACAGCAGGGTTTTGTAATTGTCAAGAACAAATTTTGAAAATGAAAAAACGCTCATCTTTTTGTTTGGACAATTGTGCCCTGAGTAGGAATCGAACCTACATCTAAGCCTTAGGAGTGCCTTGTTCTGTCCATTGAACTATCAGGGCGATAGCCGAATTATACCCAAAAGAAGGATATTCTCGTACGCTAACGAAAAGTGATTTCCCAGATATGAACAAGGGTTGGTTCCCGTTTGCCAAATTCCAAAAACTCAATGCGTAAGATCTGGGCGGTTGTTGGCGCGGGTAATTTAAAGGTTAAGATGGGGTTGCTTATTGATCCCCGTCCTGTAAAAGTGTAAATCATGGGTTGTGCCCCTTTGTAAGGATACATTGTTAATGTGATGGATGCTCTTGTTGAACCGATCACAATTGAAAACTCATGGATGTTTATAGGGGTGGGGTAGGTCAATTCAACGACAAATGGATTTGCCTCGGCGGTCTTGGCAAATGTCAAAGGGTCGCCATCAAAGAGATTGGCAATGGCTTTTTCGGGCACATCAGAATCCAATTTTGAGTAGTGGAGTTCTACATCTTCTCCATTGATGGTGAGGGTGGTTTCTTCGAGTTCCTGTCTGGCGGCAGTTTCACTGGCAAGAATGGTTTCAATATCTTTTGAGTACAGTAGTTGAACAAAATAGAACCCCGGTTCTCCGTTCGGGTAGGGGACTGTTTTTATGACATGTACAGTTGAAAATTTTGGGTTCTCCTGCACAAGCGCATACTCGTCGGAGGTAATGACAAATACCATGGTTTCATCGAGGGGAAGTTTTTGGTTAATGTGCCCGCGGATGCTCCATAACCAGATGGAGGAAGGTTTTCCGAGAAAAAATGAAAACAGTACATCGGTTCCATTTGACCAGTCTGGAGAAAGGAATACCTTTGCCTCTGGGTGTTCTTGACTGTATTCCCTGACGATATCGAATATCTGGAACCCGCCATACTGCATCCCTCCCAGCCCATAATCGGAATACCAGGTTGGTCCATTTTTTAATGAATCATACAACATCCATATATTTGCAGAGGACAATAGGATGAATGTACATAGTGCGACAAATGTCTGCCTGTTGTGCTGGTTGATAAGCCACTTGATGGTGATCTCGAAGCCGATGGTGGTGAGGATGCAGGCAGGGATGACGAATATCAGGGCGCGTGTAATGCCAGTGCCCACCAGCGCCGCCGCAGATGGGGATAGAAGGAGGATCATCAAGATGGTGCGGTTTGCCGATGCGCGTAAATCTCGCAGCATGGACGCAAGCCCAAGCGCTGCAAATGGCAGGGTAAATAACGCAATATGACCGTACCCTTTCATCAAATGCCGGGGAAGGTCGCGTGTGTTGGGTGTGTACCAATACCATGGGCTTAGCCCCACCCCATACTCCGACAGGTAATGTTGTAGTTTTTCGATGAACGAAATATTTGCCATCCAATATGACCCCAGCGTGTTCAAGTGCATGAGAGGGATGTGGGGGTTATAGAAGATAAACCGCAGATATGGAATGATAAAAATGAAGGACAACGCCATTCCACGCAGCGCTGTACTGCGGTTTTGCTGGTGATACTTCCAATCGGAAAGTAGTAGAGCTGCCGCGGTGAGGGGAACAATGAGTTGAGCCGGACTATATGTGTAAAACGCGCAGGAGATAAGAAAGAGCGCCATGTATAAATAACGCGGGGAGCGATACCTATAAAGGAGATAAGCATATATAGCCCCTGAATAGAATGCGACGAATTCCACTGTTTCGAATGCGGTTCTGGAATGCAGGAACCAGGCGGGCGTGATCGAGAGGAATAAAGTTCCTGCCCACCAGTATTTCAATTTGAAAATGTCACGGAGAATGAGCCCGACCGAGATCGCTGCTATCAATGTGATAAGGATGGATGTGATCCGCGTGACTACCGCCGATTTCCCAAACAACAAATAAGGCAGCCATTGCAAGTAGACGCTTAATCCAAGGTTGTAATACGGCCCGTTTGGGAAATATGTGGGCAATACGACATCATCCAGGCGATAGTTGTTTTCCACCAAAGTGGCAATCGACTGGGTTTGGTTTGCTTCATCCGTAAAGAAATAAATGGGGAAACGATCCAGACCGATCAGACGCGTGGCGAGATATATGACCAGCGCACCTAAAAACAAACAGGTCGGCAGGTCAAACGTATTCAAAAAAGTTAATGGACTTTTTTTCTTTTCTACCGTCATACTTGAAGTGAGAGCATTTTACCAGTATCAATTGTTGTTGCAATTCTTCATCAATATGTATTGACGAAACATGGCAACAAAAAAGGGCGGATGTCACATCCGCCCCGAAGAGCCAAAGGAATAACTTTGTTTTAGGGAGTTCCAACCAGTTCAACCGCATCCAGCTCACCCCAGTAGTTTGCAGCCGATTGATCTAAGGAGATTTTGACGGACGTTACTTTATAGTCAATGCCTGTAACATCAACTGTAAAAACGCGTGGACACTGACTTTCCACATACGCTTCTCCCTGCCAAACGGTTTGTAAATTCCCGCTTTCGTCGCGTACTTCGACAGTAACCACCTGACCCGGGTAGTAGGTTTCATGAATATTGATCTGTGTAGGAACAACCGGCGTAGCAAACCCAACCTCAAGCCATTCGATGCCATCGGCATACGTTAATGAAGCCCATGCATCAACAGAGTCGGCGCATTCGGTCGTGTTGGGCGCGCCAGTCGCCTGCTTCGCCGACCAACTCTCGCTCCCATATTCTGAACTGGCAGAGGCGGTTGATGCCCATTGACGGATTGGTTCTTTGATAATCTCGATCTCGTTTTCTTCACCACCGGCTTCGTTCTCTCCAACGCCACCCCCGCCCGTGAGAGTACTGCACGCCAACAAGAATATGATCAAGACCGGACTTGCCCACACGAAGAGCTGTTTTTTGTTCATCGAATTTCTCCTTGTTTACAGATTTGATATTCTACTAAACCTGACCGTATAAATCATAATATTTTCGTTGTAGTGAAGGATGTGTTTTTTCGCTCTAAAAAAGGGCAAGACCCGTCCCTACGGGGTTAACGTTTCAACGTGCGATATCTCACCACAGAATTTCTCAACCACCATCACTGTTTCGCAAATTGAACTTGACCTAAAAACGGAAAATCGGAAGGTGTGACGGTAATTTTGGCAAGAGGTTGGACGGGCTGTTCGCTGCCCCACTCTTCCACTTCGCCGCCGAGAAATTTCAAAATGGGAATGATGCGGCGGGAGGGAAAGTCTTCGGTGCGGCAGATGTAGATCATCCCTTCGGCAAAGGGGGCATCTTCCTTTTTATTGCGGGGCAGGGCAAAGTGATAATACTTTTCGCGGCGCGTGCCCGACCCAATGCGGATGCAGGCGTTGTTGGTGAGGGTGAATTTATCCTTGTCTAAAATGGCGAACCACATTGCCCAGATCGCGTCAGGCGAACAGAAAATTTGGGTGCGGTTGCCGAACTCGGTATTATCGCGGCTTTTGCGGATGGGTTCAAGCGTTGTCAATTCGTGCATGGGGGAACCATGCGCCACCATGCCGCGCCAGTCGCAGAGATAGTTGAGAAAGTCAATTTTTGGGTATGGCAGGTCGTACTGGATCGGGAGATCGCTTCCGCGTTTGATTGCCGTATCAATCAGTTGATCGAAAGCGACGCGTTTTTCTTCGGCGGGGGGCTGAACCGTGCGTCGCAGCATGGGTGTGCGGAATCCGTTCCCCAGGCGGATGAGGTTGTAGATGAAGTAAAAGATCGGTTTGGAAAAAGATTCAGGAAGCGGCATAGGATACCTTTTTTTATCGGTCGTAGGGGCGACGTTCTGTCGCCCTTGGGGGTGGAATAATAAAAAGAGGCGGGGAGACCCCGCCCCTACGGACGTTTATCGTTTCAACGTTCTATATTTCACCCGATGGGGTGTCAAATCTTTGCCGAACTTTTCCATCATGGCGGTTTCGTAATCGGACCAGTTGCCGATGTGCATGGTGGCTTGCGAGTCATCTTCAAACACAATCAAATGCGTGCAGATGCGGTCGAGGAACCAGCGGTCGTGGCTGACGATGATGGCAACGCCTGCAAATTCGCTGATGGCTTCTTCGAGAGCGCGCAGGGTGTTGACATCCAAATCGTTGGTGGGTTCGTCGAGCAGGATGACGTTGGCGCTTTCGGTTAATGTTTTTGCTAAATGCACGCGGTTGCGTTCGCCGCCTGAGAGGATGCCGACTTTCTTTTGCTGGTCGGAGCCTGCGAAGTTGAACGCGGAACAATAGCCGCGGGCGTTAATTTTCTTCTTGCCGAGTTCAAGGAAGTCTGCGCCGCCTGAGATTTCTTCGTAGACGGTTTTCTCAGGGTCGAGGGTGCGGTTTTGGTCAACGTAGGAGAGCTTGACGGTTTCGCCAATTTTGATGGAGCCGCTATCGGGTTTCTCTACCCCGACGATCATCTTGAGCAGGGTGGTCTTGCCTGCACCGTTGGGACCAACTATCCCGACGATACTGCCTGGGGGAACAGAAGCAGAAAACCCGTCGAGAATGAGGCGGTCGTCCCCTCCTCCGTCGGGGCTGGCGTAAGACTTCGTCACCTTGTCAAATTCGAAGACAACGTCACCGAGGCGCGGACCAGGCGGGATGTAGATATCCAGTTCTTCGCGGCGTGCTTCGGCTTCTTGATTGAGCAATTTTTCGTAGGCGCTGACGCGGGCTTGTCCTTTGGATTGACGCGCTTTCGGCGACATGCGAATCCATTCGAGTTCGCGTTCGAGGGTCTTTTGGCGTTTCGATTCGGATTTCTCTTCGAGGCGGATGCGTTCCTGTTTTTGTTCGAGCCACGAGGAGTAGTTGCCTTTGTAGGGGATGCCGTAGCCGCGGTCGAGTTCGAGGATCCAGCCTGCGACGTTATCGAGGAAGTAGCGGTCGTGGGTGACGGCGATGACGGTGCCTTTGTAGTCGCGCAGGTGATGTTCGAGCCACGCCACGGATTCGGCGTCGAGGTGGTTGGTGGGTTCGTCGAGCAGGAGAATGTCGGGTTCGGTGAGCAGGAGTCGGGTGAGGGC
The DNA here is from genome assembly GCA_020634885.1 of Anaerolineales bacterium. Lineage (GTDB taxonomy): Bacteria > Chloroflexota > Anaerolineae > Anaerolineales > Villigracilaceae > Villigracilis. Next base: position 300,453 of record JACKAW010000002.1, read on the forward strand.
GACGCGGCGCTTTTCTCCGCCTGAGCAGACCTTGATGGGCGTATCCGACGGCGGGCAGCGCAGGGCGTCCATGGCGAGTTCGAGGCGGCTGTCGAGGTTCCAGGCGTCGTGCTTGTCGAGCTGTTCCTGCAGTTTGGCTTGTTCGGCGACGAGGGCATCGAAGTCGGCATCGGGTTCGGCGAATTTGGCGTTGACCTCATCGAAGCGCGCGAGCATATCCACAATGGGTTGCACCGCTTCTTTCACAACTTCGATGACGGTCTTGCTTTCGTCGAGTTTGGGTTCCTGCTCGAGCAAGCCCGTGGTGTAGCCTTTGGATTGCGAGATCTCGCCGATGTAGTCGTTATCGACGCCTGCCATGATGCGCAGCAGGGTGGATTTGCCCGCGCCGTTAAGACCAAGCACGCCGATCTTGGCGCCGAGGTAGAAGCCGAGCGAGATGTCGCGCAGGATCTGTTTGTTGGGCGGGACGATCTTGCCCACTTTGTTCATGGAGTAGATGACTAAGGATTCGTTTGCCATTGGGGTTCCGTTATTAGAGGATTAGAGAGTAGATAATTCGATATTCGAGATTGGTCGGGGCGTATTGTATCAGAGAGTGGGGGAAGGATGAATGATGAGGGATAAATTTTTGCTTTTTTTATACATGAGTGCCTTGTCGTATATAGTTTTTTGGATTTTCTATACATGACAAGGCAGTCTTTACAGTTTTCAGATTAAGGAGAACGAAAACCCCCGCTTCGGGCTGCGGGGGAGGTTGGTTCGGTTTCGAGGGGCTTTGGGCTAAATTCTCAAAAATTGTGCATACTCATACGAGATTAATTCGCCATTTCGAGTTACTTGGTATCCGCGCTCTTCATGAGAAAAGTTTCTAATTTCTTTTGCATTATATTTCTCAAAAAATTCTTTTACATATGCCAAGGTCTTAATCTCAGTTGTCGAAAAGATGCTTAGATCGGGTTCTTTTAACGCGCTCAAAAACTCGCCAGTATAGTTTGGGAATTGTCTTTCATCTATAAATATTGCCTTCTCATCATAGAATAGTGTTGCCATATAGTAATCGTATTTATCAGGAACTGGTCCGTGAGGTAAGTGAGCATAACAGGAACCAGTTATTGAAATTGAATATTCTTTATAATGTTTAAAATCCGCATAAAAAATTAGTTTGTTTAATTTAGTTTTTGGAATTTCAACACCTTTACAGAAAAAAACCATTGCGTTAAGCAATTTGGCAACGTTTAGAGGTTGGTACCCGCTAAGTATGCTCGCTGGGTATGATCCGAAGCGAGTCTCAAAAATTGAGAGAAATGATTTTTCGCGCTCTTCTGTTATATCTTTAAGAAGGTTGATAATGCGATTTCTTTTCTCGTCGCTTAAAACAGATGTCTTTTCTTCAATTAAATCTAAAAGATTATCTGGCTGCATTGCAAGACTTAGCATTGTGTTATGTGCTTCATCTTGCAATGCTCCATTCTCGTAACGGCTAAGTGTTGCGCCTCCGAGCCCTAAAAGGTTTGCTAGTTCGAGTTGCGTTAAACCAAAGCGTTCGCGGAACGTCTTGATGTCTTCAGGTTGTACCATCCCATGTCTTGCGCGGTATTCGTGATATGCAACTTCAAGTGGGTCATAAGTGGAGTGAGGATCGTCGAATTCAGTTTCACATTCTAAGCATTTGAAATATTCTACATGTACAGGTATGTTTTCATCGCGAACAGCAATATCTTCTACTCGAGTCACATACTCCAACTCAGTTTCTTTTTCGCAAGCAGGGCATATGCCTTTCATTGCATTGCTCCTTCTCTTTTCATTATTCATTGAATTATATTAGTTTAGTTGTATAAGTTATTATTTTTGTTTTAGGAAATTAAGTTTTTTATTATATGTTTAGATAATGGCTATTATTTTTTGAAGGGATATTTTAGAGAGAATTCAGCTTCATGAAATGATATGCATTTTGCGATTTTTGTATCTTTGATTTCAGCAATTTTCAGTTTTATGTAGATTTCGTGTCCGTTAATCTCTTTCCCGAAAATCCATAGCTCTCCAGGACGATCTCTGTCTGGAACTGGACCAGAAGAATAATCAGTGACGGAGAGTCCAAGAATTTCGAGTTCTACCGTTTTCTTCGTCAACCCAAGCATTGTTATAGTTGGGTTTTTGGCAGCTCGTGGGATGACTAACAAACCGCTTCCTGAAGTTACGATTTCTTTGAATTCCTTCAGAAAGCTACTTACTTGTGGCTCTGATGCTGTGCTCAAAGGCACCTCCTTTCTCTAGGGGAGATTTTAAAGAACTACATAAAATATATCATATGATATATTTTATGTCAATATATTATCTTTTGATATAAAATTCAGTTTTGTGACTATCGAGAAAATCTTGTAGGAAGAGTTAAAGGCGAATAAGTTGGGAGTGCAATGCGACCTCGCCTGATTGGCGGGGTTAATCGGCAGTCCGCTTGCCCCTCTGAGGGTATGGGGTTGAGTCCTTTTCTGTGCTGATGGCGCGAATGTTGGCAAATGGATAGAGTAAAATTCGTTTATGGCTGTCAACAAATGGACTAGAGAAGAATTAATACTTGCTTTCAATCTTTATTTCAAAATCCCGTTTGGAAAAATTGATGACCGTACGCCTGAAATCATTTCACTCGCAAAAATCATCGGGCGTACACCTTCCGCTGTTGCATTGAAACTTGCAAACTTTGCGCGTTTTGACCCAACATTGCAAGAAAGAGGAATTAAAGGTGCGTCTCATGGCAGCAAGTTAGATGCTGTAATTTGGGAAGAGTTTTATGGGAATTTAGAAAGATTAAGTTTTGAAAGTGAAGTCTTATTAGCTGAAAAGACTGGCAAGAAAGTCGAAGATGTTTCAGGTATTTATGTACTTGATCTACCGAGAGAAGGTAAAGAGCGAGAATCTTTAGTCAAAACTAGAGTGAATCAAAGCTTCTTTCGAAAAACGATTTTGGCAGCTTATAGTGTGAAATGCTGTATAACAGGTCTAAGCATTCCTTCGCTCTTAACAGCAAGTCATATCGTTCCTTGGTCCGAAGATGTAGAAAATCGTATGAATCCCAGCAATGGACTTTGCCTTAATGCGCTCCATGACAGGGCATTCGATAAAGGCTTGATAACAGTTACGACAGACTTTTTAGTTAAAGTGTCTCCGAAGATAAAAAAGATGGCAAATGATAATGCTTCTTCTGAGTTGCTTTTGAAATATGACGGCATGTCAATTCAAGAGCCAAAAAGATTTTTACCTGATAAGAAGTTTTTGGAATATCATAATGATGTTGTGTTCTTAAAGTAGCGAGGATGTAAATATGAATATTGAGGAGATAAAACAGGCGATTACGCAGTTATCATCAGATGATCTGTCTCATTTTCGCGAATGGTTCAGAGAGCACGAAGGTAAGGTTAAAGCTGGTGAGTTGAATGATATGCAAGAGTCACTTGAAGAAAAGCTCAAAAGACTAAGAGGTTCTTTGAAGGGTAAAGGTGGCTTGAAAACTTTGATGGAGGAACGTCGTAAAGAAAGCCTTCTGTAATTCGAACTCCGAGAATATTCTCGGAGTTTTTTGTGATGATGTCTCAATCAGGCTGTGTTGGGCAAGCCTGATTTTGTTTTTCCAAAGCAGAAAATCGCTTTGTTTGTCGATGGTTGCTTCTGGCATGGATGTCCGCTACCGAAGCATTCCAATTTGCCGAAGAACAATCAGGAATTTTGGGCAAAGAAATTACAAGCAAACAAGGATAGGGATAAATTTGTCACTCGTGAATTGAGAAAATTGGGGTGGAGAGTTGTCCGCGTTTGGGAACATGAGTTGAAGTTTCCAGAAAAGGTCGCCGCGAAATTGAAGAGGCTATTTTAGGGGGGACCTAACCCCGATTGGCGTAATGGTTCGCGGTGTTGAATTGCCCCTTCCCTGACCCCCAAAGAACGGGGGCGAGAGGGAAGGGCATGGGCGTGACTTTTATCTTGTCCGCTGGCGCGGACGTTGGTTAAAGCAAGGGTTCTATGTGAGGAGGGTCTTAGCTTCTCCCCTTCAGGGGAGACGGGAGAGGGGTTTTTCGGTAGAATCATCCCATGCCAGTCAAAAACATCGTCACCAGGCAAAAAGTCACCGCGCAGAAACTTCAACGCGCAAAGGAACTCCGCCGTGAGATGACTCCCGCCGAGAAAATCCTGTGGGAAGAATTACGGGCGAATAAGCTGGGAGTCCATTTTCGGAGACAACAAGTCATTCAGGGATTTATCGTCGATTTTTACTGTCACAAGTCCGCGCTGGTTGTTGAGGTCGATGGTGACATCCACGACCTGCAAAAAGAAGAAGATGAACGGCGGGAGAAGGTGTTGTCCACGCTGGGGCTGAGGATTGTCCGCTTTGGGAATGATGAGGTGATGAGGGACTTGTCCGCGGTGGTGGGAAGAATCAAAGCTTATCTATAAACACTTTACATTCTTTTTCTTTTCCCTCCACTTTTGACCAGCGCCTGATCTCTTTCAAATCCACTTGCTGGCTTTTCGTCACTAAAATTGCCTGCTCCAATCCTTGGAGGTCATTCCAGAAATAGAATGCGCAAAGCCTGTCCTTGACACAGTCTGTGGGGGAGAGCACGCGCAATGTCCCTGTGGAGAGTTCAAATTCACTGATCTCTTTCACGGGTTCTTCACCGACAGAAAGCGGTCCATCGGGGAATTCAATGAAGAATGTCGTTTCGGAGTGGACGAAGTACCGTCCCTGCTCTTGGAAGCCGAGTTTATCCATTACAGCTTTGATCTTGCTTCGCCGCGAGAAACTGGTATTGATCAGGTCTAAATCTTTGGAAACGTACTTGTCACTGCTGTAAAAAGAAACAGCACTCCCGCCAGATAATACAACTTGAATTCCCTCTAATTGCAGAGAGTCTTGAACATAAGCTGCCAGTTCCACCTGGCTCATGTTCTTGATCTTTTTCATAGTGCTTTCCCCTTTGCCCGCGGACGGCGTCGATTCATTTGCAATTCTTCCTGTTCTTTGGCTGGATAAAAGGTAAGCGCCTTTTCGAGCAATGACTTCAACTCATTCAAGAACGGGTAGCGTGGATTGAATTCATACGGTCGAGTCCGCCCGATGGAACGGCTGACGAGAACTCCGCCTTTCTCGAACTTGTCCAATTGCATTTGGATGGGTTTCAGGTCTGTGTTGTAAAAGCTGGCGATCTCACGGGCGTAACCCTCTTCACGTGTGAAGAGATACAGCAAGACTCTTTCTGCGTTTTTTGAACCTAGAAGCACTTCGATCATGGGAATTCCTTTTGACGTTTAATTAACGTTATATGACTTTTAATTTACGTCATTGTACCATAATGGAAGATGAACGATGGGAGAAGGTGTTGTCCGCGGTGGGGTTGAGGGTGCTCAGGTTTCGGAATGATGATGTGATGAAGAACCTATTCACGGTGGTGGGGAGGTTCAGGGAAGCTATTCAAAAGCCAGAAAAGCAGGTTTGACCGAGGAAGACATCAGGTCTGCGGTGAAAAACGCGAGGAAATGCTGATTGTGGTAGAATTTCGGAAATTCGGAATTTCCGATTTTTTCAGGAGAAAGACTATGGCTACAGTTCAAATGCGCGGTAAGGGAAGTATTACCTTTCCAGCCAAGTTGCGTTCAAAATACAAACTGCAAGAGGGCGAAATATTCACCATCATTGACTTAGGTGGCGGATCATTTTTGCTTACGCCAAAAGTACTCGAAGTCGATGCCCTTTCCAGACGAATATCTCAGAGCCTCAAAGAAGAGGATTTTGACATTGAGGAATGGCTTCCGATCTTAAGAGAAGAAAGAAAAAAGATATTTCAAGAAAAATACGGCAACATAAAACCTTCAGGAAAATAGCCCATGAAGAAGGTGAGTATTTTTCTTGATAGCAGCGCTTTAATTGCAGGGGTAATTTCCGAAAATGGCGCGGCTCATGTCTTGCTTCAACTTGGTGAGACCGAAAGTGTGTCGTTGACGATCAGTAAATTCGTATTCAACGAAACCACTCGTTCCATTGGTAGAAAGTCTCCTGAGAATTTGGCAAATGTTCAGAAAGAAATAGAAAAAGCAAAAATTGTCATTGCTCAAGACCCATCACAAGAAGAAATTCAGGCAAATTTATATTTGATGGATGATCCAGATGATGTCCCTGTTTTGCTTGCTGCCATCAAAGCCAAGGTGGATTATCTGGCCACACATGACCACAAACATTTTCTAAACGATCCAAAAGTTGCCGAAAAAGCGGGATTGAAAATCGGGACTCCAGGCGATGTCCTTGCATGGATACGGGAAAATTTAAATTTACAGTAATAGCTGTGAATAAAAAGAGCGCCGACATCGGCGCTCTTTTTATTCACGAAATTCCATCCAAAGCTTTCTTCATCTTATCCAACCCTTCCTTCAACCGTGCCCGGGATGTGCCGAAGTTGATGCGCACGTGCCCTGCACCCTCTTTACCGAATATCTTGCCCTCGCTTACAGCGACTTTTGCTTTCTCTTTGAAGAACTCAAATGGCGAGCCTTCAATGGCGGTCTGGGTGAAATCGAGCCAGCCGAGGTACGTCGCATCGGGAACCGTCGTGCGGACATTCGGCATGTAACGGGTGACATACTCTACAAGAAAATCACGGTTGCCGGTCAGGTGGCGGTTCAAGTCAGCCAACCAACCGTCACACTTGCCAGAGAATGCCGCTTTGGAGGCGTGCAGCCCCGGGCTGGCAACATGCAAGCGTAAATGATTCAACTCGGTATTGTAGCGTTCGCGCAAATCTTTATTTGGGATGATGGCAAACCCGCAAAACAGACCGGCGATATTAAAAGTCTTGGAAGGTGCGACCAGGGTGATCACATGCTTTTCGATCTCACGTGAAAGTTTTGCCATCGGTGTAAATGTATTACCGTCCAGTAAAAGCTCAGAATGAATTTCATCCGATACGATCAAAACCTTGTGCTTGATGCAGATCTCTGCCATACGGGTCATTTCTTTGCGCGAGAAGATAATGCCCAACGGGTTATGCGGATTGCACAACAGGAAAATCCCCGCCTTCTTTACGCGCTTCTCGAACAGATCCCAATCGATCTCGTAGGTCATGATATTCCCCTTCACATTTTTCACCAACGGAATATCGATCTGCGGAACGCCGATATTGTTCTTCACTTCATGGAACTCGTTATACACCGGTGTTTGGATCGCCACACCTTTTTTGGGCGAGGCGAATGCCCGCACCGCCACACTATACGCGCTGACAATACCGGTCACCGCTGAAACAGCCTCCGGCTGCACCTTCCACTTATAAAGGCTTTCCATGCGGCTTGCCACCACTTCAGGTAATTGCGTATTATGCGCCCACTCATATCCGTATACGCCATGGTCAAGCTGCTTTCGCAGTGCATCCAGGATCGGCTTTGGGGCGGGGAAGTCCATATCTGCCACCCACATGGGCAGAATATCTTTTTTATACAAATTCCATTTGATGTCCGTATCGAACTTGCGGCGGTTGGGAGTACTGTTGAAATTGGTCATAATTCCTCTTCTATTTTGTAGGGGCAGGGTCACCTCGCCCTACAGTTTTATTTTTTATATGCCACGATCATCCCGTCTCGCATCGGCACAAGCGAGACGATCCAATCAGGGTCTTGCGTGATCTGTTTTGTAAATTCATGCACGCCCAATGTGGTCGGCGAAATATCGGTCTTGTCAAAAATGCGTCCGTTCCAAAGCATATTATCAATAATAAGCAAACCGCCGGAACGCAGCTTCTCTTTGATGACCGGCAGCGATGCCGGATATGCCTCTTTATCAATATCATTGAAGATGATATCGAACAGACCTTCGCTTTGCTTCAGAGCCTCGACCGCCTCCGAAACATGGAACTGCACCCGATCTGCGCATCCCAACCGGACGAGGTGGCTGCGTGCTCTTTCAGAGAGTTCCTCCTCCCAGACGGTGTGATGCACAACCCCTCCGCCATTTTCAACGACCGCTTTCGCAAACCACGCCGTGGAATATCCATAGCCCGACCCCAACTCAAAAACAGACTTTGCATTGATCATCCGCGCCAGTTGATAACAATAATATCCACACGCCGCGCCGATGATGGGGAAGCCGTGCTCTTCGGCGTAGGCTTCCATCTTCAATAACTCCGCTTCACGCGGCGGGACAAGCGAAGTCATGTATTCTTGTGCTGCATCATACGTCAATAAAGGGCTATTCATGGCAAGTCTCCTAAACGCCTGAATTTTACATCAACTGAAAACCAACTGTACATCACGGGTGTATAATCCGCCCGATGAAACAAGATACTTTTGAAAAACAGATCCACATCCGCTCAGATGTTAAAACTGTACTGGCAGCAGTTTCCGAATTTAGCCAGCACCATAAAATTCACCCGCTGATCGTTAAAGTAGAGCAAGCTGAAGTGCCGGAGGGAGTGTTACGCCGCTACTTCATCACCGACCAGTTGCAATGGGGACCGCTCAAATTCAAGATCAAATACCGCGCCGATATCCTCTCGTTAACCGAGAACGAAGTCCATACCGAGGCGTACCAATCGCCCAATACCTTTATCGATAACATCACCTCCGTAACGCCCGCCGAAGATGGTGTTCTTTTAAAAGAGAAAGTAACTTTAAAAGCGCCAAGCCTTCTGTTTGATTATGCCTTCAAACAGGCAGAGGCGGCGCATGGAGAAATGCTTTTGCGCCTCAAGAAATTCATTGAAGCACAAAAATAAAATTCTTCAAAATGCGTTAATCGTAGAAAGATAATACCTGATAGAATATTTTGGTTGCGGCTCTACCGCACTGATTAAAATCCAAGGATCCCGCCCTGAATGAAATTAAACCTACGGCTCTTTTGGCGAACCTTCTACCGTTCCTTCCTCAAGTCAAAGAACACCCCCGCCCAACTCACAAAAAAAAGAATAACATTCCTGCTCCTGTTCTACATCGTCTGGCCGCTTGGGCAGATAATGCACTGGTTCTTCTTCTGGCTCGATGATATTCTCTTCCCCGCCTACAAAAACCATCCCATTGAAAAACCCCTTTTCATCATTGGCAACTTCCGCAGCGGCTCCACCTTTTTGCACCGCCTGCTCTCGCGCGATGCTGAAACCTTCACCAGCTTAACCACTTGGGATATCTACCTGACCCCTTCTGTCACACAAAAGAAGATCACGCAATTTGTAGCGGCGCTCGATAATAAATACTTCGGTCGCTTTTTGCACCGAGCCTTGTTTGCATTTGACCGTGCCACATTGGGCAAGATCAAGATACACCCCATCTCGTTCTTTCAACCCGAAGAGGATGAGAACATCCACATGCATATTTGGGATGGCTACTTCGTCACTTTCCTCTTCCCGTTCATGGATGAGTTCCCCGATTACATTCACTTCGATCAGGCGCTCAGCCCTGCCCACAAGAAACGGATCATGACCTTCTACAAGTCCATGATCCAGCGCCACCTGTATGCCACGGGCAAGAAGCATTTTGTGGCGAAAAACCCCGCTTTTAGCGCCAAGGTCGAAACGCTGACCGAGTTCTTCCCCGATGCACGCATTCTCTACCTCGCTCGCAACCCGCTCGATATGCTGCCCTCCACCGTTTCATGGATCAATTACGCCCGTGGACAGTTCACCGGTCCGCATGGCGGCTACCAGTACTTGGATGAAATTTTGGAAATGACCCAGCACTGGTATCGCTACCCGCTGCAATATATTGATTCGCATCCCTCTCCCCGCAATTTGATCGTCAATTACGATGACCTGATTCAACGTCCCGAAGCGGTCATTCGCGGATTTTACGAGCAATTCAACTATCCCGATAAACCCGGGCTGCCCATCATCATTGACCAGGCTGTAAAAGAGACCATGACCTTCAGCAGCGACCATTCCTACTCGTACGAAAAAATGGGCTTCACCCGCGCGGGGATTGTCCAAATGTACAAGGATATTTTTGAACGCTTCAATTTTGATACCCGCGAACAAGAGCATCTGGTTCCAGTGCAGCGCATGGAACTGGAACGATAAAAATCAACAAAAAAGAGCCTCGATTTGCGAGGCTCTTTTTTGTTGATTCTATGACTCGGTTTTCTTTTTACGAGCAGGGGCTTTCTTTGCCGTTGAAGAAGTAGAGGCTTTCTTCGTTGCAGTCTTCTTTTCAGTTGTTGCCTTGGGTTTAACTGCGGTTTTGCGTTTTACGGCGGCTTTCTTTGCGGGCGCTTCTTCAGCCGCAAGAACAGGCTCGGGAGCGGCATCCAGTTTTCGGGTCCGGGTGGAGGCGGTGGTTTTCTTTTCCACTTTCTTGATCCAGTAGTCTTCCTCCCAATCTTCGGCGGCGGCAAGTTGAATTTTGCCGTAGCGGGCGAGGTACATGACAACGCCTGCCACGCCCATGAGGAAGGCGACCAGCATGGAGGTGGTAATGAAGGTATCGCCGAGGCGGGGCTGATCGGGGCGGAAGAATTCAATGAACACGCGGATGAAGCCGGCGAAGATGAGCCACAGGCTGAAGAGTGTGCCGGGTTTGTTTTCTTCTTCGTATCGGCGTGAGAACCACATGATGAAGAGGAATGCCAGCACGTTGAGGATCATCTCATAGAAATAGGTGGGATGAAAACGGGTGGTGGCTGGGAACAGGCTCATATCGGCGTATTGTGCCAGGCGGCGTTCGGCAGGGATGAGCGCCCCCCATGGCAGGGTGGTCGGCTGACCGTATAGTTCCTGGTTGATGAAGTTGCCCCACCTGCCCACGGCTTGCCCCAACAAAGCGACTGGCGCAACCGCATCCATGAACAGCCAGACATCGTAGCCGTTATTTTTCAAGTAGATGATGAGGGTGATGGCGCCAAACAGCAAACCGCCAAAAAAGTGCAAACCGGCAATCGGCGGGCGGATGATGGACATGGGGTCTTCAAGATAAATGCGATTGCCGCCGATGATGGCATTCATCACATACCACAGGCGGGCACCAAGAATACCGGCAACCACCGCCCAGACCATGGCATCCAGCAGCACTTCGCCATTCTCGCCGCGACGGCGTACTTCACGTTCGGCTAACCAACCGCCGATCATCACACCAGACATGACGATCAAGCCGTACCATGTCAGCTCAATATGCAATGTAAATAACTTAAAACTAAATAGTACAGGGTCTATCATTTGCTACCTCTGAGTTAAATTTTGCAGATTATACACCCGCCGCGCTAAAACAATTCCCTTGTGGGGTTTCATCGCGGTGAGGGTATGATATTATCGCCTGCACATAAACGCATTGCCCTCAGAGGAGGCAGAAACCAATTATGTTTTCTTTCATCATGCGGCGAATTTTGGGAATGCTGATCTTACTGGCTGGGGTCAACTTTGTTGCATTCACCTATGCACATTATGGGCGTTATGCCCAACTTGAAAATAACCCCATCTTTGCGCGGCAGGAGGAAATTCTGCCGGTCTTCCCAGCTTATTTTGAATATATAAATGCCTTCCTAAAAGGGGAGCCGCCCGCCGTGCCCACCTCGGCAGGTCTAACCGTGTTGGATGTTGTAAAACCAGCCGCACAAGCCAGCCTTGGTTTGTTTGGCATTGCACTTGTTGTTAGTTTAACGCTCGGAATAATTTTGGGAATGCTGGCTGCCAATACCGACCCGCCGCGTGTACGCCGCTGGTTGCTTCCCATTTCAACCTTGAGTCTGGCAATGCCCGGGTTTTATGTCGGCGCAGTTTTGATCACACTCTCGGTGGCATACCTTTTTTTTACGCCCTACAGCAAAGGCGACCTGCCCTTTCCATTGGGCGGCTTTGGGTGGGATAAACACCTTGTCTTTCCGGTCATTGCGCTTTCTTTTCGCCCCATGTTTCAAATTGCGCAAATGACCGCCTCGCTCCTTACCGAAGAGTTCAACCATACCTACGTTACCGTAGCGCGCGGGTTGGGACATTCGTGGCGGCTGGTAAAAACAAAAACTGCTTTGCGCAACATCTACGTTCCGTTGGCACAAGTGATCGCCACCTCAGTCAGCCTGATGATCGGTGAACTGATCCTGGTGGAATGGCTCTTTGGCTGGCCCGGCTTGGGCAGGCAATTGGCGCTTTCCATCAAACCACCCGCCACCGTCACCATTGCAAGCGGCGCACTCCCGTCATCTTATTTACATGCCCCCACCGTGGCAACCGTTGTCACCGCACTTGGAGCCATACTTATCATCTCGAACACACTTGCCGGAATTTTCACCTACGCCGCAGACCCACGCCTGCGGATGCACTCACAGGGAGGGAACCATGCCAAGTAAAACCCGCCTCAACTTTCCTTTGGGCTTGGGTCTGCTGATCGTTGCCTTTTCCCTCGTCCTAGCCTTTGCCGGACCAAGCTACGCGCCCCACAACCCGCTGGAAGAAATTCATGTGATGGAAGTGGATGGCAAATGGATCTCGGCACCCTTCCCGCCATTCACCTACCCAGAGTATCCGCTCGGCACCGATGGGGTTGGACGCGACGTTCTCAGCCAGGTGTTATGGGCATTGCGCCCAACGCTCATCCTCACTGGGTATGTGGCGTTGTTGCGCCTTTTCATTGGGACGGTGATCGGGCTGCTGGCTGGTTGGAACAAAAATTGGTTTGGCGACCTGCTCAACAATTTGATCAGTGCTGCGCTTTCCATCCCCACGCTTTTGGTGGCGCTGGCAATCGTCGCTCTGACAGGCGATATTTGGCAGCCGTGGGGGTTTGTGCTTGGGCTTTCACTTACCGGCTGGGCAGATTCCGCTCGCCTCATCCGCGAACAGACGCGGGTGACCCGCGAGCAGTTATTCATTGAAGCCAGCCGTGCGCTGGGGCAGAGAAATTGGGCAATTGTGTTCAGCCATATTCTGCGGCTGGTCATTCCCTTTGTGTGGATGCTGCTTGCCTATGAGATCAGTTCCACTATTTTGTTGACGGCAGGTTTGGGCTTTCTTGGCTATTACGTTGGCGGCGAGGTGTGGGTGTGGATCAGCGATACCACTGCCACACGTCTGCGCGGAATGCCAGAGCTTGGGCAGTTGCTTTCAGGTGTGAACGAGGATATTTACGTCAGCCCGTGGAAGTTGTTCTCATCTGGAACGTTCGTTTTCATCACAGTACTGGGGTTCAACTTGTTAGGTGAAGGTTTGCGCCGCGTTGCCAATGCGGGTTCGCCTTCGCCGCGTTTCTTTGATTTTCGTATGCGTATGAAATGGAAGTGGGAGGAGAGCATCGTTCAATTAAAGCATTGGGCGCGTACTCGCCCGCTTGTGTTTACGGTTGTAACCTTTGCCCTTGTGCTGCTTGTTGCATTTGTCTTCGATCAAATATCCAAATTAACGGCGGCTCAAACGCCGGTGACACAGTCGCCGGGCGGGCATTTATGGTCCAGCCAGTATGGTTCGCCGGCGGGCACGTTATACGTCAACGCACCTGGTGTGGAAACGCCTGTCGTGCAGTGGACTTTCAGCGACGCCGAAGGCTTGGTTGGCAGACCCGCCGTCGCCGCAGATGGAACCGTATACGTTCTTTCGCAAGCGGGCACACTTCACGCTGTCAACTCAGATGGCACAGAGCGCTGGCGTGCATCCATCCCTGCTGGCGGGGTTGGAACGCCCGCGCTTGATGCCGAGGGGAATATTTTTGTAACCGACTTGCTCGGTGCGTTGACTTCGTTTACGCCTGCGGGTGAGCAGCGCTGGCGCATGGAAGTGCCCGAAAGTTTTGAAGCCACCTCTGGCGCGGTGTTGGATAGCCACGGGACTTCGTATTATGTGGTGATCGGCAATGTCCGCGCGGTGGATGCGGATGGGAATTTGCTGTGGGATACGAACGCCTTTACACGCCGTGTTCCGTTCAACCCGATACTTAGCCCCGATGAGAAACTTGTGTTCCTGCGTAATACGGTGATCGATGCTGCCACGGGGGAGGTCTTGGTGTTTGAAACCATGCCCACGGGGGAGCAGTACATGGTTGGGCAAAGCGGGTTGTTGTATTCACGTTTTGAGAACAAGTTGACTGGCTGGGAATATTTGAACGATGTTGCCGAACCGCGCAGTTCTGTTTCGTGGTCGCGGACGTCTTTCTTTGGTTTCCCGGGTTTGATGGGTGTGTTTACAGATGGCGGCATGTGGCTGCATTACACCGGCGAAGGTGCCGAAGATTCGACCCTGCTTTGGCTCGATAAAAAGGGTGTGCAAGTGAATCGTGCACAATTTCCGTACCGCCCCAGTATGCTGGCAGGCATGGATGAAAATTTTGTTTTTTACATCTGCGGGTCTCGTGCTGGCCAGGTGGAGTGTTCTGCGGTGGCGAATGGTACGAAAGATGCGCTGTGGTCGCTGGCGCTGGATGGGTCTACGGAGATTGCGGGCGCATCTTTGATCTCTGAGCGGCTTTACGTTACATCAGCCAATGGGTTTCTGTATGCGATTGGGGATCGATAAGCTTATCTTTGGGTTTAGGTTTATGGAAAACAAAATTGCGCCTGATTTCAGACGCAATTTTGTTTTTTTTATTTGAACGGAACTGCCCCGGGGGTTCCGTTCTTTACGGTGATCCAGTTTTCTGCGGCATCGGGCAACAGCGGATTAACTCGCTCGATCGAGTTACAGTCACTCAAATAATGGGGGACGGTATCCAAGCGGTCATCTTCGATGGACGAGATGTAGTTGTTCGGGATGGACGGGGTTCCGTATGTATCCACGACTGAATTAATGATGGTGTTGGTCCCAATGTAGAGGGTTACAGTGTCGTATCCATCCTGATCTGAGATGATGCCGAAGTAATCATCTCCCAGTGTGGCGCTTTCTGCCACGGTTAGGATGATGACCCCTGCTGGCAGCTTGTAGCGGGCTCCGTTCGGGTTGTTCAGGTACTGGGGTGAAAATACAATAGCAACGCCTTTAGGCGGAATGACGGTTGTGTTTGTAATGACTTGCGCATCTATTCCGGCGCTGACCCTGCTGCTCCAAGCGGTGAGTTCGTCTGGGGTGCCGGGCGAGCCTTCATCGTAGAGCCACCAGCCGCCAACATCCACGGGTTGATCTCCATAGTTGTATAGTTCTACATATTGGTTGTATTTTCTCAAGTCTACCCCGCCGCAGGCGTTGCCCATCACTTCACTGATGATGACCGTGTTGACAGGCAAGTCAGCAGGTGGTGCAGAGACTACACCTGTTGGGGTGGGTGGGGCGGTCGTTGCGCTGGGGTCAATGATCTTGCAGAGCACTTCAAGAATGGCTGAAGTGCTTTCACCAGACAATATTTTGGCACGAATAATCGCCTCGCCTGCAACCGGCGGGGCAATGTAGGTGGCAGTTAGCCCTTGTGCGTTATAGATCACGCTTCCAAGGTTTGCTTCCCATGTTGCGCGTGAATTTGGGTCAAGCCCGCCGCTGAGGGTTAGGCTGATCTGTTCGGAGACAGTGACAGAGCAATCTTCCGGTATGATGCTGAGAGATGGGGCAGCGCTTGCCTTGCCATCTCCGCAGGAGACGAGCAAAATTGCAATGACAGGCAGTGCCATAAAATGCAGCGATACGTTTTTCATGTTATTTGACCTGAACTTCCAATGAAAACAATGAGGCTTGGTTGCAAAAGTTTTGAGTCGTTAATAAGGTGATGTAACTGGGACCTGGCTGATCGCTGAACGTAATGGTGACCTGGCAATCATCCTTTCCACCAAAGGTCGGGAAGGCGGGTCCCACAAATTCCCATGAAATGCAGGAAAGTTGGGATTTATCCGGCGAAGAGGCGATCAAGGTGATCGTCTCATTTGGTTTTACTTCCATCAAATTGGCGGGTTGGTAGGTCCTATTATTGGAGATATCTTGAAAGATCACAGCCTCAGGCGCTTTACAGGTGGGTGAGACGTTGACAAAACCAAAGATAGAAGCCGTTAGAAAGATAAAGAGCGCCCATAGGGGGAGACCATTAATATAGCGTTTTACATTGTCACCTTTTACAAAGGAGAAAGGCACAATTTCCAACCCGGCTCTGGCTATCATCATGAAAATGGAGCTGAGCATTAAGCTGAAATAGATTAGAGCCTGTCTTGGGTCACCGCTGCGCAGAAGCCAGCTTTCCACATCTCCGGGGAACATCCCGAAAAATATGGAAAAACCCACGATGGCAGAAAAAAGCCCAAAAATAGCCAGTCCAGAAAGGATTTCGAGGGTTGTCCGTTTCATATTGTATGCTCCTTGGGTACTATGGTTTCCAAAAAAATTATAGCGAATTAACAGAATGGAAAACTTTCCAATCGCTTAACAAGCGTGAGAACATTTTCTCAACATATTACGATTTGCCCCGTTTCAAAAGATATAATTGCCCCAATGGCCCAATCAAAACTTATCCTCCTTACCGGCGCAACCGGCTATGTTGGCGGACGTCTCGTGCCAAAACTGCTCGAATCAGGCTATCGGGTGCGCTGTTTGGTGCGCGACCTCTCCCGTTTGCAGGGACGTACCTGGCTCAAAAAAGTGGAGGTCGTGGCGGGCGATGCGCTCCACCCCCAAGACCTTGCCGCAGCCATGCAAGGTGTTTCAGCCGCCTACTATCTGGTACATGGCAAACAAGGCAGCAAAGACAGCGCCGAGCGCGACTTGCAAGCCGCGCGCAATTTTTCTCAAGCCGCTGAAGAGGAAGGCATTGAACAGATCATCTACTTTGGCGAGTTGGTAGACCCAACCGCCAACCTCTCGCCTTACCTGCGTTCACGCCATGAAACCGGCTTTACCCTTCGCCACGGTAAAACGCCTGTTACCGAAATTCGCGCCGGTATGATCATCGGCTCGGGGTCGGCGCTGTTTGAAATGATCCGCTACCTCACAGAACTTCAACCGGTGCTTACCTGCCCGGCATGGTTCTTCTCGCAAGCCCAACCCATTGCCATTCGCGATGCGCTTTCCTATTTGGTGGATGTGCTCAAAACGCCGGATGCCATAGGCAGGGTGATCGAAGTGGGCGGACCCACCCGCCTCACCTACGCCGACATGATGTTGGGGTATGCAAAAGAGCGGAATCTACGCCGTTGGCTGATTCGCACTCCGTTTTACACGCCGAGGCTCTCTGCATACTGGGTTCACATGGTCACTCCCATTCACTGGCGGGTGGTGGCTCCGCTTATTGAAGGCTTGCGCGCCAACCTCATCGTCCGTAGCGAGACGGCAAAAAAACTATTTCCGCATATCCACCCCATAGATTTTCAAACCGCCGTCCACCTCGCCATTGGACGTGTAAGCCGCGACCACGTAGAAACCTCCTGGTCTGATGCCCTAGTCACAGAAGCGGGCGACGTGAAGCCGTATCGCTTCACCGTGGAAGAAGGTCTGTATGTGGAGCGCCGTCAGGTGATTCTAGACCTGCCCGCTGAAACCGTCTTCCGCTCCTACACAGGCATTGGCGGTGAACGCGGCTGGCTCTATATGGACTGGTCCTGGTCGATGCGCGGCTGGATCGATAAAGCCATTGGCGGCGTCGGTTTACGGCGTGGACGCCGTCACCCCGATGAAATTCACACCGGCGAAGCGCTCGATTTCTGGCGTGTAGAAGCCGTGGAAGAAAACCGCCTTATGCGTTTGCGTGCCGAAATGCTGGTGCCCGGCAAAGCATGGCTTCAATTTGAATCCACGCCGATGGAAGAGGCGCAGGGGAAAACCCTCTTCACTGTAACTGCCTATTTCGAGCCGCACGGATTATCTGGCTTTTTATATTGGTATTCCATGTGGCCCTTTCACAAATTCATCTTCGATGGACTTGCCAGCCGCCTGGCTTCTCGTGCCCGCGTGTTGGCACATGCGTACTAACCACTTTTCACTGTCTTCTGGTTATATGGCTGTTTCAAAGTAGATTGGCAAGTTTTGAGATTAACCAAAAGGCTTAACGCGAATGTCACAAATGGGGCGAATGACGCGAAAAGAATTTGTTTTTTGCGATATTCGCCCTGTTCGCGCTTTTCGCATTAAGTTTTTAAGACTTTGAGAAAGCCATGCTTCCGGTTACTTTTTTCGCCATCAGGGTTAAAACATTCATGATAAATTTTCTCTTCCCCCTCCTCGGTTACTTGTTCGGCTCGCTTCCCTTTTCAATTTGGGTCACACGCTTTGTCAAAAACGTGGATGTACGTGACGCAGGCTCTGGTCATGCGACCACCACGAACACCATTCGTCAGGCGGGGTTTGGTTGGGGCGCGTTGGTGCTCATCCTTGATATTGCCAAGGGATTTTTCCCCGTTTACCTTGCGGTTCGTTTTTCGGGTGAAACCTGGGTCGTTGCATTGACGGCTGCTTTTGCTGTCGTGGGGCATTGCTGGCCCCTCTTCGCCCAATTTCGCGGAGGGATGGGGCTTGCCACGGCGGGCGGCGGCATTCTTGCCGTTGCACCTTTGGCATTTTTGGTCTGTTTGGGTTTGCTGATCTTGCTTACGCTGACGATGCGTCATTCTGCCCGGGCAAGCGTCGTTGCAGGAATTCTATTTGCGCCTGTGTTATGGCTGCTTAATTTTCGCGGCGATATTTTATGGCTGACATTTGGCGCAGGGCTTGTGATCGCCTTCCGCTTTTTGATCGATTGGAATCGCAAGTACCGCGAGCTATGGCTTGATCGTGAGAAAAAAGCCGCAGAGTAAAAATATAATGCCCATGGTCACAAATTGCGCGTTCCCCCTTCTCAAAAAAGCGCAATTTGTGACCGCGCTGGGTATAACTTGGGGAGGTAGAAACAAATACGAGCGGAGTGTGAAGCGTGAATCAAAAAAGGACGGGCTTTCCGTCCTTTTTTATTCTCCAGTCAACCAGCCGAGTATTCCACTTTTCTTGGGCATTGTGTCTTCCACCCTCGGCATTGCCATTAAAACCACGGTGATGTTATCGTGCCCGCCACGTTCGTTGGCAAGGTTGATCAGCGCTTCGGCTGCGGATTTTAGATCGTGCTTTGAACGGATGATGTCCTTGATCTCGTCATCCCAGACCAGGTCGGTTAAACCGTCTGAACAGAGCAAAATGGTATCGCCAGGTTCGAGATGAAACCCCTGATTGTTAATCGACTCTTCGTCTGTTTCGGCATTATCAATGCGCAGGCGAAAATCCACTTCGGGCAGGCGCATCCCGCCAAGGTAGCGGCGAATGACATGTACATTGGGGTGGCTGCGCATTTGCTCGGCGCTGATGATGCCCTTTTCGTAGGCTTCCTGCACCCAACTATGGTCAATGCTGAGTTGTTGAATGAACTTTCCGCGCAAAAGGTAGATGCGTGAATCGCCGACATAAGCGGTATAAAGTTTGTTCTCGATCACCCATGCGCAGGCGCAGGTTGCGCCCATGCCTTTTTCTTCTTCTTTGGCGGTAGCGTGTGCAGCGATGGCTTCGCTGGCTTCTTGAATGGCGCTCTCAAGGATCTTGACCGGCTTTTTGGCATTACTTTCCGCCACATGCATACTAATGTAGTTGATCGCGAGTTCCGCCGCTACTTCACCAGCACGATGCCCGCCAATGCCATCTGCCACCACGGCAAAAACCGCCGAACGCGAATCTTCTTTGCCAAGTTGGAAAGATGAAACCGCATAACGGTCTTCATTGTTCTTGCCTGAAAGCCCTGCATGGCTGAGAGCTGCGGTATGAATGTGGGCAAGTGTGGTTCGGATCATTCTTCGGGGGACACCAATGTGATTTTTGGAGGACTAATTTGCGGAGGTGTTCGCAACATGAATCGAAAACGTATCTGTCCAAAGTTTACCATATCGCCATGTTCCAACCGGCAGCCTTCACGCGGCACAGGTTCGTAGTTTATCCACGTTCCAGCGATGGATTGGAAATCCTGCAAAAGATAACCGCCATCATCTGTGGCGCGAATCCCTGCATGGGTGGCGGAGATGGAGGGGTCATCCAAAATATTGGAGCATTGCACCGGGTCGGTTCCAAAGATGAGTTCACTGCCGTTCAATGGGATGGGCGGAATCGCTGCAATTTGACCATCCACTTGCAACCACACCAAAGATGCCGCCGCCTCTTGTTCAGACGTTTTAGCGGCTTTGGCGTTTCTGGCTTTGGCTGCCGGCTTTGAGCTTTTCTCCTTAGGGAGCGGACCCGTCTTGGGTTCAATAATTGCAGGAATGGACTGGGTCAGCGGGTCATTTTGTACACGTCGCTGTTCTTGAATACTGCGAAGTGAAAGGAAACGAAGCCTGCCCCCAAGCAGAATTGCGAAGAGAACCAACCCGGCAATGAGGATCGCACCGAAGGTCAGTTGGGAACGGTATTTGGCAAGCAAGGCGGCGGGTCCACTTGGGGGGCGGATGACGGTGAGAATGACAGGCAGCGCCATGCTGGTTTTGCTCAGCCCAAGCGTATCCACCGCTTCTACGGTGATCTGGTGTTCACCGCTGATGTTGTAGGGGGTCAGATCCCAGGTAAAGGAGGTGAAGGGTTCAGCCGTGTTTTCGTCTACTGCGATGCCGTCTACATATAGGACTGTGCGAGCGAGCGGGCGTTCGTACCCATCGGGAAATTCGACAATGATGTCAATTTGCTGTGATTCCGGCAGGAGTCTTTCGGTATTGAAGGGGTCATCTTCGGGAGCCTGTCTTGTGATCTGTGCCGCAGGAGCAACCGGAAACGGGTTGGGGGGCTGAAGCGCCAAACTGAAGGGTTGGGTGTTGGCTGTTACATTTCCGCCGGTTGGCAGGGTCACTTGCAAAGTGAGGTTGTGTTCGCCTGAAATGTTCAGGTGCGAGGTGTACGAAAGGGTGTAAACGCGGCGCAAGGGTGAAAAGTATGTTTCAAGGTCGGGGAAGCGTTCTTCTCCGGAGAATTGAAACATGGTGCCGCCGGTTTGAATGGCAAGGTTATTAAAGAGGGCTGCGCTGGTGGTGGTGAAGGTGGTGTTTGCATCCACATACCAAACATAAACACGGATGTTGTTCTCAACCGCTTTTTCGAGCAATGGCTCAAGCTGTACGGCAAGGTCTGCATTTTCCATTTGCGGGGTAATGAATAGCACAGCACGTTTCATGCCCAGTCGCGGTGTTTGTCCGCTTACAACATCCAATGCGGTGGCGAGAGATTGCAAATTGGGTGTGGTCGTTCGTAAATCCGGGTCGAAGCCTTGCAAGCCGACCACAAAATCGGCTGGCGAGGAGTGGTTGATGATGGGTCCCGTTTGGGAGACGAGGCTCATATCATCGGGCAGGTCGGCGGGGCGTACCTGCGCCCATTGCTGAATGATCTGTGATACTCGTTGAAAGCGTGAGATGCCGTTGGCGTTTTGTGCAGCCAGCGCTTCACCCTGATTAAAGGCAACCACCACTTGCAGGGGTACGGCTATTTCGTTGAAAGAATCGGCTGGGAGGGGCTGTCCGTTTTCTAGTACAGTAACCGCTTCCGGCTTGAGCCCTGAGGCGAAAATTCCGGTGATGTCGGTCACATCCACGAACCCGGTCAGGGTTGGGAAGGTGGATGTATCTACGTTGTAGAGTGTGGCAGAAGCAGCATTCTGTCCCTGCGCACGGGCAGGGACAGAAATGCCAAACAGAAAAGTTATTGCAATGACAACAAGAAGGGATTTACGCATCAGCCTGTATGATTAGGGGGGTGTTGTTATTTTGCAAGAGCGCGGTTAGTTGTTTGTACGAGAGCGCCCATGCGGTTTTGATATATGCGGTGAGCACGCCGTTTAACCCAATGAGGATGGGTAGGTAGGCGCCGCAACAAATGATGGATATCCACACGGTGACGGGGAGGGCATCCCCAGGTTGGAAGTTGCCCATAAAGCCGATAAAGAGTGGCACAAGTGCCAAGATCAGTGGCAGGGCAAAAAGTCCTCCAATGAGCGCGCCGCCAATTCCCAGGATCAGAGATAAGGCGATCATGCCGCCAATGTCTGATTTGGCGATTTCCCAACCGCGTTGGATGCTTTCAAAAACAGTGAGGTCTTCAGCCACGATGGCTGCCTGTGCTTGTTCAAGTACCACGTTGACGACCCAGCCAATTGGAATGAGCAGGCATAAGAACGGCAGAATGCAAAGCATGGCGATCCCTGCGGTTGCTATACCCAAAACGAAGGCGGGGATGAGAATGATCATCACAAGCAGGAACATCACCATCCCTACCAGAAAGTTCAAGCCAAAGAAGCGCCAGAAGTAGGGCATACTTTCAGACCAGAGTTCGGCAAACAGAAGGGATGAGGCGCCGTCTTCCAGTTTGTATACACCTTTGAGGATGCCGATACGTCCCATCATGCCGAGGGCATAGAAGGCGAAGGATAAAAGCACCAACACAAGACAAATGGCAATGATAATAAGCAGGTATTCTTGAAGAAAGTTGCTGATCTCGCCGAATATTTGTTCTGAGCCGCCCGTAAAATCAGATGGATTCCCGCTGCTGGATGAATTGCCGCTTCCGCTGTTGGAAGAGCCGCCATTGCTACTTGCAAACCCTGCAAAGATACCGAAGATCCAAAGAACTTTATAGTTCCAAATGATCTCCCATGAACGGGTAATAATTTTTCCAAGATCGAGTTTCATAATATTCTCCTGAGAGGTGTGAAATTTCCTCCCGAGACGCCCCCGAATCATACACTAGTCAAAGGTTTCCGTCTACAGGGGGGTGTGCGGGCAGATCACCTTTACCTACGGGGAGAGTGGGGTTGAGGTCGCACAAAATGGGTTCAGAGAATTTATTCTGTTTCTGAAGAGGAGATCGACTCTGATACAGCGTAGACGACAGTATTGCCCCCGCCGCCCAAACGTAAATACCCAAGAGTGAGGGTGGTGGTCATAAATGTCCCGCTAACACCGGAAAAGAGCGCCATAAGGGGGATGTACAAGCAGATGAAGGAGATCATCACCACGCCAAATATCTGCTCACTGATATCCATGCCCGACTCTGCAACGAATGAAATCATACCCGCCGGGATCATCACAGGAACAGTTAGAAGCCCGCTCAGGATCATGGTGACAAAGTAAATAATGAGGGTCAGGATGATGAACTTCCATACATGTTCGCGCACAACATCCAACGCGCGTCTGACCGCTTCCCATGATCCCAAGCCCTCATCGATCACCGAGACAGTTGCTCCATTCATCACAGCGAGCACCAGAAACGAAAGGGGAGTTAGAAGCAGCATTACCGGTTGAAGACAAATCGATGCCATGCCCATTGTCACAGCCGTAAGCGCCGCCACACACAGAAAGAAAATGGTGAAGAACAACCCCATGCTCAATTGGACGATAAGCATCGCGCCCACTGCCCGCCCAAAATACTCGAAGCCATCGCGAACCAATTCCATGAAAGAGGTGGAGTCTTCGCTGCGTTCAACCCGTAAAATTCCCAACGCCAGAGATGTGAATCCTGCTGCGCTGGTTACAACACTGATTATCCCACCCAAGGCAAGGATGCCCACCCACAATAAAATGACAATGCCCCCATTATCACTGCCTTCGTTCAATAAAAAGACGGGGAGGATAAAAACAAACATTATGCCGGTGACGATCAGCATGGGAAACACAAGAAAAAGTGAGAAGGATTTGTGCTTCCACAAAATTTGGACGGAACGGGTTAATACATTGCCATAATCGAAGTTCATTTCAATCTCCAATCTACAGTCACCAATCAGAAATTGCAAGTCACCTCATTTTATTCCCATTCAATCGTCGCAGGCGGCTTGCTCGTTATATCATACACCACGCGGTTAATACCCTGCACCTCGTTCACGATGCGGCTTGAAACCTTTGCCAAAAGATCAAACGGTAATCTTGCCCAATCGGCGGTCATAAAATCATCGGTTGCCACAGCGCGGATCGCCGCCGCCTCTTGATAAGTGCGCTGGTCGCCCATCACACCCACAGAGCGCACCGGCAATAAGACCATAAACGCCTGTGAAGTCTGCGCGCCTTTTCCCAGAAAACCCGCTTTGGATAATTCTTCCAGAAGGATCGCATCCGCCGCCCGCAGACGGGATACACGCTCAGGCGTACACTCCCCGAGGCAACGCACGGTCAACCCCGGACCTGGGAACGGTTGCCGCCACACCAAGCCTTGATTCAAGCCGAGAGCTTCTCCCACCAACCGCACTTCATCCTTGAATAAATATCGCAGCGGCTCGACGAGTTCAAATTGCATGTCTTCAGGCAAACCGCCCACATTGTGGTGTGACTTGATCTTCGCCGCCTTGTCACGATCCTTGCCCGAGGACTCAACCACATCGGGATAGATCGTCCCCTGCACCAAAAAATGCGGCTGACCCACATTCTTCGCCTCACGCTCAAAAATACGAATGAACTTCTCACCGACAATGCGGCGCTTTTTCTCCGGGTCGGTTTGTCCTTTCAACGCACCGAGAAAATCGTCAGCGGCATCTACAGTAATGAGTTCAGCACCCAGCCCCCCCCGAAATGCCGAAGCGACTTGAGCCCCTTCATTGGCGCGCAAGAGTCCCGTATCCACAAAAACACAAACGAGCTGATCGCCAATCGCTTTATGCACCAGCGCCGCCGCGACAGAAGAATCCACGCCACCAGAAACCGCCGCGAGGACGCGCTCTTTGCCAACCTGTTTACGAATTTTTTCCACAGCATCGTCAATGATGTTGGCGGGCGTCCAATTGGGTTTAACGCCGCAGATATCAACCGCAAAGTGCTGAATGAGTTCGGTTCCATTCGGGGTGTGATTCACCTCAGGGTGAAATTGCACCCCGAAATATTTGCGTTGCAAGTCGCCCATTGCGGCGAAGGGACTATTGCCAGATTTTGCCAGCGCAATAAAACCCTCGGGCAGTTGCGTTACCTTGTCGCCGTGCGACATCCAGACGGTGGAGAGATTGGTAATTAGTGGATTGGTAATTAGTAATTCAATTTCGGCATGACCATACTCACGTTGAGCCGATGAATCCACCTTGCCGCCGAGGGCGTGGGTGAGGGCTTGCATCCCATAGCAAATGCCGAGGATGGGAAGTCCGCTTTCGAGGATGAATTTTTGAATGAAAGGTGCGTTCTCCTCGTACACGGATTTAGGTCCGCCGGAGAGGATGAACCCTTTGGGTTGAATGGCGAGAATTTTTTCCTGCGGTGCGTCCCACGGAAAGAGCTCGCAATAGACCTGCGCTTCACGAACGCGGCGGGCAATGATCTGAGCGTATTGAGAACCGAAATCGAGAATGGCGATTGAATTCATGTTTATTCCTGTAGGGGCGACCTTCACAGTCGCCCTTGGTTTCGGATGTAGGGGTAACCTTCATGGTTGCCCATTGGACAGGGGCAAGCCCTGTCCCTACAGATCGGATATTAAATGAAAATGCAAATGTGGAAAATCCTGATACTCGCCGCCATTGACAATGAGACGATAGGCTTTGAGGTCAAGTTCTTTCACCAAATTTTGAACTGTGGAATATAGATCTGTTAGAAAAACCGTATTGGCTGGGTCAAGATCGGCAAGTGTTTTCACCTGCTGTTTGGGGACAATGATGATGTGAACCTTGTAACTGGGGGAAGGGTGGTGGAAAGCGATCAAGTTTGGGGTTTCGTGTAGGCATTTAACGGGAATGATAAAACTCATATGGGCAAACATCCAACTGATGAGGAGAGAAATAAACCGAAAACGAAGGAGCTTGATACGCATGGGTTTATAGATGATAGAGAGCGGACGATAGCCTTGTTATAAGGCTATCGTCCGCTCTCTGCTTAATCCACAAATGTGATCTTGCCATCATCCAAAGATTTGATGCAGGCAATCGATTCAATCGGCACGTTCATTGGAGCGAGCGCGTCGCGTCCGCCTTCGAAGATTTTTTCAATGAGTGCGCCAATGCCGACGATCTGCGAGCCAGAGGCTTCAGCCAAACGGCACAAGCCTAAGATGGTCTGTCCGCTGGCGAGGAAGTCATCAATGATGAGGACTTTTTCGTTGTTGGCGAGATATTCCGGCGAGACGATCAACTCGACCATACGTCCCTTTGTGTGCGAGGGGGCAAGGGTGAGATAGACTTGATCAGGCATGGTGATGGGTTTGGTCTTGCGCGCATATACGACGGGTAAACCCATGTGAATCCCGGTGGTGATGGCAGGAGCGATGCCGGAGATTTCTGCTGTGAGAATTTTGGTCGCACCCACGTTGGCGAAGCGTTTGGCAAACTCGCGCCCGCATTCATCCATAAGCATGGGGTCTACTTGATGATTGACAAAACTATCTACTTTTAGAATTCCACCACCGAGCACTTTCCCCTCTTTTGCGATCCGTTCTTGTAATGCGTTCATGCAACCTCCAATTGTCTGGACAAGATATCGGGGGTGATTTTACACCCAATAAAGGAAGATGAGAAATGAAATCACTTTACATGAATCCAATATCACGCTCTCTCGTTCCACCTGAACGTTTTGTGGTTAAATTGAATCAAGGAGTCTTCCATGTCCACCGAATTTGAAACCTTCCTCCAAAAATACCCTACCTACAAACAAACCGAAAAAATAGACGAACTTCGTAAAACCGATTACGCACGCCTTGATGCAGGCGAACATGTTTACTTTGATTACACAGGTGGCGGCATCTATGCCGAATCGCAAATTCAACAACACTATCAACTGCTGAAAGAAAACGTTTTCGGCAACCCGCATTCCACCAACCCCACTTCGCAAGCCGCCACACATCTTGTCGAAGGTACACGCGAATACATCCTCAAATTTTTCAACGCCGACCCCGATGAATACCTCGCCATTTTTACATCCAATGCCAGCGGTGCGCTCAAACTCATCGGCGAGAGTTACCCCTTTGCCAACGGACGCTACCTCCTTACATTTGATAACCATAATTCTGTAAATGGGATTCGCGAATTCGCGCACACTCGCGGCGCAGAAGTGACCTATATTCCGGTCGAACTGCCCGACATGCGTGTTGACGCCTCACAACTGGAAGCAGAGTTGGCTCGTCCCTCCAAAACTGGGGATAATCTGTTTGCTTTTCCCGCCCAATCGAACTTCTCTTCCGTCAAACATCCGCTTGAATGGATCGAGAAAGCCCACGCCCACGGCTGGGATGTGCTGGTGGATGCGGCGGCATTTGTCCCAACCAGCAAACTGGACTTAAGCCAGGTCAAACCCGATTTTGTGCCGATCTCTTTCTATAAAATTTTTGGCTATCCCACTGGTTTGGGTGCGTTGCTTGCAAGAAAATCGGCTTTGGCAAAATTGCACCGTCCATGGTTTGCGGGCGGAACGATCACCGTAGCCTCGGTGATGGGTGATAAATACTACCTCGCCGACGGCGCCCCCGCTTTTGAAGATGGCACACTCGACTATTTAAATATCCCTGCACTTGAGATCGGCTTGAAGCATATCGAGTCAATCGGGTACGATGTCATCAGCGAACGCGTAAAAACACTAACAGGCTGGTTGTTGGAAAATCTCACGTCCATGAAACACAGCACCGGCGTGCCGTTGGTTCGGGTGTTTGGACCCACCACCACCGAAGGAAGAGGCGGGGCGGTTACGGTCAATTTTTACGACAAGGATGATGTTGCTCTCGATCATCGCTTTGTAGAAAGTGAAGCGAACAAGGTCAATATCTCGTTACGCACGGGCTGCTTTTGCAACCCCGGCGCAGGTGAGGTGGCTTTGGGCATCTCGCGTGTGGAATTGGATGTCTGCTTTACCCGCCCCGAACACAAGGATGTCATGTCCATTGACGAGTTCCGCAAGTGCATTGACGGCAAGTCGTCGGGCGCTGTGCGAATTTCGGTGGGACCTTTCACGAACTTTAATGATGTACAAGCATTGCTGACGTTTGCGCGAGGGTTGCTGAAGTAGTCCAATCACGTGACAGTCACCTTAAAGGTGACTGTCACGTGATTTATGGAGAGACTATCCCTTTGGTGGCTCGCGTGGCTTGTTCGAGAATAATAAGAACCTATCCGAATATTATGCTCAAGGCGGCGTACCCATATCTGGGCATACATCCCCGCCGAGAATGGCGGTGGGAGCAATTTTAGGATAGGCTCTAAATTCAACTAAACCCTATGTCAGAATGGTACGCATCCGGTATGGGGGTAGGTATACTGTGGGCTTACATATCAACAAAAAGGAGTTTTATTGTGTCTACTCAACCTGTACGCCCCCTTCGTTTTGTCGTCCTGCACACGCCTGGACCCAAATGGCAATATGGTCTAGACTATCGCGAACAGGAAGGTGTTAGCGAACATGTGCAACACTATCTCAAACTTCATCAGCAGGGCAAACTTCAGCTTGGTGGTCCCTTCCTTTTGCCAGACGCAGGCGGCATGATGATCACCACCAAAGAAGTCACGTACGAAGAGATCGATGCTTTCGCTGCTGAAGACCCGGCTGTACAATCTGGTTTGCTCCTCTACGAAGTACGCCCGTGGATGACAGCCATGGAGCATGAATGACCAACGGACAAACCCGCGCCAACATCAAACCTGGCATGACCGTGCTTATTGTGCTTAAGCAAGACCAGCGCACGGGCAAGCTCACCAAGGGCATTGTCAAAGATATTCTTACCAAATCACCCAACCATCCGCACGGCATCAAGGTGCGCCTTATGGATGGACAAGTGGGGCGTGTGAAGGAAATTGTTGAATCTGCGTAGGTAATTCCTGGCGGGGTCGTGTTATCAGTATTCCATGAATATATCCCGCCTAAATTATGACCAGATCGCCGATCAATATAATCAGCGTTACCCCGCCTCCCAAACATGGGAACGCGGACAAGCCCTGCTGGAACTTGCAAAACGGACGAACGCAAAGACCATCCTTGAAGTTGGCAGCGGTACAGGCTTTTGGCTAAATGGATTGAGTAATACCGGCGCGAAGTTATTCGGGTTGGATTATTCGATGGGCATGATCCAACAAGCCAGGGAACAGCCCGCGCCTCTTCTTTTGACCCGTGGCACGGGGACTCAACTCCCTTATCCTTCCTCCACCTTTGACCTGATTTATTGCGTAGATGCCATCCACCACTTTGGCGATCACCGCGTGTTTATCCGCGAAGCATTCCGCCTGCTTAAGCCTGGCGCTGCCTTGGCTGTGATCGGGCATGATCCACACGAAGGTGCGGCTCATTGGTACATCTACGAATATTTTGACACGGTCTACGATACCGACTTGCGACGATACCCAGCAGGCAGGTCTGTGTTGCAGTGGATGGAGCAGGAGGGGTTTGTGGATATATCTACAAAGGTTGTCGAGCAAATTCAAAACATTCATGTTGGCGAGGCGGTTTTGAAAGACCCTTTTCTCAAACATGACGCCACATCACAACTGGCGTTATTGGATGAGCAAACCTATCAAGCAGGTATCGAGCGGATTCGGTCTGCATTGGCACGGGCAGGGGAGAGGCTTGATCGCATTACTTTTCGTTCGGAGATCGCAGTGCAGATGCAGCTTGGGTTTAAGCCCAATGCCTGATGGGTAGAAACAGGCTCAAATCAAGTTTGAAGCGAAAATGTCCGATTTGTATCGGGCATTTTTTATTCCCCATGCTATACTCGCAAAAACTATCCTCATTGAGGTTTTCCATGAAAAAACTATCGTTCGTACTGTTCGTTTCATTCCTGCTCTCTGCCTGCGGATCATCTACACCTGTTCCGCCTTCCGCCATACCTGCCACAGCCACGGTTGAGATTTTGCCTACGGTAACGCCGGTGTGCATTGACCCCAAACCCACCCAAGCCGATGTTGACCGCGCTCTTGGGTACACGGGTAATATTTTTTCTGCGCCGGTGTGGGAACAAAGTTATGAGGCATACGATAATAAAGTAGCGGTGTATTGGGTTTCCAGTGATGGTGTGGTGTTTCTCGAAGATGTGATTTTCTCTTGCGGGTATGAAGAACCGGACTTGAACCGGTATTTCAGCGCTGAACATTGGAATACAGTTTTTGCAAATTATGAAACCTACCAGATGACGAATGAGTGCAAAAATGATAATGGCATACGGTTGTATGAGTTTGGCATCTCAGACCTGGGGACAGAGTATGCCGCGCGGTATTGGTCTGCCTATGATTCAAATAACAGCATTATCACGCTGATGTTATTGTTACCTGCCAGCGCAACCCCGGTAATGGACGAATACGCAGCGATGCTTTTCCCGACCTTTTCAAGCTGCAAGTAAAACCCAGTGATAGTCACCTTCATGGTGACTGTCACTTTTAGGAGTTTCTTCCCATGTCCTCTCGTTACGATATCCTCTTTCAACCCATTCGGCTCGGACCTGTAACCGCGCCGAATCGATTCTATCAAGTGCCGCATTGTAATGGCTTTGGCTGGCGTATGCCCAAAGGACTCGCCGCCATGCGCGGCATGAAAGCGGAAGGCGGCTGGGGCGTAGTCTGCACCGAAGAGACCGAAATTCATTACACCAGCGATCTTTCACCATTTATTGAAGGACACATTTGGGATGATGCGGATATTTCTGCCTTGCAGTTAATGACTGAGTCTGTCCACAAACATGGCTCACTGGCGGGCATTGAACTCGCCTACAACGGACGTGATGCTTCAAACCTATACACCCGCGCCGCGCCCTTCGACCTCGCCTCACGCGGACTGGTCGGCGGAAGCGGCTATGAGCCGGGTCAATCTCGTGCCGCTTCAAAAGATGATTTGAAGCAGATCCGCAAGTGGCACCGCAATGCTGCCATCCGCGCCAAACGCGCAGGTTTCGACATTATCTATTGTTATGCTGCGCACAACCTCACGCTCGCATTTCACATGCTATCCAAAGACAATGACCGCGCCGACGAGTACGGCGGTTCTCTCGAAAACCGTACCCGCTTCCTGCGTGAATTGATCGAAGATACCAAAGAAGCGGTTGGCGATACCTGCGCTGTGGCTGTCCGCTTTGCGGTGGATGAACTGCTCGGCGCAGATGGAATGCAGCACGATGGCGAAGCAAAAGAGATCGTCTCAATGCTTGCCGAACTGCCCGACTTGTGGGACGTAAACATTAGCGCATGGAAAAACGATTCCATCACTTCACGCTTTGGCAAGGAAGGGCATCAGGAAAAATATATTTCCTTCGTTAAGCAACTCACCACCAAACCCGTCGTTGGCGTGGGACGTTACACCTCACCCGATAGCATGGTCTCTGCCATTGAGCGCGGCGTTCTCGATCTGATCGGCGCGGCACGCCCTTCCATAGCAGACCCCTTCTTGCCGAACAAAATTAAAGAAGGCAGGCACGAAGATATCCGCGAGTGCATTGGCTGTAATATCTGCGTCACGGGCGATACGCGCTTCGTGCCGATTCGCTGCACGCAAAATCCCACCATGGGCGAAGAATGGCGGCGCGAGTGGCACCCCGAGATCATCGCGCCTAAAAAAGCGGACGATGAAATTCTCATTGTTGGCGCCGGACCTGCTGGGTTGGAAGCGGCTCGAGCGTTGGGTCAGCGCGGGTACAAGGTCATCCTCACCGACGCGAAGCGTGAGGCGGGTGGTCGAGTTTTGCTCGAGTCTGCGTTGCCAAATCTCATCGAATGGCGGCGAGTCATTGATTGGCGTCTGACACAAATTGAAAAGATCGAAAATATTTACTTCTATCCCTCCAGCCCCATGACCGCCAAAGATGTGCTCGAATCTGGCGAGCCGCATGTCGTCATCGCCACTGGCGCAACCTGGCGACGTGACGGCATGGGTCGCTATCACTCGCGCCCTATTCCAGGAAATGGCAACGTCTTCACACCCGATGATGTGATGAACAATAAACTGCCAAATGGCAAAGTCGTCATCTACGACGACGATCATTACTACATGGGCGGCGTGCTTGCAGAACTGCTCGCAACGAACGGCTGCGAAGTAACCTTGGTTTCACCAGCTCCCACCATTTCTGCATGGACGGAACACACCCTTGAACAGGAACGCATCTACAAGCGACTCCTCAGCTTGAACGTGACCCTGCTCCCACACCACGCTCTCGCCTCTCACTCCCCGACAACTGCTACAGTTTCTCATACCATTACCAACGCCGAATCGACTCTCGCCAGCGACGCCATCCTCATGGTCACAGACAGAATCCCCAACGACAGCCTTTACCGCGAGCTCAAGCCCGCCCTCGCAGATGGACGCCTCAAGTCTCTGAAAATCATCGGCGATGCCGAAGCGCCCAACATCATCGCGCAAGCGGTATTCAGCGGACATCTCGCCGCACAGGAATTTGGCGAAGAAGTCAATCCAGATGTGACACCGTTCAAGGTGGAACGGGTTACAACAACCAAGTAATCGAATCTGCTCTATCGGGGGGCTTAGTCCTCAATAGAGCAGATAATTTTTTCGTAGAGAGCATCAATGATCACAGCTGAACTTAAACATAATTTCCAACCGTTTGTTCTAGTACCCAGCCTGACGCGGGGTTGAATAATGCGGTCATCCTCGTCAGTGTGGAAATTTCGCTGGTGGCACTTATTTTCTCGGGTGATCTGAGTCAGTTCCTGCCGTACGGTCTTTATTTAATAACTTACAAAGGAAAAACAATGACAAATAGGATAAAAATCATTGACGGCATCCGTGGAATTGCGATATTACTCGTTATCGCTTACCATTATGTTTTTGGAAATGCAGTCCTCGATAGTCCACTAGCCAATAAACTTATAAAATTTCTCAATCTAGGATGGAGTGGGGTTGATTTATTCTTCGTATTATCTGGTTTTTTAATAGTCGGAATTTTGCTGGACTCAAAAGGATCAAACACTTACTTTTCCACTTTCTATATTAGAAGAGGTCTAAGGATATTACCGTTATACTACATACTTCTTCTCCTATATCTAATACTTCCAGAATTCATTTTAAACGATGACTTATTCAAAGATAGTGTACCCTTTTGGAGTTATTTATCATTTACCCAAAATTTTTTTATGATTCGCCACAATTTTGGTCTTGGATGGATAGCAATCACTTGGTCACTTGCAGTTGAAGAACAATTTTATTTACTTCTTCCTGCACTAATATGGAAGCTAGATAAAAAAAATTTGGTGTATACCTTTTTGGTGCTTATAACTCTTGCACCTATAATATGTTTATATTTTTCTGGGTTGGGCGGTTATATTTTCCCTTTAGCCCGCTCAAACTCGATTTTAATGGGAGGGTTATTATCAATTGCCTATCGAGAAAAACATATTAAGTCTCTACTGATAGAACATCAAAAAATAATTATTACGCTTTTATTCATGTTTCTTGTTGGCGCAGGGGTAATAATTCTTAAAGAAATTGGAGCTCCAGGCAGCACGTTTACTCAATTATGGCTTGGTATACTTTATACTCTATTTCTTGCGACATGTACTTTGTTCCCAAACAAGATTTTAAGCTCTCTTATAGAAAATCCCATACTCATATGGTTTGGAACAAGGTCTTACAGTATTTATTTATTCCACTTATTTTTTCTTAAATTTTCTCATTATTTTATATTGGAAAAATATTCTACTGAATTTACAAATTGGAATGAACTTTACGTAACTTTAATTGCATTTGCACTCACATTAATAGCAGCCGAAGTGTCTTTTAGATATTTTGAATCTATTTTTCTAACCTTCGGTAAAAGATTTCAATACAAAACAGAAAAAATATCATAGCTGTTTTTAAAAAATAAATTTTGTTTTTGCTTTCAAACCGGATTATTATCAACAGTTAGCGATATTTTGCAAGACACACAACTAAAGTGAATTTTTTATGCCCTTCTCCCTCATCCTCGTCACTGGTGCGACTGGGTACATTGCCAGTCTGCTCATTCCACAACTGCTTGAAAAAGGCTATCGTGTGCGGGCGATGGCACGCGCACCGGAACGGCTTAAAATGCGAACCTGGTACTCCCAGGTGGAAATGATCCGCGCCGATGTGATGGAGCCGGAAACTCTTGCAGCCGCCATGCAAGGCGTACATGCGGCCTATTACCTTATCCACAATATGGCGGCTGGACATGGGTACACCACCATCGAATTGGAAGGCGCACAAAATTTTTCATCTGCTGCCGAACAAGCAGGGATTGAACATATCATCTACCTCGGCGGACTTGCCGACCCGGAGCAGCACATTGCGCCGCATATGCGTTCACGCATCGAAACCGGCGTGACCTTACGAAAAGGCAGCGTGCCCGTCACCGAATTCCGCGCGGGGGTGATCGCGGGCTCGGGCAGCATCTCATTCGAGATGATCCGCTTCATGACGGAGTTATTTCCGATCATTCCTGGTCCCATTTGGTTGAAGAACAAATCTCAACCAATTGCGGTTCAAAATGTTATTGACTATTTGCTGGCAGCCTTGACCAACCCCAATGGTCGCGGCGGAGTCTTTGAGATCGGGATGCAACAGGTCTTCGTCTATACCGACTTGATGAAAATGTACGCCAATGCCCGTGGACTTAAACGCAGCTTGTTCCTACTTCCCTATGTGCCGGTCTGGTTCATGGCATTTGGAATCAGTTTGATGACGCCTGTGCCGTATCCGATCGCGTATGCGCTCGTAGGCGGGCTTTCGAGTGACAGCCTCATTCTGCATGATACGGCGCAAAAAACTTTCCCTGAGGTAAAACTCATGGATTACGAATCAGCCATCGCCGAGGCAATGAAGCGCCTGCATCCGCTGAGAATAGAGCGGGTGTGGAATGAAGATCAAGATGCGGCGCTCAAGCATGAAGGTTTCTTCATCCAATATCGAAAAGATAAAAAAGCCGGAGATTTGACCCATAAGAAATTTTCCTTTGGCGAAGAGTGGAGTGATGGGCAGACGGTTTATTTTGCGCCCTTCGGTTTTCGCGGTTTTGTGTACGCCTTTTTGCGCGGGTATTGGTGGTAGAATGATTTTAATAACGAATTAGCCAGCGGCGAAGTCCGGTGAAAACCCGGCGCTGTCGCGCAACTGTGAAGTTAGTTGAGTAGTGCCATAGTTGAATAGTTAAGTAGTTGAACAATCAAACTGCAAAACTAAAAAACTAACAACCTACCAACCTACCCAAGCCAGGTCGCCCGCTCTGATTCGGTTCAACCACTTCTCGCGGAAGGAGGTGGAGAACGGATCCAATCGGATTGTCTCTCCCACCTCCCCAGCCCAGCGCTGGGGATTTTGATTCTGTACGGCGACATTCATGTCGCCACATCACACGCGACATTCATGTCGCGCTACTCTAGGAGAAAAAGAATGTTTCGTAAGACCTTGATTTTGACATTGCTCATCGCGCTGCTCGCCGCCTGTGCTCCGGCTCAAACCGCGCCGGAAGTTGATTCTGCTCCGACAGAAGTAGTTTCCGCTGAAGCCGCTTCAACTGAAGCTGCTTCAGAAGCTGATGCTTATCTCGTTACGTCAGATGGGCTCGGTCGTGAAGTGACTCTCGCTGAACCTGCCCAGCGTGTAGTTTCACTTGCGCCTTCCATCACTGAAATTTTGTTTGCCGTCGGCGCCGGTGACCAGGTTGTGGGGCGCGACGAATTTTCCGATTACCCTGCCGAAGCCGCCTCCATTGATAGCGTTGGCGGCTCAATGGGCGAATACAGCGTGGAAGCCATTGTTGCCCTCGAACCCAATCTCGTGCTTGCCGCCGAGATCAACACCCCTGAACTGGTCAACCAATTGGAAGACCTCGGTCTGACCGTGTTCTACGTCAACAACCCGACCACCATCGAAGAAATGTATGGCAGCCTCGAAAATGTCGCCGCACTTACCGGACATGATGTGACCGAATTGATCGACTCACTCAAAGATCGCGTTGCCGCCGTGGATGAAAAGATCGCCCCCATCAGCGCCCGTCCGTCTGTTTTCTACGAGATTGATGCCTCTGACCCAACCAAGCCTTGGACGTATGGTCCCAACTCCTTTGGCAATCTGTTGATCGAACGCGCCGGTGGATTCAATATTGCCAGCGATGCTACCGACCCCTACCCGCAACTGAGCTTGGAACAAATTGTGGTTGCCAACCCCTCCATCATCTTACTGGGCGATTCCATGTGGGGCGTCACCCCTAATTCTGTGCTCACCCGTGAAGGCTGGGAAACCATTGCCGCTGTGCAAAATAACCAAATCTTCCCCATCGACGATAACCTCATCAGCCGCCCGGGTCCGCGTTTGGTAGATGGGCTTGAAGCGCTGGCAAAGATTTTGCACCCCGGTGTATTCCCGTAGGGATAACCCTTGCGGTTATCCACCCGTGGTATCCTGAATATTTATAAAAAGGGGCGGGTGCAAGACCCGCCCCTACCGTATGAAAAACCCGTTTCTTTCCTCTCTCTTTGTTCTTACCCTTGTCGTCATCCTCAGCCTAGCCATAGGTTCTGTTTTCATTTCCCCGGCTGAGATGTGGAAGATTCTGCAAGGCGTGGGTGAAGAAAAATTTACCTTCATTATTTGGAATATTCGTCTGCCTCGCACCGTGTTGGTTGCACTGACCGGCGCCGCCCTCAGTGGAAGCGGCGCGGCGTATCAGGGACTCTTCCGTAACCCGTTGGCAGACCCGTTCCTGATCGGTGTGGCTTCGGGGGCGGGGTTGGGCGCTGTAATTGCCATGTCTATTCAGTGGCCGTATTCGTTTTGGGGGTTGATGGCAATTCCCTTGGCGGCGTTCATTTTCGCATTACTCACTGTTTTCATTGTTTATTTTCTTGCCCGCGTTGGGCAAACCATCCCAACCACCAACTTAATTCTTGCAGGTGTTGCCTTTTCATCATTTGCCACCTCGCTCACTTCTTTCCTCATGCTGCGTTCTACCAGTGAAGTTCGGCGTGCCCTGGGGTGGCTGCTCGGCGGAGCCAGTCAAGCTGGCTGGACAGCCATCCTTGCCATGTTGCCTTATCTTGTGATCGGTTTGGGCATTCTCATCTTGTTTGGGTATCGTCTCAACTTATTACAATTTGGGGATGAGCAGGCGCAGCATATGGGCTTGAACATCACACGCACGAAAACCATTTTACTTATTGCTTCCTCTTTAGCGACTGCCGCGGCGGTTGCCTTCTCAGGAATCATCGGTTTTATTGGGTTGGTTGTGCCTCATGTAATGCGCTTGTGGTTCGGCATGGATTATCGCCGCCTCATCCCGTTATCTATTATTGGCGGAGCATCGGCATTGCTGCTTTCAGATATCCTTGCGCGAATTGTCCTTGCCCCGCAGGAAATTCCCGTAGGCATTATTACAGCGCTGGTTGGAGCGCCCTTCTTTTTATGGTTACTCAAAAATGTAAAGAATCAGGGATATTGGTAAATGGAAATTATCATCCGCGAAAAAGCCTCGAATGAATCGGCGCACACCAAAGACTTTTCACGCAAGTCCATGGTCAGGTCTCGCCTTTTGCTTGCAATTGAAGATGAAAAGCTAACGTATTCCATCGTCCCGGTTGAGCCGCCGTATGAGCGCGAAGTTCAACTTGAAGAGACCGATTACGGGTTTGCTGGTCATCCTCCCACTGTTTTTTTCGCAGAGATCAATGGGAAACTCGCGGGGCGCATTCGCGTGCTGACGTGGTGGAATCAATTCGGATACATCGAAGACCTTGCCGTCAACCCTGAGTATCGCGGCATGGGAGTTGGGCGAAAACTCCTTGAGCGCGGTATTCAATGGGCACGCGAAACATCTCACCCCGGTGTGATGCTCGAAACGCAGAATGATAATGTGCCCGCTTGCACGCTCTATGCTTCATGCGGGTTTATTCTCAGCGGCTTTGATCGCAATGTATATAAAGCCATTAACCCAAACGCAAGAGAAACTGCGTTGTATTGGTATTTATTTTTCTAATGCTAAAAATTCAAAACCTTTCCGCTTCGTATCACGGACATCAAGTGTTGCATGATGTTTCTTTTGAAGTTGCAAATGGTGAGGTGCTGGCGCTTATTGGTCCCAATGGTGCGGGCAAATCCACCATCATCCGTGCGGCAAGTGGCGTGCTTCCTTCCACGGGTTCAGTCCGAACCAACGGCAATGATTTTCACTCGCTCGACCCAATGCAGCGCGCAAAGTATATTGCAGTTGTTCCACAAGCGATCTCACTTCCGCCCGCTTTTACAGTTTGGGAAACAGTCTTGATGGGGCGCACGCCCTACCTCGGTTTTATGGGCAACGCCTCAACCCACGATGAGGAGCTGGTGCGTGATTCCCTGAGCCGGGTCAACGCTTTGAGCTTGTCTGAGAGGCGGGTTGGTGAGCTATCGGGCGGTGAGGCGCAACGCGTGCTGCTTGCCCGCGCCTTGTGCCAGTCCACGCCCATCCTCTTGCTCGATGAGCCAACGGCGCATCTTGACCTTCAATATCAGGTCAGTTTGCTGGAGCTCATCCGCGAATTGGCACACAAGGAAAACCTTGCGGTGGTCATTGCCTTACATGACCTTAACCTCGCCGCTCGTTATGCAGACCGTGTCGCTTTGTTGGTTGGTGGAAAACTAAATGCCATTGGTACACCGCGCGAAGTACTCACCCCCGAAACGATATCGAATGCATATTGCCTTCCAGTAAATGTAATGGAGCACCCGTTCATGGATGCTCCACTTGTGCTGCCAAAATAGTCTTTCGCCCGAAGCAATCTCGAAATTAAGTTGGGGATTGCTTCGCCGCGAAGAACAAGAGTGCGGCTCGCGATGACGAATTATCTCACCAAATAAATGATCGCAACTGTTACACCAATTGTCACCACCGTCCACCGCAATGTGGACGGTTTGATTTTTCCGGCAAGTTTTCCGCCCAGCCAGCCGCCCAGCAAAGCGCCGACCGCCATGATCAAAGCAACTGTCCAAAGCACATGCCCCGAAAACAGGAAGTAGATCGCAGCCGCTACATTGACGGCGAATCCCACCGCCTGTTTGAGTGCGTTCAAACGGGTCAGCGAATCTTCCAAGGTCAAACCGAGAGCCGAAAGAACGATAACGCTCAAGCCTGCGCCAAAATATCCGCCATAGATCGAAGCCAATCCCACCGGCAGCCAGGTGATCTGTTCAAGCGTTGTGCCCTGTCCTTCTGCCATGCGTCTGGTCAACCATGCGCGGACGGGGTCTTGAATGGCAAGCAACAGACAAGCTGCCAAAATTAAGTAGGGGACAAGTTCTTTGAATATTTTTTCACCGGTTTGTAAAAGCAACAACCCGCCTAAAACTCCACCGATCACACTGGCGGGTATGAGCAGCATCAATCGTTTTTTCTGGTCTTTCAGGTCGTTCAACTGTGCCAGCGTCCCGCCGAAGTAGCCGGGGCAAAGCGCCACCGTGTTGGTCACATTGGCAGAAACAGCCGGTATACCAAGGAAGGTCAACACGGGGAATGTAATGAGCGTCCCGCCGCCTGCGAGTGCGTTGATGGCGCCAGCCGCAAGCGCGGCAAGGGCTGCAATGAAATAATTTAGAGGTGTCAGCATCATAAAAAATCCTTTCAATGGATTATAAACCCCGGTAAAGCGGGGTGGCAGAACCCTAAAATAAGATATGGTATAGTTTTGAAATTCCTCTTTGAAGGGCTTCTTTCGGGTATATGAAAATCGAAAACTTTCCCCAATTTCTAAAAACCAAGATCGGTAGTTACAAAATTCCTTTCGTTGTTTTGTTTGTTGGCGCAGTAGTGTCCATGCTTTATTCGGTCTATTTTGCCAAAAGCATTATAGATATCCCTTATGAGATTGGGCTTCGTGAAGGCGCACCACAGGTCTTAACAGGGCTTTTGCTGGAGGGAAAAAACCCGTACGTCTTTGAAAACAATCCCCTTGCGTATAACACATATGGAATTCTTCATAACTTTGTCATGGTGCCATTTGCCTTTGTGCTTGGGAATACTCTGCACATCCACCGCTGGGTTTCTTTCCTTTTTATTTTGCTTTCAACGAGTGTTGGAGCTTGGGTCATCTTCCATCGGCGGGGGAGCATTTCTTTGTCCATGATCGGCGCGGCATTTTTTATGATCGGCTTCATCGGCTTGGGTGGAATTGGGTCTGGTCCCACCACACTGGGCACATTTTTATTTCTCAGCACTTTATATATTCCATACCTTCGGTCATTTGATAATAAAAGCCTGATTTTCAGCGCTTTTCTTGCTCTGCTGGCATTGCATACCAAAGCATATAATGTTTTGGCTTGGGGTATTGCTGTATCTTATATTTTTCTTTTCGTGTCCAAGAAAAAAGGGATGCAATACGCGCTGTATTTCCTGGGCTTCTTTCTTGTCACATTTCCCATCTTTCGGCTATTTTTCCCTCTTTACCTTGTAAATGTTTTCGGGGGGAATATGTCGAACACATTCAGGTCGCTTGAACACTTGCTGGAACAGTTGAAGTGGCTGACGATCTACTTTTCGCCGATCCTTTTATTAACCCTGTTTGCATTCGGGAACTCTTTTATTAAATCCCTGCCTCAACCAATTAGAGGGAAAATAAATATCGCTGCATTTGATAAGCCGCTTCTTGAAATATCTTTTGATTATTTTCTGTACGCCCCCATTGTTGCCATAACCGCTTTTGTTATTGTGCTTGGCTCGCATGTTGGGAATTATCTAAGCTACACCTACGAAATGGTTGTATCCACTTTTTTGATCTGGTTCTTTACAAACTACGATACGAAAAAAACGTTTGGGTTTCTTACTTCCATGCTGATCGTTGCCAACCTGTTTGCATGGCAATATGCAACACTTAATCCCAAAATGCTGGATATTCAAAGTTCCTTCGCCTGGGAGAAGTTGTACAAGTCCATTGATCCCTCAAAAAAGATACTTAATTCTCCGGTCTTTACTTCCCGTGCTGTCGAGTTGGGAATCCCCGTCGTTGATTCGGGCAGAAGCATTTACTTCTATACAATGAAGCCTTTCCCCGAAAACCTGCTGCTCGGACCCTCCTATGAAGAATATCTCCAAACTGGAGAAGAGTATGCTCGATCCATCAACGCAGCCATCACAAATAAAGAATATGACATGATCTACGTCACCAAAGAGATGGATGTTTTTTACGACCTTGGGTTGGTGCAGGCAAATTACGAAATGACCGATCAATTCATCGTTTATATGGATGCGACCAACCAAAAATGGGTGATCCAACTGTGGGAGCCAAACCCATAACAACTCTCTTCTTGACGAGCCCCCTTCTCCCGCATATAATCCCAGCCATTCAGAAGTAGTACGCGCAAGGTTCCCTGATAGAGAAGGATGTGCTTGGTGGAAGCATCCGCAGGCAAACAGCGCCGAAGTCGTCTGAATTCACTGCTGAAGAAAATTGGCAATTACTAGTTACTAATTACCAATCACTAGACCAGCACGGGATTGCCCGTTATAGCAAATGCTGATGATTGTCAGCTACTGAGTGTCCCACGAGCCTCAAACGGCGAGGATGGGAAACCGAGGTGGTACCGCGGAGCATAACGCTTCGTCCTCATAAAGGACGAGGCGTTTTTATTTTAAATTCCCGTCATTGCGAGGAGGGTGCTCTTCCCGATGAAGCAATCTCATCAGTCAGATTACGAGATTGCTTACCACTTCGTGGCACACGTCGGGCGAAAGTGCATCGCCCTCGCAATGACGACGACACAAGGAGCAAGAATGACCAAAGAACTACCCAAAGCCTACGATTTCAAATCCACAGAGTCCCGTATTTATGCGATGTGGGAAGCGGGCAAATATTTCAAACCGCACAATGACCCGAATCAGCCCGACTTCGACCCGAACGTCAAGCCGTTCGTCATCGCGATCCCACCGCCCAATGTGACCGGTGAACTGCACCTTGGTCACGCCATGTTCGTCAGCGTGGAAGATTTAATGATCCGCTACCACCGCATGAAGGGCTATTCCGCGCTTTGGGTGCCTGGCACAGATCATGCAGGCATTGCCACACAACTCATGGTAGAACGGGAACTTATCAAAGAAGGCAGCAATCGAGAAGAACTTGGGCGCGAAAAATTCCTCGAACGCACCTGGGAATGGAAGCGAAAATACGCCGGTCACATTACAGGACAGATCCGCCGCCTTGGCGCTTCTTGTGACTGGGATCGTGAACGTTTCACACTGGACGAGGGGCTGAGTCGTGCTGTGCGTGAAGCTTTCGTGCGACTGTATGAGAAGGGCATGATCTACCGCGGACCGCGCCTTATCAACTGGTCACCCGGACTCAAGACCGCCGTGTCTGACCTCGAAGTGGAATATTCTGAAGAAGATGCCACGTTGTATTACTTCAAGTACATGGTGAAATCGGATTCCGGAAGTTCTACTTCCGGGAACTCCGAAGCAGAGCTTCGGGACTCCGAATTTATCCCCGTGGCAACTATCCGCCCTGAAACCATCCTCGGCGATACGGCTGTAGCGGTACACCCCGAGGATGAACGCTTCAAAAAGTACATTGGCAAGACTGCCATCGTGCCCATGCTCGGACGTGAAATTCCGGTAATTGCCGACGAATATGTGAGCATGGAATTCGGAACCGGCGCGTTGAAGATCACCCCAGCGCACGACCCGAACGATTACGCCATCGCGCAAAAACACAATCTGCCCATGATCTCCATGTTGGATAAAGAAGCCAAGGTGAACGAAAATGGCGGAAAATATCAGGGCTTGGATCGCTTTGAGGCGAGGAAACAACTCTGGGCGGAGATGAAAGAGGCGGGGCTTGTCATCAAAACTGAGCCCTACCGCACCACCATCCCTCGCTCGCAGCGCGGTGGTGAAATTGTTGAGCCGATGATCTCGGAACAATGGTTTGTGAAGATCGAAGGAATGGCAAATGCCGGACTCGATGCGGTGAAAGACGGTCGCATCAAGATCGTGCCAGAGCGTTTTGAAAAGACATACTTCAACTGGTTGGATAACATCAAAGATTGGTGTATCAGCCGTCAGTTGTGGTGGGGGCATCGCATCCCGGTTTGGTACTGCCCCGATGGGCACATGACCGTGGCACGCGAAGACCCAACCCAATGTGCGACCTGCGGCTCGAAAGATATTCATCAAGATGACGACGTGCTCGATACATGGTTCTCGTCCGGCTTGTGGCCCTTCTCCACGCTCGGCTGGCCCGATGAAACGCCCGACCTCAAATATTTTTACCCCACTTCCTACATGGAAACAGGGTACGACATTTTGTTCTTCTGGGTGGCGCGCATGATCATGAGCGGACTTGAATACACAGGCGTGGCTCCTTTCCACACCGTGTATCTGCATGGACTCATCCGCGATGAACACGGACAAAAAATGTCAAAGACCAAAGGCAATGTGATCGATCCGCTGACCGTGATGGACGAACTCGGCACGGATGCATTGCGCTTTACCTTGTTGGTGGGCGCTACCCCCGGCAACGACATGAATCTTTCGGTGAAAAAAGTGGAAGCGAACCGCAACTTTGCCAACAAGGTTTGGAACGCCGGGCGTTTCGTGATCAATGCGATCAACTCGCTTCAAACGGATGCCAAGCCTGGTGACTACACCCTGGCAGATTCCTGGATTTGGGCTCGCCTGCAAAACCTCATCCGCGATGTGGAACGCCAATTCCAGAATTTCCAATATGGGCAGGCGGGGCAGCAAATTTACGACTTCCTCTGGTCCGACTTTGCAGACTGGTACGTGGAAATTGCCAAACAGGAACTCGCGGAAGGCGGTTCACGCGCAGCCCGTGCCGCCGATACGCTCGCGCGCGTGTTCGATATCACCATGCGCCTCTTGCATCCCTTCACACCCTTCATCACCGAAGAGGTGTGGGGACACTTGCGCAACGCCCTGCAAACATCACCACTTAAGGACGTGTGTCAAGATTGGTCTGAAGTGCTCATTACTGCCAGTTGGCCCACACCGCATAGCCTTGAAGGCTGGGAAGCCGAAAAGATCGCGGACTTTGAGCTCATTCAAGAGATCGTGCGTTCCATCCGCAACCTGCGTGCAGAAAAGAACGTGGCGCCTTCAAAAAAGATTGCGGCGTATATTTCTGCTGGCGAAAAGACAGATTTGCTAAAAGATCAGTCGAAAGTGCTTGCTTCCCTTGCTGGTTTGAATGAAGCGGAACTGAAGATCAGCGCCTCGCTAGCTGAGAAGCCCGCAGATGCTGCCGCCCTCGTGGTTGGCTCTGTGGAAATCTACCTGCCGCTCGCAGGCATGGTAGACCTTGCCAGTGAAAAGACCCGTCTTGAAAAAGAACTCAAAGAAGCCGAGTCCCACATTCAGCGTTTGGAAAATCTGCTCAATGGCGACTTTACCAAGAAAGCCCCTGCCGCGCTGGTACAAAAAGAACGCGACAAACTCGCCGCCTACAAAGATACTGCTGAGAAGATCAAAGCACAGTTGAAATAATTTCGCAGGGGCGATCTTCACGGTCGCCCTTTGACCTTTAAATAAAAAAGGACGGGCTTGCCCGTCCTTTTTTATTTACCCCACGCTCAGTAAATCATCCATCTTACGGATAAACCCCTCAGGGTCTTTGAAAAAATTACCAATATGCACTTTGCCTGTACGAATAAGTGCAATGGCTTTTGAGTCAAAATCGTGCCCAGCCTGAGTTGTAGCAATGGCATCTGCTGCTCGTCCAGTGCCTTCCGCAATCAGAACAGAACGACCGTATTGGATATTCAAACGGGCATCATTCCAGGTGATCTGTCCGCCATTGATCAACACAGCCAATGTAGGCTCTCCGGCAGAAAGTTCGGTGGCAGCAGCGGCAAGATATTCAGATTCATCGCCCCAATTACTTCCTGGGCAGGTTATAAAGTGCGTGTGACTGGGCTCAAGCATCCCTGCAATGCCTTCGACACCCTGTGCATACACACCTACAGCAGGAACTTTTGAGTTAAGCGTTTTCAAAGCGTACCCAATCGCAGCCATAACGCCACTATCTGTGCCGCCATCTATA
Source organism: Anaerolineales bacterium (assembly GCA_020634885.1). Taxonomy (GTDB): domain Bacteria; phylum Chloroflexota; class Anaerolineae; order Anaerolineales; family Villigracilaceae; genus Villigracilis. The sequence continues at coordinate 345,219 of JACKAW010000002.1, forward strand.
ATAACCGCCCCCTTTTGCTTGGCAAAGGGCAAGAGATGGTTTTTGAAGAATTCTTTTACCTTTCCAAAGTCTTCGTCCGACATGCCCCCGGCGCCGCCAATGATGACGATTGTAGGGCGGGGTTGAGTGAAACCAAGTTCGCGCCAGGCGCCTTTTATTTCATTCAAATTATCCAAATGGACTATAGGTCTGATATTTCCTGTTAGTGTAATTGTATCGAAACGCATAAGAAGAATTATACGCAAATAAATGGAATAATATATTGCAATTTCTGCATACTCCTTGCACCCCAAATGTACCATTTACTCAAACGCTTCATGTTTATAAAATTCCGGCATATTTCAAAACAGGAGAATGCCCATGCAAAACCAAACTCAAACCGCCCCTTGTCCAAATTGTGGACAATCCAATGCGACCCCCGTCCGTTATACCTGGTGGGGTGGCGCACTCGGACCAAGAATGCTCAGTCATGTCAAATGTCAAAACTGCAATACGCAATATAATGGTAAAACCGGCAAATCCAATACACAAGGTATCATCATTTACAGTGTTGTCCTTTTTGCCATCTCTTTTTGCGTTTGCGGTGGCTTGGCAGCGGTAAATGTCATTCTACAAAATCAATAACCGCCCCTCCCTGTGCCCAAACAAGGCGTGGATAGTTATAACTGTCCACGCCTTGTTTTTTTTATTGTTATACTCCTTGTAGAAAGAAGGTCACCATGTTCCCCATGTACGAATCACTTCACTTCCACATCCCTGCCTCCAAGGTTAACGATATTGCTGAATGGATATTGCTTTCAGATGAAGCCTATATGCAAAGCGAGATCAACAAACGGGGCGTTACAACCGCAATTAAATATCAAGGCAAGGTCGGCTTTCACAGGATCAACGAAGTGCCCAAAGAGAGGGGGATGGCAACTCCCTACTACGGCACCTTTGGCGGCGTATACAATTTTATTTTTAATGTTGAAGAAGATGATACCCTGCTTCGAATCCGGCATTCGCTTGGCAATCAGTTCAAACTCAAGCCGTATGAAATAACTCTGGGTTCACAGATCCAGTTCGAAAGTCATACCGAAGCGTCCAATCACTGGTTTAGTAATCGTCTCGAAACGATCATCGAAGAACGCCAGCATGATTATCGCTTTTTCATCGATGGTGAGATCTATACCAACCTGCTCGCCACCGGATGGCAAAAAGAGCAGGCACATGAATATCAATATAAATTCATTCCCACTACGGTTGGCTGCCGCATCATCATCCGTCATATTGCCAGTGCCGAGATATTTGACCTTACCGAGAACATTGAGTGGTAATGATATAATCGCACTACAAATTATTTAACCTTCGGGGCAGGGTGACACGCACCGCATAGCGCGTGAATTCCCGATCGGTGGTACAGCCCACGAGCCTGTTTAGGTACATCGCTTTCCCCCTTGGGAAAACGGGCATGATCCGGCGCAATTCCGGAGCCGACAGTATAGTCTGGATAGAAGAAGGTAACAGCACAGATTCCGTATGGGATGTTGTGTGGATTCACGCCCCGAAAACGCTTTTTGTTTTCGGGATTTTTCTTAATCGGATTCACACGCCTCAAACCGGACTGTTGCCTGTTTTCACGCCCCGGAGTTTTATCTACGCCGAGGCGTTTTTGTTTGTCGGGATTGACCCTCGCCGGTCATCCCGAATGTAAAAGAATAGGACAGGGCAAGCCCTGTCCCTACGAAAATTATGAAACCTAAGACCCTGCACACTCTCTCCCGCTGGCTTGGACTGTTCTCCATGCTGCTCGCCATTCCGTTGTGGACGCTTATCGTTCACATCAGCGGACTTCCCAAATTTATCCTGCCTGCTCCCGTAGATGTGTGGACGCGTTTTCTCAAAGCCTGGGTGGATGGCAGCTTGCTGTACCATACCGGTGTGACCTTGCTTGAGATCGTGCTGGGGTTATTCGTTGGCGTGAGTTTTGCCACGATTGCCGGGTACGCACTGGCAAAGTCGCGCACACTGGAGAGCATCCTCTCGCCGTATCTTGTGGCAAGTCAGGCAATCCCTGTGGTTGCCATTGCTCCATTATTGGTCATCTGGCTTGGCGGCGGAATTGCATCCAAAGTGGTCATTTGCGCGTTGATCGTCTTCTTTCCGGTTCTCGTCAACACCATTGTGGGGGTGCGTGCTGTTTCGGCTTCCCATTACGATCTGATGAATTCACTCCATGCCACCCGTTGGCAGATCATTTGGAAGCTGGAACTTCCCGCTTCTTTGCCCGTCCTGCTCGGCGGACTTCGCATCGGCGCGACGTTATCGGTCATTGGCGCCATTGTCGGCGAGTTGGTAGATGCGGAACAGGGGCTGGGCTTTCTTTTGCAGCTTGGTGATTTTCAATACGATACGTCCATGGTGTTTGTGGCAGTGTTTATGTTGGTCTTTCTTGCGCTTGGTTTGTACGGCGTGGTAACACTTTTGGAAAGAAGATTTTTGAAATGGCAGCAATGACGGATAAATCTAAAGGAGATTTTGCAATGAAGAAAGTAGTTTTACTCATGCTTGGGCTGGCGATCAGCCTGATGGGCTGTACCAGTTCAAATTCCACGAATGAGGCGGGCTCGCTTCGTCATATCAAATTGCCGATGGGCTACATTCCCAATATTCAATACGCGCCGTTTTATATGACTGTGGAAAAAGGATATTTTGCCGAAGAAAATATCGAGATCGAATTTGATTATTCGTTTGAGACCGATGGCGTGGCATTGACCGGCGCGGGCAAGCTTCCGTTTGCGGTGGCATCGGGTGAACAGGTTTTGCTTGCGCGCGCACAGGGTTTGCCGGTGGTATATGCTTTTGCGTGGTATCAGCAGTTTCCCATTTCGGTGATCTCTGCGCCGGAGCTTAACATCAGCGAACCCGCCGACCTGCGCGGAAAGAAAATTGGCTTGCCCGGTCTTTTCGGCGCAAACTACATTGGTTTGGAAGCCCTGCTCTTTGAAGGCGGCATTGACCCTTCTGAAGTGGAGATGGATGCAATTGGCTTTAATCAAGTGGAAGCCTACGCCTCTGGCAATAGCGATATTGTGGTCGGGTATGCCGCCAACGAACCGATTGTGCTTGCTTCGCAAAACTTTAGCCTAAATGAAATGCGTGTGGCTGATTACGCCCAACTCATTGCGAATGGCATCGTCACCAGCGAGATGACCATCGAGGACGACCCCGAACTTGTGCGCAGCATGACGCGTGCATTGGCTCGCGGCATTGAAGACACCATTGCCAACCCCGATGAAGCGTACGAAATCAGTTTGAAATATGTCGAGAATTTGAAAGACCAGGATAAAACCGTTCAGATGCAGGTGCTGAATACATCGATTGAATTTTGGAAGGCAGAAAGAACCGGTTACTCAGACCCACAGGCATGGGAAAACATGAATAACCTGCTTGTCAAAATGAAGCTGATCGATGCACCCGTTGATTTGAGCAAGGCATTCACCAACGAGTTTGTTCCGTAGGGAAATGAATCTCAAACCCATTCTTTCCATTCAAGACCTTTCGGTCACGTACCCCGATAATAACGGCGGACTTCACGCGCTTGAAAAGCTTTCGTTTGAAGTGCATCCGCGTGAGTTCGTGTGTTTTCTTGGTCCGTCTGGCTCTGGCAAGACCACGTTTTTGCGTGTGCTGGCGGGCATCCTCGCGCCGACTTCCGGCTCGGTCAGTTTTACGCCGCATCACAAACCGAGGGTGGGCATGGTTTTTCAACAGGCAAACCTCATGCCCTGGCGCACTGTGATGGAGAACATTATGCTGCCGCTTGAATTGAATGGGCAGGTGGATAGCAAGGCGCAGAACAAAGCGCAAGAGATGATCCATTTAGTGGGCTTGGATGGATTTGAAGACTCGCTCCCGCGTGACCTCTCCGGCGGAATGGCGCAGCGCGTGGCAATTGCGCGCGCGCTCATCCATGACCCAGACCTGCTCCTGCTCGATGAGCCTTTTGCCTCGCTCGATGCGCTCACCCGCGAACGCATGTGGACGGAACTTTCGCGCATTTGGCAGGCAAAGCAGAAGACCGTCATCATGGTGACGCATTCCATCAACGAATCGCTTTTCCTGGCAGACCGCGTGATGGTGCTGACCCAGCGCCCCGGCAAAATAAAAATGGACGTGGAAGTTGATCTTCCACGTCCACGCACGGACGATATGCGCTACACCAGCCATTTTGGAAAGCTGGCGAAGAAATTACGCTCAGCAATTGAATGAAGCGTCTATTGTCTTGATTTTTTGTATCCCAGTATGCCAAGCCCTATTAACGCCATACCACCAATAAACAACGTTAACGGGAAAAGAAAGAACATCATTTCACCGGTTGTCAGGCTCGATATATCTGCGCCAGCCATCCATGACAGCATCAGACAACACATGCCCACATTTCCGAACCCTGTCAAAATGGAAAAGATGGACCCAGCCAGGTGAGCCGTTCGAAAGGGAAGCGTTGTCAGCCCGGCAAAAACAAGTACAGCAAGCCCGTATGGAATAAAACCAAAACTGAACATTACACCAAACGCGCATTCCATATCTGCAAAACTACCACAATCCTGTCCAGCAAGCAGAAGGTGAACCCCATAGCCAATGGTGATGATGCCAAAGAGGACGGAAACAATAAGGCAAACCCCAAAAAAAATATTTTGTAATTTCATTTTCAACCTACACCCTCGGCAGATCCATCAATAAGATTTCTGCCAGAAGCCGCGAGTTGACATTCCGCTCCATCTTTGCCAGCACCGCTTCATGGTCGCTGACCACTCTTCTCGCCGCGGATAGGTCCAGCCTGCCTGCTAAAAATTCGATCTCCATATTCCGATCTACATTGATGAGCGGCGTTTCTGCGCCTGCTACGCGTAAAAGAACATCGCGCCAGTATGAGAGCCAGACCAGGATCGTCTGACGCATGGCATCTTTATCCTTGGCGAGTTTTTCGGCGTAGGAGAATTTTTCCACTTTTGGGGCGGGCAGCAGGGTCTGTAGATCGTTGAGGCGTTCTTCGCGTTTTTCCAACAAGCTGGAATCTTCCATCAACTTGCGGGCAAAGCCTGGGCGCCCGCCGGAGATGTGTGCCAGCAAACGCGCAGAGTCTTCGTCCAGGTTGCGGCTCATCAGGTCTGAGACCACCGCTTCGAGCGGCAGCGGGCGCAAGCGCAGAATTTCGCAGCGGGAGATAATGGTGGGCAAAAGCTGTTCGGGGGTATCGGCGGTCAAAAGTAGGACGACATGCGGGGGGGCTTCTTCGAGCGTTTTGAGCAAGGCGTTTGAGGCGCTCTCATTCGCTTCGTGAAAGCGCAGGAACATTGCCACCCGATATGGCGATTGATACGCTTTGAGGTTTAACGTCCGCTGTATTTCACGGATCTGATCCACCTTGAGCGTCCCGCCTTCTTTGGCATTGCCATCGTCGTCCATTGCTTGAATTACAGCTAGATCGGGGTGCTGCATGGTTTCGATCTGTTTACAGGTACGGCAGCCGCCGCATGGCTCACCGGGCGCAATGGGGGTTTCGCAATTTAAAGCTTGAGCAAAGTGGATCGCCAACGTCCGCCGTCCCACACCGGGGGGACCCACAATCAGATAGGCGTGGCGGGTTTCGCCGTTTGCCACATGACGGCGAAGCATATCCACCGCCCATTCGTGTCCGAGTAAATTCCAATTATCCATTGAGGCAAGTATCAGGTGTCAGGGGTGAGGTGTCAAGTACGTGGGGCGCTACTCTTTGCCAGAGCGTAGGCGCACAAATGACTCATATCGCTCTGGGTGAATCTTGCCTGCTTTCAATGCAGTGAGTACAGCACAGCCCGGTTCATGTTGATGGGTGCAATCGCTAAATTGACAGTGTTCCACCAAACCGCGCAGTTCGGGGAAGTACGCATCGATCTCCTCCGGTTCTGTATCCCACAGCCCAAGCGACTTCCACCCTGGGGTATCGGCGACATAGCCGCCTTCAAATGCAAACATCTGGCGGACGACGGTGGTGTGCCGTCCCTTCTTCATGGCAGTGCTGATCTCATTCACGGCAAGCCCCAGCCCGGGCTGCAGGGCGTTAAGCAGGCTCGATTTGCCCACCCCGCTGGGTCCGGCAAAGGCGCTGATCTTTCCACTCAATTGAGCGCGGAGTTCTTCCAGTCCGCTTTTATTAATGGTCGAAGTGTAAATGACCCGATACCCAATCTCTTCATACATGCCAAAGATACCGCGGGGGTCATCGACTGTATCGGTTTTGTTGGCAACGATGGTGACGGGAATCTGTTGTTTTTCAGCGATGATGAGAAAACGATCCAGCATCTTGAGGCGCGGCGCAGGATTGGAACACGCAAAGACGAAGACCGCCTGATTCGGATTAGATAAAAGCACCTGTTGGTAGACCCCGCCCGGGCGCGGGTCGAGCCGGACGATGGCTTGTTTGCGCTCGTGGACGGTTTCTACCACGCCGGAGCCGTCCTCCAGAATCGTAATATCCACTTTATCCCCAAGGGCGGCAATATCTCCTTTGGCTCTGCCTTGCTTGAGTTTGCCGCGCAGTTGACAAATAATTACGCCCTCTCCGGTTTCGACCCAAAAGAAACCGGATTGGGCTTTGATAATGAGACCTTGTATGTTTTCTTTCATAGGCTTTGGGAGACAGTCTGTACGGACTGTCTCCTCATGTTGTTTACGGGATCAAGCCGTTACTGGCTGGGGCGGGGGTGTTGGGCGGGTACCCGATCTGACCGAAATCGTAATACTGACGCTGCGGGCTGCCGTAGTAATAGGTTTCGACCATGGCGCGGAAGAATGGCACGGCGTACTCAGACCCTTCGCCAATGTTCTCGCCGACCGCTACGATGGCAATATCGGGTAAGCCGGTGTTCGCTTCGTTATTGGTGTACCCGGCAAACCAGCCGTGTGGTTTTCCGCTGCCAGATTCGGCGGTGCCGGTTTTTCCCAGTACGGTGAATTGCAATCCGCGCATGTTGAAGCGCGCAGTTCCTTTGGGGTCTTCCACCACCATCAGCATGGCTTCCCGCAGAATTTCGAGGTTATCCTGCCGCAGTGGAAGTGTGCCCTGTGCCTCAGGTTTGAATGAAAGGATCGGGTCGCCATCCACGGGCTGAATTTTATCTACAAGCTGCGGACGGTAGAGTGTGCCGCCGTTGGCAATGGCAGCAATAAAACGGACAACCTGTAACGGGGTGACCAGAACTTCACCCTGCCCAATGGATTGATTGACTGCATCCACCTGAGAGGCGGGGGGGACGATCTGACCGGCTTCTTCGGGGATTTGCTGAATGCCAGTGCGTGCGCCCAAGCCAAACGCGAGCGCCATGTTTGTAATGTCATTGCCGCGATCCCAGTTGGTAAACAGGTCGTTGCCGATGTGCCAGTAATAGGGGTTGCAGGAGCGCATTAAACTTTCCTGCAAGGTGATTACACCAGAAGGGACGCTATCAACAGTGTTACAGAAATCCCCTGCTGCAATCCTATCCTGACAGTGCTGGTAGGTCCAGTCATAGCGGATCTGGTCGTTCAGTTCTGTAAATTCGTATTGGCAATCGTATTCGGTGTCTTTCAAATACAAACCGCTTTCAAGCGCGGCTGAAAAGGTGATGATCTTGAACACCGAGCCCAAGGGTAGCTGCCCTTGTGAAACGCGATTTAGTAAAGGCGTTCTGGCATCATTGAGAATGCTGGTCAATGCCTGGCTGTTTGGGTTGGTTGCTTCAAAGAGATTGGGGTCAAAGTCGGGTCCTGAAGCAATGGCAAGGATGCGCCCCGAATCCACTTCCATGACCACGATGGCGCCACGATAATATTCAATGGCTTGTTGTGCCCAGTATTGCATGTTGCTGTCAATGGTGAGGTAGACTGAATCGGCGGCTTGCGGGGAACTCTGTCCCAGGGTGGAGATGATTTGCCCGGTGGGGCTGACCACGCGTAGAATACCGCCATGCTGCCCTGCCAGGTAATCTTCTGCCCATTTTTCGATGCCGTCCTGACCAATGCGTTCACTGCCGTTGTAGCCTTTGCGGCGATATTCGTTCAACTGTTCGGGTGAAATGGAAAGGGTGTACCCCACCGATTGTGGAGCCAGACCGCCTCTAAAATAATAACGAGATTCGTATTCGCTCCACACCAACCCGCCCGGGTTAATGGAAAGCAGACGCTGGGCTTCTTCACGCGTCCCTTCGCACATGGGCAAATACCAGCCGGGTCCGGCGGCATCGATCTGATTTTGAATGGCAAGTGGATCAAAGCCGCATAGTCGTCCCAACTCACTGGTGAGCGCGCCGATCATATCGTAGTTGATCTGGTCGGTTTGAATGCCAAAGGCAAAGGCTTTCGATTGGGTGGCTATGGGCTGCCCGCGATAGTCGTAAATATCGCCTCGGGCAGGGACGCTGTATTCCATTGCCAGCACATTACCGCCCGCCAACTCAGGCAAGATCAGTGCATCGTCCCACTGTATCTTCCAGTTATTATCTTCGTTTACAAGGCGCATAACGATCTCGCGTGAAATATCGCCAGCCAGAACGGTCTGGTAATTGATCGTGTACCCCACTTCAGCGTTGAACGGGCTGATGGTCGAGTTCCCCACCACCACGTCAATGCTTGATGCGCTCATCGTATTCAAGGCATCATTCCACCGTTTGGAGAAATCCTCCAACGTTATAGCTTCGCGGCTGGCGGTTGAAAGCATGGCATACATCACTTCGTAATCGTCGTTCTTCAACGCATCAAAGAACGCTGTTACTGCGGCTTTGGCATCTGGCGCCGGTGTAATGCGAACCTGCGGCGCAGGCAGGGGGGTATCTGTAGCAAAAATAGACCCGCCGCCGCCCACCCCTGAGGATGTACACCCGGCAAGCATCAAAGCAATAATAATGAAATTGAGCAGTCGTAATGACTTCATTCGTTTCCTTTCGAACATTAAGCAACCATTTCGCCGCTTAAAACGGCAGGTGATATTTTGCAATCATACTTTAAAAGAGATTGACATGCCGCAGGCACATCTTCAGAAGTGCTCAACTCAAATTTACGCAACGCCCGCAGCACATGGCACATGGGCAAGCCCATCACCCCGGCATAACACCCCGCCATTGCAGCCACTGGTTGAAACTCGGCATGTTGAATGGCATACGCCCCCGCCTTATCCATTGGGTCGCCGGTTTGGATGTACGCCTCGATCTCGGCGTCTGAATAATTCCGCATCGGCACATCTGTGATCGAAAGCTCAGTGATCCTCTTCTCGCCGCGCAGCACACAAACCGCCGTCATTACTTGATGCGTCCGCCCGCGCAACTGATTTAACATGCGGCGGGCATCGGCTTCATCGACGGGCTTGCCAATGATCTCGTCTCCATCCACCACGGTTGTATCCGAGCCGATGATCACCGCCTCAAACCCCGCCCGGGGCTGAATCGCCAATGCTTTAGCTTGTGCCAGTCTGATAACGTATTCGCGCGGCGTTTCCTTTTCAAAGGGAGTTTCATCCACGTCCGCCGCCAGAATGCTGAAATCCCAGCCTGCCAAACCAAATAACTGCTTTCGGCGCGGAGAGTTCGATGCCAATATAAACGTTGTTTTTTCCATTAAACGCAGGATTCTAACACAGTCATTTTTGGCGGATTAAAGAGGGCTAAGGATGGGCGTCCTAAAAAATTGTGGGTGCCCTGCGAAGATTTAAGGATAATAATGGACTTCATCAGAAACAAGCAGATGACAGCCGCATTTGCAACTGTCACCTGCTCAACTTTTAAACGAAATAATTTACGCTTTTACCGGGTTGCTTAATTTTCCCAACCCTTCAATTTCCACATCCACAACATCACCATTCTTTAGCTCACCGACCCCGGCAGGTGTGCCGGTGAAAATGAGGTCGCCGGGTTCAAGCGTCATTACCGAAGAGATGTAAGCGATCAACGTGCCGACGTTGAAGACCATATCGCGGGTGGAAGCCATTTGCCGCATCTGCCCGTTGACGCGGCAGGTAACGACCGCATCCGACGGGTCGAACTCGGTATCGATCCACGGACCAAACGAGCAGAAGGTATCGAAGCCCTTGGCGCGAGTCCACTGGTCGTCACTTTTTTGCAGGTCACGGGCGGTTATGTCGTTGCCTATCGTGTAGCCAAAGATGTATTCCTTTGCCTGTTCTGCCGTGACATTTTTGGCGCGTTTGCCGATCACCACCACCAACTCACCTTCGTGTTCCACCTGTTTGGATTGTGCCGGTAGGACAATATGTTCACCTATGGCAATGATGGAAGAAGGCGGCTTCAAAAAGAGCAGCGGAATTTTCGGCACTTCATTGCCGAGTTCCTTGGCATGGTCAATATAATTTCGCCCCACACATACGATCTTGCTGGGTTCACACGGCGCAAGAATTTTCGTCTCCTTTAATGGAGTCCGCGCTTCGCGGCGGCGATATTCGCCAAAGATATTTCCCTGCACTTCGCCGACCTTATCTTCCAATATCCAGCCATGGGTGGCTGTGCCTTCTGTGTTTTGATAACGGATAATTCGCATAATTCCTCTTTGAATTCTTGTCTTGCGGCTATTTCCCTTTATATTCGTGGATGTTCAACCTATCTACATTCAAGAGCAATTCACTTACCGGCTCTCCCAAACGGGGGTGAATAAGGTCTGGTGCAATTTCGTTCAGCGGCACGAGCACAAATCCACGTTGATGCAGGCGCGGGTGGGGGATGACCAGCGGCGGCGTTTCAATGATCTCATCATCATAGAACAGGATGTCAATATCGATCAGGCGTGGACCATTTTCAAAACTGGGTTCCCGCCCCAGCGCGGTCTCGAGCCGTTTCAAATGTCCGAGCAGGTCTTCCGGCTGCATGTACGTCTTTGCCATCAAAACCTGATTCAAAAACATCGGCTGATCAGTGTGACCCCAGGGAGGCGTTTCATACACCTTCGATTTTTTCTTCACATCCATTTGAGGCGGAAGGTTCGAGATGGCATTTTTCAAATTGGCAGAACGGTTGCCCATGTTGCTGCCGATGGCAAGGTAAACGATGTGATCCATGCTGCTTCCTTTCTGTAAAACTAAATGGCGTGCTCGTCAAAATGTTCCACAACATCGGCGGCAAGCCACTCTTCAATGGTTGGGTTCTCAAATGCGCTGTCTGACAGGCTACGCACGAGTTCGATCATTTCCAATCGTTTTTTCTCGTACAAAGCGCGCAGGTCAGCTTCTTTTGTGCTTCTAAATTTTGAAATGATCTCGGCGTTGAAGGCATCCGTCTCGCCGGGACCGGCATATGTGAACGAAGGGTCTTTCAACGCACCGTTTACGGCGGTTACGCCTTCATCCCACCACATAAAATTATGCGCCAGCAGGTCTTCAAAACGTGCGGCATTTTGCTTGCGTAAAAATTCTTCCTTCTTATCCGAAGCATCAAATGCCTGAATGTAATTGCCCCACTCATGTTCAAGCGTATCGAGTGTAAGGAATTTGCTCAACGCGACGAGATGCTCACGGGCATGATGAATGAAGATGCCGTGGATGCGCCCCCAAACGCGCTTATCTTCAAACGCCGCCTCATTCATAGACTTGAAATCTGCTGCGGCTTTCTGACGGTTTTTCTCAAAGTGAGCTAAGAACTCGGCTTCATCCCAATCTTTATACTTCGCCACCGCTTCGGCATTGAACACGTCAAAATCATATTTCTTGCGTTCGATCTCGCGTCCTTCTGCCAACGCAATGATATCGGGCAGCATCTCTTCCCACCACGAAAGGATATGCGCCAGCATATCGCGGAATTGATCGTATCCCTGCCTGCGGACTCGTTGCAAGCCGTCCAACTTTGGCAGGCGGTTAAAGCGTTCGATATAGGTTGCCCATTCAATTTCCACAAAATCTATTGCACGTTGTTTTCTGCTCATTGTTATCTCCATAATTTTGCATCGATGGTCGAGTAGCCCTGAGCGCTCTTCGAAGGGCATATCGAGACCACCCGTTTACTCAAACAATTCTACAACTTCCACGTTCCCCAAGCCCATCATCAAATCCGTGGACTTAATAATGACTGCCGTATCGCGCATACCCGACCCAATGGACAATTCATCTTCCTTCAACACCCCCGCCTCAACCATAACCCGCACCGGCTTCAACAACCCAAACGGACCCACCGTCCCAATGCGGTAGCCGGTCACGTCCAGCACCTCTTCAGGGGTCGCCATCGTAATCCGCGACTTGCCAAGGATTTTCCGCAGAAGCTTCCACGAAATTTGACCCGGACCCGCCACAAGGACAAGAGCAAACTCATCCTCACTCAAGCGGAAGAGAATCGTCCGCACGATCTGCGAAGGGCGCTGCCCTCGGTCACTGGCGGCTTTCTCGAGCGAATCCACTGGCGTGATGTGCTGAAAGATTTGGTGGGGGATATTTAATTTTTCTAAAGCCATACTGACAGGGGGATTTTCCATGACTGTGATTCTAACTGAAAATAAAACCTGCGCCATTGTAGGCGCAGGATGTTCTTATTTTGTTTTTTCTTTGAAGTCACACAGGTGATTGATCGGGCATTGCGGACACAGCGGTTTGCGTGCATTGCACACCTCCCGTCCCAAGCGGATGATGTTGAGATGCGCGGCGTAATATGTCTCTGGCGGAAAAACGGATTCAAGATGCGGGTGCGCTTGCTCCACGGTCATCTTTTCGGGGCGCAAGCCAATGCGACCCGTGACGCGGTACACGTGCGTATCCACTGGGAAGGCGGGAATGCCAAGTGAGAAGCACAAAACGATGGCGGCAGTTTTTGGTCCCACGCCGTTGAACTTGGTCAGCCAGCTTCGCGCTTCTTCCAGTGGCAGTTCTGCGAGGAATTGAAGGTCGAGCGAGCCGCGTTCTGCGGTGATGGCTTGCAGCACCTGCTGTATGCGCGGACCTTTTTGATTCGCCAGCCCTGCCGGTTTAATGGCTTCGATCACATCTTTTTCTTTTGTGTCGCGCACGGCTTCCCAAGTTGGGTACTTCGCACGCAAGGCTTCGAAGGCGCGGTCACGGTTTACGTCGTTGGTATTTTGCGAAAGGATCGTCGAAACCAGTTCGTCAATGGCGGGCAGCGGGTTGCGCCAGATCGGCTCACCAAAAACCTTGAGCAAGGTTTCATGGATTTCGATTGCGCGGGCTTGTAGATTTTTCATGGAGAGAATTTAACCACAGAGTTCACAGAGAACACGGAGCAAAACTATAGGTACTCTGTGCCTCCGTGTTCTTTGTGGTGAGGGTTTTAAATTTTGAACGCGGGACGCATTTCCCCGGTGACGATGCCTGCATAGTTCTTGATGATTTTCCCGGGTCCAAACGACGCCAGGGCTTGCACTTGCGCTTCGGTCAGTGCCCCAAGCTGACGGAGAATCTCCAACGTCACTGGCGGGCGCACACGCACATGGGTGTGGAGGTTATCGTCCATGGATGATTTGTCGCCGTCGCTGACCTTGATGGCAATCCCCACGCCATGCTCATGGATGACACCCGGCATAATGCCGACGATCTGAAATCCTTCTGCGCCGCGTTTGGTGACGATCTTTCCTTCTGCAACTTTCATCAATTCTGTGTCGAATTCGCCGTAGTTGCCCACCATCTCTGGGTGAGCCGACATGGCGCTGGTGATCTTTTGGCAGGCTTCGGCTCGGGTGGGGGAAAGGTCTCGTGGGTCGCACAGGCGTGCCATCCCGAGAGATGCGTTGAAGAGTGGCAGGGCAAAATTCGGCGCGGAGCATCCATCAATGCCGATCTGGATGTCTTTCATATCCATACTACACATTTCGGCGAGAGTTTGGAGGATTGCCTGTTGAATGGGATGTTCGAGATCAAGGTAGTTCTCGAGCGGAAGTCCGCGCATTTTGGCACATGCCAGCATGGAGGTATGTTTGCCGGAGCAGTTGTTAAAGTTGGCAGTGGGGATGATGTTTTGCTGAATGACCTCACGCAGTTTATCTGCATCGCCGGGCAGGTGTGGACCGCATTGCAAGTTGTGTTCTTCGATACCGACTTTCTTTTGCAAAGCAGTTACTGCATCAAGGTGCATTTGCGAGGTTTCATGCGAAGCACAGGAGAGGGAAAGCTCTTTTTGAGTGTAGTTGTAGTGTTCCACACCGCCTGCTTCTACAAATGGCAGTACCTGAAACGGCTTGGCAGAAGAGCGTAAAAAAGCGACCGTGTTAGGGTCGCCTTTTTGTTTCAAAAGGCTGCCATCGGCGCTGACCACTGCAATAGACCCGCTGTGGGTGGCTTCAACGACAGAACCTCTTATAAGTTCCAAAAGGGGAACGGTTGTATTCACTAATCCTCGGTAGAGTTGCCCGAAACATTTGGCTGGCGTGAGTTGTAGTGTGTCAACCCGTAGCGTAGGCGTTGGGCAAATTGTTTTTGGCGGGCAGCCGGGGCTTTGAAAGACCCCAGTAAAGATGTGACCATTTTTTCCACTACCACCGGGTTGGGTTTCTTGCTGGTGGATTTGTTCAGCTTGTCATGAATGTGTTTGAGCAGATCGTATTGTGTTTTGATTACGGCGCTGTTCACAATGCCGCCACGGCTGCTGATGAAGGTGTAGCCTTTGTATTCAGGCTTCAGCAGCAGGTTCAGTGATTCGAGCCAGGCTTTGAGATTTGAACCGGCAAGGAAGGGTGGTTGGTTTTTCAATACCGTATCGCCGACGAAAAGGACTTTTTCTTCAGGGAGATGTACCCAGATCGAGCCATTTGAGGGTCCGGCATGATGTTCGAGGATGACCGGTGAAGAGTTCCAATGAAGGGTCATTTGGTCTTCAAAGGATATATCGGGGGCTGCCCAGCGAACGCTGCCCAAACCGGGGATGACTTCCCAATCGGCGCCGGTTTCTTCGCCCTGTGCTTTGAAGGTGCTGGGGCGGGTGCGGAAGGTTTGGGCGGTTTTTTCGTGGGCGATCACTGTGCAATCCATACTGCGAGCGCCAAGGGTACGGTCGGGATGGGCATCTATGTTGACCAGAACCCGATCCATGCCTCCGCCCAGGTTCATGAGAGAGGCGCGCCAGGCGCGGACATCTTCAGGAGATGGCGGGGCGTCAATGTGAATTAATCCGCGTGGGGTAACGATTACGCCGAGGGTCACCCCTACAAATTCGTCTTCAATGAAAATATTTTGTGTAATTTCCTGCATGGTGGTTCTACAGTATTTTCCTTTCGGGGAATCTCTTTCTTTGTGTCTTATTCGTTTATTTTCTCATCTTTATCAGGTTTAAAAGTAAGTTGACCTGTATGACGCTTGAGGTGACCCGCAGAGCGGCGGGTTGTGACAGGCAGGGTGAACCAGAAGGTGGTGCCTTTGCCAATTTCGCTATCCACCCAGATTTTGCCGCCATGCCCATGGATAGCTAGCCTGCAAAACGCAAGCCCTACACCCAGCCCGCTGGTTTTTGCCTTGCCGCGCAGACGTGTGAACTTTTCAAAAATGCGTTCACACTCAGCTGGTGGAATGCCAGGTCCATTATCGCGCACCCAGAATTGGACGAACATGCCATCTTCGCTGGTTTGTGCTCCAATATCGATCCGCCCATTCACAGGGGTGAATTTGATGGCGTTTTCAAGCAGATTTACGAGCACACGGTAGATCATATCCACATCCACCCATATAAGCGGGAGGACACTGATCGCCCAGTTGGTGAGAGTGTGTTGACGCGCCGAAGCAGACGGCACCACATCATGGATCGCCTCGCGTACCAACGCTCCCGGGTCAATGGAGTGCTGGTCTACGATCTTTTGCCCGGCTTCCAGCCGGTTGATGTCTAACAATGAATTGACCAGCCGTTGAATGCGCCCTGTTGAATTCTTCGCGATATTGAGCATTGATTTCAGCGCCTCGTCTTCGGGTATGAGCGCGCTCATCATTTCGAGGCTAGAGACGATGTTGCCCAGGGGAGAGCGCAGGTCATGGAAGATCATCGAGGTCATATCGTTGCGAAGTTCATCGAGTTCCTTGCGGGCGGAAATATCTCTCAATATCCATTGAATGGATTCTGTTCCATCGAACTCCACGCTGCGGGCGTGAACTTCCACGGGTAGTGAGCCGCCATCTTTCAGCGTTAATCCTGATTCGTAATCGCAAGATTGACTGTCTCGCAGGCTGCTGAAATTCTCACCAACCAATCCCCAGTTCATGGCGTGGACCTGGTTAATATTCATGCCATGCAAATCTTCGATCGTGTATCCGCTCAAAACAACAGACCGGCGGTTTGCCGCCAATACGTTTCCTTCCCAATTGGTGATAAAGACCGGATCGATATTATCTTCAAACAATTCACGATAGGTCTCATGCGCGTGTTGAAGCTGTGTAAATAAGCGCGAATTTTCAATGGACGACCCTGCCAAACTGCCCAAGCCATTCATTACCAATAAGGCATCCGGGTCGAAGGAACCGGATGTGGGATTAACCGCTTCAAGAATGCCGATCACTGTACCGTGTGAAAGGATCGGTGAGATGGCAAGCGCCCGCATCTCGACTCCGTTCAAGTTGTCCACTTCGCTGAAATCTGCATCTTTGCGGACATCGGGAATTACCAACCCCTTGCCTTCGGTGATCGCCCTGCCTGCAAACCCGATGCTAACACTGCTGCGTTTTCCTGGAATTTCACTGGAATTGTTGCCCGCTGCCGCCTGAAAAACAAGATCGCTGCCAGATTCCTCTATCAATGCCAGCGCAACCGTTTCAACTTGCAGCGCCTGCATGGTCTGGTTAAGAATGCGGCGAAACACATCCTGCAACTCCAACGAAGAGTTGATCGAAGCCGCGCCTTCTGCCAGAGCAGAAGTGACCCGGGCAGTTCTCTGTGTTTCGGAATAAAGGCGGGCGTTTAAGACTGCCACACTGGTCTGGTCTGAAATGGCTTGCACCAATTCAAGGTGATCTGGAGTAAAAGCGTTTGGGACGGGGTGAACCAGGGTCAATACCCCAACAAAGCGGTCACGCGCCATGAGCGGCACACAAATAGCCGATTTTGCCCCGCTTTTATCTAAAGCATCATCTGCTCGCCGCAGCCAGCGTTCATCTTTACTTGTATCTGGAACCAGAGCTGATTTGCGGTTTTGAACGACCCAGCCTGCCAACCCTTTTTCGACCGTATCTCTTAATTGTTGGGTGGTGTGATCGTGGAAGCGGGTTCCATACACAATGGTGGCATCCACCGCCTTGCCGTTATCATCCATCACAACTACACTGCCGCGTTCACCGCCAACGTATTGAATACAGGCATACAACACCCTTTGCAATACAGTACGCAGATCAATCGCGGTAGCTACTTCGCGGCTGACCTTTACGAGTAATTCGAGCAGGGTGCGGTCACGATCTTCGATCATAGGGTATCTAAACAAGTATAGCCCCTTTGGTACAATTAATCCATGTCCCTTGAACCCTCTAAAATCAAAGCGCTTTGTTTCGATGTTGATGGAACCCTGAGCGATACCGATGACCTGTACGTTCAAAAGATCGTAAAATTCTTTCCCCGTTTCTTATTTAAAAACCCTGACCATGCCGCCCGCCGCTTTGTGATGTGGATCGAAGCCCCCGGCAATGCCTTGCTTGGGCTGGCAGATACGCTTCATTTGGATGATGAAATGGTCGCGGTCATTAATTGGCTTTCGCGCCACCGCAAGCACGCAGATAAAAAATTCCTGCTCATCTCCGGCGTGGATGAAATGCTCAAAGCGCTGCATGGCAAATATCCCATGGCGGTTGTCAGCGCCAGAGACGAAAAAGGGACGATGCGTTTCCTTGAACAATATGACCTTGTCAAATATTTTGATGTGATCGTCACCGGTCTTTCAGCGGTGCATACCAAACCCTACCCAGACCCGGTGCTTCTCGCCGCCGAGAAAATGAACGTGCCACCGGAAAACTGCCTGATGATCGGCGATACCACGGTGGATATCCGCGCGGGCAAGGCAGCCGGTGCGCAGACGGTAGGGGTACTGTGCGGGTTTGGCGAAGAGCCAGAACTGCGAAAGATGGGCGCGGATGAGATTGTGGATGAAACTACGAAAATTATTGAATTATTAGGTTTGTAATTCACTTGCGGTGAGTCGGCTTTAGCCGACTTTCATGCACTGAGGCAGGACTTCAGTCCGCCGAAAATAAGGATGGAGGCAACATAATGGATTACGACGCGATCATCATCGGTTCGGGGGCGGGTGGGCTGACTGCCGCCGTGGCATTGGCACAGGCGGGGAAGAAAGTCCTCGTGCTGGAACAGCACGACCGCCCGGGCGGGTGGACACACTCGTTCACGTTGAATGGCTATCGCTTTAGCCCAGGGGTGCATTACATTGGCTCGCTGGATGAGGGCGGCGGCTTGCGCCGTATTTATGATGGCTTGGGGGTTTCGCAAGACCTGACGTTCGTAGAACTTAACCCCGATGGCTACGACCATATTTTCATTGGTGAGAAACGCGTGGACTTTCCCAAAGGCAAAGAGCGTCTGATCGAAACGCTCAAGGGACACTTCCCGCATGAGGCGCAAGGGATTGACGGGTACTTCACCGACCTGACCGCCATCACTGATGGTGTCCGTAATATTGGCAAATTGAACAAGCCCTTGCAGGCGGCGAAGGGGGCGGGCAACGTCCTCAAGTGGATGCGCGCCACAGGTGCAGACTTGATCAACGCGCATATCACTGACCCGGTTCTGCGCGGGGTGTTGAGCGGGCAATCTGGCGATCATGGACTTCCGCCTTCGCAGGTGAGTGCCTTCGTCCATGCGGGCATTACAGACCATTACTTCAATGGTGGATATTATCCGTTGGGCGGGGCGTTCACAATTCCGCGCGCGTTCGTTCGGGCGTTGAAAAAGGCTGGAGGTGAGATTCGACTCAAATCAAGAGTGAAGCGGATTCTTATCGAAGGGAAAAAGGTGTTGGGCGTAGAGTTGGACTCTGGCGAAGAGATCCGCTCGGGCATAGTCATCTCCAATGCCGACCCCGAGGTGACGTTCGGCAAGATGATCGGGCGGGAACATCTCTCGGCAAAGTTGACGAGGAAGCTGGATGGCGTGAAGTATTCGATGTCTTGTTTGAGTTTGTTTTTTGCGACGGATATGGACTTACGCGGCGCAGGGTTGGACTCGGGTAATATGTGGTACTACGACCATGCAGATGTGGATAAAATTTATGCCGATGGTTTGGGCGATGCGGCGCTGCGTGATGAGACTCCGGCGGGAATGTTCCTGACGGTGACCACCTTGAAAGACCCTTCGAAGATGCACAGTGGGCATCATACCTGTGAGGCGTTTGCATTTGTGGGCTACGATGCCTTTGAAAAATGGGCGAATACGAAATACGGTTCGCGCCCTGCCGATTACGATGCGATGAAGGAAGATTTATCTTGGCGCATGGTGCGTGGATTGGAGAAACGCATTCCCGGGTTGAGCAAGCATATTGTGTTTTCGAGCCTCGGCACGCCGCTGACGAATGAGCATTACCTCAACGCCACACGCGGAAATATTTATGGCATTGAAAAATCGCCTACGCAGGTGGGTCCGTTGGGCTTTCGGGCGCAGACCGAGTTTGAAGGGTTGTATCTGTGCGGGCAAAGTACTATGAGTCATGGTGTGGCAGGTGTGACGGCTTCTGGCATTGATGCGGCGAAGGCGGTGCTTAATGTGCGCACGCGTGATATTTTGACACAGAATGGGAATGGTCCACTGTTCTTGCAGTCGGAGGATACATCTGCATGGCCCGAGCCTTTGCGGAAGAAGATGGAGAAGGGCGAAGCGGCGAGGGAGGAAGAGGAGATGGAAGTGTGAGGAGAGGAAAAAGGCGGCGGTAATAGCCGCTTTTTGCTTGAATGCAATTAGGAAGATTAAAAGATAGGTGTGGGTGATCGTTCCACCGGCTCTAAGGAGAAAAAAATGGCATTTAAGAGAGAGCATGTTGAAAAATGGCTTGCAACCCAATTCCCTGGGGAGAGGTTGGTCAGTATGGTGGCAACGGGTGTTTGGTCTACCAGTTATACAGGGGCGCAACTTGATGCACCGAAGGCTGATCGTCTTTTGGAATTGCGCCGCTCCCTAGGGCTCAACGATGAACTTAGGGTGGGGGCGGGCTATGCAACCACTTTCTATGCCCTTACCGAGAGCCAGATCATTTTGGGCACACGCTCCGATTTCTTGAACCGACCCAAAGACCTGCTTTATGCAGCGCCGATAGATGGATTTATGCTCCATTGGTTTGACGATACGGATGGACCCAACCGTTCACGTTACTTTATCACTGAGTTCGGCGATGGGAAGTGGCGGTCAGATCGGACAGGGCTGACGGCGTTGGGGAACCCGATTAAAGGTTCAACAGCAAATGAGTTTATCCAAGCGTTGGGCAGTCATGCTACGCAGGTGTTAAATCCATGATGGCTTGCTTTTTTTAACCAAACGACGATAACAAATTGATAATTGGTATCTTTGCCGCTGGTTTTAACTTCATCATTCTGGCGGCAGCGTCAGGATTCGTCCGGTTGTTTGTCCAATGGGTAGCAGACTGCATCAGGCGGGGTGGGCATATGAGATGATTCATCTTTGCCATGCTGGATGTGCTCATGCTCAGATGTTATGAAGCGCTCTCCTAAAAGTTGGGCAAGTTTCTCATGCAGTTGAGAGTTCATTTTGCATTCCTTTATTTTGTTTCGTCCAAGCCTACCTGTAGCGAAACTTTAAACTTGCCGAGCAATGCTGTGACCGGGCTTGTCGTATAATTTCGGCATGGAAGATAACTACATAAAAAAAATCCACGAGCGGATATTGGCTCGCGATACGTTTGTAAGGGCAGTCTTCACCGGTCAGCAAAAAGGCGCAGAGATGAGCTGGGTCAAACTTGTGGTGCGCCCCGTGGAACTCAAGGATGGAGTTCATTTGCAGTTCTCCTTTTTTGACGAGAAGAAAGACATCTCTAAAAACTACACCTTTGAAGAAGCTCCTGCCAAAATTAATGAAGCGCTGGCTTTACCCTTCCGAAACATCTTTGTAGAAAACACCACCGGCAGTTTGCAGGTGAATTTCTCCAAAAAAGGGAAAGCCTTGCTGAATGAACGCAAATCCACGGCTCTGCATGTGGTGGCAGACCTTTCTCACAACCGCGAGAAAAACCGTCTGCTTTCGGCGGAAAATGCCAAACCATATTTGGAGGCGGTGGGCATCCTCACCAAAGATGGCAGGATCAAAGCCGACATGCAGCGGAAGTACACCCAGATCAATGAGTTCCTGCGGCTGGTCAACGAAACCGATGCGCTCAATACCTTCGCGGGCAAACCCGTCCATGTGGTGGATTTTGGCTGTGGCAGCGCCTACCTGACCTTTGCCCTGTATTACTACCTTCACGACATCCTGCAATTGGATGCCCACATCACCGGCGTGGATATAAAATCTGACCTGATCGAACGCCTCCAGAAAAAGACCATGGAATTGGGCTGGGACCAACTCTCCTTCAAAGTGGGCACGATCACCAGTTTTGAACCGGACGTTGCACCGGATATCGTAGTCGCATTACATGCCTGTGACACCGCCACCGACGACGCCCTTGCAAAAGCGATTCGATGGGAGAGCAAACTTATTTTCTGTGCGCCATGCTGCCAGCACGATCTACAAGTGCAGATGGCACAAGCCCCCGCTCCGACTCCGCTCGTGCCTGTACTCAGCCACGGAATTTTGTTCGAACGCCTGGGCGATATTCTCACCGACACCTTCCGCGCCGCCTTGTTGCGCATCCTCGGCTACCGCACCGATGTGACCCAATTCGTACCCATCGAACATACCGCCAAGAATTTGATGATCCGCTCGGTAAAGACCTCGCCGCCGGGGCATAATCCGCGCTGGCTGGAAGAATACAAAAACCTGAAAAATTTCTGGCAGGTTACCCCGTATCTTGAAAAAATACTGGGTGATGAGTACGCCCAATACCTTTGACCTTCACCCTTCCCATGCGTATCTGGATCTCGCGATTATTGATCGCCCTCGTCACTGCATGGAATATACAGGCGGCGGTCATCTTCATCATCTCGCCGCAGATGTTCGTCCACGCCTACGAGCTTTCCGGCACGGCAGGCGAAGCGGCAGTAAGAGGAGTGGGGGTCTTGTTTTTAATGTGGGCTGTGCCATACCTGTTTGCAACATATCACCCCATCCGCTACTCACTTGCGCTGACATTTGCCTTGCTCATGCAGTTGATCGGTTTGCTGGGCGAAAGTTACATCCTCTCCACGCTGACGACAGATCACATAATTTTGCGGTTATCCATTTTACGGTTCATCTTGTTTGATGGCGTGGGGCTGGTCTTGTTATGTATCGCATGGCTGACCCTCAGAAAACAGCAATGAAAAAGATCGGCAAAATTTACCTGCCCATTCTCGTTTCGGTATTTCTCAATATGGCGCTGCTTGCGGTGGTTTCAAACCTTGCCGGGCAATCGGTTGCAGAAGTTATCACACCGTTTTCGGCTGTGGTATCTGCGCTCATACTTTTTACCGGCATCGTCCCATCGCTGCTCCGTCCGCAGGCAAGCCACACCCTGATCGCCTGCTTCTCAATTTTCTTCGCCTTCCTGCTGCTCATCCCCTTTGAAACCAACGGGCTGCCTGCCATTTACCCGGGCGTGCCGCTCATTCACCTTCTCGACCCATGGATCACCCTGCGAATGATCCAAGCCGCCATCCTCATGCCCATGACCCTGCATGTTGGTGCGCGTTTCCCAAAACCTACACACACAACCACCCAACAAATAACAACCGCTTACATCCTTTCAGCATTGATCACCGGCGCATTTCTTTATAGCCTGGTCTTCTGGCAGCGCATACTTACCATCAGTATTTTATTTACCTGCTTCACCCTCGTTATTTTTCTCTTCATTAAAAACCTCATCACGGTTGCACGAGATACCAGCCCCGAAAATATACAAGATGCCCAGCGCGCCCGCATTGTGGGCATCAGCGTCTTCATTGCCGAAGCGCCGCTTTGGTTTCGCCCGCTCATGCTGGCATTGGGGCTGGATGTTTTTCCCTACAACCTGCTGCTGCTCTTCCAACTCTTTGTACCGTTGGGGATAGGCTACGCCGTGATGCGGCACGACCTCTTCGGCATTGACCGCGCCCTCAGGCGGACTCTGGTCTATGGCTCTGCTTCGCTTCTTCTCTTAACGTTGTACCTGTTTCTCACCACAAGCCTTACCTCACTCTTTGAGTCTTCCCTCACTTCCCGCCCGCTTGCGCCGATCATCAGCCTGTTTGTTGCCGCGCTGCTTTTTGACCCGACCCGCAAGTTCATTCAAACCTGGCTCGACCGCATTCTCTACCCCGACAGGCTTAAATTTGAATCTGCCATTCAGAGCATGGAATATCTGCTCGCCCGCGCCAACCGCAGGGATGAGATTATTCACCTGCTTAATGATGTGTTCCCGAACCAGATCGGCGCCGAGTGGGGTGCGCTCAAACTCTTCCCAGAACCCGATGTGCCGCCGCCCCATACGGTATCTGCATGGAATACCCGTTTGGTGGCGGGCAGTGTCTCTGTTGGCGGCTACTGGCTGGGCGCGCGCCGCGCCGGTCCGCGCTATGATGTGGATGAGGTGAAGCGACTCAATGCACTGGCGGGGCAGGCGGCTCTGGCGTTGGCATATGCCAATGCGTATGAAAGCCTGTATGAGTTAAACAAAAATCTTGAAACCCGCGTAAAAGAACAGACCGAGCAAGCCCTTGCGAATCAAAAATCCATTGCGGCGTATGAGGAACGTCAACGCATAGCGCGGGATTTGCACGACTCGGTTACCCAGCAGATGTTCGGTTTGCACCTGATGGCGCGCGGATTGAAAAAGTCGGCGCCGGAGGATTTTAGGGAAAGGCTGGGAGAGTTGGAGAGCCTGGCGAGTGATACGCTCAAAGAAATGCGGCTGATGCTGGCTCAACTGCGCGAAGCATCCAGCGAGGAAAAGGTTGATTACGCTGAGTCGCTTCGGGCGGAGTGTGAGGCGTTTTCCAACCGAAGCGGACCCGAAGGCGGGTCGTTACTGTCTATAACGCTGGAGATGCCGCAGGTTGTAATTATCCAAAAAAATATTGCCAGTGAAGCGACGTGGGTGCTGCGTGAGGCGTTGCAAAATGTGGTGCGGCACAGCGGCGGGCGCAATGTGACGGTGCGCGTGAGTGTTGACTCGTTCTTGCAGGTGCGTGTGAGTGATGATGGCGCGGGCTTTGATGTGTATGCGGTGCCTGCAGGTCATTTTGGTTTGCGCGGTATGCGTGAGCGCGTGCTGGCGTTGGGCGGCGAGTTGACGATTGATTCTGAGATTGGGCGTGGAACGATTTTGAAATATAAAATTCCTCTCCCCGTAATGGAGTCATGAAGTTCTACTGTCATGACAGGACAAATCCGAAAGTAGAACTTTCGGATTCCCAGTGAGGTACACATGCTGAAAATAATCATTGCAGACGACCATCAAGTTGTGCGGCGCGGGCTGACGTTGACGATTGACGCCGAGAAAGATATGCGTGTGGTGGGCGAGGCGCAGAACGGCGCGGGCGTGCTGGCGTTGATCAAGAAGCATAAGCCCGATGTGGTGTTGATGGATCTGCAAATGCCTGAGATGAACGGCGTGGATGCGTTGAAGTACATCCGCCCGGAATACCCCAACCTACCGATTTTGATTCTGACTTCGTTCACCGATGATGCGCATGTCTTTGCGGCATTGCGAGCAGGTGCAAGCGGATTTTTATTGAAGGAAATGAATGGCGATGACTTGGTGGCGGCGATTCGCGGGGCGGCGCAGGGCAAGCCGCAACTGCACCCCGATATTGCCAAACGCCTTATGCTGCGTGCGCCGATGCCCGATGACCCGTTTGATTCATTGACCGAGCGCGAGCGCGGCATTTTGAAATTGCTGGCGAAGGGCAAAAGCAATAAAGAGATCGCGGGCGAGTTGTCACTGACCGAGATGACGGTGAAGGGCTACGTCAGCGATCTGTTCGTGAAGTTGGGGGTGAATGATCGAACGCAGGCGGCGCTGATGGCTGTCCGCTATGGGTTGGTGATGGTGGAGGAGTTGTAGAAATCTGTAGGGCGGGTTTTCAACCCGCCATGTATTAAGTTTATTGAGACTGTCAGGCTAAAAGCCTGACCTACAAAACATACACCCACCAAATAGGGGGCGAAGTTCCCCACCTTTGCGGGCAGACATCTTGGAGCAGGGAAAGTATCCTTTGGCTATCACTTGAAGGAGATAGCCGATGGAAACAAATTTAGTTCTCGAACAACCTGTTTACAAAATGTCCACTTTTGAGTTTCTGTGGAAAATCTTTCATAATCCGCTTGATGCACTGACCGACCTTGCGAACGAGCAGGGCGATATTGCGCGCATCAAACTGCGCAAGCGTGATCTGTTTCTGCTGAGCCATCCGTCATTTATTGAGGAAGTTCTGGTGCGGCAGGCAGATAACTTTGTGAAAGGTCCCAGCTTGCAGCGGGCGCGCATCATCTTGGGCGAAGGTCTACTCACCAGCGAAGGGGATGAACACCTGGCACAACGGCGCACACTTCAGCCTGCTTTTCATCGTCACAAAATGGAAGAGTATCTGCCGTTGATGAATGAGAATGCCCTGGCACATATTGCGAACTGGCAAAACGGCGAGCGTGTGGATATGTCTGAAGGCATGATGAGATTAACGCTCAACATTGCATTGTGGTCATTCTTTGGCGGCGCTCCCAAAGGTGCAGTGGAACAGGTGAGCGTTTCAATGAAGACGCTCGTGCGTCTCTTTCCGCTGGCGCAAATGCCCTTGCCCGAATCGGCTCGTAGCTTGTTCCCAAGTTTCAAGGAAGCCAAAACAAGCCTAAACGAAGTGACCGAGGCGCTGCTTCACAATCCGCAGAATGAACATGCCAAACGCGCCCTTGTTCACATCCTCAAAGAGAATCATCAAGATCAATTTACCGATGAGCAGATCCATGCCCATGCGCTAACCTTTTTACTGGCGGGGCATGAGACCACCGCGCTGCTGTTGGCATGGTGCTGGGATATGCTCGCACATAACCCGATGGCACAATCCATTTTGCAAGCCGAGGTCGATTCGGTATTGGGTGACCGCCTGCCCACGCCGGAAGATATTCAGAAACTTCCATACACCCGTGCCGTGGTCAATGAGACCTTGCGGATGCGTCCGCCTGCCTGGGCAATGGGGCGTGAAGCTCTGCGTGATTGTGAGATTGGCGGTCAATTCATCCCAGCCGGTTCGACGGTGGTCATGAGTCAGTGGGTGACACACCACGATGCGCGATTTTATTACGAGCCGCTTCACTTCCGCCCTGAACGCTGGTTCGACCTCGATGGGGCTTCAACTCCCCGTTACAGTTTCTTCCCTTTTGGCGGCGGCAGCCGCGTGTGCATCGGCGAGCATTTCGCTATGACCGAAGTCGTTGCTGTACTGGCAGTCATGGCACAACGTTGGCAAATTTCGCCTGCTCAACGCGGGCTTGCGAAACCAAACCCAAGCATCACTTTACGTCCGCATAAAAACATAAAGGTAATCGTCACTCGTCGGGCGTATGGTGAGAGAGTGAGTTAGACCCAACGGTCTGACTTGTATATTTAACCAAATAAAAAAAAACAATCATTGGAGGAACTCAAATGAAGAATATGTTTAGAAATATCTTGTTCGTTCTGGCGATCACTGCATCCACTCTCGCCTGTGGACTTCCTGCAGGAACTGCCGACCCGAATGTGGTCAATACCGCCATTGCCAAAACACAGCAGGCAACCGCATTAGCACAGGCGACTGTCAATTCCTCGGCGCTGACTGCCATGCCCGCCACGCCCACTCCGGGTCCTACCGTTGAATATGTCACGCTGACCGAAGAAGAACTCACCGCGCTGATCGATGCAGCCGTGGCAGAAGCCATTGCCGCCACCGAGCAGACATCTACATCTGTTTATTACGTCACGGAAGATGATGTCGTCACATACGATGAGGTGGCTTATCTTTATGATTATTACTACTATGCCGATTACTATGTGGAATATGCCGAAGAATTGATCTACGAATACTACGATTTATACGCCGACCTCGCCTACGAAATGATGGCGGAGCTCAACGCCATTGAGGCGCAATTGAGTCAAATGAACAGTACACTCAGTTCCATCGACCAGTCACTTCAGCAGATTTCATCCACGCTCGATCAGGGGCTTGCTCTCGCCGAAGAGACCATCACCCAGCTTGAAGCGGCTGCCAGCACGGCACAGACCAATGCGCAAGAGTTGAAATCGAATGCGCAGGATATGCTCTCTGTTTTGCAAGCCGACCAGCAGGGGCGGTTGGATCAGATTTCGCAAATTCAGCCGAGTAATATTCCCACCGATAAGATCACCGCACTTCAAACCGCGTTTGAGTTCCTGGATTTTGCAAATGGCGCGCTGAGCGATAACAAACTCTCACGGGATGAATTGATGAACCTTGCGCAACTCGGCAGGAACGCGCAGGCGGGCTTCCAACAATTCGGCGGCGCAGATGTGCTCGGACCCGACCTGACCCAGTTCTCCGGCAAGTTTAATGAGATCAATCAGCAGTTTGCGCGCGGAGAGATCAATCGAGGGCGTGAAAATGTACGCGGGTTTGAATCTTCCCTTGGAACCCGTCCCACCTTTGGAGGCAATGGAGGCGGCGGGCGCCCGGGCGGTAATGGTCCGCGACCGTAAAATAAAAGAACCGCCGGAATGCCACCGGCGGTTCTTTTATTTTTGTTGAGATTGGAGGTTGTTTAGGCTTTCAAACAATGAGGGATTAAGTTTTTGCATCCGCCCGCTTTCGCTGGTAACGGCGAGCAATACACTGATAATGAGTGTGGCGGCAACCAGAAGGTTGGCTATGAATAAATAAAGTTTTGAGGAACGCATTTTTAAGATGGATGCCCAATACCCGAAAATTGCCAGCAAGGTGATTTGTGAAACGACATCCACCATGAAGCGCAATTGTCCGTAATAGTAGAGCAGAAGTGAGATAAAGCTGATAAGAAAGGAGCCGCCCAAAAGATAAAGGGTCAGGTTTTGAAGTTGTAGCGGGTGTTTTTCTATATTGGGTTTCTTTTTGAAAAATGGTGTAAACGCGAAAAGTAGAAATGGAGCAAAGAATAACATGCCGGTTACATTTCCGGCGGCATAGAGTTTGGGCGCGGTCAGACCATGATTGTGCAGCATGGATGATAGCCCCATCGGCACGATAAACGGAAATTCTTTTACGAACTCAAAAGGCAGCAGCACATATGCAAGGACGTTATAAGGAATATATTCTGGCTGGAAGGTGATGGGCATATCTCGGTTTAGGTTGTAGATGGTGATCTGGTAACGCAGACCAAACTCGAGAGGAGAGTCGAACCGCGCCCAGTTGTACCACCCGATCAGGGTCGCCCCAAGTGCAAGCGGCGCAAGCAGGGCGATCAGTCGGGATATTAATTCCCGCCGTGGTCTGGTTGAATATTTCCAGAGCCACAACGAGGTGACCGCAACAAGAAACAAAATGGGCAGTACGTTGATCGCACGCGAACCAACGGAACATGCCCAAAAGAATCCGGCAAGGAATAGATGCCGTTTTTGGATATTATTTTCAAAAGCAAGGATGATGAAATAGATTCCGCCCATAAGAAAGAACTGACCTGCGCCGATCGCCGCCTCATATACATCGGGGAGGCTGAGTGACCATGGAATAGGCAGGATCAAGCCGACGACGAATATCGAGGCGGTGATATATCGTATTGGGATTTCTGCAAAGAATAATTGCCATACTTTCAAGAGGATGAGCGAATTGAAGATCAATACCCCGCAGAGAAAAAAGAAAACCGGGTACATATCTGAAAGTGTGGTTTTTAATGCAAGTTGAATTGGCATCATCAATAGCGCCGGAACGGGACCCCAATACAGATAAAGTTTTTCTTTGTACAGCGACAGATCCCAAACATCATCCTCAAAAGGAGGGCGCCCCTCAGAATTATAGGGGTCTTCTGCGGCTAACAATTCGGCGCCTGGAGCTACATCTACATAAAGATTCCCGTTGCCAAATGCGGTTGCAAGCAGCGAGTAATACCGCGTCGATGCTCTCCATTCTGTGAACGTCCCGAAAGTGACGAACCATGTGTAGATCAAGATGATGATTGCCCAAATATGAATGACGAGGAAAAATACACTTGTTTTTTTTGCTTTTGTAACCCCTGTTTTGTTCTTGAATAAGAGAAGGGAAATTCCACAAAATAGAACCCCGGCAATACACGATAAAATCCGTAATCGCCCCCAGTCTGGGGTGGGGTCTATGCCAAGGGTGTGCGCCAGGAATGCGAATGCAATGGCGATTGATCCGTCTGCAAAGAGTAAGGATGGGATGATACGTTCAAAGGTACGCTCAGGCTGCATAAGAGGATTTTAAGCGAATTTGAAGCTTATTGCATGATGTCAGTTTTATGCAAAGAAAAAGAGACCTTGTCTGCGGAGCGGCAGGGTCTCTTTTTCGGTGTCGAATCCAGGGCAAACTAAACTATTGCTTTATCACCCTTGGGGCAAAAATGAACAACACCAGCAATATCAAACCACCGGCAAAGAAAGGTACGGGTGCGCCAAACCATTGGAAGAGCGCCCCAAAGAAAAGCGGAGCAATGGCATTTGCCGCGCTGTATGCTGCGGAAGATAACCCCAGCATACTTCCTACTTCGCTTTTATCAGATGCTTTGGTGATGAGACTGTTGATGGCAGGTTGAAGCGTCCCGCCGCCCAACGCCGCAGGGATGCTGGCGATCATCAGCCAGACAATGCCAAACCAGCCGCGTACGGATTCGTCAGGCAGGCTCACTTTGATATTTTGAATCGAAACACGGAATTCACCCTGACCGGCAAGGCTTTCAAGCACGCGGGCTTTTTCGTACCACGGCACAGGGATGGCGGGAGTAAGCGCCGTACCGATCAAACCGATGGCAAGCGCACCGATGCCCATCAGCGCCAGCCAGCGGTCGCCCTTTTTACGAGACCAGCGCCCGATCAGCCCGCCTTGAATGACAATGATAAGGATGCCTGCCAGCATGAACAAGCCGGAGGTATCACGTGCATCCATGCCGAGGCGGTTGAGCGTGAACAGCGAGAAGAGTTGTTCGTACCCGCCAAAGGCTACCTGATAGAAGAACATCACGATCACAAGGAACATGATGGCGGGGCGGTGAGCCATCGCTTCGCGCAGCGCACCAAACGAGAACGGACGGCGTTTGCGCGAGGCTTCTGGGTTGGCGGCATCGGCAACGGTTTCTTTGAACCAGAAGGTCGTCAGCAAAATGGAAATGAGCGAAAACAGAGCCGCTGTCCATGCTACATATTGATAATTTTGACCGGATGAAGCCAGGACAATAAACGCGAGGATGGGTCCCAGCACAAAGCCTACACCGAATGCCGCGCCGACAAGCCCAAGCCCTTGTGTGCGTGTCTTTTCGTTGGTGCTATCGGCAATCGCGGCTTGCGCCGTGGAAATGTTCGCGCCGGAAAGACCATCAATGATGCGGGAGATGAAGAGCAGCACCATGCTGTTGGCAAACCCAAGCAGAATGAATCCGCTTAGGGTGCCGATCTGGCTGGCGATCAGAACCGGCTTGCGTCCGAAGCGATCAGAGAGCCTGCCAAGGATGGGCGCGCCAACGAATTGCATGAATGGGTAGGTTGCCTGCAAAATGCCAACGAGGAAGGCATCCGCGCCGAAGCGGGCGGCATATAAAGGCAGAAGCGGAATGATGATGGAAAGCCCCATCAAGTCCACGAGCACGATGACGAGAATGGGCAGAATACGTTTGAAATCGAGTTTGTCTTCGGGGGGAGTTTGGTTTGTTTCGGTCATAGGTGAATACCTTGAGGTAATGGTAGGGGCGACCCGTTCAAATTATACGAGGCGTTGTTGTGTTAGAAGGGTCGCCCTGACGCTAGTTTAGCGGTTTGCCGGAAAAGGGCAACCCTTCTTTTGATGATAAAAGCTCTGACATACGTTGATGGGTTGCCCCTACAGAATCTGCATTGATTACGCTACGATCGTTTCGTCTTCCTTCTTCTTGAACTGGCTCATATACAGTTCGTGATAGAAGCCGAACTTTCCGAGCAGTTCCTTGTGCGAGCCTTGTTCCACGATGTCACCGTGATTCATCACGAGGATCAAATCCGCATCGCGGATGGTGGAGAGGCGGTGGGCAATGACGAAGGAGGTACGGTTCTTCATCAGGTTGGTCATCGCTTTTTGAATCAGCACTTCGGTGCGGGTATCGACCGAGCTTGTCGCTTCATCGAGGATAAGAATCTTCGGGTCAGCGAGGAAGGCGCGGGCAATGGTGAGTAATTGTTTTTGTCCCTGTGAGATGTTGGAGGTCTCTTCGTTCAAGACCATGTTGTAGCCATCTGGCAGGGTGTGGACGAAATGATCCACGTGCGCCATCTGTGCGGCGGCGATCACTTCTTCATCGGTTGCGTCAGGTCGCCCATAGCGGATGTTTTCCATGATGGTTTCGTTATACAGCCAGGTATCTTGCAGCACCATGCCGAACATCTTGCGCAGGTCTTTGCGGGTAAAGTCGCGGATGTCGTGCCCGTCGATCAGGATTCTGCCGCTGTCTACATCATAGAAGCGCATCAGCAACTTGACCATGGTGGTCTTTCCGGCTCCGGTCGGACCGACGATTGCGATCTTGTGCCCGGGCTCTGCCTCCGCTGAGAAATCGTTGATGACCGGCTTCGCAGGGTCGTAGCCGAAATGGACATCCTTGAATTCCACATGTCCGCTCACCGCTTCCAACTTGATGGGGGAGGTTGTGTCTTCCACTTCTTCAGCTTCATCGAGGAATTCAAAGACACGTTCCGCGGCGGCGGCGGTTTGCTGGAGAACATTCGAGATGTTTGCCAGTTGCGTGATGGGCTGGGTGAACGAGCGCATGTATTGAATGAAGGCTTGAATATCACCCACGGTGATGGCGTTGCGGATGGCGAGATACCCGCCGAGGATGGCAACTGCCACATAGCCGAGGTTGCCAATGAACATCATGATCGGCATCATCAAGCCGGAGAGGAATTGAGATTTCCACGCCGAGTCGTACAGGGTGTTGTTCGACTGGTCGAATTTCTGGATGCTTTCGGCTTCGCCATTGAAGGCTTTCATCACGATGTGACCGCTGTACATCTCTTCCACATGCCCGTTGACGTGACCGAGGTATTCCTGCTGCTGTTTGAAGAACTTCTGCGACTGTTTGACGATCAGCATCACAGTCACCATCGAAAGCGGAATGACCACCAGCGCCACCAGTGTCATCTGCCAACTGATCGAGAGCATCATGATCAGCACACCGACCACCGTCACCAGCGAGGTGATGATCTGGGTCAGGCTTTGGCTGAGGGTTTGGTTGAGGGTATCCACATCGTTGGTGATGCGTGAGAGCACCTCGCCGTGAGTCGTGCCGTCGAAGTAGCGCAGCGGCATACGGTTCATTTTCTCGGAGAGATCGCGGCGGAAACGGTAGGCAATATCGGTCGAGACGTTTGCCATGATCCAGCCCTGGATGTAGGCAAAAAGCGCGGAGACGAGATACAAGCCCAACGTTATGAGAGCGATGCGCCCGATGTACTCAAAGTCAATCGAGCCGCTCCCGTTCAATTCTGCCATCACACCTTCAAAAAGTTTGGTGGTGGCATTACCAAGGATTTTTGGACCGGCAATGCTGGCGGCGGTGGAGAAGACGGCGAAGATGAAGACGATGATGATCAGACCGCGATAGGCGCCGAGGTATTCGATGAGTTTCTTCATCGTGCCTTTGAAGTCGCGGGCTTTGGCGACGGGACCGCCCATCATGTGTCCGCCCATGGGACCGCCCATGCGTGGACCTTGCTGTTGTTGACCAGGACGCTGCATCATGCTAATTCCTCCATGTTCAACTGTGACAAGGCGATTTCTTTATACGTTTCACAAGTTTCCATAAGTTCGTTATGCGTTCCTTTGCCGACGATCTTGCCATCATCAAGCACGATGATCTGTTCGGCATTCTTGATGGTCGAGACACGCTGGCTGACGATCAGCAGCGTGCTGTCTTTGGATTTTTCTTTGAAGGCGCGGCGCAGAGCCGAGTCGGTTTTGAAGTCGAGCGCGGAGAAGCTATCGTCGAGGATGTAGATCGGCGGCTTCTTGACGATGGCGCGCGCAATCGATAGGCGCTGTTTTTGCCCGCCGGAGACGTTCGTTCCGCCTTGGGCAATTTCAGTTGCCATGCCTTCGGGTTTCTCGTTCACGAATTCTTTGGCTTGGGCAATTTCAATTGCCGAGTCGAGCATGTCTTTAGTGGCGTTCTCATCGGCGTAGAGTAGGTTGCTTTCGATAGTGCCCGAGAACAACGCGGACTTTTGCGGCACGTAGCCGATTTTTTCGCGCAGGTCGTGTTGGGTCACATCGCGGATGTCTACGCCATCGATGAAGATCGAGCCATCCGAAACTTCGTAGAAGCGTGGAATGAGATTGACGATGGTGGACTTTCCGGCTCCGGTCGAGCCGATAAATGCGGTGGTCTGCCCGGGCTTGGCTGTAAAGCTGATGTTTTGTACTGCGTCAATATCACCACCCGGGTAGCGGAAGGAGACATTGCGAAATTCGATCTCGCCTTTGAACGGTTCGGCGAATTTCTTGGCTTCCTTCGGATCGTGGATGTGCGGCTCGGTGGAGAGCACTTCGTGAATGCGGTCTGCCGAGACGGAAGCACGCGGGATCATGATGAACATCATCGAGAGCATTAGGAACGCCATCACGATCTGCATCGAATACTGCATGAATGCCATCATGTCGCCGACTTGCATATTGGAAGCGGCAACCTCGTTCGCGCCGAACCAGATCACACCCAACAGCATCACGTTCATGATGAGCATCATCAGCGGCATCATTACCACCATCACGCGGTTGATGAACAGGCTGACGGCGGTCAGGTCTTTGTTGGCAACGTCGAAACGCTTCTCTTCAAAGCCTTCCATGGTGAAGGCGCGGACGACCATCATACCGGTCAGGTTTTCGCGGGCGACAAGGTTGATGCGGTCGGTCAGTGATTGGATGATCTTGAACTTGGGCAGCGAGAGCGAGAAGACGATGGCGATCAAACTTACCAGCATCAAAACCGCTACGCCGATGATCCACGCCAGCGGAGACTCGTTGGTGAGCACCTTGATAATGCCGCCCACGCCCATCAGCGGCGCGTAGAACATCATGCGGATCATCATCATGCTGACCATTTGGATCTGGGTCACGTCATTGGTTGTGCGGGTGATGAGCGAGGCAGTCGAGAACTTGTCGAACTCGGTGCTGGAGAAACTCTCTACATGCTGAAAGACATCGCGGCGAATATCACGCGCCATGCCTGCGGCGATCTTGGCAGATAAAAAGCCAACAATAATGGTCGCTACACCAGAGAGCAGGGTCAGACCCAGCATCCATGCGCCAGCGGTGAGGATGTAATTGTTCTGGAGCTTTTCGGTATCCAAGCCGAGCGCTTCGTATTCGTTGCGGACGACGTTCACGCCTGCTTGCACAATCATCGGCTCGCCGAGTGCGGAGAATTTTTCGTCCACTGAATCGGTGATCTGAGAAAGTTGCGCTGCTGGCATTTTGGCAAGCATATCGAAAATGCTCATGCCAGGGGGCAGCATGTTCGGGTCAAAGCCGCCAAAGGCTCCGCCCATTTGCGCGGCGGCTTCGGGGTCGGTGAGCGCCTGCTCAATGCCGGAAACCGTCAGCAGGGCTTTTGCCATGATCGGGTTGAGACGATCAACTTCACTCTGCGCGATGTCGTTCATCACATAAATGGGTTCATCCGCGAGAGTAGGATACTGCTCAAGGTAGGACTCGTAATCGGGAGAAGAATCAGTTACGAGTGAGTAAGAGGCGAGCACGTCCTCTTTATCCTGTTCGTTCAAAAAGATGACGACCTTATCCATCTCACTGGCGCGGATGGCTTCGGGCATGGCATCTTGCACGCCGCCTTGTTGAATGCCTGTGTTGACGATGCGCGAAAGATAATCGGGCAGGGCGAGGTCGAGGTTCGCCTGCGCGAAAATCAACGTGATGGAAAGCAGCAGCATCCAGCGATAGGGTTTAACGAATTTCATTAATTTCAGCATACGAAGTAAAACTCCTTAAGACTCGGAATAACGTGATGTGTAACAAAAGATTATGGAGGGAAGATGTAAAAGGGGATGAGACTTTATGCAGTTTCGTCGAGTTGACGTGCCGCCTCAGTCAGGACTTTGAGCGCCTCGACCACTTTGGGCTTATCCTCCGTTGAAAGCTTGGAGACAAGTTCATCCATCCAGCGGTAGCGCTCGGTCATGCCTACATCAACCAGTTCTTTGCCTTTTGGCGTCAGTTGAATCGACTTGGCGCGGCGGTCGCTGGGGTCTTCGGCGCGTTCGATGTAGCCGCCTTGCACGAGTTTCTCGGTGAGTTGGCTCGCCGCCGCGGCAGTAATGTCGAACCGTTCGCTGATCTCAGACATGCCGCACGGTCCGCGATGATGCAACTGCATCAGGATGCTGAATTGCGGCATCGAAAGACCCGTGGTCTTGGCGAATGTCATCCAACCGCGCATAGAACGGTGCATGAAAACGTCCATCCATTCGCGCAGGGATTGTTTTAATTGGAGAGGAGAGGTCATAGTTAAGCCTTCTTTTTAGTTAAGCGGGCTTAACTTTATGCCTGAGTTAAGTTTTGGTCAAGGGGGTGGAAATAAGAGAAGTGTTAGAGAAATTAAAACGACGAGGTCGCCCTCTGAAGGCGACCTCGTCAACTCTCTCCTACCAATAAAAATACCAGTAAAGTACCAATAAGATGATTGCATTGTACGGGGGTAAACCGTTTAATGCAACTAGCCAAAAGTACTAATATTCCCACTTCAACTGAAATTCGATCTCTTCTTCGCCTTCACCGCGTTCATGCTCAATGCTGATCTTGGCATCCTTGGGCACGTTCACCCGTTTACCTGCCACCTGAATACGGAATTGTTCCCCGGCTTCGAGCGCGTCCGCCAGGCGGCGCAGTTTCTCGGCAAACTTTTTCACGGAATAGACCTTCTCAATATCTCGGGCGCGTTTGATTTTCTTTGGCATGGTTTTCTCCTTTTTTTGAAAAGACTGCCCGCATGATATCCGAAGCGGAAGCTGAATCCGCTTGCTTTCATGAAACTATCATCAAATTTCAGCAAGGTATAATCTCTCCTTCTACTTTCAAGGAGTATGCTTTGTTATCTATTTTTTTTGGTCTGTTGTCTGCGCTTAGTTGGGGCGCGGGCGATTTCACGGGCGGGTTGGCGGCGCGCAAAGTGGGCGCATATCGTTCTGTATTTTATGCCGAAGTCATCGGTATTATCTTCCTCTTCACAGTTCTGGCGTTCATCCACGAACCATTTCCAGATACACGCGCACAGCTTTTCGCTTTACTAGCTGGTATGTTTGGCACACTAGGCTTGATGCTGCTCTACCACTCCATGACACTTGGTTTGATGAGCATCGCTGCTCCAGTCTCTGCCTTACTGGCGGCTGTTCTCCCCGTATTGGTCGGCATCTTCACCGAAGGCATCCCTAACTTTCTCACCCTGATCGGATTCGGCTTCGCCCTGCTCGCGGTCTGGCTGGTCTCTCAAAGTGAAGGCGGGGTAAAAGATATTCTCTCGCATCTTTCGGACTTGAAGCTGCCTCTACTTGCAGGCATTGGATTTGGCTTTTACTTTGTCCTCATGCACCAAGCCACCCGCGATGGCGGAGCCGTCTGGCACATGGTTTTCTCCCGCATGGGTGGAATGATGTTGATCGTAAGCTATTTGCTATTTACACGCTCCTCATGGAAGATTGATGTCTCTGCCCTGCCCATCATTTCTGTGAATGGCATCCTGGACCTGGGGGGTAATTTTTTCTTCATCCTTGCCGGTCAAGCCGGTCGGCTGGACGTGGCATCTGTGCTTAGCTCTTTATTTCCCGGTGCAACAGTCCTTCTTGCATGGATATTCCTAAAAGAACGCCTCAACCGCAGCCAGTGGTTTGGCGTTGCCTGTGCTTTGATCGCCATTGTGTTGATGACGGTCTAATACCCCGATGGGGGATGGCAGTATTGAACTGACTCCATAAAATTATAGAAACTTTATCAGGAGTAGATGTATGAGTTCCATATCTGAACATAATTCTGCCTTGCAGCAAACCCGTTACTTTACTGCCGAAGATCTTGAAGCTAACCGCAAGGGGCAATATTCCAAGGGACAGTTGGAGCAGGAAAAAAGATTGCGTGAAGGCACAAAACAAAATGCAGGCAAATATGAAAATAAAAGCTGGGTCATTTCACTGATCTTCGGCGTGGGGGCTTTGTTCTTTTGTGTGGTCTTGTATTTTGTAGGTGTGTTTGAAATGTTCCAGAGTATGTTGGGCAGTCTCTTCCTGCCGGTGATGGCGGGGTTATGCCTCTTTGCCGCTTTGTTCATCTTTGTCATCGCGCCGCGATCGTATCAATCGTCAGTGGATATGTACAAGACGATGGGCAATTCGCTCGAAGAGAGTCCGCTTGGGCAGATCCAAACCATCGACGCCCGGGCAGATGTGTACGAGTCGCGGAGCGGCATCAACCGGCGCGGGCATCAATCATCTCACAGGGTGTCCTATGTCCTGCAAATGGATAGCATCACCTTCAACATCACCGATACCCTCATGAATACCATTGAAAAGAATCGCCTGTATCGTGTGTACTGCGTCAATAACGGCGGCTATTGGCAGCTTCTTAGCATAGAAACGTTGGAGTAGAACAAGTCTATAGACTTGTTCTACTTAATTCTGTGGTAAACTCACGCCCGCTGTATTTCTGGGAACTTGTTTTGATCACTCTGAGTAAGTAGCCCGTGGAAACCTCCCGGGCTTTTTTGTTGGGCGGGTTCTGCTTGCAAAAGCAGACCTTGTTAAGCAGGAAGAATATTGAAGAGAGTTGTCAGGACAATCCCTTAGAAGTTGAGTGGTTATTTAGTTATGTAGGTATGTAGTTGGGTAACGTTGTGAACAAACCAACTATGAAACTAAAAACTGCCAAACTACTCAACTAACCAACTAAAGGACTAACAATGACAACCGATTTTTCTTCTCTCAACCTGCGTGACGAGATCATGCAGGCTATTACCGAACTCGGCTATGCCGAACCGACCCCCATTCAAGCAGGCATGATTCCCCTCATGCTCACCGGCGTAGACGTGGTCGGGCAAGCCCAAACCGGCACAGGCAAAACCGCTGCCTTCGCCCTCCCCATTCTCAATAACTTCGTAAAACAAAAGAATCCGCAAGCCTTGGTGCTCGCGCCCACGCGTGAACTTGCCTTGCAAGTCGCCGACTCGATGAAAGAGTATGGCAAGCATTTGCATGTGCGTGTCCTCGCCGTCTATGGCGGGCAGCCGTATGGACCGCAGATCAGCAGCTTACAGCGCGGCGTGGATATCGTCGTAGGCACACCGGGTCGTTTGAACGACCTGCTTGAGCGCAAAGTCCTCTTTCTAAACGGAGTCAAGACCGTCGTCCTCGATGAAGCGGATGAAATGCTCAACATGGGATTCGTGGAAGAAGTCGAAAAGATTTTGGATACGACTCCTCCCGAACGTCAAACCGCGCTCTTCAGCGCCACCATGCCCGCACGGATTCGCAAACTGGCAGATCGCTTCATGCGGGACCCGCAAACGGTTGCCGTTAAAAGAAGCACTCTCACCGCCGCAGCCATTGAACAGCGTTACTATTTTGTGCATGAAAGTCACAAGACTAACGCTCTCACCCGCCTCTTTGAAATTGAACCCATCCACAGCGCCCTCATCTTTGCCCGCACCCGCGCCGAAACCAGCAACCTTGCCAATGAACTTGTCATTCGCGGCATTCCCGCCGAAGCCATTCACGGTGACCTGGATCAGAACGCCCGCGAGCGTGTGTTGGGACGTTTCCGCGCCAATCAATTAAAAGTGCTGGTCGCCACAGATGTTGCCGCTCGTGGTTTGGATATTGACGACATCTCACACGTCTTCAACTATCATCTGCCTGATGATGCTGAAGTCTATGTCCACCGCATTGGTCGTACCGGTCGCGCTGGCAAAACCGGCGTTGCCATTACCCTGCTTTCTCCGAAAGAAAAACGCCGTATGCGCGAAGTGGAGGCTCTTACCAAACAGCCTGTTGCTAAAATGGAACTTCCTACACCGGAAGAGATCGCAAAACACCGTGAAACGCAAGTGGTTGAGAAACTTAAAGTCTGGCTCGGGCGTGGACGTTACAAACGCGAACTCGAAATGGTGCAGGAATTGATCGACGCCGGGCACGATGTAATGAACATCGCCGCCGCCGCCATCAAGATCTCGCGTGGAGACGAGAAGCAGCGTCCTATTGCCGAGGTGGCACAAGTCACCGAAGAACGCCGCGACCGCGACTTCTCTCGCGGAGGCAGGCGTGAAAGCTTTGGGCGTAGCGAAAAGCCCGGGCGTTTTGGAGACAAGGCGAGGGGTAAAGGGAGCCGCACGCACGAGGAGGGGATGGTGAGGTTGAAGGTCAACAAAGGCAAGGCGCACAACATCCGCCCGAACGATATTGTGGGGCAGATTGCCTTCCATGCCAATATCCCCGGTAACATCATCGGCAAGATCCGCATTGAAGAGAAAATCTCATTTGTAGATATTCCTGATGATGTGGTGGACCAGGTGCTTAAGCACAGCGGCAACTACAAGATCGGTAAAGAAAAGTTCAGCGTTGTGAAGGCGCAGTAAATTTAAATTAAAAGACCTGACAGGTTTTTGAAAACCTGTCAGGTCTTTTTTGATTCTCTTTTTATACTTTCACATCCATACCTTGTGAATACAACGCTGCGCCGACGATTCCTGCTTCATTCTTGAACTGTGCCGGGACGATTTTTGCCTGCAATGTCAGAAGTGGCAGATATTTTTCATGATACTTACTGATGCCGCCGCCAATGATGAACAGGTCGGGCCAGAAAAGTTTTTCCATTTCATTGAGGTATTCATTCAGGCGTTTTGCGTATTTCTTCCAGGACATTTCTTTCAACTGACGCGCCGCGTCTGAAGCGCGGTGTTCGGCATCCATACCATTCATCTGCAAATGCCCGAATTCGGTGTTGGGAACAAGATGCCCATTGTAATAAATGGCGGAACCAATGCCTGTTCCAAGCGTGAGCATGATGACCGTGCCATGCTGTCCCTTGCCTGCGCCAAATTGCATTTCTGCCATGCCTGCCACATCGGCA
This sequence comes from Anaerolineales bacterium, assembly GCA_020634885.1. Taxonomy (GTDB): domain Bacteria; phylum Chloroflexota; class Anaerolineae; order Anaerolineales; family Villigracilaceae; genus Villigracilis. Next base: position 385,543 of record JACKAW010000002.1, read on the forward strand.
TCGTTGCCAACCTTGCATGGGCAGCCCGTGGCAGAGGTAAGCAACTCGTCGGCATTCAGCCCAACCCATTTTTCAGAAACATTCGCTGCCATTAATGCCACACCATTTTTGATGGGGGCGGGGAAGCCGACGCCAATGGGTCCCTTCCACTTGAGCGAATGGGCGATTTCTGCTACCACCTCTGCCACGGCTTTTGGCTTTGCGCCTTTGGGCGTAGGAATGCGAACACGTTCTTCTAAAAGTTTACCGGTTTTGGTATTCACTGGGGCGCCTTTAATTCCTGAACCACCAATGTCAATGCCGAGTGCCTGCATTTTAAAACTCCTGAGGGTGAGATAAACCAGCTTAGCAAACGCTATGATAACTCCAACTTCCCTCTTTTGGGGGATAGGTTGGGTGAAGCAAAACTCTTGACGCAATCCCCAAAATTGGTAAAATCTCGTCTATCGTTAAAAAATATTTTAATGATAAAAGGAATTTTTCATGAAAAAAGAAAAAACTGAGAAAAAACGCTTTCACATTTCAGATTTGGAGACCTTGCGTGCCATAGCAGACCCGCTGCGGGTACAGATCATGGAATTGCTGGAAGACAAGACGCTGACCGTTAAGCAAGTGGCAGAAAAATTAGGTCTTGCCCCCAGCAAACTGTACTATCACTTTGGCGCTCTCGAAAAACTAGGCATGATCGAAGTGGCAGAGACTCGCATGGTTGCCAATATGTTGGAGAAGACCTATAAGTCCGCTGCCCATGTGTTGGATGTAGACCCGACTCTCTTTACATTCTCGAAGGAGGGCGATAACGAACCGATCAACATTCTGCTTTCCTCCACTATCGACGCCACCCGCGAAGACCTGCTCCGCAGTATGCAGGCGCGTCAATTCCAATTGGAGCAGGGAGCAGATGAGCAACCACGCCGCATCATCATTAACCGTGTCGTTAACAGCGTTTCTGAAAAGCGGATCGCTGAATTTCAAGATCGTCTGGTCAAACTCATTCAAGAATTCGAAGCAGAAGATGCTTCTTCAACACCCAAAGAGCAGCCGTACGCTTTAACCGTAGCGTTCTATCCAAGTTTTTATTTTGATAAGGCATCAAAGAAAGGTAAAAAGAAATGACATCCACCACTTTAGAAACAACCAGTATCGAAACTCCCAAAGATATGAAAACCTTCTTCATCATCTGGGGCGGACAATTGATCTCAATGCTTGGCTCAGGGCTGACGAACTTCGCCCTCGGCGTATGGATCTTCGACCAGACTAAACAAGCTACACCGTTTGCCATCACGGTTTTACTCGGTACGATCCCGCGCGTTCTGTTGCTGGCATTTGCAGGTTCCATTGCGGACCGCTTCAACCGTCGCCGCATCATGATCGCAGCTGACTTCCTCAGCGCCCTGCTGACGCTTTCAATCTTCTTCCTGCTCAACGCTGGCGGATTGCAACTCTGGCATGTTTACGCCCTTGCGGCACTTGGCTCCATTTTGAGTGCTTTTCAAGAACCCGCTTACACCGCTTCCATCTCGATGATCGTGCCAAAGGAAAAATTGGGCAATGCCAACGGCATGGTGCAAATGGGGCAAGCCCTTAGCTCTGTGTTTACGCCGCTGATGGCAGGGGCGCTCTTTGTGAGTATCGGGTTCAACGGCATCATCCTCATTGACTTTGTCACTTTCTTTTTCGCAGTGGGGGCGTTGCTGCTTGTTCGCATTCCACAACCCGAACGAACATCCGAATACAAAGATAAGAACGTCTGGCAGGATATGCAATTGGGCTGGAATTACTTGTATGAACGCAAAGGCTTGCTTGGGCTTTTGCTTTATTACGCCATGGTCAACTTTCTGCTCAATTGGTCTGCGGTATTGCTCATCCCCATGGTCTTGAGTCGCTTCACTCCCAATACGTTGGGCATCATCCAAACCGTGATGGGGGTGGGTATGTTGGCGGGCAGCATCATCATGAGTTCATGGGGCGGCGCAAAGAAGCGCATTCCCACCGCCATTGGTTTTATCGCCATCGGTGTATCGGGTATGGTGATCGCAGGTTTACAGCCCAACCCCTGGCTGATCGGCGCTGGGTTATTCATCCTGATGTTCTCTGTGCCGCTTGCCAGTGGAAACAGTCAGGTTGTCTTCCAAACCAAAGTCCCGCACGAATTGCAAGGACGCGTCTTCTCCGTCCGTTCCACCATCTCACAATCCATGATGCCGCTTGCATTCCTCACCGCCGGTCCGTTGGCAGATAAATTTTTTGAGCCGCTCATGCAAGAGGGCGGCACGCTTGCCAACACCTTCATCGGTCAGATCATCGGCACAGGTGCGGGGCGCGGCATTGGGTTGATGGCGATCATCGCAGGGCTGATCGGCATTCTTGTCAGCATGATAGTCTACGCCAACCCACGCATTCGTAACGTGGAAGAGGAATTGCCAGACGCGCTTCCAGCCGAAGAAAAAATGCAAGCATAATAAAAAAAAGCCCCTGTTCAAAATGAATGGGGACTTTTTATTTGATCTTCTCTCTCGCCGCCTTTTCAAGGAGATGATATGCCTTTTCAACCATGCGCTTCACATCTTGACCTGAAACGGGTCTGCCCGCTTCGAGCTTTTCCACCATCCTCAGCATGGATCCTCTCACGCCGCTGGCACGGTACGCCACTGATGAATCCGCCGAGATGCGTTCGAGGCGGGAAAGGAGGAAGTGGAGAGTGCGGATTTCACTCACATGAACCTCCGCATAATGAGCCAAAGTTCCGTCCATGGGCGTTGCAATCCCTTGCAGACAAGAATGATTCCACCGTTGCTTTCTTCGTTCAAGACATTATAGGAATTACTTACTTCTCCAGCCACCTCGCAAGAGTTGAATAAGATTTCGGCTGTCTCTTCAGAATAACCCACAGTGATCAACACATCAATGTCTTCATCAGGTGCGCCTTGCAGCCAGAAAGAATTTGCCGGGCTGATGACTCGCGGCAAGTTGAATTCTGAGCCGTATAGTTCCAGTGCGCCTGCCTCTCCGTAATTGCCAGCCAGAATTCCGGCTCGCGTCTGTTCTTCTTCAGGCAGAGATTGATAAACATCCGCAACCTGTTCGGTCAACTCACGCCAGCCGATCTGTTCTGCAAAGTTGTCGTGGACTTCGTAGGAGATATTCCATAGTGTGGAATTGACGGGTGCAATGGGCAGGGTCAAGGCTCCAGCGATGAGAAACCCCAGGGAAACAGACACCCAAGCTCCAGTTAAGGATGAGGCGGGTTTTGATGTCGTCATACCTGCGGCGATCAACATCACATAGATTGGGGCAGGATAATATCCGCGCCCTTGCAAAAGGAAGAAGATCAGAACGGGGAGAGTGGAGAGCAGGGCGAGTGCCCGATATTTTTCGGAACGGAAGAGGAATATTACACCTGCGACCCAGAACGGCAGCATGAAAGGGTTTGGCATGAGCAGTTGATCAAGGAGGAAGCCATCTGCGCGACCAATTGAAATATCACGGGCACGGATGGCTGCTTGAAATTCGAGTGAGATGAAATCGTTTTGAATTTGCCAGATGAGATTGGGAAGGAAGATGAGGAAGGCTGCCAACGCTCCCAGCCAAAGCCATGATGAGCGAAGATATTTGCGAGCCGGTGTGAACATTACTGCTAGGATGAGGGCAATGACATGCACGCCCATGGTGTAGCGTGTCATCATTCCCAACCCGATCACTATGCCAATCGCAAGCCACCAACGCGGATCCTCTGTGTTGAGCAGGCGCAAAGTGAAGTAGGCGAGTAGTACCACCCATAAAAAGTCAAAGGCGACATACTGGAACAATGCGCCTTGAATCAATGTGAGAATGCCGATGCCTGCCCCCAATGCAGAGAGGATCTGTATTTTGCGCGAACCGCCCAGTTCTTTTGCAATCAACCCTGCAATGACCATGACGACGGACTGTGCCAGTGCGGAGAAAAAACGAAAGCCGACGAGCGAAGTACCAAAAAGTTTAAGTTCGATGCTGGCGAGGAAAGGTGTCAGTGGAGGATAGGCAATGAAGCCCCAGGCAAGGTTACGCGCGTCATGCAGGGTGGCGAGTTCGTCGCGATGGAAACCATATTGATGGTTTGTAAGCAGGTGTAGAATGAATTTTGCGGCAGCGAGGAAGATAAGGATGAAGAGATCAGATTTATAAAAAGATTTATTCATGGCTTCCTTTCGCACGCAGCAGATAGTTACCTGTAAAAGATAACTATCTGCTGCGTGCCAATTGCCTTTATTATGCCAGCGAAATCTTCTTTTTACGCGTTACAAACAGACCAATTAATAATCCAGCCAGTCCGAGCAACATCACATTGCCAACGCCATCGCCTACGGACGGATACAGCGTATTCACAGACCCAATCGGTGTTTGGACATTTTGAATGCCGGTGAAGCCACTCGCGTTTTCTTCGAACATGTCCACGCGGTTGATGACCTTGCCGTAGGCATTCGTCACCACCGATACACCTTCGCCGGTTTGACGGAAGATACTCATGCCATTTTCCACGGCGCGGAAGGTTGCCATGCCCGCGTGAATGTCTTTCACTTCGCGCCAGTCGTTGGATGGGATGAAGAGCAAGTCCACATCTTGTTTACCAGCTTGTTTGATGACCGTCGGGAAGTCAGCGTCCCAACAAATAACCGCACTGAGTTTTCCGTAGGGTGTGTCCACCGTTTGCAGAACGCCGTCACCTCTGAGCGAGCCTTCAAAATCGTTGCCGCCGTATTTGACGTGAGTCAGCACGATCTCGCCGTTCGGGTCGATGATGTGAACTTTGTTTTCAGCGGGTTGTTTGCCGAGGTCGAAGACGGGCAGCACGATGTAAATATTTTTTTCTTTGGCAATCGCAGACGCGTCCGCGATGAGTTTTGCGACCTGTTCCGAAGTTCCAATGCCTGCGCCTTCTTGCAAGACGACGATGTTCGCGCCTTCGCCTGCCAGTGTGCGAATTTGATTTAACTCATCCGTGTGCAAATCGGAGAGTACCGCTTCATTCCCCGTTGAGAATTGATTCATCACTTCGGTCAGTTTCCCCGCTGGGAGCGAGAAGCCCGCGATCTGGGCAGTCTGTTCGGGCTGGACGGGGAGCAGAGTCCTGCCGAGGCTGAGAGAAAGGATGAGGGCGAGCAACCCGGCAAAAGTCCAGGAAAGAGGCGCAGGTTTTTTATCCCAAAAATGATTGGTAAGGCTGGCGAACCAACTCATCACAAAGGTCACGCCCCATAAGCCCGTCACCGAAACGATCTGCATGGCGGGCAGGAAATCGCGCTGTGAATATGCCATTGCGCCGAAGGTGCCGAAGGGACTGCCGCTGGCGGAGAAAAAGTCCATTGCGGAGTTGGCGATGGGGAAGACGAGAGTCAGCCAGGCGGTTGAACCGAAGCGGCGGTAGTAGAGACGGTCGATGGCGTAGGGCAGCAAACCGAGCGGCGTGGTGAGTAGAAAGAAGCCGACTTCGGCGAGCGGATGAATTTTGGACATGAAGGTTGCGCCCTGCCATGAGATGATGGTGGGGATGGCGGAGACCACCCAAAGCAAAAGGAAGTTGCGCCCGGCTTTGTCGCTTTCGCGGAAGAAGCGTAGGACGAAGAGTGGGGCGATCCACGCCGCGAGCGGGATGTTCCATTTGCCGCCGATGAATAAACCGAGGATGGCGGCGATGGTGAGGTAGATGTAACGAAGGGATTTGTTGTTCATGAAGGGCTCCTGTGTTTGGAAAGTAGAAAGTAGTGATTGGGGCTATTCTATAAATATCGGCTTCTCTCCACATCGTCTGTTTGGGGCGAAAGCGGACATTGTCCGTTCGGACAATATGCCTTGGCATCTGCCGAGAGTAGAATAAGTGCATGAAACAAAACATGAGCAAGACCACCTTTGTTGCTTATCCCTTCTATATTTTTATTTCTCTGCTTTTGGGAGTGATCGGGACTTTAGGAATCCGCGATCTGTGGCGGTTGGGATTTGCACCAGTGGCAATCTTTTCGGGATTGTTCCTTCTTCACGTGGGATTGTTCTGGTCGAATACGCGCCAATATGAAAACCCGCGCTGGTGGTTCTTTTATTATCCTGCCCAAGTGGTTTTAATCGTGGCGATGGTCAATCAACCCTTCGTCAGCGACATCAACCTGACTCTGTTGGGCTCATCCATTCTTTGCCTGATCGGCGAGGCGTTGGGTTTGTTTGGGAATACCCTCCGCGCCATGTATCTGGGAGCATTCCTTTTTACCTTTATGGCGGTTATGTTGTATTGGCAGGTAGGACAGGATCAATTTTGGTTTGCTCTTTCCAGTATGCTGGTAAACGGCGGATTCATTGTTTTGCTGATGGTGATGTTCAATCAACAACTCATCGAACGCCAAAAAGCCGTGGAACTTGCCGAAAGCCTTGAAAGTGCGAATGCGAAACTGGCGGCGTACAACGCAAAAATAGAATCACTTACTTTGCAGAATGAACGTCAACGCATGGCGCGGGAATTGCATGATACGCTGGCGCAAGGCGTGGCAGGACTCGTCTTGCAACTCGAAGCGATCAAAGCACATCTTGGTGCAAATCGAACCGAGCGGGCTACTGCCATCGTGGAACAGTCCATTACCCGCGCACGCAGTACACTGGCGGAGTCTCGTGCCGCGATAGATAATCTCCGCGCTGTGCCTGTCAATGTAGCGGATGCGGTGCGGGAGCAAGTGGAACATTTCAAACAGTCCACGGGCGTGGCGTGTGATTTGGATATTTCTGTGACAGAGAATCAACTAGACCCCGAAACACTTGACCATGCCATGAACATCTTGAGCGAGTCGCTCACGAATATTTCCCGCCATGCGCAGGCAAGCAATGTGAAGGTGTCTTTCTTCATTCAAAACAAAACGCTGGAGTTGGAAGTCCGCGATAATGGCAAAGGGTTTGATGTGAAACAGGAAACTAAGGGACATTATGGCTTGGTCGGAATGCACGAACGCGCGCGGCTGACGGGCGGTCAACTGGCGATTGAGTCGGATGCGAATGGGACTTGTGTGCAGTTTGTAGTGGGGAGGTCGTGATGATTAAAAGAAAAAGGCTTAACGCGAATTACGCGAACGGGGCGAACAGCGCGAATGTTTTTGTGAGGATTGCATGATGATCCGCGTGATGATTACGGATGACCACCTCATCGTCCGCGAGGGGTTGCGGTTGATTCTCGAAACGGCGGATGATGTTGAAGTGGTCGGCGAAGCGGTAGATGGCGCGGAGTGTTTGCAACTCGCGCCGAAATTGAATCCACAAGTTATTCTCATGGATTTGCAAATGCCGCGCATGGACGGTATCACTGCCATTGGTCACTTGCGTAAAGATTTTCCTGAAATTGCCATCGTCATCCTCACCACTTACAACGAAGATGACTTGATGATTCAAGGTCTGCAAGCAGGCGCGCGCGGATATTTGCTGAAAGACTCCAGCCGTGAAAATTTACTGGATGCGATCCATGCCGCCGCGAGAGGGGAGACGTTATTGAAACCTGAGATTTTGGCGCGGGTGCTTGCGCCTCAATCCGCGCCCAAGCCTGTTTCAACATCCCAAACCGAATCCACGCTGACAGAACGTGAACTCGAAGTGTTGCAACTCGCGGCAAAAGGGGAACGTAACAAAGAGATGGCGTACAAGTTGGGAATTACGGAACGAACTGTGAAGGCTCATCTGCAAAGTATCTATCAAAAGTTTGGGGTGGATTCAAGGGCGGCAGCAGTCGCTGTTGCGGCGGGGAAGGGGTTGTTGGAAATGTAGGGGCGACTCGCGAGTCGCCCCTACATTTATAATTGCCCAATGTCCAATAACAATCGCACCGTCTGGTCTTCTGAAGATGGAGACCTTCGCAAGAAATCAAACCTCACCCCAAGCCCCTCTCCTGAGAGGAGAGGGGCTTCATTGCCACCCCAACAGCAGACCGCGTACCTGCACCGCGAATCAGGCGGGCGCGGCGGGAAGGTTGTTTCCGTGGTGAAGAATCTTGTCCTCACCGAAGAGGATTTGAAAACCCTCGCCAAGAAACTCAAGCAAGAATGTGGAACCGGCGGAACGGTCAAGGATGGCATGATCGAAATTCAAGGGGAGCACCGTCAGCGCATGGCGGATGTGTTGACGAAGCTGGGGTACAAGGTCAAGATCGCGGGGGGATAAATAAAAAAGGACGGGCGAGATGCCCGTCCCTACAGAATTACCCGTGCCTGCTCATGAACCGTTCCATGCGGCGCAGAGCTTCTTCGATCTGCTCATACGAGGTGGCGTAACACATGCGCACGAATCCCTCACCGCCGGGTCCAAAGGCGTTGCCTGGAACCACGGCAACACTTTCTTCACGCAGCAGGGTTTCGGCGAAGGTTTCATCGTCCATGCCGGAGGCTCGGATGTTGGGGAAGGTATAGAAGGCACCCTTCGGCTCAAAGGTCGTCAGTCCGAGGCGGTTCAATCCATGTACCAGTAAGCGGCGGCGGCGGTCATATTCTGCCACCATTTCTTTTACAAAGGGTTCACCGTTTTTCAATGCTTCGAGCGCCGCATCTTGTGCCGTGGTCGGCGCAGACATGATGGTGTATTGATGTACACGTGCCAGACCTTTCATCAGGTCTGCGGGGGCGCAGGCGTACCCAATGCGCCAGCCCGTCATGGCGTACCCTTTGGAAAAACCGCCGAGCAAAATGGTGCGCTGCCACAGGCTTTCGCTCAAGGCTGAGAAGCAGACGTGCTCAAAGTCATAAACGAGGCGGTCGTAAATCTCATCCGAAATCACAAGCAGGTCATGTTCTTCGGCGATCTTGCCGATCTCGATCATCACTTCACGTGGGGCAACTGCGCCGGTGGGGTTGGATGGATACCCAATGAAGATCGCCTTGGTCTTGGGCGTAATGGCTTTGCGGATGTCATTTGGGTCAACAGTGAAGTTGTTCTCGATGCGTGAAGGAATTTCAACCGGCACACCGCCTGCAAGGATCACCTCGGCTTGATACGCCACGAAACAAGGGGTGGGGATGATGACTTCATCACCCGGTTCGAGAATGGCGGTGAAGGTGAGATACAGCGCTTCAGAAACGCCCACCGTGGCAATGATCTCGGTGGCGGGGTCATACTTTACATTGTATAGCTGTTGCAGGTGTGTTGCGATGGCTTCTCGCAATTCAGTTTTACCCGCGTTCGATGTGTAGTGCGTTTCGCCATTTTGCAGCGAAAGAATGCCTGCATCCAAAATGGGTTTTGGAGTGGTGAAATCGGGCTCGCCAATGCCAAGCGAAATAACATCCTTCATGGTGGCGGCAATATCGAAAAACCTGCGAATGCCGCTGGGTTTCAAACCCGCCACACGTGTTGAGAGTCTTTGTACTTTGTTTGCTTCCTGCATTGAGTCTCCTTGCCAAGCCGCCAGATGTGCGGCAAATTCAAATGGGTTGTACGTGCCAGTCGTCTGAGATTTCCTGGTACGTTAATTCAAAAGCCAGACCTTCCACCGTTTTCACACAAAACCCCTTTTCACCAGGTCCGTGCCAGCGTGAGAAAATTTCTGCGATCTCATAACGCCGCCCTTGCCATACCAACGAAAGCGGACGCTCCGCATATTCAGTATCAGACCTGCACTCAACCGCTTCCATTTTACAACTCGATGGAACTCGTATCCCCTACGTTTAATTTCATGATGTGACCATCGCCTCGTCCCTTAATTTTGGCTTGTTTGCCGATCAGAGAGCGAGTCAACGCCGCATCTTTGATCTCGCAATCTGGCTCGATGATGGATTCTGTGATCTGTGCATTTTCTATTTTGCAGTTCGCCCCAATGGATGCATATGGTCCAATGGTGGAATTCGAGATTATTGCGCTTGGGTCAATCACCGAAGGTTCGATCACCTTTACTTGCGTGCCTGTGTACTTGCTTGCTTCTTTGTTTTTCTCCAGCAAAACCTTGTTTGTATCTAATGTTGCTTCAATCGTGCCAGTATCCAGCCAGGTACCAATACTTTCCGTCCGCACTTTTGCGCCGCCCTCGATCATAATGGAGATGGCATCGGTCATGAAATATTCATTCTTGAGCATCACACCGCGAGCCATCTGGTCGTCAATGGCGGCAAGTAGCTGGTCAGAATCTTTGATGTAGTAACAACCAACCACCACCAGGTTGTTATCGAGGCTTTGCGGCTTTTCAATGAAACGAGTCACCCAGCCGTCTGCGCCTTTTTCTGCCACCCCAAAGCGGCGCGGATCTTCCACCGGCATCACCCAGGCAACACCGTCTGCTTCTTCTCTGGCAAGGAAGGAGAAATCGGTTTCCATGAGTGTGTCAGAAAAACACATGATCATGGGACCCTTCAAATATTCCCGCGCCAGCCAGAGCGCGTGTGATTGTCCCTTCATTTCATGCTGCACCACATAATGAGCCTTGAGGTTGGGATAATTTTCTTTAATAAATGAAGGAACCTGCAACTCCCCAAGGTAGGGTCCCACAATAAAAATAAATTCTGCATTATTCAGGTCTGGCAGAGTTTTGAACATATCCATCAAATGTTCGAGTGAAGTTTTACCCGCCACGCTAACCAACGGCTTGGGTTTGCTCCAGGTATGCGGGCGCATCCGGGTTCCCCAACCCGCCATGGGAATGACGATCTTTATGGATTCTTGTGTCATGGATATTTACCCTTCTCCAGTTTTTTTCTTATTATACCGTCACGGTTTTTGGAGAATCATTGCCATTGACCAACATTGGTCAGTAGGATGCCTTTGCTATAATTTTCCAACAGACGGCGGTGAAGGTGATATGTCTCTTCTGGCAATTCATCCAGCCGGAATTCGCGCAATTCGGCGATCTCTGCATCTGATGTTCCTATAAAATTAAAATCCTTGCAAAGAAATACCGCCGTGTGATCTGTCTTCCATTGAAGATTGCTTGTGAAGACGCCAATGAACGTCATTTCACCGAGGTCCGCACCGGTCTCTTCCCGGGCTTCGCGTCTTGCCGCCTGGTCGAGCGACTCCCATTTCTTGAGTCCGCCGCCGGGCAGAAACCACCCTGGCAGGTAGGTATGTTTCACCAGCCAAACTTTTTCATCCTGCACCATCATCACCCGCACCCCCATGCGAATGGGGCGGAAGATGAAGCAATAAATTTTGAAGCCAAGATACAACAGTTTGTAATACATTCTTAAGAATGACCCAAGACCGGATGAGGCTGATAGAACTCCTCAAGCCGTTGGACTTCTTCGTCTGTGAGTTTGATCTCCAATGCAGCCATTGCCTGATCTAAATGCGCCTCTTTGCTGGACCCGATAATGGGGGAGGCGATATAGGGTTTCGACAACACCCAAGCCAACGCAATTTGAGAAGAGGTCACACCGCGTTCTTTGGCGATCTCTTCCACACGGTTTGCCACAAGAAAATCGTCTTCGCGACCATAGAGTTCTTTGAAGAAGCCATCGGTCTTATAGCGCGTCGTTTCATTTCCACTTTTGCTGTTGCGGGCAAAGAATCCGCGTGCCATCGGGCTCCACGGAATCAGTCCTACGCCCGTTTCCACGCACAGCGGAATCATCTCGCGCTCTTCTTCGCGGTACACCAGGTTGTAGTGATTTTGCATGGATACGAACCTCGTCCAGCCGTTCATCTCTGCCACATGTTGCGCCTTCATAAACTGCCGCACAAACATGGATGATGCGCCGATATATCTCACCTTCCCCGCGCGGACGACATCATTCAACGCTTCCATCGTCTCTTCGATGGGGGTGTTGTAATCCCAGCGGTGAATCTGATACAAGTCCACATAATCCATTTGCAGGCGCTTGAGCGAATTGTCGATGCCATCCATGATGTGCTTGCGGGAAAGTCCACCGTCATTGACATCGCTGCTTAACTGTCCATTGACCTTGGTGGCGATAATTACATTTTGTCGATTCACCCCAAAGTGACGCATGAGGTTGCCTGTGATGCGTTCACTTTCTCCGATTGAATACACGTCAGCCGTATCAAAGAAATTGATTCCAGCATCTAAAGCCTTCTTTACGAAAGGCTTGGCTTCTTCTTCGGTCAACACCCACTCGCGCCAACTCTTTGAGCCATACGTCATCATGCCGAGGCACAGACGCGAAACTTTTAATCCAGTTTTGCCGAGATTTGAGTATTGCATGAGAGTCTCCTTCACCTAAATGATCTTCAAATTTGCCAGACTTGCGGCGAGACGTTTAATGCCGACGGACTCAAAGACTACATCAATGATCTCGTCGCCGTCTTGCATGCGTGAGTCGAGGACGATGCCGTCACCCCACATGCCGTGGCGGACGCGAGTCCCGGCTTTGTATAAGGCTTGGGTAACAGGAGCAGACTGGGGCGGGGTGGGAAGCGACCACTTTATATCGGAGGGAGCGCCGCGCATTGAGCGTCCTGTGCGGGTGCGCCCAACGATCAAATCTGAAGGTACGTCATCCATGAAGCGCGAGGGGAAGGTTTCTTCTGCCATGCCGCGCCCGCCGCGTTGAATGGCGCGCAGGAGATAAAGGCGATCTTTAGCACGCGTGATGCCGACATAAAAGAGGCGGCGTTCTTCTTCCATTTGTTGAATTTCATCGAAGGAACGGCTGTGTGGGATGATGCCGTCATCGAGACCGACGATGAAGACCGCGCCGTATTCGAGACCCTTGGCAGCGTGGAGCGTGAGCAGGGTGGGGGCGTTGGCATCGGTGAGGGTGTCCTGGTCGGCGATGAGCGCTACGTTTTCAAGGAAGTCGTCAATGGTGCGGGTATCGTATTCGAGCGCGAGGCGTTTGAGTTCTTGCACGTTCTCCCAACGGTCGAGGTTTTCTTCTGCGCCATCGTCCACGATATATTCTTTGTAATTGATGTCTCGAACGATCTTATCAAAGAGTTCTGCGGCGGTGCCGACCTTTGCCAGCCCATGCCAGTTGGCGAGCATGCCGCCAAAGTCGGATAGAGGCAGGGCGGCGCGACCGGTGAAGGATTTATAAAAGGTTGACTCTGCGCCGTGCGCAAGATTTAGTAAAACGGAACCGGCGTTGGTGTCGTTTTGCCGTGCAACCATGTGCAAGGTGGTGAGCGTCTTTTCACCGATGCCGCGCGGTGGGACGTTGATAACGCGGCTGAGGGCGGCTTCATCGGCGGGGTTGTGGGCGAGGCGAATGAAGGCGATGATGTCTTTGACTTCGCGGCGTCCGTAAAAGCGTTGTGCGCCGACCAGTTTATAAGGAAGACGAGCCTGCAAGAAGGCTTCTTCTAAAAGGCGTGACATGGCGTTGGTGCGATACATCACGGCGCAATCTTTCGGCTCAAACTCACCGGATGCAACGAGTTGCGCGATGGTATCCACAACGAAGGATGCTTCACCGAAATCATCACGCGCTTCGTAGAAGAAAATTTTCTCACCAGCGCCACGGTCACTGAAAAGACGTTTCTTGCGGCGGTTGCTGGCACGGTCGATGACGCCCATAGCAACGTCAAGGATGTTTTGATGTGAGCGATAATTTTGTTCGAGCAAAATGGTTTGCGAGTCGGGGAAATCTTGCTCAAAGCGCTGAATGTTGCGATAGTCTGCGCCGCGCCAACCGTACACCGATTGATCGGGATCACCCACGCAAAAGATATTTCTATGATGTGAAGCCAGATGTTTAATCAACGCATACTGCGCGAGGTTGGTATCTTGGAATTCATCTACTAAAACGTGACGAAAACGCTGGGCGTATTTTTCGCGTACCGTTGGGTTGCTTTCTAGTAATTGTGTGGCGTACACGAGGATGTCATCAAAGTCCACGGCGTTGCTGGCTACGAGTCGTTTTTGATATTCGGTGTACACGCGCTTCACGACTTCGTCGCGGTAGGTGCTGATGGGGTAGTCATCAGGCAAAATCAACTCATTCTTGGCGCGTGAGATCGAAGCATGGACGCTGTTGGCGCGATAGAGTTTGTCATTCAAGTTCATCTCACGGATGATCGACTTGACCAAACTCTGCTGGTCATCGGCATCGAAGATAACGAAGTTCTGCGCCACGGGCAGGTGTTCGGCTTCGCGCCGTAAAATCCGCGCACAGATGGAGTGAAAGGTTCCAAGCATCATGCCTTCGGTCGCCTGCTCGTTCAAAATGGATTTGACGCGTTCATCCATTTCTTTGGCGGCTTTGTTGGTGAAGGTGACGGCAAGGATCTGCCACGGGCGAACGCCTTCGTGTGCGATGAGATAGGCAATGCGTTGAGTTAATACGCGCGTCTTTCCGGACCCGGGACCTGCCACGACCATGATAGGTCCGTCTGCCGCTGTGACCGCGCTGCGCTGTTGTGGGTTGAGTTTGTTGATGAAATCTAAATTCATGGTGCTGACATTATAAATGACACGGCGAGGACTATTGTCCTCGCCGTGAAAAGTGGAATGTTGGGCAGGCTAGGTGCCCAGATATGGGTATGTAGCCTGCCAATTTTGTTAATGGATTTGTCCGGCTGAAAGCCGGACCTACAAGCTACGCCTTCAACTCAGAAGTACAGTTTGGGCAGCGGGTGGCTTTGATGGAAATTGTGCTCATGCAGTGTGGGCATTCCTTGGTGGCGGGGTCTGCTGGGGCAGGGGCTTTCTTCATGTTATTCGCAGATTTGATGATGAGGAAGATGACAAAGGCGATGACGAGGAAGTCAATAATGGTTTGGACGAACATGCCCCATTTGATTTGAGCCGCACCAACGGTGACAGACAGTTCGCTGAAGTTAACTCCGCCCATGAGCAAGCCGATCAGTGGCATGATGATGTCGTTGACGAGTGAGCCGACGATTTTTCCGAATGCGCCGCCGATGATGACACCGACTGCGAGGTCGAGTACGTTTCCGCGCATGACAAATTCTTTGAATTCCTTGAGCATGATGATGCCTCCTTGAGTTGGATGTTGGTGTGTGGATTTTATGGCAGGGGAGTGGGAATGTCAACGAAGAGGAAAGGTTCAGGTTGCAGGGTCAGAATTATTGGGTGAATCAATTACCGGCTGGGTTTGAGACGCGGGGTTTAAAGTCGCATAATCACAAAAACAGTCCTCCAGTAGGGTATAAGTTTCCCGTTTTTGTCACAAAATATGACTGAACGACCTGTTTACTGGCTCATTTTGTTGACGCACTTATGGAATTAGGTATAATTCGGCTTGCTTCTTTTTCAAATTGTTGTGCTTTCGGTAGTTTTGCCTTGCACACATTAATAGAAGGAGGTGATGCACTCAGTACGTTGTTGTAAGTTTAAGTTTCACTGTTGTGTACGTTAAACCCAAATTTTCTTCTTGGAGGAGAAAAACAAATGTTGAAAAACCGATTGTTTGCTTTGCTCGGACTGTTGGTCGTTGCCAGCATGATCCTTGCAGCCTGTGGCGCCCCTGCTGCAGAAGAAGCCCCCGCTGCTGATGCCCCCGCTGATGCTCCTGCTGATGCTCCTGCTGATGCTCCTGCCGCACCTGCTGAACCCAAGGTGATGGTTGCTTGTTTGGCTCAGGAACCTTCCACCCTGTACCTGTACAGCGAATCTGCGTTGGTCAAGACCTTCGTTCTCGAAGCTATCTATGACAACACCTATGATGCTCGCACCTATGACTACCAGGGCGTGCTTTACGAACTTTCCACCTTCGACGACACTGCTGAAAAGAACACCGTTGAAGTTGGTGTCGGCGATGTTGTTTACGATGGTTCTTTGGATGAAGCTGTGACCCTCGAAGCTGGTATGACCATCTCCCTCAACCAGGCTGAAGGCGATCCCATCGAAGTCACCGTTGAAGAAGGTCAGAAATACCCGACCGTCCAGATCGTGACCCAGTTCACCCTCGCTGAAGGCGCTACTTGGGAAGATGGCACTCCTGTGACCACTGCTGATGTTCAGTTCTCCTATGACCTCGGCGCTGATCCTGACACCCCAAGCTCCAAGTACTTCTATACCACCCAGACTCAGAAGATCGAAGTTGTGGATGACACGACATACAAGTACTACTTTATGCCGAGCTACACCAGCGGTACTTACTTCGTCGACGGTATGATTACTCCGTTCCCTGCCCATGTTTATGAAAGCATGAGCGCTGCTGAAATTCTCGCTGATGAAAGCGTCAACCGTGATCCGCTTTCCTTCGGTCCTTTCAAATTGACCGAATGGGTTGCTGGCGATCACCTGACCGTTGAGAAGAACGAAACCTACTGGCGCGCTGGCGAAGGCCTGCCCAAGGTTGATACCCTGATCTACCGCTTCATCCCCGATACCAACCAGCTCATTGCTCAGTTGGCTTCCGGTGAGTGTGATTTCGGTACCCAGGATGCCGCTTTTGAAGGCTCCCTGCCCCTCATCCGCCAGTTCGAAGCTGAAGGTTTGATGGTTCCGCAGGTTGTTGCTGGTACCGTGTTCGAACATCTCGACTTCAATACCAAACCTGTTGAAGGCTACACTGGCGCTGCTGCAACCCTCAAGGCTGCTGATGGCTCCGTGCTCTTCCAGAATGTTGCTTTCCGCCAGGCGATTGCCTATTGTATCGATCGCCAGGCTGTTGTTGACGGTGCAACCAATGGCGCTGCTGTTATTCAGCACACCTATACCGCTTCTGACCACCCGCTTTATGCTGGTGATGACAACGTCACCCTCTATGAATTCAATCCTGAGAAGGGTAAGGAACTCCTTGCTGGTCTCGGTTGGACCGACTCCGATGGTGATGGTATCTTGGACAATGGCTCCGATAAGTTGACCTTCAATCACAGCACCCGCCAGAACCCGCTTCGTGAAAAAGTGACCCAGGTTGTTCAGGCTCAGCTCAAGGACAACTGCGGTATCGAAACCAAGATCGAACTCTATGGTTCCGAATACTTTGCTGATGGTCCCGATGGCTTGGTCTTTGGTCGCGCATACGACCTCGGCGAATTCGCCTGGTTGACCGGCGTGGAACCCCCATGCACCCTGTACATCTCCTCCCAACTTCCGAGCGCTGAACTCGGTTGGGGCAATTCCAACAATGTTGGCTTCGAGAATGCTGACTTCGATGCGGCTTGCAATACCGCTACCCAGGCTCTCGATGATGCCACCAAGGCTTCTGAACATGCCAAGGCTCAGGCGATCTTCACTGAATATCTGCCCAGCCTGCCCCTGTTCGCCCGCGCCAAGATCCTCGTGACCCGCCCGAACGTTACCGGCGTGATCATGGATCCGACCGCCAACAGCGAATTCTGGAATGTCGAAAACTTCGATATTGAACAGTAAGACGCGTTAGTAAGTAATTTTGGAGGATGGTGGGGAACCACCATCCTCCATTCTGGTTTTTTTTAAGTTATTTTGGAATTATTATTTCTTTTTTAAGAATTCACCAGTTTTAAAAAATCCCCTGTTATTTGGAAAGGGAAGAAACAATGACCAATTATCTGATTAGGCGCTTCTTCCAGATGACCCTGGTTGTCATTGCAGCATCAATGGCTATTTACTTTATTTTATGGCTCGCCCCGGGCGGTCCATTGGATGAATTAAAAATGGCTGGCGCTGGCGGGCGTGCAAACCAGGGCTTTACTGAAGAACAGATCGCTCGTATTGGGGAGTATCTGGGTTTGCATCGTGGACCATTTTGGGGTTACACTGCCTGGCTTACAGGTGAAGATTGGTTTGATAATATTGGGCGTCCTGAATTACAAACTTCCTCATGCCGCGCAGTTGAAACAACCTGTTCTCTTGGTGTAATTCGCGGTGACTTCGGCGTATCATGGAACGTTGCTCGTGGTTCCCCAGTTGCTGATGTGTTGTTATCACGCCTCCGCAATACAATGATCTTGATGCTTTCTGCGACGGTCATTTCCCTTGTAATTGCAATTCCAATCGGAATTTTCTCAGCGGTCAGGCAATATTCCCGCTTGGATTATTTTGTAACCACCTTCTCTTTCTTTGGGACGGCAATGCCTGTATTTTGGTTTGGCTTGATGATGATCATTTTATTTGGCGGGAATCAATCTCCTTTGTACAAGGCTTTTGGCTTCCCCTACCTGCCCACTGGTAATGTCATCTTGGTTCGCCCTGCATTAGAAGGAAGTTTTCTTGCCCTCATCAATGCAAAACCAGGCTCGTGGGTGGACATTGCCGTTCATGCAATCCTCCCAACAATCGTGCTGTCCTTGCTTTATATGGCTGGCTGGAGCCGTTTTATGCGTACCGCCATGCTTGAAGTGTTACGGCAGGATTACGTCCGCACCGCACGCGCAAAAGGACTAAAAGAACGCGTGGTAATTATGAAACACGCCATGCGTAATGGTTTGATTCCACTCATCACCATTGTGGTATTTCAAATACCGGGTATTTTTGGCGGTGCAACAATTACCGAAACAGTGTTTAACTGGCCAGGCATGGGGTTTTTATACGTGTATGCCCTTGCAGCGAATGATTATCCCGTTGCCATGGCATTTCTCTTCATTAGCGCTGTATTGGTTGTGATTGCATCCCTGCTTGGGGATATCCTTTACACAATCGTAGACCCTCGCATTCGCTTGGGGTAAATTCCTAAAGAACCGGAGAAATACTATATATGGCGATTGCACAATTAGATTCTGAGACCCTCTCGACCATCAAAGAAGAGAGCTGGTTTGTAATTGTTGGACGACGCTTTATCCGGCATAAACTTGCTGTAGTCGGTATGGTGATCATTCTGATTTTTATTTTGACGGCAATCTTTGCCAATGTTCTTGCCCCGTTCGACCCTTACAAACAGAACCTCGCGCCTTCTTATTCAAATCCCTCAGGAGAACACCTGCTTGGTACAGATGAACTCGGCAGGGATGTGTTTAGCCGCTTGCTTTATGCGGCTCGCATTTCCATGTTTGTTACGGTGTTTGTGAACTTTGTGGCTGAAACGATTGGCGTGTTTGTCGGTGCTATATCGGGCTATTTTGGAAAATGGGTGGATGCCGTTATTCAGCGAGTTGTCGAGTTTTTGTTGACCCTCCCCACATTACCACTTCTTCTCTTTTTCTCTGCCATGCTTCGCGGGATGACAATTCCGGGACTTCCTGATGAGTGGTCTAAAGCGATCATTATTTCACTTGTGTTGATCGCATTCGGCTGGCTGGGCTCAACCCGCCTTGTTCGTGGCATGGTTTTGAGCTTGCGTGAACAGGAATTTGTTCAAGCAGCCCGAGCTTTAGGAGCAAGCGACTGGAAGATCATCACAAATCATATGATTCCCAACTCGCTTGCCCCGGTGATTGTTAACCTAACCTTGGGGTTGGGCGGTACCATTGTTTTAGAGGCGGCATTATCATTCCTTGGGTTTGGAATCACTCCGCCCGTACCCACTTGGGGAAATATGCTTCAGAATGTTCAGGAACGTATGTGGCAGCAACCCTGGCTTGCCTTTTATCCGGGGTTGTGCATCTTCCTGACATCCCTGTCCTTTAACTACATCGGCGATGGCTTGCGTGACGCTTTGGATCCGCGCCTGAAGCTGTAAACTACTTGATAAAGACGGAGTATCTGATAATGAAGCATGTTTTTTCAACGATAATAGTCTCTGGAATTATGTTGTTGGTTCTTATGGGGTGTTCACGCCCTACTGATGAGCCTCAAAAAACTGAAGACGAGCTTTTTGCAGCGACAACCACTGCTGAAGCAAACTTGGCAGGCCTGCCGACCGACGTTCCGGTTCACCCGAATGCAGAACAACTTAAATTTGCTGCAAGCAATACAAGTATTTCTTATATTGTGACAGGTGATCTGGATACACTTGTCGCATACTACCGTTCTGAACTGGAAACCCAAGGATGGGAAAAACGCGGCAACAGCCCTGAAAGTCCCATTGGTGATGCCCTTACCCTCCTCCGTGTAAAGCCGGATAAAAACATTTCTGTTACAATCCAAGGCATCCCTGAAAGTGATCAAGTGCGTGTCTTGATCACACTCATCTTGAAGTAAGACCACAGGATTTTTCGTGAGTTCATACTCAGACCCCAGTGCAGGGAAGAACGCTTCGATCTTGAATTTTATTTTCACCATTGTACTTGCGATCGCAGTGTTCATTTACCTAAGCCTGACCGTCTATACAAAGGATGCCTTGTGGTTTTACCCGGTTTTTGATGCCCAACCTGCGTATGGCGTCCTTCGTTGCTATGGCAAAGAAACCCTGCTTACTGGTGATTCTCAGGAACTTGCCTCCATTACAGCATTGATTAATGAACAGGTATCAGGCGACAAGAGATGGGATGAGTTGAACTTAACAGATGAAACCTTTGAGTACTTTCAGTCAAATGATTTGATGGTATTGATCGAATTGCATTACGATACGCCCCAGCGTATTCACTCTTTCAGTCCATTCTTTTCAAATTTTACGACTCTGCTCATCCCTTTGGATGGCAGGCATTCTGAAAAGACTATTATGTTCAGCCTGGTTCGTAACAAGCCATCTGGCGGTTCTTTTCACCTCACAACCTATGAACCGCTTGTATCCTACGTTCAATCTAGCGGATTGTGTACATTGAAATAAAAAAAATTATGATCCAAGGAGATTTGCTCACCCGTGTCCGAGATCAATAAACCCCTGCTCGAAGTAAAAAACCTGAAAACCTATTTCTATACCGAAGATGGCGTTGTACGCGCTGTTGATGGTGTTGACTTCTCCATTTATCCTGGTGAAGTTTTAGGTATTGTAGGCGAATCTGGTTGTGGAAAGAGTGTGACCTCTCTCTCCATTATGCGCCTGATCGGCATTCCCGGCAAAATCATTGAAGGTGAAATTAATTTTGACGGAAAAAATCTAGTTACAGCCTCGGAAGAAGATATGATGAGCATTCGTGGAAATCGTATTTCCATGATCTTCCAACAGCCGCAATCAGCGCTCAACCCAGTCTTTCGTGCTGGAGACCAGATTTCCGAAGTATTGAATATCCACCAGGATTTTGGCAAAGAAGCGGGTCGCGAACGCGCAATTGAACTGCTAAAACTGGTCGGAATTCCCGAACCGGAAAAACGTGCTGAAGCCTTCCCTCATGAACTTTCAGGCGGTATGTCACAGCGTGTGATGATTGCCATGGCGCTTGCATGTGTGCCAGACCTCCTTATCGCCGATGAACCCACAACCGCTTTAGATGTGACCATTCAGGCTCAAATCCTCGACCTGATGCGTGATATGCAGAAACAACTTGGTTCTGCCCTCATGTTGATCACACACGACCTTGGCGTGATTGCTGAAATGGCGAACCGTGTGGTCGTAATGTATGCAGGTGAGATCGTGGAAGAATCCCCCGTCGCTTCACTATTTGACGAACCGCTTCATCCTTACACTCAAGGCTTGATCGGCTCAATCCCAGTCTTGGGCGAAATCCGAGATCGACTCGATGTCATTCCAGGCAGCGTACCCAACCTCATCAACCTGCCTCAGGGATGCCGTTTTGCTCCGCGTTGCCGCGCCCGTGTGGAAAACAACCTGACCATTTGTACAGATCAGCACCCTCCGCTAGTTAATATCTCTGAAAAACACAAAGTTCGTTGCTGGCTCTATCAGGACGCAGAAGGGCATACCGCCCCGATGAAATCTGGAAAATAAAAGGAATATCTAGCGCATGAATACAATGGACAAACAATCAAAACCAGATTTGTTGGTGGTGGATAACCTTGTAAAATACTTCCCGGTTCGTTCGGGGCTTTTACAGCGTGTAAATGCCTGGGTACAGGCAGTAGATAAAGTTAGTTTTGCTGTGAAAAAAGGTGAAACCCTCGGTTTGGTGGGTGAGTCAGGCTGCGGCAAAACCACAGTTGGCCGTACCCTCCTTCGCCTAGTCGAACCCACCTCAGGCAGTGTTTCGTTTGAAGGTAAGGATATCCTCAAAATGGGATCGCGCGAGCTTAAGCCCCTGCGCCGCGATATGCAAATCATCTTTCAGGATCCTTACGCCTCATTGAACCCCCGTATGCCCATCGGTGAATCCGTAATGGAAGGCTTGCACATCCACAAAATTGGGCAGCCCAAAGAACGCTGGGAAATTGCCATCAATATGCTCAAAAAAGTAGGGCTTGAAGAATATCATGCCCGCCGCTACCCGCACGAATTCTCAGGCGGACAGCGCCAGCGCATCGGTATTGCCCGCGCTTTGGCAATGAACCCGAAATTCATCGTCTGTGATGAACCGGTTTCAGCTCTCGACGTATCCATTCAGTCGCAGGTGTTGAACATCCTGAAAGACCTTCAGTCTGAATTTGGATTGACATATCTCTTTATCGCACACAACCTCAGTGTGGTTGAACACATCTCTGACCGCGTTGCCGTAATGTACCTTGGCAAGATGGTTGAATTGACCGACCGCGAGTCACTTTATCGTGAACCGCTTCACCCATATACCAAAGCCCTGCTCTCCGCAATTCCAGTGGCGCATCCAGGTCAGACGAAGGAACGTACCATCCTCAAAGGCGATGTGCCTAGCCCGCTGAACCCGCCTACAGGTTGTCGTTTCCACACCCGCTGCCCTATCGCAGTTTCACAGTGTTCACAGGAAGAACCCCAATTCAAAGAAGTCCGCCCCGGACACTTTGTCGCCTGCTGGCTGGCAGAATAAGAACAACATCAAAAAAGAGACCGCTCACAGCGGTCTCTTTTTTGATACATAGAATGGTTATAATTGAAACATGTATACAAAATATGGGCAGGTCTTGATGGAAAAGAGAAACGTCATATTTATTATCTTTGCATCACTTTTCATAATCCCTGCATGCCTTGGCGCCACTGAACAAACCCCCACACCTACACTTGAATACACACCCTCTACGCAGCCATCACCGACAATAGAAGCATCACAGACGCAGCTAACCGTTTGCATGAGGCAGGAACCCAACAGCCTCTATCCATTTGGCGAGTTAAACGATGCGGCAAAAAATATTCTCTCCGCAATTTATGATGGACCGATTGACATGGCTGAATACAAATATCAATCTGTCATACTTACAAAACTCCCCAGCTTTGAAAACGGCGACGCCCAGATCGTCCCTGTTGAAGTACAAACCGGTGATACTGTTCTCGATACAAACGGAAACATCATCAGCCTGAAAGCAGGAGATCAAATCCGTCCCGCGGATTGCAGGGCAAACGACTGCATTGTTACATATAACGGCGACGCCACGGTCATAATGGACCAGATGATCGTTACCTTCCGTCTGCGCCCAGACCTGACATGGTCTGATGGCACCCCACTCACTGTTGACGACTCCATCTATTCGTTTGAACTTCAGCGTGAAATGAAAAGCAATACCTACTTGATAGAGCGAACCTCAACCTACGAAGCCGCTGACGCACAAACCCTGCACTGGTTTGGCATTCCCGGGTACATTGACCCAACCTACTTCACCAACATCTGGCAGCCTGCTCCAAAACACGCCTGGAGCGAATTCCCCGCCAATCAACTTTCCAGTGTAGACATCTCATCCAGAACCCCGCTCACTTGGGGACCGTATAGCGTCGCCGAATGGCTCCCAGGCAGTGAAATTACTCTGGAAAAAAACCCCTATTATTATCGAAACGAAGATGGATACCCAAAAATTGACAAGATCAAAATTCGCTTCATTTCGGACCCGGAACTGGCTCTGTCCGAGTTGATCGCATCTCGCTGTGACCTGATCGACCCTACTATAAACCTCGAAGCACACACGGGTCTCTTGCAACAAATGCAGGCAGCCGGAGAGGCGCAATTATTTACCGCCCCCGGAATGAACATGGAATGGCTCGGCTTGGGCGTAAACCCCGCTTCCTACGATAACGGCTACGATATTCAAAAAGACCGACAAAACATATTTGCCGATAAATACACCCGCCAGGCAATTGCGTATTGTACAGACCGTCAAACTATTGTCGACCAAGTCTTTCATGGGCTGGTCACTGTACCCACTTCCTACCTGCCGGTTGAACACCCCGCTTTTGATTCAAACCTTCAACCCATTCCCTACGACCCGGAAATTGGTATATCCCTCCTCGAACAAGCCGGTTGGCTGAATGTGGATAATGACCCGGTCACACCACGCCGTGCGATCAACGTAAAAGATGTGGCGTATAACACGCCTCTTATCCTTAATTTCTATACAACCCCCACCACGCAGCGCAGACAAGTTGCTGTGCTCCTTGAAGATTCCCTTGCTACATGTGGCATTGCACTGAATGTTACATTTCTGGAACCAAATGAACTATACGCCCCCGGACCCGATGGGCTTCTCTTTGGACGTCAATTTGACCTTGCCCAATATGCTTTGGGCGTGGAAAGTATTGAACCTCCCTGCAACTGGTTTGTGAGTTCTACTATTCCAAACGAATCTAATACCTGGGCTGGGACAAATATAACAGGGTACTCAAACTCCAATTACGATGCCGCCTGTCAATCTGCCCAGTTATCCTTGCGTGAAGATGCTTCCTACTTACCCTCTTATCGTCAGACACAGATCACTCTGGCAGAGGAACTTCCTGCCATCCCGTTATACTCTCATGTACGGCTTTCTGTTGCATCACCGCATCTTTGTGGGTTTACGCTTGATGCCGTGGCACCTGCTCTTTGGAATGTGGAGTCTCTAACCGTAGATGAAACCTGTCAAAAATGATGTGGAGTCGGGTTCTGAATTTTGCTATAATGAAACACCTGCTGTATAAGGTGAGTTTTAAATTTCATTTTTGTTCAAAATCTTTGCGTACTTATTTTGAGAGGCTTCATGATTCGGAATCTACTGCTTGTTGACGACCAGCGTGAAATTCTTCGCTTGTTAAGATCTTCGCTGGAAACACTCAAAAACAAGGATATTAACCTGTTTGAAGCACAATCGGGGGAAGAAGCGCTTTTAGAGTCTTCCAGGGCGCAAATACACATGCTCGTTACAGACTATAAACTCCCCGGGATTAGCGGAGTGGAATTGATGCATAAAGTGAGAGCTCGCCATCCTGAGGTCAAAGTGGTTTTTATCAGCGGTATGACCGAAAAAAAGATGCGCAACGAAATGATAAACAGCGGCGCTTTCGCCATCTTTGAAAAACCCGTTCCCATGGCAGATTTTTTAGATGTGGTGGAGCGAGGTTTGGGATTGGTGCAGACTATTTTTCCACCAGAAATATCAGCAGATATCGAAGCCTCTGATGAACCAGCTACAAGGCTTTCAGACCTGCTTGCAAACTTTCGCCAGGATTTTAATGCAGATGCGGTTTTTCTTCTCAATGAACGCGGTTTGATCCATGCCCGTACAGGGAATTTGCACGACCCAAGCATGGAAGTCTCGCTGATTTCCACACTCATGGCGATACACAATACCAGCCTGAAAGTTGCAAAACATAACCATCAAGAGACGATAGAGTCTTACCATGTTTTTAATGGCGGTGACCATGACCTGCTTTTTATTCCCGTAACGCAGGTACATGCCTTATTGGTCGCTGGCAAGGGACTCTCTTCTGAAGATCAGATTTTGGATACCGTACGCGGTTTAATGGCATTACGTTCACAAGTTGAAAAAGCGCTATCTTCCATGGGCGTGACCGGTGAACTTAAATTAAACTCTACGCCAATTCCGGCCCCGCCAGCGCCTGTGCCTGCCAAGCGCCATACCGATCAGCTCGCCAAGGCGACACCCGCCCCGGAAATGGAAGCCCTGCTGAGTCAGGCGTCTGGGAAATCAAAAGCTGATTCGGGTGATGATTTTTGGGAATCGGCAGCTGAGGACCTTGGTAAAAAGTCCACAAACCCGAACGTTCTTTCATTGGATGAAGCCAAAAAAATGGGGCTGATTTCTAACGAATAATAAAATTATGATACAATCTTGCCCGCACTGGGGCATGGTGCAATGGCAGCACACCAGCCTTTGGAGCTGTGGATCTTGGTTCGAATCCAGGTGCCCCAGCCACATAAGTCCGTATAAGCGGACAACTTTCCAAACGGGATTTGCAACGGAACAATTTGTTCATCGTGCAAATCCTGTTTTCATCTGAGGTGATCTTATGAAAATTACCGCTGTTCTCCTTGCCGCCGGGCAGGGAACCCGAATGAAATCTTCCACGCCAAAGGTTTTACACACGGTAGGTGGAAAACCCATGATCTGGCACGCCTTACAGGCGATCCAATCTGCTACTACTGAAAAGCCTGTGGTTGTGGTAGGGCATGGGGCAGAGGCTGTGATTGCCTATCTCGCCGATACAGCGCAAACCGTTTTACAGGAACCACAATTGGGAACAGGTCATGCTGTGATGCAGGCAGAAGCCTTGTTGCGCAGCATGACAGACCTTGTGGTTGTGTGCTACGCCGATATGCCGCTTCTACGCGGTGAGACTCTTCAAAAATTGGTCGAGACTCAAAAACAAAATAGCGGACCCATTTCCATGTTGACTGTCGTTGCAGACGATCCGCGTGGATTTGGACGTATTATTCGCGGCGAAGATGGAACGGTAAAAGCCATCGTGGAAGAATATGTCGCAACGCCCGACCAACTTCAGGTCAAGGAATTGAACGTGGGGGGCTACTGTTTCGATGCCAACTGGTTGTGGGAGGCGCTTCATCGTATCCCCAAAAATCCCAAAAAGGGTGAATATTATTTGACCGATGCGGTTGAACTTGCCGTGAAGGATGGACTGCCAGTTCAAGCGGTAGTGATGGATGACCTTGAAGAGACGATTGGTGTGAATACCCGCGTACATCTCTCGGAATGTGAAGCTGCGATGCGCCGCCGCATTAATCAGATGCATATGCTGAACGGTGTGACGATGATCGACCCTGCCTCCACTTATATTGAATCAGGCATTGAGATCGGCAGGGATACGGTCATCATGCCGAATACACACCTTTTTGGAAAAACCGTGATCGGCGAAAGAAATGTGATCGGTCCAAATACGATCATTCGTAATTCCACTATTGGCAATGGATGCAAAATTTTATCTTCAGATATTGAAAGCGCAATATTGGAAGATGATGTGGATATGGGTCCTTTCGCACGGCTTCGTAAAGGGGCGCATCTTGGCAATCATGTGCATATGGGCAACTTTGGCGAAGTCAAGGATTCGTATTTGGGTGAAGGCGTAAAAATGGGACACTTCTCCTACATTGGCAATGCCCAGATCGGGGCGAATACCAATATTGGCGCGGGGACGATCACCTGCAATTACGATGGCGAGAAGAAGCACGCTACCGAGATCGGTGAAGATGTGTTCATCGGTTCAGATACCATGCTCGTTGCTCCGGTAAAATTAGGCAATGGAGCCCGAACCGGTGCGGCGGCAGTTGTGACCAAAAACGTGGCAGAGGATACACTTGTGGTGGGGATGCCCGCAAGGGCAATTCGTAAACTTGAGCGAAAACCCAAAAAGAGCCAAAAATGACAATTACGAATGAAGAAAAACAATCGTTGATAGACCTTGCAAATGAAGCGCGCCGGAGGGCGTATGTTCCCTACTCAAATTATCCGGTGGGGGCGGCGTTGCGTACAAAAACGGGAAGGATATTTACAGGGGTAAATGTTGAGAATGCGGCGTATCCTCAAACCATGTGCGCTGAGCGTGTAGCCATTTTCAAGGCGGTTTCGGAAGGGGAGACCGAATTTGAAATCATTGCCGTCGTGACGAATAACGGTGGTTCTCCATGCGGCGGATGCAGGCAAGTGATGGCTGAATTCGCCTTGGATATGGTCGTGTTGTTTGGAAATGGAAAAGGCGAGCTTGTCAAAGAAACAAGCGTCAATGAACTTTTACCCGGGGCTTTTGTTCCCAAACATTTGGTAACAGAGATTTAACGGCAAGTGTTCTTTCTTCAATCATCATGACAGACTTTCGTTCTTTCCGCGCTTCTGCCATTGTGCTTCGACATGCCGATTGGGGCGAGGCAGACCGCATCTTAACGCTCTATACCCGTGAGCAAGGCATGGTGCGCGCCCTGGCAAAGGGGGCGCGAAAGGTTACATCTCGTAAAGCGGGACATTTACAACCGTTTACGCATATTTCTGTCCAACTCGCCAAAGGGCGCGACCTTCTCATTGTGACCCAGGTGGAGACGCTGAACGCTTTCCTGCCATTGCACGAAGACCTGATGAAAACCGGTCATGCGGCATACGCAGTGGAATTGTTGCTGCGATTTTCCTACGAAGAGGAAGGCGCCAACCCTTCTGTTTTTCGATTATTGGTGGAGACGTTTGAGCGTATTCAAAAGGAAACAGATGTCTGGCTTCCCATTCGCTATTATGAAATGCGTTTGTTAGATGCGGTTGGCTTTCGCCCACAGCTTTTTGAGTGTGCAAATTGCAACCGCAAGATATTGCCGGAAGATCAGTTTTTTTCATTTATGGCAGGTGGGGTAATCTGCCCTCGCTGTGGGGAAGGGCTGCTCAACCTGACACGCATTTCGTTGGAGACGCTTAAATATTTGCGCCACTTCCAGCGCTCCAGCTACAGAGATGCTTCAGTTGCCCGCCCCAGCCCCGAAGTCCAGAAAGAGGCGGAGGCGCTCATGCAGGGATATTTTTCCTACCTTTTGGAACGTGAGTTGAACACACCCGGCTTCATCAAAAAAATCCGCGCTCAATAAAAAAGGTCGGCTCAATTGCCGACCTTTTTTCGTTTCACTCGTTGGATCATGGATTGACTCATCTGCTGAGTATTGATGGGGGTGGATGCTGAAACCACATCAGAAGCATACCCAAATTTACGCATGGCAATCCGACGTACCCAACTTAATACTGCAATTGCCGAAGATTCGCCTTCATATGGAATGGGGGTTGTCTTATTATTAAGAAGCGCTGTGCGCACATCCTCCGCTGTTTTGCCTTCAAACTGGGTACGCCCCGCGCCAATTGCCCAATAAATATGCGCGTCGCTGGAGGCAATTTTTGCAAGGGGGAGGAAGACCGATAATTTACGCGCCACCTTGTCAAAGTTTTGCGTACCCATGTTATGGGTTTCAATACCCTTTAGCGGAACTTTTGCCCGTTGATCTGCCAGCGCGCCCAACACAGATTCCATTTTGAGGCTGCCGGGCAGGTTATTGAATGGGTGCGGGGCAATGGCAAGCCCGCCCTGTTCGCCGATGTGTAAAAGGGTATCGATCAATGACATGCCTGCCGGGGGCAGGGACTTGATAAAAAGCGCAACAAGGTGACCATCTCTTGTGGTTACTTCAGCCCCAGGGATCACTTCAACTCCAAATTTTGGCGCGAGCTCCTGGGCTTCCAGCGAGCCGCGAAAATCATCATGATCGGTAACGGCAATGACATCAAGCCCAACGTCAGCAGCTTGTTTGAGAACTGCGCGCACAGTGGTGGTTGCATCGGGGGAGTAGATGGAGTGGATGTGGAGGTCTGCGGTGCCCATTGTACTTTTTCCTTCTTTACTTTCTCAAATCTTTTTTACTCCAATTCAGA
The DNA here is from genome assembly GCA_020634885.1 of Anaerolineales bacterium. Taxonomy (GTDB): domain Bacteria; phylum Chloroflexota; class Anaerolineae; order Anaerolineales; family Villigracilaceae; genus Villigracilis. The sequence goes on from JACKAW010000002.1 coordinate 414,887, forward strand.
ATAAATGTCCACGCGACAAATGTCACAATTGGTTTTAATATCCGCCAGAGGAGGAATTGGAACCAGCGCCATTTGAATGTATAAATGACCTGTGCCAGAAACCATCTTGCAAAAAGGGACTGACCCAACCCGCTCTTTCTTAACCGGTGCTTGTATTTGCGGAATGAAAATTCCCCACGCTGAAAGGATTCTTCAATTTCCCACGCCGCGATGATACCATACCCAAGCGCCATGCTAACGCCCTCGCCAAAAATCGCATCGGCGCCAACCGCATCACCCACAAGCAGCACCCGGGGAATCGAAACTCTATTTTGCGGGCTATACCAGCGGATGGGATGTCCCTTGAGTTCATAGTCATCCAAATTGAAGCCCTGGGTTTGCATCTCCTTTGCAAGCGGCTTTAAGAGCGGGGGGCGCTCGTAATTTGCCAGCAGGTTCGTATCATATACGCCCCAGCACCGCATGGGGTTGCCATTTATTTGGGTTGGGAAATCCCACACGTATCCGGCAATATTTTGCGGTACGGGGAAGAAATCAAAATAGGCTTGTTCTTTTCGGCGCTCAAAAGTTTTATCGGTGTAATCAGGTGTTATTACCTCGAGGGCTCTTGCAGTAAAAACAGGGTCATGCGGAAAAATACATCGGCGGGTGATGCCGTTGGAGCCATCTGCACCGATGACGATGTGGGCGGTGAATGTTTCGTGATCGGTTCTGATGATAACGTGCTCTTCCTGGGCTTGAATGTGACGCACGTTTACACCCTGCCGAATGGAAATGCCCCGCTCCTGTGTTTTTTGAGCAAGCCAGGCATCAAATTCATCTCGCCGGATGACCCGCAGCGCCCGCCGTTTGTGCAGGTGGATATTCAGCCCTTTGCCGGCAAAATCAAAATGTGCCTTTTCCACATCTACATGCGGAATTTCGCTTACATCCAAACCCAGAGCTTCGAGGATGTTTTCAGCATCCACCACCAGCCCGCCTGCGCAAAGTTTGGGGCGTGGATAATGCTCCTTTTCGAGGATCAGGATTCGGGGAGTAAGATGCGGGGCGAATTTTTGCAAGTGCAGCGCGGTGGAAAGTCCGCTGGGTCCGCCGCCGATGATGAGGATATCCTGCTTTGTTTCGGTTTGTAGCATGGTTTGATTATATAAAAAACAGGGCATTTTCAAAATGCCCTGTTGGTCTTGTTTAATCTGCTGCTGCTTGTGCGGCGGCAGGCTCGATGGTTCTGCGCCAGAAGAACGCCCAGTACATGGTGACGGCGATGGTGTAGAGGGCAATGGTTCCGATAAACGGCGGACCAAAACCATATTTCACTTGCAGCCATCCGCTAACGGTGGGGCTGAATGCCCAGCCGAAATTCCATGCCATGCTGGTGAGGCTTGCAACGGTGGCGCGCCCAGAGTGATCTACATGCTCCATGACAAATGCCTGATAGACGGGGCTGCTCATGTTCATCAATGCGAGGCGGATGTAGTAACTGGCGGCACCAACCCAGAAGATGGGGGAGAACCCCAGCAAAATGAGGAAGGGAATGGAGAGCGCCTGCGTGATGACCACAAGTTGAATTTTGCCGGTGCGGTCTGCCAGCGGCGGTGCGATCAACAACCCCAGCCCCATGGCGAGCGATCCCCATGCAAAGAGAGTTCCGATCACGGGGTCTGGCTGGTTGTGAACGACCCTGAAATAGACGTTCATAAATGGCATGATAAGACCGGCGCCCAATGAGGTGAGCAGGGTTGGCAGAATCAGTTTTGAAAGCAAGCCCGGGTTTTTTGCTGCGTATTGAAAGGGCGAGAAAACAGCGCGTTGGCTTTTGGCAATGTTTGGCGATTTGATGAATAGGAGCGGCGTGATGGCAATGATCGCACCGACGCCTGCAATGAGAATGGTATTGCCGTATGCGAGGCTGCTGGTGGGTGCAACGTTCTGTGATTGCCCAACCCAGGAGGGTAGGTAGCCGCCGATCCAATTGCCAACAGAGGCGAAGGTCATTTGAAGTCCCTGCCCAAAGCTGAAGAGGTAGGTGCGTTCCTTGTCGCCGCTGTTTTCCATGAGGAAGGGCGCCATGGTCACGCCGCCCAGGCTTTGTGCCAGCCCTGAGACGACATTCATGGCGTAGAGTGTGGATTCTGACTTCCAGATCGCCATGGCGAGAATGGAAAGTGCCAGCATGGCGCTGGAGAGTATCAATGACGATTTTCGTCCAAGGCTGTCGGAGAGGTAGCCCATGGGCAGGGCAGAGATCAACGCGACAAAACTGCTGGTGGTGATGAGGTTGCCCAGAACAGATTCGTCGAAGCCGAGGCTTAGGGCGAAGAAGTTGAAGATGAGCCGGAAGATGCCCATGACCAAGCCAGTGAGGATCACGTTGAGTAAATAAAGACGCGCATTCGGGCTGAATGCGCTGAGGTGGGAGCCGTATTCTCCCAGAATGCGGAAAGGGTTGAAGTGTATTCGGTTGTTGGTGTTCATTTTGGTTCTTTTGAATTTTCACCTTTGAGGAAGGCTTGCAGGTTGGCATACACAGCATCGAATGCCGGTTTGCGGGCGGTGTAGCGGTTTTCTTCGTGTTCGAGGGATAGCTCTACGAGACCGGCGAGGCGCAGTTCGCGCAGATGGTGTGTCACGGTGGGGGGGCGGAGCTGCAATTTGCGGGCGATCTCGGAGGGGGTGAGGTTTTCGTTGCTAAGATAGTGCAGAATGTTCAAGCGGGTGGGGTCTGCAAGCGCCTTGAGCGAGCGGACAAGGGATTCGGGGACGATTTCACCGGGGACGACGGACATATCGGCTGGGCGTGCGCCGAATGCGAGCAGCATGGTTTGGGCGTTGTATCTATCGAAAAAGACCAGTGGGGTTGTCCAAAAGGCGGGGACGAGGATGAATTTTTCCGCGTTGAATTCTTCTCCGAGTTGCAACCCTTGTGAGAGTTCGGAAAAAAGCTCTTCAAAACTCACAGTGGAGGCTAAGGCTTGGGCTTGTTCCAACCCAGCCTGAAGGACGGGGGCGATGCGCTTTTCTTCCTCTTCAAAAAATGCTTGATAGTACGAGTGGAAGGCGGCTAGAAACGCTTCGCCGAGTTCTTCTTGTTTACTCCACCATGCCAGAGCGGTTTCAACTTCTGATCGTTTGAGCCCGTTTTGTTTTTTTCCCAGCAGTTTATGCAGGGCATCGACATCGGCAGGTGTGAATTTGCTTTCCTCTGCAATACGAAGCAGGGTGTTTTGAAAGAGGCTGTGTTTTTCTGCTTCCTGCGGATCTGAGGTTTCGTAGGGTTCTCCAATTTTATAAACCGTACGCATACGCTCTACAGGTGGAATTTGTTTGATCGACCAAAGTGCGCTGATGGCATCTTTTGGGGCGGGTAGTTCATGCAGCCATTTGAGCGGAACGCCGAGAAAGGGGTAAATCTCTTCGAGTAGTTTTCTCTCAGCTGCCGGAATTCTGGCTCGCACACTGGCGGCATAGGACGGGCGAATGCCGAACAGATTCGGTGCGAGTAATACATGCAGACTGATGAAAAGTTCGTAGGCTGTGCCAAAATCCCAAATGATGGCGGGGGAGGAGGTTTTGTTCGTCATTGCGGAAGAGATTGTTTTATTTCATTCCTTGTAATTTTTTCCCGAGGGCGATCAGGTTCTCGCTGGTGGTTCGCCCAACACTCTCATTGAAAGGCGGGACGTGTTTGAAGAGTGTCCCCAGTGCCACAAGTGCCTGACCGGTTTGGTGGGTGAAGAGGCTGCGGGTGGTTTCTGCGGTTTCGGCATTTGAAAGGGGCATTTCTTTTTCTTCGTCTGTTGTAATTGGCTCAAGCGTTAAGATTGACATGGTTGTCCTCTCTCTCCAAAAGGGGGACGGGTTAGGTAAATGACTGAGTTAGACGTATATCTAATTAGATGATAGTCTAACTCGAAGCTCTTGTCAAGCATTTTAGACTGGACTTATATGGCTTTCTCAAAGTCTTAAAACCTCACCTTACGCGATTTTCGGTAGGGCAAACCCGTCAAGGTCTATCAGGCAGGAATTACGCAAAATCTTTTAGTCATGCGTAAAAGATGCGCTGTCGTTCGACAAGACAAAAAATCTTAACGCGAATGACGCAAATGAGGCGAATAACGCGAATAAAAAAAGTATTTTGGCGAAATTCGCCTACTTCGCGCTTTTCGCATTAAGAATTTAAGGCTTTGCTACAGCCATGTTTTTGTCTTTTGCGCTTATCTCCGTCTATAAACGGTGAGTTTTGCGTAAGTCATATCAGGGCTTTTATCCCAAAGCAAGGGTTGCTGTGGCAAGGACGACCCTTGCTGGCGAAAGAAAGTTCTCATGGATGTGGGCGGGTCGCCCCTACTGCGTAACATCAGTTAAGTACGCAGATATGATGGATTACACGGATTTTTTAAAAGATTTTTCCGTGAAATCAGCGCAATCTGTGTACAAAAAAGTACTTAACGTCAGTAATTTACAAGAAATCTTGTCGAAATTCACCACAGATGAACGCAGATTCACACAGATTTAGAAAATGGATTTGTTCTAAAACGATCTCTAATCCTGTTTATCTGTGGTCAAAAATTGTTATCCATAATTCATGTTACTTAAGAAACAATCTCTAAGAAACCGACCAAAGGTGTTAATATTCAAAATGACTGGAGGCGTAATGAAGAAATATCTGGCAGGCGCGTTAATTGGGTTCAGTTCGCTGGTGTTATTGGCAAGTCTTGTGGGAATGATCTTGGCATGGGTGTATAACCAGCCGCTCACCCTTGAAGCCGATACCAGACTTTCAGGAGCGCAGAACCAACTCTCCCAAATTCAAACAGATCTGCGAAGCGCAAAAATGGAAGTGGAGCGCGCCCTGCGCATCATCCAATCGGCTGAAGATGCGCTTGCCGCGCTTACCCAGCAAACAGCAGATGCAGAAGAGTTGTTGAAACAGGTTAACCAGACATTGGATGACGACCTGATCCCAACCCTCGAAAATACACGCGCACGCATCACTGAAGTCCGCGTGATTTTGAACGACCTGCGAGACGCCCTGAACAGCTTGAACGCCCTGCCTTTTGTAAATTTTGAAGTGCCAGGCGATGAATTGCTGCGAGGCATTCTTGTAGAAGTAGAAGCCTTGGATACCGAGATGGCAGATGTGCAAGACCTTGCCCAACGCGCCTCCATTTTTATCAACGATACATCTTATTTACTTGGCGGTGATTTTCAAGAGACAAAGCAAAACCTTGAAGACCTGCTCAAAATGTTGAATGGATACGATGCAGAATTGACCGGCTGGCTGGAGCAAATGCAGACTCTGCGGGAATCCATGCCAAAATGGATCGACACCGCCTCTCTCGTGTGTACAGTGGTTCTGTTCTGGTTGGGCTTTTCTCAACTGGGGCTTATTCTGCATGGACTGCAACTTTGGCGGGGCGGAAATCCGCTTGAGGTCTTGCAGAAAAATGGCGAAGAATAAACCCGCCAATACCGTTTTACTCTGTGGGCCACGGAATATCCGCCGGACCGGCGTAGCCATGTTTCTCTTGAATGTAGACGCGTCCGCGTGAGGGTTCGGCGCACCCGGGCTGGTCGGTGAATGTGATGAAGGGCAGCCGTGAACCTAGCGTATCGAAATGGATTTCGCCATCCTGGCAGTACCAAACCTCAACAATATACGGGAACATGTTCTCATCTTCATACTTGCCCGGGCTGACGATGATCTCCATCCATGAGATGGTTATCTGGTCGCCTTCACGGGTGGCGCTGAGTACGGTGGTTGGACCGTAATACGGCGAAACCGGAATTTTGTACCCAACCGGATAAACAGAAGGTAGCGAACGTAAATTTCCTTCTTCTTTCAACTCAATGAACTGCGAATTGACCCAGCAATCTTGCTGCCCATTTTCGACCAATATCCAATCATTAATTCCGTCTGTACGACCGATCAAACGCAGGGGTGTGGATTTGTTGAACGCAATTAGATAAAGATACTTTGCGCCGGGTCCATACCGGCAGATGAGTTTATCGGCGGTGACGCTGGCTTTGAGGCTCTCCACAGTGGGGATGGGTGTTGGCGTTTCGGTGGGCGTGGAGGTGGGGGGCTCTGTCGGTGGGAGGGGGCTGGGGGTGAGAGTCTCTGTGGGTGGGGGCAGGGTGGCGGTAAATGTTTCGGTGGGGGCTGCTTCTTCGGTGGCAGGAGCAGGTTCTGGCGTGGAGGGTGAGGCGAGGTTGCATCCCAGAGCGATGACGACAGTTAATGCAAAAGGCAGAACGCGGGGCAGGTTAAGTTTCATCCAAATTCTCCTTGGGGTATTGTACTGAAAAACTTTCATTTGAGATTAAGTTCCTATTCATTTTCGTTTTTAATTTTTCGTTATAATCTCTGTCTATGAACGCATGGATTTCTCAACGATCGTTTCCAAAACAGGCGCTTGCCATTTTTGTTGGCGGGCTTTCTTTGTTTATTGTTATTACCCTTGTGTGGATGCTTTCTTCCCAGTTGATCTATGCCGGGCGGATCTTCCCCGGGGTTTCTGTGGCAGGGGTAGACCTTTCGGGTCTGACGCCGAATGAAGCTGCCCTAAAATTGAACCAGACTCTTTCCTACCCGAATACGGGGAAAGTTCTTTTCCGTGATGGTGAGCGTGTGTGGGTGGCATCTCCGGCAGAATTGGGTATGGTGTTCGATCCAACCGGCAGCGCCAATGCCGCGTATGCGCATGGACGCGGCGGCAGTTTTTTTGAGGCTCTTTCTGAACAGGTGCGTGCGCGCGGCTTGGGTGCAGATGTTGCCCCCGTGGTGCTCTTTGACCAGCGCGTGGCGTATGCTTATTTGCAAAATATTGCCGCACAGGTTAACCAACCTGTGGCAGAGGCATACATTCGCCTGGACGGTACGAATGTAATTTCTGAGCCAGGGCGTTTGGGGCGTACGTTGAATTTGGATGCCACGCTTGTGTATCTTGGCGGACAGTTGCAGAGCTTTCGTGATGGCGAGGTTCCGCTTGTGATCGTGGAAGCCGCGCCGAAGTTGTTGGATGTCTCTCCGCAGGCAGAAATGGTGCGGGTGATGCTGAGCCAACCGTTCACCATGTACATGCCCAATGGAGAAAACGATTTTGGTCCGTGGACGTTTGATGTGCCAGTTTTGGCGAACATGCTGTCTTTTAATGCGGTGGAGGTTGGCGGGGTGACGACCATGCAGGTGGGGCTGAACCCCGATACCTTGCGCAAGTCGTTGAATGATTTGAAGGTGCAGGTAGACCGCAATTCAAAGAGCGCCCGTTTTACTTTCAACGAAGGCTCAAGGCGCATAGAACCTATTTCTGCCTCTACCGTGGGCAGGGTGTTGGATGTGGAAACCAGCGTCGCTGCCATTAATGGAGCGCTTTTGCGCGGCGAACATCGGGTGGATTTGGCAGTAGCCGAACAATGGCCCGCCGTGACAGACCAGGCAACCGCCGCCGACTTGGGTATTACCGAGTTGGTTGCCTCGCAAACCACTTATTTTTATGGCTCCAGCGAGGCACGAATTCAAAACATCGTCACTGCCGCGGCTCAATATCATGGTCTGCTGATCGCGCCCGGTGAAGTCTTTTCAATGGGCAGCGTTCTGGGCGATGTCAGCCTTGAAAATGGGTATGCCGAGGCGCTTATCATCTATGGCGGGCGCACCATCACCGGCGTGGGGGGTGGGGTTTGTCAGGTGAGCACCACCTTGTTTCGAACTGTATTTTATGGCGGGTTTCCGGTCATTGAACGATATTCACATGCCTATCGCGTTTCGTATTACGAATTGAACCAAAGCGGTTATGTAGACGGCAACCTCGCCGGCATGGATGCCACGGTCTACTTCCCCTTGGTTGATTTCAAATTTCAAAACGATACCCCTTATTGGATGTTGATGGAAACCTACGTCAACGTGCCTGCGCGTACCATTACCTGGAAGATCTATTCCACTTCTGATGGGCGTTCAGTCACATGGGATACCACCGGTCCGCAAAATGTGGTTTCGGCGCCAGAAGCGATCCTTGAAGAAAACTCCGAACTGGCAGAAGGCGAGATCGAACAAGTGGATTACGCCGCCGAGGGCGCCGATATTACCGTCTCGCGCACGGTTTGGCGCGGCGGGTTTGTCTACTTCACCGATCAATTCCAAACCCATTACGAACCGTGGGCGGCTGTTTGTCAATTTGGACCGGGCACAGAAAATCCGCTCAGGCTTGCCCGCAAAAATCAACTCTGCGGTTTTAGTTCATAACGCATAAACAGCGCATGATACAATCCCTTCCCGAATAAGGAGTAACTATGGTTAGTACTGAATTGCTTGAAATTTTACGTTGCCCGCACTGTGTCCGCGAAAAAGATGGGTTGCTCACCCTTCACAAAGAAAGCTGGCTCATCTGTCAGGATTGCGGACGAAAATATCCCATCGTGGATGATATTCCCGTCATGTTGATCGAAGAAGGCGATAAGTGGGTGAACACCGCGCAAGATGCCCTACCCGTCCCTCCGCCTGCAAAATAAACCGCTTGAATGAAAGACCCGCTTCAAGAACTTACCAGCGGCGATGATGAGCGTGCAGAACGCGCCATCCCTGCCATTGTAGAATTGGGATCGGCGGCTTTGCCCGCCCTGCGTGAGTTGACTCGCTCCGAAAATGCGGATACCCGCTGGTGGGCGATCCGCGCCTTAGCCGCCGCGCCTCAAACCCAAACCTCAGACCTGCTTCTCCACTTGAGCGATTCCAACGCTGAAGTTCGTGCCGCTGCCGCGCTGGCATTATCGCACCACCCGGGTGAAGAGGCGCTCACAGCGTTGACTCAAGCCTTGGGCGACAGCGACCCGCTCACGGCGGGGCTTGCGGCGAATGCCCTTGTCAAGCTGGGCGATGCGGCTGTTCCCGATCTCATCGAAGCGGCGAAAGAAGGCAGGCAGGCGGTCCGCATTTTGGCGTTGAAGGCATTGGCAGAATTACGCGACCATCGCGCCATCCCTGTGATGATGAAATGTATTCAGGAAAATTCCGCGGCGCTTGGGTATTGGGCGCAATTGGGCTTGGAACGTCTCGGGTTGGATATGGTATATATTAAGCCCTGAGGTATAAAAGATTACATGAAACAATTAGATTTTTTGAAAAATATAAAGGTAGGACAGGTCATATTTTGGGGGATCACGGCTGCTCTCGCCATTACTGTTTTCATTCTGGTAAATAATTTTGCCCAGTGTTGGACGTTCACCGAATTGCCGGGCATTGCTCCTGCTCAGTGTGGTGAGGTAAATGTGGGGGATGGCTTTACTGTAAATGAAGAAGGCACACCCGAAGCCAGTGTCGATTTACCCGCCGCGCCGGATATTGCTGCGCCGAGTAATAACCTCCCTGCCGCATGGGACGGCGCCAGCCGCATTAACATCCTTTTTATCGGTATGGATGAGCGCGACCTGGTCGAAAACGAAGGTCCGCCTCGTTCTGACTCGATGATTCTGTTTACCATTGACCCGGTCAGCAAGACGGCGGGAATGTTGTCCATTCCGCGCGATATGTGGGTGAACATCCCCGGGTTTGGATATAGCCGTATCAATACGGCGTATCCGAGCGGAGAAGGCGCAAAACTGCCGGGCGGCGGCGCCGGGCTTGCCATGAAGACCGTTTCGCAGTTCCTGGGCGTACCCGTCCATTATTATGTGCAGGTCGATTTCAATGTGTTTACCAAAATGGTAGATGAATTGATTGCCATCGGTGGTTGTATCGGTGTTGAAACCAACGAAAAACTAACCCTTGACCCTGTAGGTCCGGGCATGGATAAGGTTGTGATCACCCCCGGGGGTGAGAGACAATTATGCGAAGGTTGGAAGGTACTGGCGTATGCCCGCAACCGTCATACCTCTGGTGGTGACGCCGACCGCGCCCGCCGTCAGCAGCAGGTGATTTTGGGCTTGCAGACCATTATCATTAATCCAGATAATTTTCCGAAATTCATCAGCGCTGCCCCAAGGTTGTATAACGATCTTTCCTACGGTATCAAGACAAATATGAGTTTCGATGAGGCGCTCAAACTGGCGGTACTCGGCAAGGATATTTCTGTTGCCAGCGTCAAAACCGGCGTGATCGACCCTCAACAAGGCATGGCTATTTTTGACAACACCGTTTTGGGCGGCGAGGCAGCAAGTATCCTCAAGCCAGTCATGGATAAGATCCGTGTTCTTCGTGATGAGATTTTTACCTCCACCGGTCCAACCAGCCCGCTGGCGGTGCCTGTTGGCTACACCGATGCGGCTCTATTTGCTCAAGCCATGCAGCAGGAAGAGGCACGCGTCCGCATTATGGATGGAACCTTTACGCCCGGACTAGATCAGCGTGCGGGGGCTGTTTTCCAGTCCTACGGCATGAATGTAGTAGAAGTAGCGCCCTCCCCCGAAGCCTACAGTCAGACTGTGATTGTGGTGTATGGACCCAAACTCTATACCATCAAATGGCTGCAAGCCACCTTCGGGATTGCAGATCGGCAGGTGCAGTTCGTACCCGACATGAACCAAAGCGTAGATATTGAAATTCGCCTTGGTGCAGATATTGCCCCAACTATTCCGTAAAAATAAAATCCCCTTCAAAACGAAGGGGATTTTTCTACTAACCGATCAAGGTACTGCGAAACCAATCGCCGATGAGCCAATATTTGAAATCTTCACCCTGGTTGCATTTGATCCCGGCATAAACGCCGTATATCAATGCCGCGACCGGAATTAAGCTGAGAATGCACGCAAACGGCATACAGAGCAGCCCAATGGCAACAGCGCTCAATGCCCCAGTGATTGCCCATATAATGCCTACCAATGCGCTGCCGCCAACCCACCAAATAAGTTGGAAGACCAGCGCCTGCAAAGATTGATACGCCACATACCGCGAACGATCCTTGTAAATAAAATAGATGGCAAGTGGTACGAGCGGACCAAGCACACCTGAGAAAAGGTTCGTGAGAATACCCAAATGCGCGAACATCGCCCACTGACGTTCCTCCTGCGGAGTGAGGGGCTCAAAAGATTGCGGGGGAAGCTGTTCTGTCATGATGATCTCCTGTATATGAATATATCATGTACCATACGCAGAGTGATTAAGAACGGTTGCGCAAAAAAAGACCCGCGCTTTTGGCGCGGGTCTTTTTTATTAACTGGGTTTGAAATTACGCCCAGCCCTGATTGCGAATGAAATCGCTGATCATGGGGATCTTAACATCCTGTCCCTGATATGCCTGGTAAGCCCACCAGAACATAACAAAGAACAAAACACCACCGCAGCCAAGGGTAATGGTTGAGATAATGGTCAACGCCACAGTCGCAACAATGGACTGCACAGCATTAAACTTGACATAGGGACGATTCTTTTTATCTTCCATGAAAAGAACAACGATGGCGATCAATGGAATGATATAGCCAAGCATTGCCCAAAGTTTGTCGTCCTGGGTGATATCAGACATGGGTTCTTGAGACATGAATTTATTCCTCCGAATTAATTGGTTTTGGCTATTGTACAATTAATTAACACATCATGCAACCAAGGTTTTTCACCCAATGGTACTGTTATGCTAGAATTCTGGCATGACAATCCGTGTAGTTTTTATGGGCTCGCCCGATTTCGCCCTTTCTTCCCTCCGTTCGCTTGCGAAACACTATCAAGTTGTTGGCGTTGTCACCCAGCCAGACCGTGCCTCGGGGCGCGGACGCGAACTCAAAGCGCCGCCAGTAAAAGTGCTGGCGCAGGAATTGAACATTCCCGTCATGCAGCCGCAAAAATTGCGTGACCCAGAAGCCATGCAGCAACTGCGAGATTGGAACCCCGAACTCATCGTCGTGGCCGCCTTTGGTCAGATCCTTAGAAAAGATGTGTTGGAACTTCCAAAATACGGTTGTATCAACGTTCACGCTTCGCTGCTTCCGCGTTGGCGTGGTGCGGCGCCCATCAATGCCGCTGTCCTTGCTGGGGATGAAGAGACCGGCGTGACCATCATGAAAATGGATATAGGACTCGACACCGGACCCATGCTTTCCAAACGCTCCATCCGCATCAAACCGGACGATACAGCGGGTTCACTCTTCGAAGCTTTATCCACACTGGGGGCGGATCTACTGATCGAAACCCTGCCCGCCTACATGGACGGTAAACTCACCTCGCAGCCTCAACCCGATGAAGGCGCGACCTACGCGCCCATGCTCAAAAAAGAAGATGGACGTTTGGATTTCAATCAACCCGCTGTGGATTTAGAACGACGTATCCGTGCGATGAACCCATGGCCCGGCGCATGGTTCGAGTGGAATGGGACTGTGCTGAAGGTAGGGAAGGGTGCCGTCAGCGAAGCAAAAGGCAAAGCAGTGGGGAGCAGGCTTATCGTCGATGGAAGACCCGCGGTAATGTGTGCGGATGGAGTTTTGATTCTAGATGAAGTCCAACCGCCTGGCAAGAAGATGATGCCAGGGAAGGCGTTCCTTTCCGGCGCTAGAAATTGGGAAACTTCGTAGCAAAAGACTTGTGTTGGGGTTATACCCTGTAAATAACTTCGAGGAGATAGTATGTTCAATTGGAAGGTTTTTGCTGCTGAATTTATCGGCACATTTGCTCTTGTTTTCATTGGGGCGGGGGCTGGCGCTTCCAGCGCTGGTTTGGTTGGGGTGGCGTTGGCGCATGGGTTTACGGTTGCCGTTTTTGTGTATTCATTTGGCAATGTTTCGGGTGCGCATTTCAACCCGGCTGTAACACTGGGGCTTGCCTTACAAGGCGCCGTAAAGTGGACAGAAGTAGTGTTTTACTGGCTTGCTCAATTTGTTGCTGCAATTTCTGCGGCTGGGTTTCTTCACATGGTCGCAAATAATTTGGGCGGCACGATCCAGGCGGGTGCCACGGTTGGGGTGCTGACGAATTACCCTGCCTATGCCACGATCCTTGAAGCTTTGCTAACCTTTTTCCTTGTGACCACAATTTTGCATACGGCTGTGGCGGGCAAAGGCGGTGTGATGACCGGTCTGGCCATTGGCATGACGTTGACTGCCGCCATTCTTGTGGGCGGCCCGCTTACAGGCGCTTCGCTGAACCCGGCACGCACATTTGGTCCTGCCATGTATATTGGCTCTCCGAGCATTAGTGACATGAATACCTATTTGATCTACTTCCTTGGTCCGTTCCTTGGTGCGGCGCTGGCGGCATTATTGTTTAATTTTATGAGTGCGCCAGATGTTGCGGACGCAGTAGTGGAAGAAACTGCTCCCGCCAAAAAGGCGGCTGTTCGCAAGAAGGCTGTGAAAGCAAAAAAGTAGGTTTCTAGTTTTGCTTAGTCCCTTGCTCATTTGAGCAGGGGACTTTTTTTGTTTTACAATTGTGCTACGAGGTGTTTTAATGAAAAAATATATTGGTGCGATCGATCAGGGAACAACCAGTACGCGCTTCATTATCTTTGACCACAGCGGAAATGTGGTCGCATTGGATCAGAAGGAACATCGTCAAATTTACCCAAAGCCTGGCTGGGTGGAGCATGATGCCTTGGAGATCTGGCAGCGCACACAGGAAGTGATGGCGGGCGCTCTGGCAAAAGGCGGGCTCTCTTCTGAAGATATTGTTGCAATTGGTGTGACCAATCAACGCGAAACGACTTTTGTGTGGGATAAGGAAACGGGGGAGCCGGTCTACAATGCCATCGTCTGGCAGGATACACGGACGGACGCCATCATTTCCAAGTTTGCAAAACAAGGCGGGCAGGATCGTTTCCGCAAAAAGACTGGGTTGCCGCTTGCCACGTATTTCTCTGGACCCAAGATCAAGTGGGTGTTGGATAACGTCAAGGGTGCAAAAGAACGCGCCAAAAAAGGACAGTTGCTCTTTGGCAACATGGACACTTGGATCATCTGGAAACTGACCGGCAAACACGTCACTGATGTGACCAACGCCTCACGCACGATGTTGATGAACTTGAAAACTCTCGATTGGGATGCAGAGATTTTGAAGGTGATGGGAATTCCGCGTGCCATGCTGCCGGAGATCAAGTCATCTTCGGAGGTGTATGGCTATGTTGGGGCGGGGGCTCCGCTGCGGGGTGTGCCGGTGGCGGGAGATTTGGGCGATCAACACGCCGCACTCTTTGGTCAGACTTGTTTCAAAGCAGGCGAAGCGAAGAACACCTACGGCACGGGGTGTTTTATGTTGATGAATACCGGCGAGAAACCGGTTCAAAGCAAAGCGGGTCTGTTGACCACGCTTGGCTACAAGATCGGTGACAAGAAGCCGGTTTATGCCTTGGAAGGTTCGATTGCGATTGCTGGCGCACTTGTGCAATGGCTGCGTGATAACCTGGGCATGATCGAAAAATCGTCGGATGTGGAAGTCTTGGCAAAAACCGTGGAAGATAATGGCGGCATTTATTTTGTCCCTGCCTTTAGCGGACTATATGCCCCATACTGGAAGTCTGATGCGCGCGGCGTGATCGTGGGCATGACCCGCTATGTCAATAAAGGACATGTTGCCCGCTCGGCGCTCGAAGCTACCGCCTACCAAACCCGCGAAGTGTTGGATGCCATGGAAAAAGACTCGGGCGTGAAACTCCGCACCTTGAAAGTGGATGGCGGTATGGTGTTCAACGAAATGCTGATGCAGTTCCAGTCGGATATTTTGAATGTGCCGGTAGTACGCCCCAAAGTGGCAGAAACCACGGCTCTTGGCGCGGCATATGCGGCTGGGCTGGCAGTCGGGTTTTGGAAGGACACCGATGAATTGAAAAAGAATTGGGGGCAGGATAAAGAGTGGAAGCCAGATATGAATACGAAGACCCGCGCAGGTCTGTATGCGGGCTGGAAGAAAGCGGTCACACGCACCTTTGATTGGGTTGAATAAAAAAGACAGGACGGCTTTCGCCGTCCTGTTCGTTTAAGCACGATAGGGTTCTTCTTGCACAATATGCCCGTACACGATCTTTAGAAACAATGCAGGGATGAACCACTCGAACCCAGCCACTGGCGAAATGACGTAATAATTCACCAGAATAGCCAGCATGATAACTCCCATGGCAGACGGGCGCTGAAGATAAAGCGGCAGGCGTTGAACGGCTGCAGAGACAATCAGCATGACTACATACCAGATGATGCCGTAGGTCAGATTCATGTTCCCGAACACGAGCCCAATGAGAATGGGGTGAATGTGAAGAAGAGTAAAAACAAAATGATTCTTTGCCAGCGCAGTGAACCCGGTCTCTTCGGGTTGAACGGGGGAGTGATAGAAACGTTTGCAGCTATTGAGGGAATTGGCTACCACACCGCCCAGCACATCCAAGGCGAGCAAGAGGGCAATGGCGTATTGCCACCAAGACCAGTCCATGGAAGTGTGCCACCAGAACCAGCCAAGTAGGGCAGTGGAGAGGATGCCAAACAGCCAGACGAGATTCTGTTCTGCTTGAGTCGCGCCGGTGCCGAAGAAGCCATCGGGCTTGCCGGAGTATGTCCATTCGATGTTTGTTTTCATGATTCTCCTGAATTTAGTTGCCAAATTTTCTGATCAAAAATTGCGCTGCATTTTTTGTCCCATCCCATGCATTCGAGAGAGTTTGAATCTCTTTCGCGCGTTGGCGGACTTGGTCATCGTCCAACAAAAACTCAATGGACTCGATTATTTTTTCACGGGTGAAATATCGTTTGCTCAGGCGGATGGCGCTGCCCTGGCGGACGATCATGTCGATGTTGGCTTCCTGTTCGGGCTGCAAGCCGATGCCCACAAAAGGTGTGCCTGAAGCGCAGGCAGTTTGCACAGTCCCTTGCCCGCCGTGGATGACGGCAACATCTGCCAGCGGGTTGACCTTGTGCGCGGGCAGCCAATCGTAGAGCAGAACATTGGAAGGTACGCGCAGTTTTTCTTTTTCGAAATGCGCCTTCATGGGGGCGATAACGGTATATGGCGCGCCCTCGAAACTTTTCAGAACGGTTCGCAGGATGGCGCGGTTGGCGGAACTGCCCATTGCGCAGTAAATGAGCGGCTTGTCTTTGGGTAGGTTCAAAATCTCTTGCGGTACATCACCGCTGAGATGTGCGAAGATGGGTCCAACGTATTGCCAATTTTGCGGCAGGTCTTTTACACCCGTCAGGTTGGGGATGTCGGTGATGAGGTTATAGTCGCCTTCGAGGAGGTCAAGCATTTTTTCGATGGGCTTGATGCCGTATTCCTTCGATAACTTTTCAAAGGGACGGATCCATAACTTTGTTGTTTTGAAAAAATTATTGATCCATCGTTTTCGCGCAGATTTTGGGATGATGCGAA
This sequence comes from Anaerolineales bacterium, assembly GCA_020634885.1. Lineage (GTDB taxonomy): Bacteria > Chloroflexota > Anaerolineae > Anaerolineales > Villigracilaceae > Villigracilis. The sequence goes on from JACKAW010000002.1 coordinate 431,154, forward strand.
GGACTGGATAATCGAACATGTCGGGCCACTCGGTCATTTCTGCATCCAGAAATGGGCGGGTCAACGGAAATGGCATAACGTACACCAGCGGCACACCTGCCACGCGGGCAGACAAGGTTACAGACAGGGTAAAGCCCATGACGACGGCAGCAGGCTTGAGGTCCAGAAAGAGGCGGGTCTCACTTTCCACGCGCTGGCGCAGATAATCCACGCTGAAAGGGTTGCTGAACGTTTCGCCGCGGTCTGCCTTCCAGAGATGTTCGATCATGGCATCGGTCAGCCAGGGTTCCATGCGTTTGAATTCAAAGCCCGCTTCGGTGATGAGGTATGAGAACTTGTCGGTGTAACCAAAGAAGACGCAGTGGAAGCGTTCGCGCACGGCTTTGGCGATTTCGACCATGCGTGTGGTTTCGGCGATGTTGATGGTTTCGGGGGCAAAGACGAGAGTTTTCATAAATTTGCTAAATATGTCCAAGGTTTTTATGGGAAAACAAAATAATGTTGAACGCAAAAATGGCGTCAAAGATCATGATCAATCCAAGGGCAAAACCGGTTTGGTCGGGAGATGTGGGAAACACTTTGCCCAAGTCTGAGGCGACGACAACAATATATAGCCAGCCGATAAGAATGGCTGACCAAAAAGCCCAGGGTCGGTTTTTCCAGACGAAATAGGTAGTGATGAATCCTGTCAACCCTAATGCGATGAGAAAGGCGTTGAAGCCCCAAAAAACAAGAGCTGGCAAATGTGAAAAATCTCTGTTTTCAACGGGTCCGCCGGGCACTAATGAGATAAAACTTACAAGCAAAGCAAGAAGCAGGGACGTAACTACTTTATTGTATTGAATGCCGTTTTTCATGGCTTCTCTCCTTGGTTTTTGTTTTCCAGTCCGTTCATAAGCAGGTCGAAAGAATGTAGAAGAGTTTTTTTAGAATCGATGTGTTGCGGTTCGAGCATGGCTAATTCGAGAGTCCCTTCGTAAAGAGCGGCAAATGCCAGTGCAGCCTCACCGGCTTTCACTGGCTTGAACTCCCCTCGCTCCACGCCTTGCTGGACGAATTGTGTTAGTGTGTCGCGATAAATCTGCAGGTATGCGCGGATATGGTTCCGTACTTTCGTATTGCGCGGCACCAGCGAATATAACTCGTAAACGACAAGTGCGTATTCTTGTGCCGCCTCAATGCTCAGGCTGATGTAGGTTTCCAGCCGCATACGAACCGTCCCTTCGGCTTCGAGCAAGGCGCGTAAGTCTTTTACATCCTTGTCGATCAACTGCTCCATGATGGCGATGATGATCTCTTCCTTGCTTTTGTAATACCAATACACGCCACCCACACTGAGTTTGGTGGCTTTTGCAATATCCTCCATGCGAGTTGCCTCAAAGCCTTTTTTTGCAAAGACCTTGATGGCGGAGTTGAGGATGAGCGGAATCCGCTCGGCGCTAACATCGGGTTTAGGGGACATGCTTCCTCTTGATAACTGAATTTATATTCGGTTATCAAGGTAAAAAAATAACCGAATGAATACTCGGTTATTTTATCGGATTCGGGATTTTCGTCAAGGGCTGGGTTGAGATGGAAGGCGGCATTCCGAGCGTCAGCCGTTCTTGTGTATCGGGCATGTTATTTCTGCAAAATCCATCCCCCTACCAAACCTTGCAGCAGCGGCAAGAAGCGGAGCGACCCCGTGCTGAGGGTTTCGTACATGGATGGGTGGACGATGTTTCCCTGCCTGGCGTTTGCCCACATGCGCAAGCCGAGGACGCGTTTTTGGGGAAGTCCGTTTTGGATGGCGCGGGCGGCGTTCTCGCTGGTCATTTGATTTGTCGGTTCAATGATGAGCAGAGTCCCGCCTGAGTGTAGCAAACGCCACAGGGAGCGCAGACCCGCTTCACGGTCGGGTAGAACCGCCAGCAGGGAGGCGGCAGAGACCACCTGGGCAGATTCCGCTGGTAGGGTGGTGAAGTCGCCCGTTTGAAAATCCGCTGAAGAATTTGCGTGGCGGGCAATCCGCTTGGCGGCGGCGACCATCTGCGGGTCGGTGTCGATGCCAATGGCGCGATACTTTCTTTCGGCGGCAAAACGAGTGACGAGTCCGGGTCCGCAGCCAATATCCAGCCAGGTTTCGCCATCCCCAATGGGCAGCATTTCAACGGCTTCGCGGTGCAGGGCGCGGTAGAAATCCGCGCCCTGCAGCCATGTGAAGAGCAGGGGCGCGATCACGCTTGCGCCGCTTTGGGACGCCACAGCGAAAGCAGGATGATGAACAGCGCGGCGTTGAACATGGGGAAGCCTGAGTGAGCGAGGGCGACGATACCCGTTGCGGTGTAGAAGATGCCGACTGCCAAATCTATGGCTTGAATCAAAATCATGTTGTTAATCCAAAAGCGATTCTTTTCGGGGTCGCGGGCGATGAAGAACATGCCGATGCCATACGCCAGAAAACGCGCGGCGAGCATTCCGAGCGGATAGGCATTATCAGCGGCGGGGAGCGAGAGTCCCTGCATGGCTAGAAATTGCAGGGGCAGGAAAAGATAGAACGCTCCCAAGACCAATTGCACAACTCCGATGACGCGTAACAAAACTTTCAATTTCACGATTTATCTCCTTGTTTTGATTTTTTAGAACCAATGTGGTTGTATGCAAAAAATATTACTTCTTATAGTGGTTTGACATCAACTCAACCTTCAGGTTGAAACAATTTTATTAACGTGAAAACGCAATACTTAATATAACCCCCTGGCAAACAATGCCAGCGAAGAAAATGATCAAGGAAACGATTCTTTTTTCTGAAACCTTGCTGAACCTAAAGAGAAAATATCCGATGACCATATTAAGTGCCCCCCACAGCACATTACTTAATGGCGATGAATTACCCAAACCCGGCGGATTGCCAAAAGGTGAAGGGAATGGGTTGCCGGAAATGCCATTGACATAATGTGGTACGACATTCGCAAGAATCATCCCGGCAAAAAAATTTACTACGTAGTGATACCATTTTATATTTGATAGTTCTTGTGCTTTCATTTTTCAATCTCCTTGTTCTGTTTTATAAACTACATACATAATATATATAGTTATTGATAAAAAAAGAATTACTTGTTGAGGCTTGCCATCAAATCGGCAATGGTGGTTTGTGCGAGATTGGTTTTCATGCTTTCTTCCGCTTCGGTGAGAACGGCATACACCGATTGATGGGCGCGGGTGGGCTTTTTGCCTGTGACTCGCAGTTGATGGTCCTGCCGAAACATGGGCTTGCCTGCTTCGATGGCGTTGAACACATCCAACAGCGTGATCTCTGCGGCGGGCTTTGCCAGTCGCACGCCGCCGCGTGAGCCTTCGCGGGTTTCGATGATGCCTGCGCTGGCAAGGTTGCCTAAAATCTTGACTGCCGACGGGTTGGGGATATTCAATGCGCTGGACAATTCTTTGGTCGGGACAAAGTCAAAATAATCTTGTGCGACTTTATCTCCAACGAAGAGGACGACGAAGATCGCTTGCGAGAAGGAAAGGGAATAGCTCATAACTTTATATATTTTATATTTAGTTTATTTATTTGTCAAGGCTTCTTCGGAGAATGCGCATGGCTGTAGCAAAGTCAGAAGATATTTAACACGAATTTCACGAATTTACGAATAGAACGAATATCTCATGAAAAATTCGCGTTATTCGCCCCATTTGTGACATTCGCGTTAAGCCCTTTACATATGCCGTACTGTTTGTCAATTTACTTTGCTACAGCCATGGGAGAATGTGTTTGCGATTGAAAATGGAATAGACCAGAACAGGTTGAACCATAGGGTTTTTCCAAAATAGCTTTCCCAAATACAAGAGACGCGGGTTTTTTGCTCCGTGTCTCTTGTGTAAATTTTATGCCTTGTCTTTTTTTAGTATGGAGATTGCAGCCAGACCAATTGTCGCAGCGACCATAGCCCAGCCGAACCAATCGCCGAAGCGGGTGTAGAGGGTGCGGTTTTCAACGGTGAAGGTTTCGCCGACCGTCACGCCGCGTTCGTTGAGCTTGCCTTCGGCGGTGATTCTGCCGTAGGGGTCGATCACCAGCGAAAGCCCGTTGACGGTCCCCAGACCAAAGGTGACGTGGTTTTCCACGGCGCGGAAGACGGCGTCAGCGGCGTGGAAGGGCGGGAAGGTGCGTGTGCCGTTGAAGTCGTTATCCATTGGCAGGAGGATGATCTGTGCGCCCGAACGCGCCAACTCGCGGATGATCCACAGGCGGTGGACATCCCAACAGACGGAGATACCGACATTGCCATAGGGTGTGGAGGTAGAGAAGAATTGGGGCGGTCCTGCTACGATACCCGCGTCTGCTTCGCCGGAGGTGATGTTGATCTTGGCGCGGCGGGCAGTTTCTTCGCCTTCGGGTGAGACGAGCAGGGCGGTATCATGCAAACCGGTGGGGGCGTTCCACAGAACGTCAACGGCAATATAGGCGTTGGTTTCCTGTGCCAGTGATCCCAATTGATTTATGAATTGCGAGTCGTTAGCATCGGTGAATTCGTTTTCGGGGAAGACGATGAATGCGGGTTCTTCTGAGGCAATCGAACGGGCGAGCGCGGCGTCGGTGTCGAAGATGGCTTGCGAGACTTCGGGCGAGGTGACGCGTGTGCCTGCAAATTCTCCCTGTGCGAGAACGAGCGGGTCTTGATTGACCATGTCGGTCAGTACGGCGATTTTGAATCCGTTTTCAGCGGAGCGAATGCTGAGGGCACCCGCACCAACTATCAGCGCAGAAAGAAGCGCGGCGATGGCGGCAGACTTGGGAAAGGCTTGCGGGGAAGAGTCTGCTTGGCGCAGGTGAAGGATGATGGCGGCAATCGCCGTATTCACCAGCATGATGAGAAAGCTCAAGCCGAAGACGCCGGTGACGCTGAGAATTTGCAGCGCGGCGGGAAATCTCCATGCGCTGTCGGCGAGAAGGACGAACCACCAATCTTCGATGACGGGGGTGATGTATTTGACGAATTCGATCGCTGACCATGCAACCGGTAATGCCAGTAGTTTGAGCGAAGCAGGCAGGCGCGAGTAGAGCCAGACTCCAAGGTGGAGCACGCCTGCGTAGTATGTGCCAACGGCGAAGATCAGGAAGTAGCCAAGTGCGGGTGGGAAAATATTTGGATACCAGTTGTGAACGCCAATGGAGAAGACGATGCCGAAAGGAAGGGCAAGCGGGTAGATGTGTTTCGGTTCGGCGGTGAGCAGGACAATGAGCAAAGGCACGAGCGCAACCCAGCCGATGAAGGGCACGTCGAAGCCGGGCATGGAGGCGGTGAGTAAGATGCCAGAGAGTGCGGAGAGGGTAAATTTCAGCCAGAGTTTCATGCGAGACCTCAACTTATTTTATGCCAGCCAACAATTGCATTGCTTGTGAAATCAGGTCGCGGTTTTGATGCGTTCCGATGATATTCCCGCCCGTATTCAGTACCGCTACCCCCGCTGTTTTGTTGGTATCTTTCAAGCCAAAGGCTTTGGTTGCACTGCCGTCCCAATCGGGCAGGATAAAAACATAGTCTTCAGCTTTTATTCCATTGGCGAGAGAGGCGGCGGCTTTGCCATAACTTTCTTTCATGGCTTTTTCGGCAAATCCACGAAAGAGTTTGGGGACGGAGTGTAAATCCACTATGTTGGCGATGAAGAGCGAGTCGCAGCTTTTGTAGTTATCCTGGGCGCGGAGTGAGGCATTGACAGCGGCGGCGGCTTCGGCGGTTTCCTGGGTGTGGAATAAAAGCACGGCGGGTTTGCCGAGGGTGTTTAGGTTTAATTCGCGGTTCGAGCCGACGGCTTTCAGGGTGGGTAACTGGATATTGGTAATTGGTAATTGGGGATTGGGTGACTGCTTACTGTTCTCTGATAACTGTTCACTGATAACTGGCAACTGTTCACTACTCACTGATGACTGTTCACTCGGCGCTGTTGTCAGAATTACTTCTGTGTTGTCCAAATATCCAACCACCATGCGCGAGACTTCCCGTCCCGACATCAAGGCTGCGCTCATGCCTCCTGCAAAAGTCCACGCGCCAGAAAGGAAAAGATTCTTGATCGGTGTTTTGGCTTGCAAACGGTTGAAGTACATATTGTCCACGCTTTGCTCGGAGCCGTAGATCGCGCCGCCCGTATTGCGGCTGTAACGCCAGTTGGTGATGGGCGTGCCGACTTCCATGTATTTGATGTGCTTGCGCAGGTTGGGAATCAATTTCTCTACGCGGGTGATCAATGCGTCTGCTGCCGCATTTTTGATCTCGTTATACTGCGGGTTGTCGCTGTAATTTTCAAGGTTGCCGCCCGTGCCCCATTGGTTATCTGAATTCCAATCGGCAAGCGAAAGGATGTTAAGAATCGATCCGCCTTCGGGCGCGCAGCCTGGGTCTGTGAGATCATAGTAGGTCAACCCAATGCCCGTTTTTTCAAAATCACCTTTTATGCTGGCTTCAAAATCTTCGCTAATGTTATAGCCATCAGACCAGAAGACTTCGTGATGATTCCAGCCTTCTTTTCGCAGGTCACAATCCAAACCCAGATAGATCACCAGATTTGAAATGGACGGTTTTGCCTCTTCGATCTTTTGAGCATAGTCAACGGGCAGATGTTCGCGCCCGATGAATTTTAAGAAGGTGTCTGGCGCGTTGGCATTGCTGATGATCACATCCGCTTCGACTCGCAATCCTTTTTCGGTTTCCACCGCTGCGGCGCGTCCATCTTTGACCTCGATCCTGTTCACGGTTTGCCGATAGCGAATCTCACCCCCATGCTGTTTGAGCGTGGATTCAATTGCGCGGCTGATCGCTATGCTTCCGCCCTGTGGAAAATATGCGCCAGAGAAATGATAACTACCCCACGGAAAAATAAACGCGGCAGCGTTCAACTTTTCAGGCGGCAGACCGTAGTAACCCCAGAGCGTGCTAAAGACGGCTTTCAACTCCGCGTCTTGAATGAACTGGTTCATGTACTCATCCCAACTCATAGACATGGCAGCCAGCATTTTCGGATATTCCACAGGCATTTCTTCCATCGGCGGACGAATGCCCGCTTCACCTTCTGCGCCAAAACGCCGCACCTGCCAAAAGGTTTCCAGCAAGTCTGCGATCAGGGCATGAATCCCTTTGCGCTCATGCGGAAAATTCTTCACCAACTCGGCTTCATATTCCACAATATCGGCATGGGCGTTAATTTCGTGCTTGGGTAATTTGGCAGTGTAAAACGGATCCATGCGTTTGAATGGGACCGCGTCCAGTACGCCCAATTCCTTCAAGGCAGGGTACGCCCAACCACCTGGCGCCGCGCCATCAAGCGCGTGCAGCGCCACTTCAAAGCGATATTTTCCGCGCCGAAACTCGTGAGCATATCCACCAGGAACGGCATGATGCTCCAGCACCAAAACTTTTTTCCCTGCCTTGGCAAGATAGGCAGCGGACGATAATCCGCCCAGACCTGCGCCAATGACAACCACATCAAACTTTTCTGTGCTCATGACCTTTTCCTTTTGTTACCACAACTGCGGTTTGGCAACCATCAAGTAAGTGATCCCAATGGTGATGATGACAATCACCGTTCCCAAAATAATTCCATTGCGTGAAACACGCTGATAGTCGGCATCGTCCGCACCTTTGGTTTCGGCGAGTTGCTGCTGCTTCTTGAGCATGGGCGCGTACACAAAGAGTCCCAGCACGGAAATCGTTGCATAGAGAATTAATGCCACCGTCATCCACGGCGTGGAGTAGTGGATCTGCCCGCCCGCGCGCATCATGATCTCGCCTGTGATGTATGCCAGAATGTATGCTGGGTTGGCGATCCAATTATCGAGCAGGCGGATGGTCTTGAGCGTGTAGACCAGCGTCTCGCGGCTCTTTGGCACGGTCATAAACCACGGAAAGTAGGTCAGGTTCGCGCCAAGTGATACGATGGCACTGAGAATGTGAATCCATTTGGCGATTGTGTAAAGCATGATGTTAACCTCTTATTCTTTTGTTTTGAACCATTCGCTCATGGGGATATGGTCAGCCCCAAAAAATTTTCGTTGCCGCTGAAGCCAGCCGCACTAGGTACGAGAATTTTTGTGCAATGATTGATTTTTCTTTTTTATAGGTTAGAAGAATTTTGGAAACAGTAATCCTGATTTTCGTTTATATTCGGCGAACTGCGCATGACGCGATAACGATTTATCTTTCGCAAGCATATTGCGGATGAAGAAGCCAAAGACCCAGCCGCTGAGGATTAAGAATGGCAGCCAATGCAAGGACATGGCCGCATATGCTGAATAAATCATGATTTCGCCGAGATAGTTTGGGTTGCGGGTATATTTGAACAAGCCTTCTTCGATCAAGCCCTTTTTATTTTGCAGGGTGTAAAACTTCTGCGCGTCGCTGACGTAGTGCAGGAAAATGCCGAAGATGTACACCACAAGCACGAGGGCGAGCAGAGGCGGGGTCAAGGTGACGTGACGGCTGATGAGCAGGTACGGGGCGATGTAATATCCAGCCAGTGGAAGAAAAACGAAGATGATCGCAATCGCCACGGGCTGCTTTTCGTCGAAGCGTTTATCGGGGTAGAGCGAATCTTTGATGAGCCACAGGATGCTGTAACTGCCGTGAATTGCCAAATAGATGAATGCTTCAGTTGACCAGTTATTGAAAAACCACATCAGTCCCAGCACAACCGGGGTGACCAAGGCTTTGTGAATGTTGATTGCAGTTCCGACTTTCATGTTTATCTCCTTTTTCGCGCATGGGGCGCATTGAATAAGCCTGCCCTGATTGGGGCAGTTTTGTGATTTACGTTTTTCCTGTTTGAGATTTGTAGGTCACGCTTTAAGCGCGACCTACTTGGTAGGGGGCATCAGCGGGGGCAGGTTGTGGATGGTCTTCAACATCTTCTCGTGCCATGCCAGCTCAAACTCGTAATAATCAATCCCATAATCGAGTGTGATCTGCCAGAGTTGGCGGGCGCGTTCCAAGCCGATGCGCTTTGCGTTTTCATCAATCGCAGCCTGCGCCACATTTTTCAAAATATGCAGGTGTTCTTCAATCTCCTTCATACGGGATTCGAACAACGCCGCAATCTCTTCATTGCTGCTGAAATGCGAAAAGAAGATTTGGATGAGACTCGCCTCACGGACAGGATCAAGCGGAAGGGGAGTGACCAGCCAACGGCGCAGTTCGATTCGTCCTTCATCCGTGATCTGATACTCTTTTCTGTTGGGTTTTCCTTCCTGTGGGATGACCTGCGCCTCCGCCCAGCCCTTTTTCTCCAACCCTTCCAACGCCTTGTAAATATGGCTCTGGGTGGCAGACCAGAAATGCTTTACCGACACATCAAAATATTTCTTCAGGTCGTAGCCGGTCATGGGCTGGTATTCAATGAAAGCAAGGATTGCATGTTCGAGGGGCATCATACTCCTTTGTGTTTATGTTACTATATAGATATATTATCAAGTAGGGTTATTTTTGTCAAGAGTTTAAGATATCCTGTTTTTCGAGGACATCCAACTAAGTACTTTGATAACCCCTAAAAATTGAAATCATCGTACAATCAAGTTATATATTTCAAAGGGTTATTAAGATGAATCGTTCTGAGATTATTTCACAGCTAAAAAAGAATCCACAAGTCTCTGTGCTCATTGTGGGTGCAGGGATCAACGGAATTGGTACCTTTCGCGATCTGGCATTGAATGGCGTGGACGTTCTGCTTATCGACAGGGGAGATTTCTGTTCGGGTGCAAGCGCGGCATCTTCGCACATGGCACATGGTGGCATCCGCTATCTTGAGAACGGCGAGTTTCGGCTGGTGCGTGAGGCGGTGAAAGAACGCAACCTCATGATCCAAAATGCGCCGCACATTGTGCATCCGCTGCCGACGACCATTCCTATTTTTAAACGCCTATCTGGAATTTTGAATGCGCCGCTAAAATTCCTGGGCTGGCTCGATAAACCTTCTGAACGCGGCTCACTTATCATCAAAATGGGATTGATGATGTACGATGCCTACACCGGCAGTCAGCGCACGGTGCCGCGCCATGTTTTCTATTCGCGGACAGAATCCCTCAGCCGATGGCGCGAGCTAAACCCCGAAATTGTAAATACGGCAACCTATTATGACGGTTTGATCTCCAATCCCGAACGCCTTGCCTTGGAACAAGTGCTGGATGCCGAAGCCGAAAACCCTGGCGCCCGCGCATTAAATTATGTCAGCATGGTAAGCGGATCGGGTAAACAAGTTCTTCTTCGAGATGAGTTGACCGATGAAACGGTGGAGGTTTACCCCAAACTGGTGATCAATGCTGCCGGTCCGTGGATCGATTTTGCCAATCACAGCCTGGGCATGACCACAAAATATATTGGCGGCACAAAAGGCTCGCATTTGGTTCTCAACCACCCCGAATTGCGCGCTGCCATCGGTGGCAATGAATTCTTCTTTGAAAATAAAGATGGGCGCATTGTCCTCATCTTTCCGCTTTACGACCAAGTGTTGGTGGGCACATCTGATATCAAGATAGACCACCCCGATGATGCCCGTTGCACAGAAGAAGAGATCGACTACTTCCTCGAAATGACAGCACGGGTCTTCCCCAAGATCAAGATCACCCGCGAACATATTGTCTTTGCCTTCTCTGGCGTGCGTCCGCTGGCAAACAGCCTGGCAAAGACCACCGGTCAATATAGCCGCGATCATCACATCGAAGTGCTCAACGGTGATTGGACGGGATTGCTCTACCCCGTCTACTCACTGGTGGGAGGTAAGTGGACGTCTTTCCGTGCATTTTCTGAAGAGGTGACCGATAAAGCACTTAGCTTTTTAGGTGTAGAGCGCCGCAAAGCCACACACGAACTTCCCATTGGCGGTGGACGCAATTACCCAACCACCACCGAAGAACGTACAAAGTACCTGGCAGGTTTGGCAGCATGGACGGGACTCTCCAACGAACGCCTGCTGGAACTCTTTAAGCGTTACGGTACACGTGTTGAACTTATTGCCGACTTTATGAAAAATACTGAAGATACAGACCTGACGTCTCTCAAAGGCTATTCCAAACAAGAGATCCTTTTCCTTGCCCAGCAGGAAAAAGTGGAACACCTCGACGATCTCTTTTTACGCCGCTCCATGCTTGCCATGCTCGGACTGCTCAACCACGAAGCCGTGATCGAAATTGCAGAACTCCTAGCCGGCGCATTGGGATGGAGCCTGCAAAAGAAAAATGCCGAGGTGGAGCGAACGCTTCGGATTTTGGCAGACAGGCACCGGGTCCGGTTGTGAGGCGGGGGAATTTACCCGCATGGTAAAATCCTGCCGATGTCTCCGAGACGAAAAATAAAACTCCAGGTCGATCTGGTAATCCCCATTTTCAACGAAGAAGAAGCCATTCACCAAACCTATGCCGATTTGCGCACAGTGGTGGATGCGCTGCCGTATGACTTTCATTTCATCTATGTGGATGACGGCTCAAACGACGGGACGGTTGATACGCTTCGAGCAATTTGCGCGAACGACCAGAGAGTGACCCTGCTCCAACTCAGCCGCAACTTTGGGCACCAGGCGGCGCTCACCGCAGGCATGGACGCTTCGCAGGGTGACGTAATGATCTCACTCGACGGCGATGGGCAGCACCCGCCCGCACTCATCCCGAAAATGCTGGACTTGATCCAACAAGGCTACGATATTGTGCAGGCGCAGCGCATGGAGGAAGAACGCGCGGCGTCATTCAAGAAGGTCACATCCAATTTCTTTTACTGGCTTATCAACCGCATCAGCGGGACGCGCGTCATGCAGGGCGCCGCAGATTTTCGCGCCCTTTCACGCAACGCGTTGAACGGTGTGCGCTCCATGCAGGAATATCACCGCTTTTTACGCGGTATGATCTCGTGGATGGGATACGACAGTGTGATCTTGCCGTACCACGAACCAGAGCGGATCGCGGGACGCTCCAAATACTCTCTGGCAAAAATGCTGCGCCTTGCCTCCGATGCGATCTTTTCTTTTTCACTTGCACCGCTTTATATTGGCTTGAGCGCGGGGGTGATCTTTTTTGTGTTGGCGGGGGCGCAGTTGATGTATGTCCTTTCGCTGTGGGTGACAGGCAACACGGTACGGGTGGAACCCGGTTGGAGTTCGTTGATGGGCGTTTTGCTCATTGCCAGCGGAATTATTATGATCTTGCTTGGGTTTATTGGCGTGTATGTCGGCTATATTTTTCAAGAAGTAAAACGCCGTCCAATTTATCTTGTAAAGGGGCAAACACCAGATGAACGAAGCCAGTAGTAAGCCTAAAAAATTTCAATTTACCTTTTTACGCCATGGCGAATCTGTGGGCAATGCAGAAGCACGTTGGCAGGGACAGGCAGAATTTCCGCTCACCGAGCGTGGACGGGCGCAGGCGCGCGCACTGGCAGACCGTTGGAAGCGGGAACGCATCAAGTTCGATTATGTTATCTCCAGCCCGCTTTCGCGCGCAAAGGAAACCGCCGAGATCATTGCTTCCAAACTTGGTTTACTGGTGGAGGTTGATCCTTTGTGGCTGGAACGGGATAACGGTGAATTCGCCGGTCTGACCACCCACGAAGTACGCACAAATTTCACCCACCCCGAGTTCACCACCCCTTATGATTCTGTTGGCACAGATGGGGAAGGCGATTGGGAATTGTACCTGCGGGCAGGACAAGCCTTGCATAATTTATTGCAGCGCGCTCCCGCCAGATATTTGATCGTTTCACACGGCGGTTTATTGAATCAACTCATGCACGCCATGATGGGAATTGTGCCGCAGGCACAGAATGCCGGTACTCGTTTTCGATTTGGCAATACCGCTTTTGCAAAAGCGGTTTATTTCCCCCAGCAGCACCGCTGGGTGATCGACAAACTGAACGATCATACCCACTGGCAGGATGCCGACTCTGAAAAGTATGCCTAAATTCAAAATCGTAAACCGGAAATTAAAATGACCCTTCCTCCTTCTCGTTCTGACCTCAAATTCCTTGTCTTTGGCGCAGGCGCCATTGGAACCTATATTGGCGGTTCGCTTGTGCTGGCGGGGTATCAGGTTGTGTTTGTGGAACAGCCCAAAATGGTGGAGGAGTTGCGCCAAAAAGGTCTGCGCCTCGACCTGACCATCGATGAGCGCAGAAATACCAAAGATGTCAGCATCGTCGAACCCCGCTCATTTGTGATCGAACCTTCGCTGGAAGAAGCCTTGAAATATGGTCCCTTCGACGCGGCGATCTTCGCCCTGAAATCGTTTGATACGGTTTCTGCCATGGAAGGCTTAAAACCCTTTGCCGATAAACTCCCGCCGCTGCTCTGCCTCTCCAACGGCGTGGATAATGAACCTGCCATTGCCGCCGCCTTGGGACAGGATAAAGTGGTATACGGAACCGTTACCACAGCCATTGGCAGGCGTGGCGCAGGTAGTATTGTGCTCGAAAAATTACGCGGCGTTGGCGTGGCAGCAGGGCATCCGCTTTCAGAGAAGCTGGTCGAAGCCCTGGATAACGCCTACCTCAAGTGTAGGCTCTACCCCGATGACCTGAGCATGAAATGGTCTAAAATGCTGACCAACCTCGTAGCAAACCCAACCTCTGCCATTCTCAACCTTACAGCGGCTCAGGTCTTTGCAGATAAACGCCTGTACAAGATCGAGATCAACATGCTCAAAGAATGCCTGGCTGTGATGAAAGCCATGAACCTACAAGTGACCGACCTGCCCGGTACACCGGTAAAGGCGTTGGCATTTGCCACCACCCTCCCGCTTTGGCTTTCCAAACCCTTCCTCTCCAAAGCCGCAGGCAGCGGACGCGGCGCAAAAATGCCCTCCTTTCACATCGACCTGTATTCCGGTCGCTCGCAAAGTGAGATCGAATTCCTGCACGGCGCAGTAGCCCGCGAAGGCGCAAAGCGCGGGGTTCCAACCCCCGTCAATAAAATATTGACCGAAACCCTGATGGCTCTAACCCGCAAGGAAATTCCACTGGAAGATTACGCCGGCAAGCCTGAAAAATTGCTCGCAAAATTACGTTATTAAGAAATGCCCATTCAATTTACAGAACCAAACCCCAAGATCGAAGTTCACCTTCCGAACGGCAAAACCCTGCTGGGTCCGCGCGGCGCAACGGCTGAAACATTCCTCGACCAAGTGAAGGACGATTTTTCCGCGCCGATTGTCGCAGCCATTATCAACAACGAGATTCACGAACTCACCTACCCCCTCAAAACCGAAGCAGATTGCATCCCCGTCACAACCGAGAGCGCCGATGGCGCCCGCATTTACCGTCGTTCACTCACCTTTCTTTTGGAATTAGCCTTTGACCGCAACTTCAGTGAAGGTTTTCTCAATATCGATCATTCCGTTTCATCCGGCGGCTTTTATTGTGAAGTCTGTGGGCGCGACCCGCTCTCAAAAAAAGAACTCACCCTGCTTGAAGAAGAGATGCGAAAGATCGTAAAACAAGACCTCGCATTTGAACGACGGGAAATTCCCATTCAAGAAGCCATTGATTATTTTGCGCGCAAAGGGCACAAAGATAAATTGCGCCTGCTCAAACACCGGCGTAAGGAATACCTCACCTTGTATTCTGTGAACGGTTTCATGGATTACATGCACGGCTACATGGTACCCTCCACCCGATACCTGCAATGGTTTGGGCTTAAGCAAGCCAATGGCGGTTTCATCCTTCAGTATCCGCGCCGCCACGCCCCCACCCAACTTGAAGAATTTGGCGAATACTCAAAACTCATCCGCGCTTTTAGGCAATACGGCGATTGGCTCGCAACCCTGCACATCGATAATGTCGGCGCATTGAACGATGCCATTGAAACAGGGCGGGCAGATGAGGTCATTCTTGTTTCTGAAGCGCTGCACGAACAACACTTCGCAGATACCGCCCAGCAGATCGCAGAAAAAAAATCGCGCATCATCCTCATTGCGGGTCCTTCCTCATCCGGCAAAACCACCTCATCCCGCCGCCTCGCCGTTCAACTGCTTGCACGCGGCATCTCACCCTTCCCATTGGAGTTGGATAATTATTTCGTAAACCGTGACGATTCTCCGTTGGATGAAAACGGCAACCACGATTTTGAAACCATCGAAGCCTTGAACTTGAAACAGCTTGCAAGCGATATCGAAAAACTTGTCAGCGGCGAAGAAGTTCAACTTCCGCGATACAACTTCAAAACAGGCAAGAGCGAAGAAGGGGACGTGGTCAAACTCAAAGACGGGCAGCCGCTCATCCTCGAAGGCATTCATGGATTAAACCCCCGCCTCATCCCCGACCATTGGGCTGATTCAGCGTTTCGGGTTTATGTCTCCGCCCTCACCCAGCTCAACCTAGACCGTCACAACCGCGTCTCAACAACCGATACACGTCTCATCCGCCGCATCGTCCGCGATGCGCGTGAACGCGGATACCCCGCCCAGGCAACGATCTCACGCTGGGAATCGGTGCGGCGCGGAGAAAAGCGGCATATCTTCCCATACCAGGAAAATGCGGACGTGATGTTCAACTCGGCGCTGGTGTACGAACTCGCAGCATTGAAACCGCTGGTCGAGCCGCTGTTGCGGCAGGTTCCACACAACGAACCCGAATATATCGAAGCCCGCCGCCTGCTGGCTTTTCTCGATTGGTTTCTCCCATTAGATGCCAGCCTCATTCCGGCGAATTCCATTGTGCGCGAATTTCTGGGCGGTTCCAGTTTAAAAGATTTCAAGATCTGGCGCGGATGATTTTTAAATGCAACCCCGAGGTCTTTAAGACCTCGGGGTTTTTTGTTATTTCAAAATATTCTCTATTTCCTGCAACTCATCCCCCGAGAATTCCAACTTATTCAACATACCTACCGCATCTTCGATCTGACTGACCTTGCTTGCCCCGATCAAAACGGATGTCATCTCTTGGTGACGTAAAACCCATGCCAACGCCACCTGTGCGAGGGTTTGTCCGCGCTGTTGGGCAAGCTTGTTGAGCTTTTGTACTTTGGCTAACTTATCATCGGTAATGTGTGCCGGTTTCAGAAACCCATGCGCTTTGGATGCGCGTGAGCCTTCAGGGATACCGCCGATATATCTGTCGGTAAGTAAACCTTGAGCCAGGGGTGAAAAGGCAATGCACCCCACGCCTTCTTCTCTTAGCGTTTGCAAAAGACCCTCTTCCACCCAGCGTTCGAACATGCTGTACTTGGGTTGATGAATAAGGCATGGCGTACCCAACGACTTCAATATATGCGCGGCTTCACGGGCTTTATCGGCGGGGTAATTGGAAATACCCACATACAGCGCCCGCCCGCTGCGGACGGCATAATCGAGCGCCTGCATGGTCTCTTCGAGCGGAGTATCCGGGTCGGGACGGTGATGATAGAAGATATCCACATACTCCAACCCCATGCGCTTGAGGCTTTGGTCTAGGCTGGAGATGAGATACTTGCGCGAGCCCCACTCGCCATACGGACCTTCCCACATGTAATAACCAGCTTTGGATGAGATCACAAGTTCATCACGCCAGGGGCGCAAATCTTTTGCCATGATCTGCCCAAAGGTTTCTTCTGCCGAGCCGGGAGGCGGACCGTAATTATTGGCGAGGTCAAAGTGGGTGATGCCGAGGTCAAAGGCGCGCAGCACCATGGCGCGGCTGTTCTCGTACACGTCCACGCCGCCAAAGTTGTGCCACAAGCCGAGGGATACGGCAGGGAGTTTCAGTCCGCTGCGCCCCGAACGGTGGTATTGCATGGATTGATAACGAGAAGTGGATGGAAGGTAGTTCATAAAAATTCCTTTTCATATTGTAGGGGCAACCCGCCAGGGGTTGGCAAACTGTGCCGCCTTATGGCGAGGGTCGCCCCTACGGTTTACACAAATCCGTGTTCGATCAAACTCTCTGCCATGGCAAGAATTGCCTCTTTCAACGGGCGCGGCTGCCATTTGAGAATTTGTTTGGCTTTCTCGTTGGATTCTTCAAAATCGCGGTCGAGCGTTGCTGTGACTCGCGCGATCTTTTTATCGAACAATCCCAAAAAGCGCACCATCCAACTGGGGAATTCAAACGTAGGGATTTTGTATCCGCGTGGTGAATATTCTTTGTGTAAAGTTCCCGCAATCTCTTTCAACCACATCGTCCCGCCTGAACAAAGAAAACGATTTCCCGCGGCTTCAGGCGTGGTCATGCCGAGAAGAATGGCAGACGCCACATCACGCACATCTACCAGCCCCATTTTGATGCGCCCCACACCAGGGACTTGCCCCAGCATATAGGTACGGATCAACTCCACCGAGGTACGAAAGTTCTTATTCGGCACAGGACCAAGGATCAGCGGCGGGTTGATGGCGACCAACTCCATGCCATGAGTATTCTCAGAGCCGTTGATAAAGTCCCATGCGGCGCGTTCGGCGAGGGTTTTGCTTTTTGAGTATGCGCCAATTTCATTTTCAACGATTGACCAATCTCCTTCGGTAAAAGCTTTATTATTTTCCTTGTGCCCCGCCGAGATCGCTGCCACCGATGAAACCTGCACCACACGCTTTACGCCTGCTTTGTGCGCGGCTCGCAAAACGCGCAATGTCCCTTGCACGGCAGGGATGATGAGTTCATCTTCGTTTTCAGGTTCGAATAACGGAAAAGGTGACGCGACATGCAGTACATAATCGACGCCGTGCATCGCCTCGTCCCACCCTGCGGCTTGGTTCAGGTCTGCGGCTTTGAATTCCAGCCGGTCACTGGTTTGCACAAATTTTCCAACAGCCTCGCGGACTTCCGCTTCTTTTTCCAGGGAGCGGATGGTTCCGCGTACGCTGTAGCCCTGTTCCAGCAATTGGATGATGGTGTGAATGCCGACAAAACTGCTTGCGCCGGTGACGAGAATGGGAGAGGTCATAAGTTTTACCTATTCTGGAATATTTTTATATGAACGTCAGTAATGGATAAGAAATCTTGTCGAAATTCACCACAGATGAACGCAGATTGACACAGATTTAGAAAATGGATTTGTTCTAAAACAATCTCTAATCCTGTTTATCTGTGGTCAAAAATTATTATCCATTATTCACTTTATATTACTAAGTGGTCGGTCAAAATAAATTAGGCATTATGAAGAAAGACTTCATCCACGAAGTACACAAAGCACACGAAGTTTTGACCTGCGCTTCGTGAAAATTCGTGTACTTCGTGGAAATAACAGGCTTGTACGTATTCATTGTTTTCTAAAGACTTACGACTGACAACTTAGCATGGCAATTAATGCCACGATCACCCCGAATGCCCCGCAGGCAAAGTTGACCCAGTCGTTGCTTAGCCACTTCCAGCCGCGAATGTGGATGGTTTCTGCGCCGCAAGTGTGGAGCGGGTGTTTCTCGGTCTCTTTTTGGTCGGTGGGGCAGAAGTACATGGCTTGCACGGTTCCGCCGATGAGGGAGTCGAAGAGTGAACCGGCGAGTCCGCTGAGGGTGACGATAAAGAATACAGAAACTGGATCAGGCTTTCCGTTAAGGAGTGCAGCGAGAAGCCCAATAAGGGCAGAGCCGGTAAGAGAGGCGAGTGTGCCGATAAGGGAGATTCCGCCTGAGGTGCCTTTTTCCACCACTTTGGTGAAGTTGGTGATCATGCGCGGCGGGTTGGGGTTTAATACGCCGAGTTCGGTTGCCCAGGTATCGGCGTTGACGGCGGCGAGAGAGGCGGCGAAGCCAACCCAGACCCACGGTTCATTGGGAAAGAAGTAATGCAGTGCGGCAAAGAATGTGGCGATGCCGCCATTGCCGAACACCTGTCCGGCATCGCGTTCGTGACCTTTTGAGAATTTTTCGTTGAGGTTGGCTTTGCGTTTTTTGAATGCGCGGCTCAAGGCAGATGAGGTGATGAAGAAAGTGAGTAAGAGGATCGCCCAACCAAGCCCGCCGATGCCGAAGATGATCGTGCCGGTGGTGAGGGCGGCGATGGCTCCGCTTGGGTTGAGGCTGCGGGCTTTGTATGCAAGAAAGGCTATGATGAGGGCGAGTAGGAAACCGAGGAGAATTTGCATGATGGAGTTGAAGGTCGCAGGTCAGGGATTTGGTTAGATTTTCAACCGTTGACCTTTGGCTCTTTTATACAGGGGTGGTTACGATGAATAGAACAGCCAGCAGGAAAAGCAGGCTTGTGAATGTGCCAGAACCCCAAAGGATGAAAGCTAAAATTCGCTCACGTTCGCCGCGATAGAAGTAAAGTCCGGCGATCCACCCTGCTACAGAAAGTAACAGGCTTGCAACGGGGAAGATGATGAGTTGGGCTGAGGGGACGGTTTGAAATGTGCCGCTTGCTGCCTGTACGGCAAGCGCTACCAGCGGTGTGGATGGGATGATGAGGCTTGCCCAAATGAACAAGCCGATGTTTAGAAAAAGGGCAGAGAGCCAAAGGTAGCGGGCAAGCCCGCTTTCCCAGGCTTGTGAGACGATGAAGGAGGGATAAACGGACCTGGCTTCGGTGGGGGCGAGGCTGCCCATTTCTGTAGCGCGGGCGAAGGTTTGTGCCAAACCGGCGGGGTCTTCTGGCGAAATGATGAATACCCGTTTGGCGGTGGCAATGATTAAAAGTTTGCTGGAGTCTGAGGCGATGAATTCAACCGTGCCAAGGTCTGCATGGCGGCGCAGCCCAAGCAGGGCACCGGGGAGGGGCAGGGCTGGCATGGTGAGCGGGTTGGTGAGGTCTTCTGCGGGACGGATCCATTCAATATCTGAAAGTGGAATATCTTCAACGCGCAGTCCCCAGGTGATGGCGAGACTGTCGCGGTCAATTTCGTAATTGGCGCGGTAAAGTGCGCCCAAGCGGTAGGCAAAAAAGGGCAGGGGGACAAATGCCGCCATTGCCACCAATAACCAGATCAGAAATGCTGAGCCAACTTCGAGCCCGGTAAGTTGGAAAAAGCCCACCACCACCACTACAAGCAGGATAAATGTGATGATGCCGTGGATGATGAGTCCGCGTTGTTTTGGGGGTGGGAAAATACCAGTGTTCATTAAGTGAGGAGTACCTGTTTGAAGAAGAATGTTTTTGGTTTTTCTTCTAATAAAATAATATCGATCATGTTGTCATCATCTATTCCGAGGAATAGGGGGTCATCGGGCAGGCGTGTGCGGGGGGAGTAGGTTTCTCCGCCAACGGTGTATGTGATCTTGGCGTAATAACTGCGGCGGGTGCGTCCTTTTTCCTGTCGGGAGACGATCCTTTCTCTTTCAGTCACTTTGGCTTTCACGGTAACACCTTCTCGAAATGTGGTCATGATCTGGTTGTAGCGTGTGATAAGCCAGGCAATGCCTATGAAGGTCAACCCCAGCAGGATCATCACAATGGGCAGGTAAAAGGTTTCAAACCCAAGGTATGCGATCCCCTGAAATACAACCGAACCGACGATCATTTGAATGGCGCTTTTGATGTTGAAGTCTCGAAAATATAAACTGCTAAACTTTGGGGTCGGGTTGTTCATATAAATTAGCCTCTAAAAGTGTTTCTATATTTTTGAGGGTGAGAATTTGTTCCAATAAAATTTTTCCTGCGCTGGATGAGCGTTTCTTTAATTCTACCATTCCGCTTTGAAGCCCCTTTTCGCCGACGGTTACCCGAAGGGGGCAGCCTATTAAGTCTGCGTCGTTGAATTTGACCCCGGCTCGTTCATCACGGTCATCAAATAGTACGGTAATTCCTGCGGCTTGCAATGCATTGTAAATCTCTTCGGCTTTGGCTTTCGTATCCACGGTCTTGCCGGGGACGTGCATGAGGTACACATCAAAGGGTGATGCAGAAAGCGGCAAGGTTAAGCCTTTGTCATCGTGGTGGGTTTCGGCGAGGGCGGTGAGGATGTTTAAATAATCAAAGTTTTTATTTTCATCCATTAAAATCTCGGCTTTAAGACCATCTAATGTGGCATCTTCACAGCTTGGGCAAATATCACCCTCTTCCACTTGAACAATGTCAAAAACCATGTCGGCGGTGTAATCCCGTCCGTAATTTGTGTTGATCAGATGATATCCCGCTTCATTTGCACCGGCGGCGAGGTTGATTCCGCGAGGAATGACTTCATCCACGACAATGAGCGCATTTTGGATGCCAATGGGTGACGCGTATCCTGGTATTGCGCCGGCAGCAATGATTTCTTCGGTCGTTGCCGGGCGGACTTCGCCGATCCTTTTTTGTAATTTGTGTAGGTTCAATTGGGTATCGCCCCGCACCACGACAAAAACAAATTGACCGTCTGATACGCGAGTGAGCATGATCGCCTTTGCTGTTTTGAGTTTTTCGATGTTTAGGAATTTGGCAAGCGAATCGATCGTGCTACAGTCGGGCGTGGCAACCTTTTCCATTGGCTGCGGCTCGTCTGTTTGGATGCGAAAGTTATTGGTGCTGGCGGTTTCAGCCAGGTCGGCATAGTCACAGTAATGAATATTGCACTTGAATATTTCCGTTTTTCCGCTGTCTGTCAAAAAAAGGATATGCCCATAAATGCCGGTGATGATGGGAATCTCGAAAGCTGAAAAGGCATTCTCTCCCGCTGTTTCTGTGCGAGCTTTTAGTTTCTCAATGATTTGTTCGCCCAGGGGTAAAAGCTGATTTTCACGGGTCAGATACCCGGCGCGGACAAGCCAGCCCCAGCCCTGTGAACGGGCATTGTTGGGAAATTCACGTTGAGTTTGAATGGAAAGGGATGTGTATTTCATACGAATGTGTAGGGATGGGGCTTGCCCCCATCCTTATTTTGGCAGGCAGGACATGGGCAAGCCCTGTCCTTACAGAAAAAGGCGACCGTGAGGGTCGCCCATGCATTAATTAGGATTCTGCTTTCTTTTTACGCGGCAAGCGTTGGGTGTTTACAGGGGTGGCTGCCGGGGTTGGCACAGGCTCAGGCATTTGGATCGGCGTCTGCGCGATGGATTCGGCTTGAGCGGCTTCTGAAGGTGTGGCTTCAGGAGCAGGCTCGAGATTAAGATCGACCGATTCTTCCATTCGGATTTGACCTCGCAGGAAGGCGCCTTCTTCTGTCACAAAGGCAGTGGTGACCACGTCTCCCCACACACGCCCGGTTGCGCGGATTTCCAGCTTTTGGGTGGTGATGTTGCCGCGCACCGCACCCGCCACAATGACGGTGTTGGCGCGCACGTTTTGGCAGGTGACGCGCCCGGTCTCGCCGACGACGAGCATTCCACGCAGGGCAATTTCGCCTTCGAATGCGCCTTCGATACGCACACCGCCAGAGCCGTTGATGCTTCCGTGCCAAATGACGCCTGAGCCAAGCACCGATGTGATGCGTTCTACGGCTTGGACGGGTTGTGCGGTTTCAGCGGGAGTGGGGTTTCGTTTGAACATGGTGGCAATTTTACCGTTAAAACAAAAAGGGGCGGACGTAAAGCCCGCCCCTGCTAATTATTCGCCCTTATCTTCCACCATTTGTACGCCCATAATGTTGAAGCCTGAGTCCACGTACATCACTTCACCGGTGATGCGCTTCGAGAGGTCACTGGCAAGGAAGGTGGCGGCATCGCCGACATCTTCAATGGTCACGTTCTCGCGCATGGGAGATTTATCCGCAAAGTGCTTGTACATATCGCGGAAGCCGCCCACGCCCGCCGCCGCAAGGGTGCGGATGGCGCCCGCCGAAATGGCGTTCACGCGGATCTTTTTTGGACCCAGGTCATACGCCAGGTAGCGGGTTGCAGATTCCAACGCCGCCTTGGCAACACCCATCACGTTGTAATGGGGGGCAACTTTCACTGCACCCGAGCCGTAGGTCAGGCACATCACAGAACCGCCGTCATTCATGATCGGCAAAAAGGCATGGGTCAGCGCCACAAAGGAATAGACGGAAATATCCATCGCGGTCAGGAAGCCCTGACGGCTGGTTTCGTGGAAAGGTCGGCTCAATTCATCCCGTCCGGCAAAAGCAATGGAATGAACCAGAATGTCGATCTTGCCAAAGTGGGCTTCGGCTTTCTTCACCACCGCTTTGATCTGGTCATCCTTGGTCACATCACATTCTTCGACCCACTTGCAGTTGATCTTTTCTGCCAGCGGCTTGACGCGTTTTTCCATCACTTCACCGGCGTAGCTGATACCAATATTTGCACCTTCGCGCAGGAACGATTGAGTAATACCCCACGCAATGGATTTATCGTTTGCCAACCCAAAGATCAGCGCATTTTTTCCTTCAAGCAATCCCATAATTCTCTCCTAAAATTCGATGTTTGGTACTCGTTCATTTGAGTATTTTGTCTTTTACAAGAAACCGCCACGGATTGGAAAACCAAGGCTCTCCAATCGCTCTATTTAAACCCACGCGCGCGCCAATCGTCACGCTTTTTTCGGGGATTTTAAACCCCGCCTCGATCCATACCCCTGAGCCTGCTTCTGTTAAATTGGCATAGTTCTCGCTTTTAGTGATTCCCATTGCCTGAGTCAGTTTCCCCGGACCAAGCGTATCGCGCCCGCCTCGCCGCTCCATCATCACCTCCACGCCTTCGAGCGGTTGAATGGCGCGGATGAGCACCGCTGCGGGAAAACCTTCCTCTTCTGTGACGGCATTCAGCATCCAGTGATGACCATAAGTGAAATACACATACGCCTGCCCCGGCGCGCCATACATCGGGTCGGTGCGAATCGTCCGCCCGGCTTTGGCATGGCATGCAAGGTCTTTTTCACCGATGTAGGCTTCTGTCTCGGAGATCAACCCGACCAACTTCACGCCATCCAGAATCCGCACCAGCCGTGCGCCGAGCAATTCACGCGCAACGGTTAGGGTGGGACGATTATAGAATTTGCGGGGGAAAATCACTTAAACCTTGCGTCTCGTTGAAGCGTCAACCTCAAGCCTTCCTCCAAACCAATGGATGGTGTGAAGCGGAGTTTTTCCTTCGATACGGACAAATCTGCTTTCATGCGCGAGACGCCGCCGGAGGTCTGGTTGTTGTAGACCACATTGGCTTTGCTATTGGTAACGTTCAATACAGTATTGACCAACTGCTTGACCGAAGTTTCCACACCCGAGCCAACATTGATGACCAACCCATTCACATTCGGCGCGGTGGCAGCCGCCACCATGGCGCTGACCACATCATCCACATAAATGTAGTCGCGGGTTTGGCTGCCGTTGCTGTGCGCGACCAACGTCCCGCCGCGCAGCGCCTGCCGCAGGTAGTGGGGGACAACAGGAGGATGAGATGGCGGCAAATGCTGTCCGGGTCCATAAGCGTTGAAGATGCGCAGGCTGACCGTTTCCATATTCCATAAACTGCCAATCGTGCGGACGTAATGTTCAGCAGAGATTTTCGAAACCGCATAGGGCGAGCGCGGGTTGGGAATGTCGCTTTCCTTCAAACTGCCATCGTTCATATCGCCGTATACTGCGCCAGAAGATGCAAGCACCACGCGTTTTACGCCCACATCGCGCATGGCTTCCATGAGCGCAACCGTCCCGCCGACGTTTACAGTGTTATAGTCGCGCGGGTACAGGATCGACTCTTGGACAGAGACCCGAGCCGCCAGGTGGTAGACCACATCCACTTCCTGTAGCAGGGTCCACAGTTTGGGGCGGTCACTCACATCTCCGCGTGTAAAGTGGACATCGGGGGAGAGTACCTTGGGGTCGCCGGTGGAAAGATCGTCCAACCCGCGCACTTGGTGCCCTTCACGGGCAAGGTGGTTTGCAAGCGAAGAGCCGAGGAAACCCGCGGCTCCGGTAATTAGAAAATTCATACGAAAAATTATACTCGCAATAAGAACATGCTTTTCATTGACGTTTACAGTTTCGTATGTTATCGTTGGAGCTAGATAGGAAAACGGTAGGTTACGTTGGTTTGAAGAACATCAGCGACTCGCGGTTTGACTGCGGGTCGTTTTGTTTTACCTCCGATGGAACAAACAGAATTCCCTATAAAATGCCCGCAAGGGTATAAATTTTTTTTTCATGCCATAGGAGGCAAAAATGTCTGACAGAATTATTGGAACTGTGAAGTGGTTCAACGGCGATAAGGGCTACGGCTTTATCGAACGCGAAGGCGGACCTGATGTGTTCGTCCACTTCTCTGCCATCCAGTCCGATGGATACCGCACTCTGACCGAAGGTCAGAAGGTGGAATTCACCGTCGAAAAAGGACCCAAGGGTCCTCAGGCTAGCAACGTTACCATCGTTAACTAGTAAACAAAAAAAGAGCCGGGTGTGAAAACACTCGGCTCTTTTTTGATTCTATTTCTTCCTCGGCGCCAACCGGTTTCTTCCATAACTTTTGGGCGTAGGCGCGGGCTTGGGCGGACGTCGTCCGTCGCCGCCGCCCCGAGGTGCGCCTCTGCCTCTTCCGCCCGAATCAGTTCTCGGCGGGGCAGGAGCCGTGTAATCAAAATCTTCGAGCGTTTCGCGTTTGAGCGTCTGCCCCATGATCCGTTCCAATGTGCGGATCATATCCTTATCCTCATCTGTGACCAGCGTAAACGCATCGCCGGTACGCTGGGCACGACCGGTGCGCCCAATACGGTGGATGTAGGCATCGGCGGTATCGGGCATGTCAAAGTTAATAACGTGCGAGACGGTTTCAATATCCAGCCCGCGCGCGGCAATATCGGTGGCAACCATGATGTCGTGATGTCCGCTTTTGAAACCTTTGATGGCTGCCTGGCGCTGCCCCTGCGTGCGGTCGCCGTGTAGGCTTGTGGCACTCAGCCCTTCACGTTTGATCTGTTGCGCCACACGGTGTGCGCGGTGTTTGGTGCGGGTAAACACGATCACAGAATTTGTATCGGTACGTTTGAGCAGTTCGAGCAGCAATTTTGTTTTCAAATGCTGCGGCACGGGGTACAGGGCGTGCTCCACGGTATGTGCGGGTTTCACAATGCCCATTGCGATCTTTTGCGGTTCTTTCAACGCCTGCTTTGCGAGTAATTCCACATCAGGTGGGAAGGTGGCAGAGAACATCATGGTCTGTCGTTTTTCTGGCACGGCTTTTACAATGCGGCGCACATCAGGCAGAAAGCCCATATCAAACATTCGGTCGGCTTCATCGAGCACGAGGATTTCGATATTTGCCATTTTGGCATGTCCCTGTGCGATGAGATCGAGCAGACGTCCTGGGCAGGCAACCAGAATTTCTGCACCATTGCGCAGGGCTTGAATTTGTGGACCCGCTCCGACTCCGCCATAAATGGTTGCGCTCTTTAGTTTTGTCCCCGCTGAGAGAGTTTTCACCACATCGTTGATCTGGTCTGCCAGTTCACGCGTGGGGGTGACGATGAGCGCACGGGGGGTGTTCCGTGTCCCATTGAGCAGTTTGTTGAGAATGGGCAAAACAAAAGCGGCGGTTTTGCCTGTACCGGTTTGAGCTGTCCCGATAATATCCCGTCCACGCAGGGCGGCAGGAATGGCGGCTTCCTGAATGGGCGTGGGGGTTTCATAACCCGCTTTGGTGATTCCCTGTTTTAAGCGGGGGTCGAAATTAAAGTTGTTGAAATTCATAAAATCCTTTTTGTTTTTCTGTTCCGCCGGAAATAAATTTGCCGTGGAACTTGTCGAACTCATTATATCCCCTGCCTATGGTTTTACTTCATTTTGCCAGGAACAAAACCGCCACACCTGCAATGGCAAGGATGGTTCCGGCTACGCCCTGCCAACTTATCTTCTCTTTGAGGGCAAAGTAGCTGATCGGCAAAAGCAGTACAGGTGCAAGCGAAGTGAGCGTACTGGCAACACCAACCTCTGTCAGTTGTACAGCCAGCAGCGAGGCTGAAACGCCGAGCACAGGTCCGATCAATGCGCCCAGAGCAAGCAGCCCAATGGATGCAGGGTTTTCGCGGATGACTTGCACCGTTGCGCCAGCCTTCCGTTCGATCAACATCCATAAAATAATAAAGACCGTTGCGGCAAGCAGGCGGATGGCGTTCGCTTGAAATGGGTGAAAGTGATTTGCCATGCCCTGCTTTGAGAGCACCAGCCCCATTGCCTGCCCGAGCCCTGCCAACACTCCAAAGATCACACCTGTGCGGGTATGTCTGCGCGGCGTATCTGCCGCTTCTTTGTGCGAAGTAACCACCCAAACAATGCCAGCCAATGCAAGAGACATTCCCAATATTTGCAGGGGTGATAAAGTTTCACCAAAGATTACCCATGCAATGAGAGAACCAAAGATGGGCGCGAGACTCATCATCAAACTCCCCAGGCGGGGACCGATCATCACATACGATTTGAAGAGGAAGGCATCGCCCAATGCAAAACCGATCACACCAGAGATACTTAACCATACCCAATGGGAAGAATCCGCAGAGAAAGGCAGCGGTTCGTTAAACAGGATCAAATTGATGGCAATGAGATAGACCAGCGCAAACACCAACCGAACCCGGTTTGTAACCTGCGAGCCGACCATTTTCCCCACAGAAGTGAGCACTACGGCATTCAATGCAAAAAAGAAAGATGTGGCAAGACCGGCGATTTCACCCAATATGTTCATGAGCTACACTCCTGGCTGGCTTTCGGCAGATTGTCCAAACTCTGCCCGGGTGAGCAGCAGCACTGCAACAAGAATGAATAGACCACCTGCCAAAACAATTGGCGCGAGTTTATCGCCAAACAGCCAGGTAGATAGCAGAACCGTAACAATCGGTTCAATGGTAGAAAGCATTGCCGCGTTGGTGGGTCCTACCTTGCTCAGCCCTGCTAAAAATGTCACCACCGGAATAACAGTGGAGATCAGCACGATCCCCAAAATAACGAGCCAACCTGTGCTGGTTTGCGGAAAGTGCGGACCGTTGGCAAGGGTCAAACTGCCATATACCATGCCCGCCGAGGCGAAGATCACCGTGGACGATTGAAATGCCGAAACATTCTTCATTACACTTGCGCCGACCATGATGTAAATGGAATAGACCAACGCAGCAGTGATCGCCATGAGCGCACCGATCAGTTGCCCGCTCACAGGTCCTACAGTGAGGGCGGTGCCAACAAGCGCCAGCACAAGTGCAATGACCTTTGAACGGATCAATTTTTCATGCAGGAAGACCAATGAAAGGATGGCAACGAAAAAGGGGTAGAGATATAAAAGCAAAGCCACCAAACCCGCCGAGGCATATTTGATGGCGGTCATGTAAAGATAAGATTGCCCCGCATACCCCAGCGCGCCCATACCGATCAGTTGCAGGAGAACCCGTCCGCGAGGGAAAGGCTCCTTGCGCAGGATCAGGAACAAGGTCATGAAAGCGGCGGAAAGCCCAAAGCGTAGAAAAAGGACAGTGAAGGTGTCCATCCCTTCGGCGTAGGCAAAACGCCCAAAGATGGCAAGTGTCCCAAACGAAGCAGCGGAAAGAACAATGAGAAGAATTCCAGTGAAGCGGTTCATGGCGGAGAATTTTATCCGTTTAAAAACGAAAGTAGAAATTCACGGATCTGCCCTGCCGTCTGATCCCACCTGGGTTGACGCTGGTAGCGACTCCGCGCTGCGAGGCTCATCTCCAGAAGCAGATCGCGCCGCTCATTCAAAAGTTGAAGCTGGTCGGCGAGACCTTGAGCGTCTCCTGGCTGGATGAGAAACCCCGTGCGCCCGTGTTCGATGATCTCACTTGCTGCGCCAAGCGTGGTGCCAATGGCAGGCAAACCAAACCCCATCCCTTCGAGGTAGACGATGCCGAAGCCTTCATAACTGGAGGGTACAACCAAAATGTGTGCTTGCTTCAGTTTACTTGTGAGGGGGTGATTATTGAGTGCGCCGTGCAGAAGGACGGAAGAGGAAAGCTGCTTTTCCTCAATGAAGGTTTGGATGGCTTGGGCATGGGCAGGGTCGGTGGTTAGAGAGCCGACGATATCCAAATGGAAAGTTGCAGGGGGTAAGAGCGTGAGCGCTTGTAAAAGGGTGAACAGCCCTTTGCGTTCGATCAGATTTCCGAGAAATAAAATATTGAATTCCGTCTTCCCTTCGGCGTTGCTCAGGGTAGGCTTGCTTCTTTTTATAATCTCTTCTTCCGAAACTGCCTCTCCAAACCGATCTGTGGGCGGAAATGCCACAACATCTGGCAAGCTGTTTCCGACGAGGTTGGTCACTACGCTTTTGGTTGTTTCCGAGTTGAAAATGAAACCGTCCACATTTTGCAGGTATTTTTTCTCCACCACGCGGTACAGGTTGTTTTGCCATTTTGGGCGCAGTTCGGAACAGCGCAGGTGATGGACGAGGCTGATGATGGGGTAGGGATGTGGTCGTCGGTTTGCGCGTATCAAAGACGGGTGGTTCAACTCGTCTTCAATGAGAATATCAAGATCAGAGGGGAGTTTGAAAGTGAAGTTATCGGTTAAATGTGCCGCGTAATTTCGCCACGGCAGCGAGATGATCTCTACCGTATCACCTTGCGCGCGGAGATAGTCTACCAACATGCGGTCATACATATACCCGCCGCTGAGTGTATCGAGCGAGCCGTAAATGAGGAAGCCCAGTTTCATGGTGTATTAGTTGTGTAGTTACATAGTTACGTAGTTGTGTATCTAAACTATCTAGCTTCCAAACTACCAAACGACCAAACTATCGCACTACCTGAAATGCCGCCCAGGCGTTGGCATGTTCCCACAGCACAACTTTCAAGCCGGTGATGTTGCCTGCCTTGATCCGTTCGTTCAAGGTGGAGGCTAGGATGCGGGCAAAATGTTCAATGGATGGGTTTAACCCGTTGAATTCGGGTTTGTCGTTCAGCATTTGCTCCTTGTAATACCCAACCACATCATCAAGGTGTTTTTCCACATCCACAATATCCACCAAGTAACCGTGTTGGTCAAGTTCTTTTCCTTCAAGGACAAGCTCAAGGATATAGTGATGCGAGTTGGGGTGGTTTTCCGGTCCCCAATCACCGCCGATCAAAAAGTGACGTGCAATAAATTCTCTTCGTACGCCGAGTGAGTACATAAAAACTCCTATTGAGGAATGTATGGTTCTTTCAATTGTTTATCAACCATATTAAATGTTTCCCGGTCTGCCAGAACGATCAGAGTATCACCAGCTTGCAGGACGAAACCGCCGCTCGGCATGAGAAATTCATTCTCGCGCGCGATCAAAATGACAAGGAATGCCTGCGGCAGCCCCAATTCTACGATGGATTTTCCCTCCGCCATGGATTCGGCTTCAATAATGATCTCTTTCAGTTCGTTCTTGAATCCGCTGACGGGGTTGTACTCAATCGGGAAGGCAGGCTTGGCGGGCAGGGTTTCATCCACACCGAGCCATTTGGCAATCATGGGAATGGTTGTTCCTTGCAGCATGGCAGACATTAGAACGACAAAGAAGACAATATTGAAGATTTCATCCGCTTGTGAAAGCCCTGCCAGCAATGGGTATGTCGCCAGGATGATGGGGACTGCCCCACGTAAGCCGACCCATGAAATGAAGACCTTTTCTTTGAACGAAAATGATGTCGGCAGGAGGGTGAGGAAGATGCTGATCGGGCGGGCAAGAAAGACCAGAGAGGCGGCAACCAGCAGTCCGGTTGAGATGATCGGCAGAATCCGTGAAGGGAAGACTAATAATCCCAGGGTCAGGAACATGGTGATCTGCATCAGCCAGGCGATCCCGTCATGAAAGCGCATTAAACTGCGCCGATGCAGGAAGTCGTAATGCCCGGCTACGATGCCAACCAGGTACACGGCAAGGAAGCCGTTTCCGTAGAGGATGCTGGTAAGGCTGTATGCAAGAAATACGATCGAAAGACTGAGCACAGGATACAACCCTTCGAACCCGAGTTGCACACGGTTGGCAAGGAATACCAACAACCTGCCGAAAAGATACCCGCTCAAAATGCCTACAAGAATTTGTAAAACTAATGTGCCGAGCAGGGTTGTCACCTGAGTGGCAGGATGGGTGATCAATTGGATCAACCCGACTGTTAGAAAAACTGCCATGGGGTCATTGCTGCCCGATTCAAATTCCAACAGCGGGAGAAGTTTTCCTTTTAATCCCAAGCCTTTGGACCGCAAAATTGAGAATACGGCAGCCGCGTCGGTGGAAGAAACGATTGCGCCTAACAGCAGCCCTTGCAGTGGTGTGAATCCAAGCAGGTATTGGGCTGTTATGCCAACGATCATGGCGGTGGTGAACACTCCCAATGTGGATAAAGCAATGCCATGTTTTACGATCAGGCGCACGTCTTTCCATTGCGTGTCTAGCCCGCCTGCGAATAAGATCAGGTTTAGGGCGATCACGCCGATGTTTTGCGTTAATTGCGGGTCGTCAAAATAAATTCCCCCCAGACCATCGGAGCCTGCCAACATGCCAATGGCAAGAAAAAGAATGAGAGCGGGCACTCCAGACCGGTCAGATATTTTGCTCATTAAGACACTCACGAGCAGCAAACCAGCGCCGATGATGAGCATCCATTCCAGCGTCATGGCGAACCTTTGGGGCGCATTATCAACTGCCCATTTTCCCGCACAATCGGCATGGAAAAGTTGAAAGCATCAATGCGGGAGCAATAGTCGAGATCGGCATACGGAAATTGCGGATGGTCTTCCATGTGTTGACGTGCATCGCGTGATGATTTAACCCGTTGGATGAAGTGCGGCGCCTCCACTATCTGGCCTGTGAACTGTTTCTCCAAATATTCAGCGCAGGCTACATCCTCATCATTCCCCATCCCACCCGTGATGACAAAGCTCACTTCACCGGGTTTCAATTTCAAAACATGGGCTATTGTCGCCTGTGCCACCACAAAGCTGACAGCAAACATTACATCCACCTTTACCGCGCGGACAGCGCCCTGCGTCCCTGCGCCGGTGCGTTGGATAAGGGTCATACCGGTCAGGTCATGTTCGAGGATGCGGGTGGGGGAGTTGCCGAAATCAAAGCCTTCGGGCGGGAGTCCACCTACTTCGCCCATGGCTTTTGCGTTTGGAATTTTCGCTTTCAGGTCTAATGCTTCTTGAATTCCGCTCACCAGCCGAATCTCTTTTGCGTTGCGCGAGAAGGCATACGCCGCGGTGGAGAAAGCGCGCAACACGTCAATGACAAGGACAACCCCTGTAGCTTCATGACAATCTTCAAGAGTGTAGCGATGAAATTTCATTCTAGTATTTAAATAGAACCTGTATCGCCTCGTGCGGATTTTCATCCAGCAATCGATAGGCTTCTGCCGCATCTTCCAGCGAAAAACGATGGGTGATCCACTTCTGCGGTTGGATGCGTTCCAATGCCTGCCACGCCACATCGAAACGACGAGACTTGTCCCAACGTCCACTCAGTTCTGGTGAAATGGTGCTGACCTGTGATGAAATCAGTTTGATGCGCGAGCGGTGGAACGAACCGCCTAGATCAATTTCTGCCCGCTTCTGCCCATACCACGAACCGATGACGACCCGTCCGCTGAAGGCGGTGTGTTCAATGGCATCGTTCAAAGCGGAGGGTGAACCAGTCAGTTCAAAGACTAGATCAAAGGCTAAATTTCCAAGCTCGTTGGGCGGGAGATTTTCAACTTCGCACTTTTTACTTTCCATTTTCAAAGCGCTTCTCCTTGCCTCAATTGCATCTACAACCGCCAACTTCTCAAGTGGAAATTCACAAAGCAGTGAAGCCGTAAGCAAACCCACCACACCCTGCCCCAGAACCATTACCCGTTCACCCAAAATCGGCGCACCATCTTGCACAAGGTTGACGGCTGTTTCCATGTTGGGGAGGAAACAGGCGTTTTCAGGCGCAAGTGAGTTGGGAATGGAAATTAATGATGAAGGATGCGTAATGAAGGATGACGTGTGCGGTTGAAAAGAAAAAACAGTTTTCCCAAGCCAAGACTTGTCTACCTGGTTACCGGTCTCCTTTACTTTCCCCACACAAGCATACCCATACGCCAGCGGATATTTCAACTTGTTGCTGACCGTATCATGAACATCCTGCAACTGTGGGAACTGACCACGGTAAACCAGCATTTCCGTTCCGGCGCTGATGGCAGAGCACATTGTTTCCACCAGCACTTCATCGGGGTTCAAGGCGGGTAAATCAACTTCGCAGATTTCCACCTTGCGGGGTGAAGTGAAGAATACAGTTGTAGCAGTGGTCATGCGGCGAGTTTAACACAAAAAAATGACAGCCTATTCAGGCTGTCATCAGGTCACTTCACTACCGGTCCGCGCTGTGGGTAGATGGGCACATCCCGCCGAAATTGATAGTTTTGGATGATGGTCTCGATCAATTTTTTATGTTCATCTTTTACTTCTTTAAATTCAAAGCCAATATTAAAATACTGCGGGCTTAGGTCTTGCTGGCACCAGACCACCCGTGCGGTCATACTCATTCGCACCACTTTAATATCGGGCAATTCCGGCATTTCGATTGCCAGGGTAATGTCAGTATCCGGCTTCATCGCCTTTTCGCTGATGATCATTGCGCCCGAAACGGTCAAATCACCCAGATACCCCAGCAGATTGCCGCCGTACAGGTCAAAAACCTGCGTGTAAGCCACCAGAGTTTTTCGCTCTTGTTTTCGTCTTTCGTCTGTTTTCTTGTTCATGATTGCCTCAAGTGTAAATTAAGGCAGCAAAAAAACACATTACTATTTTATGGTAAAAATGACCCATGCGTTGGATATATATTTCCCCCCATCTCGATGATGCCGCCCTCTCTGCCGGAGGTTGGTTGTACGATCAGGCACAAGCCGGAAATAAGGTTGAGATCTGGACGATCATGTGCGGAGTTCCGCCCACCAAAGACCTTTCGATGTTCGCGCAATACCTTCACTACCAATGGGGAAAAACCTCTGCCCGAGAGGTGGTTCGTGACCGCCGAGTGGAGGATAAGAACGCCGCCGCGATCCTCGGTGCAAAAACCCGCTACCTCGATTTTCTGGATTGCATCTATCGGCAGGATAAAGCAGGCGATTGGCTCTACTTTGAGATTTTTGTAGACCCGCTCCCCAACGAATCAGATTTGCCCAACCAGATCGCCCAAACCATTTCCGCCCGCCTCAAACCTGACGATGAGCTGATCTGCCAATTGGGCATTGGCAAACACGTAGACCATGTCACTGTGCGCCGCGCCGCAGAGTTGCTGAACCGTCCGCTTCACTATGTGGCAGATATTCCCTACTATTTCAACACTCCCGAGCACTTAAATCCGCTCACGGCTGGGATGAAGAAAAAGGTCGAACGGGTAAGCCGGGCAGGCATCCGGTCATGGAAAGAGGCGATCCTTGCGTACGAATCTCAAATCTCCTCTCTATTTAAAAGTCCACGAGCAATGCGGGGGCAAATTAATCAATTTGTATCCGAATTTAACGGAATGCCTTTTTGGACAAAATAAGATCATCAAAACCGATCCTACTTTTGGGGCTTGAAACGGGCAAAAATTCATGATATAGTATGCGCGCTTTCCGGGAAACCACCGGAAATTTTTAATCATTGCATCTCGGTAGGGGATGCAAAATTCATTTAGCAGGACAATATCTCATGCCAACCAATTTCCTTACCAAAGAGGGTTTCCAAAAGCTTCAAGATGAGCTTGACCACTTGCGCACTGTAAAACGTGCCGAAGTTGCAGCACGTCTGCACGAAGCCATGGAAGGTGGTGAGTTGATCGAAAATGCCGAATACGAAGCCGCCAAGAACGAACAGGCTTTTGTTGAAGGAAGAATTCAAGAATTAGATCACTTGCTGGCAACTGCCCAGATCATTGAAGATACAGGCAAGCCCAAAAAGAATGATGCCATTGCGGTTGGTGCGAAAGTGACAATCAAAGAAGGCAACTTTGAAGCTGAAACTTTTACCATTGTCGGTGCGGCGGAAGCCAACCCCCGTGAAGGTAAAATTTCAAATGAATCGCCGATCGGTAAAGCCATTCTTGGACATAAGCTCGGCGATACGGTTAAAGTAGAAACCCCCGGCGGTACTTATAACGTGAAGATCCTCAAGGTCGCCTAATTTTAGGACGCGCCTCGTTGCCCCGCGTCCACATTTTTGGATGCGGGGCTTTTTTATTACCTCACCCCTAGCCCCTCTCCTAAAAGGAGAGCGGAACTGAAGGAAAGACCATGGCAGAATACAACTCCCTTGAAAAAATCCGTTTGCAGAAAGTGGAAGAACTCCGCGCCGAAGGTGTAGAGCCGTACCCCACACGCGCCAAGCGTACCCACACCAGTGCGCAGGCAATTGCCGAATTTGAGAAGGATGAGACGGTTGAAGTGAAAGTCACACTCGCCGGACGCATCCGTTCGATGCGCCCCAAGGGAAAGTTGTGCTTTGCTCACATTGAAGATGGCGATGGCAAAATTCAGCTCTTTCTGCGCGTGAATGAAGTAGGGGAGGATCGCCTCGCCTTCTTCAACAAAATGTTTGACCTCGGTGACTTTGTCGAAGCGACAGGGACTATGATGCGCACCAAAGCTGGCGAGCCTTCGCTTCAGGTTTTGGATTTCAACTTGCTTGCCAAATCCATTTCTCCTCTGCCCGCTGATAAAGATGTGACCCAGGAAGACGGCACGGTTGTCCGCTATGCTTCGTTGGATGACCCCGAACTGCGCGCTCGTCAGCGTTATGCTGATCTGGCTGTGAATCCCGAAGTGCGCGAAACCTTCCGTAAACGAGCCAAACTCGTCAAGGCTTTGCGAACCTTCCTCGATGACCATAACTTCCTCGAAGTGGAAACGCCCATCCTTCAGCCTTTGTATGGCGGCGCGGCGGCGCGTCCATTCACCACGCATCACAACGAGCTTGACCAAGATATGTATCTGCGTATCTCTTTCGAGTTGTACCTCAAACGATTGCTCGTCGGCAATATGGAACGTGTCTATGAAATCGGGCGCGACTTCCGCAATGAAGGTGTGTCCTTCAAGCACAACCCCGAATTTACGCAGTTGGAATTCTACTGGGCATACGCGGACTATTTGCAGGTGATGGAACTGACCGAGCAAATGGTCGCCTACGCTGCCGAGCAGGTGACCGGCTCCACCAAGGTCACATTCGGTGAGCATGAATTGGAATTCAAGCCACCGTGGAAGCGCGTGGAAATGCGCGAAGGGATTCTCGAAACCAGCGGCATTGACATTGCCGAGCACAAAACGGCTGAGGCGTTGCTCAAAGCGATTAAGGAGAAACTGCCCAAGGCGATGCCTGATCCGAAGTCCACTCGCGGCAAGTTGATCGAGTTCCTTGTCAGCGAATATCTCGAGCCGACGCTCATCCAGCCGACGTTTCTTTATAACTACCCGCGCGATATTTCGCCGTTGGCAAAGTCCATGCCCGGTGACCCGCTCACGGTAGAGCGTTTCGAAGGTTACGTGGCGGGCTTTGAATTATGCAACGCCTTCACCGAGTTGAACGATCCGCTTGATCAGGAACAGCGCTTCCTCGAAATGGGACGTGACTACGCCGACGGCGATGAAGAAAAACAGCCGCTTGATGAAGATTATCTGCGAGCCATGCGTTACGGTATGCCCCCCAACGGCGGCTTCGGCATGGGCGTGGATCGCCTGACGATGGTGTTGACGAATAAACACTCCATTCGTGAAGTGCTTTTGTTCCCAGCGCTGCGAAAAGAAGAATAGGTATTTGAGGCGGACATAACGTCTGCCTCGTTTTTTTTATTTATCAAGGCGAGTTGATTTTTATTGAGCATTTAATGTCTTCAACTCTGGCTTTTATAAGCTCTAAATCTATATTTTCCCCAATATCATCCATGGAAAGTATTTTCTGATATTTTTCGTAAGCACTACATAAATCACCTGCCAGGTCGTAGTTGATTGCAACTATATAAAGATTTTCCGGTGTTGGCTCATAGAAGTACATTTTTTCATAATATGGCGCGGCTAGTTGGTAATGCCCGATGTAGGTTTCACCATCTCCTAATAGCTTATAACCCCGCGCTTTATCATTTCCCAATTCCCAATTGTCTATCTCTGACAGGATGAGTTCCTTGGCTTCTTCTACTCTTCCTTCTAAAATATAACTTTCAGCAATCATAAGGATGTTGTCTACAGTGGGAGTGGGAATTAAAATTACCGTTCCTGTTGGAGTGAATACGATAGCCTTGCTGGCTGTCGGCGTGGATAAGACCATTTGGCTCGGAACGGGCAGCGATAACGGTTTAGCTTCCTGATAAAAATAAAACACTACTATACTTATCACAGAAAGACATGCCCCTAATAGAAAACCAGTTGTGAAAGAAATTATAGTTCGCTGTGTGTGTTTTTCCATAGGAACTACTCTGGTCCAAGTTTTATACTTCCTCCATCCTCTGCTTCAAGGAAAACTGTTACGGTCAAGTTGTCGATCGTAACGTTCT
Source organism: Anaerolineales bacterium (assembly GCA_020634885.1). Lineage (GTDB taxonomy): Bacteria > Chloroflexota > Anaerolineae > Anaerolineales > Villigracilaceae > Villigracilis. Next base: position 468,370 of record JACKAW010000002.1, read on the forward strand.
CCGTTCCATAATTTCGAATGGCAAAAACTATGGAACCCGTAGGGTAAACCACACCTACTGGATTGGGCATTTCGTTTTCTCCCCATATTATGTTGTCGATCATTCTCCACCCTCCATCAGGGTGATAAATAGCGATTTGGAGGGAGGGAGGCGTGGTTTCGGTAAAAGAGGCAACATTAAACACGATTTTTTTTACATATTTGAATTTTATTGACTCAGAAGGTTGAAATACAAGTAACGGATAATCTCCCGGTTTCAAAACTACCTTGCCCGCCCCTGTTTTTGGGTCAAATACTATTGCATTCTCAATACCAGATGGATAATTTATTCCAGGAATAGGAGTTGATGCTTTAATACTGGAGGTAGGGCGTGGGACGATAGTTGGGATGGATGTTACGTCTACAAATACTGAAGGAGTTATCTCCAATGGAGGCATTCCTAATGTCTTCAACTCTTTTAAGATTTTTTCCCGAAGTGGGTTGTACAGGACTTCCAAAGTCGCTTCTGCGTTTTGAAGTAGATATATCCCTTCTTCGGTGTGTCCATCCTCTAAAGCTAACTTTCCTAAAACATATGAATACAGACCTGCATGGAACCATGTATTTCCTGCACCAATGTAAAGATCCTCCTCTGCCTTTTCTTTATTGCCCAGTTCATACTCAATCGCAGCGCGAAGATAATATCTTTCTCCTCCGTAATTAGGCGATGCTTCGATCAATTCGTTAATGATTTTAAGTGCTTCTTTATTACGCCCAGCTTGATATAAATATGTGGCCAGAAGTTGTTTCTTCCACTCCATACCGAGCGGGTTGACCATTGATTTATTGACCATTTTTATAGCTTCGTTAATTTCCCCCAAACAGATGTATGCATTGGATTGTATATGATACAACCCAGTTATGGTAGTATCTTGTGGGGATGTTTGGTCAATTAACTGTTGAGACTTTTCTAGCCCTTCATCACATTTTCCTGCGTAGATTAAATCAATAACATAGATTCGGTCAACACCTGTGCTAGTTGTTGATACACCCAGACTCCATGCCATTAATGCGTTTTCGGCTGCATATGAATTGACATGAAACCTGTCCGCACGATAGTCTAGGTTTCCAACGAATTTGATCAGCAAATCTTGCCGCAGCATGTAATATTCGCCGATCGCGGGTTCGATGGATATTGCTTTGTCAATGTCATCCAACCCGTAATCAACGTAATCCTGAAATTCAGTTTGGCTTCGTTGGTTTTCAAGTAACTTGTAATAGCTTGTGGCGCGAAGAAAATATGCTTTATCAGAATTGGGGTTTAACTTTATTGCTTGATCAAGCGATTGGATGGCTTGGGCGTATTGTTTTTGCGAAATTTGAACTTCTGCCTGTGCTATATAGGGTCCGGCCATAACGGAAAAATCACTGGTTGCGGTTATTGTGGGAGAACTGGTTGGCGTTTTCATATTCGCAGGGGTAAAGGTCTCAGATGGAGTAATCGCCAAAGCAATGAGACTGGGTGTAGTTTCTATATTGTTCGCAGATACTCTGTTATTCATGAGTATTAAAAATAAAAACCCAATTATAAAGACAGCACTAATGAAACCAATTATGCCCCATATTAAATAAACTGGTATTCTGTTATTGTTAGGCTTTATCGATTCTTTTTCAAGTATTGTCTTTGGTAGGGCTTTTGTTGAAGGCTGGTTTGGAGCAGTGAATTGTTGGTTTACTAGGTTACTGAGCTTCTTTTTTGCTTCCTGATTCGATGGGTTTATACGTAGGACTCTGTTATAGCAATATTTACGTTTATCCAAATCGTCCAGACTGTGTCCCAACCATAACCAACCAATTTCAGACCCTGGGTTTTCAATTACATATTTCGAAAAATGAGTGACAGCTAATGCCTTGTCACCTTTTTGAAAAGCTGTTATTCCTTGGTCAAGATTGTTATCTGCCATTTAAACCCTCCGATACATCCTTGTTCTCACCAAGTATATTCTTTTTTTCTTGGATGGCAAGTGTTTTCATTTCAAGCACAGATGCCCTTTATTTGATCCACTTGGCTGAGAGTTTCTTGTATTGAGTAATCACCCAAAAGTGGGACTGGGCTTTTATGACCTTAGGGGGAGGTGCTAAAGAAAACTCTTGCGTAAAATAGGTACATCTACAACAGATGACAACGACTTGCGTTTGTCATCTGTTACTTTGTCAGGAGAGAATTAACATGTCAATGAACGAAAAACTTCAGCAATATTTCAAATTCACCCATCACGATTTGCAAGCTAATCAACAAGGTCGAATCACCGAAATTCAGCAGTCGCACATTAAAGCAAAAGTGCAGCGTTTTAACAGCCGCATCGTCTTTTTTATTGCCATCATTTCTGTGATTGCGTTTGGCGTAAATTTTGCTGTTCGGCTGGCTTCTGCGGGCGGCGGGTTCAACAATTCGATCACAAATATGGCGCTGGGACCAGTGATTACCATTTTGGTCTTGATCTTTTTTATGGCGTTTCGCAGCAATAAAAAGAGTGATGTATCCCTCAAGAAAGTTGAAGGGGCTGTAAATTTTGTGTGGGTGGAGCGTCAGGTTGCCAATATGGATCGTACCGGCTACAAAACCGAAAAAAGCCTTGAAATGCGCGTGGGCGGCGCTTCCTTCAATGTCAACCAAAACTTGATGGACATCATCAACCAAGGCGATAATATTCGCCTTTACTACACCGGCGGCGGGGACATTATCTCGGCAGAGTTTGTAGAAAAGTAGATTTTCCTATTGGCGGAGGGCAATTTCATGACCAAACAGGAACGACTTCAATACTACTTTGAATTTACAGAAGATGATTTGAAAAATAATCGTTTAGGTAAGGTTACAGCAGCTCAACAACAAGCATTGCAGGAAAAAACCAAAAAAGAGGCAATACGTCTTTTTGGCATTTTTGCAGGGGTAGGACTTTTATTCCTTGTGGTAAATAGGGTTCGCTTTCCCACAAGCAATTCTTCGTTTTCGTGGACGATATTGACTTTATTACTGGTAATTGCATTTGTCTCCATAACACTTCGCATTATCAAACGGTCAAATATTTCCTTGAATTCCATTTCAGGAGAGGTCAACTTTGTGTGGGAGGAAGAAAAGATTCAGGATGCTGAAAATATTCACCAGTACACTACCGTGTATAGACTAAAAATGCGGGTGGGTCGAATATCTTTCGATGTGGATAAATCTCTCCAAAGTATCATCAATCAAGGTGACAACATCCGCCTTTACTACACCGGCGGCGGGGACATTATCTCGGCAGAGTTTGTAGAAAAACCGTAATCTCTCGTAGGTCATGCTGCAAGCATGACCTACGCATAATGATTTTTCCAAACCCAGTTACAATCATGAAAAATCCACTTCAACAGGTGACATGATGAACTTCTCTACCACCCGCGATTTCGCCCTGCAACTCGATACGCAAGATAAACTCGCCTCATTCAAAGAGGCATTTGTCATTCCAGACCCAAACCTGGTCTACTTTGACGGTAACTCACTCGGCATGATGCCCAAAGCCGCGCAGGAAAAATCGCGCCAGATTGTGGATGAACAATGGGGCAAAGATTTGATCCGTGGCTGGAACAAAGGCTGGTGGGATGCTCCTTCACGCGTGGGCGATAAGATCGGTCAACTCATTGGCGCGGCGGCTGGGCAAACTCTCGTTGGTGATACGGTCTCGGTCAACCTCTTTAAGCTCGCCACTTCCGCGCTCACGCTTCAACCGACCAAAACAAAAATCATCACAGATACCTTCAACTTCCCATCTGACCTTTATATTCTTCAAGGCATCAAACAAACTCTCGGCAACAAACATGAAATCGTTTTGATCGGTTCACAAGATGGCGACATCACGCCCGACCTCGCCGCGCTCGAAGCTGCCATCGACGAAAACACCGCGCTCGTCACGATCTCGCATGTCGTTTTCAAAAGCGGCTACATGTACGACATGCAGCGCATCACCGAACTCGCTCACAAAAAAGGCGCGCTCGTCCTCTGGGATCTCAGCCACTCTGTCGGCTCCGTCCCCGTCCATCTCGATGCCTGCAATGCAGATTTCGCCATCGGCTGCACTTATAAATACCTCAACGGCGGACCCGGTGCGCCCGCGTTTTTATACGTCAACAAAAAACTGCAAGAAAAACTTTCCTCGCCCATCTGGGGCTGGTGGGGGCAAAAAAATCCCTTCGACTTCGACCTCGACTATCAACCCGCGCCCGGCGCACAACGCTTCCTCGTCGGCACCCAACCGATGATTTCCCTCCTCACGATGGAAGCCGCCCTCGAACCGCTCCTGCAAGCAGGCATGGATTCACTTCGTGAAAAGTCCATCTTGATGACGGACTTCGCCTCTTTCTTAACGGAGAGTTGGCTCGTCCCCTTCGGCTTTTCGCTTGGCTCTCCAGTTGACTCTGCCATGCGCGGATCGCACATCAGCATTCGCCACCCCGAAGGCTACCGCATCAACCGCGCCCTCATCGAAGAGATGAATCTCATCCCCGACTTCCGCGCGCCTGATAATCTCCGCCTTGGCTTTGCGCCCATCTACCTCTCCTTTACAGACGTTTGGGAAGGTTTCGATAGAATCCGCCGCGTGATGGATGAGAAGAGATACGAGAAATATCCGAAGAATAAGTTAGCAGTGACCTAATCTATTTGTAGGTCAGGCTTTTAGCCTGATGTATTTTGAATTTTGATGAATGGCGGGTTCTCAACCCGCCATTCAAGCGGGCTATTTCCTTTCGAGGATTACTACAGACTTTCCATCAACCGAAGACAATGTCAGTAGATTTCCACTTTGAGTGACTGTCATTGTCTTGTCTGAAAGTATGGCGAGCACAGCGCTTTCCTGTGCGGAGGTCTGTTCGCAGAACATCATGGTTGAGATGGTGGAGCCGGTGCTCATTTGGCTGCCGCTGAGAGTGTAATCACCGCCGAAGGAATTGCATCCAACTGTGCCGCCGAATTGACCTTCTTCGAACAAAATGGACGTGTCCACGCCGGGGAGGGCGGGGGTGGGCGCGGCAGAGTCGCCATACGAGACAAGTTTCCATTCGCCTGCGAGGCTGGCGCTGGTTGTAGAACAGGCGTTAAAAATCACCATGGCGAACGTTAACATAATGAGAGCGGGCAGGGTGGCGAGTTTCATAATTTCTTCTCCTTGATATATATTTTTGACGCCCTGGTATAGAAAAGGTTCCCGTAAAAATAAAAATGTGTCTGATTTTTTAATCAGACACATTTTTATAAATTTTGAGCATTGCGGGTTGAGAGCCCGCCCTACATTGTTTGGTTGAATTTCGAGCGACTGTACAGTGTGATCCCCGCCGAAGCTGATACGTTGAGCGACTCCACTTTGTTGCTGATGGGGATGCGCACCTTCATTGTGGCGGCGTTTTCGATCTCTGCAGAGCAGCCGTCTTTTTCGCTGCCGAAAGCGAGCAGCAAACGATTAGAGATCGTGGCAATATCATCAATGGTTTTATCCGCGTGCATGTCCATCACCATCAAAGACTCATTATTATTTTTGCAGTACTCCAAAAAGTCTGTGGTGGAGGCGGTGATCATGGGCATGGAAAAGAGATACCCCCGGCTCGCGCGGATGAGCCGCCGGTCATACAGATCCACGGGGTCCATGTTGAGCAGAATGATGCCGCCAATGCCGAGTGCAAGCGACGTGCGGGTGATGTTGCCGATATTGCCGGAGATGCTCAGGTCTTCCAATACGACCACATCTTTTTTGATATTCTGTAATTCATTCAGCCCAATGGGCTTGGGGGTTTGGGCAATGGCAAAGGTGCGTGATATCTTGTCGTTTTCAAAAATTTTCTTGGTGGTGCGTTTTGCCACTTCGTGAATGGTGGCGCCTGCTGTGAGTTTTTTGCGCAGGGTTTCTGAAACTGTTTCTTCACCAGCAAAGTAGAGTGAGTCTATTTCTACCCCACTTTCGATGGCTTGCAGGATATTTTCTTCATCGTCAATGAGAATCTGACCCAGTTCGCGCCGCCCGTCACGATGAAGCAGTTTGCGAATGGGTCCGGCGAGCGGGTGGTTGAGAGAATCGACAAGAAAGGGGTTGTTGGCTGATTGTTCGTCCATACAGGCATGATAATGCCCGTGCGGGGGATGGTCAAGTTATTGCATGGTGTTGAAGTGACTTTGGTTGTATCCAGCGGCGAGGTCGGCTTCGTGGGTGCGTTGTTGCAGGGAATTTTGCCATTGCTGTTGTTCTAATTTTGCTTGAATGCGTTTCATTTCAGCGGCGCGGCGTTTTTCGAGCCAGCGTTTTAAAAATTGTCGAATAGCATAAAACATGAGGGCTCCGAATTTGGTTTGTTGATGTTGGAATTCAACTACGAAAGAGTAAAATTGTATAGAGGTATTGGTATGGACTATTCTCCTTCTTCAGTAGTATTTAATGAATAACCGATTGGCTGTCATGCAGATTTTGCACCAGGATTCTTCTGTGCTTGTCATCAACAAATCCGCTGATCTATCCGTTTTGGCGGAAGGTTGGGATAAATCTGCGCCGTATTTGGTGAAGATGTTGGAGGAACAGTTTGGTAAAGTGTGGGTGATTCACCGCATTGATAAGGGCACAAGCGGGGTGATTGTGTTTGCCTTAACCGCCGAGGCGCACCGTTCTTTGAGTATTCAGTTTGAAAAGTATGAGGTAGAGAAAAAATATCATGCCCTGCTGAATGGTCTGCCGACGTGGGAAGAGAAGGTGACGAAATTCCCGCTGCGGGTGAATGTGGGGCACAGGCATCGCACCGTGGTGGATGACCGCAGCGGGGTAAAGGCTGAGACGAGGTTCAGGCTGCTGGAACGCTATCAGGCTTCAGCGTTGGTTGAAGCGTCGCCGATGACGGGGAGAACGCACCAGATCAGGGTCCATGCTTATGCGTTGGGGCATCCGCTGTTGGGAGATATCCTCTATAGCGCTCCTGAAACAAAGGTCATCGCCCGACCGGCTTTACATGCATATTCATTGATTTTTAACCACCCCAAAACAGGTAAGAGGTTGGGCTTTCAGGCAGACTATCCTAGTGATTTTAGTGAAGCTGTACGTTTGCTGAGAGGTAAATAAGCAGTTTGAAATTATGGTATAGTTTCGATAAGGAGTAATTCCATGAACGAACGTATCCTCATCATTGAAGACGATCAGGCAATTTTGAAAATGTTGCAGCGCGGTCTGGCATACGAAGGCTATACCGTTGATACCGCTCTGGATGGACGCATGGGGTTGATCGCTGCTCGCGACCATACCCCCGACCTTGTGGTTTTGGATTGGATGCTCCCAGGCATGGATGGGCTTGAAGTCTGTCATCGGTTGCGACAGGGCGGTTCGATTCCTATTTTGATGCTGACGGCAAAAGACACGGTTCAAGACCGTATTCAAGGCTTGGATGCAGGCGCGGATGATTACATGGTGAAGCCGTTCAATTTGGATGAGTTACTGGCACGTGTGCGTGCGCTTTTGCGCCGTACCCAGCCGGAGCGAATTCCTGTTTTGAAGTTTGCCGATCTTTCGCTGGATACCGGCTCACGTCAGGCAACTCGAGGCGAACGTACGGTGGCATTGACTGCCAAGGAATATGAACTGCTCGAACTGTTCCTGCGTCATCCCAAACAGGTACTTACCCGCGAAGTGATCTTTGACCGTGTATGGGGTTATGATTTTGGCGGCGAAAGCAATGTGCTTGAGGTTTACATCCGCTACCTGCGCCAGAAGTTGGAAGCAGAAAATGAACTAAGGCTTATTCACACGGTACGAGGTGTGGGGTATGTTTTGAGGGAAAATCCGTAAACGGCGGGCAACCGCCGTTTTTTCTTAAGCTGTCTTAAACTCCAAAGAGTACACTATGACCATGTCTCTTCGTTTGCGCCTGACCATGTTGTATTCCACCTTTATGGGTGGAATTCTGCTTTTGTTTGGCGCCACAGTGTACATACTCGTCAATGTGATTTTGTTAAATCAAGTGGATACCATGCTGGCAGGCGTGGCGCGTGAGATCGTGCGTGCCACCACGGTCAACCCGGAAGGCGCATTAAATGTCATTAGCCTGCCGCAGTTGGATATGACCGCCAATGCCTACGTTCAAGTGTGGGGGACAGATGGCAATATCATCACAACGTCACCGTCTATTGGGGCTTTGAATAAGCCGCTTGACCCAATTGGTATTGAACAGGGTCAAACGATGTACGAAGATTCCTACCTCGATGGCGCACACCTGCGCGTGTTGACCATTCCGCTCAAATTGAGAAACCGCATCATTGGTACGCTGCAAGTTGCCTCCAGCCTTACGGTGGTGGATGCCACCCGTACAAACCTGCTTTCGATCATGGCTGTTATTGTTGTGGTGGCGGTGGGTTTGGTAATGTGGGGCTCGTGGACGGTGCTAGGCAGGGCGCTCTCTCCTTTGCAGGACATTGCCGACACTGTGGATCAGATCAACCGTGCCGATGACCTTTCCCGCCGCATTCCAATGCAAGGAGCTGTGCAGGATGATGTGGGCGATCTGGTGGTTTCTGTGAATCAGACGCTTGAACGGCTTGAGTCTTTGTTCACCTCGCAGCAGCGCTTCCTTGCGGATGTGAGTCACGAGCTGCGCACACCGTTGACGGTGATCAAAGGGAATGTGGACTTGATCCGCAAGTTTAAAGAAGCAGACGAAGACCTGCTCAACAGCATTGACCAGGAAGCGGGCAGGTTGAATCGACTTGTGAGTGGCTTGCTCATGCTGGCTCAAGCTGAATCTGGAAAACTCCCCTTGAATTTTGGACGAGTGGAATTCGACTTGTTATTGACAGAAGTATTCACCGAAATGCGTGTTTTGGCGGGCAGCAAAGTGAAGGTGCATCTCAACGATATTGATGAAGCCATTATCAATGGCGACCGTGACCGCTTGAAGCAGGTGATCGTTAATCTGGTGGCAAATGCCATTCAGTACACGCCGCAAGGTGGAGAGGTCTTCCTGAGCCTGAAACGCATCGGCGATCAGGTACGGCTCATTATCCGTGATACGGGTCCGGGCATTCCGGCGGAAGATTTGCCCTACATCTTTGAGCGTTTCTACCGCGCGGAGAAATCGCGCACCCGCTCCAAGACCAGCGGATTTGGGTTGGGGTTATCGATCACCAAATGGATCGTGGAGCAGCATGGTGGGCAGATCAAGGTCGAGTCGCAGGAAGGCGAGGGGACGACCTTTGTGATCTGGTTGAATATGCTTGGATAGCAGGGTGGTCAGATGGTTGGGGGTTATGGCAAGCCAAGCCTTTGAGCGGCTTGCTTGCATAGGCTAACACCGTATTTAGAATACCATTCATTCAAGGCGTGGCTTGTTGTCACGCCACTCACCGCATCCGCGTAGATGGGAGCGCCGTATTGCACATAGCGTTTTGTTTCAGTGTGCCACGTCCATTCGGCGCGGGGGATGACTCCTATACCGCCGTTATAGCCTGCCATGGCAAGGCGGGCGTTTCCGTTGGCGGCGGTTAGCGAATTGGCAAGGTAGGCGAGTCCGCGGGCGGCGTTGGTGTTGGGGTTGTAGGGGTTGTCACTAGCGTGGAAGTGAAATGGCATCACCTGGAATAGTCCCATGGCTCCGGCGCTGGATGTGGCACGTGGGTCGCCACAGGACTCGATCTGCATGATGGTGGCAACCAGGTTCGGGTCAAGGGATGAGGCGGATGCCCACTCCACGATAGAGTCAGACCAATAGAGGACTTCACGCCTAAAGATGGGAGAAAGGCTGGTAGAGGCGGCATCGGGCATTCTATCTGTTTGAATGGGATTGGCTTTGAGCGCGAGTTTGCCAAGCAATACGCTGACGAGGATGACGGCGAATGGGACAATGAAAAAGCCGGAAAAACAGCCGCTCCCGGGTTCTTGTGGGGGAGCGGCTGGTGGAACGTGCTGAATTGTTTTTGGAGTGCGAGCACGGGGCATACGTTCGGTTCTCTTTTCTGGGTCAAAGGACCCGGCTCGAAAAGTTATGAGGTTGTGAAAGGTGACTTAGGCGTCGTATCGTCGGTCTCCGCTGTTTTCGGATCGGGCTTCATAGGAGACGGGGTGGTAGGTGGGTTCAGGCGGGATGAAGGAGGATTGCTGAGATTGAACGGGTTTAGGCGCGGGACGAAAATTGGTTTGAGCCGTATTCACAGGACGGTTGATCTGAGATGCGGGGCGTAGAACCGGTTGATTTGTCGGCTGGTTATAAGATTGGGCGCTGTAGGAATTTGCCGGACGCGGATTTTGTTGATAGGTGGGGCGAGGCTGAGGTTGTGGCTGCGGCTGAGGACGGGGTTGATTGTATGTTTGGTTGTAGTTGTTGCGGTAGGGTTGCTGCATTTGTGCCGTGGTGAAGAGACGGTCGCCCGCGAGGGAGAATGTGCCGATGATGAGCAGACGCACAAGCCAGACCATGGCGGCGACAAAAATTGGCACTGCTGTAGCAAGGGTGGTGGAACTTACGGCAGATGTTCCTTGAATGGCGCCGTTTTGGGCAATGGCTACCGAGACGCCCCACCAGGTGAGGGTGGCGTTGAAGCCTGCGGCGAGGATCCATGCACCAAAGAGGTAGTAGACTTCGGCAGGTTCATCACGTCCCTGTTCGGGAGTGAAGATGCGGGCGATACCGGCAAAGTCGATGCCGCAGAATGCGACGGCGAGGATGGTAGACCAGCGCATACCGGCAAAGGTCAGGTCTCCGAGCATATCGTGCAGGGCGTATTGGGTGGTGCTAAAGTTGAAGATTTCAAAGGCGAGCAAGGCGCCGAGGATCATCATGCCCCAGGCGGCGCCGCGATTGAATTGGCGGTTGTGGACGAGTTTATTCCAAAGTCGCTTCAAGCCTTCTTCAAATTGATTTTGGCGGTAGTTGTTCATTTCGACCTCCTGTCGAGAGTGCGTTTAGAACGCGCGTTCTAATTCAGTGTCGAAATTTTAGAACTCTTGTTCTATTCTGTCAAGAGGGAAATATCATTGCAGCATGGTTGTAGTAAAAGCAGAAAACCTTGAACACGAATGTCACGAATTTGCGAATAAAACGAATAGCTCAAGAAAAATTCGCGTCATTCGCCTCATTTGCAGAATTCGCGTTAAGCCTTTTAAGGAAGCCATTTTGCTATGATGAATACAGATAAATAGATTTTGGATGAGTTTTTATAAACAACAGCATTGTTACGTTTTCAAAAATTTCTTCGCCTTGTTGAAGGCGAGGCTTACCTCACCAGCCTCAAAGAACCTTCTTGATTGAGTTTGACTCTTCTGCATCTACCCTGTACACTTGAACAAATCTTTGAGGCTGTCTTTTGAAATGGGCAGTCCGCGAAACTGGAGACCCCATGTTTTTCTCAACCACTCCGCGCCCCGAGAGTCTGCGGGCGATATCGGATGTGAAGTTGACCCCCTTTTGGCTGGACGACCCCGCCAAACCTGAACCAACCCCACCTCTTACAACCCAAATCCAAACTGACCTCGCCATCATCGGCGGAGGCTACTCCGGTTTGTGGACGGCTTTACTCGCAAAACAAGCCGACCCCAAACGCGATGTCGTCCTGCTTGAAGCAGGAGAAATTGCCATTGGCGCCAGCGGGCGCAACGGCGGATTTTGCTCCGCCTCGCTCACGCATGGCTTTTCCAACGGCAAAAGCCGCTGGGAAGGGGAACTCGCCAAACTCATAAAACTTGGCGAACAAAATCTCGATGCCATCGAAGCCACCATCAAAGAATTCAACATTGATTGTGATTTCATCCGCTCGGGCGAACTGCATATTGCCACCGAAGAATATCAAGTGGATGAATTGCGCGAAGGCGTGAAAGAAGCGCAACAGTACGGAAGCCGGGTGACATTCCTTACAAAAGATGAAGTTCAAGCCCGTGTACATTCGCCGTCGTACCTTGCCGCCGTCCACGAGCCGGGCTGTGCCATGCTCAACCCCGCGCGGCTCGCGTGGGGCTTAAAGAAGGCATGTTTACAGCTTGGAGTCAAAATTTTTGAGGGCACCCCCGTAACAGCGTTGGAAGAGAAGCGCGAGAGCATCCTCCTTAAAACCCCGCAGGGTCAGGTCGAAGCGCGTAAAACCGCGCTCGCCACCAACGCCTTCCCGCCTTTGTTAAAACACCTGCGCCTTTTTGTTGTACCCGTCTACGATTATGTTTTGATGACCGAACCGCTCACCAAAGAACAGCGCGACTCTATTGGCTGGCATGGGCGCGAAGGGCTGGCAGATGACGGCAACCAATTTCACTACTACCGCACCACAGAAGACGGGCGGATTTTATTTGGCGGCTATGATGCCATCTATCACAAGAATAACGGCGTTGCGCCGGAATTGGAAAACCACCCCGCCTCTTTCGCCCTTTTGGCTGAACACTTCTTCCAAACCTTTCCCACGCTGACGGGGCTTCGCTTCACTCACGCCTGGGGCGGCGTCATTGATACCTGCTCACGCTACACCGCATTTTGGGGGCAGGCGTATCGAAAAAAACTTGCGTATGTGGTTGGGTACACCGGTCTTGGTGTAGGCGCATCTCGTTTTGGCGCACAAGTCATGCTGGATATTCTCGACGGCAAAACCACCGAACGCACCGAACTGCAAATGGTGAAGAGCAAACCGTTCCCGTTCCCGCCAGAGCCGTTCCGCCTGCCGATCATCAACTTTACACGATGGTCACTCGATCAGGCAGATCGAAATCAGGGTCGTAGAAACCTGTGGCTTAAACTGTTGGATGCGCTCGGTTTGGGATTTGATTCTTAATATAATGCCCACGGTCACAAATTGCGCTTTTCCCCTTCTCAAAAAGCGCAATTTGTGACCGCGCTGGGTGTAAACATCAGCCCGCGTGGCGCTTCGACCATGCGGGCTGATTCTTGTAAACTATTTGTCATATAATTGTTTTAAGCTGGGTGGTAGAGTAAGGAACCCTATGCAAATCAGCCAGGAGGATTTGAACTTGGAATCAATCTCAAACGGTTCGGTACAACAATTACACACGGCGCTATTCATTGACTTTGATAATATCTATCTCAACTTGTTAGATCAAGATAAACAAGCAGCGGAGAAATTTGCAACCGAACCCGGCTTGTGGCTGGATTGGCTGGAGCAGCAGCTTCCACTCGATTACCGAAGCATGGGCTTTAGCGGACGGCGCATCCTCATCCGCCGTTGCTACATGAATCCAAATTCCTTTGCACGTTTTCGTCCGCATTTTATTCGTTCCGCCTGCGAGGTGATCGACTGCCCGCCACTGACGGCACGCGGCAAGACCAGCACCGACATTCACCTTGTAATGGATGCGCTTGAGTCATTGAGCCATCAGACCTATTTCCATGAGTTCATCATTTTCTCGGGCGATGCCGACTTCACTCCGCTGTTGATAAATTTGAGAAAACATGCCCGCTATAGCGTGGTCATGCCAGTGGGCTTGGCATCGCCTGCTTATAAGGCTTCCTGCGATTACATCATCAATACCAATACGTTTATCGAAACCGTATTGGGGGTGGGTGTTGAAGAAGAAGAGTGGGTTGTAAAAGAAGAAAATGTTCAGGCAGATAAGGCGCTTCTCAAAAAAATGGCGGAACAGCTTCACAAATCTGCCATGGTTGCTTCCATCCCCGGCAATGACCTTCCTTCGATCTACAAGCAGTTTGCTGAATTCAAGCAAAGCAATCACTGGCTGGGCTTTTATTCTTTGAAGGCGCTCACCGAAGCAATTGTCAATTTGAATGATGATCTTGTGATCGTGGAAGATGAAGATTCATGGCTGGTGACCCGCAAAGTATTTGCGAACTGGGTTTACTCAGAAGATAAGAGCAAAACCACGCCGCTGGGCGCCCGTCCGCAAGAGTTACGCACCCGCATTGCTGAATTCATCCGCAACCTTGTGGCAGATTCGCCGACACCAATTGTCCTGAGCGCTCTCGCGCATGGGGTACAGAAAAAATTTACTGACCCCTCCCTCACCAATAATTACCTTGGCGCCATGACCTTTAAGAACCTGCTGCAACAATTAGACTTGGGTTTCTTGAAAGTTTCCAATGGGGCGCCCGGGTATATCTACGACCCCAACCGCCACCACCTCCCGGTCAATGGGCAGGTGGAAGCCCCTGTTGTCCCGCCTGAGCCGAGTGATAAATTCCTGGCGGAATATCCAGAGATCGCCAAACTGGCGAAGAAGATCCATAAATTGACCGATATGCCCTACCTTACCCCGCAGCATTACGGCTTGATGTTCCGCGAAATTGCGCGTGAGGTTAATGAGCGCGGTTATCAAATGACCCAAACCTCGCGCACTGTGCGGGATCGCTGCATTGAACGCGGCGCGCCCATTGCCCGTTCACATGTCAATTTTGTGTTGACCGGTTTGAATTACGTTGGGCACGACCTCTCTTCAGAGGATTCCCAAATTCCAGAAGTTTTGGGGCGGATGATGTTGGAGAATACGGTTAACCTCTGCCGGGCGGCTCAGTTCGAGTTGAGTGATTCGGAGAAAAAAATGGTTGAAACCTGGTTGACAAGCAAGATTGAAAAAAAATAATAGCAGATAGCTTAAGAAAAAGACCCCGAGCGGCATCTGCTCGGGGTCTTTTTCTTATTTCTTTGAAGGCTTGGACATTTCACCAACCACCGCATTGTAGAGGGTTTCAGCTTTTAGTTCGCTGAGAGAAAAACAGGGTGATTCAAGATGGTCCGCCAGTTGTTGGGCAAGTCCCTGATCGAAGGCGGCGTGTTCCATATTGATGACCACCGAGCGGATCTTTTCCTGTGCGATCATTTCGGCAAATTTGAAGCCTTCCTCCTGCGGCGGGAGTGTGCCAATGGAGACGTTCCCCGCACCATCGGTCAACACGATGAGAAGCGGCTCCACATCTGGATGAATATGCTTCTCGTGCATAATGACATCGTGCGCCATGAACAGCCCCGCCGAAAGCGGGGTCTTGCCGCCGACGGGAATATCTGCGAGGGCACGTTGAGCAAGTTGGACGGAACTGGTGGGGGAGAGAACCAGTGTGGCGCGGTCTTTTTGGAAGACGATCAACCCTACACGGTCGCGGCGTTGGTATGCATCTGTCAGAAGGGAAAGGATTGCGCCTTTGGTGGCGTTCATGCGTTCGGCAACCGCCATCGACCATGAGGCATCCACGAGGAAGAGCACAAGGTTTGAAACACGCTTCACGCGGATCTTGCGTTGCAGGTCGCTCTTCTTGATCGAGAAGGCGAGCTTCTTTCGTTCTTCTGTGCGTTGTTTTTGGAAGGGGGCTGCGGCGCGGATGGTCGCGTCGAAGGCGATGTCGGTGAGGTTATCGCCAGCAGGGCGGGCTTTGATGTAGCGTCCGTGTTTGCGTTCGGTCTTGGTGAGCGAACGTCTGCCCGCCTGCTTGCGAGTCAGTTTATCTAATGGGGTATTGAGTTTGCGCGGCTGGAAAGTATCTCCAGTTTTGACCTTTTGCCCGCCTTCCCACCAGTTCGCATTTGAACTTGCGAACACTTCCTTATTTTCCATGGGTTCGGGGTTGCCCTGTTGGGGGCTTTCTTCGGTCTGCTCGTCCTCAAGCTTTAAGTTTTTTTTTCCTCTTGTTCGCCGTTTTGCTGGCTCTCAGAGGATTCTTCGTCCTCTTCACTGGGCACAGATTGACCCGCCAACTGTTCAATGCGTTCCTGAAGTTGTTCGGTGGTCATTTCAGCTTGCTGGAAGGGCGTGCGCTTGATACGGTGCGGCAATGCCAGTTCGGCGGCAAGTGCAATATCGTGGTCGTTGATCTTTGTGCGTCCTTCAAAGGCGGCTTCGGCACGTGCCGCTTTGAGGATAACCATATCGGCTCGGTGACCGTCCACATTGAGTGAGGCGGTGAGGGCGGCAATGGAGAGTAGGTCGCGGGTGGTGTATTTCACCTGATCTACCAATTCACGGGCTTTGGCGATCTGTTGCGAGAGTTCATCTTCTTTGGGAAGCCATTGCTTGCGGAAGGCTTCGGGGTCTTTTTCGTAGGAGATATTGCGCTCCATGATGGTCATGCGTTCGCGGGCTTCGCGAATACCAACGATCTCCACCGAAAGGGCGAAGCGATCCAACAACTGGGGGCGAAGGTCACCTTCTTCAGGATTCATCGTCCCGACGAGAATGAAGCGCGCAGGGTGGGCAAACGAAATACCTTCACGTTCCACCGTGTTCACACCCATGGCAGCGGAGTCCAACAAAATATCCACCACGTGATCGTCGAGCAGGTTTACTTCGTCGATGTAGAGCAAGCCGCGGTTGGCGTTTGCCAGCACGCCAGGCTCAAAGTGGCGCTCGCCTTTTTGAATGGCTTTTTCGATGTCAAGCGTTCCGACCACACGGTCTTCGGTGGCAGAAACGGGCAAGTTGATGAAAGGGGTGGCACGTTCATAAACAGGAAGTTTTTTGACTGATTCAGCGCGTTCTTTACACTCGGTACACCAGGTGCCGGGTTTTTCGGGGTCGCACCCAAAACGGCAATCCTGTACAACATGAACGTGAGGGAGCAACGCCGCAAGTGAGCGGGAAGCAGTAGACTTGGCAGTGCCGCGTTCACCACGGATCAAAACGCCGCCGATGCGGGTATCTACCGCGTTGAGAATGAGCGCACGCTTCATGCGCTCCTGACCGACAATGGCTGTAAAAGGGAAAATAGCTGGCATATGGTTTTTAACTCCAGCCGAAGATTATACCGCCTGTTTTTGTAATCTCGAAATAAGAAAATATGGCAGTTGTAAAATTGTTTGAATCTCTGTTGCAAAGGTGCCGAATAACGCAAACAGAATTTAAGTAACGCTCCATTTGCCTTTTAGGTCTTTTGGCGCCAAGGTTTTAGGCTTTGGGAAAGCCATGTTCTTCATTGATATAGGGTTGCCAACTTGTCGTTTCACTTGTATAATGCCATTCATATTTCTTTTAACTGGAGTTCACGAGTGATGGAACAAAACGAAACCCTGAGCGGGACTAATAATGCGCAGGGAGATCAGACGAATAATCAATCGATGGAGGCGCTGTTAGCATCTGATTCATTGAATATCGATCTTCCTACTGCAGGTGAGATGCGCAAAGGAATGATCGCAAGCATTTCACAAAATCAGATCCTTATCAGCATTGGCGCCAAATCTGAAGGCGTTGTGGCTGGCAAGGAATTGGAACAGCTGACCGAAGAAGAACGAGCAGGACTTTCTGTTGGTCAGGAAGTTAACGTTTTCGTTATCAGCCCTGAAGATAATAACGGCAACGTTGTCCTCTCTCTCAAGCGTGCTTTTGAACAGCTTGCTTGGGAGAATGTCGAGAAGATGATCGCTGATGAAACCGTCTTTGATACAAAGATCGTCGGCTTTAACAAGGGCGGCTTGATCGCTGCCATTGGAAGCCTGCGTGGTTTTGTTCCATCTTCACAGATCAGCGCCGTACGCCGCGCACAATCCACCGGCGATAAACCTGAACAGCGCTACCAGAAAATGGTCGGGCAGCCAATCTCTGTCCGCATCATTGAAGTAGACCGCGAACGCCGCCGCCTCATCCTTTCTGAACGTGCCGCTAGCAGCGAAACCCGTTCTGAATTGAAAGAACGCGTTATTGGCGAATTGGAAGAAGGCAAAAGCTACACCGGTCGCGTTACCAGCCTTGCCGATTTTGGCGCATTTGTCAACATCAACGGCGCCGACGGTTTGGTCCACCTCTCCGAAATTTCGTGGGATCACATTGCCCACCCCAAGGAAGTTCTTGAAGTGGGTCAGGAAGTCAACGTCAAGGTCATCAACATCGACCGCGAAAAGAAACGCATCGGTCTTTCCATCCGCGCCTTGCAGGATGATCCCTGGAAGAACCGTATGGAAAAATTCAGCGTTGGTCAATTGGTGGAAGGCGCCATTACCCGCCTCACCAAATTCGGTGCCTTTGCCCGTCTCGATGGTGATATTGAAGGTCTCATCCACATTTCTGAGTTGAGCGAAAACCGCGTAGAACATCCCAAAGAAGTTCTTCACGAAGGCGATGTCAAAACCCTGCGCATCATCCGCATTGACACCGACCAGCACCGCATTGGCTTGAGCCTCCGCAAAGTAGACTCTGCCGCCTTCGCCGATAAAGACTTCAAAATGCTTACAAAAGACTTCGGCAGCGAAGAAGAAGCAAGCGAATAAAAAAAACAAAGCGCACCGAAAGGTGCGCTTTTCGATTACCCATAAACTTTCATGAATCTCCTTGTTGATGCCCACGCTGATATAGCCTACAACATGCTCAAATATGGGCGTGATTACACCCGCCCCGTAGCTGAAACCCGCACACTCGAAGCCGGCAGCCACACCGTCCAAGAAAACGGCGATACCCTCATTAGCTGGTATGAATACCAACGCGCCAACATCGCTGTGATCTTCTCAACCCTCTTCGCCTCGCCGATCCGCTTTCGTTCGTACGAAACTGAAAAACTCGTTTACAAAAACTTTGACGAAGCCCACAAACTCTACAGCGAACAATTGGATGTGTACCACCGGATGCAGGACGAGATGCCGGATAAATTCAACATCCTCGCCTCAAAACGGGACTTGGAACTGCATCTTGACCATTGGGCTTCATCCTCCGCTCAAGGCGGCAACGGTAAACCGCTTGGCATGGTCATCCTCATGGAAGGCGCGGAAGGAATCCGCGAACTCTCTGAGTTGGAGATGTGGCACAGACGCGGCGTGCGCCTGATCGGACCCGCCTGGGTGGGCACACGCTATTGCGGCGGCTGGAAGGAACCCGGTCCGCTGACGGAGGATGGACGCAAACTTCTCAACGCCATGGCAGATTTCAACTTCACCCTCGACCTCAGTCACATGGACGAGCGTGCCGCCGTCGAAGCGTTGGATGTGTACGAAGGTCCCATCGTGGGCACTCATGCCAACTGCGCAGCGCTCATGCCAAATTCCGGTACGAACCGGCACTTCACAGATCGCATCATCGAAGGCATTATCGAGCGTGATGGGGTGGTGGGTGTTGTGCCATTTAATACCTATCTCAAAGTAGGCTGGCAACTTTCAAAAGGTGCCAGCCGTGATGAAGTGCCGTTGGCTGTGCTTGCCAACCACATTGACCACATCTGCCAGATCGCCGGTGACTCGCTCCATGCCGGTATCGGCTCAGACTTTGACGGCGGCTTTGGGGTGCAGTCTGTTCCACCTGAAATTGATACCGTTTCAGATTTGCAAAAACTGGTATCCTTGTTACAGGCACGAGGGTATTCCGAAGCGGATACTTCCAACATCCTCGGTGGCAACTGGCTTGCCCGCCTCAAACGCGACCTTCCTTAATCTTCAATTTTTTTTCAAAATTATGACTGATCAAACTTCACCCGAAAACACCCCTTCCATTCCGTCTGTTTCAGATGACTCCAGTGTTCCGCGTATTTGGTTGAGCCTGTTCATCACATTTGCGGGCTTGTTCATCTTCGCGGTTGGGACAAAGCCGGAACTCTTTGGCTGGGATCGAAGTAAGGTCGTTGGCTTTGTGCAGATCATTGTCTTTCTCATTGGTCTGGCATGGATCTGCGCCGGGGGCTACCTTGGCTTGCGCTCGTTATGGTGGGGAGAGGAGCGTACCATCGTCGGCGATATTGGCAGCCGCCTGGTTGCCACGGGATTTGTTTTTTCTGTCTTCGCTGGTCTCGCAGATATTATCGGCATGGGGTCTCACGCCTTCCCGCAAATTCCATACTTTGGTCCGTGGCAGGCGACGGGGGTCTTGATCGGTCAGGGCATCATCGCACTGGGTTTTTTGATGATGATTCCGTTACGGCATAATCGGTAAAATCGAAAAGATCATCAAACAAAAAGAGCCCGCCAACGCGGACTCTTTTTGTTTGACCACTTCTACTTCGTGATCTTTCTTGCTTCCATGTAAAAGCGTTTCTCTTTCGCTTCGCCCATCGAGAAGGTCTTGCGCGGCAGGGCGCCATCGAGAATGACCGTTTTGAACAGTTCATTCTTGTGCATCCCCGCCACATAAAAGCCGACGTTGCCGCTTTGCAAAGAGAGGCGCTCCACCACATCCTCACCGTGGACGTAGTCAATTTTTTCCGCGCCGCCATTTTTTACGAAGGGGTCAAGGAAGGATTGGATGGTACCGACTGCCAGATTGGTAGGTGGATTGGAAATCTCCACCACGCCAAATTGCTGACCGCCTCCCACCACGCCGATGAGTTGATTCTCACCAGAGGCATGATCCACACGCTGGATCATTTCCGCGCCGCTGGCAACCGCCGTGTATTTATAGTTTGCGCCAAAGAACGCCTGCATTTCAGCAAAGACATCTTTCTTCAAGCCGAAGACCACGCGGTGGATCGGCTCAAATTCCAATGCCTCATCGTGGACGTTTTCAATTTCAACCAAGGCATAACGGGCAGGGTGATCCATGCCCACTTCACCTTTGATCTTTTCCCAAATGGCTTTTGCCGTAGCGAGGGAGTGATTCCCGTCACCCATGGCAAAAAGCAAAATGGGCAGATTCGAGTCCAGGTCATATTTTGAGGCGAAGGTGTCCGGCTTGGCGAGTCCGCGCAGGGCTTCGACCACCTGATTTTCAAAAGCGGCATCCACAGCATATCCCGCAAGATGACCGCTGCCCAGCATGGTTTCAAAGTTGTACAGCGTTTCAAATTTTTCTTTTGCGGCTGCCAAAGGTTCGATGACCGTTTTGTTCGGATCGTCAATGAGAACAAGAATATGCGGAAATTCCAGCATGGCGCCTTCGCGGATTTTGATGCGCGGCGGCAGGCGGTCAATGATCGTGCCTTCGGTGGCGCGGATCAGGCTGGAGGAACCTTTGTTGAAATCGTAGGCTTCGAGGTCGAGGCACAACACCAACCCTTTGCGGGTTTTGCCGTGCAGCGTTTGGCGTTCCACATACACAAAACCATCATGCGGTTGGAGGATGCCATCATCCATGTATTTCTTCATGGCTGCTTGAATATTCTTAATGCGCTCGTCACCGCCTTCACCTTCGAGATAGACTTCGGGGAAGGTGAGGCGCAAAGTGGAGGGCGCATCGCCAACAACTTTTTCTACGTCATTCCAGTATTCCGGCTCTGAGGTGAATTGATCACAGGCGATGACCGCCCACTTTTGCGGGTCAATGCCGGGTTTGGGAAGATACACAGTGGGGATTTGAATTCCAATGTCGCTGATGATTTTCATAAATTGTCTCCATTAAGTAGGGGCGAGGTCTCCTCGCCCAATCTTTTCGCCTAGGGCAGGGGAACCCCGCCCCTACGAGGTTTCAAATTATTTCTTTGCGAACGCGATCAACTTCTCTGCCACTTCGGCGCCGACGCGGGCTTGGGCTTCTTTGGTGGCTGCACCAATATGCGGGGATGCGATGACGTTATCGAGCTTGGCGAGTTTCCAATCGGTGGGGGGTTCTTCCGCGAACACATCCAACGCGGCTCCCGCGACCTTGCCGCTGGTCAGCGCTTCGTAGAGTGCGGCTTCGTCGATGATTCCACCACGGGCGCAGTTGATGATGCGCACGCCATTCTTCATTTTGGCGAACTGCTCTGTGCTGATCATATTCGTTGATTCTTTGGTCTTGGGCAGGTGCAGGCTGATGTAATCGGCGCCGGCAAGCAATTCATCGAGACTGACCAGTTTGATTCCTTCGGGGGCTTCTTTCACAAAGGGGTCGTAGGCGATCACGCTCATTTCCATGGCGATGGCTCGTTTGGCGGTTTCTTTGCCAATGTTGCCGATGCCGATCAAGCCGAGGGTTTTGCCGCCGATCTCTACGCCGTTGAAGGCTTTCTTCTCCCATTTTTCAGCTTTGATCGTAGCCGACGCCGCATAGAGCGAGCGAGCCATCATCAGCATGTAGCCAATGGTCAGCTCCGCCACAGATTTGGAGTTGGCAAGCGGGGTGTTCATGACTGCAATGCCTTTTTCTTTGGCATATTCATGGTCAATGGTATCGAGACCGGCGCCGCCGCGCACAATGACCTTGAGGTTGGGACATACGTCAATGAGGTCTTTGCGAACCTTGGTGCGGGAACGTACGACCATGCCGTCGTAGTTGGGCAGTTCCACCATCAACTGTTCGGGGGTGATGTCGTCGCGGACATCCACGGTTAGCCCGGCAGTGCGCATTTGTTCAATGTATTCTTTTTCGGTTTTGTCGCAGATAATGATTTTCATGATTGTCTCCTGTAATTTCGTACCGCGATATTTATCTCGCGTAACATAAATATCGCGGTACAGTGGGTGAAATTAATAACAGGAACCAAACCGGAAAACCGGCTGAGTTCCTGTTTGTGAAATCTTGCTCAACACGCGAGTCATTCTACTCATGGGAGATGCCTTTGTCAACGATGGAAATCAGGCTGGAATGATGCTTATCGTTCTTGTGAATTTGTCTGACAACCTATTATAATACATTGAAAATAGCTGTATGTTTGCACTACAATATTCCAGTGTAGACAACTTTACCAGAAACAGAATCAAGCCCAAGTCTGACGCGAAGCGTGAGGCATTTTCATCCAATTTCAACCACAGGAGTTTGAAACCATGTCTGATCTACATAGAGTCCATAATTTCAATGCGGGTCCGGGGGCTTTGCCTTTGGAAGTGCTGCAACAAGCCCAGGCAGAGTTGCTGGATTTTAAAGGCACCGGTATGTCGGTGATGGAGATGAGCCACCGCTCGAAGGAATTTGAGTCGGTGATCAAAACTGCCGAAGCGGATCTGCGTGATCTGCTGGGCATTTCCAACGATTACAAAATCATGTTTTTGCAGGGCGGCGCGACTTTGCAATTTGCGATGCTGCCGATGAATTTACGACCGGCGGGCGCTTCTGCCGATTATGTTGTGACGGGTACGTGGAGCAAGACTGCCGTTAAGGAAGCCAAGAAACTCGGTGCGACTCGTGTTGCCGCAACGACCGAAGCTTCAAATTTTAATTGCCTGCCCGAGACATATGACTTTGACCCGAAGGCAGCATATGTTCATTACACGATGAACGAGACCATTCACGGCGTTGAATTTTTCAATGAGCCGGTCATTCCTGAGGGTGTGCCGCTGGTTTGCGATACTTCATCTAATTTCATCAGCCGCCCCATTGATGTTTCCAAGTATGCTTTGCTGTATGCGGGTGCGCAGAAGAATGCCGGTCCTGCCGGTGTGACGGTGGTGATCGCCCGCGATGATATGCTGGCGCGCACGCCTGATAACCTGCCGGTAATGCTCGATTACAAAACCCTTGCTGAGAAGGAGTCTTTGCATAACACGCCGCCTTCGTTTGCGATCTATATGGTGGGTTTGGTCTTCCAGTGGGCAAAGAAGATGGGCGGCTTGGCTGCCATTGAGAAGGTAAACCGTGAAAAGGCTGCCATTGTGTATGATGCCATTGATAAGAGCGGCGGTTTTTATCGCGGACATGTAGTGCCCGCTGCCCGCTCGCTGATGAATATTCCCTTCCGTTTGCCGAGTGAGGAGCTTGAAGATACCTTTGCCAAAGAAGCCAAGAATGCCGGTTTGATCGGCTTGAAGGGACACCGTTCTGTGGGTGGTATGCGTGCCTCGGTCTATAATGCCGTGACCATTGAAGGCGCAAAGGCATTGAGCCAGTTTATGGCTGAGTTCCAGAAGCGAAATGGGTAGTTGAGAAAGTATTAAGTAAATAGACCTTTGAGCCTGGCTCAAAGGTCTATTTTTTTTTACTCACCTTGTACAATTTCGGTGCAGGATGAGTTTTGGATTGTAGGGTTTTACGTATGCATTGGAGAACACTAGATTTATGGTCTACTTTTTGATAATAAAATGGCAGATAGTGCCATGGTGAGTGCAACGAGAATAAACAGCATGGTGCGTGGTTCGCCGTTGTTTGTGAACCCGTTGTCAATGAGGAATACGAGGTTGAGAACGATGTAAATGCCAGGTGCGGCTATGGCGGCATATTTGGGTCTGACGGTTAACCATCCCATGCTTTTGGCTGCCAGCCAGAGAAGAATGACGATGTTGGATGTGACGCGCAGGGCTTCGAGTTGGTTTGTAGCAGCATGGATGATGATATCGAACACCTGTAAAAGAGCCAGAAAGATATGCATTGTGTTTGATTCCTATTGTACTGGTGCGTCTTCTACTGCGAATTCAAGCGTATCAAGGATGGCGTTGAATTCCTCGGTAATTAATGGGTGCATTTCAGAAGTGTTGGTGGCAAATGCGAACATAACCCCTTTTCTATTGGTTACAAAAATAACGAGTTGTGCATAAATACCATCATATGCCATGCTTACGACCAAAACCTCTTTGCCGTTCTTGTGGACGATGTATGCGTCTTCAATACCTTCAGCGTCTTGTGCGATTCCAGCCATGGTGGAAAGCGGAATTAAGCCAGCGCCAGGGAATAAATGAATCTCTGCCATGGCGAAAACATTCATAAAGATGCCGTTTGCATAGTGCGTTGGGTCCATTTCCAACCCCAGCAACAGCGGATAAAAATCCTGGTCCTCTTCAGTGGGCGGCAGAACCGTTTCATCAATGGGAAGTTGGTATTCCTCGATTACGGTTCGAAATTCTTGCAACTCGGCTTCGGTGGGTGGCAGTAGGACAGGGTGCCAGCCATCGGACATGACGAATTGATACCCATCTGTGGCGTTGCTGATGATGGACGTGCCGTCCGGTTGAGGTTGAATGACTAAATTATCACGGGGAGCATTTTCCGCCTGGGGAGAGGCAGATACGAGCAAAAGCGCAAAAATCGCGATGACTTGCAGGGGAAGATGTCGAAAGATGGCTTTTTTAGTAAGCATGATTTTATTTCCTTTGCTTTATTCCGAGGCATTCATCCACGGACCCACGCCTTCGATGCGGGTCACTTGGATGCGAGTCACATACCCTGGCGGGGGATTTTCCATCGGTGGGAATTTGGCATCGGGGGCGATGTAGATGCGGGCGAGTTTTTGCAGCAATTCCGGTGCGCCACCCTCGGTGATCCGCGCTTCGCCGTAGAGGACGGCGTATTCTGTCAGTTTGTAGTCGCTTTTGGTGGGTGCTTCAATGGAAATGACCACTCGCGGGTCACGCTCAATGTTGCGGACTTTCTGGTTGCGCGGCAAATGGGCGCAGACGATCTCGTCATTTTCGATGCCGATCCACACAATGGTGACATGCGGACTGCCATCTTTGTTCATGGTGACGAGGTGCGCATCGCGTCCGGTTTTGATCAGGTCAATGAGAGGTTGGGGAAGTTTCATGGATTTTCTTTGACGTAATTTTAAGCAAGGGCGATCAAAAATATTATACGTCAACTACTTTTTATAATAGACCTCTTGCAAAAGTCCACATGGCTTTCTCAAAGTCTAAAAATCTTAATGCGAAAAGCGCGAATAAGGCGAATTTCGCAAATCAACATTTTTTTTCGCGTCATTCGCCCCATTTGCGACATTCGCGTTAAGCCTTTGGTCACTTTTCAAAGATGGTCAATCCACTTTGAGAAAGCCATAAAAGTCCATGGCTGTAGCAAAGTCGAATGACAAAATGGAAACACAAGCAAAAGGCTTAAAAATGCAAAAGGACTCCGAATGTTCTACTTTCGGCAACGTTACCTGAAGTAGAACTTCAGGAATCCAAATCACGCGAAAGTCAATCATAGGTCAGGTTATGTGCCGGTAGAATATTTGGGGTTCGTAAAAAAATAACTTCCCGCGCCTTTAATAAACTTTACTTGCATACTATCCTAATGAAACTGTAATCAATTCATCCTTCATCCTTCAAAATTCATCATTTCAAACGGGTATAATCGCCCGCATGGAATTTTTCTTTCCCGAAGATAACCTTGTTCGTGCTGTTCCTGAAGAGACGCACATTCAAACCTTGAACGCAGAAGCCTACCCGGACGGGCGCCGTGTGCGTGTGAATATTGATATTACCCCCTTTCAAAAACGCCCTCATATTGAAGTGACGCTTAATGACGGCGAAGGGGAAGAAGTTGCCTCCACCAGTTTTGTAGAGCCAATGAGTTGGAAGCTCGAATTCACCATGCATATTCGCGGTGAAATTCGTAACCCATATACCTTGAATGCAAAACTGTACTATCCCGATGATGGTCCATCCGATGAACCTCGTTCGATCACGTTCGAAGTAAATCCTCCTGTAGAGACTGCTGAATAAATTTCATGAATCTTGCTTCATCGTCTGTTCGCGTGAAGATGTTTTCAGTTACCGTATTGGCGGCGCTCTTGTTTGGAGCGTGTAGCCAGTCTGATGGACAGGAACAGCCCACACCTGAGTCTGAGGCGCAAATTCCAGTGGTGCAGGGTACGGCTACACAGCGTCCCATTTTGCCGGGGAGCGAAACCGCTTACCTTTCCATCGAAGAGAATGGGTATGCTCATTTATTTCTGTATCGTTCGGCAGATATTGGTTTGATGCGCATTACAGCCGGTGAATGGAACGATACCTCGCCTGCTTTCGACCCAGCCCGCACACGGCTTGCCTTTGCTTCAGACCGTGATGGCGATTGGGATCTGTATGTGATGGACTTGAAAAGCGGAGAGATCAAGCAGGTTACTAATTCTTTTCAATATGACTCTTCGCCTTCGTGGTCGCCAGATGGGCAATGGCTGGCGTTTGAAACCTATGTGAACGATAACCTTGAGGTTGGCGTGGTGAATGTGGATACGGGCGAGATCGTGCCACTGACTCAACACCCCGCTTCTGACCATTCTCCTGCCTGGGCGCCCGATGGACGCCATGTTGCCTTCATCTCCAACCGCGGCGGCGATAGTGATGTATGGCTCGCCAACCTCGACCTTGCCGGTGACGAGCGCTACACCAACCTGAGCAACACGCCTTTTGCTTCTGAAAATAACCCGCTTTGGAATTACAACGGTTCACAGTTGTTGTGGTCTTCCATTTCACAAACGGTCGGCTTTAGCGGTTTGTATGTTTGGACGGCAGCTACTCCAGACCGCGCTGCCTATTGGGTGGGGGATGGCGGCATTGGCACATGGAACGAATCTGCGGCGCAGGTTTTGGCGGCGGTGAATACGCCCAACCAAACCTACCTTACTTTATATGATCTGGAAGGAAATGTATTGCAGCCTTCCCAACCTCTCAGCGGACGTGTGCGCGGCATGGCATGGGGCGCTGCGCCTCTTGCCGACCCGCTGCCTGATTCGTGGACCCAAGCCTCTCAACAGCCTCGGCTTTCGCTTTGGTCGCCGGTGGTGACGCCCGCTGGCGATGTTCCCGATGGGCGTTTTTCTGTGGTGCCGCTTGAGAATATGCAAATTCCATCGGCGCAATTGCACGATCTGGTAGATGAATCTTTTACGGCGTTGCGTCAGCGTGTTTCACAAGATGCCGGTTGGGATGTGCTTGCGAGTTTGGAGAATGCTTTTGTTCCGCTAACCACCAGCCTTGAACCCGGCTTTGAAAGCGACTGGCTCTACACGGGGCGCGGGTTTGCCGTCAATTCGTTGATGTCTAATGCGGGTTGGATGGTTGTCCTGCGTGAAGATATTGGCTCTCAAACCTATTGGCATGTTTACATCCGCTGTGCTGTGCAGGATGGTTCGTTAGGCGAGCCCATTCATAACGCGCCGTGGAATCTCAATGCACGCTACGACCTTGATCCGCGCACCTATGAACAAGGCGGCGATTATGCCCCCGTCCCTGCCGGGTATTGGGTAGACCTGACCTCCCTTGCTCAAGCCTATGGTTGGGAGCGCGTTCCGGCGTTGCCGACATGGCGTACATATTACAAAGGCGCGCGCTTTACAACCTTCGTCCAAACCGGCGGGCTGACGTGGGACCAAGCCATGCGTGAACTTTACCCCATCGAAGCGATTTCCACGCCCACGCGTGTGTTCCTGCCCACATTAACGCCAACCACTACAGCCACACTCACACCGACCATAAGACCCACGCGCACGCCGCGTATGACGCTTACCCCGAGCCTTACGCCGTCGATTACACCTACACCCTCCGAAACACCCGCGCCGACCTTCACGCCCACCCCGCCAACGGTTATTCCGTAATGTCTGTAAAACGTCTTCTTGCTTCCGCTTTCCTTTTGCTTCTTGCGGCTTGCTCGAACCCTTTGATGGGTGCCCAGCCCACAGAGGTGATTCCGTTTGATGCGCTGGAACAACCCCAAACTGATTCAGAGGCGTTGATCACTCCCTCGCCGCAGCCTTTTCAATTCAGCCTTCCCACTCCGGGCGCAGAGCCAATCACAAACTGGCGTCCGCCGCTTTACCCTGTGCCTTGGGCGGTGGGTCCCTACGATCATTTTTATTTCACACGCCCCATCGCTGCCGACCAAAAGAACTGGCCCACAGCAGATTATCGCTACGGCGGAATTTTTTTTGGGCGTAACATCGTTCATACCGGCGTGGATATTCCCTCGCCCGAAGGGACACCCATTATGGCGGCAGGACCCGGCACGGTCGTTTGGGCAGGCTGGGGCTTGTTCCGCGAAACGCCAGATGACCGTACTGACCCGTACGGTCTGGCGGTTGCCATTCGTCATGATTTTGGTTTTAACGACCAGCAGTTGTTTACCGTGTATGCCCACATGAGCGAGATGAATGTGATCGTGGGTCAGCATGTGGAAACCGGTGAAGTCATCGGCTTTGTTGGCAGTACCGGCGCAACTACAGGACCGCATGTGCATTTTGAAGTACGCTTTCCAAGCAATTCTTTTTTCTACACCTATAACCCCGAGTTGTGGATCGCCCCTCCGCAGGGTTGGGGAGTCTTGGCTGGGCGTATCATGAATGAAAAAGGGGAGCCGCTTCAACAAATGGAACTTTTGGTAGCGCCGGAAAACGCATCGCGAACGTTTACGGCTCGAACCTACGGAAAAAAAGGGGCGATCAACTCAGACCCCTACTACCAGGAGAATTTTGTGCTCGGCGACCTGCCAGCAGGGATCTATAAAGTTACGTTCAAATATGACGATATTCGTATGCAAACTTGGGTGGAGATCTTCCCCGGACAGGTAACCTACTTTACCTACAAGCATGAAGAAGGGTTTACAGTGGCGCCGCCGCCCGCACCCGAATTGGATTTTGTACCTGAAAATCTGCCCGCCACACCCACCTCTGTGCCATAAATTTCAAACTCAAAACAAGGTTGTAAATCTCTTGACGTTTAGAACAACTGTGCTATACTCTCGACAACTTAACCCAATAAACCCTTGTATCTCTTGAAATCGATGTGGTTAAGCAAAAAGGAGAATTTTACTCATGGCAAGAAAAGCCCGTGCCGCTGCTACAGAAGCAGCCCCCTCAAATGTAGAAAATGCCAAACGCGCCGTTTTGGATAAAGCTGTCGGCGATATTTTAAAACGTTATGGAGATGGCTCCATCATGCGCCTGGGTGAAGCCCATGCCATGGTCACCGAAATTATCCCCACCGGCTCGCTCTCGCTCGATATTGCCTTAGGTGTTGGCGGCGTTCCGCGTGGGCGCGTGGTAGAAATTTACGGACCAGAATCTTCGGGTAAAACCACCCTTTGTTTACACATTGTCGCCGAAGCTCAAAAGAGTGGCGGCACTGCAGCCTTTATTGATATGGAACACGCGCTCGACCCCGTCTATGCTGCCCGCCTCGGTGTGGATATTGACAACCTGCTCGTCTCTCAGCCCGATACCGGCGAACAAGCGCTCGAAATTACCGAAACACTCGTCCGCTCCGGCGCTGTCGATGTCGTCATCGTCGACTCTGTTGCCGCCCTCGTGCCGCGCAACGAAATCGAAGGCGACATGGGCGATGCCAGCATGGGTATGCAGGCGCGTCTCATGTCTCAGGCGCTCCGCAAACTCAGCGGCGCCATCAACCAAACCAAGACCACCGTCATCTTTACCAACCAACTCCGCCAGAAGATCGGCGTCATGTTCGGCAACCCCGAAACCACCACGGGCGGTCAGGCGCTCAAATTCTACGCCTCCCTTCGTCTCGATGTCCGCCGCATCCAAGCGATTAAGATGGGTGAAGAAGTGATCGGCAACCGCACCCGCATCAAAGTCGTCAAGAACAAAGTTGCACCGCCCTTCCGCACCGCCGAATTTGACATCATGTTCAACGAAGGCATCTCCAAGAGTGGCGACGTGCTCGACCTGGCAACCAAATTTGAAGTTGTTCAGAAGCGCGGCGCGTTCTTCTCCTATGGCGATATCCGCATCGGTCAGGGACGTGAGAACGCCAAAGAGTATTTGCGCACCAACCCCGACCTCATGGCAGAGATCGAAACCGTTATTCGCCAAAAATCATCCACTGGCGAAATTGCCTTGCCGCTCGATATGGGCGAAGGCGGCGGTGAAGAGCCAGCAGGCGGCGACGAAGAAGCATAAAAACGTAGGGATGCGGCTAGCCCGCATCCCTTTTTTTGTATAATCGCAAATAATGACGCCACGCCTCTTTCCTCGCTCGTTCCTGATTCTCCTCCCGATCCTTTTTCTCACTGTGGGCTGTGGCGCTCAATCCACGCCCACACCCTTCCGCCCGCCGACAGCGATTCCGCCTACGCAGCCTAGCCCAACCCCCACGCCTTTACCTCCCACACCAACACCCGCTGTCACGCTGGCGCCCACTCCAACCGAAGGTCCCTGCTTTAATGAATTAACCTTTCTAGAAGATGCGACGATCGAAGACGGCACAACCTTTGCCCCCGGCGAACCCATTGATAAACAATGGCTTGTTCAGAACGATGGCTCTTGTGATTGGGTCTCGTCTTACACGCTCAAGTGGGTGGGGGGGCATCCCATTGGCGTATTGGAAGATCAACCCCTGTACCCTGCCAAAGCGGGCGTGCAAGTCACCTTGCGGATCGTTTTCACCGCTCCTGCCGAACCCGGCGTCTACCAAACCGTATGGCAGGCAGCAGACCCAGATGGGAACTTGTTCGGCGAAACAGTTTTTATGGAAATTATCGTGAAATAAAGTTTCTGAAAGGGAAACTGTATGCCTGCACAGCCTGAATTTTCCATTGTTTTTGAAAACCTCAAAACCATCCTAAAACCTTACGCCAAAAAACTGAGCCTCAAAAACGATACACATGAGATGTTTTACCTCGACGCACCCTACAGCGAAAAGTGGAAGAAGGAACTTTTCTTCGCCTCTGCACAGATCAAGAAGAATTACGTCTCGTTCTACCTGATGCCTGTTTACATGTACCCTGACCTGCTGAAGAACATCTCGCCAGAACTCAAAAAGCGAATGCAGGGAAAATCCTGTTTCAACTTCAAGACTGTCGAAAAATCCCTGTTTAATGAGTTGAACGAACTCACAAAACAGGGATTTGAACGGCTGATGAAAGAAGAATATAGTTAATCTGTTTTCAAGAAATCGAACACCCGCTTATAGAAAATCCTTTTTGGGCCACGGCGCCAGCGGAGGGAGCACGCCAAGCCCTGCTTTCTTTTCCAGTTCAGCAAATACAGCGCGGGTGTGCTCATCAAGCGGCAGGTACTGATTGAGGAACAACTCACCATGGGGCGTGATGGAGGTCGTGGTGGCTGTGGCGTAGATGATGGGACCAAAATCTGCATGGGTGTAGGAAAACGTGTCAGAATTCGCTTCACGATCCTGCTCTGTAGATGAGACCATCTTCCAATACCGGTCAAACAGTGGGTACTCATTTTGGTCGCGGAAGGCTTTCATTAGATATTGAAAATACGGCTTGGCGCGGTACCGCAAACTGTTCTCGCGGACAAAACGCATGGAGCCCACAGCGTACTGCTCCCAATTTTCTGTGATCTTTGATCTCACCGCAAGTTCCTTGCCAAACATTACGCGCACGGTGGTAAATCCGCCGGGGGTATTGTGAGCGCTTAACATCATTTCGGGGGTAGGTTGAAAGAAGGCAAACGCCATATTATTCAAGACAAGCACATCCGAATAAACATCCATAATAAAAGCGGGGACGTTTAACTTCTCAATAATACTCGTCATTTTCCCAAGCACTTTCACAATATCCACCGTGTCTGTGGCGAGTGCTGCCGATGGCTGGCGGATGATGTATTGCTGTTTCACTCCGCTTGCAGCCAGAAAGAATTCACGCCGTTCAATGGTTGTCAGGTGAAGAGAATTGGCAAGTTTAATAAGCAATTCAGGCTCAAAATATTTCTTTACCCCGCGTTCGATCTGGCTGATCACTGCAAGATTGATCCCCGAAGCCTCATGCAGTTGAAACTGCGTGAAATCCCGATCCTGCCGTAAAAGAGATACGAGCGTACCAAACTCCATTCTGTCCATTTGAGGTCTCCTGTCGGAAAAAAACGACTGTAAAAAATCTTGGAGTCCATTCTAACCTGATTTGCTGTACAGGACC
Source organism: Anaerolineales bacterium (assembly GCA_020634885.1). Classification (GTDB taxonomy): domain Bacteria; phylum Chloroflexota; class Anaerolineae; order Anaerolineales; family Villigracilaceae; genus Villigracilis. Next base: position 500,699 of record JACKAW010000002.1, read on the forward strand.
CCCTTTTTTTATTAAATTATAGGTACTTCTTCTTTTGAGATGTTGCCTATGCAGTGGGGGCGAGGGGAACCTGCATTGGGAGCCTCAGCCAAAAAATGGCTGGGGCTTTTTTTATGGGCACTAAAATTCAATTTCGCCGATCTGGTCAAAATTAAGCTCAAAATATTCCTCTGCCTCATGTTCACTTTCAACATCAAATGCATCGCCCGCACGAACGCCGCGATTGCAGTATGACCGATAAGGACAGTAGAGACAACGCTTGATTTCCTCTGTTTTTGGGTAATTTGAGGCGTTTTTTATCTCTTCAGCCAGATTCAAGAGAGCATCCCAATCCCGTTTGAACTGGTCACTCGTGTACGAGAAGTGCGCCGGGTCGTTGGGAAAATTTGAGAACCAATAGATCATTTCAATCTGCTCAGGGTTAATCGGCTTGCCGCCATTGAGAAACGCGCCTGCCTGCACAAGCAATGCACGGTACACCCGCGTTTGAAAACGAATGGCAAGAAGGTCACTCTTTGGTCTTTTGCGATAGGTCTTCCAATCGTAGACTCTAAATTTTTTTGCATCAAAGGCGATTAGATCGTATTTCGCAACCAGGCGAAAAGGACCAAGTGGCGCAGAGAGTGTGATCTCAGTTCGTACACCTGAAAGGTTTTTAAGACCGCTCAAGTCTTTGGCGCTTGTGAAATTCTCCCACCAATTTGCAAGGTTATCCGTATTCGCCAATTTTGAGATCTGCTCTTCAGGAATACCAATGAAAAATTGCTGAACAAGCCGGTGAAAATTCTCCCCCTCGCGTTGATGCTTTTCATTTTCAAGCGCGGGTTCTGTTTCAATGGCAGGGTACGAAATTTTTTGCAGGTAGCGCAACTCAAAGCGGCGCGGACAATCGAAATAATCTTGCAACGACGACTGGCTGAGTGAGGTTAGTTCAATGGGCATAACTTATTTTGCCACAGAAATTCAAGTTCCTGCATGTCTCAGGTATAATCACCACATGCTTTACATCTTCCGTACAGGCAAACCTCTTTTTGCAATGGCAATCAATGGCTTCGAGCAGGCTCTTCCTTGTCGTATTGCGCCTGCATCCTGAAAGATCACACCCGCTTTCACACGCCGCAGGTAGACTGCGGCGTTTTTTGTTTAACTTGTACATCACACTTAAAATAGAGAAACCCATGATCCAAATTCAACTTTCCAATATCACCCTTGTCCTCGGTGCCAAACGCATTTTCGAAAACCTCAACTGGGAGATCCAGCACGGACAGCGCATCGGTCTGATCGGTGCGAACGGCGCGGGGAAGTCCTCGCTGTTCAAACTCATCGAAGGGGAATATGCTCCCGAACTGGGCGGAAGCATCACCCGCGCCCGCCTCATTACAACGGGATACCTGCCTCAGCACCCCGAACTTGATCCCACGCTGACGGCTTTCGCCGCCGCCCTGCAAGGCAACCCGCGCGTGGCGGAAGTCCATGCCGAGTTGGAAAAAGTCGAAACCAGCCTGGGTGACCCAACAGTGTATGGCGACGAAAAGAAATTGCAGCGTGCGCTTGAGAGGCAAAGTCAACTCATTGAAGAATACCACGCCCTCGGCGGTGACTCGTACCCCGAGCGGGTGAGGAATCTACTGCTTGGGCTGGGACTCGCTCAAAGCGAATTGGACAAGTCGTTATCTTTGTTGAGCGGCGGGCAAAAGAAACTTGTCGGTTTGGCGCGGCTGCTTTTGCTGAATCCAGATATCCTGTTGTTGGACGAGCCGGATAATCATCTCGACCTGCCCGGCAAAATGTATCTCGAAAAACTCATCCGCGAATATGATGGCACAGTCGTCATCATCTCGCATGACCGTTATTTGCTTGATGCTGCTGTGACGCATATCGCCGAGATCGAAGACGGCAAGATGACCGTTTTTGAGGGCGACTACACCTCATACATGGTGGATAAAGAAATGCGCCTTGCCCGCCAAGAGGAAATGTTCCGCGCCCAGCAGGTGACGATCAAACGCCTTGAATCTGCAATTAAACGTTTGGCAATTTGGGGCAAGGTGTACGATAACGAAGACCTCTCTCGTAAATCCAAATCCATGCAGAAGCGCTTGGATAAGATGGAGAAGGTTGAGAAACCGGTGACAGAACGCCGCCGTATGGAGATGCAGATCAATGGCTGGCGCGGCTCGAACAAGGTGCTGGAGTTGGATGGTGTTTCAAAGTCATTTGGTGAAAAGCGGGTGTTTGAAAATATTGAAGAGACGATCTGGCATGGTGAGCGGGTTGGGTTGATCGGTGCCAACGGGGCGGGCAAGTCTGTGTTGCTGCGGATGATCCTTGGCAAAGAGATGCCCGATGCGGGAGAGATAAAGATTGGTCCGAGTGTTGCCATTGGGCATTACGCACAGGAACATGAAACATTGGATTTCAACCAAACTGTGCTGGATGCTGTCCGCTATGCTGGAGAGATGAGCGAATCACGCGCCACCGCATTTTTGTTGCGCTATCTGTTCACATACAAGCAGGTCTCGCAAAGAATTGGCGAACTCTCCGGCGGTGAGCGCAGTCGCTTGCAGCTGGCATTGGTGGTGCTCTCCGGCGCGAACTTCCTCTTGTTGGATGAACCCACCAACAACCTCGATATCGCCTCTGCCGAGGTGCTTGAGCAGGCGCTCGAAGATTTCGAAGGGACGGTTCTTGTCATTTCTCATGATCGTTATTTTTTGGATAGAACAGTTCAGCGATTGTTGGTGATCGAGAACGGGCAATTGGCTACTCATGCGGGCGGCTATAGCGATTATCTGTCCTTGAAGAGTATAAGGTAATGCCATATACTTGTTGTGTAATTCACAAACATAACAAAGGGAGCCTGTCATGCCAAAAAATATCGTATTGACCCTTACTGGGAAAGACAAAATTGGTCTGGTGGACCAGATCACGAATGTGGTTGTGAAGCGCGGTGGGAATGTTGAATCCAGCCGCATGGCGCGTCTGGGCGGAGAATTTGCCATGCTGATGCTGATTCGGGTGGCAGACCATGAGTTTGCAAATCTCGATACCGATTTTGCATCGTGCCGCAGCGAAGGGTATCAAGTCACATTACTTGAAACCGAAGACGATACGAAAAAATACGCGGGTTGGCTGCCGTATGAGATCGAAGTGAACGGTGCAGACCACGAAGGTATTATTCAGAAGATCGCTCATCATCTTGCTTCTCAGGGAATCAATATCGAGAACATGGATACCAGTTCTGCGCCTGCACCCATGAGCGGTACGCCGTTGTTCATGATGAAGGGCGTAATCCTCGTTCCCCCGAATTTGAACTTTCATACGTGGAGCGATGCGCTGGAAGAGATCGGCGACCAATTAAATGTAACGGTTGATGTGGATGTTGTGAAGTAGCACTTCGTACACAGAAAGCAGAGGGCGGAAGGCAGTAAGCCTTCCGCCCTCTGCTTTCTTGTTAGTCATTACTCGTATCTGAATCTCACCACCCCAATTGTAAAGAAAACAACAGCAAACCCCAATAAAACACCGGACTCCAGCAGAATTTCACCCAGCCCGCCGCCGCGCAGGACGAGGTCGAGCAAGCCTTGCATTGCCCAAGTGGTGGGAAATATTTTCACGATGTTCTGCACCGTGGCAGGGAATAATTCCAGCGGATACCAACAGCCGCCGAGCAATGCCATCACCATGCCTGCCATGATACTGAGTCCGCTGGCTTGCCCTTCAGTTTTGATGAAGGTTCCCATGCTGGTGCCGATGGCGCCAGCGGCGAGGGCGGCGCTGGTAAGCAGGACAAAGAGTGCGACCGGCTCCTGACCCCATTGGAGGTTGAGGGCAAACATCCCAAACAGAATCAACAGCGACATTTGGATGAGCGCCATCACAACCTGACCTGCAATGGTGCCGAACAGGTACGTGGCTTTGCTTGTGGGGGTTGTCAGCACACGGCGTAGTGTCCCTTGCTGGCGTTCGTAGGCGAACAAGGCAGAGATGCCGAATAATGGGATGAACACCCACGTAACCAATTGCCCCGCAGACGAATTGGCGCGCGGGTCATATTCCACGCTATCGGGGGTGGAGCCTTCAATGACGGTGATGCGTTCGGGGGTGTTGGCTTGCAGGTCTTTTGCGAATTGGAGGGCTTTATCAAAATAGTCTTGCTCGGCTTCTGCACTTTCAAATGCGCGGAGCGACCTGGCTTCTTCTACTGCTGTGCTTGCGGCGTTGATGGCGCTGCTCACGCGCCGAATGGATGTTTGAATGGCTCGTTGGGCAATGCTGCCATCCATATCGTTGGGCTGCTGGCGGAAGTCCAGTTCGGCGGTGTTGTTTTGGATGGCGATGAGGTCTAACCCGGCGGGAATGACCAGCATTGCTGAAACACGCCTTGCGCTGAATTCTTCTTCGGCATCTTCAAGGGTCATTTCTTCGGGGTACACCGCTGTGGATTTATCCAACTCAGCGATGATCTCATCTGAAATGGATGTATTGGCAAGGTCTACAACGATAAGCCGTACGCGGTTGTTGGTTGGGTTGCCGGAGGGCGTTCCGCCTGCCAGCAGGAAGGTGAAGACCAAAGGCAGGATGATGAAGAAAATCAATTCAGATGAACTGGCGAAACGAATGACCGCATCTTTCCATGCGATGGCAAATATTTTTTTCATTTCTGCACCAAATTCTTTTTACCGAAGAGAAGTATCGAAGCCAGGAACAAGACTCCGCCCATCGTCAGCAGGGCAGTGATCGGCGCGGAAAGATTCGAGAGCGTCCCGCCTAAGGCGAGGGTGGTGAATCCATCCAACGCCCACGAATTCGGAGTGATGCGGCTGATGGTTTGAATGTACGTTGGCATCTGGTCGAGGCTGATGAAACTGCCGCCGAGGATGCCGAAGATCAGCATTGTTGCCGAGCCCACACTCCCAACCTGTGCAGGTGTGCGAGCCAGTGCGGTGATGATCATGCCCCAGCCGGTTGCGCCGAACACAGCGGCGAATACCAGCAGCACAACACCGAGTGGATCGCCCCATTTCAATTGAAACAGCAGAGATGTTGCGCCAATGAGAATGAGCATTTGTGCAACGCCGGTGAGGTAGATGCCGAAGACCTTGCCGCCCAAGATCTGCGTGGAGTTGGTGGGCGAGACGAGCAGGCGCGGCAGAGTGCCTTGTGCTTTTTCAGCAAGAATCGAACGCCCGCCATAACTGACGGTGTACATCAGGAACATCAATGCCATGCCCGGCGCGAGATATGCCAACACATCGAACTCGATCTCTTCGCCATCGGCGGTGGACGAGTTGAGTGTGATCGCCAATTGTTCATTGTTGGGGGCGTTTTGCAAACGCTCTGCCATTGCCTGCCCTGCGGCTTCTGCATTTTGCGGTGAGATGCGCCCGCTGCTCATCAATTGAAAAATGGATGTCTGCCCGCTGACCGTGCCTTCTTCAACGTAGCTAAGGTATTCATCTACAATTGATTTAATAATGCCTGCACTGGTGGGGCGGGTGGGGTTTGCGTATATTTCTATCGCTCTGGGACCCACATAAACGATCATCCCCATTTCGCTTGGCGGGATTATGCTGGCTGTGAAGCCCCCCGGGATGATGATGGCTGCGGCAACTTTATCTTCTTCCACCATTTGACGTGCCGCATCTGGACTCGTACCCAGGCTTGGTTCGACCAAATCAGCCAGGTCTTCGCTGTAGAAGACATCTACCAATGCTTCTGCCAATTCGCCGTCATCCAAATTGACGATGACAACGGGAATATCAGAAATACCGCTTGAACTGTTTCCGCTAAAACGACCGGTGACCAAGCCCATTCCCAACGTAAGCAGGAAGGGCGCCAGCAGCATGAAGATGATGGCGGCACGGTCTCGAAAGGCAAGTTTGACATCTTTGATGCCGATGAGGAATGTTTTGAGCATGGTTTCTCCAAGAGTGTAATTGGTAATTACCAGTTACTAATCTCTCAATGCCCTTCCTGTGAGATGCAAAAACACCGCTTCCAAATTCGGCTCACGGATATCTATCGAGTGGATTTTGATGCCGCGTTCGTTGGCTTTGGTCACAACCGGCGCCATCACATCTGCCGCCGAGTGGGTGATGACAGAGATTTCATGGTTGATGGCATTTGCTTCAAGTACGCCGTCGATGCCTTTGAGTGCAGAGATCAGGGCTTCGGGGTCTTCGTTTTCGCCAATGTGCAAAAGCAGCGTTTCGGTTTCGCCGACCTGTCGGGTGAGTTCTTTTTGCGTGCCAATGGCGATCAACTCACCGTGGTCAATAATGCCGACACGGTTGGATAGTTCTTCAGCTTCTTCCATGTAATGTGTGGTGTAGAGCACAGTCATGCCTTGTTTGTTCAGGTCTTTCACCGTGTCCAGAATCGCGCGGCGCGATTGCGGGTCAATGCCGACGGTGGGTTCATCCATGAAGAGCAGCTTTGGTTTGTGGAGCAAGCCCACCCCAATGTTGACGCGGCGCTTCATCCCGCCGGAATAGGTTTTGACGCGGTCTTTGGCTTTATCCACCAACCCGATCTGCCCCAGTACCTCTTCCACCCGATTTTTGAGAGACGAGCCGCTCAAGCCGTACATCTGCCCCCAAAAGGTGAGGTTCTCGCGGGCAGAAAGGTCTTCATAGAGCGCAAGGTCTTGAGGGACAACACCGATGGCATGACGAACATCCATTGGCGATTTGGTCACAGAATGCCCGGCAATGGTCGCATCACCAGCGGTGGGGGCATAGAGTGTGGAAAGCATTGAGATTGTGGTTGTTTTCCCTGCCCCGTTAGGACCGAGCAGGCTGAAGATTTCCCCTTCTTTGATGTCAAAGGTGATGCCTTTGACCGCGGCAAAGTCGCCGTAGTTTTTCTTCAAATCCTTGACTTCGAGTATGGTGGGCATTGGTTCTCCTAAGAAGCGTGATATGTCAATTTACGTTGAAGCAGAACAAAAGTTGTTTTTCAAGATATGGATATTTTTAGTATACAAGAAATGATAATCGCAATATCAAATATTTTGATCATTCAAAGCTTTTTGTTCGCGGCGACACATCAGGTATAGCCCCAGTGAAATGAGAGGCCAGATGAAATCCCAATACACGACAATGCCTGTATTGCTGGGAGAGAAGTTGCCATGCTGGATCATGTGAAGAATATGCGTAAACCCCGCACCCCAGCCGAAGATCAGCCGCATCAGAATGGATGGCAGCCAGTAGGCTTTATTCCAAAAGCTGAGAAACCCAACCAGCCCAATGCCGATGGAGGCAAAACCCAACTCCATTTGGAAGCCGCTGTTTAGCGGCCAGCCGATGCTTGCGGCAACTTCGTCTGCATAGATGATGTGACCGAAAAGTCCGCTCATGATGCCGAACCATCCGGAAAGCCCGATCACGTAGATAGTGATAATTTCAACGACCGATTCTTTTCGCTGCCCATTGCGGGTGTTGTAAAGGTGTACTCCGATCGAAATCGCAGTGACAGCGAGCTGCATATACAAGTTGAATCCCGAAATCTCAAATAGTTTGTTCATGTCTCTTTTCCTTTTTTATTGAACCCATAAATCCCATCGTCCGAAGATCACAAAAGCGGACATGGCTGCAAAATAAAGATTAAGCGGTAAATATTTGTATTCTTTTTTGGGAAGGTGCTCTGTGAAGATGGCAAACCCTTGAAGGATAGTCAAACCGATTGCAGCAAGTATGGTGACCCATGGAAGGTTTCCCGTCAACATGGGCAACACTACACCAACTGCTCCGAGAATTTCTGCCACACCAACAAAGCGGATGAAACTATCCGAGCGCCCGTTTGTCCACGTCATTTTTTCTTTTGCTTTGGCTGTAAAGAGTGTTTTGTAAATTCCGTAGGCTCCGTAAATACCTAAAAGAGAAATCTGCACGATCCATAAACCAATATTAAGTCCTGTATTCACTGTTTCGTTCTCCTTTTCTATAGGTAATTATAGAAAAGGAGAAATCATAGGGCAATACAAAAAATTATTGAACTTGATCTTCAGGTATCCATAATTTTATGTATGGTGATTAGGTAATAAAAACTCCCGCTGGTTTTCGCCAAACGGGAGCAAAACTTTCTGTATATGATACTTATCCTTCATCATACAATGATGCCAACCCTTCACGCAGGGCATACAGCGCGGCTTGTGTGCGGCTGGCAAGATGCAGCTTATCAAGCACACGTGAGACGTGTGTGTATACCGTTGCAACACTCACGACCAACGTCTCTGCAATTTCCTGATTGCTCAATCCACGAGCGATAAGTTTCAAAACCTCCACTTCACGCTCAGTGAGTGGATCAAGTGATACAGGAGCACTGTCCGATGAATGTGAAATCTCCTTGAGCAGCTTTTGCGCAATGCTTGAATGTAATGTCGGTTCACCTTTATGTACCTGCCGGATGGCGTTTATCAATTCATCAGGACTTGTGTCTTTGATGAGATACCCAAGCGCGCCCGCTTTGATGGCGGGGAAGACCTTATCATCTGTTGCAAAACTGGTGAGCACTAAGATCTGTGTCGAAGAGTTTCCCGCCTTGATCTGGCGTATTGCTTCGATCCCATCCATAACAGGCATAACCAGGTCCATTAACACGATGTCGGGCTTTAGTTGTTCCACTCCTGCTACTGCTTCACGTCCGTTTGACGCCTCGCCGATAACCTCGATTCCTTTTTCTGTGCTTAGAAGCTGCCTGATTCCCCGCCGGACGATCTGGTGGTCGTCTGTGATAAAAACTCGTATCGTTTTACCCATCAGTCACCTCAACTCTAATGGTCGTTCCTTTGTTATCACTCATGATTTGTAGGTCGCCGCCAAACTGTTCAGCACGTTCCTTCATTCCATTCAACCCCATGCCTCCAGACATCCCATTCACATCGAAGCCAACACCATCATCCTGAATCTCCAGGACGATTTTCTCACCCTGTTTCTTTAATGAGACTTTCACAGACTTAGCTCGCGCATGTTTTAGGATGTTGTTCAGTGCCTCGTTTGCTATGCCATAAAGTCCCGCTTCGATCCCCGCCGATAATTGCTTTACCTCGTCAAGCATGATCTGCACTTTGAGCCCGCTTCTACTTTCGACAGACTCAAGCCTGTTCTGTAATGCCGTGATCAAACCCTCCTGCTCAAGAATGGGCGGACGCAGTTCAAAAATGAGCAGACGGGTCTCTTGCAGAGTTTGTTGGGCAGAGTCGCGGATTTCGCGCAACGCTCCCGCTGCCTCGTCGATTTGCCCTGCAGTTAAGTTGCGAGCTGCGGCTTCGGCTTGAAGGGTGAGTCCGTATAGGGTTTGTGCGACCGAGTCGTGCAATTCCCGTGCGAGTCGGTTGCGTTCCTTCATTGTTGCAAGTTCTTCTGCCTGCCCTGCGTAATCCTGTAATTGACGATGCGCCTGTTGTAGTTCATCTAAAAGCCTGTCACTTTGAATCCGTGCTTCGTTGGTACGCAGCATCGTGGTGGAAAAAGAGGCGACAAAGAATAATCCTGCAAGATAAAGGAATGTGAAGGGTAGTCCGTTCGGGAATTCAAATTGTGTGAGCTGCCCGATGATGATGGCTGCACTAAAGATTCCGATCCATACGATGGCTTTTAGACGCGGCAGGATGAACATGGCTTGTCCGCCAAGGGGCATGAAGAGAATGGCGAAAAAATCCAATTCGTAATAAAGCAACATCCCGCCTATGATGAACATGGTTTGAATTGCGAGGTAAATATGAGCCCTGATTTCACTATCCCTAATGATGAACTCATTGAATATCAGCAAAATTGCATATCCGATCAGGATCGCATTTAACAGCCATTGCAGTGGATGATGCTGCTCAGCAAATTCAAGAGTCCAACGTAATGCTACTGAAGCCCACATGGCAAGGCTCATGATGAGAAATGTATTCGGATTGCTGTTCGAAAATATCTGTTTCATGGGGTCATTATAGGGGGCGAAAGCGCTCCGGACAATACAAAAAATTATTGATATTGGCTTCCCTGTTTCTACCGATTACAGTTTTAGGCGTGGCGGGCATACTGGGGGCATAAAATGGAGGTTTCTATGGAAAAAATTAGATGGTTGATCGTTGTTGTGGTATTTCTAGCAATTGTGCTTGGACCTGTTGTAGTTACACAGGCAAAAGGTAATGTACCTTCCCGCTCTTATAACAATCCTAGATTGGCGAGTATGCGCTATACAGAAGTGACATTCCGTAACGAAGAACAGGGCTTGAATTTGGCTGGAATGTTGTTCGTGCCCGAGGGCGAAGGTCCATTCCCGGCAGTGGTGATGATCCATGGTGCAAATACGAGTGTGCGTGATAATACATGGTATCTGACTCTTGCCAATTATTTGCAAAAGAATGGTGTTCTTGTTCTATTGCCTGATAAACGTGGCTCTGTAAAATCCGAAGGCGATTGGCGTATATCCAGCTACGAAGACCTTGCCACAGATACGGTCGCCGCATTGGAATATCTGAAGACACAGAAAATGGTTCCAGTATCGAAACTTGGCATTATTGGCATGAGTCAGGGTGGACAAATATCCCCGTATGTCATTCATCTCTCGCCCGATGTAGATTTCCTGATCGATGTCGTTGGTACATCTCTTAATAGTTATGATGTGCTTCATTATGAGGAAACCAATAACCTGCGCGAGATGGGATTTCTCCCCGGCGTATCCGACTTGATTGCGTACCCATCAACCTGGGTGTTGAGGAACTTTACCCAAAAAGAGTTCTGGGATGCGGTTGGTAATTTCGATGCCCTGCCTTATTGGGAAGAGCTCTCAATACCCGCCCTGGTGATGTATGGTAGTGACGATCCCAATGTTCCTGCAGAGGCGAGTAAAGAACGCTTGGATGTGTTGAACAAAGACAACATCGATGTGAGAATTTATGAGGGATCTGAGCATGCTTTGCAAGACCCTCCGGGACAAGGGGATAGTATCTTTCGGAGTGAAGCGTTGGAGGATATAAAAGACTTTATCTTTTCAATACATTAAAGTAAAAGAGACATCCACAATAGATGGATGTCTCTTTTTTCATGAGGATTAGTTTGAAGATGTTTCTTCACAACATCTCTGGAAATGAATAAATAACAAGCCAGAGTGGGAATATCTTATTTATAAATTATCAATTTCTATGTGTGGAATTTCATCCGTGAGTTCAAATTTGAAGATCTTCGAATAAAAATACAACTCACCTTCATAGGCGCGTTTGATGGATTCCGCTTTGCGGAAACCGTGTTGTTCGCCTTCAAAAAGGATGTATGCCGTGGGAATTTCCCGCGCCCGCACCGCCTCATACATCGCCTGAGATTGACTCGGTGGTACGACCTTGTCCTCATCTCCTTGAAAAAGAATCAGTGGACAGGTGATCTTGTGCGAGAAATGGATCGGAGAACGCTCGTAGTACAGGTCTTTGCGTTCAGGATATGGACCGATCAACGAATCGGGATACCGTGACTCAAATTTGTGCGTGTCTTTGACCAATACCTCAAGATCGCTGATGCCGTAATATCCTGCGCCAGCTTTGAACACATCTCGAAACGCCAAACACGCAAAGGTGGTATACCCCCCTGAACTGCCGCCACGGATGGCAAGCTGGTCTGGGTTTACTAGACCTTGCTCCACGAGGTAAAGTGCGGCATTGCAACAATCGTCCACATCCACCACGCCAAAATTGCCGTTGAGCCGCTGACGGTATTCACGCCCATAGCCTGTTGAGCCGCCAAAATTGACATCCACCACGGCAAACCCACGGTTGGTCCAGAACTGGATTTTGTATTGCAGGAAGGATGGCGTTGCACTGGTCGGTCCGCCGTGACTGAGCACCAACAGCGGCGGACGCTCCCCTTCGGGCGCAGCATAGTCCTTGTTTTGCGGCGGGTAGTAAATGGCATGGGCAAACTTTCCGCCTGTAGTTGGGAAGGTGATCGGTTGGGGATTGGAGAGATGTTCCGCATCTATGGTGACTTCGAACGCCTGTTTGATGGTTTCCAGTTTACGCGTGTTCGCCTCGAAATGGATGAGCGAAAGCGGCTGCATGGAGGAGCCGCCCAGAAAAGCGGCAAACCCATTGCCGCAATGAACGTCGGCTATATAGGTCAAATCTGTTTTGATGGGGGAGAATTCTTTGCTCTTTGTATTCAGCAGGGCAAGCTGCCATAATCCATTTTGAGTGTAAGCACAGAATATTTCATTTTCTGAAATGAAGCCATACTTCGCCATATTGAAGACCCATTGCGGTTCACCGAACTCGGCTTCCATAGTGTGCAGGGCTTCGGCTTGACCGTTCGTCCAGCGATATAAATTCCACCAACCTGTAAACTCGGCAACGAAGTACAACGTGCTGTCCACGGACCATTCGGGTTGGTAAATGGATTCAGTAGCAGAACCAGCGATCAGCTTAGGGTTTTGAAGCGCGCCATTCTCATCCACATTTGCCAGCCATAGTTCACATCCATCCCACGGCATGTTGGGGTGATTCCATGTCAGGTAAGCAAGTTGATCTCCATTTGGGCTAAGCCGCACTGAGGAATAAAAATTATTGCCAGAAGCAAGGATCGTTCCAGCATCATTCCCATCGAGGCTGACACTCACAATGGTGTTGACGGCTTCACCCGTGCCTGTGTGATCTTCTCGAATGCAGAGGATGCGGTTGCGCTTTTCATCAATGACAAACTCGGCGTAGCGGTAGCCGTTACCTGGAGTTAAATCAACGGGAGTTTCATTGACACCCTGGCGGTAAATATGTTGGTCTTTGAAGTTGCTGAAATAGATTATGCCCTTATGTACTTTGAACGAGCCGCCGCCGTATTCATGCACAACAGTGCGGACGTTGAACTCTGACGGGGTACATTCGGTGATGGTTCCATCGGGTGTACGCCGCATAATTACGTTGCGACCTTTTTCCAACGGGCGTGATTCGCTCCAATAAATATCTTCGCCATCCACGCAGACTTCGTTCAAGCCGATTGATTTAGCGGTCATCAGTTCAGTGGTGATGGGTGATTTCCAGCTTCCGTACGGGGCTATGGTTTTGGTCATGTTTCCTCTTGTGGGGTGTTATTTAGAGAGCGGGGGGCGGGAGGCAAAAGGCAGGAGGCAGGAGGCAGAAGGCGGAGGGCAGGAGGCGAAGGGCAGAAGGTGGATTATTTGCGCGGCGTGAATTTTTCTGGCATAGACATCATTGCGCCAAGCATTTTGCCAACTTCTTCATACCCTTTGATAAGTTCTTTGTGTTTCTCAGGATTGAGATATTCGCAATCTTTGCCAAAATCCAACCAGACTTGTGTTTCTGTGGCTTCGCCATCTGCGTCAGCAAGTTTGCTTACAAACATCTTTGGGTATTGGCGTTTTCGAAAGCCTTCGGCAATGTTGGCGGTAACGCTGCGGGAGGATCGTCGGATTTGATCCGTCAATGAGTATTTTTCCTCTTTTGGAAATGACTTGCTTAAATTAAAAATATCCATTGCAAGTTTATATGCCAATTGATACACCTTCAAATCCCGATGACCCTTTAATTCGACATAAGACATGCTATCCTCCTTCAGTTGAAACGATTCTACCTGCTTTTTTCCTACCGCCTACCGCTTTCCATCTTCTGCCTTCTGCCCACTGCCTTCTGTCTCTGCCCACCGTCTACCGTTCTAAAACCTTCCATACTTCTTCAATAAATCCTGCAACTCTTCATGCGGCAATGCCTTCACGCTGATCTCGTGCCCGGTCATATCCTCTGCGGCGACCATTGAATTGATGATCGCCTCTTCAGTAGCGTAAACCGCAGAAGCGAAGATCGGGTCAAGCCTGTCATTGGAAAGCGCTTGAACTTCAGCAATCCCATTTTCGCCCATTGTTGAAGCGTTATGGTTAGCGATTGAGAACGCGAGGAAAATATCCCCCGAGCCATTCCCGCCAATCGAGCCGGTACGCGCCATGCCAAGCGATGCGCGTTTTGCCACACGCTTTAGTTGATGCGGAAGAAGCGGCGCATCGGTGGCGATGATGACGATCAAAGAACCATCATCCTGCTTGAAAGGATTTTCCCCGTTCGTCACAGGTGCATCATCTTTGAAGTGCTTTCCAACAGGCATACCGGCAATAGTCAGTTGATACCGCCTGCCAAAGTTTGTTTGTGCCAGTACACCTATCGTCCAGCCGCCAAGTTTTTCGGGTAACTTGCGCGAAGATGTGCCCGTGCCACCCTTGAACTCATAACACATCATTCCCGTCCCACCGCCGACATTGCCTTCTGCGATCTGCCCCGATGTTGCAGAATCCAATGCTTCGACCACATGATTTTCCTTTACAAAAAAACCGTTCATGTTGTTGAGCCACGCATCTGCGGTTTCTGCCACAACCGGCAGCGCCCACGGCTGGTATTGAATTTTATGTTTTACCTGCCACGCAATAATGGCATCTCGCACCACGCCAACGCTGTGTGTGTTGGTCAAGCCAATAGGTCCCTCCAAAAAGCCGCCCTCTTCCACCCACGCCGCCCCGGTCATCTCGCCATTGCCATTAAAAGCATGTATGCCTGCATAAACGGGTGTGTAGTCTTCACGTCCGCGCGGGTGAATGATGGTTACACCCGTACGCGCATCGGCACCTTCAATGATGGTCGAATACCCAACCGTTATGCCGGACACATCTGTAATGGCATTAAACTCTCCGCTTGCTCCTTCAAACGGAATCCCCAGGTCTCTGGCGCGAACTTTTTTCATACATTCTCCTTGGCGATTTTTACAAGCTGTTTTGCTATGCTCTCCATTACATCATCCGGCACGCCGTCCATGGCTTTGCTTTGAATGCGGGTATCAATGCCGTCATTCACATAATCCACGACGATGAATTCATCTGCAAGCGCGATCTCGGTGGAGAACCAATCCAATTTGCAAATGGATGCGATCCGCTTCGTTATTTCGTTTAGCCTGCCCAGCCCAAATTGGGCTTCTTCCTCCGCTGTAACCTTTTGGTAGATGTGCGTTTCCGGGTTCCACCAGCAGGGATAAGCCTCCCCGTAGGAAAAGAAACACCGAAACCACGCAGGCTTCCCGTTTAGGGTTTGAGGCGTGATGTGGGCTTGCACAAGATATTTCTCTTTGGGGAATTCCATCCGCGCTTTGAGAATTTCATCTAATGAATTTGCCCCAAGAATCACACCATACCCGCCACCCTGATTGGACGGTTTAATGACAAAGTTTTTGCCGAGGGGAGATAGATCCAATGAAGAGATGACGGGTTCTTCCAAAAAAGACGAAAGCAAAATGGTATATGGCGTGTTCAGTCCGGCATTGATCAACTCAAGGTGCATGGTGGCTTTGTCTTCAGACCATGCCGAAACTTCTTCGGGGTTGATGCATCTTGCGCCAAACTCTCTTGCCCAGCGGGGAATTGGTTCAAAAGTTGGCTCGCCCTGCCCTCGATGGAGCAGGGTCTTGAAGGTGGTTACGCCTTTATAAAGCGCTGTAATGGATTCTAAAAGGTTGTCTGGTCTGATCTGCCAAAGCGAAATGCCCTCTTCAATGCAGGCTCTTTCCACAATTCCTACAAAAACATCGTCATATTCCCAATACCAGGGCAGGCAAAGATCATATTGCATGGGGCGATTATAGCCGAAGCGCCTAACAACTCTGAACGGCAAACTGGTAAAATGAATACATTAACTTTTGAAAAGGAAAAAATATGTCACACGATACCGTAAAAGATGGTTTGGTCGTTTCCATGGAATATAAACTGACCGTAGACGGCGAAGTTTTAGACTCTTCTGATGAAGCGGGTCCGCTTCAATTTTTGGCGGGGTATGCCAATATCATCCCCGGTTTGGAAAATGAAATGATGGGCATGAAGATCGGCGATAGCAAGGAAGTGACCGTGCAGCCCGCCGATGGCTACGGCGAATTTGAAGATGATGCCTTCATGGATGTGCCCCGCACTGAATTCCCCGAAGATATGGAGTTGGAAGAAGGCATGGAATTACATGTCGCTGATGATGACGGCAACCATCAGGCTGCCTACGTCGCCGAGTTTGACGATAAGACCGTCAAACTCGATTTCAACCATCCGCTGGCTGGCGCTGTGCTGGAGTTTTACGTCAAGGTCGTTGACCTGCGTGAACCAACCGAAGAAGAGCTTGACCACGGGCACGTCCACGAAGAGGGCGGGCATCACCACTAAAGCAAGTTAATATAATGCCCACACTGAGTATAAAAAAGACAACCCGTTACTCTACGGGTTGTCTTTTTGTTTGCCAGTTTATTACCTGCCTTCCCCCAACAACAAGCAGGATCACACCCAGAACCAATCCGCCAAAGTTACTGAGAAATTCATTCACCACTTCCCATTGACTGCCAAACAGATAACCCAACCCGCCGTACCCAAATATCCAAACGATTTCGCCCAGGAGGTCGTACATAAAGAATTTTCGAGGGGCGAATCGTGTGGTGCCAGAAAGCAGGTTTACCGGCAGGGCAATGGCAGTGACAAGAAATCGTGAAAAGAAAATGGAGAGTGGACCCCATCGTTGAAACGATTTTTCCGCTTCCAGCCATTGGGGTGTGCCGCTGAAACGCTTCGTCACATATCCGCTGGCGTAATACCCTATGGAGTAACTCAGCATATCGCCGACAACCACGCTGACGATGCTGATGAATGCAGCGCTGTACCAGGTGAGGTATCCCTGACGGGCAAAAGCCCCTGCGGCAATGACGAGAACAGTGCATGGTAATGGCACCCCAAGCCCGCCGATGAACACGATCAACCCAAGCAGCGGCGCCCCGTAGTTGATGACTTGTGTCAGTAAATATTCGGACATGAGCTTAGGGCGTAGGCGAAGGTATGGCTGGAGTATCAGGCATGGGCGGGGGCTGATGCGCCAGCACGGTCGCTTTGATGGTGGTCAGCACATATCCATCGGCTTCAGGGAAAAATTCATCATTCAATTCTTTGAGACTCTTTTTGTGATTTTCGCGCGGGTCTATGTTTAATGAGCCGAAGAGAAGTTCTGGCGGCGTGCCAAAGTTGTGCGAGATGAAAGGAATGGTCATCCAATCTTCAATGGTTTCAACATCGGTTTGGAGTTCTTCGGCAAATGGGGGCGGGCGATGCCCTTCAAATTTCCTAAACGCTTTGAGGGCGCGTATGCCAAAGAATAGAATCAAGATCACCCCGAAAATGCTCAGGGTGATAAAAAGAATTCGTTTTTGTTTTTCGGTCACTATTCCTGCCATTCGAGTTCAAAGTTACCTACGAATACAGTGTCGCCGTCTTCCACGCCTGCTTCTCGCAGGGCTTTATCTACGCCCAGTTTTTCCATCAATTTTTGGAAGCGCCGGATCGAACCATAGTGTTCCCAATAGGTCATCTTTGCGGCACGTTCAATGGCAACGCCTGATACTCTCCACTTGTCGCCGTCTTCGCGTTGGATGCTGAACTGGTTGGGGTCTACCTCTGGTTTGTAGACGGGGAGCGCTTCTTCCTCAACCTCTTCTGGCGGCAGTTCCTGAAGCATTCTATACGCTGACAGTAGAATCTCGCGCGTGTTTGTGCGTGCCATGGCAGAGGCGGTGACGATCTCTACGCCGTTCTTTTTAAAACTGGCTTTTATTTCTTTCAGTTTTTCCTGCACATCGGGCTGGTCAATTTTGTTGATGACCACCACCTGCGGCTTTTTGCCGAGCTTTGTATCGAAGAGGGCAAGCTCGGTGTTGATCTGGCTGAAATCTGCCAGTGGGTCTTCTGAGAGACCATCGATCATATGAATGAGAATACGGGTGCGTTGAATGTGCCTGAGAAAATCGTGTCCCAGCCCGGCGCCTTCGTGCGCGCCTTCGATAATACCGGGAATATCTGCCATGACAACGGTGGCTTCCTCGTCAATTTTTGCAACGCCGAGGTTAGGTTCAAGCGTGGTGAATGGGTAATTGCCGATCTTGGGCTTGGCATTGGTGAGCACCGAAAGCAAGGTGGATTTTCCGGCATTGGGTAAGCCAATGATGCCGATATCTGCGATCAGTTTGAGTTCGAGGCGCAGCATTTTCTCTTCGTGCGGTTCGCCTCGTTCTGCTGTGCGCGGCGCCTGGTTGCGTGAGGTGGCAAAGTGTTGGTTACCGCGTCCGCCGCGCCCGCCTTTGCAAACGATGAGCTGCTGACCGGCTTCGGTCAGGTCGCCCAGCAGGTCGCCTGTTTCCGCATCGTAGATGATCGTCCCTGGCGGGATGTGAATGATGAGGTCTTTGCCGTTGCGCCCTGTCATTTGCGAGCCGCCACCATTAATGCCGGCATCTGCCGCGAAGGCTTGCTTTGGACGAAAATGCGAAAGGGAATTGAGGGTGGCTTTTACCTCAAGAATGAGGTCGCCTCCCTTGCCACCATCGCCGCCATCGGGACCGCCGCGAGGTTCGTATTTTTCACGGCGAAAATGCACCATACCGTCGCCGCCTTTGCCTGAACTTACATGAATGTTTACCTGGTCTATGAACATAATACCCCCATTATAACGGTGGTCTATTTAAATTAACGTCAATAATGGATTAGAAGAAAAGCAAATTCTTAGACACAGAAAAGACGGATTATATGGATATCCACGGATAAAACCTTTTAAAAATCTGTGTTTGAACGCGTCTTCCGTGCAATCCGTATCCAAAGATTTTTACCCACTATTCACATTAAATTGCTGATGTTGGGCGATCCCCTCATACTCAGTGGTTGCTTCGCATGATAAAAGACTTTCATTTGTTATGTCTTTATAATGATTAGCGTGGTGATTAAGGGGATAATCTTGAACAAGGCATACATGAATTCAAAACCCATACAGACAGCAAATAATCCAAAAATACTGGTCGTCGAAGACGAAGGTCCGATTCGCATGGGGATTACGGCTGCCATCAGGCGCAAGGGTTATAACGTCATTACTGCTGAAAATGGTAATGATGCCTTGATCAAAGCCGGAGAGGACAAGCCCGACCTTATCATTTCAGATGTGATGATGCCAGTGTTGGATGGGTTTGAAATGAAGAAGAAGTTGAACGAAGACCCGGAGCTGGCTGCCATTCCAATTATTTATCTGACAGCCCGTACCAGCGTGGAAGATCGTGTACGCGGGTTTGACGGCGGCGCGGATGATTATGTTGCCAAACCCTTTGTGATCGAGGAACTAACTGCGCGTATTGATGCGGTTTTACGCCGTGTTCATTGGGGTGCAAAGTATGGCGAGGAAAAGACAACAGAGGATGCCCGTCTACGCAGGTTGGAAACACTTCGAAATGAACTGCTTCAAAATTTTCACCATGAACTGCGCACGCCCCTAAATAATGTGATGTTGTTTATGGAGATCGTGGCGTCTCATAAGTTTGAAGACCCTGAGGAGCAGAAAGTTTTTCTTAAAAATGCGCAGTCGAATAGCGAACGATTGGAATCGGTGATCGCTGACATGATCCTTTTAAGTGACCTTGATAATGGACAGGCGAATAGTATCCGTCAGACCATTGATACAGAGTTGCACATCATTAATCCGATCAAACGCAGGTTGGTTCGATATGAGAAAAAAGGGCTTAAGTTCCTGCCTATCGTTTCAGTATCTGGCACTATCAAAGCGCCGCGTAATGAATTCACACGGGCTGTTCTGCACCTTTTAGATAATGCTTTTAAGTTCAGTGGTGAGGGCGGGACGGTTGTATTGAATGTTGCTTCAGGCAAGAACGGCGGCGCGACGATCACGGTAGAAGATCATGGACCGGGTGTTGCGGCGGCTTTGCGTGAAAAAGTATTCGAGCGCTATTATCAGATAAGCCAGGGCGTAAGCCGTGAGAATGAGGGGTTGGGTGTTGGGCTTACCCTTGCACGTGCTGTGTTCCGTAACCTCGGCGGCGATGTGGCTATCATTGAAAGCGCTGAAGGCTGCTGTGTGCAAGCTGTATTGCCAGATGTTTCACCAGATGACATTGTTTATGGATAAAGATACGCTTCACCAGAAGACCGTATCCTTTTCACAAGAACCTAAGACACCCCATTGGGATGGTGAATTGGATTACCGCCCCCTGTTTGAACAGGCAGGGGAAGCATTTTTTCTCGTCAGCCTGAATTTTGAACTTCTATCCTTGAATGTACAGGCTCACCGTTTGCTCGGTTATGAAGATGGGGCGGAAATAAAAAACGAGAACCTCAACCTGAAAGACCCCGATCTTCGCAGGCTGATTCTTGGCAGTCGCACGAACACTTTTGAGCATCTTTTATTTCGTAAAGATGGATCATCATTTCAAGTGGAACTAAACTCCAACCTCATTGTGGATAAACACGGCAGTCCACTGATGATCAAGCTGGTGGCGCGTGATATAGCGGGGTATAAGCAGTATGAGCGTATGCTCAAGCGTAATGCGCGTGCGCAATCGGTTATAAGTGAAGTGACTGCATCCCTTTTCAGGTCTGCAAACATTGAAGGGAAACTTCCCGAGGTGTTGGAGTCTTTGGGGTATGCGATGGGTGTTTTCAGCTGTGTGATCTTTGAGTTGAAAAACTCATCCCTGCGCATCAAGCATAGATGGGTGGATTCCGCCGTCCCTGAGTTTGAAGCGGAAAAGGTCATAAAGCCTTTTATGGATTCGATCTCCAAATTTCCTAATCGAGTCTTTTCCATCCCGGATGTGCCGGAAAAAATATCAGGCGTTTCAAGTATTTCCATGCTGGTGGTGCCGATCCAAGGGGCTTTGGGTTCGTGGGGGTTTTTAGGGTTGTTTGACAGGGACGATCAACTTTCATGGCTTCCGACCAGTTTTGATATCGTCCAAACGACAGCCAACCTGCTTGGCGCTGCCATTGAGCGGATGCATTATGAAGAGACGCTGCGTTTAAGTGAACGCCGTAACCGCATCATTGTGGATGCGCTGCCTGATTTGCTTATTCGAGTGGATCGTTCGGGGCGAATATTCGACTATAACGCGGGAACATCACATCCGCTATATCTTGAGCCGGGGAATTCTGTTGGTAGAAACCTGCAAGCCTTGTGGGGTGAGGAGCTCACATCCAAACTATTGCCGCAGTTCCCGGGTGAAATGCTTTTTACCCGCCCGTGCAGTATTGAAAAATTTCAACTGCCGAACATACCTGGTGATTTCGAGGCGCGTTTACTCCCGATCAGCAGGATCGAGGCGCTGGTGATCGTGCGTGATGTGACAGAGCAGGCAAGGCTTAACCAAATGAAATCTGATTTCATCAATTGGGCTTCGCATGAATTGCGCACGCCTTTGACGGCGGCTATTTTGATGACCGACCTGCTCAAACTGGAATGTACGCCGGAAGAGCGTGAGGAATATCTTGTTACACTGTCGGGCGAATTAAACCGCCAGAAGACCTTGATCAATGAACTTTTGATGGCAGGACGGCTTGAAAACGGTGCGCTTCGCGTTGAAATAGCCCCGATGGATTTAAACAAGGTTTTGCATGAGGCGGTTCAGTCGGTTGCGCCGATGGCTAAAAAGAAGAAGATTGATATTGATTTTTCAATAACAGAAACCGCCTGCATAGTACTGGGAGATAAGAGCGCCCTTCAACAGGTGTTTATAAACCTTTTAAGTAATGCCATTAAGTTTTCGCCTGATAATAGCAAAGTGCGAATAAACGCTGTTAGGAATGATGGAATGGCGAATATTGCGATCACAGACAGCGGATTGGGCATCCCTAAAGATGCTTTGCCGCATTTGTTCGAACGTTTTTACCGTGCCCGAAATGTGACCACTGCTGAAATTCCGGGCAGCGGCATTGGATTGTATATTGTCAAATCGATCATTAATGAACTGCAAGGGGATATTCAGGTGGATACAGAAGTGAATAAAGGTACCACGTTTACAGTTTCTTTGAAAATGGCGGGTGGTACGGAATAATGGTTTCCTCGCAACGCCGCCTGCTATAATCTCGGGGACTATGGACTGGCACAAGACTACACTGGAAATTCATACCCCTGGCAAGGGGCTGCTCGATATAACTTCCCTCATCCGCTCACAGTTGCAAGAGTGGGGTGTGCGCGAAGGGATGTGCTATTTATTCATCCAGCATACGAGTGCCTCGCTTGTCATCAGCGAGAATTGGGACCCAACTGCCCGCGCCGACCTTGAAACATTTATGGAACGCCTCGTTCCTGAACGGGACAGTTGGTACACGCACGATCTTGAAGGACCCGACGATGCAACCTCCCACATCCGCGCCATGCTGACCGATACCAGCCTCACCATCCCCGTGGATGATGGCAATCTTTCGCTGGGAACCTGGCAGGGGATTTATGTCTTTGAACATCGCGCCCGTCCGCATCGCCGCAAGGTGTTAATGCGGGTTCTGGCGGTGGATTGAACAAAAAGAGATTTGCTTTTGGCAAATCTCTTTTTGTTTAGGCTTCAATATAAAAGCGGATGTTGCTTAGGGTTGTCCATTCGGTGCTGCCATCTTCAAACTTGACCTGCACCCGATCACCATCTGCCTCCAGAACGGCAACATCATGGTACTCTCCATCTTTTGCCGCTTTGCATTCCACTTCTTCATCTGCTGCTACGGCATATTCTTCGAGGAATTCTTCTTCTGTCCATTCTTCTTCACCTGTGTCAAAGCGGATGAAAATATCCTCTTCGGTGATTTCCAAAATAGTAGCAGGGTAGAAGTAATCATCTTCATCCCGATACGCATAAACGCGGTCGCCTTCGTTCCAGTATTCCATTTAACATCCTTTTTAATAAGTTTGGTATTTTAACAAAAAGCCGAGTGAATTTTATCACCCGGCTTTCAAAATTACGCTTGCCAATCTACTTCTTCACCCCGAACTTCTTCATCAACACATCTTTCAATGTAGGCACGCCGATCTCCTGCAACTCATAGCGGACTCTCTGCGTGGGTTTGTTGATCTTGATCACGCGGCTCAGGTCAATAGGGGTGCCAATCACCACAAGGTCTACATCAGATTTATTGATGGTTTCCTCCAGTTCGCGGGTTTGTTTTTCTCCATACCCCATTGCCGGAAGGATCGAACCCGTTGTTGGGTACTTCTCGTAGGTCTTGGCAATCGAACCCACCGCAAACGGACGCGGATCCACGATCTCTTTCGCGCCAAAGCGGCGAGCCGCAACGTAACCCGCGCCGTACGCCATTTCACCATGAGTGAGGGTCGGACCATCTTCAACGACCAAAACGCGCTTACCAAAGATGGCATCGGGGTCATCTACAAAGAGGGGAGAGGCGCCTTCGATCTGCACAGCATTCGGATTCAACTTGCGCAGGTTCTCACGCAGCTTGATGACATTCTCTGCATCCGCAGTATCCACTTTATTGATGACGAAACAATCTGCCATGCGCACGTTGGTCTCGCCAGGATAGTACGTCGACTCGTGACCAGTGCGGTGCGGGTCAGCGACCACGATCTGATAATCGGGCGCATAGAACGGGAAGTCGTTGTTGCCGCCGTCCCACAACACAATATCCGCTTCGGCTTCGGCTTTGCGGATGATCTTCTCATAATCCACACCGGCATAAATGATCACACCGCTGTCGATGTGCGGCTCATATTCCTCACGCTCTTCGATGGTGCATTCATATTCATCAAGGTCATCATACGAAGCATAACGCTGCACTTCCTGCGCGACGAGATTCCCATACGGCATCGGGTGACGGATGGCGGCGACTTTGTAGCCCATCTCTTGCAAGACGGCAGCCACGCGCCTCGTTGTCTGACTTTTGCCTGATCCCGTCCGAACGGCGCTGATCGATACGACCGGCTTGTTCGACTTGATCTGCGTATGCTTCGTGCCCAAAATGCGGAAGTCTGCACCGGCGGCGTTGACCATGCTTGCCTTGTGCATCACATATTCATGCGGCACGTCGCTGTAAGAGAAGACGACCTGTTCCGCGCCATACTTCTTGATAAGGTCGAGCAGTTCTTCTTCGGCTCGGATTGGGATTCCGCTCGGGTACAAATCACCAGCCAACTCGGTAGGATAGACGCGTCCTTCAATATCGGGGATCTGGGTGGCGGTAAAAGCTACAACTTCGTAATCCTTATTCCCTCTGAAATATGTGTTGAAGTTGTGAAAATCGCGCCCTGCGGCGCCCATGATGATGGTTTTGATCGGCATAGGAAACTCCTGTGCATCTGCATTGAGGAACGCGCCCCAGATATGGGGCAGTGTCCGAGCAGACTTGACTTGGGATTTAAGCCAACTCGTTTTTACCCAATGCAGTCTATTTTATTAAACAAGAAAACAGGTTGAAAGCCAAGATAACTTTCAACCTGTTTTTGATGTGACAATGACAACGCGGCTCTTTCTCCGCCCGGGCTTGCCTCGCTTACTGGATCATTTTCCACGCTGAAGGCAGCGCAATGCCAGCCAGTATTAATTTAATGGCATCGCCAACCACGAACGGCAGAAGACCCAATTGGATGGCTTTCTCAAAACCACCAACGATGAGGCTCAACCATGTTACGCCAAATAAATAAATGATGACCGTACCAACCAAAAACGGCACAAACGAGGTTTTGAAACTGCGTTCCATACCGCGCTCTGCGAGCAGACCGACGACATACGAAGCCACGATAAAGCCAACCAAATACCCAGCCGTCGCGCCGGTGAGAATGCCAAATCCGCTCGCGCCGCCCGCAAAGAAGGGCAGCCCCGCCGCACCTTGGGCGATGTATGCAAGCATGGCAGCCGCTCCACGCTTGGAGCCGAGCAATGCGCCGACGAGCAGCACGGCGAAGGTCTGCCCCGTAATTGGGACGGGGGAGAAGGGCAGAAGAATTTCAATTTGGGCAAAAAATGCAACCAACCAGGAACCGAGCAAGATCAAGGTGATATTACGCACAGCGCTGGAAACATGTGGAAAAGAACGTTCGTACATTGTAGGGGCAAGTGTGGTCATTAAGAGTCTCCTATATGAAATGGTTCCGAAATGATAACCCCTAAACCTGCTGTTCGATTTGGGCTTAAGGCGATGATGGATCATAAATGACAGCCCACTGACAAAAAAAACAGACCGAGCTTCTCAGCCCGATCTGTTCACTGATTACTGATTACTGCTCTTTCTCACATCACATCCGGCGACTGAATATCCAACAACCGCAGGGCATTTGCCACCACCTGCTTTGCCGCCGCCACCAACCGCAGACGGGCGTTCTTTACCTTCTCGTCGTCGTTCTGCAAAACCGGTACGGCATGATAAAACGAGTGGAAGGCATTCGCCAGATCGTAGGCATACATCGCCATCACCAGCGGACGATACTCTTCTGCCGCCTGCTGCACCTTCTGCGGGAACTGCGACATCTGCTCGATGAGTTCGATCTCCTGCTTTGTAAGCTCGTAATCGAACGTGGCATTCGTTACGTTACCAGCCTTTTTCAAAATGCTATTCGCGCGCACATGCGCATTCTGAATATATGGACCTGTGCGCCCATCGAACGAAAGCGCCTCGTTGATATCGAAGACAATGTCTTTATTGTTGTCCACCGAAAGCATCGAATAGACCAACGCGCCCAAACCGATCTGCTGGGCGATCTTCTCGCGTTCTTCCGGTGCGATCTCCACGCTCTTTTCGGCATTGACCGAAAGCACACGCTTCACGGCTTCGTCATACACTTCTTTGAACAAAACCACGCGTCCCTTGCGCGAAGACATGGCGCCTTCGGGCAAACTCACAAACCCGTAGCCGAGGTGATAACACTTCTCCGATTGCGGGAACCCCCATAATTTGAGAATGGCAAATGCCTGTTGCAAATGCAAAGATTGACGCACATCTACAACATAGATCGAGCGGTCTACGTGATATTGCTCGAACTTCACTTTGGCTAATGCCAGGTCTTTGGTCAGATACAACGTCGTGCCGTCGCGGCGCAAAATGACGTTGGTGCGGTACTTCTCTTTGGTGAGCCCAAGTTTTTCGTCGATCTTCACGATCACTGCACCGCCGTTCGGGCGTTCATCGTCCGCGATATTTTTAGTGATTAACTCTTCCACGATCACCTTCGAGGGCTCGTCCACTTCGCTTTCATAGAACCACACATCCATGTTCACATCAAGCATGTGCAGCACTTCGCGCAGTTCTTCCAAACTCCATTCACGGGTCACGCGCCACAACTCGCGCACGGCTTCATCACCCGCATCCCACTTGCGATACATCTCGCGCCGTTCGGCTTCGTAGGCTTCGCGCTGCGCGGTTTGCTCGGGTGTTTCGTTTTCCTTCTTCTCCAACAACTGATTGGCTTCCACGTACAACTTCAAGAGCCATTGTCCGCGCTCGTGTACGCCCGCGGGTTCCTGTCCCTTGTACAGTTTGTCGTAGATCCACATCACCGTGATAACGCCGAGTCCGAGGTCACCAGGATATGAAGCGCGGATGGTCTTGTAACCCGCGAACTCCACCAGTCTTGCCAACACTTCGCCTAGGATCGTATTGCGTGCATGTCCAATATGGAAGGAGTGATGCGTATTCGGCTGGGCATATTCAACCATCACCGTTTCGGTTTTCGCTGCACCGCGTCCGAACTCTATGCCGTTGGAGAGCACTTCTTCAACCACGCGGCTTGCATACTCGGATGTCTTAAAGTAGACGTTGAGATAGCCTTTCACCGCTTCGATGTGACTGATACCCGCCACGCTTCCAAGCTGACCTTTGACATGCTCGGCGATTTCTTGAGCCTTTTGCGGCACCGGAAGTTTGCTCCCCTTGCCGAGTTTGGCTTCGTTGGCAGCGGTCTGAAAGAACGAAGTCGCAAAGCCCCATTCACCCGAGAAGGGGATGGGTTGCCACTTTAATTCTGCCAATGCAATGTCGTTCGCTTTGCAGAACTCTTTTACTTTTTCTTCGATGAGTTGTTGTTCTTTTTGAAACATAGTGTAGCGATCCTATGGATAACCAGAACACTCCAGTGGGGTGTTTCTCAGATAAAACAAAAACGGGAGTCTTGCGACTCCCGTTGCTGTTCGAGTGCTGTATTACGCGCTCTTTTTGGTCAACGCTGCAAGGGCTTTCATGAGACGGCTCTTGCGACGCGCGACGGTGTTCTTGTGCATGACACCCTTTTCGACCGCTTTGTCGAGGGCGCTGATGGCTTGCATCACGACCTGTTGGGTCTCGGGAGTATCATTGGTGAGAACTTTGCGCGCGGCGTTATCGGCAGTGCGGGCGGCGCCACGGACGTTGCGGTTACGCAAACGACGCTTCTCGTTCTGACGATTACGTTTGATCTGAGATTGAATGTTAGCCAAGGTCTTCCTCCAAAAAATTCTTGCCTTACTTTACGACGGCGACATATTTTACATGGCGGGGGGGGATTTGTCCAGTAAATTAAATAGAAATCCGCAAGCAATTTTGCTTGCGGATGAGGAAAACTTAATTGATCGGGGTTGGCGAGGCAGTGGGGAGTTCTGTGCCTGGTCCCGGGGTGATGGGGGTGCTTGTCGGCGGGAAGGTGGCGGTTGCAGTGACCAGATTTACAGGGATTTGCAAAACCTGCCCAACGAACAGCCCATTCGGGTCTTCGATGCTATTTTCTTCGATAATACGCTCGATGGTACTGTTGAACAGAATGGCGATTGCTCCAAGTGAATCACCGGCTTGTACCGTGTACGGGATCAATGTTCCGGCTCGCAAATTGGAAGGTATTGGGGTTGCTGTGGGAAGCTGCATATCGGGGTTGGGCAGCAAAATCACCTGTCCCGGGATGACATTCAGGGTGGTTGGGTCAATGCCAATGCCGGTCTCTTCATTGTAAGGGTTGAGCAACAGGATGAGCGCAAGTGCATTGTCACCCAGGTTGAACTTTTCAGCAATGATCGCTAGATATTCGCCATCTTGCACGGTATAGGTGAAAGGTGCCGAGAATGTGGCTGTGGGTGTAACAGTGGGCGTTTCCGTCGGTGTGGACGTGGATGTTGGTGTGCTTGTATTGGTGGGCGTAAATGTGACGGTAGGAGTGGGCGTTTCGGTAGCCAGCATACGGGCAATCGGCTTTCCGGGGAGGGTCATCCAGTAAATTAATAAAGCAAGACCTCCCAACAAGAGGACGCCAGCAACAATAACAATGATGTTTTGTCTGCTGCGGTTTTTCTTGCGGAGTGAACCCATTGAACCGATGGGCGGGCGGGAAGGGGGCGGGGTGTAGGTCATGAATTGTGTCCTTTTTGCACTGTCATAATAATGGCTGTCCGTCCATTTAAGTGCAAAATAATTCTACCTGAAAAATGTTTTGTACGTTAAAAGTCAAAGGTCGAAAGTTACGGGTTTAAATCTATAACTTTCGACCTTTGGATGTTACTTCATATGTGCTTTTAAATATTTCCCAGTATACGACCCCTTAGCCTTCATCACCTGTTCTGGCGTTCCCTCTGCGATGAGTTCGCCGCCACGGTCACCGCCTTCGGGACCAAGGTCGATCAACCAGTCTGCAACTTTGATGATGTCTAGGTTGTGCTCAATGATGAGGACGGAGTTTCCCGTATCCACCAGCCTTTGCAAAACTTCAATAAGTTTGTGAACATCCGCGGCGTGCAGACCGACCGAAGGCTCATCAAGCACATACAATGTGCGTCCTGTGGCGCGGCGTGATAATTCTTTCGAGAGCTTCACGCGCTGCGCCTCACCGCCAGAGAGTGTGGTGGCAGGTTGCCCCACACGCACATACCCCAATCCCACTTCTTGCAATAACTTCAATTTATTTTGCATCTGCGGGTAGTTCTGGAATTCCTCCAGCGCGTGATCCACAGTCATATCCAGCACATCGGCAATCGAATATTTATCGCGGAACATCACCTGCAAGGTTTCGCGGTTGAAGCGCTTGCCGTGGCATACATCGCAAGGCACATACACATCTGGCAGGAATTGCATTTCAATGCGCAACTCGCCCTGTCCCTGACAAGCCTCACAGCGCCCGCCATGCACATTGAACGAGAAACGTCCCGGCTTGTAGCCGCGCACCTTGCTTTCGGGCAACTCGGCATATAACTTGCGAATTTCATCGAACAAGCCTGTATAAGTCCCCGGGTTCGAGCGCGGCGTGCGCCCAATGGGAGACTGGTCGATGTTGATGATCTTGTCGAGGTGTTCGATACCTTCAATGTCCTCGTGTTCGCCAGATTGCGTCCGTGCGCCCATAAGTTTGGCGGCAAGCTCGTTATACAAAATATCGCTCATCAACGTAGATTTGCCCGAGCCGGAAACACCTGTGATACAAACCAACTCACCAAGTGGGATGGAGATATCGATGCCCTTCAAGTTGTTTGCTGTGGCGTTGACAATTTTCAAGACCTTGCCATTGCCTTCTCGCCTCTTCTTCGGGATTTCAACCTGTTTCCGCCCCGAGAGATATTGTCCAGTCAGTGACTTTGGGTGCGCCAAAATCTGCTTGGGCGTGCCTTCTGCGATGACTTGTCCGCCGTGCTCACCCGCAGCGGGACCAAGGTCAATCACCCAATCCGATTCGCGGATGGTTTCATCGTCATGCTCAACGACTAGAACCGTATTACCAAGGTCGCGCAGACCTTTGAGCGTTTCCAGTAGTCGTGAATTATCACGCGGATGTAAACCGATAGATGGTTCATCCAAAACATAGAGCACACCCACGAGGCGGGAACCCACCTGCGTCGCGAGTCGGATGCGTTGGGCTTCGCCGCCAGAGAGGGTGACAGCAGAACGATTAAGGGTCAAATAATCCAAGCCGACATTGACGAGGAAGTTCAAACGTTCATGAATTTCGCGAATGACACGCTCGGCAATGGTCTTTTGTTTGTTGTTAAGTGGTGAGCTTTTGCCTGAAATCTTCTTAACCCATTCAAGGGTTTGCAATACGGGCCATGAGTTGGCTTGGACAATGTTGACATCATCCACGGTCACGGCAAGGGCGGCGGGGTTGAGACGTTTGCCTCCGCATGACGGGCAGGGACGGTCAGACATATATTCCGAGATCTTCTCGCGGATATATTCTGAATTGGTTTCTTTATACCGACGTTCGAGATTGGTGATGACACCTTCAAATGCACGGCTGAATTTGACCTCGAATCCGCTGGAGTTGGTGTACTTCATTGGAAGCTGTTTGTCACCGGTGCCGTACAAGATGACCTTTTTCTGTTCATCGGTTAAATCTCTAAACGGTGCGTCGAGGTCGATCTTGTAATGCTTGGCGGCGGTGACAAGTGTGCTCCAGTAGTAGCCGCCTTCTTCACGCGGGCCCCACTCCATGCTGGCTATCGCTCCATCGTTCAGAGACACGCTATCGTCAGGGATGATGCGGGCGGGGTCAATTTCCAGTTTAGAGCCGAGCCCCTGACAATCGGGGCAGGCGCCTTGAGGTGTGTTAA
This sequence comes from Anaerolineales bacterium, assembly GCA_020634885.1. GTDB lineage: Bacteria > Chloroflexota > Anaerolineae > Anaerolineales > Villigracilaceae > Villigracilis. The sequence goes on from JACKAW010000002.1 coordinate 531,013, forward strand.
AGGAAAAGGTACGAGGTTCAATCTCGGGCACGGTCGAGCCGTGTTCGGGGCAGGCGAGATGCTCAGAGTAGGCGATATCTTCTTTTTTATCCACCATGTTGACGGTGATGTATCCCTCACCGAATTTGAGCGCGGTTTCAATCGAGTCGGTCAGACGGGTGAGGGCGGCTTTCTTATCTTCCTTTGAGCCTTCCCGTGAAATGACGAGGCGGTCTACCACAGCTTCAATGGTGTGACGTTTGTAGCGGTCGAGTTCGATCTCATCATCGAGCGAATGGACGGTTCCATCTACACGGGCGCGGGTAAAGCCTGCTTTGCGAATTTCTTCAAAGACGGCTTGGTAGGTTCCCTTTCGCTCGCGCACTAGTGGAGCAAGGATGAGGATGCGTGTGCCTTCATCCAGATCTGCGACCTTGTCAACAATTTCCTGTGCCGACTGGCGCGAAACTTCACGTCCGCAGACCGGGCAGTGTGGAATGCCCGCGCGTGCAAACAAGAGACGCATGTAATCATAAATTTCGGTCACGGTGCCGACGGTGGAACGCGGGTTGTGACTGGTCGATTTCTGGTCAATCGAAACAGCGGGGGAGAGTCCGTCAATGTAATCCACATCGGGCTTGTCCATTTGACCGATGAATTGCCGTGCATACGCCGAAAGCGATTCGACATAGCGCCTCTGACCCTCGGCGAAGATGGTGTCAAACGCCAGCGACGATTTTCCCGACCCTGAAAGCCCGGTGATGACGACCAGTTTATCGCGTGGAATTTCCACGGTGATGTTCTTCAAATTGTGGACGCGCGCGCCCACGACGCGAATTTTATTGGATGACATGAGGTTTCCTTGAATAATGTGAAAAGATTTACATTTTAGCACATTTGTTTTATTTATGGCTTTCAAAAGAAGCCTTGGGTGCGCTAAAAGTTTGTAGATGACCTGATCCCTTCGCCGTCCTTGGCGAAGGCTTTTCTCACGATCTACCGACGAGGCTATATGCCCAGTTATGGATACTGCGGCAAGAGCGTTTACGCAAGAGGTCTATTATATAACTGATGTTACTCAATCTCCTCATACTCGTCGGTTGCTTCGCCTCAACCCCGAAGTACATTGGTGCAGACGAGCAAGAGCAAAAGGTAAAACGTGAATTACGCGAATTTTCACGCCATGCGTGTTAATATTTTTTTACCATTGTCAAACCATGTGGAAGATACAGTTTTCACTTATTTGAAATAAACAAGCAAAAGCTCAATTCAACTGAATTGAGCTTTTGCTTGTTTATCTTTATAACTCACCTTAAGTGATTTTGTCGTGGGGGCGATACCACATAACATCAATTACTTAATTATTATAGGCGTAGGGATGGGGATGAGGATAATCCCTTTGCAGAGGACTGGATACAGTTGGCAGAAACCAGGTGTTGAACCACCGCTCGCAGGTCCGCCTTCTTCCTCTGGCACACCGGCTACTGGACACCCCAGAGGTTCAGTTCCGGTTGCTTGGAATCCAACAGGCACGCGGCAGGAATTATCCACGGCGGCAATGCCTGTGATGGGGTAAAAGCTATTTTGTTTGTCTGGTGAACCAGCAGCTTCTTCTGTAGTTGTATCGTGCAAGTTGAATTTTGTCGGGTCGAATCCATCTTTGCTTGCCCACACAGACCACATAAAGCTGGGCACTTTGGGGAAGATTACCTTGCTAAAAGCTATTTCGATCTCTGGGGCTTCGCTGTTTGTGAAGCGTGCCCAACCCAGGTCGGGGTTGGAGCCCCTGCCGTTGTCAAAAACCAGAGTTTCGTAACCATCCCCGTTGTAATTTTCATCTCGGCGTCTGGGATTTTCCCCGCCAAGATCGCCATTATTGTCTGCAAAAATTTGCACACCATCAGTACTCCAATCGGCGCCAAAAGGCGGGCTGGCAACAATGAGAAGTTCTCCGCGTCCATCTATATTTCCATCCACCTCAATGGCATAGTGACCGGAAAGAGCCTGCCCATCAGCGGGGAGCCCACCAAGGGTCATGGTGACGTAGAAGAAGTTATCGTCTTCGCCAATGGAGAATTTTACAATATCAATTTCGGGCAGGTATTCACCCATATTGGCAGTGAAAGGACGTTCAAAGCGGTTCTTAACAAAATCGTCGCCGAAATTCACATCAAAATTCTCGTGAGAAAGGGTTTCGTCATTATCAGACGCATTACCCAGATTTTTCTCCGGCTCTGAAGGAATGGTGGTGTGAACGATGGGGGCTTCGGTAAGTGCGGCTTGAATCGCTTCTTCTGTGGCGGGTGGCTGGGTTGCTTCAATAACGGGGTCTGTCTCTGTGTTTGGCGCAGCCTGCCCAAAACTACAGGCTGCCAGTAAAAACGCCATTATTAAAGTTGAAATTACCATTAAATTCTTTTTCATATTTTCTCCTATCGCTAAAATGTCTAAAATATGCAGGCACTTTATTTATATCTTATGGTTTTTGTCAAACTTTGGAAATCATACTTTGGTGGGATATGATCAAAATAAAAACAGACCATGCAGCATGATCTGTTTTTATTCTTTCAATAAATGAATGGATTACTTTGTACGCTTTTTCAAAATATTTACGAACAACACAATCAGTACAAGGATGCCGCCTCCGATAAGATAAGGAGTGAAGTTCGTTTTGCTTTCCATTTCAGGCGCAGATACAGGTTGAGTGGACTCAGGTTGCGTCTGGTTTTCGGGCGCTGTAGAGGCGCACTCCCATTCGGGGCTGGGGTTGGCAGACTGTTGTGCGGTGAGCGTCACATCGTCCCCATCGCCGCCAGTGTAGGAGATGACCAGTTCAACGTCGCAGTAGCCGCCGACGACCATGCCTTCGGGAGCGTTCTCAAATTCACCGAGACGCGCGCGGTTGACGGTGATGATCTGGAAGGTCTGCCCGGGCTGGGGCGCAAAGTCGTACACGAAGAAGATTTCCAATATGCCGCCGAGGTGGATGCGCTCTGCCTGCAAGTGCGCATAGTGACCCTTACCTAATTTGCCTTCACCTGCTTGTTCAGTGCCGCCGATGCCGAAGGAGGAAACAGTTTCACTTTCATAAAGAACCACATACTCGGCTTCGAGGAAGGAGGGGTTGAGGCTGATGCCACTAAAGCCGCCGCCGCCTGGGTCGATGAAGGTTTGGGCTTTGAGGTGGGAGTTGAAGAGGTTGATGGCAGAGCCGTTGGAATCGACGATGCGAGCGGTGATGGTGCCGTCATACAGGTTCCATTCAGAACCGTTCACAAGTTGGATGTCGTTCACAATGAGCGGGCGGTCAGGCTGGAGGTCAACGGAGGAAGCATCAAGAAAGACGTTTTTGTCGGGGCGCGGATCGGAGAAATCCTCATTGCAGTAGGGGTCGGGCTGCGAGGGTGTTTCCGCGGTTAGGACGACGTCGTTGCCGTCACCGCCCTTGTAGGTGATGCGGAACTGGATATCACAGAAGCCGTTGAGCACCGCGCCTTCCGGTGCGTTGGCGAATGCGCCGTTGATGGCGTTGCCGCCGGTGTTGGTGATGATCTCAAAGGTGTCGCCGGGCTTGGGGTCGAAGCCGTAGATGAAGTACAGGTCGAGCTGTCCATCGAGGTCAATCGAGTTGCCCTGCATACGGGAAAAGTGACCGGGTCCGAGGGCGTTTTCTCCAGCTGGGTTCATGCCGCCCAAGCCAAATTGAATGAAAGAATCGGAATCTTGCACAATGATGCGATTCGCATTCAGCAAAGAAGTATCTAAACCAATTCCACAACCGGAGGAAAGTAAAAGAGTCTGTGCTTGTACTGTTGAACTGTGAAATTCGTTGGCTTTGATAATTGCCTTATTCTGCCTTATTTTTAGGGCTCGGACTTTAGCATCTAAACGAGTAGCATTCACGTCACAACCGCTGATATCCACCGTATCAAACTGTAAATTGGCATCGTCAATGATGATCTCGGCATCGTTGCGCAAAACCAGATTTCCCAGCGGAATGGGCGTGGGGTCACGCGGGTCGATCACAGCGAACTGACCGTCGAGCAAAGCGGTTTGCCCCGCGCCGGGGATGCCCCCATTGTTGTTCCAGTTTTCGGGGTTGAGGAAATTCTCATCCACAGCGAGGAAGCGTATAACGGGTGTATTTGTCGAGCTATCGCCCGTGGTGTCTCCTTCATCTTCTGAGCCTGTAGATTCTTCAGTAGGGCAGGGAATGGGTGAGCCTGCCGCATCAGTGCAGGTTTGGGCGTGGGCAGGTGTGGCAGGCGTAAAAAATGCCAGCGTTGCCAATACAGCGATCAGAAATAAATGTAGTCTTTTCATAGGTTTCTCCTTTTCAATTTCTAAAATATCGAAGCGTATTGTTACATCAACCCTTGTTTTTGTCGGTAGGGTTAACCCTACTTTTTGGGGAGTGATTTTTTACAGCCAAAATAAATTCAGGCGATATAATTTTTTGTGATGAAGAAGAATTTCAAACTCCCTGCCCATCATATTAATCTGCTTGGTCGTGAAAAAGATATCGCCTTTCTGATGGATCTTCTTTCAAAAGATGAAATCCGTTTGGTAACACTCACAGGGTTGGGCGGCATTGGCAAAACTACACTCACCCTGCAGATTGCCTCTTTGCTTAGTAACGAATTTTTCGACGAAGTGCATTTTGTCAATTTAGTGCCGCTCACTCACAGCGAGGCGATCCCGTTTGAGATCGCACACATGCTTGATGTCCGGCAGGAAGCGGGGAAGTTGATCCTGCAAAGCATCGCCGAATCTCTCGCAGACCGCGATACCCTGCTCATTCTTGATAACTTCGAACATGTCATGTCTGGCGCGGGGTATGTCAATCAATTGCTCGATATGTCGCCGCGGTTAAAAGTCATTGTCACCAGCCGTGAGCCGTTGGGTTTGCGTGCCGAACAGGTCTATCCGCTTTCACCGCTTGCCACAGATATTGCTACAGAGTTGTTCATTCAACGTGCGCGTTCCAGCAACCCCGATTTTTCGCCAACCCACGAAGACCGCCTTGCCATTGCAGAGCTTTGCAACCGTTTGGATGGATTACCGCTGGCGGTGGAACTTGCCGCACACCGTGCCGGAATGTTCACCCCGCAAGCCATGCTTGCCCGCCTCCAACCTGACCTTCAACCTGCTTCACGACTCCTGAATTTTTTCTCCACTGGAGCCAAAGACCTGCCCGAGCGGCAGCAATCCCTGCGTAAAACCATCGCCTGGAGTTATAGCCTGCTCAACACCGATGAACAACATGCCCTGCGTTTTGGATCTGTTTTTCCCGGCTCGTTCACCATTCAACAACTTGCCCAATTGCTTTGCATGGATGAAATGCCCGCCATAGACATTGTCTCTTCACTGGTGGATAAGAGCCTGCTCAAACCTTCTTTTGAAGATGAGAGAGAGGCGCGCTTCTCCATGCTTGAATCCATCCGTGAATTTGCATGGGATGAGATCCGCACCTCCGGCGAATTGGATGAACTGAAATCAAGATATTCAAACCTGTACCTGGAACTTGGCAAAAATGCGGAAACGGGGTTGCGCGGTTCAGAGCAAATCAACTGGCTAAAGACATTGGAATTGGAGTATTCCAACCTGTCGCTTGCCATCGAAATTGGGGTTTCAGCGCCGGTTGATTCTGTCCTTTGGCGGCAGGGTGTTGAGATATTTGCCTCCATGGAACAGTACTATCTTATGCGGGCGTTCTTCAATGAATTCACAGAATTCTCCAAACGTCTACACAAAAAGATTGATCAGATGCGCTCACACAACGCGGACTCGCTTAGCCTGCAAGCCAAAATTTATAGCCTATCTGGTACCACTGCCTGGCTCAAGGCGGAGTTTGAACAGGCGGTCAATTTCCATTCAAAAAGCCTTGAAATATTCCGCCAACTGAAGGATGAAAACCAGATCGCCTTTGCGCTGAATAATCTTGCTGTTAATTTTGAAGAAACTGGCGATCAGAAAAGTGCCTCTGATTGTTATAAAGAAAGCCTTGCCTTGTATGAAAAAAAGGAGGATGACTGGGGGCTTGTGCGTGTCAACCTCAACCTATTTAATTATTATTGTTACTCTGCCAAAAATATTGCAGAAGCTCATCATTATGGAGAGAGAGCTTTACTTAGTGCTGAGAGATTACAAGATCCGTTTTTAATATCTGCCGCCAGTTATACACTTGGCGAGATATTTTTTATTGAGGGAAACAAACAACAGGCGAAGATATTGTATGAGAAGTCAGTGCAAGTGTGCCGCCAATATGGGTTCAACCAATCTCTAACCTGGGCATTGGCTGGGTTGGCTGCCACGGAAATGGAATTTGGCAATTTGCAGGCTGCCTCCGATCACATTCGCGAGGGTTTCCCATTGGCGATTGCCCAGATTGATAAAACCGTTGCACATGCCTATATCCGTGTGACAGCCTGGTTGAATTTTGAACTCTCCAATTTTAAACCGATTTCATTGCTGGCTGGAATCGAATCTAGTTTAAAAGACTTTGTTACACGTCATGGCATACTCCCAATTTTTTGGGACGGATACGATCCGGCGGTTGCTTCCGTCCGCGCGAAAATTGGCGAAACGGTGTTCGATGCCGAGTTTGCCCGTGGGAGTGGATTAAGCATGGAAAGGGTACTGGCATTTGTGAACGAACATTGTTTGCCAAACGCCTCCGTTGTTTCTGCCAATGACCCACTGGATATGTTTACCACCCGTGAAAGAGACGTGCTCACCCTTGTTGCACAGGGCAAAACGAATGAAGAGATTTCAAAAGAACTGGTGGTTGTATTGAAAACCGTGGAAAAACATGTGGCAAATATCTTGCGGAAGTTGGGAGTCAAGAACCGTACCGAAGCATCAGCTTGGTATCTGGAAAATATAAACCCGCGTCAAAATGGCTGACGCGGGCTGTTCTTGATTATTGAGATGTATTTACGGGCATCCGCCGCCGGCGGCATCAGGAACGCAGGTGGTGGGCTCTGGTTCGGTGGGAACGGGCGTCAGTAGAGGAGTATTGGAATCGAGGTTGTTATTTCCGCACATCCTGGCGGGCAGGAAACCCGTCTTACAGCCGAGGAAATAAACGGTGGCGATCAATCCGACGATAACGACTGTCCCTAAAACGCCTGTTGCTGTTGGTTTTGGCTTGGGTTTTGGCTTCGGTGTGGGTTTTGCAGCGCCCTGAGTTGAACCGCTGGATGATGTGTTGACGAAATCCCTGCCATCTACATCGCCGTCTCCATCCCAATCGCCGGGGGTTGCCGAATCGTTATTTTTTCCCTTACCTGCCAAAAGGATGTGCTCGCGGGTCTGGGCGGAGGGTTTGGGTTTTCTTTTCATTCTGATAAATGTGGGCACGGCAACAACACCGACGATAATCACAATGGCAAAAGCGGTGGGTCCTACGGGGAACGATGCACCATCGTCATCATCTGGAATATTGCAATGAACGCCGGTATTGCCTGAACCATCTTCTACAATTTCCGGGGTGCCACCGTCCCAGTAGCAGGCTGCGGTTAACCCGAGACAGAGATCGAAGGTGCAGACATCTTCCCAATCGTTGTCTCCGTCGGTTGAGCCATCGTTGCCTGCGGAGGTAATCACAGGTTCAGCCGTGGGCGTGGGGGTAACTTCAAAGACAGGCGCATTTTGGGTGGGGTCTTGTGTCGGTTTCGCTTGAATTGGCAGGGGGGTGCTGGTTGGCTCAGGCAATGGGGTTGGGCTGGGAGTAGCGGTGATCACGGAGGGCGGGTTGGGGTTCCCACCGCCAGGTTGGCTGCCGCCTCCATTGCCGTCACTATCATCTGTGTCGTCTGAACCGTTGTCACCGCCGGAGGGCGGGCAGGGAATTGTTGCGCCTGTGGCGGGGTCGGTGCAGGTGGTTTGGGCTTGGGCAACGGTCACCCCGCCCAACGGTCCAAATAATGAGGCGGTGAGTACAAGCAATAAAACTATGGTTAAAAGTCGGCTTTTCATGGAATTCTCCTTTAAAAGATTTATAAAATTTGTACCGGTATTATCCTGAAGAAGAATGATTTTGTCGGTGGGGTTAACCCTACTATTGCCCCTACCTTTTATAGGAAAATGGTCATGTTATACTGAGTGCAACTTCTCAAATCCGGCGGTGTTTAGTTATTCAAGTTCCGCCGGTAAGGTTTCTCAACTTGTCGGAAATGGAATATCGTGAAGAAGACGTGTTAGCCCGTGCCTCCACAGGCGACCGGGATGCGTTTGGCGAACTTTACGAGCGTTACGCCGAGCGCATTTTTAACTATGTGTACTATCGCACCGGAAATCAGCACGATGCCGAAGACCTCACGGCGCGTGTTTTTCAACGGGCAATGAACCACATAAAAAACTACACGGATCGGGGCGTTCCATTTTCGGCATGGCTTTATCGCATTGCCCACAATCTTGTGGCGAACTGGCATCGTGACCGCAGCCGAAAGCAGGAAATTCCAATTGATGATCTGCCCATTCTTCCAACCAAGGGCGAACATCCTGAAAGAAACCTGATGCGCTCGCAGGAACAAGATGCCCTGTTGCGGATGATCCGCAAGCTGCCGCCGGAACGACAAAACCTGCTGATCTTAAAGTTCGTCGAAGATATGTCGAACGCCGAGATCGGCAAGATCATGGGTAGAAGCGAAGGAGCCGTGAAGAGCCTGTATCACCGTACTCTTCTGGCACTTCGAGATCAACTGGATGACCAACATCTTAATCTTGAAGGAGAGTAAACCATGGCAGTACGAATCGTTACCGATGGGGCAGTAGATCTTCCAGCAGCGTGGTACAAAGAGTTTGATATCCACCGTATCCCGATCAATGTACATTTTGGGGAAGAAAAGACCTATGTTCAGGATGAAGAGCTAAGTCTCGATGAGTTCTACAAACTGGTAGACAGCAAAACCCTTCCTCACCCCAAAACCTCCCAGCCATCCCCGCATCAATTTGTTGAGTACTACAAGAAGATCGCCCAACCTGGCGATACCATTCTTTCCATTCACATCACCAGCAAACTTTCCGGCACGTATGCTTCATCTGTTTCTGCGGCAGAAGAACTCAAAGGAACCTACAATGTGATTCCAGTAGATACCCTGTGCGGAACGATGGGGACTGCATTCATGTGCCGCTCTGCCCGTCAAATGGAACGCGCTGGTAAAAGCATGGAAGAGATCGTCAAATTCATTGAAGGCATCCGTTCACAGACGCATGTGATCCTTACGCTGGATACCCTCGAATATGCCCGCCGCAGCGGACGAGTTGGCGCATTGCGCTCTGCGTTGGCATCTGCCCTTAACCTAAAACCGATTGCCCTGCTTCAAGATGGCGTAGTGGATATGGTGGATCGTGTCCGCACCCGCAAAGGTGCGATTGAGCGTGTGCTTGAACTTGCAAAAGAAAAGGTCGGCGATAAACCCGTACATGTGGGCGTTGTTCACGCGCGGGATGAAGCCACGAGTCAATCTCTGTTGGAAGAGGCAAAGAAACGCCTGAATGTCAAAGAGACTTTTTCTTCAGACCTTGCCATTTCTTTGGTCATTAATTTCGGACCCGGAACCGTGGGTCTTGTGTTGTACCCTGTTGAATAAATTGGAACGGTGAACGTGAAGCGGACATCCCCCTCCCCAGAAGATATTGAATCCCTTGAAACGCATCTCTCTCAGACGTTACAGCGGGTTGCGCCTCCGAGCGGCATGATCCAACGCCTGAGCGGACGCATTCAAATGCCGACCCGTTCTGAGATTCGTTTGCGCATTACCGATTGGCGGCGTTTGTTTGTGGTCTTTGGCGGTGTGATGTCTGGTATGTTGCTGTTGGTAACGCTTGCACGGGCGTTCTACTATCTTGTTGGACGCAGAGATGCAATGTAATTAAAGTTAAATAGTCAAAAGTCCCCAGGAGCATTCTTGGGGACTTTTCGTTTAATTTTTTAGCAGCCAATCGCACAAGCGCTTTGCTTCGGCAACAAGGTCTGCATCTACGGGGAGGTTGAATTCTTCAGTGACGCGCAAGGTCAAATGGTCAGCGACTCGTTCCAGGTCAGGGGGGAGAGGCGCAGCTTCCTTGATAAAGGCAAGCAGATCATGGGCAGAGCGGCTTGGCAGGGGCGTCCCTTTGCGGGTGAGATAATCTCGAATGGCAATGCCTGCCGCGCGGCGGGCGCAAACTCGTGCCTGTCCTTCATTTCCTTTTGATCTAGCTTGTTCTGCGCGTTGAAATTCGATTTGGATTTCGTTATTTATGTTTTCCATGTAACGATTATAAACACCCGCAGGTATAATTGAAAAACTTTTTAGGAGGCTGACGTATGAAGAAAAAATGGTTTTCTATTTTTAGTTTTATCGCTGTATTGAGTTTGGCAGTAACTGCCTGTGGGGGATTGCAGCCCCTTGTATCGAATGACTCGGGTGAAGAATCTGCTGAGCCCGGCATGGAGGCTGTTGCGTCACAGGGAGAAGGTCCCACGGTGGTGACAGGGAGTGTGGCGTACACCGACCTGTTCTTCACCATGGGTGTTGCCGAACCGATCGTGATTTTGGAAGATCAGGGTGGTTTTGTGACGCGCGACCGCAAGTTCCTCATTCCAACTGAATCTCAGGTGATGGGGCAGATCACGTCCGATTTTTACACATCTCCTTTTACCTATAGTTTGACTTTGCCCGCTGTGCCGAGTGGTACGCTTCATGATGTGGATAATGACGGCGAGACCGATACCGGTGTGATGATCTTTGCCGTGGCGTATTGGACCAATACCTGGGGTGACCCATATTTGGAACGCCGCGATCAGGGCGGCGGTGGCTGGTCTAGTGCGTATGCCTCTACCCGTGTGAGTACAGATAGCGATTCGTTCCTCGAAGTGTTTGGTGGTCAATATCTGGTGTACGCACCAGATGCGAACCAGCAATTCCCTTCCGATTTTGGCACGGATGAGAAATTATTCACCGAAGATGACCCCATGATGGACTTGCCCGCCGGTTGGTCTATGATCGATATGGATCAGTCTCCGTTTGTGATTGATCGTTCCGAAAACCCTACTCTGGACTTGTACGAACCTGAAAGCTCTGCATTGGATGATTTCTCGGATATGAGCTACACCGAAGCCTTCGATGCCATGCTGGAAAAGTTCCGCAACGAGTACGCTTTCACAGAATACAAGAATGTGGATTGGGACGCACGTGATAAGGAATTCCGCCCGCGCTTTGAAGAGGCAGAAAAAGCCAACGATGCGCACCTGTTTGCGCTGGCATTGCGTGATTTCCTATGGTCCATCCCCGATACGCATGTTGGCATGGATACATCGGCATTGAATGCTGATTTCTCAGCCGATATTGCTGGAGGGATCGGGATCGCACTGGGTGAAACCAGCGATGGTCAGATCGTGGTGCGTTTTGTAACCCCCGGCGGACCCGCAGAAGAAGCTGGAGTTCAGTTTGGCGCACAAGTGACCGCTTTGGATGGCGCTCCGATTGATGAATTTGTTTCGGCGGTTGTGCCGTGGTCTTCGCCGTTTAGCAACCCCGAGATCAAACGTTTGCAGCAGCTTCGTTATGCCACCCGCTTCCGTGCTGATAAGGAGCAGGTGGAATTGACCTTCATCAACCCCGGCGGCTCCGAGCAGACAGTTGCCTTGGATGTGGTCGCCGAGCGTGATAGCTTTGGCATTACGTCCTTCTATGCGGGAGAACCTGCTACATCTCTGCCGGTGGATTTTGAGATTCTGCCCAGCGGGTATGGATACATCAAGATCACCAGCTTCTCTGAAAATCAGGTTCTCTCCATTCAAGCATGGGAATACGCGCTTCAATACTTCATCGATAATGAAGTGCCCGGCGTGATCCTGGATATGCGTCACAATGGTGGCGGCAGCGGCTGGCTTGCAGACCAGATGGCGGCTTACTTCTTCAAGGAAGAAACCATCGTAGGCAAAGGCGCTTCTTATGATGATGTGACCGGCGAATTTTATATGGATCCCGCAAGTGAAGCCTTAATGCTTCCGCCACGCGAGGGTTTGCAGTATAGCGGACCAGTAGTAGTGATGGTGGGACCGGCGTGTGTCTCGGCTTGTGAGTTCTTCTCGTATGCCATGACCGTCAATGACCGCGCGATCATTGTGGGTGAGTACCCAACTTCTGGTGCGGGCGGAGGCGTGGAAGCCTTCTTGATGCCGGGTGATACCTATGTCCAACTTACCGTATCCCGCCAGATGGATGCGGATGGAAACATCCATATCGAAGGCGGCGGTGTGGCGCCGGATGTACGCGTGCCAGTGACGGTGGAAACTTTCCAGCGCGAATTGGAAGGTGAAGATGTGATTCTCGAAGCAGCCGAGAAAGTGATCAGCCAGCCCAAGGGCGCGGGGGTTACCCCGTCTGCGCCGCCCAAGATCGCCACACAGGCTGAATCTGAAAATGCTTTTGCGGCAGGCGCCAAATTTGTGGAAGATAAAAAGCGAGAAACCTACACCGATGCAGAACTCTCTTCTCCCGGTGTGTTGACCTATACCGTACCGCTCGCAAAATCTGAAACATTGATCTGGGCGTATTACTGGTGTACGACCACTACCGAAATTTTGGATCAAAACTTTAGCCAGATCGAAGTCCAATTTGAATTGAATGGGCAGGTGGTGCCTCTCGATCAATTTGCGGTGAATGACCTTCCCGCTGGCGGGAACCAGTGCCGCATTATCTACACAGCGCTTTCAGATTGGCAGACTGGCGAAAATACATTGAAAACCTCTGTGACCTTCAAGAGCAAGATCAATGATGGTATGGGCGATTACGAAGCCGGAGATTATGTTTCCATTTATTCGGTGTTCGTGCCGTAGAACTTAACCTGAAACAAAAAAATCCCGCAGAACACCTGCGGGATTTTTTTGTTGTTGTAAATTAATCCACAAACCGATATTTGATCAGCGCCCAAACAGCTTCGAAAGCATCGTGCAGCTTGATCTTCTTGCCCTGAGAATAATCACGCGGATTGAACGTGATCGGTACTTCAAAAATGCGATATTTGCGTTTGAGAATTTTGGCAGTGAACTCTGGCTCAAAGTTAAAACTATTGGCGTGGATGGTCATTCCCGCGATCACTTCTTTGCGGAAGACCTTGTAGCCGGTTTCCATATCCGTAAGAATGGTGTCGTATAAAATATTTGTGAACAGGGTTAGCAATTTATTCGCCATCAAATGCCAGAACATGGTCACACGATGCGCCCTGCCGAGAAAACGCGAACCATAGACAACGTCTGCTACGCCTTCTTCGATGGGTCGGAGCAATTCAGGGTAATCACGCGGGTCATACTCCAGGTCGGCATCCTGAATGAGTAAAACATCCCCTTGGGCGGCTCCCATGCCCGTGCGCACAGCAGCTCCCTTGCCCTGATTCTTTTCATGCAGGATGATGTTAAGACCCTTTCTGCCTTCCCATTGTTTCAAAATGTCGCGTGTGCCGTCTTTTGAACCGTCGTCTACGAGTACGATCTCGTGTGCAAGTTTTGTATCTTGCACGCGTTTTACGATGGTCTCTAGGCTTTCAACTTCATTGTAAACGGGGATAATTACGGAAAGTTTCATAGTGACTGGATTATAAACGAAAAGAAGTATAATTAAATAGCCCGAAAAAATTTATATGGAATCGGTGAATCTATGGTCGTTAGACAACAAACAGGACAACTCTCTACACCTGCGGGCGGGTTTACTCCGCCACAGATCAACAGCCTTGAAGATACAGGGCTTTCCACGCTCTGGCTGCAAGACCTGGTATTAAAAGTACTTTATTTTCGCGGCTATCTCACTGGCAGCAAGATCGCCGAAGAGATCACCCTCCCATTTGCAGGTGTAACCGACCAACTGCTTACCTCTCTCAAGCAGGAAAAAATGATCGAAGTCAAATCTTCACAGGGTGGTTTGGGAGAAGGTTCCTATACATTCGGCATTACCGGTCTGGGTGTTGTTCGCGCCCGTGAAGCCCTCGACCGCAGTCAATATGCCGGACCCGCCCCTGTGCCTTTTGAAGTATATAACGAAGCCATTCGCAAACAAAAAAGCGGACGACTAACCGTCACCACGCGCACCATGCGCCAGATCCTCTCGCAACTGGTGATCTCAGAAGCGTCTTTTCAACGACTGGGACCCGCACTGAATTCGGGTACTTCCATCTTTATGTATGGACCTCCCGGCAATGGCAAGACCAGTATTGCCCGCGCATTTGGCAACATGGTTCTCAGCCAGAGCATGTACATTCCCTACGCCCTCTATCTCGATGGACAAGTCATCAAAGTCTACGATGCGGTCAGCCATCAAATTTCCAATGAAGGCGATGCAAACGGAAGTTCCACCGGCTCACTGCGCGGCAGTACCCGCCGCGACCCGCGCTGGGTAAAAATTCGCAGACCTTTCATCGTTGTCGGCGGTGAACTTACATTGGAAGGTCTCGACCTCGTTTTTGACGACACCACAAAATTTTACGAAGCGCCGTTCCAGGTAAAAGCCAATGGCGGCATTCTCCTCATCGACGACTTCGGACGTCAGCAGGTGCGCCCGCGCGACCTGCTCAACCGTTGGATCGTCCCCCTCGAAAACCGCGTAGACTTCCTGCGCCTGCATACCGGACGCAAAGTGGAAGTGCCCTTCGATGTGCTCATCGTCTTCTCCACCAACCTGCCGCCCAAAGACCTCGTAGACGAAGCCTTCCTGCGCCGTCTGCGCCACAAGATCGAGATCGGCGACCCATCGTTCGAAGAATATCGTGAGATCTTCAAACGCGTTGCGCAAGACAAACGCGTGGAATACAACGACCAGGGGCTCGCCTATCTTTTGCAGGAATGGTACATCAAACGCAACCGCAAACTCCGCGCCTCACACCCGCGCGATCTGTGCGACCAGATCATCGATATTTCTTCATACATGTCTGTTCCCGCCGTCATGTCCCGCGAAATGCTCGATAGAGCTGCCAAAGCCTATTTTGTGGATATTTAACCCCCGCCTCTTTATCTGACCTTGAACCTGCCAGCCATGCTTGAAACTTTTCCACGCCCCATCCTCCTCGCCCATCGTGGCGACCTGACCCATGCACCGGAGAATACTCTTCCGGCATTTTCCCAAGCCATTCAAAAAGGCGCCGACGGCGTTGAACTGGATGCCAAACTCACCGCCGATGGTCACGTCATTGTCGTTCACGATGAAACCGTAGATCGCACCACAGACGGCAAGGGCAAGGTGGCTGCACTCACACTTGAAGAAATGCGCAAACTGGATGCCGGAGCATGGTTCGACGCAAAATTTGCAGGCACAAAAGTGCCGCTGTTGGAAGAAGTTTTTGAAACCGTGGGGCGTGACAAGCTGATCAACATTGAACTAACCAATTACTACGCCGGTCACGATGCGTTGGTTGAAAACGTTTGCCAGTTGATCAAACGCCATAACAACGCCAAACAAATTATTTTTTCATCCTTCAAATCCAGCAACTTGAAAACTGCCGCGCAGATCATCCCTGAAATTCCGCGCGGACTGCTTGCCCTGCCGGGACTGCTTGGTTTGTGGGCACGTTCGTTTGGTTTCATGTTTGGCGATTATCAGGCATCGCACCCGTATATTTCGGATGTTCGTCGTGAGAGCATACAACGGGCGCACCGTGTACATCGCCGCGTGCATGTGTGGACGGCAAATTCGCCGGAAGAGATTCAACGCCTGCGCGATTGGGGCGTGGATGGCTTTTTCACCGATGACCCAGGCGCGGCGGTACAGGTTTTGGCTCGGGCGAAGTAAAAAACCGTCCGAATGCCCGAGGCAAGCCACGAGCGGGGTATGAAGCGAAAATCCATTCAGGACGTCGTTCGAGGAACGGCGTCTATTTTATCTAAGGGTCTTGTGATATAAACGTGACGCACATGCGCTGGCTACGTCTTCTATTTGTCTTCTTTTTTGTACTTTCTCTTGCACCGACTGCGGTCTCTGCACAGACTTCCACCCCGCCTCCGGCTGTGCGGGTGGTTTTAGATTCGATGTCGCCAGAAGAGCGGGTGGGGCAATTATTTCTGGTCTCATTTACGGGAATGGATACGAGCACAGAATCTCAGATCTATGATCTGATTACCAAGCGTCATGTGGGGGGGGTGATTCTGACCGCAGGGAACGATAACTTTGGCGGGGCAGATATGGTTGTGGATACCTACCGCTTGATCGAAGACCTACAGCGTGTTGAATGGGCTAATTCCAGCACGATGAGAGTAGACCCTGTTACAGGAGAGGCGACCTGGTTTAATTATTTGCCTTTGTTCGTTGGAATTTCACAAGAGGGTGACGGTTACCCAACCGATGAAATATTGAGCGGCTTGACGCCTCTGCCAAGTGAAATGGCAATTGGTGCAACGTGGAACCCGGAGATCGCCGCTTCGGTGGGCGATGTGCGCGGCAGGGAACTTTCTGCGCTTGGGTTTAATTTATTTATGGGTCCTTCGCTGGATGTGCTTGAAGCGCCATCAGACACTGGCAATGATCTGGGTGTGCGTGTCTTTGGCGGCGACCCGTTTTGGGTGGGTGAGATGGGCAGCGCCTATGTGCGCGGGCTGCATAATGGCTCAGGTGGCAAACTGTTGGTGGTTGCAAAACATTTCCCCGGTGCGGGCGGGGCTGACCGTCTGCCACAGGATGAGGTTTCAACGGTTCGCAAGAGCTTGGAACAATTGAAGCAGGTTGAATTTGCGCCGTTCTTTGCTGTGACCGGGAGTGCCAACGATCCCGATGAAGTGGTGGATGGGTTGTTGGTTTCGCACATTCGCTATCAAGGATTTCAGGGTAATATCCGCGCCACCACCCGTCCGGTTAGTTTTGATCAGCAGGCGCTTGGGCAGATCCTTGCGTTGCCGCAATTTTCCACCTGGTATGCTGAAGGCGGTTTGTTGGTCAGCGATAATTTAGGTACAACTGCCGTTAGAGATTTTTATGTGGCTGGCGGTGGGCAGTTTCAGGCGCGTGTTGCGGCTCGCGATGCCTTTCTTGCCGGAAATGACCTGATCTACCTCGGCAATATCAAGTCAGATGATTCGCCGGATTCTTATACATCGGTGATTCGTGCGATTGATTTCTTTGCTCAAAAATACCGCGAAGACCCCGCATTTGCCCAACGAGTAGATGCCTCGGTGGCGCGCATCATTGCCGCCAAACTGGGGTTGTACAGCGACTTTACCCTTTCCTCTGTTTTGCAACCCAATCCCGATTCTAAGCAGAACATTCCAGACCCTGAAGCCGTGGAGATTGGCGCTGGTTCTGATGTGAGTTTTTTGGTGGCGCGTAATGCCGCTTCACTCATCAGCCCGAGTCAGCAGGAACTGACCTCGATCCTGCCGCTGCCGCCGCAACCGAATGAACGCATCGTGTTCCTCACGGATACCGTCAGTGTGGCGCAATGCTCGCAGTGTTCGCCGCAGGTCGTCTTCCCTGCAAATGTACTGGAAGATGCCACATTGCGGTTGTACGGTCCGCAGAGCGGTAATCAAGTTGAAGCGTTTCGGCTTAAATCTTATTCTTTTGAAAATGTGCAAGCCCTGTTGGATGCGCCCGACGATAACCAATTTATAAGTGACGATCTTGATAATGCCGATTGGGTGGTGGTTTCGATAGCCTCCTCATCCAAAGGGCAGCCCGCGCTCATCAGCCGTTTGCTGCGTGAGCGCCCCTCATTATTTTTGAACAAGCAATTGATCCTTTTTTCTTTTGGCGCACCTTATTATTTTGATACCACCACCCTTTCACGTTTCACTGCTTATTATGCGTTGTACAGCAAACAGCCTCAATTTGTAGATGTAGCTGTGCGGCTGCTGTTTCAGGAACTGAACCCAATGGGCGCTTCGCCGGTTTCAGTCACTGGTGTAGGATACGACCTGATCTCGGTCACATCTCCCAACCCGAATCAGATCATTCCGCTCATTCTGGACCTTTCGGCTGATTCTGCCACCCCGGGAGCGGTTCAAACACCCGAAGCGACTCAAGCGCCCCTCTTCCGTATTGGCGATATTATTTCGCTCAATACCGGCGTGATCGTGGATAACAACGGCAAGCCCGTTCCCGATGGGACTGTGGTGCGCTTTTCCATGCTATTGACGGGGGAGGGCGGCGGCATTCTTCAACAAGTGGAGTCCATCACAGTGGCTGGAGTGGCACATGCCGCCTTTGGTTTGGACAAGCCCGGTTTGTTGGAGATTCGCGTTACCAGCGAACCGGCAGTGATCTCAGAGGTTCTACAGTTGGATGTTTCCCAATCTGGTGAAGTGGCTGTTACGGTGGTGGTTCCTGAACTGACTCAACTGACCGAGCCGACTCCCATTCCAACAGCGCCAGCCGAGCCAGATACATTCATCAATGAAGAAGGTTATCCGCGTGTTTCGGCATGGTCGCTTGCCATGCTGTTCGTTGTCCTCGGTTCAGGGACGTTGTACGGCGCATCTTCCCGTTTGGTCAGCAGAAAATCTGCCTTACGTTGGGCGTTGGGTATGTTGATCGGCGGTTTGCTTGCCTACAACATGCTGGCGTTCGGTGTGTTTAGCTTTCCGGTATGGTTAACAGAGAGAGGGGTTTCTGGTGTGATCTACCTCACCATCGCCGGTCAGCTTGCC
Organism: Anaerolineales bacterium; assembly: GCA_020634885.1. Classification (GTDB taxonomy): domain Bacteria; phylum Chloroflexota; class Anaerolineae; order Anaerolineales; family Villigracilaceae; genus Villigracilis. The sequence continues at coordinate 549,608 of JACKAW010000002.1, forward strand.
GGTTTGGCGAGTGGGTGGCTCTGGTCTCGTTTGGAGGAATAGTACTATCTAGGCATCGCCTGTTTTTAGAAAACTGTTATTATTTTCCCATCATTAGGTTAGGAGAAAAAAAGATGGAATCCCGTGCAAAGAACAACAACAAAATCCCCAAGGCAAAGCAACCACCGATTCTGTTTGAAAAAACTCAAGCGATCATTGCCGACTTAACGAAAGAACTTGGTGGAACGCTTGTAACCTACTTCAACAATCCGCGCGGCGCTGTGTGCCACGACGATGTGCTGGCGCTCTTTGAACTGCTCGAAAAGATCGGACGGCAGGAAAAAATATACCTTTTCATCAAATCCAGCGGCGGCAACGGACAAGCCTCACTGCGTATCGTCAACCTTTTGCGCCAGTATTGCGACGAAGTCATCGCCGTCATTCCACTGGAATGCGCCTCTGCCGCCACCATGGTCACTCTCGGCGCAAACGAAATTCACATGGGACCCATGGCATACCTCACCTCGGTGGATACCTCGCTCACACACGCACTCTCGCCCATCGACCGAGATAACGACCGCGTCAGCGTCAGCCTGGATGAATTGAACCGCGTTGTGAAACTGTGGCAAGCCCAACGGTCAGATTCGAACGAAAATCCCTACCAACAATTGTTCCAGCATGTGCATCCGCTCGTCATTGGCGCAGTCGACCGCGCCGAATCCCTTTCCATTATGTTGTGCAAGGAATTGCTTGCTTATCACATCAAAGATGAAAAGGTTGCAGAGCAGATCGCCTCGACCCTCAATTCAAAATACCCTTCTCACGGCTACCCGATTCTTTTTGAAGAAGCACAGCGAATCGGTTTGAAGGTCAGCCGCCTCACGCCTGAGATCAACTCGCAGCTCCTTGAACTCAATGCACTGTATAGCGAAATGGGACAGCGCGCCACATCTGACTTTGATGATACCCACGCCCACGGCAACGAAATTCTCAACATCTGGGAATCGACCGATGTGCTGGTGTATTACCAACAAGATAAGGATTGGTTCTACCGCACCGAAGAACGACGCTGGATCTCGCTCAACGATAATTCCAGTTGGCGGCGAATGCACAAACGCGGCAACAAAGTGGAAAAATCCATTCTGCACATTTCATAAAACCCAGAGGTACAGCGCCCCGCTGTGCCTCTTTTTTTCGAAGGGGAACGAAAATTGATTCATTGCAAAACCTTTGCAAAAACTGTGCAAGCATGATAGAATGTTGACCATCAAAAGGTAAACCATGGCACAAATTTCTCACCTCAAATTCAACGACCCCGCTCCCGATCTTGCCCTGCTGGATGGCAGCGGCAAGCCCGTCCAACTATCTTCTCTTTGGAAAAAGAATGTGGTGGTGCTGGCGTTCACCCGCCATTTTGGATGCCCCCAATGTAAAGAGATGGTAGACCAACTGATCGACTCGCATCAAACCCTGACTGAGGCTGGGCTGCTGCTTGCAATCGTTTCCCACGCCTCAGCCGAATCTGCCAAAGCCTTCTGTGACCAGCGTGCCCCCAACGCCCTCTGCCTCGCCGACCCAGACCGCAGCGCCTATAAAGCCTATAGCTTGTACCCTGGCACTTTCTGGCAGACCATTTTCTCCCCCAATATTTGGAGATCCAACCGTAGGCTAGCCCGTGAAAAGGGCTACAAGCCAGACCTGCCGCCCGTCGGGCAGGATGCCTACCAAATGTCTGGAACCTTCGTCATCGGCATGGATGGACGCATTCGCCTGCCATATTACTACGAAGATATTGCCGATCATCCGCCTGTAGACTTGCTCCTGCATGGCATCATGGGCATGGACTGGAAAACACCTTTTGACTCAAAACCGCTTAATTAGAAAGTGCAACGAACAATGAAAACTATTTTTCTTGCAACCTACCTCGCCATAAAAGAGATCGTCCGCAACCGTGGACGGTTCCTTCTCGTTTCACTTGTTATCGCGCTCATCACCCTGCTGGTGCTTTTCATTGCCGCGCTGGGTGAGGGGCTGGGCAATGGAAACCGACAATATGTAGATGGACTGGATGCCCAACTGATCGTCTTTTTGGAAAAATCTGATTACATCATTCCCTCAAGCCGGCTTGATACCAATACCATTCGCGCCGTACGCCGGGTGGAAGGCGTAGCCGATGCCGGTGCGATCTACACATCCAATACCGAGATCGTTTCGCTTGAAGAACCGCTCAAAGTATCCATGCTGGCTGTAGAACCCGGCAAACCCGGAATGCCCGAAATTTTAGAGGGACGTGAATTCCGCAGCGGTGAGGCGCGTGAAGCCGTGATCGACCGCAATGTGGCGCTCCGTTCAGATATCAAAGTGGGCGATACCATCGAGATCCGCTCCACCCAGGGCACAGAAGACAAATTCTACACACTCGAAGTGGTTGGGCTTACCAGCGGACAGTCCTACTCGTTTCAGCCGACCATCTTCGTACCTTCCGCCACATGGGAAAAGATCCGACCCCAATCCGAATCTGACATGGGCAGTGATACACCTTATCCCAACATCATCGCTGTCAAACTGCAAGACCCTGCTCAAATTGAAGCCATGTCTGCACTGTTGACCGAACGGGTCGCAAATATTGAAGTCGCCGATATCGATACCACCATCAGCAACATCCCTGGCTATTCAGCGCAGCAGGGCACGGTGCAAACTCAGGCGGTTTTTACCCTGCTCATTGGTATTCTCGTCATTGGCGGCTTTTTCCAGATTCAAATTTTGCAAAAGGTCCCACAGATCGGCGTGCTCAAAGCCATTGGTTCGGCAAACGGCATGGTGGGGCTTTCGGCAGTGATCCAGATCATCGTCGTCACCGCCATGGGCGTGGGCATTGGCGGCGGGCTGACGTACCTCTTCTCACTGGGCTTCCCGCCCACCATTCCATTGGTTTTCAATGGTGTCAATTCACTCATTGCCGTCGTATTACTTTTGTTGATCGGACCCGTCGGCGGTTTGGTATCCATCGTTTACGCTGTTCGCATCGAGCCGCTTAAGGCGCTAAGGTTAGGTTAGAAAATGTCGGATATTGCATTGGAAGTTCGTGATCTGGTCAAAACATTCTCTTTGGATGGCACGACCATTAACGCTGTTGATCAGGTTTCATTTCAAGTAAAGTTTGGCGAGTTCGTTGCCCTGGTTGGACCCAGCGGTTCCGGCAAGACCACCTTGCTTTCCATTCTCGCCGCCCTGCTCACACCCACCAGCGGACAAGTTCTCATTGATGGGCAGGATCTTTCCGCAATGAATGAAAAGACCCGCGTCAAACTGCGCCGCGAAAAGATCGGTTTTACCTTTCAGGCAAATAACCTGATTCCCTTTCTCTCGGCGCGTGAGAATGTTGAATTTATGCTGCGCCTGAACGGCAAACTCGACCACGGCAGCCGCATCCGCTCCGATGAATTGCTCGCCCGTCTTGGGCTTGCCGAGCGTTTACACAACCTGCCCGCCCAAATGTCCGGCGGACAGCAGCAGCGTGTAGCCATTGCCCGTGCCCTCATCCACAACCCGGCGCTTGTCCTTGCAGATGAACCAACCGCCTCACTCGATACCGAGCGTGCTTTTCAGGTGGTGGAAACCTTTGCCAACCTCATCCACGAAAATGGACGCGCAGGTATCATCGTAACCCACGACCTGCGCATGTGTCAGTTCGTAGACCGTGTTTTGCAAATGCAGGACGGCAAGCTCGTGCGTGTGTATGATAATAAAAAAGAGATCATGGAATTGGCAACCGCCACCATCCACTAACCTGTTCATCAAAATTAATTAGACTCTAACGGTTTCCCTTGCTAACGAAAACGACAATTAAACGGCGGATTCTTGCAGTCTTGGCTTTGGTTTGCAGGAAAAAACCTTTAGGGTCTGACTACAGTAGAGAAAAAAATAAAAAGTCGTCCAAAGAGATTTGCTCTTTGGACGACTTTTTGCTTGTTACTTAATATTCTTACGCCGTTTCGAGGTAACGATTGATCTCGTAATCGGTCACACGCAGGCGGAAATCATCCCACTCTTCCAATTTGGCGCGCATGTATGCATCGAAAAGGTAGCTGCCGAATGCAGATTTGATTACCTCGTTCTTTTCCAACTCAGCCAAAGATTCAGCCAGAGAGCCTGGCAATTCAGAAACGCCCATTTTGGTACGCTCTTCCTTGTTGAGGTGATACAAGTTGATGTTATTCAACGCCTTGGGCGGGGTCATCTTCTTATCCACGCCGTCGAGTGCGGCGGCGAGCATGGCGGTGAACGCCAAATACGGGTTGGACGAAGGATCGGGGAAGCGCAACTCAGCGCGGACAGCCTTATCGCGTCCTTCGGTATAGCGCGGAATGCGAATGAGCGCCGAACGGTTCTGCTGCGCCCAGCCGATATACACAGGCGCTTCATACCCGGGAACCAGACGCTTGTACGAGTTCACCGTGGGCGCCACCACACCCGCGAGAGCGCGCGCATGTTCAAGCTGACCAGCAATGAAAGAATATGCCAGCGGGGAGAGTTTGGCTTCGTCTTTTGCATCGAAGAATAAATTGTTGCCGGTCTTGGTATCGAACAGCGATTGATGGCAGTGCATTCCAGACCCGTTAATGCCGTGAACAGGCTTGGGCATGAACGATGCCACCAGCCCATGCTGGGCGGCAATCGCCTTCACCGTGTACTTAAGCGTCAGGACGTTATCCGCAGCCTTGAGCGCGTCTGCGAAGCGGAAATCGATCTCATGCTGACCAAGCGCTACTTCGTGATGACCCACTTCCACATCCAGCCCCATCTGATCGAGGGCATCCATCAATGCGGTGCGTACCACCACAGCTTCATCAAAAGAGGAGAAATCAAAATACCCGCCGAGATCGTGGGGGACGGGGTGAACGCCGTTGGTGGTCACATCACCCTTGAAGAGGAAAAATTCCGGCTCAGGACCAATGTTGAACTTCCAGCCGCGTTCAGCGATCTTTGCAAGAATACGCTTCAACGCGCCGCGAGGGTCGCCTTCAAACGGCTCACCGGCGGGGGTGTAAATATCGCAGAACACACGCGCGCGGCGAGAATCAGGCGAAGACCACGGCAGCACTACATAGGTATCGGGGTCTACCTTCAGGCGCATATCGCTTTCTTGAATGCGCGCAAAACCTTCGACAGACGAACCATCGAACCAGGCGCCGTCTTTCAATACATCTTCAAGATGGCGGATGGGCATATCCACGCTTTTGACTGCACCGAGCACATCTGTGAATTGGAGTGAAAGGAACTTGACATTATCTTCCTTCACCCGCTTGAGTAGATCTTTACTGTCCATATTTTTTCTCCTTTTGATTATTCGATCTCTTCAGGAATTGCCAGTGCTTCTTTTGATGTTTGTTTTGAAAGGTTGATCATGACAACCGCCCCAATAATGATAGCAGATGACACGGCAATTCGCGCGTTCAGTTCTTCACCGGCAAACGCCCAACCAAGTAGAACCGCCACCACCGGATTTACATACGCATAGGTTGAAGTGAGAGAAACCGGCGCATTCAGGATGAGCCAGCCATAGGATACGAAACCAACCAACGAACCGAATGTGATGAGATACAGCAACCCCCACCACGAGCGCATCGAAACGTCTGAGAAGCTGAACCCACCCAGTTCGCCTGTTGCTACACTGACAATGAAAAGCGCCGCCGCCCCAGCCAGCATTTGCATCCCTGTAGACATTAATGTGGATTTTGGCATATCTGCGCCGCGCGCATAAATGGAGCCCATTGCCCAAAGGATCGGCGCAAGTAACAGCATGATGATCCCTAAAGAATTAAAGTCATGTTGGGCTCCTGCAACCTCTCCCGGTCCGACCAATATAAATACCCCGCCGAACCCCAGCAGCAAGCCGACAATTGCCTGCCATGAGGGTTTGCTGCCACCAGAACGCATGGCTTCAAATAACACTAGCCAAAATGGGGAGGTGGTGATCATCAGCGCGGCGATCCCGGAAGGGACGCTCTTCTCGGCGAGGCTTACAAAGCCGTTACCGCCCACTAGCAATAGTGAGCCCACAATGGCGGCGGCTTTCCAATTGCTTTTGGTGGGGCGTGGGTCACCTGCCATGTTTCGCCAGATGACGAGGATCAACCCGGAGGCTAAAAATCTCAGGGAGGCTTGTAAAAATGGTGGAATGGTTTCCACGGCAAAACGAATTGCAAGGTAGGTGGATCCCCAGACGATCCATAACGCGATGAGTGCTGTCCAAATTTTTGTTTTCATTTTTTCCTTATGTTTTACTCTAGTGCCCAAACAACATGAAGAAGTAGGGTTACCCATCAATTTAAGGTTGTTTGGGTACTAGGGGTGGAATTCGTCAGGCTACCAGCCTGACCTATAGACCATGCATAGATAGTTCTCTTGCAAGGATCGCTTTCTTTCTTGCGGAACCGTATAAGTAATTGCCATATTCGCCGCTCTTGCGAATAACCCGATGGCACGGAATTAGATACGCGATAGGGTTATCTCCCACGGCACTGCCTACGGCTCGAACGGCTCGCGGGTTTCCAATGGCGGCGGCGATCTGCTCGTAGGTGGTTAGTGCGCCGGTTGGGATGTTCAACAGCGCTTCCCAAACTTTGATCTGGAAATTTGTCCCGCGCAGGTGAAGTTTAAGAGGCGTTTCTGCCCCAACATCCAGAAAGATGCGGTTAACCAGTGGTGCAGTGGCTGTGTAATCTTCCATTACATTTGCCTGCTTCCAATGTCCCATGAGTCCGTCTATCGTCCTGCCTTCGTTGCCATCCACAAAACCGAGGTGGCAGATGCCCCGGTCTGTGGCGGCGATAAGGCATTTGCCGAACGGGGTGGGGTGAATGCCGTAGCGGATGTTCACTCCCACGCCGCGCGATTTATATTCGCCGGGTGTGACGGCTTCGGTGTTGACGAAAAGATCATGGAGCCGCCCCAAGCTTGAAAGTCCGGTTTGATGCGTGGTTTCGAGTAAATTCTCAGACTGGTCGAGAAATCCCTTCGCTTGTTCCTTTGTCAAAAATTGCATAAAGCGTTTGGGGCTGATGCCTGCCCAGCGTGTGAACAGACGTTGAAAGTGGTACTCGCTCAAACCGACGGCGGAGGCGATCTCTGCAAGTTCGGGCTGCTGCTGAAGATTTGTTTCGATGTATTGAATCGCTTGTTCGATCAATTGATAATGCTGTAGCGGTGCAAGTTTTTCGTCTTGGGGGTCTGTATCCATCTCACTCTCCATTTCTTGGCGGAGATTGTATTTGGGTAAGCGGGCATATGCGACCCGTTTCTTGCTCATTAAAAAAACGGAATGTTCAATAATGGAACATTCCGTTTCATGATTGCGTACCCCGCCTGTGCCGTGTACCGCTGGGTTTTGAACCTGCTATTGCAGGTGGGTTCCTACCTAGCAACGCCGCCTTGGCTCAGGCCTATCGCGTTGTTACTGTGAAGTTAAGAACCCTTTTCGTGTGTATTGGCTCAAAACGTAGGGGCGGCATCACGAACACCGCAGGGTATGATTTTTATACCATATTCCATGGTGCAAGAAAAGATAATCATTAAGATGGTCGTTTTGAGAATAAGTTGCTTTTCACGTTGTTTTGTGCTAGTCTGAAATTTGAAGCGTTTCTTAACCAATCAAAGGAGCATATGATGGATCTGGTGCATGGTGTAGATGTCAGTTACTGGGAGCCGCGCGTAGATTGGCAAAAGTTGCGCGCGCAGAATTTTAAATTTGCTTTGATCCGTGCAACATCTGGTGTTGGGTATGTAGACCCAAAGTTTAAATCTCACTGGGAGGGCGCCCGCAAAGAGGGTCTCTTGCGCGGGGCATATCATTATTTGATCGCCAACCAAGACCCAAAACAACAGGCAGACCTGTTTATTTCTACGATTAGTGCAGATCGGGGTGAACTTCCGCCTATTATTGATCTGGAAGATAAATACAACGAGAATGCCACGAACGCAAAGATCATCGATACCTGTAAAGCGATCCTTGATCGTGTAGAGAAGGCATTTGGGGTTAAGCCGATGATCTACTCACGGACTCAATACCTGAATGTGCATGTTTCTCGCAGCGGCAAGGCGCCTTCGTGGGCGAAGGATTATCCGCTTTGGCTGGCGCAGTACCCATATGTATTTGACCCCAAGATGCACCCCAACAAGAACATGCCCACACAAGCGGTCGGCTGGCAGGATTGGAAGTTCTGGCAATATGCCGAGACGACCATTGTTGACGGTGTGACCAATGACAGCGGGCAGCCCACCGAATGTGACCTGAACTGGTTTCGCGGCACCGAGGCGGATCTTTATGCCTTTGCCAATATCAAACCGAAGGAACCTGCAACTTATACGGTGAAAGCAGGGGATACATTCAGCGCGATTGCTGGGAAATACAATATTACGGTGGATGAACTGCTGGCTGCTAATCCTGATATTCCTGCGGCGGGGACGAAACTTTCAGTCCCTGTACCTACTATTTCCAAACCAGTCGTCGTGGATAATGCCACTGTGAATAAGGCGAACTCATCCACGCGCACGCATACTGTAAAGGCTGGCGATTCGATGGGTACGATTGCCCGCAAATACGGTGTGACAGTGGAGGCGATCTTAGCCTTGAACCCGGGGCTGACCAACCCGAACCTGATCTATGTCGATCAGGTGATCGTTATTCCGTAAACTATGTGAAACAAATCTCCCCGCCTTGAGCGACGGGGAGATTTGTTTATGTTATCCTTTAAATGAAACTGCAATCTACATTGATGAATTGAATGGATAGGATGGAGCCAATGGAAGAGAAAAGTTTGGAGCAAGTTTCCCTGAACAAAACCGAGCACAGGCTGCATTTTGCGCAAGCCGTGGCAGATGCGCAGTACCTGGTCATTTATGCCTCAACGAATTGCCCAAATGACATCAACCCTGTAAATATTGAAAAATTAGCTGCCATGCGCAAGCGGATGGAAAACGGCGAAGAGGTAACAGCCCAGGAAGAGGCGGAATTTTGGGTGAACTATCAAGAGGTTTGGAATTTGGTGAAGCCGGTCACTGCCGAGAGTGTGAAAGCCAACCTGCCTACTGAAAGTACCCTGGCAGGAAAGTTGTTTGCCAGACTGCCCTCGATTGCATGGTGGTTTGGAGTATCTCCTACAAGCAAAGCTGGCAAAGCCGCCAGTTGGTTCAGCTTTCAGACCGTTGTTATTTTGATCCTGCTTGTTATTTTGCAGGCGTACTGGGTGGTGGGGAATCAACTGATCACCCAGTTGGCAACCCTGCTGCAACAGGAAGCAGAGATCAATGCGCAACTGGTTCAGACCGAGCGGGATTACAGTGCGCTGGAAGTACTTTACAAACAAGGTGAAATCGATACCGAAAATTACAAGGCGACAGGTGAATATTCCTTTTATAGCAGCCCGGATTGGGAACGTGATATTCTGGAGAACACTGCCAAACGGCGGCAATTGGAAAAAGACCTGGAATTGCTCAAAACCCAACTTGAGCGGAATTCATCCATTTTGCTGGTTTGGAGTAAGCCGTGGAACTGGTTGATACAGAATGATCTTGTATCTGCCGAGGCATTGATCCCTGTGACCGGCGCAGATGCCGCCTCATCTAATTTGACGACAAAGGATGAATATGAACTACGGATCGCCAGCCTTCGAGCTCGGATCGCTGCCATTGATGACTATCTCGCATCAGACCCCGATGGCGAGAACGAAGCGCAACTCCTAAACAGTAAATATGATCCTGAGATAAAAAACAACGAAGAACAGCTTGGCGCCTTGTATGCAGAGAATAGTGGGTTGTATGTGCGTGAAGCTGAGATTCAGAGTCAGATCGATGATATTCAATCTCAACTTGATGCGATCTCAAGCGGAGAATCCACCATTGAACAGGTCACGAGCGATCTGACCGCCCAGCTCACCGGCTTGAAAACGCAAAAAAACACACTGGAGCAAAAGGTCAACGAGATCAGTGGGCAGATCACCACTGCCACAGCCGAAGCTGAAGCGGATGTGAGCGCATTGCAGGCGCAGCTTGCCGGTTTGCAGACAGAACAAAAAACCGTTTTGGCACAGATCAGCAAGATCGAAAACCAATTGAAGGCGATCTCGGGGAATACGGACACGTTGAAGGAATTGAACACTGAGTTGGATGTGCTCAATGCCCGCAAAAAATTCAATAACGAGCAAATTCAAACGATTCAGGTGAAGAATGAAAAACTGCTCGAACAGCGTATTCCCGGCGGGCAGATCGTGAACCAGTGGCGCGAAGAAAAACAACGGCTGGAAGATGACCTGCGCTCCTTGGAGCGTCAGGCACAGGCAGATGCGAGACGTGAAAGCTCGCGTCAGGCTCAGTTGGCGGGTAGTTTTGTGTTGGTGGTTCTGCAAAGCTATTTATTGCCGCTGCTTTACGGTATTTTAGGCGCCAGCAGTTATGTATTGCGGACGCTTTCCCAGCAGATCAAATCCGTCACGTTCTCAGAAGAGAGCCGTCTGCAAAACCCCGTTCGTATTTCATTGGGGGCATTGGCTGGAATCATGGTTGCATTCCTTTTGCCCACCGATGAATCGACATCGTTCTTCGGATCGATCTCGCCGCTGGCGTTGGCATTTTTGGTTGGGTATAACATTGAGTTCTTCTTTGCGATCATGGACTTTTTGTTGAACAGGGTCAAGGATTTTCTCGAAAAATCCTCATCGACAACTGAACCCGCGGCACAAGATGAAGCGTCTGCGCCGAAGCCAAAGACAAATAAGGACGAGCCGCTCAAAGAATAATAAAAAATCCCCTGAAGAATTCTTCAGGGGATTTGCTTTACGGGTAAATTCTCTTGATCGTGCGTGGGAACGGAATCGCCTCGCGGATGTGTTCGATGCCGCACATCCAGGCGGTGACGCGTTCGGTGCCCATGCCGAAGCCCGCGTGGGGGACAGAGCCGTACTTGCGCAGTTCCAAATACCACTTGAACGCTTCTTCGGGCAGACCTTCATGTTGAATGCGAGCCAGCAATTTATCGGGGTCGCTCATACGCTCGGAGCCGCCGCAAATTTCGCCGTAGCCTTCGGGGGCGAGCAAATCCACACTCTTGCAGACTTCGGGGCGGTTCTCCCACGGTTCCATGTAAAAGGCTTTGACCGCGCTGGGGTAGCCGTACACGAACACGGGCTTATCGTATAGTTTGGTGATCTCGGTCTCGTGCGGAGCGCCGAAATCCATGCCCCATTCGAACTTGAGCAGTTCTTTGCGCTCGGGGTCGGTCTCTTTTTCGTACAGGTCGATCAGATATTTCGCCGCATCATCATAGGACATGCGCGGGAACGGACCGGTGATGCTTTCCAATTTACTCAAATCGCGCCCGAGGAATTTCAACTCGGCGGCGCAATCTTTCAACACGGACTGCGCGATGTGGGTGATGAGACCTTCTTCGATGTCCATGAGCTGGTCAAGGTCGCAGAAAGCGATCTCGGGTTCGAGCATCCAGAATTCGGTCAGGTGGCGACGCGTTTTGGACTTCTCCGCTCGGAAGGTGGGACCGTAGCAGTAGACTTTCCCGAACGCGAAAATATTCGCCTCGTTGTAGAGTTGACCGGTTTGCGCTAAGAAAGCGGAACCTTCGTCGAAGTATTCGGTCTCGAAGAGGGTGGTTGTGCCTTCGGCGGCGGCGGGGGTCAGGATGGGGGTGTCGAGGTTGAAGAAGCCCTGACCATCCAAATACTCGCGGACAGCCGACATGACCCGCACGCGCACGCGCAGAATCGCCCACTGGCTTTGCATACGAATCCACAAATGACGGTTGTCGAGCGCGAAGTCCACGCCGTGGTCTTTGAGCGCCATCGGGTAATCGAGCCCGGCGGCTTGGACGACCTGCAAGTCCTTGATGCCGACTTCGAACCCGCCGGGGATGCCGGGCGCGCGCTTATCCTCGCGAACGGAACCGGTGATGATGACGGACGATTCTTGCGGCAGTTTGGAGATGGTCTCGAAGAGTTCGGGCGCAAGGTCACCTTTGAAGGCGACGCACTGGATGAAGCCTGAGCCATCGCGCACGAGCAAAAAGACCAGTTTGCCCTTGTCTGTGCGGTTGTAAACCCAGCCCTTGAGGACAACGTCTTGCCCGATATAGTTTGAAATTTTTGAAACGCTGACGTGTTCGGTCATGTAGGGAATTCCTTTAGTGCAGTAATTTTGGCAATTATATTACATGAAAGACGAAAGAAATGCCCCTCTTGTTAGCGAGGGGCTTATTGGGGCTTTCTCAATTTTTGTGCGAAGACAATAAATACGAGTCGTGATAAATCTCATTTTTCTTTGGTTTTAGTCGATTACCCTGACTTACAAAAGTCATAGTAGTTTCAGAGCCCGTACTGACTGTTGTATTGATCAACTTGCTTGGTTCAGGCACATATAATCCATCTTCGATTAAGCTTTCAATAAAATCCACCATGGCAAGTTGAAGGTCTTCAACAGCTTCTTCGCGGGTTTCTCCTTGACCAAAGCAGCCATCCATTTCAAGTACGCGGGCAAAATAGATGGGTTGGTCATCAGTGCTTTCTTCGATGGAAGTAATTAATAAATATGGGCGTTGAGCCAATTGCTCGGCTTGCATACGCAAATCCATGATTATCCTTCGCTTTCTTTTTGGAGTTCTAATAACTTCTCAACTAATTTTACCGCAAATTCGACATAGCCTTTTGCAAGCTGGCGGTGACGCGGAAGCGTTGCTCGTAGTTCAGGAAATTTTGGATGTTTGAAAATATCATGGTTTCCACCATGTTTGATAACGAAACCAAACCCCTCATATAGAGTGTCGAGGTCTGCCCGTTTCCAATTGGATTTGGAGTTTTTCATTTGCTCCAAAAGTTTCTCGGCTTTGGAGGGCATATTGTTTTACTCCCTCGGCGGTTTTTGCGCTTCAATTTGGTTTACATAAAGACTTAACTCAGATTTGTAGTCCTTTTCCACCATGAGTACGAATTGATAAATTCCAGGCTTTGGAAAGACAACATCTTTTAACTCAAAAATCAAATTTACTTCTGGTTTCCTGCCTTTTTCGCCTCTTGGTATCTCGAACTGACCAGACATATCCATTATCTGGTTTCCGTCTTCATCTAAAAGCTTTATGGTGAAATCTCTTACCTGACCATATTCTCCCAACTCAGCTCCCAATTTTCCTACAAGGTGCATGGATGAATGACGGGCGGGGAAGCTGTAAGAGAAAATATCATTGAATATTCCCATTACATTGAGCTTCCCATCGCCTGTGATATTGGCATAATCTGCGGCTAGAAATAACAGTGGTCTCATTTTTTTCTCCTTTTAGGAAGAATATATCCCGATTTGTCCAAATCGAATTATACAACCATATTTTTCCATCAATCTTCTCCCCAGCTTTATCAAGTTGTAAAGGTTCTCAATAAAGAGACAGTCATCTCAAAGATGACTGTCTCTTTATCATTCCTCTACTTCAAATACTTATCCATCCACCGCAAAATGTGATTCAGCCGCGCAATGCGCCGGTCTGTTCTCCCGCCGCGTGAGAGACCATGCGGCTCTTCGGGGAAGCGCACGAACTCCGTTTCCGTCCCGCCGCGTTTGAGGGCGACGTAAGCCTGCTCACCCTGCTCAATAGGACAGCGATGGTCATGTTCGCTGTGGATGACGAGCGTGGGCGTTTTCACTTCGCCCAGATATTTCACCGGCGACATATCCCACAATCTGTTAATTCCCTGTTGGGGCGAGCCAGATTTTGCCCAATGTTGGAAGACCCAGTTGAAATCGCTCGAGCCCCACATGCTGACCCAGTTGCTGACCACGCGCTGCGCCACCGCAGACTTGAAGCGGTTGGTATGCCCAACGATCCACAAGGTCATAAATCCGCCATACGAACCGCCAGTTACACCCATGCGCTTGGTATCGATGTAAGGCTTCCTCGCCACAAGGTCGGTAAACTTCATGATGTCATCGTAATCAGGTCCGCCGAAAATACCCCAGATCGCCTTCGAATGTTTCTCGCCGTAGCCCCGTCCGCCGCGCGGATTGGTGAAGTAGACCACGTATCCGTTCGAAGCGAAGTAATTGAACTCGTGCATGAAGAACTTGCCATACTGTGTCCACGGTCCGCCGTGAATTTCGAGGATGGACGGATAGGTTTTGTTCGGGTCAAAATTGGGCGGGAACATGATCCAGCCTTGCAGGTCTGTGCCGTCCGCGCCTTTGTACCAAACCTCTTCCACCTTGGGCAACTTCACCGAGGCAAAATACTCGCGGTTGATATGCGTCAGATAGCGCACCGTGTTACTGCCCAACTCACGCAAGTGGACTTGCGGCGTGTCATACAGGCTTCCATAAAAATACGCCACATGCTTTTGGGATTTGTCGAACGAGACGGTTCCCAGCGCGCCGCCTTCGCCGATCACTTCGGTCATATTCTTGCCTGCGATGTCGATCCGCTTCAAAACCGTGGACCCGTGAACGGCTGCCTGGAAATAGATGCTTTTTCCATCGTTTGACCATATCGGGCGTACGGTTTCTGCTGACCCGAAATCAGTGATGACATCTGCTTGGGTGTGCAGATCAAACTTCTCGGTCAGGTTTCGAGCCGCTTGTGATCCATCCACCGGCAAGACCCACAGGCTGGTGTTCTTGTATCCTTCATGTTCGCCTGCATTTCCAAAGTAGGCGAGCCATTTGCCATCTGGCGAAAATGAGAGCATATACTTTCCACCAACCGGCGTTTCCAACTTGCGGAGTTTGCCGCCATCGGCAGGGATGGTGAAAATATCATCATGATCGGGATTTGCGTCGGGGTCATTGGAACGGTTCGAGACGAAGGCAATTGACCTGCCATCGGGTGAGAAAGTGGGGGAGGTTTCGTCGAAGATTGGGTTATCAGTTAATTGCTTGCCCTTGCCTGTGCGGGCATCCACCAGCCAGATGTGCGTGCGTTCCTTTGGCAGGTATCCGTAGCCGTCCATTTTGTAGAAGAGGCGGTCATAGTGACGTGCCACCACGCCAAGTTTTTTCTTGTTCTCATCTTTCTCGCGTTCCAACACGTCCGCGTCTGTCTTGCGGACGTTGCACAAAAGTTTGCGTCCATCTGGTGACCAGCCAATCAAACTGATCTCACCTTCAATGGATGTCAATTTTTCCGCTTCGCCGCCGCCAAACGAAATGAGGTGGATCTGTGAAGGTTTTGCTTTATCAGCACGGTTGGACATGAACGCGATGGTATTCCCATCCGGCGACCAGCGCGGGGACGAATCGGAATGATTGCCGCGTGTGAACTGGCGCGGCGACCCGCCCGCGGTTGGGACGATCCACAAGTTGCCGTATTTCTTCTCTGTCTTTTTATCTACCCGTTGCAGGCGATAGATGACGTGTCCGCCATCGGGCGAAATCCGCACATCAGAAAGCTGTTGCAGGGAATACAGATCTTCAGCAGTGACAAAACGTTTCTTCGGGGCTGGCATAAATTACTCCTTTTCGGAATGTGATTTTTGGGAATGTAGATAGATTGTACAACCATCCATAAAAAAAAAGACAGTCATCTTAATGGTGACTGTCTTTTTTCTCTTATTTTTTCCGTTCTTCCAAGCCCTTTACCATCAATTCCTTTGCCACATTGGGATCGGCTTTGCCTTTTGTGGTTCGTGCCACCTGACCCATGAACCACTGGAACAGAGTCTCTTTGCCCGCGTTGTACTCGTCCACTTCTTTGGGGTTGTCGTTCAAAATCTTTGTCACGATCTCTTGAATGGCGTTCACATCCGTCATCTGCAAGAGATTTTTTTCTTTCACGATCTGCGCGGGGTCGCCGCCGTTCTTGAAGAGTTCGGTCAGTACGGTTTTGCCTGCGCTCGCGCCGATGGTTTTGTCTGTCACCATGTCGATTAATTTTGCAAGTGTTTCGGGCGCGAGAGTCACATCGTCGATGCTCAAGCCTGAGTCATTCAAATAACGCATGAACTCGCCCGCGATCCACGAGTGGATTGTTTTGGCGGGGCTTTTCGATTTTGCCACTACGTTCTCGAAGTAGTCCGCGAGAGTCCGCTCGGAGGTGAGAAAACGCGCCTCGGAGGGAGTCAAGCCAAAGTCCGAAATGAAGCGGGCGGTCTTTGCTTCCGGCAGTTCGGGCAATTGACTCCGAATCGACTCGATCCATGCATCGGAAAGTTGGAGGGGAGGAAGGTCGGGCTCGGGGAAGTAGCGATAATCGTGCGCCTCTTCCTTCGACCGTTGGCTGGTGGTTACTTCCCGAGCATCATCCCAGCCGAGAGTTTCCTGCACGACCGTGCCACCTTCTTCATAAATTTTGATCTGGCGTTCGATCTCATATTGCGAAGCGCGGACGAGTGCGCGAAAACTGTTGAGATTTTTGATCTCAGTGCGGGTGCGGAACTCATCACTGCCAACGGGACGCACCGAAATGTTCGCCTCGAAACGCAGCACGCCTTTTTCCATGTCACCCGAGTTGACGCCGAGGTAACGCAAAATCGCACGGACCTTTGTGGCGTAATCAAGCGCGGCTTCGACGGTGCGAATATCCGGCTCTGAGACGATCTCAAGCAGCGGCACGCCTGCGCGGTTGAAATCCACCAGTGCATAATTTTTTTCGTGCGCGAGTTTCGCCGTATCCTCTTCGATGTGAACCCGCCTCACTCTCACGTTGAGTTGATTCTCGCTGCCATCATTGACTTCAAGGAAACCTTTTTCTGCAATCGGCAATTCGTATTGCGAAATTTGATAACCCTTGGGTAGGTCGGGGTAGTAATAATTTTTGCGCGCAAAAGTGTTGTGCTTGTTGATGGAGCAGTTCAACGCGAGTCCAACCAACGCGGCAAGTTCTGTCGCCTTTTTGTTGACGACGGGCATGGCACCGGGCAGACCTGTGCAGACAGGGCAGATATTTGAGTTCGGCTCGGGCGCGGAGCCGTAGTCTGCGGAGCAACTGCAGAACATTTTGGAGTTGGTGAGTAACTCGCCGTGAATTTCAAGTCCGATTACGGGTTCGTATTTCATAGTTGGGTAGTCTCTTTGTTGAATAGTTTGATGGTCAAACGTTTGAAGGTTGCAGGTTATAAAGTTTCTGCTCGTTTTTTCAAGGATCGTGCTTCGGTCTGGATGTACTCTTCGGTCATCTTTCCGTACATTTTACTAATGAGATTGCCGAGCCAGCCGTTGAAAGCAAAGGTGAGTGTGACTTCGGATTGATTTGCACTAATCGACTTGACAACATGTTCAGCCACCATATGCATGCCCAGGGACTTTGACGCCCATGTGAAGTTAGCAGAGTTGAGCTCAGTAACTGTCCAAACAACCGGTTGGAGTTTGGGTTGAGTCACTTTGTAGCGATTGC
This sequence comes from Anaerolineales bacterium, assembly GCA_020634885.1. Classification (GTDB taxonomy): domain Bacteria; phylum Chloroflexota; class Anaerolineae; order Anaerolineales; family Villigracilaceae; genus Villigracilis. The sequence goes on from JACKAW010000002.1 coordinate 566,961, forward strand.
CAAGTTTTAGTTTGGGTGTGTCCAGCACTTCGACCTTGGTTACGGTCGGAGTCCACTCTTGCCAGTGGGCGACATCGGAGAGGATTTTCCAGATGGAGTCTTGGCTGGCGTTGATGGTGAGGGAGGTTGAGAATTTGGTCATATTTGTTTCCTAGAACACTTGCACTATAATCAAAATTAATTAAACAAGGAGCAACTTTATGAATGCAGAAGCCTTTCGTCATTTTTATAACTATCACTTTGCCGAGAACCGCAAGATCTTGGAGCATGTCGCGGCGTTGACCTTTGAGCAGTTCACTCAAAAAGCGGATTACTCTCGCGGCTCGATTCGGGAGCAACTCGTCCACCTTGTGGACGTGGAGGATGTGTGGATCAGCGAGTTGCGCGGCGCTCAACCATCTGAGCCGTTGCCAGAAACTACTGAGGTTGATGACCGTGATGCCATCCGCTCATTGTGGGATTCGGTTGAGCGGAACACTCGTGCGTATCTAGCAAACTTGCAAGGTGACCAGTTGTTCTCCAAGCCGATCACCGATCCTGAAGAGGACAAGGATTTGATCGTCTGGCAGGTCTTGCTTCATGTTGTTAATCATGCCACCGATCATCGCGCTCAACTGCTGCGTGCTTTGCATGATCTAGGCGTGGACACGAAATCTCAGGATTATATTTTTTACGTGTACGAGAACCAATGACCACAGACGATTGACCATAGACGATGGGAAACATCTATGGTCGATGGTCTGTCGTCCATCGTCACAAAGTCGGTTGTTGCTTATGCCAATCGGTCACTTGCTGGTAGGCGTGGGCGACTTGGAATAAGGTTGCTTCATCTAAGTGTTTTCCGATGAGTTGCATACCGACGGGCATGTTGTTGGAGAAGCCAGCGGGGAGTGCAAGGGCAGGGACGCCAGCGGGGTTGGTCGCAACGACGTAAATATCCGAGAGGTACATTTCGAGCGGGTCGCTGGTTTTCTCGCCAAGTTTGAAGGCAGTGGTGGGACAGGTCGGGGCGAGGAGAATGTCCACGTTGGAAAAAGCAGTTTCAAAGTCCCGACGAAGAAGCGTGCGAACTTTTTGTGCCTTCAAGTAATACGCGTCATAGTATCCGGCTGAGAGAGCATATGCGCCAAGCATAATCCTGCGCTTGACCTCGTCACCGAAACCTTCGTGACGAGTCTTGAGATAGATGTCGATGACATCCTTCGCGCCATCTGAAACGGAGAGACCAAAGCGCGTGCCGTCCATGCGGGCGAGGTTGGCGCTAGCTTCAGCGAAGAGCAGCAGATAATAAACCGGCAAGCCGTATTTGGTATGGGGGAGCGAGACTTCGTGAATTTCCATGCCGAGTTTTTCGTAGGTGCGAATGGCTTCTTGCATGGCGGACTCAACGCCCGCTTCCATGCCTGCTACGAAATATTCTTTCGGGATGCCGAGCTTCATGCCTTTGACGGGCTTGTTGATGTTAGCGGTGTAGTTGGGAACGGGGGAGTTGTAGGTGGTGCTGTCGAGTGGATCATGCCCGGCGATGTGTTCGAGGACGGTCGCGCAATCATATGCGTCACGGGTCATTGGACCGATGCAATCGAACGAGGATGCAAGCGCGATGAGACCGTAACGCGAGACGCGTCCATAAGTGGGCTTTATGCCTGTCACGTTTGTGAAGCCTGCAGGCATGCGCACGGAACCACCTGTGTCTTCGCCAATGGAAAACGTGCAAAGGCTGGCGGACATGCTCGCCGCCGCGCCGCCACTCGAACCGCCAGGAACGCGATCAAGATCCCACGGGTTGTGAGTGGGGAAGAGCGCGGAGTTTTCACATGAAGACCCCATGCCGAACTCGTCCATGTTGGTCTTGCCGACGAGGACAGCGCCAGAGTCCGCGAGTTTGTTTGTGACGGTGGCGTTGTACTGCGGGACGTAGTTTTCGAGAATCTTGGAAGAACAAGTCGTGCGGACATCGCGCGTGGAAATGCAGTCCTTCATTGAAAAAGGAATGCCCGTCAACGGCGTGACGTTCTCGCCTTTGGCAATGCGCTCATCGGCTTTCTTGGCTTGTTCCAGTGCAAGATCATCTGTGACCGTGACGTAGGACTTGACCTTCTTATCCACGTCGTGGATGCGGTCGAGCATGGCTTGAGTCAACTCGACGGAGGAGATTTTTTTGGTAGTGAGAAGCTCGTGGGCTTCTCGGATGGTAAGGTTGTGTAGTTGCATGAGGTTTTGAGATTAGATGATTAGAGAATAGAGATTAGTGAGTAGAAAGTGGAAAGTAGGGAGTGGTCATGTAACTTTCCACTTTCTACTTTCTATTCTTTACTCGTCACCAAGGACAGTAGGAACCTTCACATACCCGCGCTCAGAATTTGGCGCGTTCTTGAGGAATTCTTCGCGGCTCATGGACGGTTTGACCACATCTTCGCGCAGAACGTTCTCGGCGTTGGCGATATCCGAAGCAGGCGGGACGTTCTCTGTGTCCACTTCGTTGAGCATGTTGAAATAGTCAATAATGGACGAGAATTGTCCGCTGAAGGTCTGGGCTTCCTCTTCAGAGATTCCCAAGCGGACGAGAAAAGCAACGTGCTTTACTGTTTTGGTGTCAATTGTTTGGGTCATAAAACCTCTTGATCTTTACTCATGGTGCTGGGTCATGATCTGTAAAAAGCGTATGCCAGCCAGCACTTGCTGGATCCTTTGCTCAGTCAATGTGCCGATAAATTCACCACATTGTGTTGCGTCTACTGTAAAAACTTGAGAAGCAACGATCACACTTTGCTTTGGAAGATTGGCTTCGCCTTCATCGAGCAGCACATTGCCGGGGTCTTTGGCACGCTTTAGGTTGGTGGTCAACGCACAAACGGTCACTTTATTTTGTGCGCTGACTTGAACAACAACATGCGGATGAGTGTGGTCAGACTCAATACCATTTAACTTATTCGGCGTAATCCAGAACACATCACCTTGATGAACACTCATCCGTTCTTTGCCCTAACTAAATTTGATATGTAGTTCTTTCAATTGCTTCGGCTCAACTTCCGAAGGCGCGTCCGCCATCACATCGCGCCCGTTCTGATTCTTCGGGAAGGCGATCACCTCGCGGATGTTGGGTTCGTCCGCTAGCAACATTACCAAACGGTCAATGCCGGGAGCCATTCCGCCGTGCGGTGGAGCGCCGTATTCGAACGCTTCGAGCATGTGACCGAACTTTGTCTTGATTTCTTCATCGCTCAAACCGAGCATCTGGAACATCTTCATCTGAATATCGCGGCGATGAATTCTTATCGAACCCGAAGCGGTCTCATAGCCATTGCAGACCATGTCGTACGCTTCCGAATACACTTTGCCGGGGTTGGTGTCGAACTTCGGCAGGTCTTCCATCTTCGGCATCGTGAAAGGATGATGCTCCGACTCCCACGCCTGAGTCTCTTCGTTGAACGCAAAGAACGGGAAGTCCACCACCCACGCAAACGCCATCATCGATTTATCGGCAAGGTCCAACTTATCGCGGAACCACAAGCGCAGTCCGCCGAGAGTCTTGTTCACAACCGCACGGGCATCAGATGCGAAGACGATGAGATCGCCGACTCCTGCTCCCGTTTTTTCTTTCAACGCTGTGAGTTCTTCTTCCTTAAAGAACTTTGCCGCGCTTCCTTTCACGCCCTCGGCTGTGATCGCCACAGCAGGCATTCCCTTCGCTCCGAACGTTTTCGCCACTTCCGTGAGCGCATCCAATTCCTTGCGAGACATCTCCGCAGACTTCGGCGCGACGATACACTTGATCACCCCGCCTGCCTCCAAAGCGGACTGGAAGACCTTGAACTCGCTCTTCGCCAATACATCGGTGACATCGATTAATTCCATGCCGAAGCGCAGGTCGGGTTTGTCGGAGCCGAAGCGTTCGAGCACTTCCTTATAAGAGAACTTGGGCCACGGCGACGAAAATAATTTCTTATGGGGCGCCACAGCTGGGATCATTTCTGTGAATAAGCCTTCGACTAGAGCCAGAACATCATCGCGGTGGACGTAGGACATCTCAAGGTCGAGCTGAGTGAACTCAGGCTGACGGTCGCCGCGCAGGTCTTCATCGCGGAAGCAGCGCGCGATCTGGAAGTACTTGTCCATGCCTGCTACCATCAGCAATTGCTTCAACTGCTGCGGCGACTGGGGCAAGGCATAGAACTGTCCCGGGTAGATGCGGGAAGGCACAAGGTAGTCGCGTGCGCCTTCGGGAGTCGCTTTGAACATGATGGGGGTTTCGATTTCAATGAAGCCCTGTTCATCGAGATAGTCGCGCATGAACTTGATGACCTTGTGACGCAAGACCATATTTTTGGTCAGGCGCTCGCGGCGCAGGTCAATGTAGCGATACTTGAGGCGCATGTTCTCATCAGGCAGATCCGCATCGGTGTTGACCATGAATGGGGGAGTCTTCGAGGCGTTGAGCACGATCACATTTTTGGCGATGACTTCCACTTCGCCCGTTTCCATTTTGGGATTCGCCATCCCTTCGGGGCGTTTTTGCACCACGCCTTCGATCTGCAGAACCCATTCGCCACGCACACCTGTAACCAGGTCGAGAGTCTCTTTTGGAAGGTCTGGGTTGATGGTGATCTGTACCAAGCCAGCGCGGTCACGCAGGTCAAAGAACGCCACCCCGCCGTGGTCGCGGCGTCGATTCACCCAGCCTGCGAGCGTAACGGTCTGCCCGGCATGGCTGGCTCTTAATTCTCCACATAGATGAGTTCTGTACATAGTGCCTCTCTTTTTTCTGTCATTGCGAGTCTTCGAGAAGCAATCTCATAATGAAACCTGAGATTGCTTCGGGCAAAGAACAAGAGCGCCCTCGCAATGACGGGGATGAAATGTATATAAAAAATCGCCCTTCGCATTCGCGTCGGGCGATTTGGTTTCGATTTTTATTCGTCAACCAGCAAAGCTTCGCCCAACGATTCTGTGATCGTCATTATCGTTATTATTGGCAAATTGGATGCTGGTGTACATCGTGGCGCGGATTATAGCACAGAGTATTTGCAATCGTCTGTTCGGTTTGAAATTTGGCGGTTCACTTGCTTCGCGTAGGCATGTTGTGTGGGTAGGGTTAGGTAACAGGGTGAATAAAAGGTTGAAGGGGTGGATCAACTTGCCTTTAAGGAGGATGCGGGTACGTCATCCTTGTACAATTATTTTAGCCCAAGGACTTCCAGCACTTCGACCGTTTTGGATTTCCCCTTGACGGGCAGGTTTTCCAGTGGTTTGGCTTCAACTTGTTTTTTCACCCGCTCATAGGTTTCTTTGCTGATGATGATCTGGTTCTTGCTGGAGTTTTCCTGCAAGCGTTTGGCTGTGTTGACCGTATCGCTGATGGCGGTATATTCGAGGCGTTTTTCTGTGCCGATCAAGCCGAGGACGGCGTCGCCGTGGTGAATGCCGACACCAAATGCGAGGTGTGAGTCTTCGGGCAATTCTTTATAAAGGGTGTTCACTGAGTCGCGGATGGCGAGTGCAGTTTTTACGGCGCGCAGGGTGTGGTCGGGCTGGGGGATGGGGGCGTTGTACCATGCCATGATGGCATCGCCCATGAACTTATCCACGGTGCCTTCCTGTGCGAGTACGGCGTCTGCCATGGCGGCGAGGTAACGGTTGAGGACGCTTACCAATTTTTCAGGGGCTATATGTTCGCTATAGGTGGTGAACCCGCGAATATCTGCAAAGAGGGCGGTGATTTCGGTGCGCTTGCCGCCGAGTTGAAGTCCGTTGGGGTCAAGCTGTTCGATGACGGCAGGTGAGACCATGCGTTCAAAAAGACGACGCTGCGCTTCCAACTTCTTTCTTTCTGTGAGATCGTCCAGAACGATGGCCACGCCTTGAGTTTTATGGCTGGCATCTTTGAGGGGCGAAAGGTTGAGGCGCCAGTCTACATTGCCGCGTGTGGGTAGGTTGTGGCTGATCTCCAGGTCTACAATCGGCTTGTCTGTACTGCGGACTTCCAAAAGGTGCGGGTTGAGTTCATTTGACACCGAGGCGAGTGCGTCATTCAAATGGTGACCAATGATGTCTTGTGTGGGGGAGCCAAGGATGGTTTCTGCGGCGCGGTTGGCAAGGGTGATGTTATCCTGTACATCGGCGGTGATCACGCCGCTGGCGATGGAAGCAAAGACGTTATCCATCAAATTTTTGAGGGCGGTTACTTCTTCAAGTGTGTGTTTAAGAGAAGAGAAGAGCCGCGCATTTTCAATGGCAACTGCCGCTTGGTTGGCAAAGGCTTCGAGCAGGTCTTTCTCTGCTTCTGAGAAGATGCCGGCGCGGATGCGGTTATCGGCATAGATGACGCCGATCAGGTCATTTTTTACTTTGAGGGGTACGCACAGAATGGAGCGCAGGTTGAATGCGACGATGCTTTCCTGCCCTACAAAACGTTTGTCTTCCTGTGCGTTGGTGGTGACGACTGATTCGCCTGTATCGATCACACGCTGTACCACGCTGCTGCTTACGTTCTTCTCCGCTGAGTTGATCGATTCCATTTCGTAGTTGCGGGCAATGCGGGCAGTCATTTCGCCGCTTTCATTGCGCAGCATCAAAAAGCCGCGTTCAGCTTTGGTAAGCTGGACGATGGTATCCATTACGATGCGAAGCACTTCATCCAATTCGAGGGACGAGTTGATGACTTGTCCGGTCTTTACCAGCGCAAGCATGTTGCTGTGCTCACGTTGGAAGGATTCCATTTTTGCTCCCGTTGCTTCAAGTGTGCTTTGCAGGTGTGTTAATTGTTCCAATACATCTTTTGGGAGTTTGGATGAACTGTGCCTAAGGTCTGTATGAATCTTTCCAGCGACAACGGCAAGAGCAGAAAGTTGGTCATGCATGGTTCGTGGGCGGGTTAGTTCGTCATTCATAGAGAGTATCGTGGTGGCTCTTGTATATCTTTGTAATTGTATCCCAATATGATGCGTTTGAGTTTCTTTTGTAAACCTTTGGTAAGGACACGAATGGCAGCCCGACGCGCCAAAATACTGCTCCCCCCCAGTGGAGAGAACAGTTGAGACTGGTGTTCATTTAAAAGAATTTCAATGTCTTCTGCGGCTTCAGGCAGGGTGTGTTTCAATATCCACGCGCGTTCGGCGGGGGTGATGTGCGCAGCTTGCGGGCGATTGAGCCATTTCAAAACGAGGTTTATGCTGTGAAAATATTTTTCGATGGACGGCAGGTTTGCAAATACCAGCCATTTGGGCAGCCTCCAGCCCGAGCGTTCACTCACTTTTTGGAGGATAAAGACAGGCGTAAATGTGGGGGCGAAGCGTTTTTGTAATCCGATCAAAAGCAGGATGAAGATCACGCCTCCGAACCACGGGAGGGCTGTTATTAACCCATTGAGCCATCCATTGGCTGAGGCTTGCTCCTCGGCTTGGATGATCTCTGGGGTGGGGAGGTCTTCTTCAAATGGTGTCTGCGACTGGGTTGGGTTGACCAGTGGAGCAGTCAATTGAATGTCTTCGCGTGTTTCAGGTCGGATGAGCGCTTCCTGGTTTACGGTTGGTTCAAATTCCACCCATCCGATCTGTGGAAAGTACACTTCGGGCCAGGCGTGCAGGTCGCGTTCACGCACGATGAACAGGCTATTTTGTAAATTTACTTCGCCTTGGGCGTATCCTACTGCAAGGCGGGCAGGGATGCCCAAGGATCGCAGCATAAGCACTTGGAGGGTGGCATAGTAATTGCAGTAAGCTCGTTTTCCTTCAAAGAGTACATAGTCCAATGGGTCGGCTGTGTTTTTAGGAATCTCCACGCTGGGGGAGTAATTAATTTCCCGGCGCAGGTATAGAGTGATGGCAGCGGCTTTATCGTAAGCGGTTTCGTAGGGTGTGGTTATATTTAATGCGGTTTCACGGATGCGTGGTGATAAGTTTTCGGGGACTTGAAGGTATTTTTCCACTACCCAGTCTGGGTACTCTTGCCCGGCTTGGCGTAACTCTACGATGCTTGGGTTTGCCATTAATGAGGCGGTGCGGTAGAGGTCTCCTTGCTCTAATTTGGGCGAAGCGCGGAATGCAGCGACATCGTATACTTCCTCATCGATTTCCGAGTAGAGCATGATGGCTTCATGGTTGATCCATATGGGTTGTGCGGCAGTGTAGAGTACACTTTGCCCATCCACGGTGATGTCGAATGTAAACCCGAGGCGCTGCTTAAATCTTTCGTTAGGGATGGACATATCCCCTTCGGCTGGATAACGTTTTATTTCCGTTTCACCGGTAATGGACCAAATATTGTCTTCAAACCGGTCGTAGACTTGTCCGCGCCAGTACATGCGAGGGAAATTGGCAGCGCTTTGCGGTGCATAGACCTTGAATACCACCTGGTCGCTTTGCGGGGTGCGTGTGCCTAGCGATAATTCGGTTTGGAAATTGCGAGGTTTAGGTTGATTTTCTTTATCTACCGCTGCGAAGAGATTTTCAAACCGATTGGGGTTAAAAACTTTTCCGTACGTATTTCGCCAGAACAATATCCCTTCTGGCGAAGGTGAAATGGTATATGGCGCTGCCCAAGCTGCAAAAACCAATAGGGTGGTCACTATCAGTGAGGTTGTGGTTATGTCCATTCCACTTTGGCTGGAAATTTGAACGCGGTTTTGAGCCCATTCACGCCGGTCTTTGAGGTACTTCAGTCGGCTTAACAATATGAGTGCAATGAAGAAGTAGATGCCGAACATCCATGTGTAATGATTTGAGGTGAGATGGTAAATATGGATGATGAACATCAATGCGCCGTTTGGCAGGATTGCTTTGAGAAAATCTGTGTGTCGGGTCAGGTTAAAGCCGCTATACAGGCTGGCAAACCCGTAGGGCAGACATAATAATGTAAGAAGGAAGAATGGGTCTTTGATCGCCCTGCCTGAGGAGAGTTCCCGGATGGCTGTAAAAAGGCGCCCAAATACAATGGATATTTTTTCCAGTAGGGGGAGAGGGGTCGAACCGAAGTCGATCGTCCCCATTAATTGCCACAAAATGAATACAAACATATACCCAAGTGAGAGCCAGGCTATGGTGCGCTTCTCAAATTGGCTGTAGCCCAACGCCAGTCCAATAAAACATCCCAATAGGGCAATGGTATTAATTTTTTCCAGTCCTATCACCCAGGCTGTGGATTGAAGCCGCAACGAAGAAAGGAAAATGGCTGCCAGTACCAGTAAATTTGAGAGGGAGTCCCATGAATGATCGGGTTTGTTGCGCATAACTCTGAGTGTACGATACGGGGGAATGAACCGTCAATTGTTAGTGCTGAAAAACCCTACTACAGAACTACATGCCGAATTCACCTTACAAATTTCAACATTTCAATTTAATTAGCCGTCTTGGAAGACGGATACCATCTGATATAATGCCAACGTTCCGGCAAAGGAGGAGGTTTTCCCTTTGCGTACAGCATTAATTCTCTAGAACACGAATGGATAGCAATGACGCTGGAAAAAGGCACTCTCATTCATAACCGTTATCGCATTGTAGATATTTTGGGGCAAGGGGGCATGGGTTCCGTATATCGTGCCATTGACGAAAACCTGGGTGTATCTGTTGCACTCAAAGAAAATTTGTTTACAACGGATGAGTATTCGCGCCAATTTCGCCTTGAGGCGGTAATTCTTGCCAATTTACGCCACCCCAACTTGCCGCGCGTTTCAGACCATTTTGTTTTGGGGGATACAGGTCAATACCTTGTAATGGACTTTATTGAAGGTGAAGACCTTCGTTATCGTATGGAACGCCTCGGCATGCTTGAAGAGGAAGATGCGGTTCATATCGGCGCTGCCATGTGTGATGCGTTGAATTACCTGCATACTCGCAAGCCACCCATTCTTCACCGTGATATTAAGCCTGGCAATGTAAAAATCGCACCGGATGGACATATCTATCTGGTGGACTTTGGTCTTGCCAAGGTGTATCAGAGTGCCAGTCAGGCAACAACTACCGGCGCCCGCGCCATGACACCCGGTTACTCTCCGCCAGAACAATATGGTACTGCGCGCACAGATCCCAGAACTGATATCTATTCGCTTGGCGCTACTTTGTATGCCGCTTTGACCGGGGTTATCCCTGAAGATGGGCTGGCACGTGCAATGGATAACGCCCAATTAACACCGCTTCGAAAACGGAATTCAAAAGTATCCCGTAAACTGGCTGCGGCCATCGAAAAAGCTATGTCTGTGGATCCGATTGACCGTTTTCAATTAGCAGATGATTTTAAGACGAGCTTGCTTGCTGCAAAGTCGTTGACACAGCAAGTCCCTGGGTCTTACAAAATCGTCCCTCCACCACTTGAAACCATGCATGAATCAAGCGGTGAAGATGTAACTCAAGTGGATGATGGACATCCTATTACTGGAAATAATAAAGCGAAAAAAGAACCGGGTCCCGTTCCTCCTTCTTCTTCGTTTTCTCAAGAAGATCAGCCATTTGTTTCCCCTTTAAAGCGACAAAAAGAACGTGAACGTAGGAAACGTGCTGCAACAATGCGCTTTATTTTTTTTGTTTTGCTTTTGCTGGGAAGTGCTGCCGGAGTTTTGTATTTTAGACCCGAACTGATCCCTCTCAATGTACGATCTTTAATTCCACCCATTGGCGACTTTTATGCAACCGCCACGCCAACTCTTACACCAACACTTGTTCCCACCCAAACGATTCCCCCAACTTTTACTGCATCTCCAGAACCCACATTTACTAATACTGTAGAGCCAACCAAGACCAACACCCCTTTGCCTACCCAAACACAGTTGTCTGTTATCACTACTGAAACGGCAGATGTTACCCCAACTGTCCCCGTAATAAATGTTGGCGGCGGGGCGGGGCAAATAGCCTTTGCGTCTGCGCGGTTGGGCGATCCGCAAATTTTTCTTCTTGATTTGAATGGTGAAAACCTATTTCAGGTGACCAATATGCCAAACGGTGCCTGCCAACCGGTCTGGTCGCCAGATGGACAGCGTATTGCGTTCATTTCTCCCTGTAAAAAGGAAGAAGACATTTACGCAAGCACAAGCCTTTATGTTATCAATGCAGATGGAACCGATCTGGTTACATTGGAGGCTTCACCTGGTGGCAACTTTGATCCTGCCTGGTCTCCAGATGGCAGTACGATCATTTTTACATCACAACGAACCGGACAGATGGAACTCTTTACCACCTCTGTAAGTGAGCCAGGATCGGCTACTCAATTGACAAAGGGTGCGGCAAGGGTTGAGTCTCGCATGGCGTCATGGTCGCCAGACGGCTCAAAGCTGGTTTATGTGGTGAAACGAGTAGGTGTATATCAGATATGGATGATGAATGCGGATGGAACGGACGCTGTGCAGATCATTCGGAGTGGACAGAATTATCATGACTATCTACCAGTTTGGTCTCCCAAGGATGATATTATCGTTTTTAATCAACGCTGCGCGAAGTCATTTTGTAATCCGTATGTGTTGAGTGTTTCCGCTACCGAACGGTCAACTGAGCAGGGATTGAAACTACCCTTTAATGTCATTTATATAGAAGATGTGGGCTTTTCACCGGACGGGTTTTACCTGACTTATAAAGGCGTTGGTTCTGATAATAATTTCGACATATTTTATATGACCTTGGCAGGCGGTGATCGAGTGCGCCTTACCGATGACCCTGCTCAAGACTTTCACCCTGCTTGGCGTCCAGCGCTTGTAGCCCCATAGAATAGAAACAAAAACTCCCGTATCCCACGGGAGTTTTTGTTTGAAAATAAAAGACCACCAAAAATGGTGGTCTGTAGGTGCCGAGGGGGAGATTTGAACTCCCGACCAAGGGCTTATGAGTCCCCTGCTCTGCCACTGAGCTACCTCGGCGTGGTCAAAGCGGGGCAAATATTACTATGGGGATGGAGAATTGTCAACGTAGGTAACGAAATTATCCTTTGGCGATTTCTTTGAGCTTGTTAAGGTTATTACGGGTACCCATGGCAATGATGACGTTGCCACTTTTCAAGATTGTGTCTTTTCCAGTCAGGGTATGGAACAAACCATCTTCGCCTCGCCGTGCAAGAACGGTGACTTCAAAAATATTACTGAGCCGCGCTTCCTGCACAGACATCCCTGCCAGTTCCGACCCATCTTCAATTTGGATCTGTTCAAGTAAAAGTTCCATACCGCCTGCGTGGGCAACTTCATCGAGAAAGTCTGCTACATTTGGGCGTATGAGCATGGTGACCATGCGTTTTCCTGAGATGCGATAGGGTTGAATGGTTTTATTGGCTCCAGCTTTTAAGAGTTTCGGCTCGGAATCTTCGTAGTTGGCTCGGGCGACAATGAAAAGCCCTGTGTTGAGGTTTCGAATGGTAAGGATAATGAAAACATTTTCTGCGTCAGAATTTACAGAAACCACAGCCGCCCGCGCTCGTTCAATACCTGCTTCTATTAATAACTCTTCGTGTGCTGCGTTGCCTTCCATGCTTAGAAATCCGTGGCTTTCTGCATGTGCAACACGGTCGGGGTCTTTATCTATAATGACAAATGGAATCCCTTCGTCTTTTAGCTCTTCGGCTACGTTTCTACCAACCCGCCCAAAACCGCAGACAATCACATGCCCGGATAGGTTTTTCAACATCTTTGACATCCTCCTTTGTTTTATGTGGGTGCGCCAATGGTCTGATAAAACGAACTCGACCATGATGCTGACGAGAAAACCGGTCACACCGACACCTCCGGCGATCAGCCCCATGGTGAATGTCCTTCCTGCATGTGATAGTTCGCGCACCTCACCAAACCCCACTGTGCTTAATGTGATTACGGTCATATAAAGGGCATCCACAAAGGACAAGCCTTCAAGGACGATATAGCCTCCTGTACCTATACTTAGGAGCGCAATCAAAACAATGATCGCTAGTATGAACCTATTCAAATAAATTTGGAACAGGGCTTTTTGCATTTTAGAGAATTAACTTAAGTAGATTGGATTACTGTATATCCAGCCGCGGCGACTGCCAAGGTAGCGCCGGTAGGCTTCTACACGGTAGACGCCTGGCTCTGTGGTGATGTGGGTACAGGCGGTCTGATTTTTCAGGTGTTGGATGGGTTGTCCGTCTTTGTATAGGATGATCTCAGCAGAGGACGGAAGTTTGGCTTGCAGAGTTACGCCGCCTTTAGCGGAAATTTCATCACCCATGATAACGGATTGATCTTTGCCCTGTGCGCTAAAACGAAACCCTTTGGTGGGGGCGGGCATATCATAGCCCACGAAGCAGTGCCCAGCCGCAAACGCTTTATAGATGAGGGAACGGTCGATGGTCACGTCTCCGGTCAACGGTCCAGAAAGAAGCGCGTGGGTGTTGACCGTGCGGAAGTGGAATTCGTAAGGGAAGATGACGCGGTGGATGGATCCCATGTGCATATCCAGTGCGTGTGCATCAGAGCCGCCAATGGCAACCACTTTTTTGCCGGTGGCGAGCAATTCATCCCATTTTGCCAGCGTGTTGGGAATGGGTTGGCGGGCAACGAAGGCTGGGAAGAAGGCGTAAAAAGCGCCGTGTAATTTTGTGGGGACAACGGTCTTCAACTCGCTGAGAGCGTTCCATAATTCGATGCCGGTGTAATTTTGAACAGACCAGTCTTCCCATGAAATATCGGTTTCATTGAAGGCTTTTGCTTCGGGGTCGTCGGGGTGGGCGAGGAAGCAGATGCCGCCCGCCTCACGAACCTGATCGATGAGATTCTGTGGGTTTTTGGCGTACGTTGCCAATTCGCGGTTTGCCCCAAAAACAAGCAGGTGATTTTTCTGTGGGTCACGTGCCTGGTCATGAACTTCCTCGCCAATGAGCATGAGGAGTTTTTTATTCTTTTCCTTGTAGTAACCTTCAAATCCCTGCACCAGGATGTTGTGGTCGGTGACGATGACCACATCTACACCAGCTTTGAAGGCTGCGGCTGCGATGTCTTTGTGAAGACCGCTTCCATCGGAATAGCGGGTGTGCATGTGCAGGTTGACGGTGACTTCGTGCATGTATTTCCTCTGGCAAAAGGTTTCACCATCTTTTTTGTCTCGATGGTTAGAGTTTTAAGCTCGTTTGACGATTCACTTCCCAAACAGGTATAATTTGCCCCGCTAATTTTTAGGAGGCACATTCGCATGACAAATGTTTTGGAAATTGCTTTGATTATAACCTCAGTGGGTTTGATCCTCAGCGTCATCCTGCAAAGTAAGGGCGCAGGGCTTGGCGGTCTTACCGGCGCTGATACTGGTGGCGTATTCACTGCCCGCCGCGGTATTGAGCGTATTCTGTTCTGGGTGACCATTGGTTTGAGCATTCTCTTTTTTGCGCTCGTCCTTACCATCATCATCCTTGGCTAATTACCAAAAACAGATTGGAAGGTCCGCCGAGTTTGTTGCCCGTTTTCAGGGCGGGGCGGTCCTTTCTTTTTTTACCCTCACTCCTTGCCATCTCCCTCGGGAGAGAGTATGGGTGAGGGTAAAAAGAATTACGATACAATAATTTTATGAAAAGATTACGCTGGCAGATTCTGGTCGTAGCGGTAACGTTGGTGATCGTTGCATTGTTACTGCTCAGCCAACAACCGGTAAGTATTGTCACCTTGCCCGAGGCTGCGCCCGGCGGGATTTATACCGAGGCATTGATCGGCTCGATGGGGCGTCTCAACCCCATGTTGGACTGGAACAACGCCGCAGATCGAGATGTGAACCGCCTGCTTTTTAGCGGCTTGGTTAAATTTGATTCTCGCGGGCTTCCCCAACCAGACTTGGTGGATTCGTGGGGTGTTTCAGCAGATGGGAAGGTCTATAATTTCTCACTACGTCCGAATGCCGTATGGCACGACGGTACACCTGTCACAAGTGATGACGTGCTTTACACCATTGAGGTCATCAAAAGCCCCAACTCGCTTTTCCCGCAAGATATAAAAGACTTGTGGACACAAATTCAGGTAAAGCGGCTCGATGACAAGACCTTTCAGTTTGCACTGCCTGAACCCTTCTCTCCCTTTTTAGATTACGCCACTTTCGGTATTCTGCCAAAGCACTTGCTCGAAGCCATTCCGGCAGATCAGATCCCCACTGCTGAATTCAACCTCAACCCCATTGGAAGCGGACCATATAAATTTGACCGTCTCTTGACCAGCAATGGTCAGATCACTGGCGTAGTTCTGACTGCCAACCAGGATTTTTACTTGGGCGCGCCGTTCATTGAACAGGTTGTTTTTCGATATTTCCCAAATGCAGAAACCGCATTGGATGCCTACCGTCAGGGTGAGGTATTGGGCGTCAGCCACTTGACGCAGGATGTACTTGAATCTGCGCTTGCTGAGCCCGGGCTTTCTGTGTACACAAGCCGCCTCCCGCAGATGGGATTGGTTTTCTTCAACCTAAATAACCCTGCCGTCGGCTTTTTACAGGATGCCGCCGTGCGCCGCGCTCTCATGTTGGGGGTGAACCGCACTGTGATCGTCTCACATATTTTGAAGGGACAAGCCATCGTTGCCGACAGCCCCATTTTGCCGGGTTCATGGGCTTATTACGACGAGATCGAAAAATTCCCATATGACCCTGAATCAGCGATACAGATATTGAATAAAGGCGGCTACATTTTTACAGCGGGAAGCAGCATCCGCTCAAAAGATGGGCAGCCGCTTTCATTCACCCTCGTTCACCCCGATGATGAAATTCACACGCAGATCGCTCAAGCCATTCAAGCGGATTGGGCATTGATCGGCGTGGAGTTAAAGCTGGTCGCTGTGCCGTATGATTCTCTGGTCAATGATTACCTTGCGCCGCGCAGTTACGAAGCCGCATTGGGGGACCTAAATACCGCCCGCACACCCGACCCCGACCCATACCTGTTTTGGCATCAAGCCGAAGCCACGGGCGGACAGAATTATTCGCAATGGGATAACCGCACTGCAAGCGAGTTCCTTGAAACGGGACGCACCGCCGCCGATTTTAGCGAGCGCACCCGTTTGTACAAAAATTTCCAGGTAGTGTTTGCCAAGGAATTACCTTCACTGCCTTTGTATTACCCCGTCTATTCCTATGGTGTAGATGCACAAGTGCAGGGCGTGCAAGTTGCACCGATGTACGATACAAGCGACCGGTTGGCTTTGATCACTGAATGGTATCTGGTAACCCGCCGCGCGCTGGATAATCAAACCGAAGCGACTGCCGCACCCTAAAATAGTAGAGGAGATTTTCATGTCTGAAGTACAAAAAGCATTGGATTATGTCCGCTCGAATCGCGGACGTTTTTTGGACGAATTGAAGGAACTGGTTGCCATCCCTTCTGTTTCAACCCTGAATGAGAATAAAGGCGATGTAAAGAAAGCCGCCGAGTGGGTGGCGGGACAGTTGCGCTCCATTGGCATGAAGAACGTCAAGATCATGCCGACCGCTTTGCACCCTGTCGTCTATGGTGAGTGGATGGGCGCTGGTAAATCTGCTCCGACGGTGATGATCTACGGTCACTACGATGTACAGCCCATCGACCCGATCGAGCTTTGGAAGTCCGAACCGTTCAAGGCTGTAGTCCGAGGCGATTACCTCTTCGGGCGCGGTGCATCTGACATGAAGGGACAAGTCGTGGCGTCCATCAAAGCTGTGGAAGCCATCATGAAAACTCACGGAAAACTGCCTGTCAATATCAAGTGGCTGGTGGAAGGTGAAGAAGAGATCGGCTCTGAACACCTTGGCGACTTTATCAAAAAGAATAAAAAACTCCTTGCCGCTGATTTTTGTTTGAACCCCGATGCCGGAATGATCGCCCCCGACAAACCCACCATCACCTCCGGCTTGCGCGGACTTGCCTATTTTGAACTGCGTGTTTTCGGTCCCGATAAAGACCTGCACTCTGGGCTCTTTGGTGGAACCGTCCACAACCCAGCACAGGCACTGATCGAACTGGTGGCAGGGATGCACGATAAGAACGGCAAGATCACCCTGCCCGGCTTTTACGATAAGGTTCGCAAACTCAGCAAAAAAGAACGTGAAGATTTCAAACGCCTGCCCGTCAAAGATAAAGACCTCATCAAGATGACCGGCGTCCCCGCACTTTGGGGTGAACCACAATTTATCCCTGCCGAGCGCACCGGCGCACGCCCAACACTTGAAGTGAACGGCTTGCTCTCCGGCTTTACGGGTCAGGGCTCAAAGACTGTTCTGCCTGCCTGGGCAATGGCAAAAATTTCCTGCCGCCTCGTGCCAGATCAAACTCCTGAAGAAACCGAAAAGCAGCTACGCGCCTACCTCAAAAAGAACGCACCCAAAACCATCAAATGGGAATTGAAAAATCTGCATAACGCTGGCGCGGCGCTCACCGATACAAACTCTGCAGGATCGAAAGCGCTGGAAAAAGCACTCCAAACCGTTTGGGGCAAACGCCCATACTTCAAGCGTGAAGGCGGTTCCATTGGTTCCGTTGTGCTTTTGCAAAAATATGTCGGCGCCGATTCTTTGCTAACCGGTTTCGGCTTGCCGGATGATAACGTCCACTCGCCGAACGAACGGCTGCACCTGCCAACCTGGTACAAGGGCATCGAAGCCATTACACACTTTTTCTTCAATTTCTAAAACATACGGGCGACCTTAACGGTCGCCCACGATTATATAAATAAATTACAGGGATAAGGGCAAGCCTTATCCCTGCGATAGGAAATAAATGGAAGATCGAATTATCACCTACGGCGGTCAAGCCGTGATCGAAGGGGTTATGATGCGCGGGCAAAAAGCATTTGCCGTTGCCATGCGCGCACCCGAAGGCAATATTGTTATTCACACAGAACAACTTGCCAATGTGTATCGCTCAGGTATTACAAAAATCCCATTCCTGCGCGGCATCATCCTGTTGTGGGATGCCCTTGGACTGGGGATGCGTGCCTTAACGCTTTCAGCCAATACACAAACAGGTGAAGATGAAAAACTGGAAGGACCGGCTCTTTACCTGACATTGGGCTTGTCACTCACCATTGGCATTGGACTCTTCTTTTTGCTCCCCGCCGGAATTGGCGGCTGGGTGGAACATGCCGCCGCCCAGACCACATCCGCATTGTGGATCGGGAACCTAGTGGAAGGCGCCCTGCGTTTGATTATCCTTGTTGGGTACATCTGGTCCATTGGCTTCATGCCCGATATTCGGCGCGTTTTTCAATACCACGGCGCAGAACATAAGACCATCAACGCCTTTGAAGCGGGCGCAGAATTAACCCCTGAAACCGTGGAGAAATTCCCCATCGAACATCCACGCTGCGGTACGGCATTTTTACTTACACTCGTTCTGGTTTCCATTCTGGTCTTCACCGCCCTGGGACCCATGCCCATCCTCTGGCGTCTTGTTACCCGCATCCTGTTCATACCCATCCTTGCGGGCATTGCAGTCGAATACATCCGCTGGACGGCAAATCACCTGAACAACCCAATCGTAAAAATTCTGATCAAACCGAATTTGGCGTTACAACTGCTCACCACCCGTCCGCCAGACCGCGAAATGCTGGAAGTGGCAATCGCATCCTTCCAAGCCATGCGCAAGGCAGAAGACGAAATCGCATAAACAATGCGCAAATAAAAAAAGAGACAGGATACCCCTGTCTCTTTTTTTATTTAAGTCTATTTTTTATAGATTCAGAGATCCGCCTGCAATTATCTTGCAATCTCGCGGCAACCTACCTGTAACGCGTTAACTTTTTCATGGACTATAGAATGTAACTGATATTGTTTTCATTATTGTTAACTTGAAGCGCCATAGTAAGGCAGTTTGGAGGAAATTAAAAATAAAAAAAGCACCTTTTTCAGAACATAAATAGAACCAATGAAAACAAATGAAAAGGAGAAAGCAATGAACGCCAGAAACTTAACCCGCATTTTGATGCTGGCGGCAGTGATTGTGAGCGCGTTGGGAATGCAAACCCCGGCACATGCACAAGAACTTGGCGCACAGATCATCATCCGCAGTACAACTTTTTGGGATGCCGTTTTCAATGGCACGGTAAACGCAAACCGCTATGAACGCTGGTCTCTCCAATTGGTGGAAGCAGAGAGTTTTACGATCTCAGTGATTGCAACCTCTGGAAACTTAACCCCAAATATCTACCTGTTGGATGCGAACGATAACGAGATTTCGATGGTAACCGGCAACCTCTCAAACGCTGTTTTGAGCGCCAGCCAGCCAGCCGGTGAATATTACATTCAGATTCAACCTAATTCTGGCGAGGGTACGTATCTAATGGAAATTACCCGCACAGAACAGGTAAACGAGCCTGGTTCTGCTGTAATGCTGAACCCCGCCTCTGTTCTAACCGGGGGTACTTCTATTGGAACTGTAATGCTGACCAACGTCCCAACCAGCGGATATGCCAGTGCAGAATTTATCTGTACCTACGACCCCGCCCTGATCTCCATTAGTAATATTGCAGATGCGGGTTTGTTCGGCTCAGACCCCGCCGCTGTGACAAATGGTCCTGCCAACGGCTCCTTTATTTTTGCTGTGGCAGGCAGTAATGGGCAGCGTGCAACCGATGATGGCGCTGTTTTCAGCTTTACCGTCACCGCCCTGGCAGCCGGACAGGCGCAAATTAGTTGTGTGGGTCGTGTCTCCACTGGCGGTGCGTTGCAAGAGCTTGCTATTTCTCCTGCCACTCTTACGATCACAGAACCTCTTGGAACGTTGACGGGCTCTGTAACGGCGAGTAAACCCGTTACTGTGACTTTGTACAAACAAGATGGATCCGTTCAAACAACAGCCACACCAGATGCAAATGGAAATTTTTCCATTCAGGCTCCGGCAGGCGTTTATACGGTGATCGCCTCGGCTATTGGACACCTAAAAGCCCAAGGTAACCCCACCCTTACCGCTGGAACCACTACTGCACTACAGACAGTGGCATTGCCCGCAGGGGACATTGATGGAAATGACGTCATTGACCAGTTTGACGCGCTCACCATCGGTATGAACTACAACCTTGCCAGCCCATCTGCCGCTGACTTAAATAATGATGGCACCATCAACGTGCTTGACCTTGAAATTCTTGCAGCCAACTATCACCAGGCAGGCGCATTAGCCTGGCAGTAGATTCACAACATCGCCAACTGGGGCGCGCCGCCAAAATAAAACCGGCGCGCCCTTCATGGAGACCTCAATGAAAAAACTTCTTCTGCCCTTGTTTGTATTTATTTTTTGCTTTGCTTTTGTTCCCGCACATGCCCAATCGCAAGAGTCGATCTGGCTGACGGTGAGTGCTGCAAGTTTTAAGACCGGCGAGACGGTGGTTGTCACCGTGAATGGCGCCTCGGCTGCCCCTATTCAGGGAATTACCTTCCAGGTCCGCTATGACCCGGCATGTATGAAACCGGTCAATGCTGCCACCTCCATCCCAAGTATGAATGGGCTCTCCCTCCCGCAGATCGATGGGTTGGTGGATGCTTCCTTTGCCAGCACAACCCCACAAACAGCCAATGGGGTTCTTGCCGAGGTGCATTTCATTACGCTTGGGGCTTGCAATACCAATGTTCATCTTGAGAGTGCGGCTCTGGTTGTAAAGAATGAATCGGGGTTTGCCGCGCCGATGCCGGGGGTTACCGTGGATGGGCAGAATATTGCTGTTGCCATTAGCGCAGAGCAGGGAACCTCTCAAGACCTGCCCTTGTTGGGAACTCCGCTTTCATTGGGAGATCAGCCCGATGGGACCGAGCAGGCTTCTCTTTCGTCTGGAACCGCAGTGATGCTTGCCCTGATCTGTATCCTGCTTCTTATTGGTATTTTCTTCCTGATCCGTGTTCTTCGGAGCGACGATCCGCGCGGATGATTCTGGCATACCCCAGCCAGCGAATTGGAAAAGTATGTTATGAAATTCAAGACATCAACCAGGGTTTTTCTAATGGCAGTCGTTATTCTCTCAGCCATACCGGGAATTGCGTCTGCTGCTAGTGCCCCGCCTGTGGATATGTTCCAATTACCGTGGGAGCAAGGCAAGGCTTGGGTTTCTTATGACGGTCTTGATAATGGATTAAAGCGGTCGAGTACCAGTCCGCATAATTACAAGAATGGCGGCGCCATTGATTTTGCCCCGCGCGTAAAAATGACAGTTGGAGAAGATACTTCCAACGATTGGGTGGTTGCCGCTGCGGCAGGGACGGTGTATCAGGTGGGCTCTTGCTACATCAAGATCGAACACGGGAATGGCTGGATCACGGAATACTGGCATCTCGATAACATTCAAGTGACCGCTGGCAGCACGGTTAGCCGTAACCAACGCATCGGTATCATTCATAATAATGCCAATGCACAGGTTTGCCCGGGGAATGAATACCCGGGACCTCACCTGCATTTTGTTTTCCGTCCAAATGTACTCGATACCCGTTTTGCAGGGTGGACGGTAAATTACAACATTTTTACGAACAAAACTACCTATACCAAAAATGGGCAGACGCTTCCCATTCTTACGCCGCTTATGAACATCCCTGATCTTCAAACCGTGATGCGCGGTATTTTAGATTGGGATAGAACCTATCTTGGAAGCGTGGATCCGTACCGAAATGAACGCTGGTCTCTTTTATTGGTTGAAGATGCGCAGTTTGATATTTTCGTAAGTCCTTCATCTATTGGACTGGTGCCAGTTATTGTTTTGCTGGATGAAAATGGAAATGAAATTACACGGGCGAACGGTACTCTTTCTTCAACACAACCGGCTGGCTTTTATTATGTAGAAATACGCTCAGAGGCGGGTACGGGCTACTATGAAATAGTCGCCACAAAATCCACCTCGAACGGGGCCACGGTAACTCCCACTTTCACGGCAACGCTTCCACCTACCGGAACTCCCATCCCTTCAGAAACGGTTACGCCGGAAATAGCGACGCCCACCCCTACAGGGATCATAAACGCCACTGAATCCCCGACTCCTACGGTAACTGTGACACCATCACCAACAGAATCGTTGACATCTACCGCAACAGCCACTGCAGATTTGACCTCTACAGCAATTGCTGCGACACAAACTGCTATGTATGAGACATCGGTGGCGGCAACACAAACCGCGATCACAGGCACATTTGTTGCCGAGACACAAACTGCATTCGCTGGAACACAGACTGCGATTGCAGGCACGTCTATTGCCGAGACACAAACCGCATTCGCTGGAACACAGACTGCGATTGCAGGCACATCTATTTCCGAGACACAAACCGCATTTGCCGGAACACAGACTGCGATTGCAGGCACGTCTATTGCCGAGACACAAACCGCATTTGCCGG
This sequence comes from Anaerolineales bacterium, assembly GCA_020634885.1. Lineage (GTDB taxonomy): Bacteria > Chloroflexota > Anaerolineae > Anaerolineales > Villigracilaceae > Villigracilis. Next base: position 589,194 of record JACKAW010000002.1, read on the forward strand.
AACACAGACTGCGATTGCAGGTACGTCTATTGCTGGAACGCAAACCGCATTCGCCGGAACACAGACTGCGATTGCAGGCACGTCTATTGCCGAGACACAAACTGCATTCGCTGGAACACAGACTGCGATTGTAGAAACGTCTATTGCCGGAACACAAACCGCATTGGCGCTGACGCCGACTGCGATCCCAACGCCATTGGGACCGTACGTACTTGTCGATGTGATCCAGTCACCGCTTGCACTTGGGCAGACCAGTCTGGTCAACGTCAGTCTAAATAATGTGCCGCTTGATGGATATAGCGCCGTAGAATTTATTTGTGCTTTCGATCCCACCATTCTGGAAGTTAACAGTATACAGGCAGCTGAACTCTTTGGCGCTGAACCAGCTTCCGCACTTAACGGACCGGAAAATGGTCAATTCATTTTTGCCATTGCAGGCAGTAACGGGCGTAAAGACACTTCCAGCGGAACCGCATTCACCTTTGCAGTACGCGGCTTGCAGGTCGGCGAATCGGCGGTGCAGTGTACGGCTCGGGTTTCAACAGGAGCAGGCGCACTACAATCTATAGAATACATTCCCGATATTGTGACGATCATTGATTCCTCCATCACACCTACCGCCACCCAGCCGACGATGGCATTCGTCACAGGGCAGGTGCTTGCATCGAAACCGGTCACTATTCAATTGTATGATGCCGGTAATGTTCTGGTTGTTTCACAGGCTGCAAATTTAGACGGCACGTTCAACATTCCAGTTGGCGGAGGCTCCTATACCATCAGCGCATCGGCAGAGGGATACCTGAATGCTCAAGGCTTCATCAGCCTGACGAATGGAACCGTGACCACCATGCAAACCGTGACTCTGCCCGCAGGTGATATCGACGGAAATAGCGTGATCGACCAATTTGATGCCCTTACCATCGGGATGAATTACAACGCCTCGATCCCCGCCGTGGCTGATCTCAACAACGACGGTGTGATCAACATCCTGGACCTTGAACTGCTGGCAGCCAACTACCGTAAATCGGGGGCGCTTGCCTGGCAATAACAAAGGAAGACCGACCCCTTACCCCAACCATACGAGACCACCCAGTACGGGCGGTCTCGTATGGTTTTTGCTCTCTTACAAAATTTTTATGCTTATGTACTATAAATGGTGAAAATCCTTCAATATTTTTACAGGAGGCAACCATGACGGATGCTCAACAATTTACCTTCAAGGCAGAAACCAAACAACTGCTGCACATTCTCATACACTCACTGTATAAAGACCGTGAGGTCTTTTTGCGTGAACTGCTCTCAAACGCCTCAGATGCGATGAACCGCCTGCGGTTTGAAATGTTGACCAACCAGAATGTGTTGGATGCGGATGCTGAATTGAATATCCATGTAAAGGTGGATAAAGACAACCGCACGATCACAATTCAAGATACCGGCATAGGAATGACGCAGGACGAGCTTGTGGATCACCTTGGCACCATTGCCCAATCGAGCGCGCGCAAATTTTTGGAGGCGGCGAAGGAAAAAAATCAAGATGCTTCCGGCTTGATCGGTCAGTTTGGCGTGGGCTTTTACTCGGTCTTCATGGTGGCAGAGTGGGTGAGGGTCACCTCACGTTCTTTCCGCCCCGATGCCCAAGCCGTGACCTGGTATGCCACTGGCGATGATACCTATGAGGTCAGCGCGGCAGAGATGACCGAGCGTGGCACACATATTGAAATTAAACTAAAAGAAGAAGCCGCCGAATTTGCAGAAGAGTATCGTATAAAGAACATCATCCATAAACATTCTGATTACATCGGCTTTCCCATTTATTTGGGCGATGAAGAGAATCCTGTAAACAAGCAGACTTCCTTGTGGCGCACAGCCCGTAATGAGATCACTGCCGAGCAATATACGGATTTTTACCGCCAGACCACGCTTGATTTTGAAGAACCGCTCATGCACACTCACATGGTCACAGATGCGCCGGTGCAGTTGTATGCCATGTTGTTCTTCCCCGCCAAGGCAGAACGCAACATGTTCTCGCTCCGCAAGGATGATGGACTGAAGTTGTACTCGCGCAATATCCTCATCGATGAATACAACAAAGACCTGCTGCCGGAATATCTGCGCTTTGTGCAAGGCGTGGTGGATTCGGAAGACCTGCCGCTCAACGTTTCGCGCGAAACGGTGCAATCCAGCGGATTCATACCCAAACTCAAGAAGGTGCTTACCAATCAGGTCATCAAAGAGTTGGAAACGTTGGCAAAGAAAGATCCAGAAAAGTACGCCTCCTTTTGGGGAGAGTTTGGGGTGTACCTCAAACAAGGGATTGCCGCCAACCCGGCAGATGCCGATACCATCACACCGTTGCTGCGGTTCAAAACAAATACCTCTCCTGATTCCTGGTCTTCGTTGGATGAATATGTCTCACGCATGAAAGATGGGCAAAAGGTTATTTATTACATTACAGGCGAAGATCACAGGGCGGCGCTGCGGAGTCCGCATTTGGATGCGTTCAAGGCGAATGGCACCGAAGTGTTATTGCTTACCGAGCCGATGGACGCATTTATGTTGATGGGCTTGCACAAGTTCAAAGACTACGAGTTGAAAAGCGTCAGCGGGGCAGAGGTTGATGGGGCAGAGCAGCCCAAGGCGGAGTCTGAGGCGGAGAAAATTCCTGAGGACGACTTCAATGCCCTCATCGAAAAATTCAAGCAAGTGCTCGGCGAGCGTGTCACCGATGTGCGTGCCAGCAGCCGCCTGGTTTCGTCAGTCGCACGGTTGGTGGATGCGGATGAAAATTCCAACCCGGAACTTCAGCGTGTGTATAAATACTTGGGCAAGGAATACGAAGTGCCGAAGAAGGTGCTGGAGTTAAACCCCGCACATGCGATGTTAAAGAGCCTATTGAAAACAGACGGAGAGTTGCAGACCATTATTATTGAACAGGTCTTCGATAGCGCCCTGCTGGTGGAGGGTTTACACCCTGATCCTTCGAGTATGGCAGCACGCGTACAGCAGATCATGGAAGCGGCGTTGAAAGGGCAAAAATAACCCCTTGCAGGTGAGGTTAATCACGTTTGCAAATACCTATCAAATTATTGCGCTGCAACTATTCTGTAAGGAGAATCAATCGGATGCGCATGTTATAGTACATGTACATCCGATTAAGGCAAAACCGGTGAAAGCCGGTGACGCAAAGCTATGGGTCTACCGTCATCACAATGACCATGACCGCCAGGCCGCCGAAGATACCATTGTTGCATAGTCCTATCAGCCTGGCTTATTGAAGCCAGGCTTTTTTATTCGGATGGCTGTTTCGGATCGTTTTTCATTTGTTTCTGATAAGGAGAAAAGCCATGTTTAAATTTTTGAAAGTTGTATTTGCAGTTGCCGCTGTTGTTGCCATTGTGGTAGCGTCCTATGCGTTTGCTGCAGCCAATGTAGTTCCTGATACGAAGGCTGGTGATGGTTTGGGGGATGTTACCGGTTATACCGTGACGGATGTTGCTTACACCCTTAATGCCGCTGATCCGTCCAAGCTTGATAGTGTCGCTTTTGATCTGGGCGCTGCTGCTCTTACGGGGCAGGTTAAGGTTCAACTTGTAACCAGTGGCACTTGGTATGGTTGCACCCTCGATACCGGCACGGTTTGGGAATGCACCACAACTGGGCTGGATGTTTCCACGATTGATCAGTTGCGTGTGGTTGCTGCCAGTAACTAAGCTCATATCTTATGGATGCCGGATTTGTTCCCGCATGTGCCCTTTGTTGGCAGGGTGGCAGTGGGAACAAGCCCGGTACTTGTAAAAGTACCGGTATTCCTCATGATCAATGTCAGTAAAGAACAATCCACTTTCATTACATCGTCAATAATGTTTTTTATTCTGTTGGTGTTTTGGATTACATTGGCGCCCACCCAACTTGGCGGACCCCTGACGTATGTGATCGTGAACGGTAATAGTATGGAGCCGGGTTTTCTGTTTGGAGACCTTGTACTTGTGCGGGCAGAACCTGTTTATGCGGTGGGGGATGCGATCGTCTATAAAGACCCGAATATCAGGCAGTTCGTTTTCCATCGCATTGTTGGTTTGAAACTCGACCATTTCATTACGCAAGGGGATAACAACAACTGGCAGGATACGCATCAACCAACCCACGGTGAAGTTGTTGGAAAGTTATGGGTGCATATCCCTAAACTTGGGAAAGCGATAGAGTGGTTTCGAATGCCGATGAATGCGGCAGTAACGACTGGATTGTTTGGAGCGTTGCTTATGTTGGACATGTTCAAAAATACGCCTCAGACCAAACGGAGGGGCGGGGTTCCATCCATTCAGTTTGGTGAACACTCCCAAGGATTATTTTGGGGAAGCGGGTTGATGGCTGTATTCTTCCTGGCATTGGGAATATATTCCTTCATTCATCCTCTCAACCAGCCCATGGAAAGTATTCCCTATGAACAAACAGGAGATTATTACTATTCTGCCACGGGCACGCCGGGGGTTTACGATCTGGATGTAGTCCGCTCGGGTGAGCCGGTCTTCCCCAAGTTGACATGTTTTCTTAACGTCGGTTTCAACTACAACATTGGTGGCGGTCGCCTGCAAGGCATTGTTGGCAGCCATAAAATGTACGCCCGCATCCTAGACGAACAAAGCGGCTGGCAACGGACTATTCCACTATATAACGACATGGCTTTTTCAGGCACTTCTTATTTCAGCACCGCTACCCTTGACTTGTGCCAGGTGGAAGCGATCGTTAATCTTGTAGAAGCCGAAGCTGGGTTAAAGCAGATTGCCTATACTCTGGAAATCATCACAGAAGCCTCATTTGTTGCCAATGCGGAAGGAAATCCGGTTCAGGATTCTTTCTCACAGGCATTGGTTTTCCAATACGATAAGATCCATTTTTACCTGAGCGAAATCCCTTCCCAGCCCGACCCACTGCATTTCTCGAAGCCAGGTGCCGTTGGAAGTTCTATTCCGCGCTTGAACACTCTTTCACTGTTTGGGTTAAGCGTGCCGGTTTGGACTCTACGTTTTATAGCTGTGTTCGGATTTGCCGTATCTGGGTTGATCACCTTTGGTGTGGGTGTTGGTCTATATCAAACTGCCAGCCAAAGTGAAGAAGCGTTGACGCGATTAAAGTACAGCGCGATGATCGTCAATATTCATGATCAGACTTTGCCGCCAGCCGCTGCCGTTGTAGATGTTGAGAATATGGATGACCTGGCACGGCTTGCCGAACGGAACAATACAATGATCTTGCATATGCGGCGGAACTTCCTGCATTTTTATTTTGTGCAAAGCCACGGGATAACCTATCGCTATGTGATCACAACCGGTAGGCAGGGCGTTGCCACGGTTGATGAACTTGCCACAAAGACGGAACGAGCAGTCGTTGAAAATGTTGGTGTGCCTGTTGTAGTTCCTATCTCGCGAAATTCTCAGACATTTGAAGACCAGCCTATTCGAGTTCGCAATCGCCTGATCTATACATATCCTCCTCAAAAAGAGATTTGGGGGTTGGATGAAATCCAGCCTGAATCAGAACCACGATCGGAACGAACATGGACAGGCAGCAAACCTCCCGAATATGTAACCGATGCCAGCCAGGTATTTGATGAAGCCCAATTGGATACCACAATGATGCATAAATTAAAGATATGACTCATGCGAACCCTGCTTCGTTATTCCGTGTTTCTTCTGGCTGTTCTACTTATCTTCACTTCACTGACTGCAGTGGCGGCAATGAATACTGTTCCGCCTACACGGTTGGATGTTAATGTAGTTACATTTCAAGTAAATCATTTGCGTCCATCGGCGTGTGCAGGATTGACCCTGTCCAATCTTGTTACGGGTTCTGGCATATTGATTGGCACCGAGGGCAATGACCTGATCCTCGCAAGTTCCGGCGCTGATACGATCGATGGATTGGGCGGCAGTGATTGTATCGTTGGTGGCAGCGGAGATGACATTATTACTGGCGGTAATGACGCCGATATCTGCGTCGGCGGCGATGGCAATGACCTGTTTACCGGTTGCGAGGGCGAGTTGCAATAATCTGATATAAACGGGGGCATGAATATTCAAGATGCCTACAATGAATGGTCGGAGATTTACGACACGAATATCAACCGTACCCGTGATCTGGATGCAGAAACAACGCGCCTCATTCTTAAAGGACGGCGGTTCCCGTCCATTGTAGAGATCGGCTGCGGGACGGGCAAGAACACCGAGTTTTTGGCAGAGATTGGCGATACGGTGCTGGCATTCGATTTCTCTGAAAAAATGCTCGCCAAAGCCCGCAAAAAAGTGACGGCGAGTCACGTCCGCTTTGAACGGGCAGATATTACCCAGCCGTGGAATTGCGAACCTGACTCTACAGACCTCATCACCTGCAACCTTGTGCTCGAACACATCCAAGACCTAAACCACATCTTCGCCCAAGCCGCACAGACACTTCGCCGTGGGGGCTGGTTCCTCATCAACGAGTTACATCCTTTCAAACAATACGGCGGCACCAAGGCCCGTTTTGAGCGCGAAAACGAGGTCATAGAAGTGGATGTCTTCGTCCATCATATTTCTGAGTTTATTCACGCGGCTGAGGGAACTGGGCTGAAATTATTGAAGTTGGATGAAGTCTGGCATGAGGATGATGCGGGTAAGCCCCCAAGGTTGGCGTCGTTCGTGTTTGGAAAATAATTGCATGTCACGCTTCAAGCGTGACATGCAATTATTTTTATTATCGTTTCCGTTTGGGCAAATCGCACGCAAGCAGAACTGGGAATTGTTTATCTTTTATTTGTTCGCGGTAGGCGGTATGGAGCATGAACTCTTCGCCGCCGGTTTGCCACGGGAAGGATAAAAACCCACCGCCTCGCACGACGTTTGGAACGTCTCGCGGTTCCCAAGCGGACCCATCCGCTGGGGCGTTTTTGTAGCCCAAATGCCAGCTGTCTTCTACCCAGGTTCCCCAGCCGAGTCCGCACACACCGAAGGGATGTTCATCTTCAAGCGGTTCAGCAGAGAGGACACGGTTCGCATAGGCTTGTGGGTCTTCTTCACCGTTTAGCCAGGCGCGCATTCCGCCTGCGCGGGCGATGTATTCCCACTCGGATTCGGTCAACAGGCGGGTATCGCTTTGCTCAGTGAGTTTGAGAACGACCTTTGCCCCATACCAGTAGATGTTGTGATTGCCCTCCAACATCTCGGCGGTTTTGGTGAACTTCTTGGCTTGTGTGTTGGTAATGGGCGCTTGGGCACATAAGAATGGCGGGAGTTTAACTTCATGCATGGGGCGGGCGGTTTCTGCAATATCGCGTGCGAAGAATTTTGCTTCTTCGTTGCCGTGTTTCTTTGCAAGGCGGGTGAGCTCTTTCTTTTCGTCGTCACTTAAGCCCATTGAATATTTCCCGCCGGGGATGGCGATGAAGTGCAGTTTGAGGGCAGTATGCTTGAAGCGCATTAACTGGTGTTCACCGACCAGATCAGTAAAGGCAAAGTTTTCACCCAAAGACTTTGCGAGCAATTTGGCGGTTTTGGTCTTTTGAGCAACCTCCAGCTTGGACCAAACTTTCAGAGAAGCCAGCTCAAGCCACAAGTCTGTGTGTGAGGCGTTGCGGGTGGATTCGCGCAGGGGGTGTTGCACAACTCTATAACTTTTGCGGGTCATATCCACAAAGACGGCGTGCTCATAATCGAGGTAAGGGCGGTTCCATGTTGCACGGTCTCCAACGGAGAGTTTTTGCCCAATGATGTCGAAGTCGGCGGGGGAGAGCAGGGTTTTGAGATCATCAAAACTGGTAATGTGATCGAGGATGGTGTCGACCATTTGACCGATGAAACCGGGTTTGACATGCGCAAATGAGATGCCATGTTGTTCAGCGATCTCTGTCAGGCGTTGACCTCGCAAGTGGCAAAGCCCGGCATGTACTCGCGGATATTCGATGATGTCGTAGTCCATTTTGGTCTCCGTTGCGGCGAAAGGATGTGGCGCATTGTACCCGCTGGATATTTTGCTGGAAAGTTTTTTACATCCCCCAATGGGCGGATTTTATTCGCAGGTGAACGAGGATTTCATTGAGTTGCTTTTGAGCCCAGCTTCATTGTAGAGTGTTGTGCGCAAGGGAATATCCTGAAAGGTAAAAAAGGAGACAGTCACTTTGGAGGTGACTGTCTCCTTTTTTATGATTTATGCTGGCAGGGTATCTTCTGTCAATACTTTGGCGGGCCGAGCTGCCCAATAGAAGCCGAGGATGATGATGCCGCCGACGGGGATGAGCAGATAGAATAGCCACCAGGGATTGTTGCCGCCATCTCGCAGGCGACGTGCGCCGACTGCCAGCAAAGGCACAAGGCTGTCAATCATAAAGATGGCACGCAGGGTTTCATCAATTTGAGTGAGGACTGCGGCAGAGAGAATGATGAAGAGGGCAAACCACCAAAATTCGGGGCGTGAGGCGCTTTTATTTTATCCCGAAGAATCTTTAGAATTTAGTTGATCAAATCTTTCTATAAAAGGTGGATTATTTATGAACTCTTCGATATTGAATTCCCAAACCCGGATCATATTGTGAATTTTCGCGGTGGCACTCTTGGATTTAATTTCATTAGCCGTGGTTACAAGTATGGGTAAAGATGGATGCCAGGCAAAGGCGTCTCCATTTTCATTCCTTTCTCTCAACACCATTAAGACCTTCCAGGAGGTTGTATCCCAAATAATAATGGTTCTATCTTCTCTGGATTTTGATGCCAGCAATCGCTCATCAGCAGACAGGGTAATCCCGTCAACGATGCCTACATGTTCTTCAAGGGACGCAACCTTTTGAGAGGTTTCAATATTCCAAACTGCTATTGTGTTGTCATGAGATGCTGAAAAAAGAAGCGGGCGTTTTTTTGCCCAAAGAAGCTGGTTTATATATAAGTTGTGCCCGGTAAGTTTTCGAGTTGCTTTTCTTATACTCGGATCATAGAGGACGATCTCACTTTCCTCGTTGTCCGCGCCAGTTTTGTTTCTGAGTGCAAAAGCAAGCAAGTCCCCGTTTGGTGATAAGGCGATGGCGTTTATTATGCCCCGAAATTCGGTCAGAAAGGGTTCTCTCTTGCCTGTTGAAATATCCAGAATGGAATAAGAGGGTTGAGGGTTTCCACCATCAGAAAGAAGGTATCTTTTTCCATCATGGAAGGCGGTTACGATATGCAATTTATCTGTATCAACTATTTCTGAGAGTGTTTCTGTTGTTTGGGTGGAAAGGTCCCAAACTTCCACACTTCTTAAGTTTTCCGAACCTATAATTAAGTAATTGACAGCAAGTTTTTCCTTGCCTATCCAGAAGATGGAGTTTGGATAGGTTATGGTGGAGGGATTTTTTTTCTCGCGAATAAGAATATGTTGACAATCATGGTCTTCGAAGTTCCAGACCAAGATCGATTCGTCTGCGGAGGTTGATACAAGTACCTTGCCATCTCCAGACCATGTTAGGTTAGAAATTTTGTCTGTATGCCCACGCAAAAGATTTGTCAGGGTCATGCCGTTTATTGGAGCGCCGCCGATCTTAATGTACTCCCTAGACTCGTTAAGATTTTCTTTGCCGTATCGCTCCGCCCCATCAACGTATCTTAAAAGATTGATATTCCGCTTACTGATTTCTTGCCTGTTTTCTGAAAGAAGAGCTGATAATTCCTGCTTTTCTTCCTCCGGGAGACTCTCTAGAAAACTTTTACCGATTGGTTCAATAATCTTTTCTTTTAAGAAACTGATACACTGATCCCGCCAAGACTCGAGTTTTTTTACCGTGCTTCTTCTCTTATATCTTTGCCAAACCACTCTGATCCCTTCCGGCGTTAGAGGTAATCTTTTTAATTGCGATACACTGTTATCAAAATCACTGTATCTCGCGGTTCTAACCGCCTCGACCATGTCCGCAATATATGTAGGGTCTTTTGTGAGTTCATATAGAACGTAAACAAGCACGCCAAAATCTCCTTTAGCGGAATTGCCTTTCGCACGATCAGACTTGGCTTCATTAAACCAGTGTTCGATGTTTGGAATAGCTTCAACCAACTGAAGTTCTAATGCTGCTAAAAGCGGATTTTTTTCAGGATTTTTCTTCAATCCTTCAAGAATAGCGGCTTTGGCTTTTTCCAGGTGACTGCCGCGAAGCTCTCTTAACGCTAGCACATCCATGCCCAGGGAATGTTCCCCGTAATTCGATGGGAAGCAAGTGCGCAGAAATGTATCGAGTAGGTTATCCATATCTGGGGTTTGAGACATTATTTCCTCCTGATGAGTTGTCCCGATTTTACATGAATTGCCCTAATGGGGACATGGTAGGCTGGCATTACAAATGTGACAGTTGACTGGCTTTTTCGTGACGCCTATCTGTGGAACACCTCACGGTGGAGCGGAAGGATAAATTGACTGTTATGCGATAAATAAACTTGTTTATTCATCTTATCAAAGCCTGACTGTTCTCACCTGCACCGTTGCGGACATAATCTCTGCGTGGACATGTTTCTAGATTTGCCAGCCTTTTGTGGAGCATGTCAGGTGTTTCTAGGTAAAAAGTGACAGTCACCTCGTAGTTGACTGTCACTTGAATACAACCTAATTTTTTTAATAAGGGCTAAAACCCTTCCGCCACGTACTCGCCCCACACGCCTCTTAGGGTGTTGCAGATCTCGCCGAGGGTCATGTCATTTTCCACACATTCGATGAAGAACGGCATCAGGTTTTCGGTGCCTTTGGCGGCTTCTACTAACCGTCCGCGCAACTCGGTCACGCGTCCCTCGTCTCGCCCCGCGCGCAGTTTCTTCAATTTCTCGCGTTGACCCAACTCAATGGACTGATCCACTTTCAGGCGTTCAAGCGTCAGGGTCTCGTCCACCGTGAATTGATTGACGCCCACGATCACTTGCTCTTTCTTCTCAATGGCTTGTTGCGCCGCATAGGCTGCGTTCTGAATTTCGTTCTGCATAAATCCGCGCTCGATGGATTGCATCGCGCCGCCCATTTCGTCAATTTGAGCAATGTAGGCTTGTGCGCCTTTTTCAATTTCATCGGTCAGATGTTCAATGAGATACGAACCCGCTAACGGGTCAATCGAGTCCGCTACGCCTGATTCATGCGCGATGATCTGTTGAGTCCGCAATGCCACGCGGACGGATTTTTCGGTGGGCAGCCAGAGCGCTTCGTCCATGGAATTAGTGTGCAGGCTTTGCGTCCCACCGAGGACGGCAGAAAGTGCTTGCAAGGTCACACGCACGACATTATTCTCGGGTTGTTGTGCGGTGAGGGTCGAACCGGCGGTTTGCGTATGGAAGCGTAACTGCCATGAAGATGGCTTCTGTGCCTTGAAACGTTCGCGCATGATGCGCGCCCACATGCGTCTCGCCGCGCGGAATTTGGCAACTTCTTCGAGCAGGTTGTTGTGCGCATTGAAGAAGAACGAAAGCTGACCCGCAAAATCGTCGATGTTCAGTCCCGCCGCGAGCGCCGATTCTACGTAGGCGATTCCGTTCGCGAGGGTGAACGCCACTTCTTGCACGGCGGTCGAACCGGCTTCGCGGATGTGATAGCCCGAGATCGAGATCGTATTCCAATACGGCACTTCCTTCGAACAGAATTGGAAGATATCGGTGATGAGCCGCATGGATGGGGCAGGGGGGAAGATGTACGTTCCACGCGCCACATATTCTTTGAGAATATCGTTCTGGATCGTGCCGCGCAGCTCACGCATGTCCGCGCCCTGGCGTTTGGCAACGGCGATATACATGGCAAGCAGCACACCCGCGGGCGCGTTAATGGTCATGGATGTGGAAACTTTGTCGAGCGGAATTTGGTCGAACAATTGCTCCATGTCTTTGATGGATGAAATGGACACGCCGACCTTGCCAACTTCACCTTGCGCAATGGGGTCGTCCGCATCGTACCCAATTTGAGTGGGGAGGTCGAACGCAACCGATAGCCCCGTTTGACCTTGTTCGAGCAAATAGCGGTACCGCTTGTTCGATTCTTCTGCCGTGGAAAAGCCCGCATACTGGCGCATCGTCCAAAAGCGGGAGCGGTACATGGTGGTCTGCACGCCGCGAGTGAAGGGGAATTCTCCAGGGTAGCCTAGTTTCTCTTCGTAGGTAGAATCAATTTCCGGCGGGATTGCGAGGCGCGGCATTTCGATTCCGGCTGTGGTTTCAAAACGCGCGCGGCGTTCCTTAAACTTATCCAACGATTTTTTGAGCGTGGTTTCCTGCCATTTTTTGAAGCGTTCACTGAGATTCATGGTTGCACCCGTGGGTCTAGGAATTTTCCATAGTATACAGCTAATCACAGAGCCTTATTAAAAGTGATTTGTAAGGTCGGGGCATGTACTGGATGTGTTATGCTTGCGCAAAATTTTTTTGAGAGGAAAAGGATGAAAAATATCAAACTGTTTTTACTGGCGTTCGCGCTTTTATGGGGCGCCCTGGCTTGTGCTGATGCAGGGGATGATGAATACTATTATGAAGATGAAGCCCCTGCCGAAGAGACATATTCTGACCCGGAAGAGTCGGTTGCAACCGAAGAAGATATGCCTGAAGATGTTGTCTCTGAAGATGTAGTTGAAGGTGCGGTCTGTATTGATGTGACTGGTCAGATCATGCAGACGCTTGAAGATGGCGGCGCGAGCACAGAAGAATATGCAGATGAGTCTGTGACGGTGTTTGAAGAAACGCCTCTGGTGACTTATGAAGTGAGCGGCGATCAGATCGCTAACCCCTCATTGGAGGATGTGCCCGCTGAATTGGAAGAACAACAGTCTGATGAAGTTACACAAGAGCAGATATGGGAATACTACGCGGCATTGATCCCTGCGGACAGGCGTAACAATATCGTTCAGTATTCGATCTTTACGGATGGTGTGGATAACACACTTGCGATGGTCTCGCAGACCACAACAGACCCTTATACTTGGGCATTGCAGGTGGATATTGCGGATACAGCCAATTATTACAGCCTGACCTATACCCTGATTCATGAGTATGGTCACCTGCTTACACTGGGACCCGATCAGGTAACTCCTAGCGAAGCGGTTTTTAATGACCCTGAAAATGTAGATATTTTGAATGAAGAAGCGAATGCCTGTCCTGATTATTTCCCCGGTGAAGGCTGCTCCATGCCCGATTCGTATATCAATGCTTTTTATAACGAGTTCTGGACGGAGATTGCCGACGAGAATATGGAGATCAGTTACGAAGAAGACCCGGATGTAAATCAGGAATTGCTGACTGCATTTTATGAAAAATATCAGGATCAGTTTGTAACCGAATATGCTGCCACCAACCCTGAGGAAGATATTACCGAATCCTGGACATTCTTTGTTCTAAACGATAAACCCGCTGGTGATAGCATTGCCGAGCAGAAAGTGCTCTTCTTCTATAACTACCCTGAGTTGGTTGAACTGCGTTCTGTTATTCTCAGTAATCTTTGCACGGCGTTCCCGAAATAAGAACATTGCACCGTGAATTTATAAAAACGGACGCTGTAAAAGCGTCCGTTTTTTCGTGCTACACTTACGGCATGGAAATTTGTTACCTGATTGCCTTTCCTGATACTGAAACAAAAACTGCGCCGGTCAAAGAATCGATCAAGGGCTTGAAAGATGCACCGTACTTTCAGCCGGTGGATATTGATGTGATTAGCCTTGGCGACGAAACGATCTTGATCGAAGGACATGCGGTTGCGGTGGTGCGGCATCAATACGATGAACGCGTGCAAATGGTTGAGGCTCGTTTTGAGTTGAAGGATGCATTTGATACATCGGCGCTGCAGGAACGGGCAAAGATCGAACAGGCGCTGCAAAGCAAGTTTATTCCTGTGGCATATCGTCAGAGCGGGCTTTTTGAAGATTACCCCATTTTGTTGGTGGACGAAGTTAAACAGTCACCTGATAAATGGGTCGATAAACATGCGCTTGTCATATCACGGTTTATCCGTTCACAGCGCGATTCTTTCGATAAGAATGAGGTCGGAGAAATTCTGGTTTCTCGCACGCGCTATTCTGCTTCTGAATTAACGTTGGTCGATTGGGAAGGCGCGGTCATCATTGCCCCCAATGGCGATTATGATTCAGATATTGTTTTGCTCAAGATCGGCAATTATCAATTGCTGCGTTACCGTATGTTGGATCATGCAATCGAAGAATTGCTGGATAAGATCAACGAATCGTTCTTCGAGAACAAGCGGCGTCCGCGTGCCACGCGCGGGGTTATTCGAAAAGTGGCAGAGCATAAACTCGAAGTGATGTTGGATTTTGAACGCACAGAGCAAACCCTGCTGCTTATTGGGGATTGGTACACGGCAAAACTCTATGAGGCGATCCAGTCTGAACTTTACTTGAAGGCTTGGAAGGAAAGTGTCCGTACAAAGTTGGATAATGTGGAAAGCATTGTGCAGACGATCAAGGATAACCTTTCCATCTCATGGGAGAATTTAATGGATCAAATTCAACTTTTTCTGTGGATGATTATGCTGTTGGGTTACCTTTACCTGTACTTTCTTGATGCCGGGTGGATCACCCTGCCAGTCAAATAATATTGCCTATGAATCGGAAAACAGGTTTTGTGGTTGTGTTGGCGATCATTGCCCTGGGTTTTATTGTTGGAGTCTATGCCGGTGTAAGCTCTGTTCCAGGCGCTGATTCTTTTTATGCTGCCTGCCCGGTCTTTCTCGAACAGATCATTCAAAGCGCCGCGGGTGATGTATATAATTATGAGGCGGAAACAGATTTTGAGGAACCGAAGTCTTACTACATTGTTTCTTACTCTGTAAAAGGGGATTCCATATTTTCGCCCGTGTTGAACGATGTGCCAACATACCTACTGGACGAGCAGGAAAATATTGCTTTGCAACGGTCTGTCTGGGATGTGTACACGAATCTTATCCCTGCTGAAGACCGGCAAATGGTGACCAGATTTCAGGTATTCAGTGATGGATACTCCAACACCCTTGCTGCGGTCTCTCCATCGTACGAAGACCCATCTCTGTGGTATTTGGAGGTGGATATTGCCGACCTGGATGATCAAGAGGCTTTGCTCTTCACCCTTATTCACGAATACGCACATTTGCTAACGCTGAATGAAGCTCAGATCGTGCCGGATATTGAGCTTGCTTTGGATTATGACCTCGACCTGCTAACCGAAAAAGCGGCTGCCTGCGAAACCTATTTTACAGGGTTGGGGTGCAGCCAGCCCAATTCATATATTCAGGCATTTTACAACCGTTTTTGGACTGATATTAATGACGAATGGGGACAGGCAGACAGACTTCAATATGATGGAGACGAAATCGCCTATTACAATGCTCTCTACTCTTTTTATAAACAACACCAAAATCAATTTGTTGATGATTACGCCGTGACACATCCCACTGAAGATATTGCCGAATCATTTGCCTATTTTGTGTTCAGCCCTACTCCGCATGGAGATACAGTTCGAGACCAAAAACTGCGCTTTTTTTACGAATACCCTGAGTTGATCCAACTTCGTGAGCACATTCTAAAAGCCACCTGTTCCATGACAGAATAAGAACGAGCATGATTGCTCAAAACCACCTTATGGTATCCTTGAAAAAAAATCACAGGGATATCTTATGTCGCGTTTAAAATTACTTTCTACCGCCTTTGCGCTTCTTCTATCCACGCTTGCATGTGCCACTGTTCTGGGAGAAGAATCTTATGGGAACAGACCCGCTTTTGCTGAGGTGTCACCCAATGATGAACAGCCTGTTGATCTCCAACCAATTGATGAACCTGTTGAAATCGCGTCTTGTCCAGTCATCACAGATCAAATAGTCAATGCCAATACAGACCTCGACCTTTCAAATGACCTGGCAAAAGATTTTAACAACGCGGAAGATGATGCAGAAGTTACGTATCTTGTTACGTACACCATCGATGGGGATGAGATCAGAGACCCGTATTTTGAGAACGTCTCCGCCTCATTGCAGGATGAGCAGAATGATCTCGCCGCCCATCAGGCTCTTTGGGATTACTATGCAGCCTTGATCCCGGGCAAATATCGCGACATGTTAAGCGAATTTGCGATCATGACCGATGGGGAGGATAACATTCTCGCCGCCGTCTGGCAGACTTCCAATGATCCCTACCACTGGGGCATGGAAGTGGATATCGCTGACACAAGCGACTATTACTATTTTTCCTTCACTCTGATCCATGAATTTGCCCACCTGCTCACACTGGGACCGAATCAGGTACCGCCCGATGTGGATGTTTTCGATAACCCTGATGACTATGATCTTTACGATCAAGCCATTGCCGCCTGCCCAAACTATTTCCCCGGTGAAGGCTGCTCAAATTCTGATTCGTACATCAATGCCTTTTATAACCAATTCTGGGTAGATATTTACGACGAGTGGGATGAGATCAATTATATTGAAGATGACGACGAATACTATGATGCCCTGGATGCTTTCTATTACAAATATGAAGACCGTTTTCTTACTGATTATTCAGCAACCCACCCCGCTGAAGATATAGCTGAAGCTTTTGGTTTCTTTATTTTTGCGGGGCAGCCCGATGGCAGCACCATTGCTGAACAGAAAATACTTTTCTTTTATCAGTACCCTGAATTGGTGCAGTTACGGCAGGAAATTTTATCCAACGTTTGTATAAACTTCCCTGAATAATATGAAAAAACTTCCGATTGTAGAATCTTATTGGGTAGAGGAAGGAAAATTCCTGGCGGGTGAATACCCCGGCAGCTATACCCCGCTTGAGATGCAAAGACGCATGGACGCCTTCCTTGAAAGCGGAATTCGTACCTTTATTGACCTGACCCAGCCGCACGAACTTTTGCCGTATGAGCCTGTTTTGAAGGAACAAGCTCGGATTTATGATCTTATGGCTGTCTATCATCGCTTTGCCATTCAAGACCATGGCATCCCATCTATTCCAACCATGCGGTTGATACTGGATGCAATTGATTCAGCGCTGCAAAGTGAAAGCCCGGTCTACGTCCACTGTTGGGGCGGGGTGGGGCGGACGGGGACGGTGGTGGGGTGTTACCTTATTCGCCACGGCATGTCTACAGAGGAGGCGCTCAAACGGGTGGATATGCTGTATAAGACCCGTCCGGGGCGTTATTTTACGCAATCGCCGGAAACTCAGCAGCAGATCGAATTTGTGCGGGCGTGGCGTGAAGCGCCGGTTTCTGGGCACAGATCCAAGCAGCGATTTTGTGAGGGGTAGTTTCAGACCAAATGGTTAGAATCAGCTTGAATGTTGGGATGAGGCGCAGCGTCTTAGGTAAGAAATTAAGGCATAAAGATAGTCGGTGAATTGGCAGTATAATTTTCCAAGGTATTTGGAGGCATTTTGGATCAACTTGAATTGAACCCGTTGGCAGAGGATTCTCAACCAGCGGGAGAGGCGCAAAGTTTACGCCGTTTCTTTTTGGATATTGTTGAAACGCTGGTTTTGGCGGTAATTCTTTTTGTGGGCATTAACGCAGTGTCGGCGCGTGTACGGGTGGATGGATTTAGTATGCGCCCCACGTTGGAAGATAGTGAATTCGTGCTGGTGAGCAAGCTGAGTTATATGTTTGGCGATTTTCAACGCGGCGATATTATTGTGTTTCACTTTCCACTCGACCCGGGTGAGGAACTGGTGAAGCGTATTATTGGTTTGCCCGGCGATAATGTGGTGGTACAGGATCAAAAGGTGTACGTGAATGGACAGTTGTTGAACGAGCCTTACATTTATCAATTGCCTTTATATAATGGCAGTTGGACTGTGCCTGAAGGGTATCTCTTTGTACTTGGCGATAACCGTAATAACTCTAACGATTCCAAAGACTGGGGTATGTTGCCTCAGGTGAATGTGGTGGGCAAGGCAGTTTTGATCTATTGGCCGCCGCCTTTGTGGGCTGTGCTTGATCATCCTGAGGTATCTATTTCGCAATAGGCAGCTATGGCAGATTTCAAAGAAGAATATGTTCCTTGTGTAGAGTGCCATGCAGGCGTATTACTGCCTCGGCGTGTTACGTACCTTACCTGGCTGGGTACTGAGTTGATTACTGTGCCGCAATTCCCTGCCTGGGTGTGTGATGTGTGCGGGCGGCGCGAGTATGATGAAAGGGCGGTTCAGTGGTTGAATATTTTGTTGGATCCGAACGCGGGCAAACCTTCATCCTCCCGCCGTAATGCAGCGCCTCAACCCCGTCAACGAGGCAGACATCAGCCTCCCATGCCTGAGTCTTAAATTGGAGTTTTATCATGTCTCTTGAAGCTTCTTCCCGTACCTATCGTTTTATCCTCGCAGATGTTCTCACAGCAGGTTACCGAATGGCAGGTAAAGTTTCGGTCACAACGCATGGCGCGATGGGCTTTTTGAACGATCCCACAAAATCGATCCTTGATATTCATGATGCGCGTATGGCGCGCTTGCATATGCCGACCAAGTTGGTGGATCATTTTGAATTGGTGCGCTCGTTGAAATCTCATGTTCATGCTGTATGTCTATCACGCCGCGAGGATTTGGGTCCGCAGGCGATCGTGCGCGGGGGGTATTCAAACGTGGTGGAATATCAGATACGCCTTTCAACGCCTGTTTTTGAAGTGGAAGGTATTATGGAGTTACCTGGTCGTTTTGACTTTGCAGGGATGGTTACTGAAGGGACGCGCGAGTTCCTGCCAATGTTTAATGCAACCCTGACGGCGATTCTCATTCCAACCCTGCGGGTGCAAAGTGCGGGGATCTTGGTTAACCGCAGGATGATCGATATGATCGCCTTGCTTAATCAGCGGGTGAAGCCCGAAAATTAGCCCTTCATTTTTCTTGACGCATTGCGCAGTGGATGATAAAATCTCGCCCGCTTAAGAAATGCCCCCATCGTCTAGTGGACTAGGACGCAGCCCTTTCAAGGCTACGACCGGGGTTCGAATCCCCGTGGGGGCACAATTTAGCAGCAACCGCCTGAAAAGGCGGTTTTTGTTTTAACTCTTTGGTATAATCTCGCCAGTTCGATAAAAAGACAAGCGCAAAGATAAGTAATTCAGTAACGGTTCAGAGAGTCGCCGGTGAGTGCGAGGCGACCCGCCAGAGGATGAAATCCACTTTGCCCAGTCGTTCTCGGAGAGACGCAAGTCATAAGAGAATCGGGAGCGCCCGTTAACGCGCATCCAAGGTCACGCCTAGGCGTGGCGAAAGCAGGTGGCACCACGAGACGCCCCTCGTCCTGCAAACGGAACGGGGCGTATTTTATTTAATGCCTTTCACCGTAAGGGCGACCCGTCATGGTCAAACCAGTTGACTTGCTTTTGCCGGAAGGGTCGCCCCTACAATAGAGGGCAATTACATAATGCACGTGGAGGTGCAAACATGCTCGACATCAATTTACTTCGTGAAAATCCCGATATTGTTCGCAAGGCATTGCAGGATAGGCAGAGCGACCCCGCCCCTGTGGATGCGATCTTGCAGTTGGACGAGAAGCGCCGCACTCTGCTCAATGAAGTGGAGCAGCTTAAGGCGGAGCGGAACGTCGTCAGCAAAGAGATCGGCAAAATGAAAGATGCAACAGAACGACAGTCCAAGATCGAGGCGATGCGCGTGGTGGGCGATAAGATCGCAGAGTTGGATAAGGCTGTGGCAGAAGTTGAATCCGAATTTAATTATCTTCTTTCCACCCTGCCAAATATTCCTGATGCCCGCACGCCGTACGGCAAGGATGACAGCGAGAATATCGTTATCAAGACAGTGGGGGAGCCGCGCAAGTTTGACTTCACTCCGCTTCCACACTGGGACCTCGGACCTGCGCTCGGCATCATTGATTTTGAGCGCGGCACCAAACTGACCGGCTCGCGGTTTTACGTGCTGCAAAAAGCAGGCGCTCGTTTGCAGCGTGCCCTGATCGCGTGGATGCTCGACTTGCACATCCGCCAGGGATATCAGGAAGAATATTTGCCTTTCATGGTCAAGACCGCCACGGTCTATGGCGCGGGTCAACTGCCCAAGTTTGCCGATAATCTCTACAAAGACCACGAAGAAGATTTGTATTTTGTGCCTACGGCCGAAATTCCGCTCACCGGTTTGCACATGGACGAGATCATGGAAGAGAACTTCCTGCCGCGCCAATACACGGCGTACACGCCTTGCTTCCGCCGCGAGAAAATGAGCGCCGGGCGCGATGTGCGCGGCATCAAACGCGGACATCAGTTCGACAAGGTTGAGATGTACATCTACTGCAAGCCGGAAGAATCCGAGGCGATGCACCAGAAGATGTTGAAAGATGCCGAAGAGACTTGTGCGCAGTTGGGCATTCCCTACCGCGTGAAGCAGCTTTGTACCGGCGACATTGGCTTTGGCGCCACCATGACCTACGACCTCGAATTGTGGGCGCCCGGTTGTAATGAATGGCTGGAAGTTTCATCGGTCTCGAATGACACTGACTTCCAAGCCCGCCGCGCCAATATTAAGTATCGCCCAGCCGATGGCGGCAAGGTCAAATTCCCACATACGCTCAACGGCTCCGGCTTGGGTCTGCCGCGTGCGCTGATCGCCGTGATGGAGAATTATCAGCAAGCCGATGGCTCCATTGTGGTGCCCGAAGTGCTCCGTCCGTGGATGGGCGGTATTGACGTCATCCAACCGTGACGTTGAAAACGAAGTCGGGTTAATATTCGTACATAAGGCATCGGGAGACAATCGGTTTCCGATGCCTTTTTATATCAAAGGAGAAAATCATGGATGTCGAGTCGCTGGAGTTATTTCTGACAACATTTTTTGAAGTGATCACCCTCTTTGTTTTGATCTTTGGCTTGATCGGGCTGTTGATTCCTGTTTTCCCTGGCTTGGTGGTGATGTGGGTTGCCATTTTGGTCTATGCCATTGTACAGACCGGTCTTGGTAATATGACCTGGGTTAGCTGGTTGTTATTTGCGCTCATCACGCTATTAATGATCGGCGGGAATATTTCAGATAACATCATAATTGCAAAACATGTCCGCGATAAGAATGTGCCGTGGAGTTCCATTCTTTGGTCGTTTGCGGCGGGTATTTTGGTCAGTCTGTTCTTTACGCCTATCTTGGGAATTCTTGCTTCGCCGCTGGCGTTGTACCTTGCCGAATGGCGCAGGCTGCAAGATAAAACACTCGCCCTTGCAAACACCAAGGCATGGATGACCGGTTGGGGCTGGTCCGTCGCTGCGCGGATGGGCGTCGGCATGGTGATGATTATTTTTTGGGGGTTGTGGGCGTGGGTGGTAACATAATACCGAAAAGGAGATAATGATTATGGAGACCTTCCAGCAAATTCTTTCAATTCTTGGGCATGTTGTCCGCGCCATCGGATTTCTGATCTTGGGATTTGGTATTGTCCGTTTTACGATGGACGCTTATTACAAAGCAGTTTGGCAGGTGCAGGTAACCCTCGTAGCTGGATTTTTCCTCCTGCTCATTGGGTTGACATGGTTTTCTGATGCCGCTTCGATGGGTACATTTGCCATTGGGGCAGGTGCGGCATTGTTGATGCAGTTTATGAGCAAGAAGGAAGTGGAAGAAGAGAAGCCCTCTAAAAAGAAATAAGAAAGACGAAAGAAAAAGGCTTGACTGTTTATGGTCAAGCCTTTTTTATTACAGTTTTGCCTTTTGTACCATCTCGATCAATTTGACCTTGAACTTTTCGCCCGCATCATCTTTTCCAAGCGGCAGAAAGAGCGTTCCCTTTTCGGGAGTGTCTGTTGCAAGCCCTGAAATATTTACACCCGTATCAGGGATCATTTTGTAGAACGAACTTTTCTCGTAATCTTCGACGGTGAGGTCTCGCAATTGCATGGACTTGATGTACAGCGCATTTTGGTCTACGTTGTCGGCGAGGATCAGCCAACGGTCAGTGAGAATAACAGTTTGGATCAACAGCTTCGGTCCTGCTCCGCCGCCGAATAATCCCTTTTTGATCTTTTCAGATGTGGAGATGATGCACATCACAGGGTTGGCGAGAATATCGCCTAAGTTATGTTTTTCAATATAGGTTTGGATGCTCTTTGTAACATTCGCTGTAATGTCTCCGAATGCGATTTCTTTTGTTGAACGGTTGTAATCACCCATATTTTTTCCTCTTTAATAAAAAGACCCTAAAGGTTCTCAAAACCTTTAGGGTCTACTGATTTTTGTATTAGAACGAAACCGGTTTGCTCAATAAGGCTGTGAGCAGTTTTACCGAATTGACCAAATCCTCGTAATCCACCATCTCTGAAGCGGAGTGGATATAACGGCACGGAATGGACAGCGCTCCCGCCATCACACCGGCGCGGCTGACCTGAATGGCGCGCGCATCGGTGCTGCCCACCAGCAGTACTTCCCGCTGATAGGGGATCTTTGCCTTCTCGGCGGTGGATGCCATCCACTCCACCACGCGCGGATCGGAGAGCATACCCGGGTCGCGGACTTTCACGCACGGACCCTTGCCCAACTCCATAGCCATTTTCAACGAAGCAGGCGTGTCACCTGTACCGGTCACATCAATGGCGATGCCGATCTCGGGGTCAATGCCATAGGCGGCGGTGCCTGCGCCACGCACGCCCACTTCTTCCTGGGTGGTGAAAACGAAGTACAGATCATTCGGCGTAGACTTGATGGATTTTAATGCTTCGATCAAAACCACAACACCAGAGCGGTCGTCCATGGATTTGGCAACGAGGCGACCACCCATTTCAATATAGTCACGGTCAAATGCGCCGAAGTCACCCACTTTTACGGGGCAATCTTTTCGGCTTTTGGCGCCCATATCAATGTACATTTTGCTCATGGGCGGGGCATCATTTACAGACTCTAATTTATCAAAACCGATCACGCCGGTTGCGCCGTTCATAAAGCGGACGCGCGCACCGAGAGTATAACGACCAAACACACCGCCGTTGCTGGTAAAGCGGACAAAGCCGTTCTTATCCACATGGCTGACGATCACGCCGATCTCATCCATGTGAGCCGCGAGCATGATGCGCCGTGAGTTCTTTGCCTTCACCGTCGGCTTTTTGTGGACGATCAAACTTCCCATCGCATCCACTCGAATTTCATCGGCGTACGGCTTCACTTCTTTTTGAATGATCTGCCGAACTGCGTCTTCGTAACCAGAAGGAGCAAATGTTTCAGTAAGTGTTTTGAGTAATGATTTCATGGACTATTTTCCCAAAGTGAATTTTTCGCCAGCGGCGTAACTCTTGCTTTCATCTCTCGTAAAGACGTGCGCCTTCGCCACGCCCATCACGATCCATTCTTCGTTTGCTTTGCCAATAATGGCAGTGTTCTCATCGATCCCGATCATCACTTCATCATCATGCAGGCGGTTGCGCATGGCAGATGTGAGCGGCTTACGCACGATGGACATGGCATCAAAATGCGGGAGGATAAATGCCGCTGGAACCCGACCAAACACCGGCGTAGTCCGTGAGCCGAGCATTCTAAAATCCGGCACTTCGCGCCCGAGGATCATCGCGCCTGCCGAACATCCCGCGTACACTCCGCCGCGTTCAAAAACTTTTTCAGCCGCCTGCCACACCAAACTATCTTTCATGGTTTGATAAAGATACGCGGGGCTTCCGCCGGAGAAGTAGACAAGATCCGCTTCTTCCACAGCCGTGGCGTGATTCAGATCGTTGGCAGTTTCTTTGTCTGTAACCTTGAGCGCCTGCACCTCGGCGCCGAGCGCGGCAAAGTGATTTTCGCCCATCTTCATCCAACGCCCAACACTGGCATCGCCTTCCTGCCCTGCCGCCGTCGGCAGACAGACAACTTTTGGCTTGCGTCCGTGCGCGCCGCAATTGGCGAGAAGGTGGGCATCCACGTCATTCATTACCGGTAAATATTCTCCAGAACCGAGTAAAGCAATTAGACCGTTCACATGACCTCTAAACTATCGTTTTAATAAAGCGGGTGTCATTTCTTTCAAAGCAGAGTGGAGAAGGTTGAGGGTATTCTTCCAATCATCCACCCGCGAAATGCTGACGGGGCTGTGGGTGTAGCGGTGCGGCACAGATACCGAAACCACCGGCACACCGGCACGAGCTTGTTGAATGGTGCCTGCATCCGTTCCGCCGCCGCCAGGTTGACGGAGTTGGTAGGGAATTTTGTGTTTGTCGCCCACATCCTGCAAAAACTTAACAAGGCGCGGGTCGCTGATGACGGGGGCATGAGCCGGGTAAATGGCAGGACCAAACCCAAGGCGGGTGTTGTAGGTGTAATTTTCGGCGCCGCTGTAATCGGGCAGGTCGCGGGCGGGGGTGGAGTCAACGGCAATGGCTAGGTCGGGTTCAAAGTAATAGCCCGCCACTTTGGCGCCGCGCAGACCGATCTCTTCTTGTACGCTGAATGCGAGGCAAAGCTCAATATGTTTCGGGGCGTTCTTGAGCAATTCAATGAGAATTGCCACCCCAATGCGGTCGTCGATGGATTTGGACATGATGGAGGGACCGACCCGCCTGAACTTGGTGGCAAAGGTGGCGCGGTCTCCCACTTTGGCTTTGCCGTCAATGCCCAGGTCAATGCGCATGGATTCAACATCTACGGGGTGGCTGCGTTCGCTGGCGGTTGTCAGGTGAATGGGGCGGGCGCCGAGTACGCCAGGGGTGTGGTCTTTGCCGACGATGACCTGTTTGCCGACGAGGTGGCGTTCGTCAATGCCGCCGATGGTTTTGAACTGATAAAAGCCTTCGCCGTCGTCATGTACGATCATGAAGCCGACTTCGTCCATGTGGGCGTCGATCAACACACGCAGCGGCTTCTTGCCTGCACCCTTTTTGCGGACGAGCACACTTCCGAGCGCATCGACTTTGATTTCATCGGCGTAGGGTTTTACCTCTTCTAACACAATGCGGCGCACTTCGCCTTCATCGCCGGAGACGGACATGGCGTTGCAGAGTTTTTCGAGCAGTTTAATTTGAGGGTTGGCAATATTTAGCATAATCTTTTTCGTGGGTCACGTTAAGTGTCTGGTACGGGTATTCAACGTGAGACAGTCACGCTCAAAGCGTGACCTACATTTTGATTAATCCCAGACAATTCTTTCAATAAAATCGGCTTCGAGTGAGGCGATAGACTCAGCCAACAAGCGTCCGGCGCGTTGGACATCTTTTAGGGCGATCACTTCCACGGGGGTGTGCATGTAACGCAGCGGGATGCTCATCACCATGGTGGGAATGCCATCGGCTTGGAGTTGCATATCTTCGGCATCGGTGGCGGAGTATTCGGGCATGGGTTCGTCGAACACGGGAATTTCCACCCGCTCGGCAACTTCTTTGAAGCGTTGATACAGGAAGGGGTGAATGTTCGCGCCAAGCCCCAGCGTTACGCCTTTGCCGAGGGCAAAGGTTTCGTAATTGGTTGCGCCGGTTCCTCTGCCGAAGGTGACATCTACCGCAACGGCAATGGTGGGGCGGACTTGAAATGTGCTGGTAGATGCGCCGTAGCCGCCGACTTCTTCCTGTGAAGATGCCACTGCCCACACATCCCAAAGATGAGATTTGGACTGAAGCTCTTCAAGGCAGATGGTGAGCGCGGCGACGGAAGCGCGGTTATCGAGCGAGTGTCCGCTTACGGTTCCACCGGATAGGTCGGTGGCTTCTGTTGCGAAAGAGACTCTATCGCCCACGCGGACTTTTTTTGCAACGTCATTTGCGGTGAGTCCCGTGTCAATGAACAGATACTTCATGGCAATTACGCCGCTGCCTTCTCCATTTGGAATCAGGTTGGCAGGCGGCATGGCGATAACGCCGTACAGTTCTTCTTTTGTGCCAGAGGCGTGGACGGTAACGGGTGTGCCGGGCAACACGCGAGAATCAATGCCGCCAACGTTGGTGACGTAGATGAACTCATCCACAATGCGGGTGACCATCATGCCGATGGCATCCATGTGGGTGGCGATCAAGACCGAGGGGCGGGAACTGCTTTTCTTTAGCGTAGCCCGTTTCAGTCCAAGAACAGAGGCGAGGTTGTTTTGGGAGAGTTCATCCACCAGCGGAGTCCATTGTTTTTTGATGAGCTCCGCCGCGGGGGCTTCATCCCCGGAAAGACCGGAGACAGAGATAAGGGATTTTAGGAAGGGGAGTATGTTGGTCATGGTCCAAAGGCAGTTGGAGATGGGGTGAGGGTGTTGGTGGGTGTGTTGGATGGTGTAAGTGTAAAGGTGTTGGTGGGGGTGGGTGTATTGGATGGCGTGATGGATGGCGTAAGTGTAAAGGTGTTCGTTGCTGTATTAGAAGGTACCAGGGTGAGAGTTAAAGATGGTGTAAGGGTTGCCGGTTGGAACGGGGTGTTGGTGGCTGTGCCTGTTTCAGTGGCGGTGGGTGTGAATGTTTCGGTGGGGGTATTGGTGGGTGAGCCTGTTACAACCGGCGGTGTATTGCTGGATATGGCGGTTTGTGTTTCGGCGTTGAGGGTGGCGCTGGGGGTGGGGGTGGCATCTTTGGCATCGGGTGCGAAAGAGAGAAAGACGATACCGGCGCAATAGCAGGGGATGGTGAGAAGGATGGCAGTGATGAGTCTGAGGCGGCGGCGTGTTTGTGGTGTGTCGGATGCATCGTACATGGTGGTTCGATTATAATCCATGCACTTGGGTGCTAATTAGATGATTCCTTTGAAGTTAAAGATAGCCGGTTTTCTTTCATACCACGATCCCGTTGAGTTGGATTTTCAGGCGGTGAACCTTGCCTGCATTTCTGGTCATAATGGGGCGGGGAAGTCTTCGCTGTTGGATGCGTTCACCTGGTCTTTGTTCGGTGAGTCGCGCGGTAAAGGCACTGATGTGATCAACCTTAATCAGGATGTGAAGGCTGCTGAAGTTGTGTTGACGTTTGAGTACGAGGGCAATGTGTATCGTGTTCAGCGGACGCTGCCGAGGAATAAGAGTACGGTGCTGGAGTTTCAGGTTTGGAGTGGGGAGTGGGAGGCGGAAGGCGGAGGACGGAAGGCAGAGGGCAGTGGGCAGAAGGTGGAAGGTGGGCATTGGAGACCTTTGACGGAAAAGACCACCCGCGATACGCAGGCACGCATTGAGCAAACCTTGCGTCTTGATTACGAGACCTTTATTAATGCTTCGTTCTTTTTGCAGGGTAAGGCAGATCAATTTACCCAAAAGAAAGCCAGTGACCGTAAGACGATCCTTGGCTCGATCCTTGGTTTGGAAATTTGGGAGACTTACAAAGAAAAAACCGCCAACCGCCGCAAGGAATTGGAATCGGAAGTTAACGAAATTGACGGGCGCGTGGCAGAAATTGAAGCCGAGTTAGCCGAAGAAGATGAACGCAAGCGCCGCCTGGCAGAATTGGAAGAAACGCTCAAGCAGCTTTCAACTGCGCGAGAGGTGCAGGAAAGTGCGCTGGA